>NZ_PDOC01000019.1 GCF_002760655.1 Massilia eurypsychrophila | reverse complement strand
GGCGGTTGGCCGTCTCGTACTCGACGTGCGCGGTGTTGATGGTGATGCCGCGCGCTTTTTCTTCTGGTGCCGCATCGATCTGGTCGTATGCTTTTGCTTCGCCGCCGAATTTCTTCGACAGAACGGTAGCGATTGCAGCCGTCAGCGTGGTTTTACCGTGGTCGACGTGACCGATGGTGCCGACGTTGACGTGCGGCTTGGTCCGTTCGAATTTACCTTTTGCCATTTTGTTCTTCCTTAAATGATTTCTAATCAGTTGGTAACAGGGCAGAACATCGCTGCGTGATGTCCAGCACTGTCACCCAATTTGCTAGTTAGTTGGTAACAGGGCAGAACATCGCTACGCGATGTCCAGCACTGTCACCCAATTTGTTATTTTGCCTTGGCCGTGATGATCGCATCGGTAACGTGTTTAGGCGCTTCCGAATAGTGCTTGAATTCCATCGTGTAGGTCGCACGGCCTTGCGTTGCGGAACGCAGCGAGGTCGAGTAACCAAACATCTCCGACAGTGGCACTTCGGCTTTGATGATCTTGCCGCCGCCGCCAGGAATCTCGTCCATGCCCTGCACCATACCGCGGCGGGACGACAGGTCGCCCATCACGGTACCGGCGTAGTCTTCCGGCGTTTCCACTTCCACGGCCATCATCGGCTCGAGGATGACCGGCGAGGCCTTGCGGCAACCGTCCTTGAATGCCATCGAAGCGGCCATCTGGAACGCGTTTTCGTTCGAGTCCACATCGTGGTACGAACCGAAGAACAGCGTGACCTTGACATCGACCACTGGGTAACCTGCCAGCACGCCGGTGTTGAGCGTACCGCGCACACCTTTTTCAACTGCAGGGATGTACTCGCGTGGCACGGTGCCGCCCTTGATGGCGTCAACGAACTCGAAGCCCTTGCCCGGCTCTTGCGGCTCGATCTTCAGAACCACGTGACCGTACTGACCCCGACCACCGGACTGCTTGACGAACTTGCCTTCGGACTCTTCGCAGACCTTGCGGATCGTCTCGCGGTAAGCCACTTGTGGCTTGCCGACGGTCGCTTCGACGCCGAATTCGCGCTTCATGCGGTCAACGATAATTTCCAGGTGCAGCTCGCCCATACCACCGATGATGGTCTGGCCCGACTCTTCGTCGGTCTTGACGCGGAACGACGGATCTTCCTGTGCCAGGCGGTTCAGCGCCAGGCCCATTTTTTCCTGGTCGACCTTGGTCTTCGGCTCGACTGCCTGCTGAATCACCGGCTCAGGGAACACCATCTTTTCGAGGGTGATGATCGACGATGGATCGCACAGCGTTTCGCCGGTCGTCGCGTCTTTCAGGCCCACCGCAGCGGCGATGTCGCCGGCGTGGACTTCCTTGATTTCTTCGCGCTGGTTCGCGTGCATCTGCAAAATCCGGCCAAGACGCTCTTTCTTGTTCTTGATCGGATTGTAGACGGTGTCGCCCGACTTGATCGTGCCCGAGTAGACGCGGAAGAAGATCAGCTGGCCGACGAACGGGTCGGTCATGATCTTGAACGCCAGCGCAGCGAATTTCTCGTTGTCGTCGGCTTTGCGGCTGGTCGGCTGGTCGTCTTCATCCATGCCCTGAACTGGCTTGATGTCGACTGGCGACGGCAGGTATTCGATCACGCCGTCGAGCATGGCTTGCACGCCCTTGTTCTTGAACGCGGTGCCGCACATCATTGGAACGATTTCCGACGCCAGCGTGCGGGCACGCAGGGCAGCCTTGATCTCGGCTTCCGTCAGGTCGCCTTCTTCCAGGTATTTGTTCATCAGTTCGTCGCTGGACTCGGCAGCTGCCTCGACCATCTTCAGGCGCCACTCGTCAGCCTGCTCTTGCAGTTCAGCAGGAATATCGCGGTAGTCGAACTTCATGCCCTGCGACGCGTCGTCCCAGTAGATCGCTTTCATCTTGACGAGGTCGACCACGCCGAGGAAGTTCTCTTCGGCGCCGATTGGAATCTGCAGCGGAATCGGGTTCGCCTTCAGGCGGGCACGCATCTGCTCGTAGACCTTGAAGAAGTTCGCACCGGTGCGGTCCATCTTGTTGACGAAGGCCAGGCGTGGCACTTTGTACTTGTTGGCCTGGCGCCACACGGTCTCCGACTGCGGCTGCACGCCGCCGACTGCACAGTAAACCATGCAGGCGCCGTCGAGCACGCGCATCGAGCGCTCGACTTCAATGGTGAAGTCAACGTGGCCCGGGGTGTCGATGATGTTGATGTGGTGCTCAGGGAAGTTGTTAGCCATTCCCTTCCAGAAGCAAGTCGTCGCAGCCGAGGTAATCGTGATACCGCGTTCCTGCTCCTGCTCCATCCAGTCCATGGTGGCCGCGCCATCGTGGACTTCGCCAATCTTGTGGTTCACGCCCGTGTAGAACAGGACGCGCTCGGTCGTGGTGGTCTTGCCAGCATCGATGTGAGCGGAGATACCGATATTGCGGTAGCGCTCAATGGGGGTCTTGCGTGCCATAAATATTCCTAAATCTTTTAATGGACAAAACCGAGCGGCATTTTGTGAACAAAATGAGCCCGGCTTCGAACAACAGATACATGGCCGCGCCCGGGTTGAATTTCACCCCGGGGTTGGCCGGATGATTAGAAGCGGAAGTGCGAGAACGCCTTGTTCGCTTCAGCCATGCGGTGAACTTCGTCACGCTTTTTCATGGCACCGCCGCGCATTTCCGCGGCTTCCATCAGTTCGCCACCCAGACGTTGCGGCATGGATTTTTCGCTGCGCTTGTTTGCGGCTTCGCGCAACCAACGCATGGACAGCGCCATACGACGAACTGGACGAACTTCAACTGGCACCTGGTAGTTGGCACCGCCGACGCGGCGGGACTTCACTTCAACCATCGGCTTGGCGTTGTTGATCGCGGTAGCGAACACTTCAAGCGGGTCCTTGCCGGACTTCGCTTTGATGTGCTCGAAGGCACCGTAGATGATGCTTTCTGCGATCGATTTCTTACCCGACAGCATCAGCACGTTGACGAATTTGGCGACATCCTGGTTACCGAATTTTGGATCCGGCAGGATCTCGCGCTTGGGGACTTCACGACGACGTGGCATTTCAATTCCTTTCAGTCTTCAGTTGAGGCTGCTTGCGCAACACTCGCGGTGGCCATCATGACCAACCACTTACTCGACCATTACGATCGGTTCAACTATCTCAATGGGGTGCGAAGCTTAAAACAACAGCTTACTTCTTGCCCGGCTTAGCGCGCTTGGTACCGTACTTCGAACGCGACTGCTTACGGTCTTTAACGCCCTGGGTATCCAGTGCACCGCGAACCATGTGGTAACGCACACCCGGCAAGTCTTTAACACGGCCGCCGCGCAGCAGCACGACACTGTGTTCTTGCAGGTTGTGGCCTTCACCGCCGATGTACGAAATGACTTCGAAACCGTTGGTCAGGCGAACTTTGGCGACTTTACGCAGAGCCGAGTTTGGCTTCTTTGGAGTCGTCGTGTATACACGGGTGCAAACACCACGTTTTTGCGGGCTGTTTTCCAGCGCCGGCGATTTGCTCTTCACGGTCAGCGCGACACGTGGATTGCGAATCAGTTGATTGATGGTTGGCATCGTTATAAATCCAACAAAGATACAACATGAATAACCCGGGCGGTTGCCCGGGGACTAAAACCTAGTCCCGGTTTGCACTGCAAAGGGAGGCGCCGACAGCCACTCTAGCTCGGAGCGGCTGTGATTGCGATACGATGTGCAGAATAAATTCGAGAACTCGCGAGTATAGGCCCGTTCAGCCAGCCGGTCAACCAGTTTACCGATCAGCAACGCGATTGGCGTGCGCCGGCCGCAGCGCTTGCGCCGGCCGCCCTCTTATATAGAGTCTTCTTTCGGAATTATTTTCCTTTGGCTGGAAAGTCCGGATAATAGGCGCCTTTGCTTTCCTGCCCGGCTTTCATGCTTTCGATGCGACACCCGCTGCTGCGCCCCGTGAACCTGTACCTGCTGCTGACGTACATGGCGCTGTCGGCCGTGCCGTTCGTGCCGATGCTGCTGGGCAAGCGGCTCGAGCGTCCGTTGCAGGTGCTCGGCATCGAGGCGATCGGCTGGCTGGCGGTGTGGGCCATCTTCAAGCGCCCGGCATGGTTCCACTGGCTGCTGCTGCCGGCGTTTGTCGCCGTGCCGACCGAAGTGTATCTGTTTACTTACTATGGCCAGGGCATCTCGACCCACCACCTGGGCATCATCGCCGAGACGGCGCCAAAGGAAGCGATCGAGTTCCTTGGCCAAAAAGTGTGGGGCATGCTGATGGTAATGGTCGGCGTGCTGGCCTGGTGGGGCACGACGTGGCAGGCGGCGCGGCGCACGCGCGACCTCGACTGGACCGACTCGTCGCGCAAGGTCACGCTGGCCGCGCTGGCACTCGGCGTTGCGGTGTGGGCTTACGGCTACGAGTTCGGCGTCGCCGCCAGGCCGGCCGCGGTGGCCGCGCTGCCCGGTCCGATCGCGCTGGCAAAGGCGGCGGCGCCTGCCGCCAGCAAGAATGCGTCCGCGGTGGCCGGCGCCGGCTTGACCGGCTGGAAACTGCCGCCGCTGCCGCGCCGCGCGATGTTGCCGTTCGAATTCGAGCCGTTTGCCCAATCGTGGCCGTTCGGCCTGGTCGCGCGCGGCGTCGACTTCTATAAAGAGCGCAAGTATCTGGCTGAACTGGGCCAGCGCAGCGCCAGCTTCACCTTTGGCGCGCACCAGGCCTCGCCCGACAGCGAGCAGGAAACCGTGGTGCTGGTGCTGGGCGAGTCGTCGCGTTTCGACCGCTGGAGCCTGAACGGCTACGAGCGCGACACCAATCCCCTGCTGAGCCAGGAGGCGAACCTGGTGATGCTGCCCGACGTCATCACATCGGTATCGGCAACCCGGCTATCGGTGCCGGTCATCATCTCGCGCAAGACGGCGATGCAGAGCCTGAAAGACGGCTTTTATGAGAAATCGTTCATTACCGCTTATAAAGAAGCCGGCTTCAAGACTTTCTGGATTTCCAACCAGGTGTCGTTCGGCAAGTTCGACACGCCGGTATCGGTCTTTGCCAAGGAAGCGGACGTGATCGCCTTCCTCAATCTAGGCGGCTTTCAGAACAACTCCAATTTCGACGAAATCCTGTTCGCCCCGTTCAAGAGCGCGGTGGCCGACCGCGCGCCGAAAAAGCTGATCGTCGTCCATTCGCTTGGCAGCCACTGGAACTACAGCCAGCGCTATCCGAAGCAATTCGACAAATGGCAGCCGTCGCTGTTCGGCATCGACAAGCCGGTCTACACCGACCGCAGGAACAAGCCGATGCTCAACAACAGTTACGACAGCAGCATCTTGTATACCGACTGGTTCCTGGCCCGGCTGATCGGCAAGCTGAAACAGTCGCAGCAGCGCACCTCGATGCTGTACGTGTCCGACCATGGCCAGACCTTGTACGACAAGAGCTGCAAGCTCGCCTTCCACGGCCACAACACCAAGCACGAATTTCACGTGCCGGCATTCGTCTGGTATTCGGACCAGTTCGAGGCGCGCTATCCCGCCAAGGTTGGCCAATTGGCCCGGCACAAGCGGGCGCGGCTGGCGACAGAAAACATGTTCCACACCTTGCTCGACCTGGCCGACATCCGCTATGGCGAAGAAAAGCTCGAATGGAGCTTCCTCAGCGACCAGTTCAAGCAGCACAAGCGCGTGGTCGACAGCTACGGCTGGACCGACTACGACAATTCGACGCTGAAGGGCGATTGCCAGGAAGTAATCGACAAAGGCAAGCCGCTCAAGCAGGTCAAATAGCTGCGGTCAAAACAAAGCAGGGGTCAGGTCTGACATTCGGACATTTTGCCGGGGTCAGGTCTGACATTCGGACATTTTCCCCGTCGCCCGCCGCCTGCCTCGTCCGCTTCCGGCCGGTTTTGTAGCATGCGCATGCTACTAGCAACGTTGTGCGCCTCAAGAATGTCCGATTGTCAGACCTGACCCCGCGGATTTGTCCGAATGTCAGACCTGACCCCAGCGTTGCTGGTCAGATATGCTGGTATTTCGGTCGCGCGCCCGTCGGCCCGATGTACTGCTCGATGAGTTCAACCATGGCCTGGGCCGCGATCGACAGGGTCTGGCCCTTGCGCTGGACGATCAGGATCGGGCGCGTCTGCTCGTGCGCCTGCAACGGCACCGCCACCAAATCGAGTTGGCGGAACTGGAACAGCGTCAGTTCCGGCACCAGGCTCACGCCCAGGCCCTGCTCCACCAGACCGGCCACGGTGGCCAGGTGCTCCACCTCGAATCCGGAATGCATCGCCGCCACGTCGCGCAGCAAGATGTCGACATGCTGCCGCACGCTCGATGCCCTGGCCAGGTGGATGATGTCGTATCCGGCCAGATCGCCCGCATGCAGCCGGCGCTTCTTCGCCAGCGGGTGATCGCGCCGGCACACCACGTAAAACGGATCGCTGCACAGCGTGCGCGATTCGAATTCGACGAAGTTGGCGCCAGGCGCAGTCAGCACCAGGTCGGCCTTGCGCTCGCGCAGCAGCGCCAGGCATTGGTCGGACAAGGCGTCGTGCAAGGTCACGCTGACGCCCGGATACAGGCGCCGGTACTGCGCGATCACCGCCGGCAGCGCCCGCGCCGCCAGCGACGGCAGCGCCGCGATCGAGACGCGTCCGCGCCGCCTGGCGACGTGATCGGCCATGTTGTCGAACGCCGACTCGATCTCGGCGATCAGCGAGCGCACCACCTCGGAGAACAGTTCACCTTCCGGCGTCAAGGTGACATTGCGCGTGTCCCGTTCGAACAGCCTGGCGCCGGCCGCCGCCTCGAGCTTCTGGATCATCGCGCTGAACGCCGGCTGCGAGGTATGGCAGCGCTGCGCCGCACGCGTGAAATGGCGCGATTCTTCCAGCGCCACAAACGCATACAACAACCGGGTCGAGATATTCGTCGTCATCGCGCACTCCCACTATTGATCGGCCAAACGGATTAATCCATTTGAAATGACCATTGTACTTAATGAGTCGGCCGCGCCACACTGGCATCCATCGGCTTTCGCCGCAAGGAGCTGCAATGAACAGCATCAGAATCGGCGCCGGCGCCGGCTACTCGGGCGACCGCCTCGAGCCGGCCGTCGAACTGGCCGAAAAAGGCGACCTCGACTACCTCATCTTCGAGTGTCTGGCCGAGCGCACGATCGCCATCGCCCAGCGCGCCCGCCAGACCGATGCCGACGCCGGCTACGATCCGCTGCTCGAAGAGCGCATGCGCGCGGTGCTGCCGCTGTGCCGCGCAAAAGGTATCCGCATCATCACCAACATGGGCGCGGCCAATCCGCTGGCCGCCGCCACCAAGGTGCGCGCCATCGCCCGATCGCTGAACCTGCACGGACTGAAGGTGGCGGCGGTGCTCGGCGACGACGTGCTCGATACCGTGCGCGCCGGCGACTACATCGACGACAGCGGCAACCGCGTCAACGCGCTCGGCGAACGCCTGCTGTCGGCGAATGCCTATCTGGGCGCGCAGCCGCTGGTCGACGCGCTGGCGCAAGGCGCCGACGTGGTCATCACCGGCCGCGTCGCCGATCCGGCGCTGGTGCTCGCGCCCCTCATCTTCGAATTCGGCTGGGCGATGGACGACTGGGACCGGCTCGGCCAGGGCACGCTGGTGGGCCACCTGCTTGAATGCGCCGGCCAGATCACCGGCGGCTACTTCGCCGACCCCGGCTACAAGGATATCGCCGGCCTGGCGCGGCTCGGTTTCCCCATCGGCGAAGTGGCGCAGGATGGCTCGGTCATCATCACCAAGGTGGCAGGCAGCGGCGGACAGGTCACCGCCGCCACCTGCAAGGAACAGCTGCTCTACGAGATCCATGATCCGCGCGCCTACCTGACGCCGGACGTGGTCGCCGATTTCTCCGGCGTGCAGATCACCGAGGTCGGCCCGGACCGGGTGCGCGTGAGCGGCGCCACCGGCAAACCGCGGCCGGCAACGCTGAAAGTCTCCCTCGGCTACATCGATAGCTACATCGGCGAAGGCCAGATGTCGTACGCCGGCCCGGGCGCGCTCGATCGCGCGCGCCTGGCGCTGTCCATCGTCGAGGAACGCTTCAACATCATTGGCCTGCAGGCGAGCGAGATGCGCTACGAACTTATCGGCGTCAACGCCATGCACCGCGACCGCCTGCCGGCTTCGCATCCCGAACCGTACGAAGTGCGCATCCGGGTGGCGGGCCGCACCGACAGCATGCGCGAGGCCGCGCGCATCGGCAACGAGGTCGAGAGCCTGTACACCTGCGGCCCGGCCGGCGGCGGCGGCGCCTTCAAATCGGCGCGCGACATCGTCGCCGTGCTATCGACCCTGCTGCCGCGCGACGCGGTTCACTCCACCGTGCATTTCGAGGAAAGTACATATGCTGCTGCGTGAAATCGCCCATTCGCGGGCCGGCGACAAGGGAAACATCTCGAACATTTCCGTCATCGCGTATCGCCCTGCCGATTATCGTCTGCTCGAAAAACACGTCACCGCAGAACGCGTGAAAGCGCACTTCGCCGAACTGGTACAGGGCGAGGTGCTGCGTTTCGAGCTGCCAGCGCTCGGCGCATTGAACTTCGTCCTGCATAATGCCCTGACCGGCGGCGTGACCAGGTCACTCGCGCTGGACGCGCATGGCAAGACCTTGAGCTCCGCGATTCTCAGCCTAGAAATACCCGAACAATAACTCCACGGAGACATCCCATGAACTTCACCAAACTCGCCATCCCGGCTGTATGCCTGGCCCTGTCGGCCGCCGCATCGGCCGCCAATTTCCCCGAAAAACCGATCCGCTTCGTCGTGCCGTTCGCCGCCGGCACCGCGACCGACCAGCTGGCGCGCGCCCTCGGCCGCGCGGTGACGCTGGAAACGAAGCAGCAGGTTGTCGTCGACAATAAGCCAGGCGGCAATGGCTTTATCGGCGCCAGCGAAGCGGCGCGCGCGGCACCGGACGGCTACACGATCCTGATCGCCACGAACACCACCCACGCCGCCGCCGACCATCTGTACAAGAAGCTGCCGTACGACCCGGTGAAGGATTTTGCGCCGATCACCGGACTTGGCAAGGGTGGACAGATCATGGTGGTCAATGCCACGTCGCCGGTCACCAGCGTCAAGGACTTCATCGCGCTGGCAAAGAAGGAGCCCGGCAAAGTCACGTTTGGCAGCGGCAGTTCTTCGAGCCGGGTGGCCGGTGAACTGTTCCAGCAAATGGCGGGCGTGCAGCTGCTGCATGTGCCGTACAAGAGCAATACCTTCGCCATCACCGACCTGCTGGGCGGCCAGATCCAGATGATGATCACCGATTCGGCCACCGGCCTGCCGCATATCAAGAGCGGCAAGCTGCGCGCCCTCGGCTATTCGCGCAACACCCGCACGGCACTGGCGCCGGAAGTGCCGACGATCGCCGAAGCAGGCGTGCCAGGCTACGACGTCGGCTACTGGTTCGCTGCGTATGCGCCGGCGAAGACGCCGCCGCCGCTGGTGGCGCGGCTCAATGAATTACTTAGCCGCGCCGCCAAAAGCCCGACCGCCAACGCCGGCTTTTACGCCACCAGCGGCACCGAGATATTCCTGACAACGCCGCAGGAACTGGGGAAATTCCAGCAGGCCGAATCGAAGAAATGGGGCGAAATCATCAAGCGGGCCGGGATCGAAAAAGAATAGGTCAGCGGCGCGGCGCGCCCGCGGACACTGGCCGGACGCACGTGGACACTGTACGTACGCAGTCAATCGCTTATGAATCAGTGACTTGGCCACTGGCACGGATCCTGCAAGGTAGGTGGCATCGTTGCCACCATCCAGACCATGATCCGAGACACCTCATCCCAAGACGCCGTCATCACCGCAGCTCCGGCGCAGAACTTCAAACGGCGCGCGCTGTGGGCCGGCGCGGTGCTTGTCGTCATCGCCGGCGCCGCGCTGCTGCTGACGACCTGGCGCGGCAGCGAGCATTCGGTCAGCGCCTCGCGCCTGCGCATCGCCGAAGTCACCCGCGGCACGCTGGTGCGCGACGCCTCCGTCAACGGCCGCGTCGTCGCCGCCATCAGCCCGACGCTGTACTCCACCGCGCAGTCGACCGTCACCTTGAAAACCAACGCCGGCGATACCGTCAAGAAAGGCGACGTGCTCGCCGTGCTTGAGTCGCCCGACCTGGCCGACGCCCTCAAGCGCGAGCAGTCGAGCTACAACCAGCTCGAGGCCGAAGTGGCGCGCCAGCAGATCCTGGCCAAAAAGCAGAAGCTGCTGGCCCAGCGCGAAGCCGACACCGCCGAAATCGACCGCCTGTCGGCCCAGCGCACGCTGGAGCGCTATGAAAGCGTCGGCCAGGTCGGCATCATCGCCAAGATCGATTTTCAGAAGGCCAAGGACGCACTGAGCTCGGCGCAGATCCGCGCCAGCCACGCCTCCAAGGCGGCCGGGCTGGAAAGCGACGACGTCGCGCTGGCGCTGCGCACCAAGGTCAATGAACTGGACCGCCAGCGCCTGTCGCTGGCCAACGCCCAGCGCCGCTTCGACGAGCTGACCGTGCGCGCGCCGGTCGACGGCTTCGTCGGCACCCTGAATGTGCAGAACCGCAGCGTGGTGGCGGCCAATACGCCGTTGATGACGCTGGTCGACCTGTCCAAGCTCGAAGTCGAACTCGAGGTGCCGGAGACCTACGTCGCCGACATGGGCCTGGGTATGACCGCAGAAATCCAGCTCGGCGAGGGCCGCGCCACCGGCAAGCTCGCGGCGCTGTCGCCGGAAGTGGTGAAGAACCAGGTGCTGGCGCGGGTGCGCTTCGACGGCGCCCAGCCGAAAGGGCTGCGCCAGAGCCAGCGCGTCAGCGCGCGACTGCTGATCGAGGAAAAGCCGAACGTGGTGATGCTGCCGCGCGGCCCGTTCGTCGAAGGCGAAGGCGGACGCTTCGCCTATGTCATGCACGACGGCGTCGCCGTTCGCACGCCGATCACGCTCGGCGCCACCAGCGTGATGGCCGTCGAGATCCTGTCCGGCCTGAAGGTCGGCGACAAGGTCGTCATCGCCGGCACCGACGCTTTCAATAACGCCGCGCGCGTCTCGGTCAATCAATAACGCCCCCATAACGATTCACTTCGAAAGGAAGTCCCATGCTGCGCATGTCCAATCTGTCCAAGGTGTACCGCACCCACATGATCGAAACGCACGCACTGCGCGGCTTCGAAATCACCGTCAACAAGGGCGAATTCGTCACCGTGACCGGCCCTTCCGGCTCCGGCAAGACCAGCTTCCTGAACATCGCCGGCCTGCTCGAGGAATTCACCGACGGCGAGTACATCCTCGACGGCGTCAACGTCAAGGGCATGGACGACAACGCCCGTTCTCGTTTGCGCAACGAGAAGCTCGGCTTCATCTTCCAGGGCTTCAACCTGATCCCCGACCTGTCGCTGTTCGATAACGTCGACGTACCGCTGCGCTACCGCGGCTTCAACGCCAAGGAGCGCAAGGAGCGCATCGAGGACGCGCTGGCCAAGGTGGGCCTGGCCTCGCGCATGAAACACTACCCGGCCGAACTGTCCGGCGGACAGCAGCAGCGCGTGGCGATCGCTCGCGCGCTGGCAGGCAGCCCGAAGCTGCTGCTGGCGGACGAACCGACCGGTAACCTCGACACCCAGATGGCGCGCGGCGTGATGGAGCTGCTCGAAGACATCAACGCCCAGGGCACCACCATCCTGATGGTCACCCACGATCCGGAACTGGCGGTGCGCTCGCAGCGCAATGTCCACATCATCGACGGCCAGGTGTCCGACCTGGTGCGCAAGACGCCGACGCTGTTCGACGCCAAGGCAGCCACCTACGGCGCATAAGGAGCGAGCATGTTTTCCTACTACCTCAAACTGGGCCTGCGCAGCCTGCGCCGCAATCCGGCCCTGACCGCGCTGATGGTGCTGACACTTGCCATCGGCGTGGCGGCCAGCGTGTCGACGCTGACGATCCTGCACGTGATGTCGGGCGACCCGATTCCGCATAAGAGCGACCGCCTGTTCGTGCCCCTGTTCGACGTTGGCCCGCTGGCCGGTTACACGCCCGGCGAAGAGATTGACGATAAACAGATCAGCTATCCGGACGCGGTCAATCTGCTCAAGGGCAAACAGGGCGAACGGCGCACCGCCATCTTCGGCATCGGCGCGCCGATCGAGCCCGATCGCAAGGACCTCGGTGTATTCCAGACCTCGGGCCTGGCGCTGACGCACGACTTCTTCGCCATGTTCGAGGCGCCCTTCCTGCACGGCCAAGCGTGGAGCGAAGCGGAGGACGACAGCGGCGCCAATGTCGTGGTCCTGAGCCGCAAGGTCGCCGAAAAGCTGTACGGCGACGCCAATCCCGTAGGCAAGCGCGTGACCATGCTCGGCCAGCAGTTCCAGATCGTCGGCGTGCTCAAACCTTGGGCGCCGATGCCGCACTATTACCGCCTGATCGGCGGCGCCGGCAAATTCGGCAACGAGGACGAGCTGTTCATCCCGTTCACCAGCGCCGTGCGCAACCAGGTCGGCCCGCAGGGGAACATGAACTGCAGCGGCAATCCGGGCCCTGGCCTGGAGGGTATCCAGAAGTCCGACTGCACCTGGATCCAGTTCTGGTTCGAGACCAAATCGTCTGGCGACCGCGCCGCGCTGCAGGATTACCTCAACAGCTACGCCGCCGAGCAGCGCAAGCTCGGACGCATGCAGCGCGCCGCCAAGAACAACCTCTACGACGTGATGGAGTGGATGGCCGAGAACAAGGTCGTCGGCAACGACAGCAAGCTGTCGGCGTGGCTGGCGTTCGGCTTCCTGCTGCTGTGCCTCGTCAACACCATCGGCCTGTTGCTGGCAAAGTTTTCGGTGCGCGCTTCTGAGGTGGGCATCCGCCGCGCGCTGGGCGCCTCGCGCAAGGATATCTTCCGCCAGTTCCTCGTCGAGACGGCGGTGGTCGGCCTCGCCGGCGGCATCCTCGGCCTGCTGCTGGCAGTGGCAGCGCTGGTGCTGATCGCCATGCAGTCCAAGGAGATGGGCAACGTCGCCCACATGGACTGGGTGATGCTCGTGTTTACCTTCGTGCTGTCGGTGTTCGCCGCGGTGCTGGCCGGCCTGCTGCCGACCTGGCGCGCGTGCCAGGTCACGCCGGCTATGCAACTCAAATCGCAGTAATCGAAGAACGGAGAATCATCATGTCCATGAGTCCTATTCTTTCGGCGCTGATGCGCAACAAGACCGGCGCGGTGCTGGTCGCCGTGCAGGTCGCCTTGAGCCTCGCCATCCTGTCGAACGCGCTGCACATCGTCAGCGTGCGCCAGGAAGTGGCGGCGCGCCCGAGCGGCATCGCCGACGAGAGCTCGGTCTTCGCCATCAACAGTCGCTACCTGACGCGCGAAAGCGCGGAGTATGACGCAGCCGTGCAGCGCCGCGAAGTCGAACTGCTGCGCGCCATCTCGGGGGTGGTATCGGTGGCGACGACGAACCAGATCCCGCTGGGGAATTCCGGCAACAACACCAGCGTCTCGCTCAACCGCAAGCAGGTCAACCAGAGCGCCAACGCGGCCAACTACCGTACTGCCGATTCGCTGATCAAGACCTGGCAGCTCAAGCTGGTCGAAGGTCGCGACTTCACCAAAGCGGACGTCGTCGAAGTCGACGAGCAGGTCAGCAAGGAGTTCGCGAAAGTCACCATCATCACCAAGGCGCTGGCGGACAAGCTGTGGCCGGGCCAGAGCGCGGTCGGCAAAACGCTGCTGTTCGGCGTCGGTGAAGACGCCAACGCCACCCAGGTGGTCGGCGTGGTCGAGCGGTTGCAGAAACCGTGGGCGCAGATCGGCGAAGAAGGCGAACTGTCCGCCATCCTGGCCTACCGCGGCCTGGGCGGCATTCCCGGCGCGATGTACACGGTGCGCACCGAACCGGGCCAGCGTGACCGCGTCATGAAGGAAGCCGAAGCGGCGATGGCCAAGTCGGCGCCGGTGCCGGTGGTGATCCGGGTGAAGAACACGCTGGACGACCGCAAGGAGCGCTACCGCGCCGACAACGCGCTGTCGTGGATGCTGATCACCGTCAGCGTCCTGCTGCTGGTCATTACCGCCAGCGGCATCGTCGGCATGGCCAGCCTGTGGGTGACGCAGCGGCGCAAGCAGATCGGCGTGCGCCGCGCGCTGGGGGCGCGCCGCGCCCACATCCTGCGCTACTTCATCTCCGAGAACCTGATGATCACCGGCGCCGGCGTGGCCGGCGGCGTGCTGCTGGCCATTGGCCTGAACCAGCTGTTGGTCAGCAAGCTCGAATTGACCAAGCTGCCGCTCGAGTACCTGGTGTGGGGCACCGGCCTGTTTTTCGCGCTCGGCGTCATCGCCGTGTACGGACCGGCATGGCGGGCGGCCACGATCTCGCCGGCCACCGCCACCCGCACCGCCTGAGATGCACATTGCGATGGTAGACTAGCCGCATGCCTACTGTACTGATCATTGACGACAACGCGGCCGTCGCCATCGCACTCGACGTGCTGTTTTCGCTGCACGACATCGACGCGCTGCGCGCCGCCTCGCCCGAAGAGGGCCTGGCGCTGCTCGAGCGCTCGCAGGTCGACCTGGTCATCCAGGACATGAACTTCAGCGCCGACACCACCTCCGGCGAGGAAGGCGCCGCGCTGTTTCGCCAGATCCGCAAGCGCCATCCGGACCTGCCGGTGATATTGCTGACCGCCTGGACCCACCTCGACGCCGCCGTCGACCTGGTCAAGTCGGGCGCGGCCGACTACCTGTCCAAGCCGTGGAACGACAACCGGCTGATCGCCACCGTCGTCAATCTGATCGAACTGGGTCAGGCCAACCGCGCCTTGCAGCAGCGCGTGCAGCGCGAACGGCGCCAGCGCCGCGAGCTTGAAAACGGCTTCGACCTGCGCGGCATGGTGTGGCAGGACCCGGCCACCGAACGGGTGCTGCACCTGGCCTGTCAGGTCGCGCGCGCCGACGTGCCGGTGCTTATCAGCGGCGCCAACGGCACCGGCAAGGAACGCATCGCCGACATCATCCAGGCCAATTCGCTGGTGGCCGACGGCCCGTTCGTCGTGCTCAACTGCGGCGCCCTGCCCGCTGAACTGATCGAGGCCGAACTGTTCGGCGCCGACGCCGGCGCCTACACCGGCGCGTCCAGGGCGCGCGAAGGCAAATTCGAGGCCGCCGACGGCGGCACCCTGTTCCTCGACGAGATCGGCAACCTGCCGCTGGCGGGCCAAATGAAACTGCTGCGGGTGCTCGAGACGGGCCGCTTCGAGCGGCTCGGTTCTAACCGCGAGCGCCAGGTCAAGGTGCGCGTCATCAGCGCCACCAACGCCGACCTGCCGGCGATGATCCGCGCCGGCACCTTCCGCGAAGACCTGTTCTACCGGCTTAACCTGATCGAACTGCGCATCGCGCCGCTGGCGGCGCGCCCGGCCGATATCCTGCCGCTGGCGGCCAGCTTCCTCGGCACCGGCAAGAGCTTGCATGTGGGCGCGGAGGCGGCGCTGCTGGCGCACGGCTGGCCGGGCAATGTGCGTGAACTGAAAAACGTCATCGCCCGCGCCAGCCTGCTCGCCTCGGGCGCGGTGATCCAGGCGGCCGACCTCGGGCTGCCGGCCGCCGCCGCGCCGGCGCTGGAGGTCGAGCCTGACCGCGACGCCATCACCGGCGCACTGACCCGCGCCGGCGGCGTGGTGGCGCAGGCCGCGGCCGAACTGGGGCTGTCGCGCCAGGCGCTGTACCGGCGCATGGAGCGGCTCGGCATCGCCCGTCCCGGATGAGCGGGGCCGCCGGCAACGGGTTTCGCCTCTCGCTGGTGACGCGCTGGTCGGCGCTGGTCGGAACCTTGCTGGCGCTCGGCATCCTGATCGCGCTTGGCCTGGACCACCTGCTGCCTGGCCGCCCGGGCCTGGTGTTCGGCATCTGCCTGCTGTGCATGGTGCCGCTGTCGATCATCACCATCCGTTCGCAGATCCAGCCGATCCTGTCGCTGTTTCGCGCGCTGGCCGGCACCGTCACCAGCTACAAGGACGGCGACTTTTCGTTCAGCTTGCGCTGGCAGCAGAACGACGAACTGTCCGACCTGATCGACGCTCACAACGACCTTGGCAACGTGCTGCGCGAACAGCGGCTCGACCTGATGCAGCGCGAGCTGCTGCTCGACACGATGGTACAGAACACGCCGGTGGCGATGCTGCTGGTGGCCGAAGGCGCCGGCGGCGCGCGCCCGATCGTCTACGCCAACATCGCCGCGCGCCAGTTGCTCAACGAGGGCAGGAAACTCGAGGGCCATGCGCTCGGCGAGATCCTGCAGCAGTCCAACGCCGCGCTGCGCGACGCCGTCACGCGCGGTGGCGATGGCCTGTTTACGACCGGCGACAGCGAGGACGAAGAGGTGTACCACCTGGCGCGCCGCAATTTCAGCCTGAACGGGCGGCGCCACGAGCTGCTGCTGCTGCGCCAGCTGACGGTCGAACTGCGCCGCCAGGAAGTGCAGACGTGGAAAAAGGTAATCCGCGTGATCAGCCATGAACTGAACAATTCGCTGGCGCCGCTGACGTCACTGGCGCATTCCGGCGCGGAGCTGGTGCGGCGCGGCCAGACCGAACGCCTGCCGCAGATCCTCGAGACGATCGGCGAGCGCACCCGCCACCTCGAGACCTTCATCCTCGGCTACGCGCGCTTTGCCAAGCTGCCGACGCCGCGCATCGAGGCGTGCGGGTGGGACGGCTTCCTGGCGCAGCTATCGTCGCAGGTGGCGTTCCGGCTGATCGGCGAAACGCCGGCGGCGCCGGCGATGATCGACCCGGCGCAGATGGAACAGGCGCTCCTCAATCTGCTGAAGAACGCGCACGAATCGGGTTCGCCGCCTGGCCTGGTCGAGCTGAACGTCAAGCGCGTGGCCGACATGCTGCGCATCGAAGTATCCGACCGCGGCCCTGGCATGAACGAGGCGGTGCTGACCAATGCGCTGGTGCCGTTCTACTCCACCAAGCGCAGCGGCACCGGGCTCGGACTGGCGCTGGCGCGCGAGATTGCCGAAGCGCACGGCGGGCGCATCACGCTGGGCAACCGGGAGGGTGGCGGCCTGACGGTCGCCCTGATCCTGCCGGCTTAGGATACTCGCTCCGTATTTCTAAAATTTAGCTATTCTTGGCGGTACGCGAGCGTAGTATTCATCAAGGTAGCGCCGCAACTGGTCTTGTGCCCATTGAAGGCGACAGCGCGACCGCCAACGATGTGCTTCGGATCACCCTCAACAATTACCCCCGGTCCATGCACTGGACATGTACATTGATCGCCCACACACGCGACAGCTGCTCCGTCAATGATATAGTGACTAGCGGTGACATTTACGACTTTGCCGCCGTGGCTGGTAGGGTCATTAAGCCGGATGACATTTGGCATCGCGCCGTCCTTATGAGGTTAGTACTGTACTGGAAGGGGCTGGTGCCAGTGCTAGCACTAGCGGACTGCGCCATCGGAGGAATCGACTAAACGCTACCGGAATCCGAGGAACTTTGGTCAGTACTACTAAGACTTGTTGATGGGCTTGTCAACGTCGCGCTACTGGCAACTACTGCTGTTTGCCCGTAACTCACCAACTCCCAAACCGTGGGTATCAGACTTGTTGGACGGGTTCCCATCAACTTTTGCAAAATGCTCGGCCTTCCTAATAGCACCGCGTCGGCCATGTGTTCGCCCGCCATAAAATGGCGGCGCCGTCCGCCCGCAATTTCGCCAACATCGCTGCATTGCCACCACCCTGTCTGTGGACATTTTTCGCCGCTTTCAATGAATGTGCTGAGTGGAACCATAGGCGAATCATCTGAATTTTTCTCCGATCTTCCCGTCGGCCGAACGCGTATCGAGTTAGTTAGCTTGTCCCATAAGGCCACGGCTTCCTCATCTGTAATGCTAGGCCTAACGCTGGCTTTCGCATTACCCGCCACTCCAGTACTCAACTGGAGTTCCATCATGGGCCGCAGCGGATCGTTCGGGACGGCCAAGCTGACAAACAAAAACTCATGAGCTTCTGTGTCTGCCTCATGAGCAGGTTTCCGCGCGAGAATTTCGAACCCTTTCCAATTGTTAAACTCACGGTTCCCGCGCCGTAGCGTTTTAATCTGCGCAAATATGTGGCCGTTTCCTTCGCGCGACGCGTCCTGTTCCGCCTGTTTCAACCGAGGCTCAAGTGCGTCAGAGTCCACTGAGGTGTCCCTTTTAAGGGTATCTATAGAAAAATGGACGTCCGGGAACTCCTTAAATCGAATTCCTACCGCAACGCTTTCGTATTCAGCTTGCCGTTTTATCAGGCCTCCGTCGATACAAGCACCACTCTCCGCGGGAATTTCTTCATCTCCGCGCAGTTGCAAATTTTTCGCTACAGCGTTTAACAGTGCGACTTGTTCAATCTCCTTTTCAGGTGGCACGCTTTCCGCACGCTGGACGAACAACTCCTCGCCTACAGGAATCACTGAATCAATCGTGTAGCTGATCTGATCCTTGGAACCAAAAATGAGTTTTTGTCCGGTACGGCCCCATCAATAACGCTCCCAAACCGGTGCAACTCCGCAAGATGTCTCTTAGCCAGAAACATTCGTTCTTTTTCGACCTCTTGCAATAGCAGCGACACTCGATCGGCCGCCCTATTCCCCTGCGCAAAATAACGATGGATGGGCCACTCCACTGTTGTCGGTCCGTAAATGACCGTTGCCGTAACGGGAACCTCAACCACAAACTGACTAAAGCAGACAACCTTTGTTTTCGCGAATATTAGTGCTAGACGTTGCGATAGCAGGTTCATTGTGGGCCTCTGGACGGGTGCTTGTTCGCGGTCGCAACCGCTTACGAAAAATGCGACGGATACCGTTAAGACAAGATTGGCCGATGTACGCCAGAAATATAGATATGAATACATCATTCTTTCCACTTCATCGACTGCGCAATGCAAACCAGGCTGTAGAGGGTAGAACGAAGTGCGCTTTCGTCCTTATAACTGGCTTGGTGCTCGTAACCCGTCTGGCGAAAAACACCTTTAAATTTTCCGCTGTGAAGCTGATGCTCAGCCGAGTGTAAAGGGACAGTTTGATCGCCGGGTTCCCTGGCGGGCTCCAAAACCGCGGGTACATCCGGGCCGAGAGCTTTATTCAAGAGGCTTGGAGGGGGCCCTAATACCAAATTTCCTTGCTCGTCGTCCGTGCGGATCAGAAAGTGGTCTATGCTTAAATTATCTGAACGGCCACCAAGGTCCCAAACCACGTTATGCCACGCTGCATGCTTTGCATCAGCGCCATAATGAGCGTCGCTCTGAGCGTGGTACGTGGACGAAATTTCCTTATGAAAAATCTTGGCTTCGTCAAGCATTCTCGCAGTGCGATTGAAGCCTGATTGTGGCTGGCGCGCCGGGTTGATCCACTCCTCACGCAGCAAACCGTACCACTTTCCACGCAGTTTATAAATTTCGTCATATGGATCGCCACGCTGCGGCAGGCTCCGCACGGTTTGACCGTTCTGTCTGATTTGCAACCATCCGTTCCCATAGGCCTGACTCGGAAGCAGCTCAAGACCTCCTGGCGCGTTGGCCAAAACCGCTGTGACCTCCCGCCCAAAATTGCCGAGCACCTTGGCAGTTACACTAACCATCGGCGACATACTAACGACGCCAGGGTCTTCGAACCCGCACCGGATCCGTTTGTAAGCCGCTGCCGCTCCGACCGCCGGCATAACGCCGTGCACTATTCCGAGCACCGTTTCACCAAGACTACCCATTTCGGGGTGAATCAAGGCACGGCCTACCAACCCCCCCCATCGAATGTGTAACCACGATTACTTTTTCACACTGAAATCCTTCCGCTTTGTATTTTTCGATCAAAGCGCTTATTCGCTTCGCTGTCACTATGCCGGATTTCCGATTAGACTCGAGCCAGTTATAACCCATCGCATGCACGGGAAACCAACAGTCCTTGAGCGCATTTTTAAGAGCTGGCTCCTCTAGTGGAATCAACCGTGGCTGGGGGCTCGCTTGCCATTCTTCTGGGGCGACACCGATAATCCCACGCCACCAGCTATCCATTTTGCCGCGCCGAAAGGCGGTATTGAGTCTCAGCTCACACGTCTCCAACAGTTCGCTGTAGCTGCCGAAAAAAACCTCGCCCCAGCCTCTCTCTCTTGCCTTTTGTTCTTTAGTCTTCGCAAATGGCATCGACTTAGGGTCATCCATAAGCAACGGCATATCGATTCCCACACTAACCGGATAGCGGACGCTAACTGTCACGGCCGAGTGCCGGTGGTCGGACGATTCGTTGGCATCACCCGTCGACTGCCGCGCGGGCTCGTACGTATCTACCTCGGTTTGTGCAGCGTCCAGCTGAATTTGCCGTTGTCTCGGGGAAGCATTCGCGAGCGCTATTGACGCCGTCTTGTTTTCCGGACGCCAGGCGATGTTGTTTGTCTTCTCCAACGCCACCTGCCGTGCCGCGCTCATTCGCAAGTTCGACCCCATAATTCCGGGTAGAAAAATAATTGGCAAAACACGGCGTGGTGGAATGCTGATCACCTGTGGCATTAGATCTTGCGCGGGTGTCAGAAAGCCATGTGTTTCCCGGCCGCGTGACAGATGCGGCTTCGTAGGCAATTGATAACCGGGCAATCGCGGAGGGTTTTTTTCCATAGGTATTTTTTCAATTATGGTCGCTACAACCACAGTCAGTCATCCAGCGCTTCGATCGTAAAGCTACTGAACGGAATCGAGGATTTGAGGATCTGCGTGAGCCCCTGCGCGTCCGTCGTGCCTTCAATTTTCTGCCCATCCTCTAATTTCACTCGGAAACGGCGACTCACGAGCGCTTCGCCGGTGTTCAGGTCCGTTAAGCGCACCCTCTGGTCATAAGCAACTTCGCTCTTCGGAAGGCTAAGGTCAGCCACGGCGCCATCCTTCACCCCCTTATGCGCAAAGGTGGAAGAATTGATGGCGTATTCACCAGTAAGAAAATATGTGATTGCGCCCCCCCCGTATGCCGCTTGAGCGCCTTGCGTGATCACTGTCACTTTGGGAGCCTGAATTACAATTTCCTCCGCCGCAGACAGAACGATGCGCTTTGCAGAAGTCAGTTCGATACTGTCTTGATGGGCTTGAATTTCAATCTTGCCGGCGGCGGCAGTTATCCTTATCCCTAGCATATGAGCAAATAAGCAAATTCGCTCTGTTGCACGCATCAACAATTTTCTGCCCGCCGACACTTGGGTATTTCCTACGCTCAAAACGTCAACATGAGTCTGAGCTCCGATCGCTATGTTCGCGCTACTGCCTAGGAGCATGCCAGCCGGTGCGTCGATCGCGACAATGGGTTCGCCGGCTGCACTGTCCGGCTTGCTAGCTCCATCATCGGTGCTATCCCATTTATTGAGATAGGCCGCCAACTGCGTCAGTGGCTTGCTGTCGGTGGCGTCAGCGTGGTGCGTTTTTGCCAATTCGGAAAGTTGGTGCTGAACGATTTCGAGTGCCGCTGCAAGACCGGTTAAACCGTCGTGTTCAAGCTGGCGGCCGGCCGCTCGCAAACGTGCATCCGCACTGATATAGACGCCTTGCGCGCCACGCACTGCGACTGAACCATCGCTACGCAATTCGGCGCCTGTACCCCGTATCTCGCCACGTCCTTCCGTGCGCGGATGGGTCAAAAGGCCTAAATTTAGTTGACTAGCCCCGTGGTCACTGGCCAGCTGCGCACTGATCTGCCCGGGGGTATCATCCAGTCGCAATTGATTGGACCGCCGCCCATTCACCTCCTTGCTCTTAATCCCAGAGAGGAAACGGTTGCCCGGGAGGCGGCCAGTGTGGCTGAAAGTTGGAGGGGGAGCCATCCCACCGTGGACTCGGGCGGTTATAACAGGTTTATCCGGATCCCCCCCGATAAAGGTGACGATGCATTCCTCTCCTGCTCTGGGCAAAGAGATCGCACCCCAACGATCACCGGCCGAAGAGCTCGCAACACGGACCCAGGCCGAGTCTCCCTCATAGCCGGATGCTCCCACTCCGTGAGCATGTTCGTGGTCAGTTTGCCGGCAACCGGGGAAGCGAATTTTCACCCTTCCGTGTTCGTCACAGTACACCTCCTCGCCAACCGGTCCGACTACAAGCACGCTCTGAGCCTCCGTGCGCGGTAAATCGACGCGCGGATCATAGGCCGGCACGATAGCAATCCCGCGCCGCACGCAGCTGAAGCGATTGGCGTAGCGCGCGCCATTTTCTGAAGTAGCTTGGATCATCACCGAGCCGTCGCTGTCGCCCCTCCAATGGTTCCGTGCAAACAGGCGACGCGTCCGATCGTTGAGCGCCTTAGGCAAATTATTTTCTGCTTCAACACGCAACTCGGTAATCACAAACTCTCGCTGCTCTGCCGGATGGGTGTCAATCTCAGCATGGCCCGTTACACTTATCCATTGCCCGACGCATAAATCGCGCACCGCGCTTTCACCATGAAACGATTTGGACGCGAACTCATGCCGTTGCATCCGAACTGCACAAAGGCTTCTGTAGTCATCGTTGTCTGCACCCGCGTGGGGAACGTCAATCAGATAATCGTCTAGGCTGGCGGCAAACCGATTCGCGAACGGACCTTGGTTATTTTGGCCAACTTCCTCAATCTCCCACGCACGGCTCTGAGCGTACTCCCAGCTGTGGCGGCTAACTCTTCCGGGGCTGAGGGTCCGCGCCGCATTCCAGGCCGTTATGCTATCGCGGGTCTCAGTCCCATCGTCGCGGTGGTAACGCACCTCCCCAGCAGCATTCTGCGAAAGCGATTTCACATCATCGAACAGGACGAGAACATGACATGGCAGGTCGCTTCTCCCAGTAGTGCTCGCACTCCCTGGTTTGAAGAACCAAGACAATCCACGCCGTTTCCAGAGCCGCTGTAGAAATGCCGCATCTGATTCGTTGTACTGCATGGTGAACTCGCGGGCCGGATAAGTTTTCAAGCTTTCTAGTTCGAATTGAAGCGCACGCGCAAGTATCGGATTTCCATGCCGCCATTCACCCAGTATGGTCCGTGTGATGTCAACTTCGCTAGCGTTGCGGAAAACGCGTGTATTCACGCGTTTCTCCATGATTGACAGGCCGTCTCGAACCGTCAGCTGATACGTGGCGAGTCCGCCATCGCTTTCACCTTCCACCGCTTCAGTGACGATTCCGCAGACGGAGCGCAGGTTGCCGGAATCCGTAACGAACTGCAGCTCGACCGGTGAAGCATTGAACTGTTTCAACGGCATTCCCGCTTTGGTGGAAACGCACAGCAAGCAATAATTAATACCACCGCAAATCTGCTCTATACCGCTCACTTGCTTCACCATCAGAAGATTGTCTGCAACACCATTTTCCGTTGAAATTCGAAGACGGAGGGGACGGTTCGCTTGGGTCAAGGCCTCTAACACCGACCAAACTTGTTCGCGAGTCATTTTGAGTCCTCAAGTAGTCTTATCTGAAGCGCCTTCTGGCCGGTGTGAGCCAGTCGACGTTGCATTCCGTCACCGTTCAAAAGATTGGACTACGCAGGTCCACCTGCGACAAAACGCAAATCAGGTTTGTATTTAATCGCATGCAAGAAGAAATTGTTGCGCGAGACCAAGCGATGGAGGTTGATATTTCTCAAGGTAGTGGACCAGCTGTCGTCACACGCGACCTTCCGACCTGCGGGCGAGACGCCTCGCCGCCAGCGATGATCGACCCGGCGCAGATGGAGCAGGCGCTCCTCGATCTGCTGAAGAACGCACACGAATCGGGTTCACCGCTGCCTGACTGCCCAGGCAGCGGCCCTATAATTTTCGGGCCAAGTGGACCTTATTAAGGAACCATCTTTCGACTATATTTGAGCCTGATTCTTTTGACAGGACTGCAATGACGACCGCACCTTCCGCCCCCACCGACCGCACCCGCGTGCGCCGCAATGCCAACTACGCCGACTACGACAGCGCCACGCTGCACGCCATCATCGACACCGCCTGGCTGTGCAATGTCGCCTTCCACGACGGCGCCAGCACCCACTGCATTCCGACCGCCTGCTGGCGCGACGGCGAGCACCTGTACATCCACGGCTCGAATGGCGGGCGGCTGACTAGACTGCTGATGAAGGACACCCAGGCGTGCGTCACCATCACCCACCTCGATGGCCTGGTGATGGCGCGCTCCGCCTTCAACCATTCGATGAACTACCGCTCCGCGGTGATGTATGGCCAGTTCGAAGCGGTCGATGGCGACGCCGCCAAGCGCGCCTCGATGGCCGCCTTCATGGACAAGGTGGCGCCCGGCCGCCAGGCCGATGTGCGCGCCGGCAGCGACAAGGAGTACGCCGCCACCACGGTAATGCGCATCGCGCTGACCGAAGCGTCCTGCAAGGCGCGCACCGGCGGGCCGCATGACGACGCCGACGACATGCATATCGAAGCCTGGGTCGGCGTGCTGCCGATGGCATTGACGCCGCAAGCGCCGGTGCCGGAGCCCGATTGCGGCGTCGCCACGCCGACGTACGTCGCGGCCTGGTACGCCTGACACGGGCGGCCGGGATGGTAAGATCGGTTTTCGCAGCCGATCCAAACGTCCCATGCCGTCCAACCGCAACAACCCAGAGGCCAGCGGCCGCTTCGAGCAGCCCGGCCATCCTCCCGCCACCGTCACCGAGTTTCGCGGCGTGCGCTTCCTGCACCTCGGCACCTCATGGGTGCAAGGCGCCATGCGGCTCGACAAACCCGATGCGATCGAACTCGAATACATCCAGATGATGATGTTGTGGCTGTTGTTTTGCGAGCAGCCGCGCCACATCGTCCAACTCGGCCTTGGCAGCGCGGCGCTGACCAAGTTCTGCTACCGCCGCCTGCCTGGCGCGCGCGTCACCGCGGTCGAACTCAATCCGAACGTGATCGCCATCTGCCGCGCGCTGTTCGAGCTGCCGCCGGACGACGCGCGCCTGTCGGTGGTTGAAATGAACGCGCTCGACTTCGTGCTCGATCCGGCCAACCGCAACAGCGTCGACGTGCTGCAGGTCGACCTGTACGACGAGGACGCGCGCGGCCCGGTGCTCGACACGCCCGAGTTCTACCAGGGCTGCTACGACTGCCTGACGGCCGACGGCATCATGACCACCAACGTGTTCGGCGACTTCGCCAACTACGACAAGAACCTGCAGGCGATGGAACAGGTGTTCGACGCGGTGGTCTGGCTGCCCGAGGTGCACGATGCGAACATCGTCGTCGTCGCCTTCAAGAACGCGCCGCAGATCGACTTCAGCGTGCTGTACGAACGCGCCGGCGCCATCAAGCGCGGCATGAACCTGCCGGCCAAGGCCTGGGTCACCGGCCTGAAGGAATGGATGCACGACCAGCAGCGGTAAGTCCGCCGCCGCTGGCCAAGCCGCGCCTTACTGGCCGTCGCCGATCTGGCGGCACTGCGGCGGCAGCAACCTGGTGTCGATGTCTTCGGCGCCGCACTTCCATGCGATCCGCTTGTTCGCATTGAGCGATGGCGCGAACACCAGCACACCCTGGCCGTGCACGGTCGTCGTGCGGGTGAGCACGCGGATCACCGCATTCTCCGGGTTCAGCTGGATCAGTTCAATCGATGCGTTACCGGCCGGCTGCGCGGAGGTGCCGGCCGCCTCCAGCGTGGCCGGCACCTTGTCGTTCGCATAGAAGTACTTTTCCACCGCGGCGGTAGCCTGGCGACCGCCCTGATAGGCCGCGGCGACCTGGCTCTTCTTGACGTAGTCCTGGTAGGCCGGTATGCCGACCGCCGCCAATATGCCAATGACCGCTATCGTCAGGATCAATCCGCCGCCCCCGCCGACGCCAAGGCGCGGCACGAACAGCGCCAGCACCATCGCCATCGGATGACGCCGTGGCTGGCTTGGCTCCTGTCCCTGCGCCAGCGCCCGCACGGCGCCCATGCGCTTGACCAGCCACGGGTAGTCGCCCACCAGTTCGTGAAACGACATCCAGAAGCTGTCGGTATGGCGGCTCTGGCCAATGTATTCGCTCTTGCTCATCGTGCGCCAGCGCTTGCCGCCGGCCGCCAGCGCCGCGATGCCGAATTCGGCGTTGAGCGGATGGTCACACGCGGCCATGCCATGCCGGTCGCAGGTGTATTCGCGGGCGCGCGAATAGGCCGCGCCGATCAGCGGCAGGATCGACGCCGGCAGCAGCACGGTCGCCCATTTGAGATGGCGGCGCTTGATGTGGCCAATCTCGTGGCCGATGTAGAAATTGAGCGCGTCCGGATTGTCTTCGAGGGCGTCGACGACGTCGGAGTACAGCACCAGGAAATCGCGGCCGAAGAAACGCGTGGCGAAGGCGTTGAAGGCGCCGCCCATCTGCATCAGGTAGGCGTCGGGCTGCTCGTTTTGTCCGAGCTTTTCGCAGCAGGCGGCGATCTGCCGGTGCAGGTCGGGACACTGCTGCGCGGTGATCTGCACACCGTTGCCCTTGATGTGCGATATCAGTGCCGACTGGGCGAAGCAGTAGATGAGGAACAACAGTGCCGCGTACACCAGCGCCAGGCCAAGCGTGCCGACCACCAGCACGATCCACAACAGCACCGATAGCACCAGCATGATGCCGAAAAGCGTTTTTTCATTCTTGTAGACCAAGTCCATCACGGCTCCCAGATTAAGATAAACACAATATTGCACTTAAGAATACTATATTTTTCTTACCCGTAGGAAATATATTGGACAGACCGCAGGAACTGCCGCAAGGGGCGTAAATACTACTCTGCTTTTCAGTTAGGTAGCCCGAAATATTGCCTGACTATCTATAAATACAACAGTCATTCCATGCGGGTTGTACAGACCATTTGGTGTGCTATAGCATCTTCCGGGCATCGCGCGCGCCCGCGCGCGACTGACGAAAATAGCCAAGAGAAAGAGACACGCAATGACGAAACACACCGGAAGAGCGAACCTGAACCGCACCTTGCTCGCCTCGGCGCTGCTCGCGGCCCTGAACCACGCCGGCGCGCAGGAAGCGGCCGGCGGCCAGCAGGCCCGCCCAAGCGACGAAGGCACCCAGTCGGTCGTCGTGCTCGGATCGCGCTCGAGCGCCAAGACCGCCCTCGACACCGCCGTGCCGGTCGGCCTGATCAGCGCCAAGGACATGCAGAACGCCGGCCCGCTGGAACTGGGCAAGCTGCTGCAAACGCTCGACCCGTCATTCAACTTCACCTCCACGTTCATCAGCGACGGCACCGACATCATTCGCCCGGCCACCTTGCGCGGCCTCGGGCCCGACCAGCTGCTGGTGCTCGTCAACGGCAAACGCCGCCACCAGCAGGCGCTGGTCAACGTCCAGCAAACCATCGGCCGCGGCTCCGCCGGCACCGACATCAACGCCATTCCGCTGTCCGCGATCCACCACATCGAGGTGCTGCGCGACGGCGCCGCCGCGCAGTACGGGTCGGATGCGATCGCCGGCGTGATCAACATCGTCCTCAAGTCGAACGTGGGCGAGACCCAGTTGAGCGGCACGGTCGGCACCACGTCGAAGGGCGACGGCGACCTGGTCTCCGGCAGCGCCAACACCGGCGTTGCGCTCGGCACCGACGGCGGCTACCTGAACCTGACGGTCGAAGGGCGCCACCGCGGCGAAACCAACCGCGCCGGCCTCGACACCTTGCGCGTCGATCCGCCGCGCGTGACCCAGCGCATCGGCGACAGCCTGGCCAAGGATGCCTACCTGTGGTGGAACGCCGCCATCCCGCTCGGCAAAGACAGCGAGTTCTACGCCTTCGGCGGCGTCTCCAAGCGCACCGGCGACTCGGCCGGCTTCTTCCGCTCGGCCGGGGACGGGCGCACTGTGCCTGCGGTGTACCCGAACGGCTACCTGCCGAACATCATGACGACCGTGAAGGACGCCTCGCTGGCAGTAGGCTACAAGCGCGACCTGGCCAACGACTGGAAGTTCGACGTCAGCGTCAACCACGGCCGCAGCGAACTCGGTTTCCACGAACGTAATTCGATCAACGTCAGCTACTGGTACGAGCCGAAACCGGGCGGCGGCATCTATGCCGAATCGCCGCTGGAAGCCGACACCGGCCGCCTGAAATTCAACCAGACCACCTTCAACGCCGACCTGCGCGGCCCGGTCGACATCGGCGGCGCCAAGCTGCTGGTGGCCGGCGGCTTCGAGTACCGCCGCGATAACTACGCCATCGAAGCGGGCGACCCGGTGTCCTACCAGTACGGACGCACCAACAACCCGGCCATCAAGATCTTCGACCAGACCGGCGGCATCGCCGCCTCCGGCGCGCAGGGATTCCCCGGCTACACGCCAGGTACCGCGGTCGACGCCGGCCGCCACAACGTCGCCGCCTACCTCGACGCGGAACACAACCTGACGCCGCATCTGCTGGTGGCGGGCGCCGTCCGCTTCGAAAAGTATTCGGACTTCGGCAACACCACCACCGGAAAACTGAGCATGCGCTACGACCCGTCGCGCACCATCGGCATGCGCGGCAGCGTGTCGACGGGCTTTCGCGCACCGGGCGTGCAGCAGAAGTTCTACAGCTCGGTGTCGACCAACCTGAACACGGCCGGCGTGCTGACCGAGACGCTGACCGCGCGCGAAGGCAGCGCCGTCACCCGCGCGTTCGGCATCTCGCCGCTGAAACAGGAAACGTCGCAAAGCGGCAGCATCGGCATCATCCTGCGCCCGGTCACCGGCTTCTCGGTGACGGCTGACGTGTACCGCACCAACATCGACGACCGCATCGTCTTTTCGAGCAACATCGCGCCGGAATCGGGCGCCTGCCTGACCGCGGCGGCGTGCCCGATCAAGGCCATCCTTGATCCGCTGAAGGTCGGCCAGGCGCAGTTCTTCACCAACGCGATCGACACCACAACCGACGGCTTCGACCTGGTCGCCGATCACACCACCAAGTTGAGCAATGCCACGCTGGTGCTGTCGGGCCAGTTGGGCTTCAACCGCACCAAGGTCAAGAGCCGCAATTCACAGTCGCCGGTGCTGACTGGCGCCCAGCTGTTCGACGATTCGCAGGTGACCTTGATCGAACGCGGCCAGCCGCGCCAGCACCACGTCGTCGGCGCCGACTACACGGCCGGCGCATGGAACGTCAACGCCCGCGCCAACTACTACGGTGAAGTGCAGGGCCAGGGATTCACCGCGCCGTTCATCCAGACCTGGGAAGCGAAGTGGCTGGTCGACCTGACGATGCGCTATTCGTTCAGCAAGCGCTTCAGCCTGTCGGCCGGCTTGAACAACGTGTTCGACACCTACCCGACCGAGTGGGACAAGACCAAGGCGGCGCCGTTTCCGCAGCTGGGCTTCACCCACTGCTGGGAGACCTGCCCGATCGGCATCAACGGCCGCTCCGGCTACCTGCGCGCCGACTACGCTTTCTAAGCGAGCCGGCCGCGCTCGCGCCACCACAGCGCGAGCATGGCCAGCGTGAACAGCAAGGCGAACGGCCACGCCGGCAACGGCGTGCTGCCGATCGCCGCCGGAGCCGCGGTGCGGGCGAGGTAGCGGCTAGTAGCATCGCGCCGCTGCGCCGCCTGCCACTGCGGCCAGTCCGCTGCATCGAACACGTACGTCTCGCCGCCCTTCCCCTCCATCTTCAGCCAGCCCGCCTGGCGCGGCCACACCGCGACGCAGGAGGCGTCGGCCTTGTCAAGCCGACGCTGCCAGACTATCTTCTGCTGCAGCGACGGGAACACCGCATCGCCCTTGGCGCCCTGCGCGCACAGTTCCAGGCGCTGTCCGGCAAAGGCCATCTCGCGCGGCTCTTCCCATGTCACGTCCTGCTCCACCTTTACGCCGGCGCCGTCGAGCACACCTTGCCACCACAGCGCGAGCTGGCGCGGCTGGCTGATCGCCAGGCGGTGCCAGTCGCCCACGCCGACCCAGGTGATGCGCCCGCGGGTCCAGAACGTGCCGTCGCCGGCGGTCCAGGTTCCCGCAACCGGATTGAACGGCGCCACCGGCATTGCAAGAGCGCCCGCAACGCGGCCATCGGCTTGCGGCTTCAGGTCGAGCTGCATCGCGCGCTGCCAGATGCGGGTGTCGCTTGCGTTGGCGCCCAGGATGACCAGCGGCGTGCCTTGGGCAAGCAGCGCCGCGCGTGCGCTTTCCGATGCGCGTTCGAACCAGGCGGCGTCGATGATCAGCAGGTTGGGAGCGGCCATCGGTTCGCGCGCGGTCTCGCTGCGGGTGACGGTTTTGCCGAGCGTGACCTGCCAGTCGAGCAGCGCGCCGCTATTGGCCAGTAGTTCGTTCAGCACGCGCAGGTCGAACGACGGCGCGGCGAAGCGCCCCTGCACCCGCAGTGGCGCGGCGTCCACCACGTTGAGCGGCACCGGCCCTTCGGCCAGCGTATTGCCTGCGGCGTCCAGCAAGCGAGCGCGCAGCACCAGCAGCTCGGCGGCCGGCGGCAGCCACTGCACGCTGAGCGACGCCGCCGAGCCGCTGGCCTCAGCGATGACCTGCTTGTTCTCCGCCAGCAGTTGCAGGCGCGCCGCGCCGGGCTTGTCGCGATGGATGGTGAATGTGAACATGCGGCCGAGCGTCAGGCGGCGGGGGAAATCGAGCCGCAGCACGGGGCTCGCCGGCACAGTCCACGCCAGCGGCCGCGCAGACAGATCGCGCCACTGCGCCTCGGTCAGGCCGTCGCCAGTCAGCGGCCCCTTGGCGGCGGTGTGCGGCAATGAGAAATTGCCGCCGATGCCAGCCAGCGCCGCGGCGGCAACCAGCACCAGCAGCGCGTCGATAAAGCGGCGCCGCCACAGGTAGACGCCCGCGCTGGCAAGGCCGATCAGGCCGATCGCGATCATCGTCATGGCGCCGCCCTGCGCCATGCCTGGGTGAACGGCGTGCTGGCCGACGGCGTTGCCTGCAGCAGCACCGGCGCGTCGGTGATGGCGCCGCGGATCCACGCACGCAGCACCGGACGGCAAGTGGCGCAGCCGTCGGCCACGTCCTGCACCGCGCGCTGCGCCTGCAGCCGCTGGTCGTCGCCGGCGATACGCGCGCGGATCCAGTCGTGCGCGGTGCGGCTCCACAGCGCCGGCAAGGCGCCGTCGCCGCCGAGGGCGCGCAGCAGCTCGCGCACTTCCGCCGGCACCGCATCGTTGGGCGCATCCTGCGCGCGCCGGTAGCTCTTGGCGCCCACTACATCACCACTCATGCGCAGCTCCTCCTTGATCGGCGGCGGCGCGAACGCCGTCTTGTGCAGGTAGATGCGGTCGGCCTGCTGCAGCTGCTTGATCGCCTCGAGCGCCTTGTGTTCGGGCGCCAGCGCCGGCTGCGGCGTGATCGCCCGCAGCGCTTTTTCGGCATCCCACATCGCCGACAGCGCGCGCCGCAGCACTTTCTTGGTGCCCTCGTCGAACAGCGTGGCGTTCTCGGCCTGGTCGTGGGCATGGCCGAATTCGGCCACCACGTCGTGCTTGCCCTCTTCCTTTTCGTGGTCGTCGCCGCCGAACAGGCTCGACTCCTCGCCGAGGAACTGGCCGTAGCGGCGGCGCAGCTGCGCCTGGTCGCCGGCGATCGACTCGCTGCGGCTGCGCACCGTGGCGGCGGCCATTTTCGGCTGCGCCTTCATGTCGGCGATCAGTTGCTGGGTATCGATGATGACCTGGCGCTGGCTGCGCAGGTTCTCCGGCTTGACCAGCATCGGCAGCGCCGACGTCTCGTCTTCGGTGCCGACAGGCCCCGGCAGGCGCAGCGTGTAGGTCGGCGACTGAGCGCCGTGAACCGGCTCGGCATTGTCCGCCGCGCGCACGAAAAAATACAGCTCGTCGCCCGGCTCCATGCCCAGCTCGGCCAGCGTCCACTGGCGTGACCAGTTGCGCGCGCGTGGGTCGCTCGACGCCGGCAGCGGCACTTCGCGGTCGCTGAAGCGGATGTTTTCGCCGCTGCCGCGCGCCAGGGTCAGGTGCAAGGTGGCGCGGGCCACCTGGTAGTCGTCGCGCACCGCCACCGCGATGGCGGCACTGTTTGCATCGGCCGCCAGCACCTGCACCATGTCGGTCGGCGCCGTGACGGTGATCAGCGGCGGCTGGTCGGGCGTCACGCGCAGGTTGTAGCGCACCCCGCGCAGGCGCCAGAACACCGATTCGGTGGCCTTCCACTGCGCGCAAGCGGCGCCGGTCTTGAGCTGCTGGCCGTCGCTCAGTTCGATCACCGCGTCCTTGCCGCACCATTGCACCACGCTGTGCTCGGGCACCTGCAGGTCGCGTGGCGCCGATTCGAACGGCGCCACCGCAGTGTATTTTGGCGGCGTGACGCGCAGCGAGACCTGGCCTGGCGCGACGGCGGCGGCGGCGGCGGCGGCGGCCGGCGCGGCGGCTGGCGCCATGCTCGGCATGCCGGCACGCGCGCCCCAGGCCCATACGCCCAGCGCCACCAGGGCGCTGGCGGCGACCCAGTGATAGCCGCCGCGAACGCGTGTGCGCGCCACCGCCGGCAGGTTCAGCACCGCAGCGGCGCGGGCGAGCAGGCGCTGGCGCTGCAACTGGGCGATGGGAGTTGGTGCATGCGCCAGCAGCAGGCTGCTGTCTTCCAGTTCCGGGATTGCGCCGTCGAGCCAGCGCGGCCAGTTGGCGGACACGCGGCGGTGCAGGCGCCAGCAATCGAAGATCACCAGCGCCAGCGCGGCGGCGATGCCGATCGGCGAACGCAGCACGATCCACGGCAGCAGCGCGCCAAGCCACAGTGGCAGGCGGCGGCGCCAGGCAGCGCGCCAGACGCGCGCGACGATATCAGCGTCGGCTTGCATGGGCCAATATCCTTTCGAGTGCGAACAGCGCCGCCAGCGCCATCAGCAAAATGTCGCGCAGTGCGCCCGCTGCCGGCGCCGTCTGCACCGTGGACGCCGCGATCGACTGCGACGGTGCGGTGTACGGCACCGGCGCATAGTGCAGGCGCTGCCAGGTTTCGAACAGGCTGCGCGCGGCGCTGGCGTCGGCCGGCGGGGTGGCAGACCATAGCCGGCCACGCGCGCTGTCGGCGTAGCGCATGCCGTCGACAGCCCTGGCGCTGCGCAGTTCCGGAAAGGCGCTGTCGTCGCCGACCCACCACAGCGGCGCGTGCAGGCCGGCCGGCGGCGCCTCGGCCACATCCCATATGATCAGTTCCGACTTTGCGTCTGCCGTGTCGGTGACGACAAATTTCTGCGGGCCATCCAGCGCCGCGAACAACACGCGCCATTGCGGCGCACGTTTGCTGACGACAGCGACGCGGTGTTCGGATGCAGGCAATGGCGCAGCCAGCGTGCGCAGCTCGACCTTGTGGCGAAACTGCGGCCGCAGCGCCGGCATTGGCACGTTGCCGGCCACCAGCAGGCGCGCGCTGGCTTTCCATTCACGCTCATGCAGCGCCAGATACCCAAGCGGATCGGCGACCGTTATCCGGGCCGCGCCCGAAAAGCCGGCATCGGTCACCTGGCGATCGAGCCAGGCAGCGTCGGTGCCGGGCGCGACCAGCACGGTGTCGCCGCGCCACGGCAGCGTGACGTCGGCCAGCAGCGCGATCACGCCGGCGAGCAGAAGGCAGCGCACCAGCAACAGCAGCCGGTCGGTCCAGCGCCACACGCGCTGCTGCTGCGGATCGGCGCGCGGCAAGAAGCGCGCGGTTGCCAGCGGCTGAGCGTTGCTGCGTTCGCGCTTCTGCCGGTGCCACCATATCGGCAGCAGCAGCACGGGCATGGCAAGCCACCACATGCTCATGCGCGGCCCGCCTGGCGCAGCCACGCGCGCAGCACCGTCTGCAGCGGTTGTTCGATGCGCGCTTCGAGCGTGCGTATGTCGCTGCGGCGGCAGTCGGCCGTCATGGCGGCGAAATGGCCGGCGCGGTTTTTCTGGTAAGCCTGCTGTTCGAAGCGGAACAGGCCCGCGCCTGCTTCAGGGTCGCGCCATGTGCCGCCGGCGGCGAAGCTGGCGTCGCACTCGGCGTTGGTTTGCAGGCACAGCGCGCGCACGTCGTGGCGCATGTGGCGCAGCCGCAGCAGCGCTTCCGATTGGGCCGATGGCCAGTCTAGATAGTCGCTGACGGCGAACACCAGGCTTGGCGAACGGGCGAAATGCAGGCTGGTTCGCAATGTCTCGGCCGGCGGCAGGCTGCCCTGCGCCTCGGTGCGCGACAGCTGCGCCAGGATGCGCTGCATCTGGCGCGGTCCGCGCGCGGCCGGCGTGAACTTCACGCGGTCGCCGCCGCAGACGATCAGGCCGAAGGCGTCGCCCTGGCGCTGCGCGATGGCGGCAATGCAGGCCAGCACGGCGCGCGCGTACTGCAGCTTGTCGAGGCCAGCCACGCTGCGGCTCGGCTCCGCCATCGACGCGCTGGCATCCAGCCACAGCCAGACGGCGACGTGGCTGTCGCGCTCGGCCTCGCGCACGAAATAGCGGTCGGCGCGCGCCAGCAGCTTCCAGTCGACGCGGCGCCACTCGTCGCCCGGCGCATAGGCGCGGTATTCGGAGAACTCGACGCCGGCGCCGCGCTCGCGCCCCGCGTGGATACCGTGGCCGAGGCCGGCCAGCACGTAGCGGATGACCAGGTTCAGGTCGGTGGTGTGCGCCAGCTGCGCCGGTGTCGCCAGCATGTCAGTCGACGCGGATCTCGTCGCCCAGCGCGCGCAGGATGTCGGCAATCGCCACGCCGTCCGCTTCGGCTTCGAAATTGCGCAGCACGCGGTGCGCCAGCACCGGCAGCAGCATGGCGCCGATGTCGTCGCGCGTGACCGCCAGGCGGCCGTGCATCAGCGCGCGCGCTTTCGAGGCCAGCACCAGCGCCTGGCCGGCGCGCGGACCTGCGCCCCAGCCAACGTGCTTCAACACGCTGGCGACACGGCTCTCTTGCGGGCGGGTGGCGCGCACCAGGCGCGTGGCGTAGCGCAGCAGGTGCTCGCCGATCTCGATGTCGCGCACCAGCAGCTGCAGCCGCAGCAGGCTGGCCACGTCCATCGCCGGCACCGCGTCCTGCAGCACCGAATGGGTGGTGAGCGCGACCATCGCAATCTCTTCGTCTTCGCTCGGATACCCGACGTCGATGCGCAGCAAGAAGCGGTCGAGCTGCGCTTCCGGCAGCGGATAGGTTCCGGCCTGCTCGATCGGGTTCTGGGTGGCCAGCACAAAGAACGGCCGCGGCAGCTTGTGGGTGGTGCCGGCGAAAGTGACGGCGCGTTCCTGCATCGCTTCGAGCAGTGCCGACTGCGTTTTTGGCGGCGCCCGATTGATCTCGTCGGCCAGCAGCACCTGGGTGAACACGGGTCCCTGCTGGAAGCGGAACACGCGCTGGCGGGTGACCGTGTCCTCTTCGAGGATCTCGGTGCCGACGATATCGGACGGCATCAGGTCGGGCGTGAACTGCACGCGGCGAAACTGCATGTCGGTGGCCTGCGCCAGCGACTTGACCAGCAGCGTCTTGCCCAGACCCGGCACGCCTTCGACCAGCGCGTGGCCGCCGGCCAGCAGGCAAATGATGAGCGACTCAATGACTTGCTCCTGGCCGACGATGACGCGCGCCATGCTGGCCTTGAGCGCGCCGACCTTGTCGGTCAGCGTGCCGATTTCGTTTTCGTTCCAGGCGATTGCATCACGTTCCGACACGTCAGGCTCCTAAAGCATATTGAATGATGTTGACCGCGAAGCGGGTATTGTCGATGACCAGCCAGCGCTTGTTGCGAAAGTCGTAGTCCCACTCGCAACCGTAGTCCTTGTTCGAGTACAGCACCCGGATGCGGCCGTTGATTTCGATCGCCTTCAGGTAGTCGTGCACCAGGTCGTCGCCCCAGCCATTGAGTTCATTGCCGGTGTTGGGCGGGCCGTCGAACTTGAAAAAGCTCGAATAGATCGGATGCGTGTTCGGGATTTTTTTCAGAGCCTTGGGCCCGAACATCTTCGCCAGCTCGGCCTCGAACGACTTGGCGAACAGGCCGTCGATGTCGTGGTTGCAGTCGTCGACGAACACGAAGCCGCCGCCACGCACGTAGCGCTCGAAGTTCTTGCGCTCGGCCGGGGTGAACTGCACCAGCTTGTGGCCGGCCAGGAAGCAGAACGGCGCCTCCAGCATCTTCGGGTCGGACAGGGCCACCACGCGCTCGGCCGGATCGACCCGCAGCGTGGTGTATTCGACCAGCGAATTGAGCACGTTGCTCGGCATGCGGATGTCGACGTCCCAGTCGCCCGACTCGTACATCAGGCGCGTGAAATAGAAATCGACCGGCCGCATGCGCGCCCCGCTACACCGCGTCCGACAGCGACGTGAAGTTGAAGTCGCGGATCTTCATCGGCGGGATCAGCATCTCGTACGCCACTTCGTCGCCGCCGATGATCTGCGGCTTGCCAAGTTCGTCGACGTTGTTGAGCATCGACACCGGGCTCTCGTTGAAGCGGAAGTTCTTGATCGGGTATTTGATCTTGCCGTTTTCGACGTAGAAGGTGCCGTCGCGCGTGAGGCCCGTCAGCAGCAGCGACTGCGGGTCGACCTGGCGGATGTACCAGGTGCGGGTGACGACGACGCCCTTCTTGGTCGAGGCGATCAGCTCTTCGAGCGACTTCGAGCCGCCCGACATGATCATGTTGCCGTGCCGCGCGGTCGCTTTTGCGTTCTGCTTTTGCGCCCAGAAGCGCGAGTAGTCGAGCGAGACGATGCGGCCGTTCTTGACGACGTCGGTGCGCTCGCGCGGCATCATCGTGTTGTCCCACGGGCGCACCGGCACGTCCGGATTCCACGGATCGGCCCAGATGTTGATCTGTTCGTCGAACAGCTTCTCGCCGAGGCGATTGCCGCCGCCTTTCTTGGACAGGAAGCTGCGTCCTTCGTCGGCCTGGCGCGCATCGAAGGCGCCGAACATGCGCCCGATCAGTTCCGACGTCGCCGCCGGCTCGAGGATCACGGTGTAGCGGCCCGGTTCGAGCGCCTTGGCGTCGACCGAACGCAGCGCCTTTTCGATGGCGACGGCGGACGCCTCGCGCGGATCGAACTTGCGCGCGTCGGACGCCGAACGGGTCACCCAGCCGGAACCGCGACCGTCTTCGGTGCGCGCGGTGCAGGTGAAGTCGAGGCTGGTGAATTCCTGGTGGCCGAACAAGCCATTCGAATTGGCGATGGTCTGAAACCCGGTGGTGTCGACAAAGTAGCCGGCCGTCTGCAGCTTGTTCTTGCGGCCGGCGACGATGCTGTGCGACGCCACTTCGGCGCGGTAGTCAGGATCGATGGCGGCGGTGGCGCTGTTGAACGTGGCGGACTGTTTGAACGCCTGCTTGCCGATGGCCGGCATGAACTCCGGATTTTCCGGCGCCAGGCGGGCCACGTCCTCGGCGCGGCGCACCGCGCGCTCGAGCGACTTGTCGTCGAACTCGTTGATGGTGGCGGTGCCCTGGCGCTTGCCGAAAGCGACGCTGACGGTCAGCTGGGTATTTTCGTTCAGGCCGGCGGTGGTGACGCTGTTTTGCGCGTAGCGGATGTTGCCGCGGCGGCTGCCGTCGATGACGATGCGGCATTCGTCGGCCTTGGAAAACCCGAGCACGCGGTCGCAGATGCGCTTTGCTTCTTCCTGGTTCAGCTGTTTCATCCTGAAGTCTCCTTAGCCGATCTTGCGAGCGGTGTTGATAACGTTGATGCCGTTGAAGCGGGTGGTGGCTGAACCGTGCGATACGGCGCTGACCTGGCTGGGCTGGCCTTTGCCGTCGAAGAACGAGCCGCCCATGCGCCAGTCGCGCTGGTCGCAAATGGCCGAACACGAGTTCCAGAATTCCTGGGTGTTCGACTGGTAGGCGACGTCTTCGAGCGGGCCGGTGATCTTGCCATTCTTGATCTCGAAGTACAGCTGGCCGCCGAACTGGAAGTTGTAGCGCTGCTGGTCGATCGAATACGAGCCGCGGCCAAGGATGTAGATACCCTTCTTGACGTCCTTGATCATCTCGTCGGGCGTGAGCGGGGCCTTGCCGGCGGCGAGCGACACGTTCGGCATGCGCTGGAACTGCACGCTGTTCCACGAGTCGGCGTACGAGCAGCCGTGCGACTCCTTCTCGCCGATCAGGTGGGCCTGGTCGCGCGTGGCCTGGTAATTCACCAGCACGCCGTCCTTGATGATGTCCCACTGCTTCGAGCGCACGCCTTCGTCGTCGTAGCCGACGGCACCCAGCGAACCAGGTGTGGTCTTGTCGGCGATGAAGTTGACGCGCTCGGCGCCGAACTTGAATTTCTTGGTGGCCCACTTGTCGAGCGTGGCGAAGCTGGTGCCGGCGTAGTTGGCCTCGTAGCCCATCACGCGGTCCAGTTCCGTCGGGTGGCCGACCGACTCGTGGATGGTCAGGAACAGGTGTTCGGGACTAAGCACCAGGTCGTACTTGCCCGGCTCGACCGACTTGGCGGTGAGCTTTTCCCTGGCCTGGCGGCCGGCGGCGCGGGCATCCTCGACCAGGTCGCAGGAGCGGGTGTACAAGGTGGCGACGCCGCCGGCGGCCTGCACCTTGTCGGCGGCGCGCGCGTCGAAGTATTCGAAGCCCATGCCGACCGGCGCGGCCAGGCTGTCGCGGGTGCGGAAGCGGTTGTTGACCTTGTCGACCGCGGTGGCAGTCATTGGCGCCCACAGGCGGTGGATGTCCTGGTCGATGTAGGAGCCGTCGGTGGAGGCGTAGTACTTCTGCTGGTTGACCTGGAACAGGTTGGCCGTCATGAAGGTGGCGCCGGCGTCGAGCCCGGCCTTGTTGGCGGCGATCAGCATCTCGGCCTTGTCCTTGACCGGCACGCTGCGCCAGTCGCGGGTGAACGGCGTGGCCCAGCTGACCACGCCGGTGCCCTTGACCGGCGCCATGCGCAGCGGTTCGGTCTGCAGTCTGGCGTTGGCGCGGGCAATGGCGACTGCCTGGCGCGCGGCGCCGGCGACGCCGCCCTCCGACATGTCGTTGGTGGAAGCGAAGCCGTAGGCGCCGCTGGCCACCACGCGCACGCCGACGCCGGTCGACTCGGTGTTGATGATGTTCTCGACGCGCAGGTCGCGCGTGGTGATCGACTGGTTCAGGTAGCGGCCGATGCGCACGTCGCAGTAGCTGGCGCCGGCCTTGGTGGCGGCGTTCAGGCCGGCGTCGGCGAGGGTCTTCTTGAAGCTGACGGCCATCGGGTTGAGCAGTTCTTCGGCGGCGATGGTGTTGCCGAACACCGGCAGCAGGATGGCGCCGGTGGCGCCGCTGCTGATTTTCAGGAAGGTACGTCGTTCCACAATCTCTCCAGTTACACCGCGTCCGACAGGGACGTGAAATTAAAGTCGCGCACTTTCATTGGCGGGATCAGCATCGAGTACTGCACTTCGTCGCCGGCGATGATCTGCGGCTTGCCGATTTCGTCGATGTTGTTGAGCATCGTGACGGGACTCTCGTTGAAGCGGAAGTTCTTGATCGGGTGCTTGATCTTGCCGTTCTCGATGTAGAAAGTGCCGTCGCGCGTGAGGCCCGTCAGCAGCACCGACTGCGGGTCGACCAGGCGGATGTACCAGGTGCGGGTGACCAGCACGCCCTTCTTGGTATTGGCGATCAGCTCCGCGGTGGACTTGCTGGTGCCGGCCATGATCATGTTGCCGGGCGAGCCGACCGGACGCACGCCCTGCTTCCTGGCCCAGAACAGCGAGTAGTCGAGCGCGGCGACGCGGCCGTCCTTGATCATCGCCATGCGCTCGCGCGGCAGCATGGTTGCGCTGTCCCACGGCAGTACGGCGACATCCTTGTCCCATGGGTCGGACCAGATGTTGACCTGGCTGTCGAACAGCTTTTCGCCGAGGCGGTTACCGCCGCCTTTCTTGGACAGGAAGCTGCGGCCTTCGTCGGCCTGGCGGGCATCGAAGCCGGACAGCATGTAGCCGATCAGGTCGGACGTGGCGGCCGGTTCGAGGATGACGGTGTAGCGGCCCGGTTCGAGCGCCTTGGCCTCGACCGAACGCAGCGCTTTTTCGATGGCGACGTCGGAAGCTTCGCGCGGATCGAACAGCGCGAAGTCGCCGGCGGAACGCTTGACCCAACCGGAACCGCGGCCGTCTTCGGTGCGCACGGTGCAGGTGAAGTCGAGCGAGGTCTCCTGCTGGTGGCCGAACACGCCGTTCGAGTTGGCGATCGTTTCGAACGAAGTACGGTCGGTGAAGAAGCCGGCGCATACCAGCTTGTTCTTGCGGCTCGCCTCGATGCTGTAGGCCGCGGCCTGGGCGCGCATGTCGGGATCGATCGCCGCGGTCCTGGCGCTGAAGGTGGCGCTTGGCTTGTAGGCCTGTTTGGCCACGGCCGGCATGAACTCGGGATTTTCCGGCGCCAGGCGGGCCAGGTCTTCGGCGCGGCGCACGACTTTTTCGAGCGACTTGTCGTCGAACTCGTTAATGATGGCGGTGCCCTGGCGCTTGCCGTAGGCGACCGACACCGACAGCTGGGCGTCGTCGACCAGTCCCGCGGTCGACACGTTGTTGCGGGCGAAGCGGATGTTACCGGTGCGACTGCCGGTCAGCGTGACGGTGCACTCGTCGGCTTTGGAAAACGACATCACGCGGTCGGTGATGCGGCGGGTCTCGTCAAGGCTAAGTAGTTTCATGGTCAGCCGATCTTGCGGGCGGTGTTGATGACGTTGATGCCGTTAAAGCGCGTGGTCGACGAGCCGTGCGACACGGTGCTCGACTGCGACGGCTGCCCTTTGCCGTCGAAGAAGGAGCCGCCCATGCGCCAGTCGCTTTCGTCGCAGATCGCGCTGCAGGCATTCCAGAACTCCTGGGTGTTGGACTGGTAGGCCACGTCTTCGAGCGGGGCGCCGATTTTGCCGTTGACGATTTCGTAGAACAGCTGGCCGCCGAACTGGAAGTTGTAACGCTGCTGGTCGATCGAGAAGGAGCCGGCGCCGACGATGTAGATGCCCTTCTTGACGTCCTTGATCATTTGATCCGGCGTGAGCTTCTTCGTTCCCGCCGCCAGCGAGATATTCGGCATGCGCTGGAACTGCACGCTGCTCCACGAATCGGCATACGAGCAGCCGTGCGATTCCTTCTCGCCGATGATGTGGGCCTGGTCGCGCGTGGCCTGGTAGTTCACCAGCATGCCGTCCTTGATGATGTCCCACTTCTTGCACTTGACGCCTTCGTCGTCGTAGCCGACGGCGCCGAGCGAACCGGGGACGGTCTTGTCGGCGATGATGTTGACGCGCTCGTGGCCGTACTTGAATTTCTTCGACTGCCACTTGTCGAGGGTGGCGAAGCTGGTGCCGGCGTAGTTGGCCTCGTAGCCCAATACGCGATCGAGTTCGGTCGGGTGGCCGACCGATTCGTGAATGGTGAGCCACATGTGTTCGGGCGAGAGCACCAGGTCGTATTTACCCGGTGCGACCGACTTGGCGGTCAGCTTTTCCTTGGCCTGGCGTCCGCAAGCGCGCGCGTCTTCGATCAGATCATACGAATCGGTGTACAGGGTGCAGACGCCGCCGGCGGCCTTGACCTTGTGTTCGGGGCGGGCGTCGAGGTATTCGTAGCCCATGCCGACCGGCGAAGACAGGCCCTGGCGCGAGCGGAACTTGTTGGTCGCCTTGTCGACCGCGGTGGCGAACACCGGCATCCACATGCGGTGCACGTCCTGGTCGATGTAGGAGCCGTCGGTGGAGGCGAAGTACTTCTGCTGGTTCACCTGGAACATCAGCGACTGCATGAAGCTCGCGCCGCCGTCCATGCCGGCCTTGTTGGCGGCGATCAGCAGCTCGGCTTTTTCCTTGATCGGCACGGCGCGCCAGTCCTTCTTGATCGGCGTGGCCCACGATACTTCGCCGACGCCCTTGACCGGCGCCAGGCGCACCGGCTCGGACTGCAGGCGCGAATTGGCCTTGGCGATGGCGACGGCCTGGCGCGCGGCGCCGGCGACGCCGTCGGGCGACATGTCGGAGGTGGCGGCAAAGCCGTAGGCGCCGTTGCAGATGACGCGCACGCCGACGCCGGCCGATTCGGTATTGGTGACGCTTTCGACGTTCAAGTCGCGCGTGGTGATGAACTGGTTCAGGTAGCGGCCGATGCGCACGTCGCAGTAGCTGGCGCCGGCCTGGGTGGCGGCGTTGAGGCCAACGTCGGCCAGTGTCTTCTTGAATTTCGCGGCGAGGGGGGTGAGCAGCTCTTCGGCCGCGACCGCGCGTCCAACCACCGGCACCAGCATGGTGCCCAAGGCAAGGCCGCTAATATTGAGAAAGGCACGACGTTCCATTGTATCTCCTGAAGGTACTCAATAAGCACTGACGAAGGAGCGTCACCTGTCGATGGTGGCAACGCCGTTGCGGCACAAGCTGAATCGGGTCGATCTTTGTTGCTTATGTTAAAAAAACTTCGGCAACCTTAACAGTTGCAAAAGACTTTGAATAGGCAATCTTTATGCCAGTTACTAAGTGCTTGATTTTGATGAGCGGGGAGTTTGTCGGCCGCTGTCCGGCGCTGTCCGCGGGTGTCCGACGGCGGACGCCCGGACAGGTGTGGCGGTGGACCCGCGCTGTCTGGCACCGTCCGTTAACGCGTAGTTCCCGCACGGGAACTATCCTAAATTGCGCGCACGGCAACGCGGCGCTTGACCGCGCCGGCGGCTTGACAGATGATCCCGCCTGCGGCCGCTGTTCAGCATCCCGCCTTCCCGAACAACATCAACGGAGACACCACCATGAAACGAATGATCCTGGCAGCGATGCTGGCAATGAGCGTGTGCGGCGTAGCGCAGGCGGACGACGCCCTGAAGGCGGCGATTGCGGGCAGTCACCGGGCGCCGACCAATGTCGCGCGCGACGCGGCGCGCCATCCGTACGAGACGTTGCGCTTCTTCGGCATCGCGCCGACCATGACGGTGGTGGAACTGTCGCCGCAGGGCGGCTGGTACACCGAAATCCTGGCGCCGTATTTACGCGACAAGGGCGTGCTGATCGGCGCCGGCTCGCCGCCGGATAAACGCTACGGCAAGGTGTTCATGGACAAGCTGAACTCGAACGCCGCCGTCTACGACAAGGTGCGCATCGGCCTGTTCGAGCCGCCGACTTCGTACGCGATCGCGCCGGCCAACAGCGTCGACATGGTGCTGACGTTCCGTAACCTGCACAACTGGATCTCGCTGGGCGACGAGCAGATGCAGGTGCTGCTCAAGAATGTCCATACCACCCTCAAGCCGGGCGGCGTGTTCGGCCTGGTCGACCACCGCCTGCCGGCGACGATGGCGCAGGACGCCAAGGCGTCGAGCGGCTACGTGCACGAGGCATGGGTCATCGCCCAGGTCGAGAAAGCCGGCTTCAAGCTGGCCGGCAAATCGGAAGTGAACGCCAATCCGAAAGACAAGGCGAACCATCCGAAAGGCGTCTGGTCGCTGCCACCGGTGCTGGCGATGAAGGACGAGAACCGCGCCGCGTTCATGGCGATCGGCGAGAGCGACCGCATGACGCTCAAGTTCGTCAAGCCGTAAGCGGTAGCAGGTGAGGCGGACGACTTCGGGGGCCTGGCTGGCCGGCGCGCTGCTGTGCGCGCTGGCGCTGGCCGGCTGCGGACGCGACGCCGGCAAGGCGGCGCCGGCGGCGCCGTCCATCACCATCACCGCGCTGATCTGGGCGCCTGACTGGCCACAGGAAATGCAGCAGGTCGCCGCCGAATTCACGCGCCTCAATCCGGACGTGAAGGTCGACCTGCAGTTCATGTCGGGCAATTCGGTGGAGAAAAACATCGAGCCGAGGATCGCCTCGCGCAATCTGCCCGACCTGATGTCGGTCAATCCGAACGCCTACACGGCGGCGCTGGCCGACCAGGGTGTGCTGGCCGACGTCGGCCACACCGCCGCCTGGGCGAATGTGCTGCCAGGGCTGAAGGCGGACTGGATGACGCAGAACGGCAAGCGCTTCGGCATTGCCGGCGGGGTTGCCGCCACCCTGATCTACTACAACAAGAGCATGTTCAAGCAGGCCGGCATCGAACGATTGCCGACCAATTTCAGCGAGTTCCTCGACGTCTGCGAGCGCCTCAAGCGGGCCGGCTTCACGCCGATCTTCTGGGACGGCGGCTTTCCCAACATGCTGGCCAACGGGCCGTTCAGCTTCGGCTTCGCCAACAACATCGTCGCCCGCACGCCGGACTGGAAGGCGCGCATTGCCGACGGCACGCTGAACCTGGCCACCAGCGGCGGCGCCGACATTTTCGCCAAGATCCGGCTGGTGGCGCAGCGCGGCTACGTGCAGCCGGACTACATGAATTCGGACCACGACGACGCCATCGCGATGTTCTCGGCGGGCAAGACGGCGATGGCGTTCCAGGGCACCTGGGCGTCCGGCTCGCTGATGAGCGGCAAGGGCTTCGAGACCGGCCTGATGGTGCCGCCGTGGAACGACAGCGGCGGCGCGGCGGTGCCGGTGATCGGCAGCGAAACCGGCTTTGCGGTGTGCCAGACGGCAAACAAGGAAGCGGCGATGCGCTTCCTCGAATTCATCACCGGCGCCGGCTTCGCGATTCAGCAGAACAAGCGGCACAATATTTCGCCGTTCATCGCCGGCGGCGGCAAGATGCCCGGCGACCCGCGACTGGCGGCCTATGTCGACGCGGTCCAGAGCGCGCCCATCACGGGCAGCCCGTACTATTCAATGCTGCCGGCAACTACCATCGACATGCTGCATCCGCTGATCCAGGATGTATTGACGGGAAAGGCGACGCCGCAGCAGGCGGCGCGCCGGCTCGACGCGTCGATCCGGGCCGAAGCGAAGAAGCCCTAGGTCTTTTCAGCGTCGGCGCAGTGCCGCGTGACAATCCGTGCATCTTGTTGCCCCGCACACCGTGTATATTTGCTCTGTTGCCCACACACATGAAGAATATCTTGCCTATGTTCCGTCTTGCCGCCGCCGTCGTGCTCGCCGCGACCAGTCTTGCCGCCCATGCCCAGGTTGCGCCCACCGGGGGCGCCAGCGTGCCCGCCGCGGCCGCGCCGGTCAGTGCGCCGAATATCGAAAACGCCGTCGTCAAGGTGTTTGCCACGCTGCGCGGACCGGATCCTTCGAAGCCATGGGGCAAGGCGGCGCCGCAGGACGCCACCGGTTCGGGCGTGGTCATCGAAGGCAAGCGCATCCTGACCAACGCCCACGTGGTCGGTTACGCCAGCCAGGTGCAGATCCAGGCAACCAGGCCGGCGACAAGCTCAACGCCACCGTGGTGGCGATCGGGCGCGGCATCGACCTGGCCATCCTCAAGCTGGACGACGAATCGTTCTTCGACACCCATCCTCCGGTGCCGCGCGCCAGCCTGCTGCCGGACGTGCGCGAGGCGGTGCTGGCGTACGGCTACCCGACCGGCGGCACCTCGCTGTCGATTACCAAGGGCATCGTCTCGCGCATCGAGTTCGTGCCGTACGGCTTCGGCAGCGCCGGCCTGCGCATCCAGATCGACGCGGCCATCAACCCGGGCAACAGCGGCGGTCCGGTGATCGCCGGAGACAAGATGGTCGGGCTGGCGTTTTCCAAAGCCACCAACGCGCAGAACATCGGCTACATCATCCCGAACGAGGAAGTCGAAGTGTTCCTCAAGGATGTGTCCGACGGCAAGTATGACGGCAAAATTGGCCTTTACGACGACGTGCAGACGCTCGAGAACGCGTCACTGCGCCAGTTCCTGCAGCTCGAGAAAGGCGTCGAAGGCGTGGTGGTGCAGCGCCCGTACGTGAGCGACGCGGCGTATCCGCTGAAGGAATGGGACGTCATCACGCGCATCGGCGAATACCCGATCGACAATCAGGGCATGGTCAAGCTGGGCTCGAACCTGCGGGTACGCTTCCAGTACCGCGTGCAGCAACTGGCGAAAAACGGCAAGCTGCCGCTGACGATCGTGCGCGGCGGCAAGCAAATGGCGATCGAGCTGCCGGTCGGCGGCGCGCGCAAGCTCCTGATTCCCGACCTGAACGGCGGCTACCCGCCCTACTTCATCTACGGCCCGATCGTGTTTTCGCGCGCCAGCCCGGAATTCATGTCCGGCATGACCAGCAACGCGGCGCTGATGAACGCGATGGCATTTAACGCCAGCCCGCTGGCGACGCGCCGCGGCGAGCAGCCCGACGCGCAGCGCGAGGAACTGGTGGTGGTCAGTTCGCCGTTCTTCCCGCACAAGCTGGTGACCGGCTACGGCAACCGCTTCGGCTCGGTCATCTATTCGATCAACAAGGTGCCGGTGCGCAGCCTGCGCCACCTGGTGACCTTGCTGCGCGACCTGAAGGACGAGCTGGTGGTGATCCACTTCGACCAGCGCGCCGGCGAAACGATGGTGTTGCCGCGCAAGGGCATGCTCGAGGCGACCGACGCCGTGTTGACCGACAACGGTATCCGCCAGCAGGGCTCGCAGGACATGCTCGATGTGTGGAATGGCAAAGGCGGCAAGTAAGCTGCGCCGCGCATACGATTGCATTGAGAAACTTGAGAAAAGCGAGAAAGACTGTTACCTTGTAAGCTATCCAACCGGGAGCACAGCATGGGCAGCTTTGAGCAACGGGCATATTCGCGGCGGCTGGTAGAGCGCTTTTCCGCCGAGGTCGCCGAGCGGCTCGGCGCGGCGCTGCCGGGCGCCGAGCGCAGCCAGCTGGTGGCCATTGCCACCACGGCACTCTCGGCCAGCATCGACGCGCTCGAGGCGCCTGGCGCCGACCAGCCGCGCGGCCTGCCGGTGGCGCGCCTGTCCGCCGCCGACGTCATCGCCGGCGGGCGCACCGGCATGTCGCAGGCCACGCTGTACCGCGCCGCCGACAGCGGGCGCTACTACAGCGTCACCCCGGGCGGGCGCAGCAACGGCAAACAATTCCCGGCCTGGCAATTCGTCGCACCGGTGCCCGAACTGATCGCCCCGGTGCTGGCCTGCCTGGCGCAGCAGGCGGGCAGCGAAGTGCATGCGTTCTGGATCACCGGCGCCGACGAACTGAACGAACTGGCGCCGGCCGAACTGCTGGCCGGCTGCCCGTTCGACACCCGCGGCGCGCTGCATGCGAGCCAGCAAGCGCTGCTCGGCTTGCCGAGCCAGCAACGCCAGCAAAAAGTCCTCGCGTTTGCGCAGCAACAGGCCAGCGGAAAGGCCGTTGTAATAGGCTGAGCGGATGCCCGCGACCGCCATCGACCCGCCCTCTCCGCCACCCGACGTTGCCGCCCGTTTGCCCAGCGCCATGCTGCTGCGGCAGGCGCTGCTGGCCAGCATCCGCGTCATTCCCGCCGGCCAGCCGCTGGTGCGCGCTGCGTGGCATGCCGCTGCTGTTTTTCCGCGGCGCGTCGACGTCAGCTACCGGTTCGGTCCGCCGGCCGCGTGGCGGGTCGCCGGCGCGTTCCCGTTTCACTGGATTTATGCGGCGGCCGACGAGATGACGGCGGTGTGGGAGGCCGGCCTGTGCCGCAACGACGTGACCGACCCGGGGACTTTTTATGTGGCGCCGGGCGCCGAGGCGGCGATCATCGCGCGCCTGGTGTTTGCGGCGCCGCTGGCGCTGTTCGACCTGTCCGGCATCACGCTGAGCAAACTTGGCCACGTCGGACGACATCTCCAGCCCGGACCACGAGGGCACGCAATGGCTCGGCTGCATGCTCGACGCGGTCGTCGCCGAGCAGGATGGCCGCATCGCGGGCATCATCTACCCGTCGCGCAGCATCGGCACGCTGGCGGCGGCGCTGACGGTGACGCAGCAGCGCTTCGGCGACAGCGACGCCTGCGCCATGCCGATGGGCGATGCGTGCCGGCGGGCGCTGACGCGTCGCCGCTGCCCCCTTTGCTCCCTTTGCCGCGGGGGTGAAGCGGATGGCGCTGATGCCTATTTCGGCTTGTCGGCTTTTATCGGCGTGAACATCAGGTCGGCGAAGTCGTAGCTGAAGTCAGTCTCGGTCGACACCGGCGCCATCCTCATGCGCTCGATGCTGCCGTCCGGGTTCAGCGAAAACGTCACGTAGGCGTCGGCGTTGAAGTTGCGCTCCTTCCAGCGCACGATGAAGGTATCGTGCTGGAAGTGTTCGAGGTCGCCTGTCAGGTCGGGCGTCTTGGCGAAACTGAGCACGCGCTTGTTGCCGACCGCCTTGATGGTCGCCTTGCCGTACCAGGCGTCCTGGTAGTCGCCGTCGTAGGCGGCCAGCGCCAGCGACGGCTTCGACTTGGCCGCGCGCGTCGACGTCGCATTTTTCAGGCGCGCCTGCTCCTTGGCGTGCGCTTCGGCTTCGACGTCGCCAATGAGCTTGATCCAGTCGCTTGGGGCCGCGCCGAGATACTGGTCGAGCAGCCGATACTGCAGCGCCGTCATGGCGCCGCCGCTTTCGGCGTTGGTCAGGATCGCGATGCCAAGCTTCGACTCGGGCACCAGCACCACGCGCGAATAAAAGCCCTGCAGCGCGCCGCCGTGCTGCGCCAGCTTCTGGCCCTTGTAGTCGCGCAGCTGGAAGCCGAGACCATAGGCGAAGAAGTTCGGCTTGGTGGCCGCCAGCGGCGGCTTCGGCTCGCTGATCTTCATCGGCGTTTGCGGCGTCCACATCTCGCGCGACTGGGCCGCGCTGAACAGGCGGAGCTCCTTGCCGGCGGCGTCCTTGCCGGCGCCGTCCAACTTGCCGCCATCGAGCAGCACGTTCATCCAGCGCGCGATGTCGTCGGCGTTGGTGTTGATGCCGACCGCGCCGACCGCATTCGCCACCGGCATTGCCTTGACCGCGGCGATCTTGCCGTCGATCTTGCTGTGGGCGTTGGCGACGTTCGGGTTGCCGGCGTTCTCGGCCAGGCTGGTGGTGGTGGAGGTCATGCCGACCGGTTTGAGAATGCGCTCGCGCATGGTGTCGCCCCACGACTTGCCGGCCTTTTGCGCGATGATCTTGCCGGCCACGATGTACAGCAGATTGTCGTAGGCGTAGCTGTTGCGAAAGCTGGTGGCCGGGCGAATGAACCGCAGGTTGTGGATGATTTCGTCGGTGGTGAACGACGTGGTCGGCCACCACATCAAGTCACCAGCGCCCAGTCCCAGGCCGCTGCGGTGCGTCAGCAAGTCGCGCACCGTCATTTCCTTGGTCACGTAGGCGTCGTACATCTGGAAGTCCGGCAGGTGCCTGGTGACCGGATCGTCCCACGCCAGCTTGCCGTCGTCGACCAGCATCGCCAGCGCGGCGGCGGTAAAGGCCTTCGAGTTCGAGGCGATCTCGAAGATCGTCTTGCCGTCGACGGGCGCCGCCTCGCCGAGCTTCCTGACGCCGAAGCCGCGCGCGACGACGACCTTGCCGTCCTTGACGACAGCAATCGCCAGGCCCGGCACGTCGAAGTTCTTCAGCACGCGGGCGACATCGGCGTCGAGGTCGAAGGCGGCGGCGCTGGCCGATGCCGGCGCGGCTGCGGCCTGGGCTTTCGCCACGCTGGCGCCGGCGGCGCACAGGGCGAGCACGATTGCCGCGGCGAGTTTGTTCATAGGGTGCATTGCTTATCCTTCTTTCTTAGCCATTTGTTTGTCGACGCTTGCCTGGGTCGCCGGATGATAGCGCGCACGCGCTTGTTTGTAGACGCCGATCGCCCATGCCTTGTCGGCCGGGTTGTCCAGCAGGGCCGCGTACAGCGGCACGACGAACTTCTGCCGCCCCACGCTCATCAGAAAGGCGTGCAGCGGTTCGCGGATGGCGCCGTAGCCGGCCTTGATCCCCGCGCGGTAAAAGCGAAACGCCACTTCGTTGTTGGCGCTCCTGGCCAGCCCGAAGGCCTGGTCAAGTTCCTTCAGCTGCGCGGCGCTGGCCTTGCCGTCGATATCGTTGAGGAATTTCATCCACTCGGTGGCGTTCCATTTTTTGGTATCGAGGCGCGCGGTCGCCAGCTCGCCCTTCAGCCACGCGGTGCGGGCGGCGTCGAGCGCGGCCAGGCGGGCCGAGACGGCGCGCCTGGCGCTGGCCGGGATGCCGGCGCCGTGCAGCCACTCGTCAAGCTCGGCGTCGGTCATCACCTTCGGGTGCTGCGCCAGCAGGTTCTTGCGCAGGTAGTCGATGAACTGCTCGGTCGTCACGCTCTGGAAGGCGTGCTGGTCGAACCAGCCGCGCAGGAACGGATCGAACACGGCGCGGCCAGCGCGCTGCTCGAGCGTGCGCAGGAACCAGGCGCCCTTTGGATACGCCAGCCCTTCGTCGGTGTACGTCTTCGAGCCGGTGTCGGCGTCCTTGGTCAACAGCGCCTGCTTCGGCGCCGGCAAGGTGGCCAGCAGCTGCAGCGCTTCTTCCTGCTCGAGCTGCAGGTTCATGGTAGCGACTTCTTCGCCGTACAGCACCTCGAGGATGCGGGTGGTGACGTAGGTGGTGAAGCCTTCGTTGAGCCACCAGTGCTTCCACGACGCGTTGGTGACCAGGTTGCCCGACCAGCTGTGCGCCAGTTCATGCGCGATCAGGTCGACCAGGCTGCGGTCGCCCGCGATCATGGTCGGCGTCAGGAAGGTCAGGCGCGGGTTTTCCATGCCGCCGATCGGGAACGACGGCGGCAGCACCAGCATGTCGTAACGCCCCCAGCGATACGGGCCATACAGCGATTCGGCGGCGGCCACCATCTTCTCGGTGTCGGCCAGCTCGTACTCGGCCGCCTTGATGCGCTGCGGCTCGGCGTACACGCCGGTGCGCGGGCCGAGGGTGCGCGCTTCCAGTTCGCCGATGCCGATCGCCAGCAGGTACGAGGGAATCGCCTGCGGCATCGAGAAGCGCCAGCCGCCCTTGCCGGTCGCCTTCGGATCGTTATCGGCGCTCATCACCACGCGCAGGCCCTGCGGCGCGTCGATGCGCGCGGTGTAGGTGAAGCGCACCGCCGGCGTATCCTGCACCGGCACCCACGAACGCGCCTCGATCGACTGCGACTGACTGAACATGAACGGCCGCTTGCCGGACATGGTCTGCTGCGGCGTGAGCCACTGCAGCGCGGTGGCGGTTGGCGCGGTGCGGTAGTAGATGCGCACCTTGGCCGGCTGCGCCGCCAGCTTGATCTGCAGGGCCTGGCCCTTCTCCGCATCGGCCTTGGCGAGCGTGTACGGCACCGCTGTCCAGTTGCCCTTTGCGTCCTGCGCCTGGACGCGGGCGATGGTCAGCGCGCGCGTGTCGAGTTCGAGCGTGCGCGCCGACTTGTCGATCCAGTCGAGCGACAGCTCGGCGTAGCCGGACAGCGTCTTGCGCGCGAAGTCGGCCTTCAGGTCCATGTGCAGCGCCGACGTCTTGACCTGGTCGTAGCGTGCGTAGCTAAGCGGATCGAGCGCGAACGCGTACGCGCTCCACTGGGCAAGGATGGCGCAGGCGACGGCGCGCAGGATGGTCGATTTGTTCATGCGTCCTTCGGGTCGGGATGGCGCACCGGCACAGCTGCCGGGCGCGTGCAGAATATCACTTTCGCGTGGCCAACGAAAGACACGCAACCAACCCCGCGGGGTCAGTGCCGGCGAACGTACACGAGCCCAGCATTGCCAGGCTGTGTACGGATGGGGCCGTGTACGATTGCCGGCACTGACCCCGCTTGTATTGACGAGGCCGACGAGGTACGCGGGCGGCGTGGCTCTGCTATGATCCGGCTTTCTTTTAGGCAGTGATTGTATGGATGCATTTCTAGTATCGACCGGCATCGTCGCGCTCGCCGAAATCGGCGACAAGACCCAGCTGCTGGCGTTTTTGCTGGCAGCCAAATTCCGCCGGCCAGTGCCGATTGTGCTCGGCATTTTCGTCGCCACCGTCGTCAACCACGCGTTCGCCGCAGCCGTCGGCGCCTGGGTCGCCAGCGCCATGGGCCCGGATGTGATGCGCTGGGTGCTGGGCCTGTCGTTCCTGGCGATGGCGGCCTGGATCATGGTGCCCGACAAGATCGACGAGGACGAGGCCAGCCTGGCAAAGTATGGCGTGTTCGTCACCACGCTGATCGCGTTTTTCCTCGCCGAGATGGGCGACAAGACGCAGATCGCCACCGTCGCGCTGGCGGCGCGCTATGAATCGATCATCGCGGTGATCGCCGGCACCACCTTCGGCATGATGCTGGCTAACGTGCCGGCCGTGATCTTCGGCGAACGCATCGCGCGCAATATGCCGCTGCGGCTGGTGCACGGTATCGCCGCGCTGATCTTCGCGCTGCTCGGCATCGGCACGCTGCTCGGCGCCGGCGCCAGTTTCGGGTTTTAAGGCCGCAGGCTTTCTTGAAGCGCACGGCGTCTGCCAGGAAGAGGCCTAGTCGGTCACGCGGCGCTCCACGGCGTTTGCTGCCGGCCTGAAAGCCAGGCTTTGAGCGCGGCCACGACAGACCTGGTGGAGACCTGCACGGAGATCGCCTCGTTTTGCTTGGTTTTGCCTCGTTTGGCCTCGTTTGCTGATGAGTTAGACCGCAATCCTCATAGGGGCGTTCGCAAAAGCTGCGAAAACGCGAGGCACAACGAGGCAAAGCGAGTAAAAACGAGGCATTTGCTGGGAGAGCATCCCTACCCCAGACTTGGTTCAGCGGCATCGTGGTCGTCGGCATATTTCCTCGCGTCATCACCGCGGCTCCTTACTGCAAAGCCGCTTTTTGCGTGACCCACACCGGCGCCGACCACAGCATGTTGCCGTCTTCCTGGGTCACGCGGGCGTAGTAGAAGTGTTCGCCTGGCGACGGCGTGATCGTCGTCGCCGCGGCGTGCGACAACTCCGTCACAGTGCCGTTGCGTCCCGGAACTCCCTCGAACACCACCACCGACGACACCGCCTTGCCGGCTGTGCTGGCAAAGTGCGCCAGCAAGGTCAGGCTGCCGCGGTTGACGAAACGCTCGCCCATCATCTTGCCGTTGGCGGTGAGCACCAGCTGCGAGCCCTTGTCCATCGTCGCGAATACGCGCCGCGCCCGGAGCGCGTCAAGGAAACTATCCTGCGTCAGCGAGGTGCCGGTCGGGATCAGCACGCCAGTGCGGTTGGTGTACGAAGCGCCCCAGTTGGCGCAGTGATTATCCTGGTTCGAGCTGAAGGCGACGTGAAAGCCCGCCTCGAGGGCGCGGTTGCAGGCCAGCTCGTAGTTGCTGCGGCGCGTTTCGGTTTCGCTGGTGTTGACCGAGAACGCGTTGGTGTTGACCACTTCGCACAGCGCCATCGCGTGGTCGCCATCTTCGCTGTAGCCCATCGGCACGCCGCCGACGATGAACTGGCCGCTGCGCGCCGGATGGTTGAACTGGCCGACCCAGTTGCGCTTGCGCATCAGTTGATACAAGGCGGCGAAGTCGTTCTTCGGCGTCAGGATATCGGCCAACAACTTGCCGTCGCCGTTGCGCTCCCAGCCGAGCAGTTCCGGGCTGTTGAAGATATTCAAGTGGCCGCCCCTGTCAATCACTCCCCACTCGAGTCCATACACGGCGAGAAAGCCCGGATTGCTGGCATTGAAGCGGGCGGCGGCGTCTATGCCCGAACGGAACAAGTTGCGCGCGGCGACTGGATCGGCGTTCGGCTCGGTGCCGGAGGAGCCGTCGTACATGTGGTTGTGCTCGGACGCAACGAGGATGTCGAGGCCGCGCTTGCTGGCGTAGGCGTACGCTTCGGCCGGGCCGGCCAGGGCGGACTGGGCCTGCTGCGCGCTCTTGCAGTTGGTCAGCTCGCCGCCCCCGTCGCTGTGGCCGGTCTGGCTGTGCAGGTTGCCAAGAAACACCGTGTACGGCAGCGACGCCGTTGCCGGCGCGACGCTGCTGGCGGCGCCGGGGCGCGGCAGCGCGCGAAACGCCGGCATCGGCGGCGCTGCCACGCGTCCGACGGCGATGCCCCAGCTTTGTTCGACGATGTCGTCGGGACCGACCGCGCCGGCGGCGCTCTCGTCGCGCGACCAGGCGCGCAGCTGGACGCGGTAGATGCCGGCCGCCGCGGCGGCGCCTTCGGCCAGGCCGTCCCAGCGCACATCGACACTGACCGGATCGCGAAACAGCGAGGTGACGCCGGACCACTGGCCGACGACGCGGCCGTTGGCGCCGACCAGGTCGAGGCGCCAGCTGACCAGCTGCACGGCGTCGACCTGCGGGTAATCGAAGACGATCGAGAAGGTGCGCGCCTCGCCGGCGGCAGCGTCGCCGTGGTAAGGAGCATGCAGGGTGGCGTCGAATTCGCGGTGATCGGAATCGTTTGCGGCAGCGGCGCCGGCGCACAGCGCCAGCATCAGGGGAAGTGCGCGGAGCAGCGATTTGGCGGCCATCTTGTCCTCACTTGAAACCGATCGATAGTGCAATGATCGCAACTTGGCCTATCGACAAGTTGATGCAAGGAATACAAGCTGGTGTTGCGTTTAGTACTTAATTGACATCGGTTAACAGCTGACCAGGATGGGTTTCCTCGGCCCAATAAAAAACCGGTGTCAGGTCTGACACCGGTATTCGGTTTTGACAACGGTGACGCCGGGATAGGCTCCGGCGTCCTTGTCTCTAGTGGGCGACGATCACCGGCCGCGCCACCGTCAGTTGCACCACGTGGTCGCGGCCATCGTCGACCAGCGTGACGGCGTTGCCCTGCTGCGCCACGCCGTCGACGCTGAGCGCCGCGCTGGCGCCGGCAATGACCGTGATCGCGTAGTTCGCCGTGCGATAACGGTACTGCATCCTGAACGTGTCCCAGGTATCGGGCAGGTGCGGCGCGATCGTCAGCCGGTCGCCGGCCAGGTTCAGGCCGAGCAGCGATTCGACGATCAGGCGATACATCCAGCCCGACGAACCGGTGTACCAGCTCCAGCCGCCGCGGCCGATGTGCGGCGACACCGCATACACGTCGGCGGCCACCACGTACGGCTCGACCTTGTACAGCGCCGCCGCTTGCGCCGTGCTGCCATGCTCGACCGGATTGATCATGCGCAGCAGCTCCCACGCCTTGGCGCTGTCGCCCATGCGGGCAAACGCCATCGCGGTCCAGATCGCGGCGTGCGTGTACTGGCCGCCGTTCTCGCGCACCCCCGGCACGTAGCCGCGGATGTAGCCGGGATTGAGCACGCCCTTGTCGAACGGCGGATCGAGCAGCTGCACCAGGCCGAAGTCGCGCCGCACCAGGCGTTGGTCGACCGCCGCCATCGCGCTGGCGACGCGCTCCGGATTGGCCGCGCCCGACAGCACGCCCCAGCTTTGCGAGATCGAATCGATCTGGCATTCGTCGTTGGTTGACGAACCGAGCGGGGTGCCGTCGTCGAAGTAGGCGCGGCGGTACCACTTGCCGTCCCACGCGTGCGCCTCGACGTTGAGCGCCAGCTGCTTCGCTTCGTTGTGGCAGCTGTCGGCAAAGGCCGGATCGTCGTGCAGCACCGCCACTTCAGCGAACTTGGTCAGCACGTCGTACAGGAACCAGGCCAGCCACACGCTCTCGCCCTTGCCTTCGTTGCCGACGCGGTCCATGCCGTCGTTCCAGTCGCAGGTGCCGATCAGCGGCAGGCCATGTTCGCCGAAGCGCAGGCCGCGCTTGATGGCGCGCACGCAGTGCTCATACAGGTCCGCGTTCTGGTGCGAGTGACCTGGCATGTCGTAATACGACTCCTCTTCCGGCGCCAGCATGCGCCCCTCGAGGAACGGCGCCGGCTCGGTCAGCACGCTCGCATCGCCCGTGCCGATGACATAACGATGCGTCGCCAGCGGCAGCCACAGGTAGTCGTCCGAACAGTGGGTGCGCACGCCGCGGTCCGATGGCGGATGCCACCAGTGCTGGACGTCGCCCTCGACGAACTGGTGGGCCGCGCACAGCAGCAGGTGCTCGCGCAGGATCTGCGGCTGGGTGTGGATCATCGCCATCGCGTCCTGCAGCTGGTCGCGGAAACCGAACGCGCCGCCGGACTGGTAATAGCCGCTGCGCGCCCACATGCGGCAGGCGATGGTCTGGTACATCAGCCAGCCGTTGGCGATGACGTCGACCATCGGCTCGGGCGTTTCGATCTGCACCGCGCCGAGGGTGGTGTTCCAGTGCTCGCGCACCATCTCTAGCGCGGCGGCGGCAGCGGCGCTGCCGTTGTAGCGCTGCACCATGCCGGCGGCGTCGGCGTTGCGGCGCCCGCCGACGCCGAGCATGAACACGAGCTCGCGTTCCTGGCCGGGCTGCAGTTCGATCATCACCTGGATCGCGGCGCACGGATCGAGGCCGGCACCGACCTTGCCGGACAGGCGCGCGCGGCCCATCGCCGCGGGGTTGGCCAGGTTGCGGTTGCGGCCGATGAATTCGTTGCGGTCTGCCGTCATGGTCTTGTTCTGCGCCTCGACCTGGAAGAAGCCGACGCGCCCGCTGAACTCGGTGTTGTAGGCGTTGCGCGCAAACAGGCCGCCGGTGAGCGCATCGATCTCGGTCACCACGTGCATCGTCGACTTCGAGCGCAGGTCGCCCAGCACCCATTCGACGTAACCGGTGACCGACAGCTTGCGCGGCACGGTGCTGTCGTTGCGCAGTTTGACGACCGAGTACTTGATCGGCGCATCGAGCGCGACGAAGGTGGTCAGTTCGCTGTGGATGGCCTGCTCGTCATGCTCGAACACGCTGTAGCCGAAGCCGTGGCGGGTAAGGTATTCGCCTTCGGCGCGCACCGGCAGCGCGGTCGGCGACCAGAAGCGGCCGGTGGCCTCGTCGCGGATGTAGAACGCCTCTCCGCCGCGGTCGGACACGGGATCGTTGTCCCATGGCGTGAGGCGGAATTCGTGGGCGTTCTCGCTCCAGGTGTAGGCCTGGCCGCTTTCCGACACCACCGAGCCGAAGCTCGGATTGGCCAGCACGTTGACCCACGGCGCCGGCGTGCGGCTGCCGGCATCGGTGCGGATCACGTATTCGCGGCCGTCGGCGGAGAAGCCGCCGATGCCGTTGTCGAGGATCAGGTCGGGCGCGCGGGAGACCGCCACATCGCCTTGCAGCTGGTACGCTTCCGGACGCGCTTCGAACACCGCCAGCGGCAGCTTCGGCTGCACCGGAGTGGCGCGCTTGATCTGGTCGGCCAGACTGCCGCGCGCATCGCTGACGATGGCGCGCGCCACCGACTGCATCAGCACGCGGTCTTCGTTGGAGATCTGGTCGAGCAGGCGCACGAAGATGCCGCCCGGGCGGTCGATCGCCTGGGCGTCGATGCCGGAGGCGATCAGCCCCATGATCTGGTCGTGCAGCGCCTGGCGGTAGCCGGAGTTGTCCTCGTACCAGATGACCAGGTCGACGACCAGCCCCTTCAGGCGCCAGTAGGCGTGCGCCTGCACCATCTGGCGCGCCAGGTCGATGTTGGCCGGGTCCTTGATCTGCATCAGCACGATCGGCAGGTCGCCCGAAATGGCGTACGCCCACAGGCCGGACTGGCCGCGGTGGTTGCGGATCAGGATCGAGGCGTCGGCGCGCATCGCCGCGTTCGGGTAGATGATCGAGCTGGCCAGGCGGCTGTAGAGCTGCGCGTCCGATTCGGTGGCGTTCAGCTGGCGCAATATCACCTGGCTGTGGGTCCACGCCAGTTCGAACACGCGATCGGCCAGATGGCGGTCCTGGTACTTGTCGATCAGGTGCAGCGCCGCTTCGCGCGTCTCGGTCATGCCGGTGACGACATCGAGCACCACCACCTGGTCGGGCTGCAAGGTCAGCTTGTAGCGGATCGCCACCACCGGATCGAGCACCGAGCCTTCGCCGCCGCCCAGGGCCTGCGGCTCGAGCAGCGCGCGCGGCGCGACGGTGCTGTTGGCGCGGCCGATGAAGTCGGCGCGGCTGGTTTCGAAACTTGCGTCGAGCAGCACGCCGTCGTGCACCGTCATCAGGTTCAGCATCCACGGCGAATGCTCGTCCTTGGCGCGCGGCCGGCGGGTGCACAGGATGGCGTTCTCGTTGCGCAGGATTTCGGTCTGCACGAACAGTTTCGAGAATGCCGGGTGGGCGGCGTCGGCCGCGGCCGGCGCCATCACCACTTCGGCGTAGCTGGTGAACTCGATCGTGCGCACCACCTGCGACTTGTTGGTGATGCGGGTGCGCCGCATCTCGATGTCGTCCTCGGGCGAGACGACGATCTCGGTGTACAGGTCAAGGCCGCGGTCGTGGCGGCGGAATTCGGCGCGCCCTTCCGAGAAGATCACTTCGTACTTCTTCGGCTCGATTAGCGTCGGCTGGAACGTGGTTGACCAGAACTGGCCGCTGTCGACGTCGCGCACGTAGCAGAAATTGCCCCAGTTGTCGGCGGTGGCGTCTTCGCGCCAGCGCGTCACGGCCAGGTCCTTCCAGCGGCTGTAGCTGCCGCCGGCGGCGGTGATCATCACGTGGTAACGGCCATTCGACAGCAGCTGCACTTCCGGCTGCGCGGTCGAGGCGGACGTGATGATCCGCATCGGCATCGCCGTTTCGGCCACCGGCGAGCGCATCGCGGCCAGGTCGGCCGTGTGCGAATGGAAGGCGGACGATTTCGGCACGCGCTCCTGCAGCACCAGCATGGTGGCCTGGAACAGCGGATCGGATTCGAAGCGGCGCTGCATCGGGCGGTCGTGCAGCAGGTACGACAGCGACAGGAAGCCCATGCCCTGGTGGTGCGCCATGAACGAGCGCACGACGGCGAACTCCTGGCCGCGCGGCAGGCGCGCGGTGGTGTAATCGATCGCTTCGTAGAAGCCGTACTTGCCCATGAAGCCGAGGCCGGCCATGCGTTCGAGGTTCTCGCACGCGGCTTCGGCGTCGACCATCAGGCCCATCATGGTGGCGTACGGCGCGATGACCAGGTCGTCGGCCAGGCCGCGCTTCATGCCGGTACCCGGCACGCCGAACGCGCGGTACTGGTAATTGAGGTTGGCGTCGACGGTGTTGTAGCCGGACTCGGAAATCCCCCACGGCACCCCGCGCTGCTTCGAGTAGTCGACCTGCGCCTTGATGATGGCCTTGTAGGTCTGGTCGAGCAGCGTGTTCTGGTAGGTCGGCATGACCAGCAGCGGCATCAGGTACTCGAACATCGAGCCGCTCCACGAAAGCAGCAGCTGTTCGCCGCCGACGATGCACAGCTGGCGGCCCAGCGCGAACCAGTGCTCCTGCGGGAACTGGCCCTGGGCGATGCCGACGAAACTGGCAAGGCGCACTTCGGAAGCGAGCAGGTCGTAGTAGCTGGCGTCGAGCCGGCGGTCGGTGACGTTGTAGCCGATCGCCAGCAGGTTGGTGGTGGTGTTGTAGAGGAAGCCGAAGTCCATGTCGGCGAACTGGCGCGACTGCTCGGCCAGGTCGGCGATCTGCAGCAGGCGGCGCTGCGCCGCGGCGGCGCCTTCGGCCACCAGCTGCGTGAGCGTGTGCTGGCGCGCGCGCTCGGCCGGCGCCAGGTCGCTGCCCGGGCTGCCGACGAGGGCAAACGCGGCCAGCTCGCGCAAGGTCGGAATGCGGGTCAGGCTGGAGTCGACGACGTATTCCTGCGCCGAGCGCATCCACGGCGCCAGTTCCAGCAGTTCGGCATGCGCGCTGCGGCACTGCTCGGCGAGCTTTTCGGTCCACGACTGCAGCAGCGGTTCGCCGACGGCGGCCGCTTCGAGCAGCGCGTCGGCCGCTTTCGACAGCTGCGCCAGCGCGTCGGCCAGGCCCGGCAAGGTGCGCGCTTCGCGCATGCGCTCGGCCAGCAGGCTGCGCATGGTGGCGATCGCCGCCACCGCTTCAGGGCTGGCGCCGCCGGCGTACTGGTCGACCACTTCGAGCGTGATGGCGATGCCGTGCAGCGTCTGCGCACTCGATATCGGCTGGTCGGCCAGCGCGCTCAGGCCCGGGGCCAGGGTCAGCAGGTGGCCGGCCAGGTTGCCGCTGTCGACCGCCGACACGTACATCGGCTGCAGCGGCGCGAGCGTCAGGGTGTCGTACCAGTTGTAGAAGTGGCCGTGATGGCGTTCCATGCGCGCCATGGTGGCAAAGGTGGCGCCGGTGCGCGAGAGCACCTGGTCGAGCGTGGCGAAGCCAAAGTCCCAGGCGGTCAGGTTGGCCAGCAGCGACATGCCGATGTTGGTCGGCGAGGTGCGGTGCGCCACTACCCAGGCCGGATGCTCCTGCATGTTATCGGGCGGCAGCCAGTTGTCCTCGGCGCCGACGAAGTCTTCGAAGAAGCCCCAGGTCTTGCGGCCGAGGGTGTGCAGGAACAGCGTCTGCTGGGCCGACAGTTCGGCCGCGTCGCGCTCGGTCGGCAGGCTGATCCACCAGGCGATGACCGGCGCCATGAACCACAGCAGCAGCACCGGCGCGGCGGCAAACAGCGCGCCCGGGTTGAAGTACGACAGCATCAGCGCGCCGCCGACGGCCAGCGCCGGCGAGAACCACATGCGCTTCCAGTTCGTTTCCATGTCGGTCGACGAGCGCGCCAGGTTCGACGGGCGCCATTCGAGCAGGCGGCGGTGCGAGGCGAGCATGCGCCAGCCGGTGCGCACGATGGCGTCGAGGCTGAACCAGGCTTCGTACGGCAGGAAGGCCGTCTGCAGCACGGCGTGGGCGAACATGACGCGCAGGCTCGACAAGCCGCCGGCCATGTGCTGGCCCCAGTCCATGTCGTGCGGTTTTTCGATCAGGCCAAACAGCGCGTTGACGAACGTCGGCAGGAAGATCACCGCCAGGATGGCGGCGCTCCAGAACCACGGCGACGGCAGCATCGCCCAGCACAGCAGCAGCAGCACGGTCAGGACCGGCGCCACCAGCGAACGGCGCAGGTTGTCGAACAGCTTCCAGCGCGACAGCGCCGACAGCGGGTTCGGCTCGCGCTTGCCGTTAAAGCCAGGCACCCGCGGCAGCAGCCAGCCGGCCAGCTGCCAGTCGCCGCGGATCCAGCGGTGGCGGCGGCTGACGTCGTCGCTGTAGCGCGGCGGGTAGGTCTCGTAGAGCTGGGCGTCCGACAGCAGGCCGGCGCGCAGGTAGCAGCCTTCCAGCAGGTCGTGGCTGAGGATCTGGTTGTCGGGCAGCCGGTCGCCGAGCAGGCGTTCGAAGGTGTCGACATCGTAGATCCCCTTGCCGATGAAGGAGCCTTCGTAGAACACGTCCTGATAGACGTCGGAAACGGTGCGGGTGTAAGGGTCGATGCCGGCTTCGCCGCCGCACAGGCGCTCGTAGCGCGACGAGTTCTCGCTCGGCAGCGAGGCCGTCACGCGCGGCTGCAGGATGCCGTAGCCTTCGATGACGCGCCGTCCGGAAGCGTCGAGCTTGGGCTGGTTCAGCGGGTGCGCCATGGTGGCGACGAACTGGCGTGCCGAATCGCGCGGCAGCTGGGTGTCGGTGTCGAGCGTGATGACGTAGCGGATATTGAGCAGGCCGTCGGTGTCGCCCACCACGGCGGAGAACCTGTCGCGCGCGCCGCCGCGCAGGAAGGCGTTGAGGTCGGCCAGCTTGCCGCGCTTGCGTTCATGGCCGATCCAGGCCCGTTCGCCCTCGCTCCAGACACGCGGGCGGTGCAGCAGCAGGAACGGCGCCGGCTGCATGTCGATGTCGGGCACGCCGTCGAGCATTGGCACGCCGACCGGGCTCGGGCTCTCCGGGTCGTGGTACTTGGCGTTGAGCTGGGCGATGGCGGCGCCGGCCAGCGCCACCAGTTCGGCGTCTTCCGGCATCACCTCGGCGGGGGCGTCGGCGAAGTCGGTCAGCAGGCAAAAGCGCAGGCCAGGATCGCGGTTGGCCAGGTAGCGCACTTCCAGCGCCTCGCACAGCGCGGCGACGTTGTCGGCGCTGTAGATCAGGGTCGGCACCACCACCATGGCGCGCGCATCGTCCGGAATGCCGTCCTTGAAGTCCATGCGCGGCAGCGGGTGCGGGTGCGTCAGCTGGGTGGCCATGAAGTTCACCAGCGCCAGCGCCAGCTGGCTCGAGCCGATCGCCGCCATCACCGCCAGCAGCACCAGCAGCACGCCTTCGAGGCCGCCGCGCCAGGCGGTCAGGGTGACGGTGGCGGTAAACAGCGCGGTAAACAGCAGAATGGCGCCGAGGTAGACGGCCAGCGGCGCGGCGCGGCCGACGGTGGCGAGGGCGGCGCCGGGCGCGGCGCGCACCTGCAGGCGTTTTTCCAGCGCCGGCAGGCCGGAGCCGACCAGGTAGTAGCCGATGTGGCGGGTGCGCATGTCGAGCCCACCCTGGGCCGGCGCGCGGTTGGCCTGCGCCAGTTCGAGCGCCTGTTCGGCGACCTGCAGTTCGGTGAAGCTGCAGCGCTTGGCCAGCTGCTCGATGATGTGGCGGTAGTTGTCGCGCGTGGCGAAGTCCATCTTGCCGTAGGTGTCGGCCGGATCACAGCGCAAGGTCTGTTCGACCGCGCTCATGGTTTCGACGAATTCGCGCCAGTCCATCGTGCCGAGGAAGCGCAGGCTGCCGATGCTGTTGCTGATGCTGACCTGGTCGGCGGCCTGCTGCTGAATCTCGGACTGGATCTGCTGTTCGATGGTCAGTCCCATGTCGGCCAGCCGCGTGGTGACCCATTGCAGCGCCAGGGTCAGCGCCGAACTTTGTCCCTGCAGGCGGCGCGCCAGTTCGGCGACAAAGCCGCTGGACATCGGCTGGCCGGAGCGCGCCATATCGGCCACCAGCAAAATCAGGTCGCTCGGGTTCTTCTCGGCCGTCTCGCTCATCTGGTCGGCCCAGGTGTTGGCGCGGTCGCGCTGGGTGCGGTTGTCGTAGACGCGCGCGGCGACCCGGCGCAGGTTCTCGATCAGCGCGATGCGCAGCATGATCGGAATGGCCCACAGTTCGCCCAGCTTGAGCGGCGCGCTGTCCTGGTAGGCGTCGACGAAGCGCGCCAGGCTCTCGGGATCGACGCGGCCGTCGCCGTGCGAGATGATCTCGAGGGCGATCTGGTAGACGCGCGGATTGCCGCCCGCTTCGTCGTTCGACAGGCGCGGCAGCTCGCGGCTGTAGTTCTTCGGCAGGTGGCGGCGCGCGGTGCGGATCTGCTCTTCGATGAGGTAGAAGTTATCGAGCAGCCATTCAGAGGCCGGGGTGATCTGGCGTCCGGCCTTGATGGCGGCGGTGAGCTCGGCGCAGGTGCCGGCAATGACCTCGGCGTTTTCGGTCAGCCGCGCCAGCAGGCGGTCCGGCCCGCCGCGCTTGCTCAGCTGGTGGCGCGCAGCCAGGTGCTTGCCGTGGGCCGCCATCTGGGCAGCGCTGAACAGTTCCGAGCGCAGTGGCAGCTCGTCGTCCTCGTCAGCGCCGCTGATGTTGTTACGGATGGCGTTTTGCCATGAGTAAAGCGTTTCCGACAGGATAGTTTTTTCTTGTTTCAACGGTGACCTCGCAAAGGCGTGAGCTGCCAATCCGCCAGACAGCGGGTTGCGACCGGGTCGGTTCAAAGCGGGAAAGCATGAGCGAACGGCTGCTTCCATGGTACCGCACGGCGCCGTTAACGACTGTGCGCCAGCGTACAGTACGCTATGGCCAGCCTGTGCGAGCTACCTGCATACGGGTCCAGCGCGAGGCCGGCGGCCACGTGCCAGGCGTTGCAATCGCCGGATCCGTGCCGACACTCCACGGCGGGGTCAGTGCCGGCAATCGAACACGGCCTCATCGATGCGCAGGCCTGTAGCGCTCAGGCCGTGTGCGTTTGCCGGCACTGACCCCGGTGATTGACTCTGACCCCGCCGGTTGACTCCGGTGGTTAGGCGGCCAGCGCAAGGCCGCCGGCCACGTGCCATGCGTTGCGGTAGCCGAGCGAATGCAGGTAGTGCAGGGCCTTCAGGCTGCGGCTGCCGCTGCGGCAGATGAACACCAGCGGCGGCTGGTCGCCGCGCAGCCATCCGGCGGCCTCGCCGCGCAGGCGCGATAGCGGCACGTTCTCGACGCCATGGCTGCCGGCCGGCGCCTGGCCGAGCGCGTATTCGAAGCTTTCGCGGACGTCGACCAGGCGCGCATCCGGGTTCGCCGACAGGAACGCTTGCAGCGCCTCCGGCGCCAGCACGCCGCCGGCGCTGTCGGCGCCGCCGGTGTCAAGGCCGGCGGACTCACGCACCAGGCCCGCACAGGCGCGCCAGGCTTCACCGCAGCGGCCGATGCGGGCGCAGGCAGCATCGATGAAGGCCTGGTCGGCCATCGGCCCGAACGACATGCGCACCGCGGCGGCGCAGCGCCACGCCGGCAGGCCCATCGCCGCGAGCACGAAGCTTGGCGCGGCGCGCGCGGCGGAACAGGCCGAACCGGCGCTGACGCGCACGGCAGCGGCGTCGAACAGATCGAGCAGCTCCTTGCCGGCCATGCCCGGTACCGAAAAATTGAGGGTGGTAGGCAGCGAGCCGGCGAACGGCATGTTGAAGACCACGCCGGGGAATGCCTGGCGCAGTGCGTCGGCCAACTGTTCGCGAAACCGCGCCAGCTGGGCCGCTGCGGCGAAGCCGTCGCCGTCTTCCAGCGTCCGCAGCACCGCGCCGAGGGCGGCGATGCCGGCCATGTTCTCGGTGCCGGAACGCTGCCCCGTCTCCTGCCCGCCGCCGGCCATCAGCGCGGTGTACGGCGCGCCGGCGCGCACGTACAGCATGCCGATGCCTTTCGGCGCGTACAGCTTGTGGCCGGAAAACGGCGCGTAGTCGATGCGGGTGGCGGTCAGGTCGAGGTGCAGCTTGCCGAGCGCCTGCACGCTGTCGACCATCCACAGCGCGCCGGGCGCGCACTCGGCGAGCACCGCTTCGATGCCGGCCAGGTCGGAGATGACGCCGGTCTCGTTATTGGCGGCCATCGTGCAGACCATGGCGGCGCGCGGCGCCAGGTCGCGCAGCACGTCGAGCCGGTGCAGGCCATCGGCGTCGACCGGCAGCGCGCACAGCGCCAGGCCGGTGCCGAGCAGCGCGTTCCAGTGCGCCAGACATTCGGGCACCGCTTTGTGTTCGGTGGCGCCGTACAGCAGCAGGTCGCCGACAGGCACGCCCTGCAGCTGGCGCGCGCGCACCGCACACAGCACCGACAGCACCGCGGTCTGGATGCCTTCGGTGGCGCCGCTGGTAAACGTCAGCTGGCCGGCGCCGGCGCCGAGCAGGCGGCGGGCCCGCGCACGCACGGCGTCGAGCATCGCCTTCGCCTTCAGGCCGGACGCGTGGCTGCTGCCCGGGTTGCCGAAGCGCTGACCGAGTGCATCGGCGGCGGCGGCGATCGCCGCGGGCAGGGTTGGCGACGTGGCGTTGGCGTCGAGGTAGATTTCGCTGTGCATGGCGGGACGATCAAAAAGAGGTGTTGAATGCGATTTTGTTGGGTAATATGGTACGGCGTTGCCCAAGGGAATACATGCTATATTTTCTCTTTATTTCACCAGGTGCAGCATGGGCATTCCGATATGAGCGAAAAACAATGATGAATTCTCTCGATAAGTTCGATTGCGCGATACTGGCCGCCTTGCAGGGCGACGCCACGCTGTCGATCGCCGGCCTGGCCGAGCGCGTGGGGCTTTCGAGCACGCCGTGCTGGAAGCGCGTCAAGCGTCTCGAGGAAGAGGGCTACATCGAAAGCCGGGTGAGCCTCATCAACCGCAACAAGGTGGGGCTGCCGGTGACGGTGTTCGTCAGCGTGCGTACCACCAGCCACGATGAAGCGTGGCTGGCGCGCTTCGCCGCCGCCGTCATCGCCCTGCCGGAGGTGCTTGAGTTTCACCGCATGAGCGGCGACGTCGACTACCTGCTGAAGGTGGTCACCACCGACATCGGCGGCTACGACCGGTTCTACAAGAAGCTGATCACGACGGCGAACCTGACCGGGGTGTCGTCGGCGTTTTCGATGGAGCAGATCAAGTACTCGACGGCCCTGCCGCTCGACCTGATCGCGCATAAGCTGCCAACATAAAAATAACCAGGAGATTTTCCGATGACCCGTAAAAAAATCATTCCGCTGGCACTGGCGTCGCTGATACTGTGCGCTCCCGCCATCGCGCAAGACCAGGTGGTCAGGATTGGCCTTTCCGGTCCGCTGTCGGGCGCCAACGCGTTCGCCGGCAAGGACAACGAAAACGGCGTGCGCCTGGCCATCGAAGAACTCAATGCCAAAAAAGGCGCGGCGGTGGGCGGCAAGAGGCTCAGGTTCGAACTGATGTCCGAAGACGACCAGGGCGACCCGAAGGCCGGCGTCATCGTCGCGCAGAAGTTCGCCGACGCCGGCGTGCGCTTCGTGCTCGGCCCCTACAATTCGGGCGTGGCGATTCCCGCTTCGCGCGTGTACAACGACGCCGGCATCGTGATGTCGACCGTCGGTACCAATCCGAAGATCACCGAAAGCGGCTACGGCGCGGTGTTTCGCATCGTCGCCAGCGACACCCAGGTCGGCTCCGCGGTGGCGAACTACGCGGCCAGGCAGCTCAAGCTGAAGAACGTCGGCGTGATCGATGACCGCACCGCGTTCGGCCAGGGTATTGCCACCGAATTCAAGCGCCAGGCCAAGGCGGCCGGCATGACCATCGCCGCGCACGAATTCACCACCGACAAGGCGACTGACTTTGCGGCCATCCTGACGGCGCTCAAATCGAAGAAGGTCGATGCGATCTTCTTCGGCGGCTATGCGCCGCAGGCAGCGCCGATGGCGCGCCAGATGCGCCAGCTCGGCCTGAACGTCAGGCTGCTCGGCGGCGACACCCTGTGCAGCCCTGAGATGGGCAAGCTTGGCGGCGACGCGGTCGGCAGCAACGTGCTGTGCGCGCAGGCCGGCGCGATGCTCGAGAAGCAGGCGGCTGGGCCGGCGTTCCAGGCCCGCTACAAGGCGCGCTTCAAGCAGAACCCGGACGTCTACGCGGCGCCGTTCTACGACCAGACGATGTTCATCGCGCAGGCCATCCGCAGCGCCAGTTCGCTCGACCCGTCGGTGGTAGCCACGGCGATGCACAACATGAGCCACAAGGGCGTGGTCGGCAATTACGCGTACGACGCCAAGGGCAACCTGAAGACGTCGACCGTGACGATCTACACCTTCAAGGACGGCGTTCCAGTGCCGCTCGCAAGCTACTAACAAAAAGGCAGGAACCCATGAAACAGATCTTCACGCTCGGCGCGATCGGCGCCGCGATCCTGATTGCCTGCGCGCCGGCCGGCGCTGCCACGGCCAAGGCAGCCGCCACCCATAGCGCCGGCGCAAAGGCTGGCCAAACCCAGGCGGGCAAGCAGCTCGACCTGCTGGCCAGCCAGTACTACGATGCGGTGGCCCGCTTCGAGCCGGTTGGCGCGACCGAAAACGGCGACGGCCGCTTTGACGACCAGATCGGCATGTCGATCAGCCCGGCGATGCGCGCCCGCCAGTACGGGCTGTATCGCGGCTTCCAGAACAAGCTGCGCACCATTTCGCGCGACGCGCTGAGCGGCAAGGGCCAGGTCAATTACGACATCCTCGCGTACGAACTGGGATCGATCCTCAGCCTCGAGAAGTTCCCCCAGCACCTGCTGCCGATCGACCAGATGGACAGCATGCCGGTGACCCTGGCGAACTACGCCGGCGGGCAGGCGGCGCAGTCGCTCACCACCGTCAAGGGTTACCGGGCTTACCTGAACCGGCTGAACCAGCTGCCGGCGTGGATCGACCAGGCGATCGCCAACATGCGCGAAGGCGTCAAACAGGGCATCACGCAGCCGAAGGCGCCGATGCTGTCCGCCCTGCCGCAGTTCAAGAAGCTGGCCAGCGCGACGCCGGAAGCGAGCATCTTCTACACGCCGATCACCAATCTGCCGGCCGGCTTTTCGGCGGCCGACAAGAAAGCGCTCACCGCGGCGTACCGCCTGACGATCGACAAGAAACTGGCGCCGGCACTGGCGCGGCTGGCCACCTTCCTCGAGAACGAATACATTCCGGCGGCGCGCACCAGCACCGGCTGGAGTGCGCTGCCAGGCGGGATGGAGTGGTACATGGCGCGCGTCGCCAGCCAGACCACGACGACGATGACGCCGGAGGAAATCCACGCGATCGGGCTGCAGGAAGTAGCGCGCATCCAGCGCGAGTTCGGCGTGGTCGGGCCTAAGATGGGCTACACCGGGCCGGCCAACGGCTTGCCGACCTGGGTGGCCGCACAGGAGAAGTACCGCCCCTTCACCACCGAGCAGCAGGTGATCGATGTGTACCGCGAGCTCGATGCGAAGCTGCGCACCAAGCTGCCGGCGCTGTTCACGCTGACGCCGAAGGCGCCGCTCGACCTGCGGCTCGAGCCTGAACTGAGCCGCGCGACGGCATCGGACCACTACACGGCGCCGGCGGCGGACGGCTCGCGCCCTGGCGTGTTCTGGTCGGTGGTGAACGATCCGAAGCAGTACGGCAGCACCGGCATGGTGACCTTGTTCCTGCACGAAGGGCAGCCGGGGCACCACTTCCACATCGCGCTGCTGCAGGAACTGAACCTGCCGAACTTCCGCAAATTTGGCGGCAACAACGCCTTCACCGAAGGGTGGGCGCTGTATGCCGAGACGCTGGGCAAGGAGATGGGGCTGTTCGACAAGCCGGAGGATTATTTCGGCCACCTGTCCGACGAGATGCTGCGGGCGGTGCGGCTGGTGGTCGACACCGGCATGCATGCGAAGGGGTGGACGCGCGAGCAGTCCATCCAGTACATGAAGGATACGCTGGGGTACTCCGACGTGGCCAAGAGCGAGACGGAGCGCTACATGGTGTGGCCGGGACAGGCGCTGGGGTACAAGATCGGATCGCTGAAAATCGCGCAGCTACGCGCGCGGGCGAGCTCAGCGCTGGGGCCGAAGTTCAGTCTGCCGGCGTTCCACCAGGTAGTGCTGGGGGACGGCACGCTGCCGCTGTCGCTGCTGGAGGCGAAGGTGGATCGCTGGATCGCGGCGAACAAGTAACCAAGCTGGACGGAAAACGCTGGTGTCAGGTCTGACATTCGGACATTTGCTCGCCGAATGTCCGAATGTCAGACCTGACACCAGAATTTGACGCAGGTTTGCTGAGTTTCGCGTCGATAAATTTTACAGGGGGAAGAAGGGCCTGTAGAGCCGGGAGTCATTTCTGCCAGTGGCAGAAATGACGGTCTCTAGATTGGCGGGAAATTCTGCGTTCGCGTTATGCGAGCATGAAGACGGGGTAGCGGCTCCACTCGGGCTCGCGGTAGCGCTTGCAGTTGGCGAAGATGAAGTCGAGCACCGCGCCCTGGTCCGCCACCAGCGCCGCATTGGCGCCCTTCCACGCTTCGAATCTGGCCTTCAGTTCTGGCTCGTCGCGCAGCAGCTCCAGCGCGTGGTCTTCGAACACGTAATCGGAATACGCTTCCTTCTTTTCCAGCACGCTGTTGAAGAAGCCCCAGCGGAAGAAGCTGTCGTGCCCCTGCGGCTCGAGCATCTCGACCGCATAGCGCGCGTGGTCCTGGTCAAGCGCCACCACGTAATCGCCGGCGCGCACATTGACCCGCCCGCTGCGCTTTTCCAGCACCACGTCATCATGGAACATGTGCCCCTCGTACGCATTCGCGCGCGACGTCACCGACTTGACCTGGTAGTACTCGACATCCATCGCGGTGTCGGCAGCCAGGCGCGTCATCTGCACGCCGTTCCACTCGAGCCGCTCGATCGCTTCGCGCCACGCCTGCGGAATCACGTAGGCGCGCGGCGCCTTGACCGTGACGTCGGCGGGGAAGCTGTTGAAGTAGGCGATGTCACGCTCCCACGCTTGGCTGCGGTCGTACGACAGGCGCGTGTAGTCGCCCAACAGGCTTGGCAAATATTTGGCGGCGTAACCCTGGAAGCGGAAGCTCGATGGCTTCGACTCGTCCATCGACCAGTGCACCGGCCACTCGGGCCGCGTCTTGCCTTCGTCCTTCGCGGCGCGACGCAGGCCCTGGATCCGGGCCGCATGTTCAACCGTGAACGCCAGCGCGCTCTCGACCAGTGCGCGCATCGAGTCGTAGCGATCGGCGAACGGCTTGAGCATGTGCGTCTCGGGCATGAAGCCGATGGTGTGGTGCAGCGCGGCGTAACCGGTCGAGAAGCGTGGTGTCTCCAGGAATTCGGCGATGCCGTGATCCGGGCTGTCCTTGACGGGATTGACGTATGGGCAGGTAGGCCAGCCGCGCCGCGCCATGTCGGCAAACATCGCCGGCAGCATGGTGTCGGTGAGGAAGGCGCCGAGCGCGCCGCCAAGCTTGTCGGCCTGGGTGTGGATCAGCGTCATGGTGTACGAATAGTCGGCGCCGTTCGACGTGTGGGTGTCGACCATCACGTCCGGGTCCCAGGCGGTGAACAGCTGGTTGAACACGCGCGCGGTGAGCGTGTCGCACTTGACGAAGTCGCGGTTCAGGTCGAGGTGGCGGCTGTTGCCGCGAAAGCCGAACTGCTCGGGGCCGTCCTGGTTCACGCGCGAGGTGTCGGCGCGATTGAGGCTGCCGTCGACGTTGTACAGCGGGACAAACAGGAACACGGTCTTGCCCAGCGCGGCCAGGCGCGCCGGCTCGACGCAGAAGTCGCGCACCATCGCCATGCAGGCGTCGACACCTTCCGGCTCGCCGGGATGGATGCCGTTGTTGTTGAAGAAGACGGGCCGCCCTTCGCTCTTGATGCGGGCGCGGTCGAACACGCCGTCGGCACTGACCACGCCGGCGTGGATCGGCACGCCGGCGTCGGACGTGCCGACCTGTCCGAAGCTGAGCACCGCCGGAAAACGCCGCGCCAGCATCTCGTACCAGGCGACGCATTCGGCCCACGTGGTGGTCTGGTTCTTGTTGCCTTGTTCGTAGGGCGTGAGGAGTTCGTTCATGGCGTATATGGGTAGAAAGCGATTTCGCTACGATACAGCAGTTGGCGCGCCAAGTGGCAGCGCGATGGCGACCACGGTGCCGTTGGCGTCCGACGCGAAGCCGATGGTGCCGCCGAGCGCGTACACCCGCTCGCGCATGCCGATGATGCCAATGCCGGCGGACGCACCGGCGACGTCGAAGCCGGCGCCATTGTCGGCCACTTCAATATGCAGCACCGCGTCCGGCTCCGACAGCGTCAAGGACACCTGCACATGGGTGGCGGTGGCGTGCTTGATCACGTTGGACAGCGCTTCCTGGATGATCCGGTAGGTGGATATGGCCAGCTCGTTTTCGAGGTGCGAAAAATCGCCCTCGGAATGGAAGTAGAAACGGTAGCCGGAATCGCTGCCATAGTGGCGCATCATTTCCTCGACGGCGCCGTGCAGGCCGAGCATGTCGAGCACCTCGGGACGCAGGCGCCGCACCAGCCGCCGTCCGCTGGCATACAGGTCGAGCGTCAGCTGGGTGATCGCCTGCGACTTCTGCTTGATCTGCTCGATGGCAGCGCCCTCCCCGGCCTGGCCGGCCAGGCGCAGGATGCTTTGCGATTCGAGCCGCGCGGCGATCAGCGAGGCATTGAGCTCGTCGTGGATTTCGATGGCGATGCTTTTCCGCTCGTCCTCGACGATGGAGTTCACTTTTTGGATCAGCTTGCGCTTGTCGGCGTCGGCCTTGAGCGCCTCGTTGCGCGATGCGACCAGGTCGCGGGTGCGCTCGTCGACCTTGTTTTCCAGGTGCTGCTTGGACTGGTCGAGCGCTACCGACATTTCGGCGATCGATTCCTGCAGCTCGCCGATCTCGCCGCCGGTCGTCACCGGCAGGTCGGAGCGGTAGTCGCCGCCGCGGATCTTGCGCAGCGCGCCGATCGACGCGCGCAGCGGCGAGGTCAGGCTGCGCGCGAGGAACCACGCCAGCGCGCCGCTGACAGCCAGCGCCAGCGCCGCCATCGCCACTTCGATCTGGAAGCGGCGCGTCTGCTTGGCCAGCATGTTCGTCGGCGACATCGTCACCCGCACCCAGCCCACCACTTCGGCCGGCTGGGTCGGCGGCTTGGTGTCGCTCGGGCCCGATACGTGGGGCGCGCCGTTGTCGGAGAACAGGTTCACCCAGATCACCTGCTTGTTGATCGGCGCCTCGTAAAAATGCGGCTCGGCGCCAGCGGCAAATTGCGAGGCGACGCTGATGGCAAGTTTGCGGTTGGCGTCCACCACGTCGATGCGGTAGATGCTCTTGTCCGACTGGACCAGGCCATTGATGGTCAGGCGCAGGTCGGACAGGTTGCCGGAGATGACGTTGTACTCGCTCGTTTCGGCCAGCGCGCGCGCCAGGATGCGGCCGCGCTCGGCCAGCTCCTCGTCGACCTGGGCGCGGTGCGAAACCCACGAGTAGCCGATCAGCGACGCAAACAGGAACACCACCGGCAGCATGGTGATGAAGACCAAGCGGGTGCCGATGCTCCAGCTTTGCCAGAAGCGCGGCTTCATCGCGGCCGGGCCGGCGCGCGGCGCGCGAACGTCCGGGCGGCGCTGCCGACGTCGAGGTCGAGCGAGCGCGCCACGCCTTCGTTGATGATCGTATGAAAATAGCGCGGGAACTGCGGCGGCGCCAGTTCGCCGGTGGCGACAAAGGCGGCCGCCATCTCGGCCACTTGGGCGTTGATGTCTTCGATCTCGGAGTAGGTCGACGCCAGCGCGCCGGCCTTGACCATGTCGGCCGAAAAGCCGATCACGCCCTGCTTGTGGCGGTAGGTCGACAGCAGGATGTTGCGCACCGTGTCGACGTTGTAGACGCCGCTGTCGGGCATCGCCAGCAGCACCTCGTGCGAGGCGATGCGATTGAGGACGCGGTTGATGTCCTCGCCCGGCGCCAGTTCTTCGAGCGCCGCGGCGCCGTGCAGGACGCTTTTCAGATGCGCGGTATCGGCGCCGAGGATGACGGCGGTCCTGACTGGCCGGCGGTACAGCAGCGCGGCAAGCTGCAGCTGGCTGGCCGGCGCCGGCTCGGCGTACACCGCCGTCATCGCGACTGCGCGGGCCGGCGTGGCGCCGGCGGCCACCGTACGCCACACCGCGCTGGAGGTGAAGGCGGAAATGACGACGCAGTCGTCCTTGCGGGCGGCGACGTCGCGCAGCGCGGCCGGGCCGATGGCGATGTAGACCATGCGGCGGCGCTGCGCCAGCTCAGTGCGGAACATCGCCGACAGCGGCACCAGGCGCTTGTACAGGTCGTCGGCAATGCGGCGCGTCTGCGCGCTGTCGTCGCCGGTGACGATATGGAAGCGGTAGCCGTGCACCTGCTCGGCGCAGGCGAACGGCACGGCCAGCGCGAACAGCGCCGCCGCCAACAGCCGCCGCCGCGCGCCGGCTCGCACTAAGGCTCGATCAGGCCGTGCTTGACGGCCAGCTTGGTGATGTAGGCCTGGCGGTGCACGCCCAGCTTTTCCTTGATCGACTGGCTGATATTGCTGATGGTCTTGGTCGACAGCTCCAGCTTCTCGGCGATTTCGGCGTTGGTCAGGCCTTCGGCCATCAGCTTGAATATCTCCAGCCCGCGCACGTCGAGCTGCGACTGCGGCGAGACGTCGCCGCGCACCGACAGGTTGGCGAGCCGCTCGGCGATCTGCGGCAGGAAGTACAGCTTGCCCTCGTTCGCCTGGCGCACCGCGGCGGCCAGGTCGGCCGGATCGCAATCCTTGGTGACGAAAGCGCGCGCGCCGAGCCGGTAGGTTTCCTTGATCAGGCTGTCCTGGTCGAACTGGCTGAGGAAGACGATGTTGGCCGCCGGGTAGGCGTCCAGCAGCGAGCGCGCCGCATCGAGCCCGGTCAGCTCGGTGCCGAAGCGGATGTCGAGCACCAGCACGTCGGGCAGAAGGTCGGCATACATGGCGGCCGCTTCATCGGGCGTGCGGGCCTGGCCCACCACGTCCATGCCGACGCCTTCCAGCGACAGCGCAAAGCCGGTCATGACGATCGGATGGTCGTCGGCCAGCATCACGCGGACCGGTTTGTTCTCAGCTTGCACTTGCTCTCCCTGCGGCGCTTGCGGCGCCCGCTCTATCGACTTGCCATCAGCTGGCACCCAAAAATGCCAGCGAACGGAAAAATGTTCCTGATGTTGGGATTATTTCACACATCGGGGCGGGGCGCGAGGGGTGATCCTGCCGACCGGCTTGGCCTTGCGCGCATTCAACAAATCGTCAGAAGTGCTACGAAATAGCTGTTCAATTGCTATGCTATAGCATATATTTGTTCCATAGCTTAGATTCTGAACGCTCTTTCCGCTTGCAACGTTGATTTCTTCCAGCTACTACAACAAGGAGATCGCCATGCATTTTTCGTACATGAACAACGGTCACAGCAGCAAGGCAAGCAAGATCGCGGTGGTCGCGGTAATCCACGTGGTCCTCGGGATGCTGCTCATTCAAAGCATGAACTCGCGGACGATTTCGATGCCGACGCTGCCGGCGGACGTGGTGCTGCTGTTCACCCCGGAGCTGCCCGTGCCACCACCGACGCAGGCGCCGCCGCCGCTGCCGATGCCCTATGTGGCGCCGCCGCCGATCATCGCGCCGCCGCCCGAGGTCGAGGTGACGCAGGCGCCGCTGCCGGACACGGTGACCGCGGTCGTCAGCGCCGAGGTGGCGCCGCCGGCGCAAGTGGTGCCGCCACGGGCGGACACGATGCCGTCGTCATCTACGAATCCGACCAGCAGCACAACGATGCGCACGGCGGTGCTGGCTGACGCCAACGGCTGCGCCAGGCCGGATTACCCGGTGAAGGCGGTGCGCAACAACGAGTCGGGCACGGTGACGCTGGCCCTGCTGGTGGGCACCGATGGCCGCGTGGCCGGTTCGCGCATACAACGTTCGAGCGGCTCGCTTGAGCTGGACAGGGCCGCCGTGGCCGCGCTGAGCACCTGCAAGTTCAAGCCGGCCACCAATGGCGGCGTCGCCGAGCAAGGCTGGGCGCAGATCGCCTATGTCTGGACGCTCGACTAACAGTTACGTGTTGAGCCTTCCCCCGCCCCGGCTCAGCCGGGCGGAGTTTTTTTGAAGGAAGCCGGCCGTCGCCACGACCGCGCTGCCAGCCAATCACCGCCAGACACCAGAACAAAAGACGGGAAACACCATCATGCTGATTACTCCGAGCCTGCCGCGCACACAGGTCACCGCGGGCATCGCCGCGACGCTGCTAGCATGCACTGCCCTTGCCTGGGCCGTGCTGCGGCCGGCGGCGTTGACTGCTCCTTCGGCGACGCCAACGGCGGCCGGCTTTTCGACGATGCGTGCGCTTGCCGATGTGCGCTTCCTGGCCGCGATGCCGCGACCGATCGCCAGCGCCGCCAATGCCGAAGCGCGCCAGTACATCGTCGCGCAGCTGCGGGCGATGGGACTGGAGCCGCAGGTGCAGACCGCAACTGCGCAAAAGACCTGGATCGACCGCTACCGCAACGCGCGCGTCGCGCTCGGCGTGGTCAACAACATCGTGGTGCAGGTGCCGGGTACCGCGCCGGACCATGCGCGCCGGCCCGCGCTGCTGCTCGCCACCAGCTACGACACGGCCGAGCGCAGCGTCGGCGCGGCGGCGTCGGCAGCACCGGTGGCGGCGATGCTGGAAACGCTGCGCGTGCTGCAGGCCGGCGCGCCGCGCGCCAACGACCTGCTGGTGCTGTTTGCCGACGGCGAGAACGTCGGCGGCCTGGGCGCGCGCGCCTTCGCCGGCCAGCATCGGCTGGCCAAGCGCGCCGGCGTGGTGATCCGCTTCGATGGCCGCGGCAGCGCCGGCGCGCCGGTGCTGATCGGCTCGAGCGGCGACAACCGCGCCGCCATCGGCGGCTGGGCCAAGGCGGCGCCGAACCCGCGCGGCTCGTCGCTGATGCAGGCGGTGTACCAGTTCATGCCAGGCACGCCGGACATGGGCGCACTCGACACCTTGGGCAGCGCGCGCCTGCACTTTGCCAACCTCGAAAGCAGCAACGGCCATGCGCTCGGCTCGCGCGACACGCCTGCCCGGCTTGACCCGGCCAGCGTGCGGGCAATGGGCGAGACCATGACCGCACTGGCGCGCCACTTCGGCGATGCGCCGCCGGCTGCCGCCATCGCCGGCGCCGCGGTGTACTTCAACCTACCAGGCTTCGGCGTAGTCCACTACCCGGCGCAAGCTGGGTGGATACTGACGCGCCTGACCTGCCTGATGTTCATCATCGTCTGCTCGATAGCGGTCTATCGCAACGACACCGGCCTGGGCGACATCGTCAACGGCGCGCTCGGCTTCGTATTCATCAGTGTTATCGGTGCGCTGGCCGTGTTCCTGATCTGGAGTACGTTCCCGTCGCTGCACGCCGGCCACGACTTCCGCACCCACGGCGCCGGCGCCGGCGACCATTGGTTCCTGGCCGGCTTCGCGGCGCTCGGCACCGCCATGTTCATCGTGTTCCAGCGTGGCCTGCGGCGCGCGGTCGGCCACGCCGCGGCGGCGCTCGGCCCGCTGCTGCTGGTCGCCATCCTGCTGCCGCTGGCAAGCTGGAAGCTACCTGGCGCGAGCTACGCGCTGGCCTGGCCGCTGGCCGGCACGCTGCTGGCATACGGCGCACTGTATTCGCCGTTCGCCAGGCGGCTGCGCGGCTATCAGCGGGCGCTGATCCTGCTGGCCGGCGCGGTGCCGGCGTTGTTGCTGGTGGCGCCGCTGGTGCCTCAGATATTCACCGTTACGTCGCCCGACAACATGAACCTGCCGATGGCGGCGCTGGCCTTGCTGCTTGGCTTGACGGCACTGCTCATGACGGCGCAGCGGCGCTTCGTGGTGCGCGGCCTGCTGGCGGCGTGCGCGGCGTGCATTGCCGTCGCGGCGACCATCGCGCCGTACGGATCGGCGCCGATTCCGCAGCCGAACCGGATGGCCTACCTGAAGGACGCGTACAACTGGAAGTCGTACTGGATGCTGCCGGCCGGGCCGCTCGACGCGTGGTCCAAGCAGTTCTTTCCGAACGCCGCCCGGCCCCAGGTGCAGGTCGACGCGTTCGGCCACAACAGCCCGAAAATGTGGCTGGCGCGGGCGCCGCACCACGCGCTACCGTATCCCGACATCCGGATGCTCAAGGACGAGGTGCTGCCGAAGGGCCGCACGGTCGAATTCACGCTGCAAGCCAAGTCGGAGGTGCCGGGCATCGACGTCACATTGAAAGGCGCCGGCACGCTGCGCACCAGCATCAACGGCCGGCCGCTGACGCTGGAGAAAACCAACGACTTGACCGTCTCCCTATACGGCATGGGCGGCCAGCTGCTGCACTTTCGCTTCGACCTGAACTCGGATGAACTGTCGCGCGTCTTCATCCATGAACGGATCCCCGGCCTGCCGCCGAATGCGGCCGGCGCGCGCCCGGCGGGCATGCTGCCGCCTACGACGCCGATGACCGAAACGACGATCCTGTCCGATACGCTGCTGTTCAGGTAGGGACGGTACAATGTCTCGCCGCTTACAAGGCGGCGAACAGACTTCCCACTTCAACCTGATCGAATTCGGAACCCATGCAAATGAAGCTTTCCTCCGCCATTGCAAGCGCACTGGCCACCAGCCTGGTGCTGGCCGCACCAAGCCACGCCGCCAAGGCGGCTGCCGCCGCCACGCCGACCGTCCGCGAAGCGCCGCTGCGCGCCCACCTGTCGTTCCTGTCTTCCGACATGCTCGAAGGGCGCGGCACGGGCCAGCGCGGCGGCGACCTGACAGTCGCCTATCTGGAAGCGGCGGCGATGACCGCCGGCCTGAAGCCGGCCAATGGCGCCAGCTTCCGCCAGAGCGTGAAGATCGCCGGCGTCAAGTCGGCGCCGCAGGACAGCAAGGTCGTGCTGGAAGCGGGCGGCAAGGCGCAGTCGCTGGCGTTCGGCAAAGACTGGGTGTGGGGGCCGGGCGACGCACAGGCGGCGCACGCGATGGACGCCGAGCTGGTGTTCGTCGGCTACGGCATCACCGCGCCGGAGCAAGGCTGGGACGACTACAAGGGCCTCGACGCCAAGGGCAAGATCCTGGTGATGATGGTGAACGACCCGATGCCGACGGCCGCCGAGCCGGATCGCTTCGGCGGCAAGGGCCTGACCTACTACGGCCGCTGGACCTACAAGTTCGAAGAAGCGGCGCGCCGCGGTGCCGCCGGCGTACTGTTGATCCATACCGACGCATCGGCCTCGTACGGCTGGAGCGTGGTGCAGAACAGCTGGATGGCCGAGCGCTTCCAGCTCGCCGGCGGCAAGAGCGGCGCCGGCATGGAAGGCTGGATGACCGAATCTACCGCGCGCGGCGTGTTCGCCGCGTCCGGCCAGGACCTCGACAAGCTGCGCGCGGCGGCCGAAAGCCGTGACTTCAAGCCGGTCGCGCTGGGCGCCAAAGTCAAGGGCGAAACGCGCGCCGAGATCCGCATGATCGACCAGTTCAACGTCGCCGGCCTGGTGCCGGGCACCGATCCGAAACTGAAGGACGAAGTCGTCATCTACACCGCCCACTGGGACCACCTGGGCAAGCAGGGCAGCACCGGCGACACCATCTACAACGGCGCCGTCGACAACGCCTCCGGGTCGGCGGGCCTCTTGGCGATGGCGCAGGAAGCGGTCAAGGCGCCGGCCAAGCGCAGCCAGATGTTTTTGTGGGTGGCGGCGGAAGAACAGGGCCTGCTCGGCAGCGCCGCATACGCCGCCAGTCCCTTGTGGCCGGCAGCGAAGACCGCGGCCAACCTGAACCTCGACAGCCTGAACTTCGTCGGCGCCACCAACGACATCGGCACCAAGGGCAGCGAGCGCACCGAACTCGGTGCGATGGCCGAAGCGGTGGCCAAGTCGATGGGCATGAAGGTGGCGCCGGCGACACCGGACCTGGCCGGCGGCTACTTCCGCAGCGACCATTTCAGCTTCGCCAAATCGGGCATCCCGGCGTTCTCGGTCGGCGGCGGCAGCGAGTACACCAAGGACGCCGAAGCGGGCAAGGTCAAAGCGAAGGCCTACGGCCAGCGCTATCACCAGGTGTCGGATGAATACGACGCCAGCTGGGACCTGTCGGGCATGGTACAGCAGGCGCAGTTCACGCTGAACCTTGGCCGCGCGATCGCCAACGCGGCGAAGATGCCGGCCTGGAAGGCGGGCGACGCCTTCGGCAAGATCCGCGCCGGCGCGCAGTAATACCAGCAATACCCGTGGCGCCGCCAGACAGCGCGGCGCCACGCTCAGTTTCCCGCATGCCCTCATTATTTCCACGTCGGAATTACTTACACATCCTGGAAACTTTTGTTTCCGTGAAGCCTTAACACATTGATTCGAAACGATAATTTCCGGTAGGCACGGAATGTGCTCATGTGACAGGAGTAGCTAATAATAACTATCCTGGGGAAAACTAATGAAATCATTTCTGAACTGTCGGTATCGTTGCTCACCGCAGTAGCCCTTCACGCGCCAGTGTCGGCGGCGCCCGTCGTCGACCAGAGCAATGAGCCCCGCGCTGCCGGGTTTTGCTTTACCAACGATAGCTTCAGTTGCGGTCAATCGTTTCGACAGGACGCCTCAAATATCAGCGGCGGCAGTTTCTATGTTGATCCAGGCTATGGCGACGGCTCCGCCGGCACAGTGACAATATCGGTTTATAGCAGCTATGGTACGACCCCATCTGGCCTGCTCGCCTCTGGCACGGTGTCCGGAGTCACGCAGAACTCGGGATGGATCGACGTATTCTGGAATCCGGTGGCGCTCACGAGTGGCACCCAATATTTCCTGATCATGCAATCGACCAATGCCATCGTCGCATCCTATAGCCGGAATCAATACGCCGACGGTAACGCCGTCTACATCGGTTCGACGACAGCGTACGCCGGTTTCGATCTGGTATTCCGCACTTTCGCCGACGACGGCGCAACGCAGGTACCGGAACCAGGCTCATTGGCATTGCTGGCGATCGGGCTGGCCGGCCTCGGATTCGGGCTGCGCAGGAAAGCGAAATCGCAGCGCGCAGAATAAGCGCCGCCAGCTGAACGATTGAAAACCAGACGGCACCGGGGATTTTACCCGGTGCCGTTTTCAATTCAAGAGATCGGACCGCAGACCAGGCGCGCACCGCCTCCGCCAAGCGCGGCCGGATGGTCGGCGTGGTTGTCGCCGCCCACATGGACCATCAAGGAGCGGCCCTTGAGGTCGGCCAGTTTCAGGCGCGGCGCGAGCACCGGGTTGCTGGCGTTGCCGGATGCGTCGACTGCCAGTGCCGGCAAGTCGCCGAGATGGCCGTCGCCCCACGGCAAGCCATGCTTTTTGCTGCCTGCGGGATCGTAGTGGCCGCCTGCGGCAAGGCCGGCGACCGGCTTGCCCTCCTTGGCGCCGGCCGCGCAACTGCCGTTTTCGTGCACGTGGAAACCATGCAGGCCTGCCGGCAAGCCGGTGAGCGATGGCGTGAACACCAGGCCGTAGCGGCTTTCGCTGATCGTGACGGTGCCGGCGGCGGCGCCCTCGCCGGCGTCGGTCAGGAGTTTCATCGGAACGCGAATCTCGGCTGCCGCCGCCGATCCGACCGCGCAGGCCAGCGCCAGCGCGACTGCACACACAGGTAGTTTCATGGTCGTCCTCTCAAAATTGTGTACCCAAATCGTACCGCGATGTCAGTTTGCGGAGCGCTTGCTACGCTGTCAATACGTACTGCCGATAGGTTGACCGCGCGGCGGGCGTGAACAGAAACCGCAAAATGACCACTTCCCGCACGTCATCCTCGCGAACGCGGGGATCCCATTCTGGCGAGCGGCCACAGGAACACACCCCCCGTAAAATCCCAGCGGTAGACATTCAGCACCGTCGACCCGCTGCGATACGTGATGACCTCCTCGCCCTCGGACGGCTCGGGCTGGCGATCGCACGGCAGCTGACGCTGGCGATGGACGGCGACTTGTCGCTGCACAACCGCGACGGCGGCGGCCTCGAAGCGCGCCTGACGCTGAAGGGCCCGCCGGCCGTCTGACGATAAAGGGCGCGCTGGCCGGCTGCCGCGTTTTCACCGCCACTACAGTTGTTTAAATCGGCATAGGGGACGGCCCGAAGGCCGCTCCCCTGCCACACCACCCGGCATGCGGGTCCGCACCGGGCGGTTGGAACGGTTGACGTCATGGCACCGAACCCGGCGCGCCATGCCTGCGTTCATCTGTGTTCAACCCGGTCGATCGAGTTCTTCACTGTCGTGGAAACCATCGGCTTCACCTTGGTCTCCTGTTGACGAGCCCCGT
>NZ_PDOC01000018.1 GCF_002760655.1 Massilia eurypsychrophila | reverse complement strand
CGGTCAGCTTCATCTGGCCAGGCGTCACGCCCGGCAGGTTCACCACCATCACCACGCCGCCCATGACGGCCGGGAACTGGACCAGGCCTTCGGCGGCCAGCTCTTCTGCCTTGAGCGGCATGTCGGAGGCGCCAAAGTCGACCGTCTTGGCCTTGATCTGCTTGATGCCGGCGCCGGAGCCGACCGACTGGTAGTTCAGGCCGTTGCCGGTGCTCTTCTTGTACATCTCCGCCCATTTGGCGTAGATCGGATAGGGAAAGGTTGCGCCTGCGCCGGTCATGTCGGCCGCCAGCGTCGCGCTGGAGGTCAGAATTGCGGAAGTGCCGATGATCATCGAGGCGAGCAGCTGTTTGATACGCATGTCAATTCCTTTAAGAGGTGTGGCGGTGATTGCTGCGCAGTCTATCCGGGAATTGTGACACGTTTATGACACGGGCCGCCAGCGTGAAATATTTCGAGTTTCTTCTGCGTGATACTCTGGCGTAACTGGGTTTGATGGCGCACGATTGCGCTGTCCGGTCATGCCACTGTCACAATTCCTTATTAGGATAAAGTAACTGTAATAATCGAGATCTCCCTAGCCAAGATGACAACAAAAAACGCGCTGCACGCAGAATCGCCGAAAGCCGCCGTGTTCCTGGACCGCGAGGAGTCGCAGCTCCAGTTCAACCGCCGTGTGCTGGCGCAGGCCGAGGACAAGCGCCTGCCGCTGCTCGAGCGGCTGCGTTACCTGTGCATCGTGAGCAACAATCTGGACGAATTTTTCGAAGTGCGCGTCGCCAGCCTGCTGGCGCAAGGCGCGCTGCACAACGATCCGGCGCTCGAGGCCACGCTCGGGCGCATCAGCCGCGAGTGCCACGCGCTCGTCAAGCACCAGTACGACATCCTCAACACCGAAGTGCTGCCGCAGCTGCGCGCCAAGGGCGTGCACCTGGTGCGTCACACCGACCGCAACGAAGCGCAGCGCGCCTGGGTCAAGCAGTATTTCGAGCAGGAAGTGCGCCCGCTGCTGACGCCGATCGGGCTCGACCCGGCCCATCCGTTCCCGCAGGTGGTCAACAAGAGCCTCAACTTCATCGTCTCGCTGTCCGGCAAGGACGCGTTCGGCCGCGGCACCGCGATCGCCATCGTCAAGGCGCCGCGCGTACTGCCGCGCGTGATCCGCCTGCCCGACCACCTGGCCAAAGGCGGCGGCGCGTCCTTCTGCCTGCTGTCGTCGGTGATCCACTCGCACATCGAGGACATGTTTACCGGACGCGACGTGATCGCCTACTCGCAGTTCCGCGTCACCCGCGACAGCGACCTGTGGGTCGACGAGGACGAAGTGAAAAACCTGCGGCACGCGCTCAAGGGCGAGTTGCAAGGCCGCCAGTTCGGCACTTCGGTGCGGCTGGAAGTGGCGAAGAACTGCCCGCCCGAGCTGTCCGATTTTCTGCTGGCCCAGTTCTGCCTCGACCCGAGCCGACTGTACGCGGTCGACGGCCCGGTCAACCTGGTGCGCCTGGCCGAGCTGATCGACGAAGTGCGCCAGCCGGCCCTGCGCTTCGATCCTTTCATCGCCGGCATGCCGGCCAAGACGGCCAACCTCAGCATTTTCGAGCAGATCCGCAAGCACGACATTCTGCTGCACCACCCGTTCCAGTCGTTCCAGACGGTGATCGATTTCATCTGCGTGGCCGCCAGCGACCCGCACGTGGTGGCGATCAAGCAGACGATCTATCGCACCGGCATGAATTCTGAGCTGATGGAAGCGTTGATGACGGCGGCCCGCTCGGGCAAGGAAGTGACCGTCATCGTCGAGCTGATGGCGCGCTTCGACGAGGAGGCCAACATCAACTGGGCCGACAAGCTCGAGCAGGCCGGCGCCCAGGTCGTGTACGGCGTGGTCGGCCTGAAAACGCACGCCAAGGCGGCGCTGGTGATCCGGCGCGAGCCCGACGGCCTGCAATACTACGCCCACCTCGGCACCGGCAACTATCACCTGACCACCACCAGGCTATACACCGACTTTGGCCTCTTGACGGCCAATCCGAAGATGGGCGAGGACGTCAACGAGGTGTTCATCCACCTGACCAGCCTGACCAAGCCGCACAAGCTGAACCACCTGTGGCTGGCGCCGTTCGCGCTGCAGGCCGAGATCATCAAGGCGATCCGCAACGAGGCGCGGCTGGCCAAGTCGGGGCGGCCGGGGCGCATCATCGTCAAGATCAACGCGCTGGTGGACGAATCGGTGGTCCGCGCGCTGTATGCGGCCTCGGCCGACGGCGTCAAGATCGACCTGATCGTGCGCGGCGCGTGCATCCTGCGCCCGGGCGTGCCGGGGCTGTCGGAGAATATCAAGGTACGCTCGGTGATCGGGCGTTTTCTCGAGCACAGCCGCATCTACTATTTCCGCAACGACCTGGCGCACGATGTGTACCTGGCCAGCGCCGACTGGATGACGCGCAACCTGTTTCGCCGCGTCGAGGTGGCGTTCCCGGTGCTCGACAAGGCGCTCAAGCGGCGCGTCATCGCCGAAGGGTTGAACCCCTACCTGAAAGACAACTCGAACGCGTGGGAGCTCGACGCCAACGGCCACTATCACCGGCGCAAGGCGCGCGGCAAGCAGCTCGAATTTTCGGCGCAGCGTCACCTGATGGATTTACTTGGATTGAAAGACGGCAGTAACGCATAGGAGAACGGCATGGATCTGATCTTGTGGCGGCATGCGGAAGCGGAAGAAGGCGACCCGGACATGGAGCGCGTGTTGACGGCGAAGGGCCAGAAGCAGGCGCGGCGCATGGCCGACTGGCTCGATGCGCAGTTGCCGGACGCCTGCAAGATCCTGGTCAGCCCTGCCCTGCGCACCTTGCAGACGGTGGCGCCGCTGGGGCGCAAGTTCAAGATGGCGGCGGAACTGGCGCCCGGCGCCGGCCCGCACGACGTGCTGCGCGCGGCGAACTGGCCCAATGGCAAGGAACCGGTGTTGATCGTGGGGCACCAGCCGACCCTGGGCCAGGCGGCCGCGCTGATCGTCGCCGGCCGCCCGCAGCCGTGGGAGATCAAGAAAGGCGCGCTGTGGTGGATCGCGCAGCGCGACCCGAAAGACCCGGACAGCCTGTACCTGAAGGCGGTGATGTCGCCCGACATGATTGTAAAATAAAGGCCCGCCCGATCCTTGTAAATACACGCATGCCTGCTAGATTTCAAGAGGCGTCACAAGGGAAAGGAGCCGGGAATTTATGTTAGATTTCCTCATTATGGCCATGCTGGGCGGCATGGCCGGACTGGTCCTGTTTGAGATAGTGTCTGAAGTGCGCGGCGGGTCCAAACGCTTGCAGGACCGGTATCACGAGTAGCAAACTCAACAATCGGCGCCCAAGGCGCCGTTTTTTGATCGAGGCGTGACGATCACGCGAGGATGACGTATCGGGCGGTGGCCCGTCAGCCGGCGCTGCTCAGCGCATGTACTTTGCCAGCAAGGTCATCGCCGCCAGGTCGAGGCTGAGGAACTGAAAGCCGATCTTGTATTCGCCATTGCTGAAGATGCAGTACAGCGCCTTCGAGCGCGTCCGGATCGTGTGCAGCTTGCCTTCCAGCGACACCTCGAAGCTGAGCGCGCACTCGCCGACTGGCATCGGCTGTGGATACGTCAGGCACAGGCCGTTGCCGCCGACATCGACCGTGCGCGCAGCGAGCGGCGCGGCGCCGTCGAAAGTGACCAGCGCGCGGGCCTTCAATACCTTGCGCGGCGACGTACGTTGTTCGTTAAACACGAGGAATCCATAAGCTGCCAATATTAGACAACATTATATCTGCAACATGGTTTCCCTTAGGCATCAGTCAAGCTCGCGCAGCTTGTTGAACGCTTCGTCGATACGTTCGACGGCGACGATCGTCATGCCTTCGATCTTCTGCTTCGGCGCATTCGATTTCGGGATCATGGCGATCGAGAAACCGAGCTTGGCCGCTTCGCGCAGGCGCTCCTGGCCGCGCGGCGCCGGGCGAATTTCGCCGGCCAGGCCGACTTCGCCAAACACCACCAGTCCGCGCGGCAAGGCCTTGTTGCGCATCGACGAGTTAATCGCCAGCAGCACCGCCAGGTCGGCCGCCGGCTCGGTAATCTTGACGCCCCCCACCGCGTTGATGAACACGTCCTGGTCGAAGGCGGCGATGCCGGCGTGGCGGTGCAGCACCGCCAGCAGCATCGCCAGCCGGTTCTGCTCGAGGCCGACCGACAGCCGGCGCGCATTCGGCAGGTGGCTGGTGTCGACCAGCGCCTGGATCTCCACCAGCAGCGGGCGCGTGCCTTCCTGCGTCACCATCACCACCGAGCCCGGCACCGCGCTGTCGTGGCTCGACAAGAACAGCGCCGACGGGTTCGACACGCCCTTCAGCCCCTTCTCGCTCATGGCGAAAACGCCGAGCTCGTTGATGGCGCCGAAGCGGTTCTTGATGGCGCGCACCAGGCGAAAGCTCGACTGGGTGTCGCCCTCGAAATACAGCACCGTGTCGACGATGTGTTCGAGCACGCGCGGGCCGGCCAGCGCGCCCTCTTTCGTTACGTGGCCGACCAGGATGATGGTCACGCCGGTCTGCTTGGCGACCCGGGTCAGCTGGGCGGCGCATTCGCGCACCTGCGCCACCGAGCCGGGGGCCGAGCTGAGGGCGTCGGAATACACCGTCTGGATCGAGTCGATGACCGCCACGTCGGGCTTCAGGTCGGCCAGCGTGCCGAGAATTTTCTCGAGCTGGATTTCGGCCTGCAGCTTGAGCGACGTGGCCTCGACGCCGAGGCGGCGCGCGCGCAGCGCGATCTGGGCGCCGGACTCCTCGCCGCTGACGTACAGCGTGCTCTTCGATTGCGAGATGTTCGCCAGCGCCTGCAGCAGCAAGGTCGACTTGCCGATGCCGGGGTCGCCGCCGATCAGCACCACGCCGCCGGCCACCAGGCCGCCGCCGAGCACGCGGTCGAATTCCTCGATGCCGGTGCCGAAGCGCGGCACGTCGACCGCCTCGATGTCGGCCAGCGACAGCACCGGCGCGGTCTGCGCCAAGCTGCGGTGGACCGGGTTCGACAGGCGGTTCACGCCCGGTGTTTCGACCACCGTCTCGACCAGCGTGTTCCACGCATGGCAGGCCGGGCACTGGCCGGTCCATTTGTTGCTGATGCCGCCGCATTCGCTGCAGGTGTAGTTCGTTTTTGCTTTGGCCATGATCCGTCCGACAGCGTCGGGTTAAGGTAAGTAGTTCTGTTATCGCTTACGCCGGCTGGCCCATCGGGCCTTCGTGCACGCGCACCCGCGGCGCCAGCGCGCACATCAGTTCATAGCCGATCGTGCCGGCCGCCGTCGCCACTTCGTCGATCGGCAGCCCGTCGCCCCACAGCACCACCGTGCTGCCGACGCGCGCATTCGGGATCGGCGCCAAGTCGACCGTCATCATGTCCATCGATACGCGCCCGATCAGGCTGGTGCGCACGCCGTCGACCAGCACCGGCGTGCCGTGCGGGGCGTGGCGCGGATAGCCGTCGGCGTAACCGCAGGCGACCACGCCGACCGTGGTCGGGCCGGCCGCCTGGAAGCGGCTGCCGTAGCCGACCGTGTCGCCGGCCACTAACTGCTGGATGCCGATCACGGCCGAGGCCAGCGTCATCGTCGGGCGCAGCTTGTAATCGTCGGCAGTGCGCACGCCGGGGGTGCCGCCGTACAGCATCACGCCGGGACGCACCCAGTCGTTCGACAGTTCGGCGGCCAGCTCGGCCTGCTGCAGTACGCCGCCCGAATTGGACAGGCTGCGCTCGCCGGCCAGACCCTCGGCGCCGATCTGAAAGCGGCGCACCTGCTCGCGCACCGTCAGCAGCGGGTGCTCGAGCTCGTCGGCGTTGGCAAAGTGGGTCATCAAGGTGATGTTGCGGATGCCGGGAATCGCCCGCAACCGGGCGTGCGCGGCGGCATACTCGGTCGGCATGAAGCCGAGCCGGTTCATGCCGGTGTTCATTTTCAGGTGCACGTCGATCGGACTCGTCAGCCGGGTGTACTCGAGCATCTTGATCTGCTCGATGCAGTGGATGGCGCTGTTGAAGTTATATTCCGGCAGCAGCGGAATGTCGGCCGCCTCGAAAAAACCTTCGAGCAGCATGATCGGCTTGGTCCAGCCCAGTTCGCGCAGGCGCACCGCGTTTTCGGTTTCGATCAGCGCCAGGCCGTCGGCGTCGGCAAAGCCGCGCAGGCCACGCTCGAGCCCGTGGCCGTACGCGTTCGCCTTGACCACCGCCCACACCTTCGCGTCCGGCGCGCAGCCGCGCGCACGCGCCAGATTGTGCCGCATGGAATCGAGGTGAATGGTTGCGCTCAGCGGCCTTGGCATAGGGGAAATTGGGAAGAAGATATGAAGCAGGTATTTTACCGGACGAAGCCCCGCCTGCACTGCTGATTTCTTTGGCTTCCGGATCATTCATGGTATAAAGCAACCCAGACCAGACTTTAGAACTACTCGAATGAATCGTGGTTTTTACACCATTATGGCGGCGCAGTTTTTTTCGTCGCTGGCAGACAACGCCCTGTTCTTTGTGGCGATCAGCCTGCTAACTGCGATGAATGCACCGCCGTCGCTGACGCCGCTGCTGAAATTGTCGTTCGTGCTGTTCTACGTGTTGCTGGCCGCGTTCGTCGGCGCCTTCGCCGATGCACTGCCGAAAGGCAAGGTGATGTTCATCGCCAACCTGATCAAGATCTTCGGCTGCATTCTCATTTTTTTCCTCGTCCACCCGCTGCTGGCCTACGCCGTGGTTGGCTTCGGCGCGGCCGTGTATTCGCCGGCCAAGTACGGCATCCTCACCGAGCTGCTGCCGCCTGAAAAACTGGTCGCCGCCAACGGCTGGATCGAAGGCCTGACGGTGACCTCGATCATCCTCGGCACCGTAATGGGCGGCTCGCTGGTGGCCGCGCGCTCGTCGACTTTCCTGCTCGGCTTCGACGTGCCGCTGATCGACACCGGCATCGACACGCCGACCGAGGCGGCGCTGTGCGTGGTGATGGGTCTGTACCTGCTGGCGACCGTGTTCAACCTGTACATCCCCGACACCGGCGCCAAGTACGCGCCGCCGGAGCGCAACCCGATCAAGCTGATCGCCGACTTTGCCGAATGCTCGGCGACGCTGTGGAAGGACAAGCTGGGCCAGATTTCGCTGGCCGTGACGACGCTGTTCTGGGGCGCCGGCGCGACCTTGCAGCTGATCGTGCTGAAATGGGCCGAAAAGTCGCTCAACCTGCCGTATGAAAAAGCCACCACTTTAGTTGGCGTCGTCGCCGTCGGCATCGCGCTCGGCGCGGCGGCGTCGGCGCGCATCATCCCGCTGAAAAAATCGCTGACCGTGATCCCGCTCGGTATCGCCATGGGCGTCATCGTCATGATCATGCCGCTGGTGACGTCGGTGAACCTGGCCTACCCGCTGTTGATCCTGATCGGCATCCTTTCAGGCTTTTTCGTCGTGCCGATGAACGCGCTGCTGCAGCACCGCGGCCACGTCCTGATGAGCGCCGGCCACTCGATCGCGGTGCAGAACTTCAACGAGAACCTGTCGATCCTGACGATGCTGGCGATGTACGCGATCATGATCTCGATGAACCTCGACCTGAACGTCATCATCGTGCTGTTTGGTTTGTCGGTCGCAGGCACCATGTGGGCCATCAAGCGCCGGCACGCCGCCAACCAGGCCGTCCACGATTCGCTCGCGCTGATCGGCGAGCACAAACACTAGGCGCGTTAAGCGCTTCCAGCCTGGCGCTGCGCTGCACGCGCGCGCCAGTCGTCCGGCACCACGAAGCCGCGCGCCGTTTCCACCATCGCCCCATCCTGTTCGCGCAGCGCCGCCACCAGCACCGGCGCCTTTGCCGTTTCGAATTCAAGCGCCAATGCGGCCTGCAAGGCGTGCGAGGTCAATGCGTCGGCGCCGGCTTCGGTTCGATATGGCGCCAGCCACTGCAAGCGCGGCAGCACCACCCACGCTTGTTCCTCGAGCGCGCCGACATCGGCCAGCGCACACCAGAACCCGCGGCAGTGCAGCTGCGCGATGCCGTCCATCGGCGCGGCACTGCCGGCCGGGTAGAACAGCCACCCCTTGACCAGCGCGCGTGCGCGCAGCACGGGTCGCGGCAGCAGCGCCTGCGCCGCCGGATGGGACGCCAGCACCAGCTGCTTGTCGACGATCTTGCGCATCTTCTTGCCCAGGCTGTCGGCCAGGTTGGGACCGACAAAGGTATCGAAGCGCGACGCGGCCGCCCCTTCCAGCAGGTAGAACTTGGTGGCGAATTCGATATGTTCGACGCCATCCGGACCGGCGTCGAGCAGGAAGTCGAATTCGCCGACCGTGTCGTTGCGGGCAGCGCGCACCTGCAGGCCGTGGGCGACCAGCTGGCCGTGCTGCTGGTAGTAGAACGCCATCAGTTTTTCGGCGTACAGGCCGAGGCGCGTGTAGACTTTTTCGCCAAGCGCCGCGTCCAGCGCGGCGGGGTCGCGGTCCAGCTGCGCCAGCCAGTCGCCCACGCCGGCGATAACTGACTGCGGCGCGGCGATTTTTCCTTCCCAGTGCGGGTCGTCAGGATCGAGCAAGCCTGGTGCGTCGAGCAGCCAGGCCAGTGCGCGCACGTGCGGTCGCGCCAGGTGGCCCCAGCGGCGCGCGAACTGCGCCTGGTAGTTGTCAGTCGGTGCGGACATTGGCGGACTTCGCCAGGCAGAGGTCGGCCCACGCCAGCGCCTTGTCGGCGCCGCGGCGCAGCAGTTCGCCGGGGTGCAAGGTCGCGACGAGCGGCACGCCGTTCAGCTGGTGCACGCTGCCGCGGGCGCCGGCCAGCGGCTCCTGCAGCGGCTTGCCGAGCAAGGCGTTGGCGGCGATCTGGCCCATCGTCAGCACGGTGCCGGCGCCGCACAGCGCCAGCTCGCGCTCGAGGAACGGCCGGCACGCAAGCGTCTCGTCGGCAGTAGGCGCTCGGTCGCCGCCGGTGGCCGTCGCCGGACGGCACTTGACCAGGTTGGTGACATACACGTTCTCGTCGCGCGAGAGCTGTACCGCCGCCAGCATGTTCGCCAGCAGCTTGCCGGGGTCGCCCGCCAGCGGCTGGCGTTCCTGTTCGTCGGCCGCAGTAGTGGCGCCGGCGGCGACCATCCACACCGCCGCGCGGGCGCCGTTGCCGAGCACCGCCTTGCGGCCGTCCTTGCAGCCGCAGCGCGCACACGCGCCGATCGCCGCGTTCAGCGCGCGCCAGTCCATGCGGGCGATTTCTTCTTCGGTGGGCGGTGGCGGCGGCGGCGATTCGCCCCAGGCCGAATCGATCTTGCTGCCTGGCGCCGGCGCCGGCGACGGCATCGGCTGCGAGTACGCGGCCGGCGCGGGTACCGGCGCTGGTGCGGCCACTACGGCGGGGGCCTCCATCACAGCCTCGGGTGCGGGCTCGCTGCCACGCGCGCTCCACAGCGGCGTGATGCCCATCTCGGCCAGGAAGGCCGCGCTGCGGTTGGAAATGCCGCTCATAGTTCAAACCTCATCACGATGGCGTCCTCGCGTTGTCCGTTGTGGGCCGGGTAGTATGCCTTGCGCCGCCCGATTTCGACGAAGCCGTAGCGCAGGTAGATCTTCAGCGCGCGCAGGTTCGATGGACGCACTTCCAGCAGCACCGATCCGGCGCCGAGGCCGCGCGCGCAGGCGGCCACCTTGTCGAGCAAATACAGGCCGAGTCCCTGGCCCTGGCGATTGGCCGCGACCGACACGTTCAGCAGATGGGCCTCGTCGACGGCAGCCATCAGCAGGAAGTAGCCGGCCAGTTCGCCGTGATCGCGCAGCACCCACGCGTTGTAGCCGGCGTTGAGCGAATCGGCGAAATTACCGCGGCTCCACGGATGCGGATAAACGGTCAGTTCGAGCGCGTACACCTCGTCCAGGTCGGCCGCCGTCATCGGCGCGTAGTCGAAGCGGTCGAATGCGGCGATGTGCTGCGCTGCCGTCATGCGGCGGCCTTGGCGGCGTTGATCACCACGCGCTCGGCGCTGGTGAAGGCGATCTTGTTGCGCAGGTAAAGCGGCTGCGCCTCGGCCGGCGAGACCGTGCGTCCCGCGGCCAGTTCGACGCGCGCCAGTTGCGCCACCTGGCTGGCGTGCGGCATCACGTCGGTCAATGCGGCGGCGGCGAAATCGCGACCGGCAAACGCTTCGGGGTAGGCCGAAAAGCCGTTGCCGCAGGCGGCCAGCGGCGCGGCAGTGGCGACCGGCGCCACGTCGCCTGGCGCGCACAGCGCCGGTTCCGACACTGTGTGCCAGCCATCGGCGTAGCGGTACTGGGCCCAGTAGACTTCGCCCATGCGCGCGTCGAGCACCGCCAGCACTTCGTTGGCGCCGGTCTGTTCGCGGCAGGCCTGCGCCATGGCCGGCAGCGTCACGATCGGCACCACCGGCAGGCCGGCGCCGTAGGCCAGGCCCTGGGCGATGCCGCAAGCGGTGCGCACGCCGGTGAACGAACCGGGGCCGGAGCCGAAGGCGATGGCGTCGCAGTCGCGCAGGGCGATGCCGGCTTCGGCCAGCAGTTCCTGCACCATCGGCAGGATCGATTGCGAGTGGGTGCGCACGCCAGACGAGGAGCGTGCCAGCAGCGTATCGCCGCTCAGCAGCGCACAGGATGCCAGTTCGGACGAGGTTTCAATGGCGAGAATTTTAGGCATACCTACATTTTAACCCGGCGTGGTCCGGTTGCATCAGTCCCGCCGTTGCCCGAATGTCAGCGCTGGCCGTATCGCCGCGAACTGGGGAGTCGTCGTCGTGCCCCCATTGGCGAACCCGACTTCCCGCGCAGGAGACGCCCCTACCACCCGTGATCAGACGTGGTACGGATTTCCGTCTGCGCGGAAGTCCGTTTTGCCCAGGCAAGGGGCGGATTAAGACAAACCTTAGTCGTGTTTGTTCTGGTGAAATATGTCCCGAAAAACCGCATATTGCCCAATAGCTATCCCGACAAATCCCAGTGTGATTCCCAAGACTCCCAAAATGAAGCCAGACAACGCAACGATAGTAGAATCAAACAGATACCAACCAGCCATATTAACTAGAAATCCGCAAAGGGTGATACCCATGCCTACTAATGGCACCCTGAATGATCTGAGTGTATTGTCGAATTTTCATTGTCATCCTTTTGTCGGACACATATCCGTACGCGCGCGCCGCACTAGGTGTGCAATTTCAATCGGAGTGTTGATTGGGCCAAGCGCCAAAAGGGCTTCACTTGTTGGAAGTTTAATCTTCAGCTTACGCAGCATTTCAAGGATCAAGTCCTCGTCTAGCTCCTCTTCTGCAATGCCATAAACCCAGTCCAGTTTATCTTCCGGATATGGCGAAAAACCGGCAACATTGATCCAGCCTGCCAGTTCAGCATGAACTAGCCAAGCTGCCTCCTCATCTCCTCCCGCCGCGACTATCCGTCGCACGAATTCGATTGCTTCCATTGGAGGCCTCTGTTTCGATAGACGGCGTTGTCGCAAACTGACCGGTAACGCGACAATTGCCTGTAAATAGCCATGCCCCATATTAATCTCCGCTCGACGTGCAAGTTGCGATCATAACCGCCTCGCTAGCCAGTATGCCCTAACTTGGCCACGGGTCAGTACCGGTAGAAAATGGGGTCAGACCCGTTCGTTCTTCGGACTCCGCTGCCTTTCGACGAATAACAATGGGGTCTGACCCTGTTTTCCAGGAAACGCCGATGCCTTGAACAAGAATACGTCTACTCCGGGTGAGCTCGATCGAACCGGCCCGGTCTTGCCGTCCGCACTACCATCGCGGGTTGATGCGAGGCAGAATCGAAGCATCGGAAATACCCGGTTTGAGATCATTGGGCTAGACAGTCGGGATGGTCTCGCCATCAATCACGAACTCGGCGCCGTGGATCGATGCGGCCAGCGGCGACAGGAGAAAGGCCACCAGCTCGGCGACCTCCTCGGGCGTCCCCGGACGGCCGATCGGGATGCCGCCCAGGGACGCCATCAGTACTTGCCTGGCGTCGTCTTCGCTGCTTTGCCGATGCTCCGCCATCCGCTTGACGAGCGCCTGCGCGGCAGTGGTTTCGATGAAGCCCGGTGCGACGCTGTTGACGCGGACGCCGCGCGGGCCGAACTCATTGGCCAGCGATTTGCTGTAATTGGCAAGCGCGGCCTTGGCAGCGGCATAAGCGACGGTCGATTCGAACAAGGGCAGGCGCCGCTGGATCGACGTGATGTGGACGATTGCGCCGGCGCCTCTTTCGACCATGGCCGGCAGCAATGCGCGGTCGAGCCGCACGGCCGACATCAGGTTGACCTGAATCGCCGCATCCCACATGGCATCGGTCAGCGCCAGGGCTCCACCGCCGGGCGCCGACGAACCGCCTACATTGTTGACCAGGAAATCGACATGGCCGAATTCGCGTTTCACGACGTCGGCGACGCGTTCCGTACCGTCCGCACTCGCCACGTCCGCTTCGACATAGCGCACTCCCGCAAGTGGCTCCATCGGCAGGCTGCGCGCCGTCGTGATCACGGTCGCGCCCGAGCGCACCAGACTTCGGACAATCGCCTCGCCCATGCCCTTGGTGCCCCCGGTCACGAGCGCGTGCTTGCCCTTGAATGGATAAGCGTTCATGGCTTGATCTCCAGCGATTGGATGCGCCCCGACTCGAGCAGAAAGTGGAAGTGCAGCGTAATCGGACTGCCGGGGAATTGTCCGCTAACAGTGGCTTTCAACTTCTGCCTGCCGTCGGCTTCTTCCAGGCCGGAAGGCTCGATCGTGGACTGATAGAGATCGCCGGTGTGCCGGGCCCACGCTTCGATTTCGGCACGGCCGCGCCGCACGTTTCCTTCGTCGAAGAGCGTGCCGTCAGCGTTGAAGCAAGCGGCAAGGCGTTCTGGCGCACGGGCGTTCGCCGCCTCGACGTAGCCTGCAATGGCTTGGGGTAGTTCGTTCATGTCAACCTCCTCGATGTGAGAAGGTAGTGTAGAGTCGCACATCATGAAGAAAAACTACCCCAGTGGACATGCTTTATGAACCAACGGTTTAAAGTAAGCTGATATGAGTTCGCTCGATCTGATTCGACTTTTCCTGGCAGTGGCCAATGAGCGTAGCTTTACGCAGGCCGCCAGGCGGCTGGACATCACCCCGACCGCGGTCAGCAAGGGGGTGCGCGCGCTGGAGAAAAAGCACGGGGTCGCGCTATTTGTCCGAACGACCCGCAGCGTATCGATGACAGATGCCGGCAACAGCCTGCTGGCTGCCCTCAAGCCGGCAGTTGGCCAGATCGACGATGCGTTCAGCGAGCTCGCGCGCTTCCAGAGCTGGCCGGCCGGTCATCTGCGGCTCACGGCGCCGCGCAGCTTCGGCTTTCTGTTGGCCCGCTCTCTGGTGCCGCGCATGCGGGCAGCCTATCCCGACATCACCATCGACCTGTCGCTCGACGATGGCCTGGTCGACGTGATTGAGCAAGGGTACGACGCCGGCATCCGGCTGGGACAGTCGATCGCACTGGATATGGTGGCGATCCGCCTCAGCCGGCCACTGTCATGGTCGATCGTGTCGGCGCCCGGCTACTTCGAGCAATGGGGCATGCCGGAGCGGCCAGCCGACTTGCTGCGCCATTAAACGCTGCGCTACCGCTTCTCCACCTCAACCCGCCTGCCGCCGTGGCGGCTGGTCGGCCCCGACGGCGAGCTGCTGCTCGACACGGACGCGCTCCTCACCGCCAACGATACGCAAATGCTCGCCGAGTGGGCCCGCCAGGGCCTGGGACTGGCTTACCTTCCAGACCTCGAAACCGAAGCACAAGTGCGCAGCGGAGCCTTGGTACGGGTGTTGACCCAGTTCGTCCCGGAGACGTCGGGCCTGTTCCTCTACTTCCCCATGCGCGCCCAACACCAGCCAAAGATGCGCGCGCTGATCGAGCAAGTCTCGATGCTTGGCAACGAAGGCGCGCTCGATGTCAGCTGCGCTGGATCGATGAACAATTCGCGGCCGATGTAGAATGCCACTCATGCTTAGCCTCACTCTCGACAACGACAACCGCACCGCCATCGCCGCGGCGCTCGCCGGCGACCGCTGGACGGTGGCCTGCCTGTGCGCCGGCTGGTGCGGCACGTGCACCACTTACCGCGCCACGTTCGAACAATTGGCCGCGCGCCACCCGGACAAGCACTTCGTCTGGGTCGACATCGAAGACCAGGCCGACGTCGTCGGCGAGCTCGATGTCGAGAACTTCCCTACCCTGCTAGTTCAGCGCGGAGATACCGTCGCGTTCTTCGGCACCGTGCTGCCGGATGCCTCGCTGGCCGAACGGCTGCTGGCGGCGCAAGTGGCGCACACCGGCGAGGAACTCGAACGCCTGTCGGCCAGCTCCGAGGAACGGCGCCGCTGGCAGCGCGAGTGCAACCTGCGCGCCCTGCTGCTGGCTTCGTAAAGATTACGCCAGCCGCAACGGCAGGCTGCGCAGCCGCTGCCCGGTCAGCACGAACAGCGCATTCGCCACCGCCGGCGCGATCGGCGGCGTGCCCGGCTCGCCCACGCCTTCCGGCGGCTCGGCGCTGGCGATGATGATCGTCTCCACCTGCGGCGCCTGCGCCATCCTCAGCACACGGTAATCGTGAAAATTGGTCTGCTCGACGCGGCCATCCTTGATGGTGATCTCCCCGGACAGCGCGGCCGACAAGCCAAACAGCACCGCCGACTCCATCTGCTGCCGGATGATGTTCGGGTTGACGGCGATGCCGCAGTCGATCGCGCACACCACCCGGTGCACGCGGATATCCATTCCCTCGATCGACACTTCGGCCACCTGGGCGACGATGCTGCCGAACGACTGGTGTACCGCAACGCCATGCGCGCGTCCGGCCGGCGCGCTGCCGGCAGCGGCCAGCGCGGCATCGAGCACCGCCAGGTGGCGCGGGCGCTTGGCCAGCAGGGCGCGGCGGAATGCGGCGCCGTCCTGGCCGGCGGCATGCGCCAGCTCGTCGATGAAGCTTTCCTTGAAAAACGCGTTGTGCGAATGGCCGACCGAGCGCCAGTAGCCGATCGGCACAACGCTGTCGGCGATCACGTGCGCCACGCGCTGGTTGGCGATCTCGTACTGCATGTCGTACTCGCCTTCGGCGGTGGTCTTGTCCGGCCCGAAGCCGGGCAAACCGAGTGTGCGCGGGAAGTACTGGTGGCCGATCGATCCGCTGACCGACTTGTTGTCGTAGGCGACGATGCGGCCGGCCGCGTCCAGGCTGCCGGCAAAGCGAGCCAGCGCCGCCGGGCGATAGACGTCGTGCGTCATGTCGTCCTCGCGCGACCAGATCAGCTGCACCGGCCGGCCGGCGGCGCTGGTGCTTGCCGCCACCGCCACCGCCTGCGCCACCATGTCGATTTCGAGCCGGCGGCCAAAGCCCCCGCCGATCAGCATGACGTCGATCGATACGTATTCGCGCCCGACGCCGGCCACCTTGGCGGCGATGTCGACGGCGATGCTCGGCACCTGCGTCGACGCCCACAGCTGCGCCTTGCCGTCGCTGACCTGGGCGGTGCAGTTGACCGGCTCCATCGTCGCATGCGCCAGGAACGGCGCGCGGTATTCGGCGCGCACAGTCCTGGCGGCGCCCTTCGCGCCATCCTGGTTGCCCGACTGGTGATACACCCAGCCGGCGTCGTCGTCGAGCCGCTCGGCGAAGTCCTTGAAGATGGCGGCGCTCGACAGCCTGGCAGCGTCGCCGTCGTCCCACACGATGGTCAGCGCCGCGGCGGCCTGCTTGGCCGCCCACCAGGTCGTCGCGATCACCGCCATGCCGGCGCCGGCGCCGCTGCGCTTGCCGAGCGCCGCCGAAAAATCGACCACGCCGATCACGCCCTGGCGCTGCATGACGGCGGCGGCATCATACGAGGCCACACGCCCGCCGATCACCGGCGACATCCGCACGGCGGCGTACAGCAAACCAGGCGGGCGTGCGTCGATGCCGAACGTGGCGCTGCCGTCGACCTTCGATTGCGAATCGCGCCGCGGCTGCGCGGTGCCGATCAGCTTGAAATCCTTCGGCTGCTTCAGGCGCACGTCGGCCGCTTCGATGCGCGCGCCCTCGCCGGCCGCCTTGGCCAGGCTGGCGTACGAGGCGCGCTTGCCGGACGCGTGGATGACAAAGCCGGCGTCGGTGCGGCACTCCGCGGCCGGCACGCGCCATTCGGCGGCGGCGGCGGCCACCAGCATCGCGCGCGCCGCGGCGCCGGCTTCGCGCATCGGCCCCCACGCATCCTTGACGCTGGTCGAGCCGCCGGTAAACATGATGCCCAGTTCGCGCGACACTTTACCGAGCATCCACTGGGCGCCGTCGCGGGTGCTGCCACGTTCGTCCGGGTGGAACGGCAGCACGTCGCGCAGCATCGCCACGTTGGAAAAGATCTTGTCGATCGGCGCCTGCACCACACGCACCATCGACAGCGGCACGTCGAGTTCTTCGGCCAGCAGCATCGGCAGCGCGGTGTGCACGCCCTGCCCCATCTCGCTGCGCGGCACCACCACCGACACGCTGCCGTTGGTGCCGATCGCGACCCAGCCATTGAGCGCGACGGCGCCGTCTTTAACGGGCAGCGGCCGCGCGCTGTACAGGCGCTGACGCAGCGGCATGAAGCCCCAGCCGACCACCAGCGCGGCGCCGCCGGCCAGGCCGCCGAGCAGGAAGCGACGGCGCGACAGCTTTGCGGCGCGGCCGGTCATCAGCGCCAGCGCTCCAGGATGACGCTGGCCAGCTCGGGCCGACTGTACAGGTAGCCCTGCGCCTGGTTGCAGCCGTGGCGCAGCAGGAAGGCCGCCTGGTCCTCCGTCTCGACGCCTTCGGCGATGACCGACAGGTTCAGGCTCTTGCCAAGCTGGATGATGGCGATGGCGATCGCCTCGTCGTTGCTGTCGGTCGAGATGTCCTTGATGAAGCTGCGGTCGATCTTCAGCGTCTGCACCGGCAGCTGCTTGAGGTAGGCCAGCGACGAATATCCGGTGCCGAAATCGTCGATCGCGAGGCCGACGCCGATCGCGTGCAGGTCGTTGATGAACACCAGCGCGTCGCCGGTATTCATGATCACCGACTCGGTCACTTCGAGCTGCAGGCGGTGCGGTTCGAGCCCGGTCTCCTTCAAAATCTCGGCGACCATGCAGACGATGCTGCCGCGCTCGAACTGCTTGACCGACAGGTTGACGGCGATCTTCGGCACGTACAGGCCGGCGTCCTGCCAGCGGATCATCTGGCGGCACGATTCGTACAGCACCCACTTGCCGAGCTGGTTGATGAAGCCGGTGTCCTCGGCCAGCGGGATGAAGCGCACCGGCGCCACCAGGCCCAGTTCCGGATTGTCCCAGCGCACCAGCGCCTCGACGCCGATCAGGCGACCGCTGTCGACTTCGACCTGCGGCTGGTAATTGAGGAAGATCTCGTCCTTCTCGATCGAGCGGCGCAGCATCGTCTCCAGGCGCAGCCGCTCGACGCCTTCGCCGGTCATCGACGGCGCGTAGAACTGGAAGCCGTTGCGCCCGCGCGCCTTGGCCTGGTACATCGCCACGTCGGCGTTCCGGATCAGCATGTTCAGGTCGGTGGCGTCCTGCGGATAGACGCTGATGCCGACGCTGCCGGTGACGAACAGCTCGTAGTCGGCGACCATGAACGGCTGCTCGAACATCGACACGAGCTTGCCGGCGACGTGGCCGGCGCCGGCCTGGCCGTCGATGTTTTCGAGCAGGACGATGAATTCGTCGCCGCCCAGGCGCGCCAAGGTGTCGCCTTCGCGCAGCTCGCCGGCCAGCGCAATGGCTACCTGCTTGAGCAGCTCGTCGCCGACGTGGTGGCCGAGCGTGTCGTTGACGTTCTTGAAGCGGTCCAGGTCGATGAACAGGATCGCCAGCTGCTCCTTGTCGCGCCCGGCGCGCTGCAGCGCGTGCTGCAGGCGGTCGTGAAACAGCAGCCGGTTCGGCAGCGCCGTCAGCGGATCGTGGTGGGCCATGTGATCGAGCTTGTCCTGCGATTCCTTGACCTTGGTGATGTCGCTGAAGACGGCCACGTAATGGGTGATTTCGCCGTGGTTGTCGCGCACCGCGGAGACGGTCAGCCACTCCAGGTACAACTCGCCGTTCTTGCGCATGTTCCACACTTCGCCGCGCCAGAAACCGTTTTCGCGCAGGTCTTCCCACATCTCGAGGTAGAACGAGATGTCGTGGCGCGACGAACGCGTCAGCATCGAATCCTGGCCGATCGCCTCGATCTCGATGTAGCCGGTGATCTGGGTAAAGGCCGGATTGATGGCGACGATGCGGCCGTTGACGTCGATGACCATCACGCCGTCGGCGATGTGTTCGAGCACGGTGGCCGACAGGCGCAGCTTTTCCTCGGCCAGCTTGCGCTCGGTGACGTCGGCGAACACCCAGATGCTGCCGTCCTCCGGGCGCTGCGGGTCGAGCGCGTAGCCGCTGGCCAGGCACCAGACGGTGCTGCCGTCGCTGCGCAGGTACTGGCGCTCCTCGGTGAAGTATTTGCCGTCGGCCAGCGTGGCGTACTGATGGCTGCCCGACTCCTCGAACTCCTGCTCCGACGTAAACAGCAACGCCATCGAGGCGCCGGTCAGCTGGCCGCTTGTGTAGCCGAACAGCTCCTCGCAGCGGCGGTTGACCGACACCACGCGGCGCCGGCGCAGGAACATCACGCCGAACATCACGTTGTCGAGAATGGCGCTCTGCTCGGCGAGCAGGCCCTCGATGCGCACCTGGTCGTGTTTGCGCTCGCTGATGTCCGACAGGATACCGTCGATCCACAGCACGGCGCCGTCCGGGCCGACCAGCGGCTGGCCCTTTTCGTCGACCCAGCGCTCGGTGCCGAGCGCGTCGATGATGCGGTACTCGACCTGGTACGGCAGGCCGGCGGCGATCGCCTCGCGCACGACGCGGCGCTGCATGCGGCGGTCGTCCGGCGCGATCAGGTCGGTCCACGCCTCGACGCTGCCGCGCATGACCCACGCCGCCGGATAGCCGCTGATGTCGGCGATGGCGTCGCTGACGAAATCGATGACGCCGTCCGGACGCACGCGAAACACCGCGCCCGGCACCTGCGTGACGATGGTGCGAAAGCGCTCCTCGCGCCGGCCGATGTCTTCGAACAGGTGGCGAATCGCCACCCGCATCTGCTCCATCTGGCTGCTCAGGCGTCCCAGTTCGTCGCTGCCGTGCAGTTCGAGCGGGGTTTCGAAGTCGCCGCGCGAGAGGCGGTCGGAAAAGCCGGTCAGCGTGCGCAATGGCGACAGCAGGCGCTTGTTGAGGAACAGGACGATCAGCAGCAGCGAGATGGCCAGCTGGCCGGCCAGCACCAGCGCGTAGTTCGATTGCTTGCGCAGCAGTTCCTGCCGGCTGCGCACGTCGTCCATCTCGACTTCGACGGTGCCGATGCGCTCGCCGCGCACGAGGATGTCGCGCACGGTGTGGTAGACGGTGCCTTCGGCCGGCCGCGGCGAGCGGATCGACATGAAGCCGGGATCGGCCTGGCCGGTCACTTTAATGAGCAGCACCGCCGGGTCGCGCATGACCGACTCGCCGAGCGAGCGGGCCGATTCGGCGTTCATGTTCCACAGCGACTCCTGCATGCCGAGCGCGAGGATGTCGGCGTTGCGCTGCAGCGCGTCGTCGAGCTTGCTGCGGGCGGCCTTCTTTTCCTGCACGCCGATCAGCAGGTAGCTGCCCACCGTGGCGGGCAGCACCAGGCCGCCCACTACCACCAGCAGCAGCGCCCCGTAGATAGAAGACAATCCGTACAGCTGGCCTAGCCTGGCGGGCAATCGGCGAAAGGCCGCTTTAAGCATTCAGTTGAAACTCAAACATGGGCACGCATCATCCCGACATCACGCCAGGGCCTTTGAACGGGTTAGTTACAGCTCAGAAAATTTCTTGATTGTAATTATCAAGCATATTAACTGCCAAGTCACCAACTAGCGCGGGTCATGGGCGAAAGCGAGACACGGCGACAATATCGGCCCGACGAGCAGGAATGGCCCCACCTTGCTATGATCGCTGCACTTTTCTCAGGGGGATCCTCATGACGTTTTCTATGTACTCGGCATCGGTGCCGGTTTTCAAACAAATTCTCAACAGCCTGGCGGCGATCATCGACAAGGCCGAAGCGCACGCCGCCGAGAAGAAGATCGAGCCGGCCGCGCTGCTGCAGGCACGCCTGTTTCCCGACATGTTCCCGTTCATCCGCCAGATCCAGGTCGCGGCCGACTTCGCCAAGGGCGCGGCGGCGCGGCTGGCCGGCGCCGAGGTGCCGAAGTATGAAGACACCGAGCAGTCGTTTGCCGACTTAAAGGAGCGCATCGCCAGGACGGTCGCGTTCATCGACAGCTTGGCGCAGGACGGCATCGAAGCGAGCGCGCAGCGCGACATCACCACCGGCAGCGGCGAAAAGGCCAAGCAGTGGAAAGGCCAGGTCTACCTGATGCACTACGCGCTGCCGCACTTCTTCTTCCATTCGACGACGGCGTACGACATCCTGCGCCATAACGGCGTGGAAGTGGGCAAGAAGGATTTCATCGGCAGTTTTTAAGGGGCGATTCGCCCTGGTCGCTTACTTGTTTTACTTGTTCCTGCGCGGGTAGCCCTGCGACAGGATGCGCTGCCACACGAGTTCCTTCTGCAGCTCGCTCATCGACACCCAGTGCGCCACCTCGACGACGGTGCGTCCGCAACCGCGGCACACCTCGTCGAACGTGGTCGAGCAGACCGCGACACAGGGCGTGTCCGGCCGACCTGGCGCGGCGGCCATCAGCTCACCTGGCGGGACCGACATCGAGCGCGTCCCAGCCTTCATGGCCCAGCTTTTCCATCGTTTCCATGTTTTTCTCGAAGATCTGCTCCGCTTCGGGGAACGCCTCGACCGCGCGGTCGATGCTCTCCTCGCGCAGCAGGTGCAGGATCGGATACGGCGCCCGGTTGGTGTAGTTGGCGATGTCGTTGATGTCGCTATCGGCAAACTGGTACTGCGGGTGGAAGCTGGCGACCTGGATCTCGCCGTCGAGCTGCATGTCTTCCACGGCGGCGTCGGCAACGTCGAGGAACTCGTTGTAGTCAAGGAAATCGGTCAGCACGAACGGATGGATCAGCAAGGTCGTGTCGATCTCTTCCGGCTCGGTGTCGGACAGGTTTTGCAGCTCTTCCATCAGTTGCTCGAGCAAGGCTTCCGGCGTGGTGGCGCTGGAGACGACGTAACGCACCTGCTTTTTGACATGCACGGCTTTGGCAAACGGACACAGGTTCAGGCCGATGACGGCTTTTTCCAGCCAGTTTTCGGTAGCGGCGATGATCTGGTCGTCGTCGGCGTTGATATTAGCGGTGCTCATGGTGGTGCTTTCAGGTTAGCGGCGCATCGCGCCATACGCAAATTGTACGGCAACGGCGCCGCCAGCTGCTACCGGCGCCGAATACGTGATCAGTTCGACAATGTCCAGCATCAAAATATATCAGCCAAAAGTCGGCATAGATATTAGCAATTTGGTATTGGTCAAGTTACCAGCTCGCAAATGATGAATTAGCGCAAGAAGCCTCATCCGGGATGCCCGCTCATATAGTAGAGATAGCGAACATACTCCCCCGGTGTATGCACTCGCCGTACTGCGCAGAAACGTCCATACTCCCGGCAAATTCTGTTTATATAATTGAAATAAGTGGCGGAAAAAGTTGCCAATAAATTGTGTAACTCGTTTGAGTAAACGCTTGACTGATCAGTAAACTGGTCCGTACACTCCGAACTCATTCATCGTCAGTCCAAAACACCGGGCGTCACAATGGAAGCCTATGCAAAACCTGACCCGCAACACCGTTTCGTTGGCAGCACTGGCATGTTTGCTTGCCCCCGCCATTTCCCAGGCGAACGATTACTCGACCGAAACGCCAACGCAGGCGTACGGCGCTGTTGCGGCCAAGCCAGCGACCGCGCTGTCGGCCTTCAAGACTGACGAACTGAAGGAATCGAACGTGTGGGGCCGCATTCGCAGCGGCTACGCCATTCCCGATATCGACAACGCGCTGGTGAGCAAGCATGTCACCTGGTACAGCACCCGTCCCGATCACATCGCCCGCACCTCGGCGCGCGCCTCGCGTTACATGTTCCACATCGTGCAGGAACTCGAAAAGCGCAACATGCCGACCGAACTGGCGCTGCTGCCGATCATCGAGTCCGCCTTCAATCCGCAAGCCTATTCAAGCGCCAACGCGTCGGGCATGTGGCAGTTCGTGCCGGGTACCGGCAAGGACTACAACCTGAAGCAGAACATGTTCAAGGACGAGCGCCGCGGCGTGCTGGCCTCGACCGATGCTGCCCTGTCCTACCTGCAAAAGCTGTACGGCATGTTCGGTGACTGGCAACTGGCGCTGGCCGCCTACAACTGGGGCGAAGGCAACGTCCAGAAGGCGATCAAGAAAAACCAGTCGCTCGGCAAGCCGACCGATTTCGAAAGCCTGGCTGAACTGATGCCGGCCGAGACGCGCAACTACGTGCCGAAGCTGCAGGCAGTCAAGAACATCATCGCCAACCCGGCCCAGTACGGCGTGGCGCTGCCGGCCATCGACAACCAGGCGTATTTCACCACTGTCGACAAGACCAGCGACATCGACCTGACCATCGCGGCCCAGCTGGCCGAGCTGTCGATCGACGAGTTCAAGGCGCTCAACCCGCAGTTCAACCGCCCGGTCATCACCGGCGGCGAGCAGACCAAGATTTTGCTGCCGAAAGAGAACGCGGCCAAGTTCACCACTAACCTGGCGACCTGGGGCAACAAGCTGTCGACCTGGACGACGCACAAGATCACCGGCGCCAAGGAAAGCATCGCCAGCCTGGCGTCGCGCTTCGGCACCACGCCCGATGTCATCCGCCAGGCCAACAACATTCCGGCGCGGTCCGGCGTGAAGGCCGGCTCGACCATCCTGGTGCCGAAGATCTCGACGTCGTCGAACACCGACATCGCCGAGCACATCGTCGACAACGCCGTGCTCGCCCTGGAAGCCGAACGCACCGTGCGCGCCGGCAAGCGCAGTTCGCGCAACGAGCCGATGAGCGGCGCGCAGAAGCTGAAAGCACGTGCAGCAAACGCCGTCGCTGAAATCAAGAGCCGCGTCACCGGCAAGCGCGCCAAGACCATGGTTGCCGAGCCGAAGACCCGCAAGCGCGCCGGCTGACCAGCGCCTGGCACGACACAAGCGGACGGCATGCCGTCCGTTTTTTTATTGCTGCGCTGAATCAAGAACGCCAGCAGATAGCCGCACACGCACAGTGAAAGTACTGTATAGTGTCGTTTGTGCGCTGCAATACGATTCGCCGGCAAGTCCAGGCGATGGCAGTTAAAGCAGTTACAAGAAGTAAACACGCAGCTTCGCAAGCCCAGGGCGTATCGATCCGATACCCCTCAATAAAGCCCTCCCGCCTTGTGTGTCGCACCTGACACCGTCCCGGCGCAAAGCTTTTGTGCCGAAATTTCTTTCATTTCTGAGTCATTTCGTTTGTGGTTGGCGTTGCTATATTGCGCTCTGAGCATCAGCTCGGGCGCTGATCTCTACCGAAAGAAAAGAAAACAATGAGTTTTGAAGCATTAGGCCTACACGAATCGATCGTCAAAGCAGTAACCGAAGCCGGTTACACCATTCCTACGCCTGTCCAGGCGCAAGCTGTACCTGCGGCCATCGAAGGCCGTGACCTGCTGGTCTCGTCGCAGACCGGTTCCGGCAAGACCGCGGCATTCATGCTGCCGGCGCTGCACAAATTCGCTGTGGCCGAGCAATCGCCTGCGGCCAAAACCGCCGCCCAGGAAGCGCAGTCGGCGCGCGCCCGTGGCGAGCGTCCACGTTTCAAGGCTGCCCAGCCGAAAATGCTGGTGCTGACCCCGACCCGCGAGCTGGCACTGCAAGTGACCGCCGCGACCGAAAAATACGGCACCGGCATCCGCCGCATCAAGGCCGTGTCGATCCTGGGCGGCATGCCTTACCCGAAACAGATGCAACTGCTGGCACGCAACCCGGAAATCCTGGTCGCTACCCCAGGCCGCCTGATCGACCACATGGAATCGGGCAAGATCGATTTCTCGGAACTCGAAGTGCTGGTGCTCGACGAAGCTGACCGCATGCTCGACATGGGTTTCATCGACGATATCGAGAAGATCATTGCAGCGACGCCGGCGAACCGCCAGACGATGCTGTTCTCGGCCACGCTTGACGGCATGGTCGGCAACATGGCGCGCCGCATCACGAAGGACCCGATGGTCATTCAGATCGCCAGCTCGTCTAGCCGCCACGACAACATCTCGCAGCGCGTTCACTTCGTCGACGACCTGTCGCACAAGAATCGCCTGCTCGATCACCTGCTGCGCGACGAGACGCTCGACCAGGCTGTTGTGTTCACCGCTACCAAGCGCGACGCCGACACCATCGCCGACCGCCTGAACATCGCCGGTTTCTCGGCCGCCGCACTGCATGGCGACATGCACCAGGGCGCGCGTAACCGTACGCTGGACAGCCTGCGCCGCGGCCAGGTCAAGGTGCTGGTTGCCACCGACGTTGCCGCTCGCGGTATCGACGTGCCGAACATCACCCACGTGTTCAACTACGATCTGCCGAAGTTCCCGGAAGACTACGTCCACCGCATCGGCCGTACCGGTCGCGCCGGCCGTAACGGCCTGGCAATTTCGCTGGTGAACCATGCCGAAGGCATGAACGTCAAGCGGATCGAGCGCTTCACCAAGCAACTGATTCCGGTGAATGTGGTCGAAGGCTTCGAGCCTAAGCGCACCGCTTCGGCGCCGCGTTCGGCAGCACGTCCAGGCGGCTGGAAGCCGGGCGACAACCGCGCGGCAGCAGCCAAGCCGGGCCAGCGTACCTTCAGCAAGCCGAACGCACCGCGCAGCGGCGAAGGCGGCGGCTACAAAGGTTCGAACCCACGCTCGACCGACGGCGCCCGTCGCTCGTACGGCGAGCGTTAATCGACTTGATCGATGAAAAACGGCTACTTCGGTAGCCGTTTTTTTTGGCTATGTCACCAGGAAATGAAGTCTTGAAGCAGTCAGTACAACTGATATCGCTGCATTGTCAAACGCGCCAGCGAAGATATTTCTTGTTAGAAACTAACATTTCACGGAAAATAACGGATCCTCCCTTGCCCATAAACACATGAACAACAAGATCTTCGCAGCATTTGCCCTGGCCACCAGCGTCGCCTGCAACTTCCACTCGGTGGCCCACGCCGCCGACGCCCCGCAGGCTGCGATTTACACCGACAGCTACTTCGAGTCGCAGAAGATCGCGCCGATTACGTATAAAAACCTGGTAGTGGCACACCTCTCGGCACGCTATCGGGCGAATGCAACGAACGACAAGAATTTTTCAACCGAGCTGGAAAATTTCTTAGGCTATACGATGCCTGATTTCAACCGGGTGTATCACGCGCGAAAGCTCAGTGGCATGCGGACCGAATCGGAGTCCGACGATTCGATCATTGCGAAATACCGTCCACAGGTGATGGGGGCGTCGCCGACGTCTGAAGTGTATCTCGACGTCACGCTCGCGGTGAAAATCGTCAGCCAGGGGCGGCTGGTCAACGAATACGATGTCAACGCGAACGGCCTCGGCGCCACTTTTGACATCGATGCCTATCCAATCGAGTCCGGCGCGCAATTCGCCAACGACGACCATGCAACGCGTATCACGTTCAATCCGGCGAAATACAAGATTACCGTTCCTTACGCCAAAGCCGATTTCCAGCGCGCGGTGTACGACGCGGTCAGCAACAGCCGCCCGCTGACAAAATCGTACCGGGCACGCCTGGTATTAAAAATTACCGGCTGCGAGCGCAACCAGCAATCCGGGTTTCGCGGGGCGGTGGTTTGTACTCCCGAGCTCACCAGTTACCAATTGTTCGACAGCGTGGACGTGCGTGCCGACCGCCTGATGAAGACGGCCACGATTCGCCTGGAGCGCTGAAAGAACGCGTCCGCCACAGGGCGTGCACTTACGCGACGCGCGACGAGACCTTGCTCGGCCCGCTTTTTTCGCCCATGCCATGCGGGCTTGTTAATTCAACAACAAGCTGCTAGAGTCGTCCCCTTGCAAACAAGGGGGATTCGATGAAGACGTATCGGGGAAGTTGTCACTGCGGCGCCGTCCGGTTCGAGGCGGACATCGACGTCGGCGCGGGCACGATCCGCTGCAATTGCTCGATCTCCTCGAAATTGCGGCTGTGGTCCGCGGTGGTTCAACTGCCATCATTCCGCCTGCTGGCGGGAGAAGTCGAGATGACGAATTACACTTTTAACACGAGAACAGATCAGCATCCGTTCTGCAAGCACTGTGGCGTGCATGCATTCGGTGCCGGCAAATCTCCGCGCTGGGGAAACTTTTTCGCAGTCAACGTCGCATGCCTCGACGATATCTCCATCGATGAACTGGTTGCCGCGCCCATCAGCTATCTGGACGGGCGCGACGACAACTGGCACATGCCGCCGGCCGAAACGCGCCACCTGTAGCAGCGCATTACGGCGGCCCGAAGATTTAGCGGCGCACCTTCGACGCGAACGATGTTTCGCGGGCGTCCTTGTGGCGATCTTCTTCCTCGGCCACACCGAGATGTGCCTTGGCGTCGTGGTTATTGCTGTGTTCGTTGCGCTCGCGCTCGACTTCGCGTTCGATGCGCGACTCGCGGAAGACCGGCCGGGTGGTTTCAAGACGTGCCATGGAAACTTTCAATCAGAAATGTACGAGTGGGATGGTAGCGCCGCTGTTTGCTGGCGGTCGCTGTTGTCAGTCGCACCCAGAATGCCTGATGTGTCCGTCTCAGTAAGTTGGCTTCCTCACATAGCGCGACGATTCGAACAAGAAATTTCCGGTCGCGACACCGTTGTCATTAGACATTTTGCCGGCGCATCATCCGTTAATGCGCATGAGGCGCTGGCCGTGGATGCCCCACAGGTAATCGGTGCCGTCGACGCGGCCGGCCAGAGCCCAGCCGGTTCCCACTTTCTGCACCGTCACTTCGCTGGCGATTTCCAGAGCCAGTTTCTCGGCCCACAGCGAGGCGCCCCCCTTCCCTTTGAACAGCTCCTTACCTTCGAAGATGACGGTGGCGTCGTACACAGGCATGGCAAAGATGGTCATGATTTTCAATCGCTTTCACTAACAAAATGGTGCCTAGTTTAACGCCTTTTTTGCCGACAAGCAGCAGTTAGCGCGGCAGGTAGCCCAGCTCGGCCATGCACGCCACGGCGGTATCGGTGACCATTTGCGATCGCAGCTTGAAGTTGTTCGACACCCGGTTGATGCATGACTGCACCGCGCGCGCTTTCGGCGCAACTGCCAGCGGGTCGCGCAGGTTGAGGACTTTTTCGACAATATCGGCGATGGTGATCAACTGATTGGCAGGGGAAGCGGCGTGCCATTCACGCAGCGACGAGCCGTGCAAGGTGCCGCCGACGGTCACTTCGGCCGATGCATTCGCGCACGCCACGGCCAACACGAGGGAAATAACGATTTTCATGGCAATCCTTTCCGAAAGACCATCGAGCAGCAAGATTAACTGCAGACGAATCGAAAGCTGCGCTCATCGGGCGCGCAGTTGGGCTGCATCAACCCCGGGGTCAGTGCCGGCAATCGCACACGGGCCCAGCAATAGCGGCGTTAAAGATGAGGCCGTGTTCGAATGCCGGCACTGACCCCGCAGGTTTGAAGATGAGGCCGTGTACGAATGCCGACACTGCCCCCCGCAGGTTTGAGCCCCGCAGGTTTAGTTGCGCTGCATTAAGGCCGGGGGCAGTACCGGCAATCGCACACGGGCCCAGCAATAGCGGCGTTAAAGGTGAGGCCGTGTTCGAATGCCGGCACTGACCCCGCAGGATTGAAGATGAGGCCGTGTATGAGTGCCGACACTGTCTCCCGCAGGTTTGACCCCCGCGAACCCTGGGGGTCAGTGCCAACTCTGGGGGGGCAGTGCCGGCAATCAACTCTGGGGGTCAGTGCCGGCAATCGAACACGGGCCCAGCAATAGCGGCGTTAAAGATGAGGCCGTGTACGAATGCCGGCACTGACCCCGCAGGTTTGAAGATGAGGCCGTGGACGAATGCCGACACTGCCCCCCGCAGGTCTGACCCCCGCAGGTTTAGTTGCGCTGCATTAACGCCGGGGTCAGTGCCGGCAATTGCACACGGGCCCAGCAATAAGCCGGCGTCGAGGATGAGTCCGTGTGCGAATGCCGGCACTGACCCCGGCGGTTTATTCGCACATCAGCCATCTGGCGTCTACGTCAATAGGCGCAGGTGCGAAAGCCCGCGAACATGTCGTCGCGCTCGGGCAGGTAGAAATTGCGGTAGCGCGCCGAGCGACAGCGCGCCGGCGTCGCAAACGAGGCGCCGCGCAGCACCTGGTGCGTCATGAACCAGGGCTCGGAATACTCGCCGTAGCGGTCGGCCGCGAAGCCGGGATACGGCTCGAACGGCGAGGACGTCCACTCCCACAGCTGGCCCCAGCGAAACCCGGCCTGCCCCGACACCGCCGCGCATTCCCACTCGGCTTCGGTCGGCAGACGCCGGCCGGCCCAGGCGCAATACGCTTGCGCTTCGAACAGGCACACATGGCGCACCGGCTCGGACGGCGCCAGCGTCGACGGCCTGCCGAACCGTACCGTGCGCCACTGCCCGCCTTCGCGCTGCCAGTAGCGCGGCGACGAGCGTTCCTGCCGCATCAGCCAGGCGCGCCCCGCCACGCTCCAGAAGCCGGCCTGTTCGTAGCCGCCGCCGGCGACGAACTCGGCGTACTGGGCGTTGGTGACCAGGCCGGCGTCGATGCGAAACGGCGCCACGTAGCACTGGAACGGCGGCTTTTCGTTGTCAAACACGAAGCCGCCCTGCTGCGCGCCGCCGAGTACGATGGTGCCACCAGGGTACGAGATGTCGGAAGCCGGTGAGCTGACCAACTGGTCGTGGGTTAGCTGCGCCGGCGCGGCGATGCCCAGCGTCTGCAGCGTGTACAGCAAGGCCTCGCCGTGCATGTCCTCGTGCGCCAGCGCCAGCCGGTACGGATACAGCGCCTCGTCGGTGCCGGCCTCGCGCGACAGTTTGTCGAGCGTGCGGTCCAGCACTTCGTGGCAATAAGTCTTCAGCGCGCCGGCCGACGGCAGGTCGAGCGTCCAGCGCGCGCGGTGCGGCACCAGGTTCGAATCGAACCAGTCGTCGCCTTGCGTGAGCAGCGAATGGCGCTGCGCCGCCGCCGGATGGGTCGAGCGCGCCTCGCGCAGGATGAACCATTCGGCGAACCACGCCGTATGGCCCAGCTCCCACAGCGGCGGATTGATTGTGGCAATATGCGGCACGCGGGCAAGCGCGTCGAGGCCTTCGGCGGCGAAGCAGTCGAACAGCGCCAGCGTATAATTTCGCGCGGCCTGCAGCTCTTGCGCAAGCGGCTGCGCCCGCGCGGTGCGGAATGACGCATTAATTGAACTCATGGCGAGATTGTAACGAATTTCTGGAGAAGCGCCGGTGGCAGCAAAGCACGTGATAATCGTCAGCCCGGCATTGGCGCGGGCAAACAACGGCAACTGGCAGACCGCCAGCCGCTGGGCGCAGTTCCTGCGCGCGCATTACCGCGTCGATATCGTCACCGAATGGACGGCCGCCGACGGCGCGCCCGACCTGCTGATCGCGCTGCACGCGCGGCGCGCGGCGCCGTCGCTGGCCGCCTTCACGCAAGCGCATCCCGAGCGGCCGTCGATCCTGGTGCTGACCGGCACCGACCTGTACCGCGACATCGCCACCGACGGCCAGGCGCAGCAGTCGCTACTCCATGCGCGCGCGCTGGTGCTGCTGCAGGACGCCGGCCTGGCGCTGCTACCGGCCGCGCTGCGCGGCAAGGCGCACGTCATCTATCAGTCGGCGCCGGCGCTGGCGCCCTATTGCCATCCGGCACAGCGGCGCGGCTTTTCGATCTCGATGGTGGGCCACTTGCGCGACGAAAAAGATCCGCTGACCTTCATCGCCGCCGCCGCGCTGGTGAGCGATGCGCGCGCGCACATGGTCCACATCGGCGGCGCGCTCGAGCCGGCGCTGGGCGCCGCCGCCGAGGCCGCGCAGGCGTCCAATCCGCGCTACCGCTGGCTCGGCAACCTGGACCATGGCGCCGCGCGCGAGCAGCTGCGGCGCAGCCACGCAATGGTCATCGCCTCGCGCATGGAAGGCGGCGCCAACGTCATCATCGAGGCGGTCACGTGCGGCGTGCCGGTGCTGGCGAGCGACATCAGCGGCAACCGTGGCATGCTGGGCGACGATTACGAAGGCTACTTTTCGGTCGGCGATGCGCCGGCGCTGGCGCGCCTGATCGAACGCAGCATCGCCGACGCCGACTTCTACCGGCGCCTGCGCGCGCAGTGCGCCACGCGCGCCGTGCTGTTCGACCCGGCCGCCGAGAAAGCGGCGCTGCTCGCTTTAGTGGATAATCTGTCAGATACGCACCAATAACCGGAATGGAACAACTCATGAGCACAGCTAGCGACCAGCCAATCAAACTCACCTCGTTTTCGCATGGCGGCGGCTGCGGCTGCAAGATCGCGCCGGGCGTGCTGGCGGAGATCCTGAAAAATTCCAGCGGCTTTCCGGTACCGAAGGAGCTGATGGTCGGCATCGAAACGGCCGATGACGCCGCCGTCTACAAGCTCAACGACGAGCAGGCGCTGATCGCCACCACCGACTTCTTCATGCCGATCGTCGACGACGCGTTCGACTTCGGCCGCATCGCCGCCACCAACGCCATCTCCGACGTCTACGCCATGGGCGGCACGCCGATCATGGCGCTCGCGCTGGTCGGCATGCCGATCAACAAGCTGCCGCTCGACACGATCGGCAACATCATCCGCGGCGGCGAGTCGATCTGCGCCGAAGCGGGCATCCCGATCGCCGGCGGCCACACCATCGATTCGGTCGAGCCGATCTACGGCCTGGTCGTGCTCGGCCTGGTGCACCCGTCCAAGGTCAAGCGCAATGCCGATTCGAAAGACGGCGACGTGCTGATCCTGGGCAAACCGCTCGGCGTCGGCGTACTGTCGGCGGCGCTGAAAAAAGACGCGCTCGGCGCGGACGGCTACGCCGCGATGATCGCCAACACCACCAAGCTCAACAAGCCGGGCATGGCGCTGGCAAAGCTGGATGGCGTGCACGCGCTGACCGATGTAACCGGCTTCGGCCTGCTCGGCCACCTGCTCGAACTGGCGCGCGGCGCCAAACTGACGGCGCAGCTGGACATGTCGACCATTCCGCTGCTGCCTGGCGTCGAGCAACTGGCGCACGACGGCTTCTTTACCGGCGCGTCCGGCCGCAACTGGGATGCGTACGGCAAGGACGTCGAGCTCGCCGCCGGCATCAGCCCGGCGCAGCAGGCATTGCTGACCGATCCGCAGACGTCCGGCGGCTTGCTCGTCGCGTGCGATCCGGGCAGCGTCGACGAAGTGCTGGCGCTGTTCGCGCAAGGCGGCTTCGGCGACGCCGCGGTCATCGGCCGCATGCATGCTGGCGCGCCCAAAGTCACCGTCCGCGCCTGACGCTAACGAGTGAGCTCGTGATATACTCGCCCGCATGAAAACCCCACGTTCAATCACACATCGTTGGTGGCGCGCCTGACCTTGGCGGCCCGTTTTCATACGCACGATTTTTAACGTGATGCCGCCGGTCCAGGCGGCATTGTTGTTTCTACGACATGCACGCAACACCGGCGACGTCCAGGCCCTTACTCGGAGTCACGATGTCCAACGCTTCCCCGCAACCGATCATCCTCACCGGCGACCGCCCTACCGGTCCGCTGCACCTCGGCCACTACCTCGGCTCGCTGCGCGCGCGCGTCCAGCTGCAGCACGAAGCGAAGCAATACCTGCTGCTGGCCGACGCCCAGGCCATGACCGACAACGTCGGCAAGCACCAGAAAGTGACCGACAACGTCATCGAAGTCGCGCTTGACTACCTGGCAGCCGGCATCGATCCCGAGAAGTCGACCATCTTCATCCAGTCGCAGGTGATCGAACTGGCCGAGCTGACCCAGTACCTGATGAACCTGGTGACGGTGGCGCGCCTCGAACGCAATCCCACCATCAAGCAGGAAATCGTGCTGCGCGGCTTCGAGCGCGACATTCCGGCCGGCTTCCTGGTCTACCCGGTCAGCCAGGCGGCCGACATCACCGCCTTCAAGGCGACCTTGGTGCCGGTAGGCGACGACCAGTTGCCGATGATCGAGCAGACCAACGAGCTGGTGCGTAAATTCAACGCCACCGTCGACCGCCAGGTGCTGGTCGAATGCAAGGCCGTGCTGTCGGCCGTGACGCGCCTGCCCGGCATCGACGGCAAGGCCAAGATGAGCAAGTCGCTCGGCAATTCGATCGCCCTCGGCGCCACTCCGGACGAGATCAACAAAGCCATCAAGATGATGTACACCGATCCGAACCACCTGCGCGTGGACGACCCGGGCCAGGTCGAAGGCAACGTCGTGTTCTCGTTCCTCGACGTGTTCGAGCCGGACACGGCCAAGCTCGACGACCTGAAGGCGCACTACCGCCGCGGCGGCCTGGGCGACAGCGTGCTGAAAAAGATGCTCAACGAACGGCTGCAGGAAGTGCTGGCGCCGATCCGCAGCGAGCGCGAGCGGCTGGCCAAAGATCGCGGCGAGATGCTCAGCGTCATCAAACGCGGCACCTACAAGGCGCGCGAAGCGGCAGCGCAGACGCTGTCGGAAGTGAAAGCGGCGTTGGGATTGAACTACTTCGGTTGAGTGCGCAACGAACTGCTAGACGCGCCGCTTGGGGCGCCGCAACCGCACGCGCGAATGTGGCCGCGGTTCGGTCTCGATATCGTCGGGACCGTGCGGCATGTAGCCACCAGCCGCGCGCACCTTGTGGAACCCTTCACCATTCGGTGTGTGCTTGAGTCTGTACCAGATCAGGCCGACAGCGACGAGCAAGGTCAGATACAAGATGAAGAGCACCAGCTTGATTGTGTCGGTGTCCATTGATCGGCCCTTCGGGATATTTTCTTCGTAGCAACGGATTGTAGCAACGTCAAGGGTCGCCGTCTACAGTGTTGCTACTTAGCTACCATTTATCATTGGCACTGCCAATCCTTTTTTCGACGCCCATGACCGCACCACTGACCAGCCCCATCCCCCTCGCCGATCCCGGCGTCTACCGTACCTTGCTCGAATCGACACGCGCGATTCCCTGGCGAATCGACTGGGCCACGATGCGTTTCACCTACATTGGCCCTCAGATTGAAGAGCTGCTCGGCTGGAGCCCGTCCAGTTGGCTGTCGGTGAACGACTGGGCCGACCGCATCCATGAGGAAGACCGCCAGAAAACGGTCGATTACTGCGTTGCGCAGTCGCAGCAAGGGATCGACCATGAGGCCGACTACCGCGCCCTGACGCGCGATGGCGACCATGTGTGGATCCGCGACGTCGTGCATGTAGTGCGTGGCGAGGTTGGCAGCGTCGATTCGCTGGTCGGCTTCATGTTCGACATCACCGCGCGCAAACACAGCGAGGACAAGATCCTGCAGTTGCAGCGCGAACTGGAGGTGCTGTCCTACCGCGACAGCCTGACCAACGTGGCCAACCGCCGCATGTTCGACACGCTGTATCCGGTCGAATGGGCGAAGGCGCGCGTGACCGCCGAGCCGCTGTCGATCGTGGTCATCGACATCGATTACTTCAAGCAGTACAACGACCACTACGGCCACATGCAAGGTGACGAATGTCTGCGCCGCGTCGCCCAGGCATTGGATGCTGGCGCCTCCCGCTCACGCGACTTGTGCGCCCGCCTCGGCGGTGAAGAGTTCGTGCTGCTGCTGCCGGCCACGGACGAGGAAGCGGCCCGCAACGTGGCCGAACGCTGCCGCAAGCTGCTCGGTCAAAGCGCCATTCCGCATGCCCGTTCCGGCGTTGGCCGCCTGGTCACCGTCAGCATGGGCGTGGGCACCATCGTCCCCGGCGCCGAAGACAATCCCGACGTGTTCATGGATCGGATCGACCGGCGCCTGTACCAGGCCAAGTCCGCCGGACGCGACCGGATCTGCGACGCCGAAGCCTGAAGATCACCTCTCGCACGGGTATTTTCGACCACCTTTGTAATTACGGCAGGCGATCGTGAACTATCCAACGTCAAGCGTTTCATGCCGCGCGCATATTTGTTTATCTAGTGCAATTCTTCGATGCCTTACGGTAAGATCGAACGAAAAGCTGGTTTAACAAACAAAAACGTTCGGAGACGACAGAATGATGGTTTTAGGGCCGCTCAAGTCGCAGATCAATGCGTTCGCGACACAATTGCACACACAACTGCCGGGCGCCATCACGGTTGACCACGCGGCCACTGTCGCCATCAACGGTACGCCGACCCCGGTACTGCGCAGCGGCAGGACGGCCGGCATCTGGGGCTTGAGCGCGCACGCACCTGCGGCCGACGTCGCGGGGCTGCGCTGGCGCTACCTGCTCGGCATGCTTGGCTCGCTGGTGGTGCTCGGCGCCGTCATCGACCAATGCATGCGACGCCTGGTGACCCAGCCGCTAACCGTTGCCCGCGAAGCAGCCACACTGATGGCGTCGGGCGACCTTTCCGCGCAAATGCACGTGGCGCGCCGCGACGAGATCGGCCAGCTGATGCAGGCGATGAATGGCGTCAGCCAGGGTCTAGCCGACCTGGTCGGCAAGGTGCGCAACGGCTCCGACAGCATCACCATTGCGACCCGCGAGATCGCCTCCGGCAACGCCGACCTGGCCACGCGCACCGAAACGCAGGCGGCCTCGCTGGAAGAAATCGCCGCCAACGTCGAAACGATCGTGGCGGCAGGCCGCGCCAACGCCGAGCGCTCGGCCCACGTGACGACATTGTCGACCTCGGCCTCCGACGAGGCGGCCGCCGGCGGCAAGGCAGTCTCCGAGGTGGTGGGCAAGATGACGGCGATCCGCGAGGCATCGTCGAAGATTGCCGACATGATCGGCACCATCGAAGCGATCGCGTTCCAGACCAACCTGCTGGCCTTGAACGCCGCGGTCGAAGCGGCGCGCGCCGGCGAACACGGCCGCGGCTTCGCGGTTGTGGCATCCGAGGTGCGCGCTTTGGCGCAGCGCAGCGCCACGGCCGCGCGCGATATCGGCGCCGTCATCGGCGTGTCGGTCGCCGAGGTCGACGGCGGCAGCAAGCTGGCCGACCAGGCCGGCGCCGCGATGACCAACTTGCTGACGTCAATCAGCAGCGTGGCGGGCGTCATGGCCGAAATGAGCGGCGACAGCCGCAGCCAAAGCCTCGTCATCGACGAACTGAATCAGTCGATCGGCAACCTCGACGACATGACCCAGCAGAACGCTGCGCTGGTCGAGGAAGCGGCCGCAGCGGCCGAGAACGTCCACCGCCGCGCCGACGAGCTATCCAGCGTCGTGCAGGTGTTCAAGCTGAGCCGCTGACGTTCGACGCGTCAGCTGTTGGCCGCATGCCGGTGGCACACCACTTCGATGTTGTGCCCGTCCGGGCCGATAACGAAAGCCGCATAGTAATTGGCGTGATACTGCGGACGAAGCCCTGGCGCGCCGTTGTCGGTGCCGCCCGCCTCCAGCGCCGCCTGGTGGAACGCCGCCACTTGCTGGCGAGTATCGGCGACGAAGTCCAAGTGAAGGTGCGCCGGCTTTTCTTGTGTCTCGAACAGGCACAATGAAACTTTGCCGTCCTGACTAAGCTCGACGCCGTAAGACGGCTCGCCCTCCGATACAATGGCAACGCCGAGCGGACCGAGCGCCTTCAGGAAGAAGGCTTTGCTCGCCTGATAGTTGCTGACGCCGAATTTGACGTGGTCAAACATGGGGGACTCCAACGGTGCGCTGGCCTGCTCGCCCGTCTCTCTGGGGTGGCGTCCGTGCCAGCTAGCGCGAAGCACCACAGGTAGTGGATTACTTGGACTTGCGGCGACGCGCGGCGGCAAAGCCGAGCAGGCCCAGGCCAACCAGCAGAGCGCTGGCCGGCTCAGGCACTTCGGCAGCCCGGACAGCTTCAAAGTTAAACGTCGTCGACTCGCCATTAAAACCGAATGTGACGTTGTCGACGAAGCCGTTGAAGGAGCCGCCCCAGCCCGACCCGATGCCGAACTCGATTCCCAGAACTGCGGAGTTCGCGGTCAGCAGGTCCGAGGTGGCAGGACGCCCAGCGCTCATCCATTCCTGCAACGGAATGTAATTATCGACGTTGGCACCAGGGCTGAACTGACGCTGCCAGTAGTTGCCTGCAAGGATATTGCTGCTGTTCCATGTGTCCAGCACCATGCCGCCGCCGTTATAGACTTGTTCCCAGATCAGGTAGCCACGGTCGCCCAGCGTACTGGCGTCGCCGTCGGCATCATAGGTCAAGCGCATCGCCGGCTGCAGGTGAGTGTCGGAGGTGCCGCCGCTGCTGCGATACCAGTCATAGCTGAGCGCGCTGAGCGTACCGAGCGTACGGGTCGAATCGAAGCCCCAGGCATAGGCGAAGTCGGCCTTGCCACTGGCGTCAGTGAGCGACATTTGCACCGAGCCGTTGCCGCTGCGCGGATTGACCGTGTTGATGGCGGCAACGGTGGTCGAAGTGTGGCCGGTGCTAAGGCCTCGATAGTTGGCGAGAGTCCACGAATTGACGCCGGCGTTCATGTCCGCCGGGGTGACGACGACGACACCCGCACTGGCGTGACCAGCGGCCGCGATCACGGCGAGTGCGAGGCTCTTGAGCAAAAGCTGTTTCATTGGATACCTTTGTAGGGTTTTAGCTGAGAACCGACTTATAAGCAACTTTTGTGCCCAACTAACCACTAACTAACATATTGAGCGTAATCAATCAGTTACACTCAGCGTAGATGTAACACGCGGACTAGGTGTAAAGGTGCTCGACAGGAAGGGCATCGTCGAAGATCGCCGACATGATCGGCACCACCGAATCCATTGCGTTCCAGACCAACCTGTTGGCGTTGAACGCCGCGGTCGAAGCGGCGCGTCGGCGAACACGGCCGCGGATTCAGTTCGACGACGAGGCTCTGGTAGCGGCCGACGCCGCTCATCTCGGCGATGATGCCGGTCACACTGAACCCGGTTGAGCAGCTCGTCATCGCAGCACAGGCCTGGTCCGCTAGCTTGCTGCCGCCCTCGACCTCCGCGTATTGTACGCTGGGGGGGGTGGACTTCCACGCAGCTAAACTTCGCTCACTGACTCCTTTGCAGCGATGGACTAAACCGCACGCCTTCGGTTAAGTCTGGGAATCCGCCAATCCGTCCCCATCTGATAAGGTCCCTGCACTACAACGGAACCGACATGCGATTTTTTCTACGCGCCCTCGTGGTCGCCGTCGTGCTGACGGTGGGCTACATTTTTCTGGAGCCGACCATCGACCGGGCGCTGTACACGATGCGCCTGGCCGCGATGCCCAAGCCGGAGGCACTCCCGGTTCCGGTCGAGGGCGTGAAAACGCGCGCGCTGCGCGACACCTGGAACGGTGCCCGCAGCGAAGGTCGCAAGCACCAGGGCATCGACATCTTCGCCAAGCGCGGCACGCCAGTGATATCGAGTACCGAAGGCATCGTCATGCAGGTGGGCACCAACCGACTCGGTGGCTTGGTGGTGTGGGTCATGGGTCCCGGCCGCCAGCGTCATTACTACGCCCACCTCGATGGCTATGCGGAAGACGTGGAAGTCGGCATGCGCATCGAGGCTGGCCGGGTGCTGGGTTACGTTGGCGACACTGGCAATGCAAAGGGAACGCCGCCGCACCTGCACTACGGCGTGTACGACATTGGCGGTGCGATCAATCCATTTCCGCTGCTGCGCGCCAATACGGATGCCGTGGCGGCGGCGAACAAGGAAAAGCCCAAAAGTTAAGCCTGCACTTCAATGAAGCTGCGCTCGGCCGACAGAGCCTGCGCAGTTTCGGCAGAACCACTGTCATTCAATGCGGCTTGGCTTCCGCCTCGCTCAAGTTGCGCAACACATACTGCGTCATGCTGTTTGCCAGCTCGTGCTCGCCGACAAACACCTTGCCAGCATGCTCGCCGCGCAACAGCTCAGCCTCGCTCTCGCTATGCGTGCGCACCACCGTCTTGATCGACGGATTGAGCGCGCGCGCCGTCTCGATCATGGCGCGCACCCGGAACGTGTCCGGCGTCGCGACCACCAGCATCGAGGCGCGCGCGATGTGCGCCTGGATCAGCACGGCCGGCTCGCCAGCATCGCCCGCCACTGCCGCAAAGCCCTGCTTGCGCAGTTCCTCGACCAGCTCGCGGTTCTGCTCGGCCACGACGAAGTGCACGCCCTGATTGGTCAGGTCGTGCGCGATGCGCCGGCCGACGCGGCCGTAGCCGACCAGCACTACCTGCCCGCTCAGCTTGGCGTGATCGGTACTCATCGGCAGCTCGGCGAGCGGGTCTTCGGCACGTTCCATGCGCCGCGCCAGTTCGGACTTCGAGCGGATCCAATTCTGCAGCGGCTCGACGGCCTTGAACAGCAGCGGGTTGACGGCGATCGAAATGATGGCGCCGGCCAGGATCAGGCTCTGCCCTTCGGCCGGCAGCAGCTTGAGTTGCATGCCCATGCCGGCCAGGATGAACGAGAATTCGCCGATCTGCGCCAGGCTGGCCGACACCGTCAGCGCCGTGTTCAGCGGGTAGCGCAGCATCAGCACGAGGGCGAACGCGGCGAGCGACTTGCCAAAGATGATGACGGCCACCACCGCCAGCAGTTGCAGCGGGCTTTCCACAATGACCATCGGATCGAACAGCATGCCGACCGAGACGAAGAACAGCACGGAAAACGCGTCGCGCAGCGGCAGCGATTCTTGGGCGGCGCGGTGGCTCAGCTCGGACTCGCGCAGCACCATGCCGGCGAAGAACGCGCCCAGCGCGAATGACACGCCGAAAATTTCGGATGAGCCATACGCGATGCCGACCGCCGCCGCAATCACGCACAGCGTGAACATTTCGCGCGAGCCGGTCTTGGCCACGCGCCACAGCAGCCAGGGAAACAGCTTGCGCCCGACGATCAGCATAAAGGCGACGAAAGCGCCGACCTGGCCGAACGTGATCGCCAGCGTCTGCCACAGCGGCCGGTTGGTGTCGGCGCCGGCGCCGCCGAGCGAACCGGCCACTGCCGGCAACAACACCAGCACCAGCACGGTCACGAGGTCCTCCACCACCAGCCAGCCGACCGCGATGCGCCCGTTCAGCGAATCGAGAATGCCGCGGTCTTCCAGCGCGCGCAGCAACACGACGGTGCTGGCCACCGACAACGCCAGGCCGAACACCAGGCCGGCGCCAAGACTCCAGCCCCACCAGTGCGCCAGGCCAACGCCCATCGCGGTTGCCACCGCGATCTGCAAGACCGCGCCGGGCAGTGCGATGCGCTTCACATCCATCAGGTCCTTGATCGAGAAATGCAAGCCGACACCGAACATCAGCAACATGACGCCAATTTCCGCCAGCTGGGCCGAGATGGCCGCGTCGGCAACGAAGCCCGGTGTGGCCGGCCCGATCAGCACGCCGGCGGCCAGGTAACCGACCAGTGCGGGCAGGCGCAGCTTCAGCGCGAGCATGCCGAACAGCAGCCCGAAACCCAGGGCGGCAGCGAAAGTGGTGATCAGGCTGATGTTATGGGGCATGCTGGACGTGTCCTCCGTGTGAATTATCGATGAGTCAAGTCCCTGATTTTACAGGCGATTCGCCGTAACCGTACGACTCTGGCAATGACCAGGCCGGCGTTTCCAACTTTTCTATGCTGAAACAAAACAGATGGTTATAATTCAACGCAATTAATTGAACACCTTCCATACCAAGGCACACATGGCAGACCAGGAAATAGCAAAGCACACTAAATCGCTGTGGCGAATCATGACCGCCGAGCATGGCTTCTGGCATAAGGCGGGCGAGATGCTGCTTGAAATTGTCATCATTGTCTTCGCGGTGAGCCTGAGCATCTGGCTGCACTCGGTCGGCGAGCACCGGCACGAGCAAAAGCAGGTGAAGACCTTCTTGCTCGGCCTGAAGCGCGACATCCAGAGCGATCAGGCGCAGGTCAAGCAGATCGTCGCATTTCACCGCGCGTCCGACCAGCGCTACGCCTACCTGGCGGCGGGCGATCCGAAGGAGTCGCCGGACGGCGAAAAGTTCGACGAAGCGTACCGCCACCTGCCAATGAACAACTTCCTGGTGCCCCGACTCGGGCGCTACGAGGGCTTCAAGTCGAGCGGCAAGCTGACCAATATCGAGAACGAGGCGCTGCTCGAGAAGATCGTCAACCTGTACCAGTACGACCTCCCGAAGGCGGACCTGTCCTCGGATGGGTGGAAGGGACACCAAAAGAAGCTGCTCGCCTATGCTGAGCAGCAGACGGAGGAGGACGACGGCCTGGCCGCGCGCTACAAGATGGCCACCTCCGCCGCCGGCAAGCGACACCTGCGGCAGATGGTGACGTATCCCCAGCTCTACGATCGCTATCAGAGCATCGTCGATGGCGGCAATGCCATCATCAAGGACATCGACCAGGCGTATCCGGACCAGGCGCAGCCGTTGTAGGAATAGGGCCCGCGCGTTCGCGAGGGCGACAGTTTTTCGGTCAACATTGCACACCGGCGCAACGCGATGCTTGACAAGCCGGCGCCGTGTCCCTTACAGTAAGTCCATGTCTTTCCCCTTGCATCTGTCCACTTCCCTACCGCTCGCTCGCGCACTATCGCTAGCGACGCTACTAGCTGCACGCGCGTAATCCACCCGCAGTGCGCCGCCCGGCAACCCGCCCAGGCGTTGGTAATACCCAGGAAAGTTAGGCCCAAGATGTTTTCTACCGCTCAATCCGCAATGTTCGTCGTGTCGACCCCGCCATCCATGGCCGGCGGTGTTCCCGCGCTTGCGCTACTGCTGCTATCGCTACCGACCGGTTGCCTGGCCTAGCGCAACGTGGCCGCCCGGCAGCCTGCAGCCACACCGCGCCGACCCCGGCCATTTCCCATTCGAATCCAGGAGCACCCCATGATGTTGCAGAATCCAGCCGCCAAATACCGCGCTTTCCCGCCCGTCCAATTGACCGACCGCACCTGGCCGGACCGCGCCATTACTCACCCGCCAATCTGGATGAGCACCGACCTGCGCGACGGCAACCAGGCGCTGATCGAGCCGATGAGCCCGGAAAAGAAGCTGCGTTTCTTCGAGATGCTGGTCAAGATCGGCATCAAGGAAATCGAAGTCGGCTTCCCGTCGGCGTCGCAGACCGACTTCGATTTCGTCCGCAAGCTGGTCGATGAGAACCGCATTCCGGACGACGTCACCATCATCGTGCTGACCCAGTCGCGCGACGAACTGATCCGCCGCACGGTGGAGTCGGCGGTCGGCGCCAAGCGCGCCATCGTGCACCTGTACAACTCGGTGGCGCCGGTGTTCCGCCGCGTGGTGTTCAACATGTCGCGCGAGGAAATCATTCAGATCGCCGTCACCGGCACCGCGCTCGTCAAGGAACTGGTCAAGCAACATCCGCAAACCGAATGGGGTTTCGAGTATTCGCCGGAATCGTTCTCGACCACCGAGCTCGATTTTTCGCGCGACATCTGCGACGCCGTCAGCGCCGTGTGGCAACCGACGCCGGACAACAAGATGATCTTCAACCTGCCCTCCACCGTCGAGTGCAGCACGCCGAACGTATATGCCGACCAGATCGAGTGGATGTGCCGCAACCTCGCGCGGCGCGATTCGCTGGTCATCAGCGTACACCCGCACAATGACCGCGGCACCGCGATCGCCTCGGCCGAGCTGGCCGTGATGGCCGGCGCCGACCGCGTCGAAGGCTGCCTGTTCGGCAACGGCGAGCGCACCGGCAATGTCGACCTCGTCACGTTGGCGATGAACCTGTACACCCAAGGCGTGCATCCGGGCCTGGATTTCTCCGACATCGACGCGGTGCGCCAGGTCGTCGAGGAATGCAATCAGTTGCCGGTTCACCCACGCCATCCGTATGCCGGCGACCTGGTGTTTACTGCGTTTTCCGGCTCGCACCAGGATGCGATCAAAAAGGGTTTTGCCAAGCAGAAGGCCGATGAAATCTGGGAAGTGCCGTACCTGCCGATCGATCCGGCCGACCTCGGCCGCAGCTACGACGCCGTGATTCGCGTCAACAGCCAGTCCGGCAAGGGCGGCATGGCGTACCTGCTCGAGCAGGAATTTGGCTTGCAGTTGCCGCGCCGCTTGCAGATCGAGTTCAGCCGCGCGGTGCAGGCGGTGGCCGACGCCAGCGGACGCGAGATTGCCGCGCGCGACATCCACGACATTTTCTGCCGCGAGTATTTCGACCAAGTGGCGCCGTATGCCTACAGTTCGCACAAGATGGTCGAAGACACCAGCAGCGACGAGCCGGTGCAGATCGACATCGCCCTGACCCACCGCCAGCAGCGGATGCAGCTGCAAGGCGGCGGTAACGGGCCGATCGACGCGTTCGTCAATGCGCTCGGGCTCGATATCAAGCTGATGGATTATCACGAGCACTCGATCGGCTCGGGCGCGAATGCGCGCGCGGCCTGCTATGTCGAGCTGCGCCTGGCCAACGGGCCGACGTTGTTTGGCGCCGGCATCGACAGCAACATCGTCACGGCGTCGTTCAAGGCGGTGCTCAGCGCGGTGAACCGGCAGCTGGCGTTGGTCAAGAGCGAGCCGGTATCGGCTGTCGTGGCATAGCGACTCAATCGCGGCCAGACCAACTTCAATCGGGGTCAGACCTGGGTCTGGCCCCGATGCCCTTGCGCCAGTTTGCATAATCACCCCCTACCAACCTTGCAACGCCAATTCCACTACAATCGATCCCATCGATAAATTGGCAAGGAAGCGCATGCAAGCGGTCATCTCAGTCCAGAAACTCTCGAAAACCTATTCGGGCGGCTACCACGCCCTCAAATCGGTCGACCTCGAGATCCGCCGCGGCGAAATCTTTGCCCTGCTCGGCCCGAACGGCGCCGGCAAGACCACGCTGATCAACGCCATCTGCGGCATCGTCAATCCCACCAGCGGCACCATCCTTGCCGACGGCCACGATGTCGTCAAGGACTACCGCGCCGCGCGCGCCAAGATCGGCCTCGTGCCGCAGGAGCTCGCCACCGACGCCTTCGAAAGCGTGTGGGCCACCGTCAGCCTGTCGCGCGGCATCTTCGGCAAGCCGCCAAATCCCGCCCACATCGAAAAACTGCTGCGCCAGCTGTCGCTGTGGGACAAGAAGGACGCCCGCATCATGGCGCTGTCGGGCGGCATGAAGCGGCGCGTGATGATTGCCAAGGCGCTGTCGCACGAGCCGCAAATCCTGTTCCTCGATGAGCCGACCGCCGGCGTCGACGTCGTGCTGCGGCGCGACATGTGGGAAATGGTGCGCGGCTTGCGCGACCAGGGCGTGACGATCATCCTGACCACCCACTACATCGAGGAAGCCGAAGAGATGGCCGACCGCATCGGCGTCATCCGCAAGGGAGAGATCATCCTGGTCGAGGACAAGTCGGCGCTGATGGAAAAGCTCGGCAAGAAGCAGCTGACCCTGCACCTGCAACACCCGCTGGCGGCGATTCCGCCGGCGCTGGCCGGCATGCCATTGGCGCTATCGGCCGACGGCACCGAGCTGGTCTACACCTTCGACGCCCAGAGCGAACAGACCGGCATCGCCGACCTGCTGCGCCGGCTCGGCGAGCACGGCATCGACTTCAAGGACTTGCAGTCGAGCCAGAGCTCGCTCGAGGACATCTTCGTCAACCTGGTAGGGTAAGCAGACATGAACTTTTACGCAATCCGCTCCATCTACATGTTCGAGATGGCGCGCACCTGGCGCACGCTGATGCAGAGCATTGCCTCGCCGGTGATTTCGACGTCGCTGTATTTCGTCGTGTTCGGCGCCGCGATCGGCTCGCGCATGGTGCAGGTCGACGGCGTGCCGTACGGCGCCTTCATCGTGCCAGGCCTTATCATGATGTCGCTGATGACCCAGAGCGTGGCCAACGCCTCGTTCGGCATCTACATGCCCAAGTTTTCCGGCACCATCTACGAGATCTTGTCGGCGCCCATTTCCGCCACCGAGATCGTGCTCGGCTATGTCGGCGCGGCTGCCAGCAAGTCGGTCATCCTCGGCCTGCTGATATTACTGACGGCACGCCTGTTCGTGCCGTTCGAAATCGTCCATCCGGTGTGGATGCTGCTGTTCCTGGTGCTGACCTCGGTTGCCTTCAGCATGCTCGGTTTCATCATCGGCATCTGGGCTGACGGTTTCGAAAAGATCCAGATCGTGCCGATGCTCATCATCACGCCGTTGTCCTTCCTCGGCGGCAGTTTCTATTCGCTGAGCATGTTGCCGCCGTTCTGGCAAAAGGTCGCGCTATTCAACCCCGTGGTGTACCTGATCAGTGGCTTTCGCTGGAGTTTCTACGGCGTTTCCGACGTCAGCGTCGCGCTCAGCGCCGCGGTGGCAATCGCCTTGCTGGCCGTGTGCATGGGTCTGATCTGGTGGATCTTCAAAACCGGCTACCGCCTCCGCGCCTAAAAAATATCAAAAGGGGTCTGACCCGGTCTTGGGGTCAGACTCCGGTTTAGCCGGCGTCCGCAACCCGTGGTCCGGCGCCTCACCTAAGTATCTTCATGAGCATCTCCCCCGCCATAAACCCAACCCCCGCCGCACCAGTCACCGTCATGCGCATCCTCGGCGCAGTCGCCTTCGTCCACCTCCTCAACGACCTGATCCAGGCGGTGCTGCCGGCCATCTACCCGATGCTCAAGGAGCAGTTCGGCCTGACCTTCACCCAGGTCGGCCTGATCACGCTGACGTTCCAGTGCACCGCGTCGCTGCTGCAACCGTGGATCGGCCTGTACACCGACCGCCGTCCGATCCCGTTCCTGCTGCCGATCGGCATGTGCTTCACCTTGCTAGGCGTGCTCATGCTGGCGGTGGTCGATACCTTCCCTACCCTGTTGATGGCCGCGGGGCTGATCGGCATCGGCTCCTCGGCCTTCCACCCGGAGGCCTCGCGCGTGGCGCGCATGGCGTCCGGTACGCGCTACGGTTTTGCGCAGTCGCTGTTCCAGGTCGGCGGCAATGCCGGCAGCGCGCTCGGCCCGCTGCTGGCGGCCGCCATCGTCGTCGGCCGCGGCCAGGGCAATATCGCCTGGTTCGCGCTGGTGGCGGTACTGGCGATCAGCGTGCTGTATGGCGTGTCGCGCTGGTACAAGAATCACCTGCTGACGTTCCAGCGCAAGACCGGCGCGGGCCACGGACCTCAGCTGTCGCGCAAGCAGATCGTCCGCGCGCTCATGGTGCTGGCATTCCTGGTGTTCTCGAAGTACCTGTACATGTCCAGCCTGACCAGCTACTACACGTTCTACCTGATCGAGAAATTCTCGCTGTCGGTCGCCAGTGCGCAGATCTATCTGTTCCTGTTCCTTGCCGCGGTGGCGGCCGGCACCTTCCTCGGCGGGCCGATCGGCGACCGCATCGGGCGCAAGCGCGTCATCTGGATTTCGATCCTCGGGGCCGCGCCGTTCACCCTGGCGCTGCCGTATGCGAACTTGTTCTGGAGCGCCGCGCTGACCGTGATCATCGGCTTCGTGATTTCGTCGGCGTTCTCGGCGATCGTGGTGTTTGCGCAGGAACTGGTGCCCGGCAACGTCGGCATGATCGCCGGCATCTTCTTCGGCCTGATGTTCGGCATCAGCGGCATCGGCGCCGCGGCGATGGGAAAAATGGCGGACGTCTACGGCATCGCCTTCGTCTACCAGATCTGCTCGTACCTGCCGCTGCTGGGCATGTTGACTGTCCTGTTGCCCAATATCGAAAGACGTGCAGCGAAATAGGAAACCCGCTTGACTTTTACTTCGCTACGCTTAGTCTGGATACACCGTTAAAACGATGTGTATCGAATCACTCCAGGAGGCAGAATGCAAGTTGCGAAGTGGGGTAACAGTCTCGCGGTACGTCTTCCGTCGAGCGTGGTGCAGGCTTTGGATCTGAAAGAAGGCGACACTATTTCTATCGAGATCGCCGGCGAGCGTACTTTCGAAGTCATCAAGAGCCCAACACGCTCTGAACTTATTGCTCGTCTGCGGGCTCTGCGCGGTACGATCCCAAGCGACTTTAAGTTTGATCGCATTGAAGCGAATGAGCGCTAAGTGCTTTCTAGATACAAACACGCTAGTCTATATTCTCCAAGGGAAGGAGCCGCTGCCCGGCGCGAAATTATCGCAAGCTGAAGCGGAGGCCAATCGCAAAGGGGAAATCACTCTTCGCCTGCTTCAGAGCAGCGACATTGCCATAGGAGTACAAGTCTGTAACGAGCTTTGCAATATCGCCTTGCGTAAAGGATTCAACTGGCTGAAAACAAAGGAGATGCTGTCGGCTCTTCAATTGCTAAGTGCCGATATTCTGCCTTTGACGTTAGCTGTCCACAAGCGAGGAATTTTTCTGCACGATAAGTATCGGTTTCACTTTTACGACGCGTTGTTGCTGGCTGCGGCCATCGAAAGTGGGTGTGCTGTCTTCTATTCTGAGGATATGCAGCATGGTCAAATCATAGAGAACCGGCTGACGATACAAAACCCCTTCAAGGTGTAGCGATCCTTAAGCATCGGGACGCGTCGCCGCGTCCCCGGCTGCATCGCCTTCAGAAATCTCCGGAATCCCGTCCCAATCCTCCAGCACCCAGTCCGCCATCGCGGTCAGGTTCTCGGTCACCACCGTCGGCGTCGCGCCCAGCACGTCGAAGGCGCCGAGCGTGCGGTTGACCCAGCAAGTCGGATAGCCGAACAGGCTGGCGCCGCTCGCGTCCCAGCCGTTGGCCGAGACGAACAAAATGTGCTCGCGCGAATGCCCCATGCGCCGCGCGGCCAGTTCGTACACTTTCGGATGCGGCTTGAACACCTGCACATCCTCCACGCTGATCAGCTCGTCAAAGGCCCAGCCCATGCTCGAATTGTTCACCACCTGGGCAATCGATTTATGCGACCCGTTCGAGATGATCCCGAGCGGGATGCCGGCATCTTTCAGACGGTGCAGCGTCGCCGGCATTTCCTCGTGCGGCAGCAACTGCAGGTACAGGTCGCCGAGCACGCGCGCCATGTCTTCTTCCAGCGTCAATCCGAGCGCGGTGCAGGTGAAGCGCAGCGCGTCGTCGGTCAGCGCTTCGAAGTTGACGTAGCGATCCATCAAGCTGCGCAGCCAGGTGTATTCGAGCTGCTTCTGGCGCCACAACTGGGAGATCGCCGCGCCCTTGCCGGGAAACGCCTGGTCGCAGATGCCAGCGACGGAATGGACATCGTACAGAGTACCGTACAGGTCGAAGACAATGCTGCGGAAGGGTTTCATGGCTACTTTGCTAAGTGGAATTAGTGGCGACTTTAACATCACCGCCGCGAAGCGCGCGCACAAACCGTTCAGGCGAAAAAAAAGCTCGCCGAAGCGAGCTCTGTTCCAATGTATTACCAATGCTTTAATCGTGTCTCAGGCGCCCATGCTATCTGCGTGGTGCGTTGATATGTAAATCGACCAACGTATTCGGAATTACAAACCCAGTCTTTTGCGACTATCTACGAATCACAGCATTACACGTGCCGTTATCGAGGCGCAGCGCCTGGGGCGTGGTGCAAATCGCGAACGAACTGCAGCACAAAACGAAGTGTATCACTATTTTGTGCGCCGCAGCAAATTATTTTTCGGGATAGGTCTGCATCGGCTCCGGCTCCTCGTCCATCTGGTCCTTCCCTGCCCGCTCGTATTCGGAGATCACCTGGGCGCCGAGCAGCAGCAAGGTGGCGCCGATTTCCAGGCTGAACATGACGACGATGGCCGTCGTCATCGAGCCGTACACCACGTTCACCTGCGACAAGGTGGAGAAATACCAGACCAGCACGCGCCGCGCCACTTCCCACAGCAGCGCCGCGGTGATGCCGCCGATCAGCGCGTGCGACAGCGACAGCCGGCCCACCGGCATCACCATGTAGATTGACGTGAGCACGAGGATTTCGCCGCCCAGCCCCAGCAGGTACAGCAGCGCGCCGGACACGCCGCCGAGCGACCAGTTGTAGCCGAACAGACGCACGCTCTCCGTCCCCATCACCTGCAGACTGCCGGCCACCAGGGTGACGAGCATGATGCCGGCGCCGAGCGCGACGATGTAGCAGTAAGGCAGCACCGCCGACACCAGGAAGTGACGGCGCCGGATCGCCACCCGATGGATGAAGATCACGCTCATCGCGTTTTCCAGCACCGTGAAGGCGAGCGAACTGAAAAACAGCATGGTGCCGCCGAGCACCCAGGTAATCAGGTTGCGGTTCTCGAGGAAGTGCGCCACCTCGGCGGTGATCGACTCCGACTGTCCCGGCACCAGGTACTCGAGATAGCGGCGCAGCGTGAGCAGCAGTTCGGCCTGGTCGATGAAGTGCGACAGCGCCACCACCACCAGCATCAGGAACGGCACGATCGACAGCAAGGCGTAATACGCCACCGCGCCGGCCAGCAGCAAACCCTGGTTGGCGCGGAAGCCCTTCAGGACCTGCCACACGAACGCGAGCGGATGGGCGAGGATGTAGGCGTTGGCGCGGCGGTTGAGAATCTCGATCTGCGGCAGGTGGACGGTCATTATTTAGCGAGTCGGATGCCGGTAAATTGCCAGCGTGCGCCGGCAGGGAAAAAGTTGCGGTAACTCGCGCGCGCATGGCCCGGCGGCGTTGCCTTGGAGGAGCCACGCAGCACGTACTGGTTGAGCATGAACTTGCCATTGTATTCCCCCAGCGCGCCAGGGGCCGTCGCGTAGCCTGGATAGGGGGAATAACTGCTGCTGGTCCACTGCCAGCAATGGCCGAACATCTGATGCAAGCCCCTGTCTGCGCCGCGCGCGGCCAGTTCCCATTCCGCTTCCGTGGGCAGGCGCGCGCCGCGCCAGTGGGCGTAGGCGTTCGCTTCGTACAGCGACAGGTGCACCGCCGGCAGATCGGGCGCCAGCGGCCCCATGCCGTGCAAGGTGAATTCGTGCCACGATCCGTGCGCGTCGCGCCGCCAGTACAGCGGATGGGCAAGCGACAGCGCGCACACCTGGTCCCAGCCTTCGGACAGCCACAGGGCCGGGTCGCGGTAGCCGCCGGCGTCGATGAATTCGAGGTATTCGGCGTTGGTCACCAGCCGCGCCGCCAGTGCGAACGGCAACACGTACTGGCGGTGGCGCGGCAGCTCGTTGTCGAAGCAGAAGCCGTCGCCGTCGTGGCCGATCTCGGTCAGGGCGCCGGCAAAATCGACCCAGCCGGCGGCCGGCGGCGTGTCCGGCGCCGCCGGCGACGCCGACGAATATGTCGGATACAGCGCGTTTTGCGCCAGCATGTGCTTGACGTCGGTGAGGATCAGCTCCTGGTGCTGCTGCTCATGCTGCAGGCCCAGTTCGATCAGCGCGGCGAGCGCCTCGTCGTCGGCATGTTCGGCCAGCAGGCGGGCGATGCGCTGGTCGACGTTGGCGCGGTAGGCGCGCACTTCCTGCAGCGACGGTCGCGTGAGCAGGCCGCGCTGGGCGCGCGGGTGGCGCTCGCCGATGCCGTTGTAGTAGGAGTTGAACAGCACCCGGAAGGCCGGATGAAACGGCGCGAACTGCGCCTCCATCGGCTCGAGGATGAAGGTCTCGAAAAACCAGGTGGTATGCGCCAGGTGCCACTTGACCGGACTGGCGTCGGGCATCGACTGGGCGCCGCAATCTTCGCTCGACAAGGGCTCGGCCAGCATCAGCGAGCGTTTGCGCACGGTCTCGTAATGACGGCGCCAGGTGAACTCGTTGGTCGGCTTCATCGCGGCCTGCGCTTCAGTCGGCAATGGCGCGCGCGTGGATCACCGCGAACCAGCCGGCGGCGTCGGTCCACACGCGGGTGGCCTGGAAGCCGCCCTGCTCGAGCAGACCGACCGCATCGCTCTGGCGGTACTTGTAGCTGTTCTCGGTGTGGATACGCTCGCCGCGGGCAAACGCGCGCTCGCCGCCGTGCCAGCGCACCGACAGCGCCTCGCGCGCTTCGAGGTGCATTTCGATGCGCTGCTCGGCGCCGTTGTAGGCGCCGCTGTGGCGCCATTGCCGCACGTCGAAGTCGGCGCCGGCCAGGTGGTTTATGTGGCGCAGCATGTTCAGGTTGAACGCGGCCGTGACGCCCAGCGCGTCGTCGTAGGCCGCGTCCAGGGTGGCGCTGTCCTTGACCAGGTCGATGCCGATCAGCAGGCCGCCATCGTCGTCGCATTCGGCGCGCGCGCGGCGCAAAAAGGCGCGCGCCTGTTCGGGCGCGAAATTGCCGATCGACGAACCGGGGTAGAAGAACAGCCGCTTTTGCTGGCGCACGGTGTCGGGCAGTTCGAGTGCGGTGGAAAAATCGAGACCGAGGCCGGTCATTTCAATATGCGGGAAGCGCTGCTGCAGGCGCTCGATCGACTCGCGCAAAAAGTCGGCCGAAATGTCGATCGCCACGTACTGCGACGGGTGCAGCAGCGGGAACAGGCGCGCCGCCTTGGCGCAGTTGCCGGCGCCAAGGTCGATCAGGGTGGCGCCGGCGCCGATCGCGCGCGCCATCTCGGCGCCATGGCGCTCGAAGATAGTTGCCTCGGTGCGGGTCGGATAATATTCAGGCAGTTCGCAGATCGCCTCGAACAGGCGCGAGCCGAGTGCGTCGTACAGGAATTTGGGCGAGATGCAGGCGCTGGTGGCGCGCAGGCCGGCATCGAGTTCGGCTAATACAGCCGCGCTGGCGTGGGGGCGTTTCGATTCGGTCAGGCATGACGTCGACATGGTTTTTCATTCGCGCGCGGGCAAGGCGCAGTAATCGAGCTGTCTGAATGGGATGGCTGTGTTTTTGTTATGATATCTGAATATTCAAATTTTCAGCGCCACCATAGTCTTCAGCGTGGCGCCCGAATCCTGTCAACTTCCCAATGAAAGGCCATATGCGCCACTTCTCACCGCTTCGCATGTTCAAAACGATTCTTGGCGCCACCGCCGCTGCTGGCCTGATGTTTGCGGCCATCACCGCTGCAGCCCAGAATACGCCTGGCGTGCTGCGCGTGTCGGCCATTCCGGACGAAGCGCCAACTGAACTGCAGCGCAAATTCAAGCCGCTCGGCGATTACCTCGCCAAAGCCACCGGCCTGAAAGTCGAATTCACGCCCGTCACCGACTACGCCGCGTCGGTCGAGGGCCTGATCAACAAGAAGATCGACATGGTCTGGTTCGGCGGCTTCACCTTCGTGCAGGCCAACGTGCGCAGCAAAGGCCAGGTCACCCCACTGGTGCAGCGCGCCGAAGACGAGAAATTCCGCTCGGTGTTCATCACCACCAACAAGGACATCAGCAAACTGGAAGACCTGAAGGGCAAGACGCTGTCGTTCGGCTCCGAGTCGTCGACGTCGGGCCACCTGATGCCGCGCTCGTTCCTGCTGGGCGCCAAGGTCGATCCGGACACCGACCTGAAACGCATCGCTTTCTCCGGCGCGCACGATGCCACGGTGGCAGCGGTCGCCGGCGGCAAGGTCGATGCGGGCGCGCTGAATATCTCGGTGTGGGAAAAGCTGGTCGCCGAAAAGAAGGTCGACCCGGCCGTCGTGCGCGTGTTCTACACCACACCTGGCTACTTCGACTACAACTGGAGCGTGCGCTCGGACATGAACCCGGCGCTGAAGAAGAAGATCGCCGATGCCTTCCTGGCACTGGACAAGTCCACGCCTGAAGGCAAGGAAATTCTCGACCTGCAGCGCGCCACCAGGTTCATCCCGACCAAGGTCGGCAACTACGCCGACATCGAGAAGGCCGCAACCAGCGCCGGTCTGCTGAAAGAAGGCAAGTAAGCACTGCCATGACGTATCAGCTCGACAAACTGACGGTGCGCCACCATGCTTCCGGTGGCGGCGCGCCCGCACTGCACGAGATCGACCTGGTTGTCGCACAAGGCGAGCAGCTTGCCATCATCGGCCCGTCGGGCGCCGGCAAGACCACCTTGCTGGCCACGCTGGCGCTGACGCAGCGCCCGTCCGGCGGCGTGTTCCACGCCTTCGGCCAGGATCCGTGGGCGCTGCCGGACGCGCAGCGCCACCTGCTGCGCGCGCGCCAGTGCCTGGCGCCGCAAACGCCGCCGCTGCCGCCGCGCCAGCGCGTGGTGACGGCGGTGCTGGCGGCGCGCCTGCCGCAATGGACGCTGTGGCAGGCGCTGGTGTCGCTGGTAAAACCGGCCAATCCCGAGGCGGCCTACGGCGCGCTGCTGCGCTTTGGCCTGGGCGACAAGCTGTATGCGCGGGTCGACCGGCTGTCCGGCGGCGAGCGCCAGCGCTGCGGCCTGGCGCGCCTGCTGCTGTCGTCGGCGCAGGCGTTCCTGGTCGACGAGCCGCTGTCGGCGCTCGATCCGGCGCTGTCGCAGCTGACCTTGTCGACCTTGCAGCAGGAAGCTGCCACCCGCAACGCCACCCTCATTTGCAGTCTTCACCAGGTCGACATCGCGCGGGCAAACTTTGCCCGCATCGTCGGCCTGCGCGCCGGGCGCATCGTGTTCGACCTGCCGCGCGAGCAGGTCACCGACGCCATGATCGAGGCGCTGTACCAGAACGAATCGGTACCGCCGGTCGTGCCGGTGCTGCACGAAACGCCGGAACGGCTCGCCGTCGGCGCCTGCTTCTAACCCATGAAGAGCACGCCCCGCATTCCCGCCGACCCGGCCTGGCGCACGCGCGTCACCGCCACCATCGTCGGCCTGGCGATCCTGTGGCCGGCGCTGGTGTTCAGCGAATTCAAGCCGTGGATCCTGTTCGACATGCAGAGCCTGAGCGCGGCCGGCCGCTTCCTGTCGGACTTCCTCACGCCGGCCCATTCGCCCGATTTTTTGCTGATGGTGCTGCGCGAGACGTGGCAGACGGTGGCCATTGCCACCGCCGGCCTCACGCTCGCGCTGCTGGGCGCCATTCCCGCTACCTTGATCGTCACCGAACGACTGTCGATCTCGCGCCTGGGCAGCGGGCGCATGCGCCCTGCCGCGCGCCTGCTGAGGCAAAGCGTGCGCTGGATCCTGGTACTGCTGCGCAGCGTGCCCGAGCTGGTATGGGCGCTGCTGTTTGTGCGCGTGGTCGGCCTCGGCCCCACCGCCGGCGTGCTGGCCATCGCCCTCACCTACTGCGGCATGCTCGGCAAGGTGTACGCCGAGATCCTCGAATCGTCCGACGCGCACGCCACCGACAGCCTGCTGGCCAACGGCAGCGGGCGCCTTCCCGCCCTGCTATACGGCGCGCTGCCGGAATCGGCCTCGGAGCTGGTGTCGTACACGGTGTACCGCTGGGAGTGCGCGATCCGCGGCTCGGCGGTGATGGGCTTTGTCGGCGCCGGCGGGCTTGGCCAGCGCATGGACGAGTCGACCCGCATGATGGCCGGCGGCGAGGTGTCGACCATGCTGATCATGTTCGTCGTGCTGGTGGCGCTGGCCGACGTGGTGTCGAAACTGCTGCGCCGGAGGCTCGGATGATGCCCGTCGCGCCGCCGCGCTCGAAGTCCGGCTGGCTGCTGGCGCTGGCCCTGGTGGCGCTGGTGGTTGCCAGCTTCGCCTCGATGCCGCTGCAGCTGGCGGCGTTTTTCAGCGCCGAGGCGCTCGCCACCACCAGCGAATTCCTGCAAGGTTTCGCGCCGCCCGAACTGGGCACGAAATTCCTGCTCAAGTGCCTCAACGCGACCGCCGAGACGCTGTCGATGTCGGCGCTGGGCACCTTGCTGGCGGTGTTCGGCGGCCTGGCGCTGGCGCTGCCGGCGGCCGGCCGCTTCGGCCGCGCGCCGCGGGCGCTGACGCGCGCCGTGCTCAACGTGCTGCGCTCGATTCCCGAACTGGTATGGGCGTCGCTGCTGCTGGTGGCCGCCGGCCTGGGCCCGTTCGCCGGCACGCTGGCGCTGGCCGCGCACACCAGCGGCGTGCTCGGACGGCTGTTCGCCGACGCGCTGGAAAACGCCGAACCGCTGCCGGAACAGACCTTGCGCACCAACGGCGCGGCGCCGATGGCGGCGTTCTTCTACGCGACCTTGCCGCAAACGCTGCCGCAGATGATGTCGTACACGCTGTACCGCTGGGAGAACAATATCCGCGCGGCGGCGGTGCTGGGCGTGGTCGGCGCCGGCGGGTTGGGCCAGATGCTGAAATACCACCTGTCGCTGTTCCAGATGCAGAACGCCGCCACCGTCGTGCTGTGCATGCTGCTGCTGGTGGCGATGGTCGACGCCATCAGCTTCGCCATGCGGCGCGCACTAACCCGATAGGACACCATGCTCGAACTGCGCAACCTGACCAAATCGTACAACGGCCGCACGGTGCTGCATGCGCTGTCGCACCAGTTCGCGGCCGGCGAATTCGTCGCCATCATGGGCGAATCCGGGGTCGGCAAATCGACCTTGCTGAACCTCGTCGCCGGGCTCGACGCGCCCGACAGCGGCGAGGTGATCGTCGACGGCCAGCCGATGTCGGCGCTCGACGACGACGCCGCCACCGGCCTGCGGCGCACCCGCATGGGCTTCATCTTCCAGGCGTTCCACGTGCTGCCGCACCTGACCTTGCTGCAGAACGTGGCGCTGCCGCTGCTGCTCAATCGCGCGGGCCTGGCGCGCGCCGGCGAGATGCTGGCGGCGGTCGGCCTGGCCGGGCGCGGCGACGACTTCCCGCGCCAGCTGTCGGGCGGCGAAATGCAGCGCGTCGCCATCGCGCGCGCCCTGGTGCACCGCCCTGCGCTGGTACTGGCCGATGAACCGACCGGCAACCTCGACCCCGAAACCGCCGCCGGCGTGCTCGAACTGCTGCGCGCCGAAATCAAGGCCAGTGGTGCTTCTGCCATCATGGTCACACATTCTCACGCCGCCGCCGCCCAAGCCGACAAAATCTATGTGTTGACGCGCTCAGGACTGAAACTGTCGCAAAAAGGCGTCTAGACAGCTTTATTGTGGGAATATTTACAGTTGATGGCGCAATTACGGTGTCAACGTAGTATTATTTCAACTAACCCAATTTGCATACATTGTCACTAAAAGTAACAGATTGGGCCGAGATGGCGACACAATCGATCAGCACCCAACCTCCGTGGAGGACCAGATGAACGTACGGCTAAAGAAACTCGAGATGATCGAGGCCATGAATCGCGCGCGGGCGCTCGAACCCTCGAGCTTCGTTCCGAACAAGCTGCTCGACACGCTCATCGAGAAGATGAACCTCAAGAATGACGCGGAGCTATGCCGGGTGCTGGAAGTGCAGCCACCCATCGTTAGCAAGATCCGACACCGCAAGCTGGCCGTCGGCGCCACAATCTTGCTGCGCATGCATGAAAAATCAGAGCTCAGCATCCGCGATCTGAAGGAACTGGCAAGCGCATCCATGCATTGATGGTGGCTGGCTGAATTGTTGGCGCCGCCGGCGAGAGCCGCGCGGCGTTGTCATTTGCGCTACGCACTATTGCAACATTCTCACACAAGCTCACGCATAAGCTTTAGAGATTGCTGGCGGGCTCGCTCAGGTCTTGCGCGGGCGGCCGGTTTTCAGTTGCGGCAGGCTGGCCAGCACGTTCTGCAGCGTCGCCAGGTCGAGCTGGCTGATCAGCGCGACGCCGATCCGCAGCAACTCGCTCTTCTTGATATCGAAACCGGCCTTCAGGCACGACTTCTTCACCTGGCCCAGCACCTCGTATTCGTGTTCCGGCATGGTGAAGCTGTCGCGCACCAGGCGTGACTTGCGCGCTTTCTCCCTGACCTGCTCTTCCGGCACCGCCGCCTTGGCGGCCGCCTTGCGCGGCGCTTTCGGCTTGACGGCGCTGGCCGGCGCGCTGCGCGCCGCAACCGGCGCGGCAGCTTTCTTCAGCGCCGGTTTGACTGCCGGTTTGGGCGCCGCTTTCGCCACTGGCGTCGCCGCCGCCTCGACCGCGGGCTTGGCGGCCGGCTTCACGTCCGGCTTCACGTCCGGCTTCTTGACAGCGGCCTTGGCGGCCGGCTTCACTGCTGGTTTCGCAGCCGCTGGCGCGGCCCGTTTGGCCGGTGCGGCCTTGCTTGTGCTTGTTGTTTTCACGGCTGCGGGTTTGCGCATCGATTACTCCAAAAATTAACAGGTTAAACAATATATACCATTAAAACCATCCGTGCGGTTCAGGCGCTCGTTTTGACGCTGAAGTCGACGCCCACCTCGTCCCACCACTCCTGCTCCTTTTCGATCCAGTAGGAGACGGTCGGATGGTGCGCTACCCACTCGCGCTTGATATCGAGTTCGATGCGGTTCTTCATGCGCAGTTTGAGTTCGCCGAAATCGGCCTCGATGCGGGCATGCATCAGCAGGATTGCCAGCCGCAGCGCCAGCACCGCCTTGGCGAAGTCGGCGTCCGGCAGCGAATCGGCGATCTTGCGCAGGTTGCCCTTCTGGCCGAGGATCAGCCTGGCCATCGCCTTCTGCTCGCGCGCCGTAAACCCGGGCAGGTCGGCGTTTTCGATCATGTAGGCGGCATGCTTGTGGTAGCCGGTGTGCGACACCACCATCCCTATCTCGTGCAGCTGGGCGCTCCAGTACAGCAGCTTGGCGTAGGCGTCGCCGGCCGGCTTGAGCATGGCGTACAGCGCCGCCGATTCGTTGGCGACGCGGCTGGCGCGCGCCTGGTCGACGTGGAACTTCTCGCCCAGCAGGCGCACCGATTCCTCGCGCCGGTCGCGCTGCATCGAGCGCGCGTACAGGTCCCACATGACGCCCATGCGCAGCCCCGCCTCGACCGGCATCAGGCGCTCGATGCCCAGTTCGGCCAGCAGCGCAATCAGGATCGCCAGGCCGCCGATGACGGTGGAGGCGCGGTCGGCCTTCAGGCCCGGCATGTCGATGCGGCTGACGTGGCCCAGTTCAATGAAGCGGCGCTTGACAGCGTCGAGCGCGGCCGGCGTGATGCCGTCGCCAAAGCCGTTGCGCTCGACGACTTCGCCGATCGCGCGGATCGTGCCGGACGAGCCGTAGGCGGTGCGCCAGTGCTGCGGATGGTACGGCGGCGCGGCGTCCTCGAAGTGACTGCGCGCCGACAAAATGGCCGCTTCGAACGAGCCGGCGTCGATGCGCCCGCCGACAAAGAACGACAGGCTTTGCTTGACGGTGCCGACGCTGAACGATTCGACCCGCTCGATGTCCAGGCCGCGCCCGAGTATCAGTTCGGTCGAGCCGCCGCCGATGTCGAGCACCAGGCGCCGCTCGCCCGGGGTGGCAAGCGCATTGGCCACGCCCATGTAGATCAGGCGGCCTTCTTCTTCGCCGGAGATGATCTCGATCGGGTAGCCGAGCGCCTGCTCGCAAGCAGGAAGGAATGCGTCGGCGTTGCGGGCGACCCGCATGGCCGAGGTGGCGACCACGCGCACCGCGTCGAGCCGGTACAGCGCCAGCGCGGCGCGAAAGCTGCGCAGGCAGGCCAGCGCCGACTGCATCGCCGCCTCGGTCAGGTTGCCGGCGGTGTCGAGACCGGCGGCGAGCCGGATCGGCTCGCGCATGCTTTTAACGACCCGGATCGCTTCGCCGTCGTGTTTGCCCACGTGCAGGCGAAAGCTGTTCGATCCCAGGTCTACCGCAGCATACATAGCTTCTTTCTCGTTGATTGTCATGTCGCTCCAGCGCCGAAAAAATCGTACCACAATAGCGCCGCGGTATTACACGCGAATGACATGCGCCCTGTGGCCGCCAGGTTAAGGCGCCGCGCTGACAGCGTGCGCTTCGACGACGCGATTGCGCCCGCCCGCCTTGGCCGCCTGCAGAGCGTCGTCGGCGCGCTTGAACAGGCTGACGGTGGTGTCGTCGGCGCGGATGGTGGTCACGCCGAAGCTGGCGGTCATGCCGATCATCGCGCGCTCGCCCTTGACCGGGCTCGACTCGATGGCGATGCGCATGCGCTCGGCCACCAGCGCCGCTTCCGGCAAGGCGGTGCGCGGCAGCAGGATGGCAAACTCAACGCCGACCATGCGGCCGAGCTGGTCGCTGTCGCGCATGTGGCGCTTGCATACCTCGACGACGGCGCGCAGCACGTTGTCGCCGGCCGGATGGCCATAGCTGTCGTTGACGCGCTTGAACTGGTCGAGCTCGAACAGCACCAGCGCGGTCGGCAGGCCGGGCCGGCGCGCCAGCGACAGCCAGGGCGCCAGCGCGATGAAGAAGCCGCGCCGGTTGGGGCAGTCGGTGAGCGCGTCGACCACCGCCAGGCGCTCGATCTCGGACTGCACCTGCTCGCGCGTGAGCAGCAGGTAGCCGAAGCCGTTCCCCAGCATCAGCAGGTAGAAGGCGGCCGAGGACCACAGCTGCAAGATGGTGTTGCTGATCCAGCCCCAGCCGCCCGGCATGGTCAGCACCATCACGCCGCGCGCGGCCACCAGCAGCGCCAGCAGCGCGGTGGCGATGGCGACGAAACGGCGCAGCATCGTCGCGTCGCGCCAGCCCAGCGCCAGCGCGGCGGCGCCGGACAGGTAGAAGGCGCCGAGGATCAGCGAACTGGCCACCGTGCGCAGGCCCGTCTCGTCGATGATGTAGCAGGCGATGAACACGCCGATGGCCAAAATCAGCAGCCACAGGGTGGGCCGGCGCCAGCGCGTGCGCTCGGCCGCTTCCCACATCGCGCCCGCTTCGAGCGCCACGCCGACGAACAGGATCGAATAGCCGAGCGGGATCGAGATCGGGTCGGGCACCACGCCGCTGCCGCGGAAGTACAGCAGCAGCCAGGCCGCTGCCTGGCACTGCTTGGCGACCGACCAGGTCGACAAGGTCAGCGATTTTTTGCGCTCGTACTCGAAGAAGAACAGCGCGGCGCACAGCGACAGGTTACCCAGCGCCAGCGCAAACACCATGGTAGTGATATCCATCCGGGCGCTCGCCTCAGACTTCGTGTTCGACGTTGCTGCTGCCGTCGCCGATCTTGCTGGCCCAGGCGTGAACGAAATACCCCTTTTCGGCGTCGCTCGGGGCGTCGCTCCAGAACACGATCAGCGTGCCCTTGTGGTCGTGAATCTGGGAGACCTTCTCGACGAAGCGCTCGCAGGCGCCGCCGTCAGCCAGCGCCATCACGTACCCATACACGCGGCTGAGCCGGTCGAGGCGGTCCGGTTCGGTCAGGCTGTTGGTCGCGGTAATGGTGGGGTGATCTAAAAACATGGGGTCTCCGTGAGCGATGGATCAGCTTATCAGAAACCTGTGCTGGGAAACAAGGTATCTGCCCGCGCGACAACGCTCGCCTATACTGGCGCCATGCCCGCGATTCCTGCCCCGTCATCCGCCCAGTCGCTTTGCTCGCCGCCATCGCCGCCCCTGGTGCGCACGCACGGCGACGTGCGCACGCTCGAATTCACGCCGGGCAACGTGCAAAGCGAGATGCGGCTGTCGCGCCCCAGCCGGCTGATGCTGGCCTATTCGCGCGCGATGATGTGCTTTGCGCTGTTCGTGCCGCGCCCGCGCCACATCGTGCTGGTCGGCCTGGGCGGCGGCTCGCTGGCCAAGTTCTGCTACCGCCACTTCCCAGGCGCGCGCATCAGCGTCATCGAACTGCGCGCCGACGTCATCGCGCTGCGAGCGCAGTTCAGCGTGCCGGCCGACGACGATCGCTTTCGGGTGGTGCATGCCGACGCCGCCGTCTGGATCGCGCAGGCCGGCGCCGGCAGCGTCGACGTGCTGGTGGTCGACGGCTTCGACGAGGCGGGCCTGCCGCCGGCGCTGGGCAGCTCGCGCTTCTATGCCCACTGCCGGCGCGCGCTGCGCCACGGCGGCGTGCTGGTGGCGAACATCTTCAGCTACGATCCGCAGTACCAGGCAATGCTGGGGCGGCTGCGCCTGATGTTCGGCGGCCAGGTGTGCTGGCTCGACCGGGTAGCGGGCAACAACTGCATCCTGTTTGCCGTCAAGGCGCCGCTCGACCTTGATGCCGGCGCCACTGCGGACACGGCGGCGGCGCGGCGCGCGCTGCGGCTGCGCCGGCTGACGGGCCGCCGCCACGGCACTGGCATCGGCGCCTTCAACCGGCTACTGGTGCGCGCGCTGGTCGCTTACCTCTCGCTGCGGCACAATGTTTCAAAGTGACAACGTATTCCGCACTATCTGTTGCTACCAAACAATTTATTTGCGCAATAGAACGAGGATGTGACACACTACCGTCTCCATGAGAAGCCAACCCGGCTTCTTGCCACCAAAGGAATGCCCGGGACAATGCCGCGCCGCCCGCAGTTTTCGCTCGCTGTCGCCACTGCCCTCACGCTGGGCGGCGGGCTGGCCGCGACCGCCGCGTTGTTCATCGCCGTCAGCCATCTCGAGTACGACAAGATCAACCTGGCGTTCGAACAGCGCGCCAACGTGCGCATCGGCGCCATTCGCGCCGGCCTCGACGCTGCCGTCGAAGTGGTGCAGGTGACCAACCAGCTGTTCGCCACGGTCGAACCGGTCACGCGCCACCAGTTCCACGACTACACCACGCCGCTGCTGCAGCGCTACCCGTTCATCCGCGCCTTCAATTACCACCGCGTCGTCAGCGACGCCGAGCGCGCCGGCTTCGAGTCCAGCCTGCAGACGGTGCGTCCGGGCAGCGGCATCGTCGACATCGTCGACGGCAAGCCGGTGCCGGCGCCGCGCCGCGCGCGCCACGTCGCCGTCGAGTTCGTCGAGCCGCTGGCCGGCAACGAATTCACCTTTGGCCTGGACGCCTCCGCCAGCCGCGCCATCGTCGATACGCTCGAGCGGGCCATCGACAGCGGCCGCCCCGGCGCCACGCGACTGATCAGCCTGCTGCGCGACAAGCAGCCGCAGGCCGGCTTCATGGTGATCATGCCGGTGTATCGCCATGCAAGGCCGACGGCGACGGCGGCCGAACGGCGCGCCGCGCTGGTGGGCGACACCGCCGTCATCATCCGCGCCGAAGAGCTGGTGCACAGCATCCTGATCAGCAACGGCTTGCTCGACGACGACAAGCTGCGTCTGGTCGCGTATGCGGGCGGCCCCGGCGGCGCGCTCATTTCCGTGTTCGACAGCGCCGGCGGCGGCTCGCCGGCGGCGCCAGCAACGCTGGTGGCGGCGCCGGCGGCCGACTCGTTGCTCGCCAGCATGGCGCGCTGGGTGGCGCTCGATCAGCACCCCAGCTTGGCGCGCAACCTCGACATCGCCGGCCAGCCGTGGCGCATCGACGTGCGCGAGCAGCCGCGCCCGTTCCTGGGCGAACATTTCGGCTCGCTGCTGGTACTGGTCGGCGGCCTGCTGATGACGTTTCTGATGAGCGCGCTGGTGCAGGGCATGGTGCAGCGCTCGCGGCGGGTGCAGCGGCTGGTGCAGGAGCGCACCGCCGACCTCGAGTTGTCGAACCAGCGCCTGATCCACGACGTGCTCGACCGCCGGCGCACCGAAAAGGCGCTGCAGGAAAGCGAGCAGCGCTTCCGCCAGCTGGTGTCGATGTCGTCCGACTGGTACTGGGAGCAGGACGAGCAGTTCCTCTACACGGCCATTACCGGCGGCTTCGGCGAAAAGGCCGGCGTCGCCGCCGAGCGGCTGCTGGGCAAGACGCGCTGGGACGGCGTGCCCAGCATGGAAGAATCGGAGTGGGGCCAGGCCCACATTGCGCAGCTGCGCGCGCACAAAAATTTCACCGACCTCGAGTACCCGATGGTCGACGACCAGGGCGGCGTGCGCTGGTTCTGCGTCAACGGCGAGCCGGTGTTCGACGAGCTCGGCGTGTTTCGCGGCTACCGCGGCACCGGCACCGACATCACCGCGCGCAAGCTGTCCGAGCAGCGCATCCACCACGTCGCCCAGCACGATGTGCTGACCGGCTTGCCCAACCGCAGCCTGCTGCAGGACCGCCTCGGCCAGGCGATCGCCTATTCGATGCGCTCGCTGCACCCGGTGTGGGTGATGCTGATCGACCTGGACCGCTTCAAGTTCGTCAACGACAGCATGGGCCACAAGGCCGGCGACGTGCTGTTGATGACGGTGGCGGCGCGGCTGCGGGGGGCGCTGCGCGACACCGACACGGTGGCGCGCTTGTCGGGCGACGAATTCGTCGTCATCCTTTCCGAACACGTCGACCAGAGGCTGTCGGTCGACATCGTGCAGCGCCTGATGGATTCGGTGGCGCAGCCGGTCATGCTGGGCAGCAAAGAATTCTTCGTCACCTGCAGCATCGGCGTGGCGGTGTACCCGACCGACGGCGCCCCGGCCGACAGCCTGATCGAGCACGCCGACATTGCGATGTACCGCGCCAAGAAGCTCGGGCGCAACAACTTCCAGTTCTACACGCCGTCGATGAACGAGGACGCGATGGAGCGGGTGCGCATCGAAGGGGCGCTGCGCAACGCGCTCGAGCGCGACGAATTCGTGCTGCACTACCAGCCGCAGGTGGACCTGGCGACGGGCGAAATTGTCGGCATGGAAGCGCTGCTGCGCTGGCAGCATCCAGAGATGGGCATGGTGGCGCCTTCCCGCTTCATCGGCGTGGCCGAAGAAACCGGCCTGATCGTGCAGATCGGCGCCTGGGTGATGCGCGCGGCGTGCCAGCAGAACCAGACCTGGCAGGACGAGGGACTGGGCAAGCTGCGGGTGGCCGTCAACCTGTCGGCGCGCCAGTTCGGCGCCGCCAACCTGATCGCCGACATTCGCCGTGTGCTGGCCGAGACGGGACTGGCGCCGGCCTGCCTCGAGATCGAGCTGACCGAGAGCCTGTTCATGAGCGACGTCACTCTGGCGGTCGAACTGCTGCACGGCATGAAGGCGCTTGGCGTGAACCTGTCGATCGACGACTTCGGCACGGGCTACTCGAGCCTGTCGTACCTGTCGCGCTTCCCGATCGACGTGCTCAAGATCGACCGCTCGTTTGTTGCCGAGATCACGCGCGACTCGAACGACGCCGCCATCGTGGCGTCGATCATCGCGCTGGCGCACAACCTGAAGCTGGCGGTCATTGCCGAAGGCGTCGAGACCGAGGAGCAGCTCGACTACCTGCGCCGCCACGGCTGCGACGAGATGCAGGGCTACTACTTCAGCCGGCCGCTGCCCGCTGAAGAATTCGAGCAACTGGTGCGCCAGCAACGGCGCCTGCCGCTGCTCGACGCGATGGCGCCCGAGATCCTCGTCGCCTGAGCCCGCTTAAACAATTGGGGTCAGACCCGTTTGTTGTTCGGCCAAATCGCAAACAATGTCTATAAAGTCGGGGTCTGACCCCAATTTTAGTGCAGCCGACATGTGCGCCTTGAGAGCTTCTCCTCCCGCTATGAAGGTCGCACTATCGCCGCTCGATTGGGGTGCCGCGCCGGGGCATCCACGCGGCGCGTAATTGTTCGGTGGGAGCCGGCGAATGGCGGCGAAAAAACGGGTCTGACCCCAATTGTTGAAGTGTGTCCAAATAGCAAATTTTCTTATGGTGAAATCGACATCATTCGATGTTTTTGGTTTATCATCCTTGCATAACGCAAAATGATCCGTCAGAGACATTCCAGCGCAGTCCACCATGGAAAAACTAGAGAAACTATGAACCATCCTCGCGCACAACTTAACCGGCACGACATCAAGCATCCGCGCACCGATTTCCGGACCCGCGATGTCGTCAACCAGGCCATCGCATCCATTCCGTCGGTCGGCCTGCAGCGCGCCGCTGAATTCCTGTCGGCGATGAACGTGCCGGCGGAAGTGGCGATCCGCACCCTGGTCTACCCGAACCGCCGCCGCCCGTAAGCACCGGCGTCCCGGCCGACCATGGCCGGGACGCCCCTACCCGCACTCCGCGGGCGCCACACGGCGCGCCGCGGCGCTGGCGTCGACACCGTCGGCGGTGCGGATGATGGTCGATTCGGGACACGACCGCCAAACAAAAAACCGGGCATCGCCCGGTTTTTTTCGTCCATTACTTCAGTTTATCCTGGGCCTCGATATCGGCCAGCGATTCGCGCCCCTTGTCGGTGACGTCGTAACCGCCCTCTTCGCGCGCAATAATGTGCGACTTCTTGCCGAGGAACGCGGCGACATCGGCATCGAGCTTGGCAGCCGGATCGGCCGACACGGCGCGCAGGCCGCCGATGCAGCGGCGCAGGAACAAGGTCTGCTGCCCCTTGTCGGTCAATGTCAGCCGGCCATCTTTGCCGTACTGGATCATCTTCAGGCCCGACAGCCGCTTGACATTGCGCCCGACGCAGGCGTTTACCTTGTCGTGCGCGGCGCCGCGCTCGACGTGGCCGAGTGCGTCATATTCATCCGTAGTCAATTTCTCGTTCTTCATTACCGCTTTCATGGTTAGCCGTTGCGGCGCCCATGGTACCTGCCCATTCCCGACAGGGCAACCGGCAATCGCCGTCGCGGCATCCTTATTTGAAGCTGCGCACCGCCAGCCAGGCCAGGCCGATGCTGGCGGCCAGCGTCAGCGCGAGGATCACGCGCATCCGCCGCGAGGCGTAGAACGGGGTGCGGCCGAGGTAAATCTTGTTGTGTAACGAATTGCCCATGACGCTCTCCCGAACAAATAAGACTCTGATGAAGCAGTATAGAAAGCTTACGACATTCAACTATGTGACGGCAAACACATTAGCAATATATGTAGAACGGAAGCAACACAATGGCAACGTCATACTGCGCGACAGCGGCCGAGCGACGCTGATACGATCCACCGATCGCACCACAGCCCCCAGGAGACGCAGCATGAACCAGACACCCGCCCCAAACGACCCTAGAACCGCCCGTCCGATGCTCGACGAAGCCGACATCGGCAGCGGCGAGAAAACCCCGGCGCAGAAAGAGACCGAGGAAATCATCCGCCAGATCCCGCCGCTGCCGGCCGACAAGTCCGGCGCCGACGACAATGCCAAGCCGGCCGCGCCAAACCGGCCATAACGCTTTTTACATCATCAGGCCCGGGCCTGGTGCCGCTGCCGCCTTGATCGGCGGCTCCGGCAAGGTCGGTTCCTTGACCGGTGAATGGGCTGGCGGCGGCACATCGTCCGGGTTCGGATTCGGCCCCGGCGGCTGCGACCCCGGATCATCCGGGTCCGGCGTCGAATGCGCACCGATGCTGCTGATGCCGCGATCCCATGCCTGCTCGTTGTTCGGATCGATGGTGCTCATGCTGTGCCTTTTCTGCCCAATGTTTTGGGCCAAATAAATATCGTAGCGATTTGCGCCGCTGCAATTTTGTCTAAAATCAAGCGCCGGCGGCGTCTGCCCGACGGCAGTCGCGCCGGCGCCACGCTCGCTGTCGCCGGGCGCGTCAGGAGGCCAGCAGGTTGTCGATCTCGGTGCGCGCCACTGCGATGCCGGCAAAGCGCGCCACGTCCGCGGTCGCATAGCCGCCCACCGTTTTCGAGCGCGCCCGCGGCTCGCCGCCGGCCAGGCTGGTGATGGTGTACTCGAAATCCCACAGGTCGCTGCAGTCCTTGATGGGCTCGACGTCGATGCGGTAGCCACGGTATTCTTCTGCTGCTTGCTGCATAACATTTCTCCAATAGTTTTTGGCAGACTAGCATGAAGGCCATGAATGCCCTGCCGCCCCCGCTTCAATCGTGCGGGCCCAAAGCGGCGCTTGCCGCATACCGCCCACCTTGTATATAGTTCAGCGCTAATCCTTGACGAGATGCCAATATGAAACCCCGCCTGCGCACCCTGCTAGCCGCCCTGCTGTGTTCTTTCGGTGGCGCCGCCACCGCCGCCGCGCCGATGAAGCTGGCCGACTACCTGGCGTTGAGCGGGCCGGCGCCGACGGCAAAGATTGCCTACGGCAGCGCGCCGTCGCAGTATGTCGAGCTGTTCCGTCCGGCCGGCGACGGGCCGTTTCCGGTCGTCGTGCTGGTACATGGCGGCTGCTGGACCATCAAGTTCGGCGGCATCGAGCAGATGCGCAACCTGGCCGGCGCGCTGGCCGCGCAAGGCATCGCCGTCTGGAACGTCGAATACCGACGGGTCGACGAAGACGGCGGCGGCTACCCGGGCACCTATCAGGACATGCATGGCGCGCTCGAGCTGCTGGGCGAACACGCCGGCCGTCACAAGCTCGACCTTGAACGCATCGTCGCGGTCGGCCATTCGGCCGGCGGCCAGCTGGTGCAGTGGATCGCCGGGCGCGCCAGGATTGCCCCGTCGAGCCCGCTGTTCCGGACCCAGATCCTGCCGGTGCGCCAGATCATCAGCCTGGGCGGCCTGGCCGACCTGCGCCACGAGGCAGCCCTGATCAAATCGAGCTGCGGGCGCGACACAGTCCAGCTGGCCGGCGTGGCCAGCAGCGCCAGGCCGGACATCTTTTCCGACACCAACGCCGCCGACCTGATGCCCAACGGCAGCAACACCGTGCTCATCACGGGCGAATTCGACACCGTCTCGCCGCCGCGCGTGGCCACCGACTATGCCGCCCGCGCCCGCGCCGCCGGCGACAGCGCCAGCGTCATCGTGCTGCCCGGCGCCAGCCACTATGACGAAGTGGCCGCCGGCTCGCCGGCGTTCCAACTGGTGCTGCCGGCAATCCGCAAGGCGCTCGGCCTGCCCTAATTCAGCTGGCCGCGGCAAAGCCGGTCTGCGCGGCCCACAGGACAGTCGCGCGCGCCAGCAACACCGCCTCGGCGTCGGCCAGCCAGTCGTCGGCGTCGGCGATCGACCACATCGCCTTGAGCAGGTGACGGCGCAACTGCGGATCGGCAATCTCGCCGAGCACGCCATCGATCAGCCGCGCATCGATCCGGACGTCGCCGTGCTCCGCCGTCGTCAGCAGGTCCTCGCACAGTTCCTGCAACAACTGGTGGAAGTCGTCACGCTCAAGGTCGACGTAACGCAAAATCCGCGTGCGGTCCATGGCAATCAATTCGCTTTGCGCCAGATTGCCGTCCACTACCATTGTCAGCGCCAGCACGCGAGCCGCTGCCTGTCCACTATTGAGTTCATACGAGCGCATTCCAGTTCCCCTTTACGTTGCGGTGAGTGATACATGTTGCGATGTTGCCAATGACGCGCGACCCGAACGCCGGGCCACGCGCTTGCTTACTTCGTTGCGTCGTCCTTGCGGGCAACCACCAGGCTGGCGATACAGCTGGCCGCGATCAGCACCGCCACCACCGTCAGCGACGCCTGCACCGGCACGTGGTACCACGGCATGATCAGCATCTTGACGCCGATGAAGGTGAGCACCATCGCCAGGCCATACTTGAGCAGGTGGAAGCGATCGGCCACATCGACCAGCAGGAAGTACAGCGCCCGCAGTCCCAGGATGGCGAACAGGTTCGACGTGAACACGATGAACGGATCGGTCGTGATGGCAAAGATGGCCGGGATCGAGTCGACCGCGAACACCAGGTCGGTCACCTCGATCAGGATCAGCACCAGGAACAGCGGCGTCACGTAACGCACGCCATCCTTGAGCACGAAAAAGCGCTCCTGGTGGTCGCCCTCGGCGACCCGCAAGTGGCGCCGCGCAAAGCGCAGCACAGGATTGTTGGCCACGTCGGGCTCCTGGTCGGCTGCAACGAGCATGCGCATGCCGGTGAACAGCAGGAACGCGCCGAACACGTACAGCACCCAGCTAAATTCGCTCACCACCCAGGCGCCGGCCATGATCATCACGGCGCGCATCACGATGGCGCCCAGCACGCCGTAAATGAGCACGCGGCGCTGGTACTGCTGCGGCACCTGGAAGGCGGTGAAGATCAGCAGGAACACGAACACGTTATCGACCGACAGCGTCTTCTCGATCAGGTAGCCGGACAGGAACTCGAGCGCCTTCTGGTCGGCCACCTCGGCGCCCATCGTGCCTTTCAGGTACCACCACAAGCCGCCGTTAAACAGCAGCGCCAGGCTGACCCAGATCAGCGACCAGATGCCGGCTTCCTTGACGCTGACCTTGTGCGCCTTGTTGCCGCCGAAAACGAACAAGTCCAGCGCCAGCATCAGCAGCACAAAGGCGATGAAGCCGGCCCACATCGGTCCGGTGGCGATACTTTCTAAACTATTCATGTGAATCTCCTTGTCACGAAGCTGTTTGGTGAAATCATCATAAAGAGGATGAAAGCATCGAACAACTCGAATATAATTGCCTATCTAATCGAAAAACTCGATGCTTCACGGAGCTGTCAATGGCCGCACTCAATTTCAAGCACCTGCGCTACTTCTGGATGGTGGCGAAGACCGGCAGCATCGCCAGGGCCGCCGCGCAGCTGCACCTGACACCTCAATCGATCTCCGGACAGCTCACGGAGTTCGCCGAAACGCTCGGCGTCGAGCTGTTTCGCAAGGCCGGGCGCAACCTGGAACTGACCGACACAGGGCGGCACATCCTGCGCCATGCGGAGGAAATCTTCAGCGCCGGCGACGCGCTGCTGGAGGTGGTGCGCGACACCACGCGCAGCACGACGATCGCGTTTCGCGTCGGGTGCGCCGACTCGGTGTCGAAACTGATCGCCTGCCGGCTGGTCGAGCCGGCGCTGCAGCTGGCCGAACCGGTGCGCCTGATCTGCCGCGAAGGCCGGCTCAACAGCCTGATCGCCGAGCTGGCGGTGCACCGGCTCGACATGGTCATCGCCGACCGGCCGATGCCCAGCCACCTGAGCGTGCGCGGCTACAACCATTTGCTGGGCGAAAGCGGCATGACGGTGTGCGCCACGGCGGCGCTGGCGGCGACCCTGGCGCCGCAGTTTCCGCACTGTCTGGACGGCGCCCCGCTGCTGCTGCCGGGCGAGGATTTCGCCATCCACCACCGCCTGCTGCAGTGGCTCGAGTCGGTGCAGGTGCATCCGCGCATCGTCGGCGAATTCGACGACAGCGCCATGATGAAAGCGTTCGGCCAGTCCGGCGCCGGCGCGTTCTTCACGCCGACCGTGATCGCCGCCCAGGTGTGCGAGCAGTACCGCGTGGTGCAGCTCGGCCGCGTCGACACGCTTGTCGAGCAGGTCTACGCCATCACCACCGAGCGGCGCCTGAGCCATCCGGTGACGGTGGCGATCAGCCAGGCGGCGCGCACCAGCTTGTTCGCCTGAGCCGGTCGCCTGCTGATTGTTACCGCTAAACAACAACAAATAACAGCGCTGCAAGCAATCTCCCGCTCCGGCTCGAAGCGCTTTGACATTTCCATGGGGCAAGTGTAACGTCAGGTCTGGCCGCCGGATATTGTGCGGCAACCGGACAAGCTTCAAGTGCAGCGCTATTGCCCCACCCCCGCGGTAGACCCTTGAGTGAGTATCCTCGCCTTCAACTCGAACAGGTCAATCACATGTTACAAACTCACTCAGCGGACGCCGCCGTCCGCAATCGCCAGCCACACGGCCACGATGAAACCGGTCACGAATTTCTCGCCTTCACGATGGGCGAGGAAGAATACGGCCTCGACATCCTCAAGGTGCAGGAGATCCGCGGCTATGAAGCGGTGACCCGCATCGCCAACGCGCCGGAGTTTTTCAAGGGCGTCATGAACCTGCGCGGCGTGATCGTGCCGATCGTCGACATGCGCATCAAGTTCAACCTCGGCACGCCGACCTACGATGAATTTACCATCGTCATCGTGCTCAGCCTCGGCGGCAAGACGGTCGGCATGGTCGTCGACAGCGTCTCCGACGTCACCACCCTGACCGCCCAGCAGATCCGCCCGGCGCCGGACATGGGCGGCGTGTTCGACAGCGACTACCTGATTGGCCTGGGCACGCTCGACGAGCGCATGCTGATCCTGGTCGACATCGACAAGCTGATGTCGAGCGCCGAGATCGGCATCCTCGGCACCTTGCCGACCTGATCACAGTTCACGCTGTTGACTGCAAAGCCCGCCGCGCGCGGGCTCTGTTGCGTTTTGGCACCCGGATTGGCGCGCAAGAGGCCTGCATCGCCTTAGTACGCTGCCGCACAGACCGTATATCTGGGAGGAACTAATCTCGCTGTACCAACCATAGCGACACAGGATACCCATTGAAAACAGCTCACACCGTCTTGGCCGCCTGCCTCACCGCCGCGTTCAGCCTGCCTGCATTTGCCGCCGCCGCGGCCCCTGCTGCCGCCCCCGGCGCCGCCGCAGCCGCCCCTGCCGCCGCCGCCCTCAGTCTCGACAGCGTCAACGCTGCCGGCAAGAGCGAAACGACCGGCAAGGTCGCCAAGCCCGGCAAGGCCGACATCCTGCGCGCCCAGATCATGCTCGACCGCGCCCACTTTTCTTCCGGTGAAATCGACGGCGCCGCCGGCTCGAACCTGCGCGCCGCCATTGCCGGCTACCAGAGCGCCAAGGGCATCGGGTCCACCGGCGCCATGAATACGGCGACCTGGGCCGCGCTGAACGCCGACAGCGCCGACGCGCTGACGACCTACACGATCCTTGATGCCGACGTCGCCGGCCCATTCGAGGCGATTCCGGAAAACATGGCCGACAAAGCCAAGATGAGCGCGCTCGGCTACACCAGCGCCGAGGAAGCGCTGGGCGAAAAATTTCACGCCAGCCCCGCCCTGCTCAAGCGCCTGAACCCGGGCAAGGACCTGTCCCGGGCCGGCGAGCAGATCGTCGTGCCGAACGTGCTCGACACCGAGCCGCTGCCAAAAGGCGGCAAGATCATGGTCGACAAGTCGGCCCGCACGCTGACCTTGTTCGACACGGCCGGCAAGGCGATCGCCCAGTTTCCTGCCTCCACCGGCAGCGAGCACGATCCGCTGCCGGTCGGTAATTGGAAGGTCAAGGGCATCGCCAAAAATCCGGTGTTCCACTACAACCCCAAACTGTTCTGGGATGCCGAAGCCGGCGAGAAAAAGGCGAAGATTCCTGCCGGCCCGAACAATCCGGTCGGGGTTGCCTGGATCGACCTGTCGAAGCCGCACTACGGCATCCACGGCACCCCGGTGCCGGCATCGATCGGCAAGACCCAGTCGCACGGCTGCATCCGCCTGACCAACTGGGACGTCGCCGCGCTGACGGCCTCGGTCGGCGCCGGCACCGACGTCGTGCTGCAAGACTAACAAGACCGATACTATTTCGCTTTCGCGCCCGGCGTGCCGGGCGCGTGTCGTACCTACAAGGAGAATCGAATGAAATGGCTGTTGACCTTACTGGCCGGCGTGCTGCTCGGCGCCGGCGGACTGTTTATGTTCCTGCGCCAGGTCCCGCATGATGCTCCCGTCGCTCCCGTCGTCGCCGTCGTCAGCGCGCCTGGCGCCACCGCTGCCGGCGCACCGGTCACTCCGACCGACCCGATGGCCGCGGCGCTGCCGCCGGCGCCGGTCGTGTCGACCGACCTGACCGAAGCGGACCTGCCGCTGCGCCCGACGCAGCAGGAGATCCCGATGCCGAGCGACGTCGTCAGTGAAGGCGCGGCCAAATCGTCGGCCAAGCTGATGATTCCGGTCGAAGGCATCAAGCTGAGCCAACTGTCGGACAACTTTGACCAGCCGCGCGGCAAGGAGCGTCATCACGAAGCGCTCGACATCATGGCGCCGAAAGGCACCAAGGTCATCGCCGTGGCCGACGGCAAGGTCGTCAAGCTGTTCAACAGCAAGCCGGGCGGCCTGACCGTCTACCAGTTCGACCCGACCGAGAAGTACGCGTATTATTACGCCCACCTCGACCGTTATGCGGACGGGGTCAAGGAAGGCACCGTGCTCAAGCGCGGCGACCTGGTCGGCTATGTCGGCGTGACCGGCAACTCCGATCCGAAAGCACCGCACCTGCACTTCGCCGTCGTTGAACTGACGCCGAAGAAAGAGTGGTGGAAAGGCATTTCGGTCAACCCTTACCCGATGATGGGCGAATAAGACCGCGTCACCCTAACGAATAAAACAACAAGAAAGATCACCATGAACAGCACCAGAATCATCGGCATCATCCTCATCGTCGCCGGCGTGGCGGGCCTCGCCTTCGGCGGCTTCAGCTTCACCAAGGAAACCCACAAGGCGAGCCTGGGCCCGATCAACCTGTCGGTTGCCGAAGAAAAGAGCGTCGACATCCCGTTGTGGGCGAGCATCGCCGCGATCGTCGCCGGCGCCGCCGTGCTGGTGGCGGGCGGCTCGAAGCGCTGATCGGCAACACCGATCGAGCGGCTACGGCCGAGATGAAAAGCCCTGCGGTTCGCGGGGCTTTTTTACGACGGTACCGCAGGCGGCGCCCTACTCGTCGATATCGGCGCCGACGTTGATGGCCGCATAGGCGCGCTGCACCGCCTTGTCTTCCTTGCTGCCGACGCCGTACAGTTCCCGCGCCGACTGCAACATCTTGCTGCGCGCGTCGGCGTAGTTGGTGCTGGCGGTAAACTTGGTGGTGTTGGCCTTGAACCAGATGCGAAACGCCTTGTCGGTGCCGATCCCGGTCATCGCCAGCGGCGTCTTGACCAGGTAGGGGCTGCCGAATTCGCTGCCCTTGCCGGCGTTCGAGCCTTGCGACAGGAAATAGAACATCCGGTTGTTCGGCCCGCTGCTGTAATGCACGTCGAGGTTCTTGAGCGAAATGCTCCACGCGTCCGGGCTGCTGCCGTCCTTGCTCGGCTTGTACATCCAGCGCAGCGGCGTGCCGGTGCGGCTGATTTCCTTGCCGGTCTGCCAGTCGTTGCCGGCATTCGGAATCGAGGCGCCGGTGCCGCCGGCGCGCGCATACGACTCGACAACGTCGCCGGTGATGTCCGACGACGATTCGTTCAGGCCGCCTGATTCGCCCGAATAGATCAGGTTCGATGTCGCCGCCGTGACGCCGTGGCCCATCTCGTGGCCGATCACGTCGATCGAGCCGAGGTTGGTGAAAAACGAGCCGTCGCCGATGAACATGCACTTGCAAGTGTCGCTGTAATAGGCGTTGTCGTAGGCGGTGTTGACGTGCACGGCAATGTAGGTGGAGGTGTTGTGACCGTCCAGCGACAGCCAGCCGAGTGCGTTCTTCAGCGTGTCGTAGGTGTTCATCAAGCCCCACAGCGCATTGACCGCGGCGGTCTGGCCGTTGGCGCTGGTGGTGCTGGTGCCCTCGACGTACTGCTTGCCGTCGCCCCATTCATTGGTCGGGTTGCTGTAGACGGCGCCGGGCGAGGTGCTGTGGTTGGCGTTGGTAATGGCCATCGCGCCGAACAGGCCGCCGGTGCCGCGCTCCGGGTCGACCATCACGTACCTGGCGCCGGACATCGAGGTGCTGATCGGCACGTTGCCGTTGTACTGGCTGCGGCCGATGCCGGTCGCCGTTTGCAACATGCTCCACTGGTGGATGATGCGCCCGTCGAGCGCGCTGACGACGGTGTCGTGGTAGACCGGCTTGCCGCCGACGAGCATGCGCGTGTGCACCAGGTAGGACAATTCGTAGCTGGCGACGACGTCTTCGACGTCGAGCGCGTTGAGTTCGTCGTCGGGCTTGTTGACGGCGGCCGGCACGCGCTCGGTTCTCATGATCGGATAGATGATCAGCTCGGCGCTGGGCGGCGTGACATGGGTGGCGCCGACCGGCAGCGAGCGCAGCGCGGCGTCGATCGCCGCTTTGGTGCTCAGCGTCGGCGTCACGCCGAACTCGGCCGTCGCCGCGCCGAGGCGGTTGGCGCTGCCCTTGCCCAGGAACAGGCGGCGGTCCGACCCCGCTTCGCTGACCAGCTTGCCGCTTGGGTCGGTGACGACGACCGATTCGGAGCCGAAGATGCGCACTCCCTTGTAGGTGTGGTCGATACGGGTGACCTGGGCGCCGCCCTCGCCCGGATGCTGGCGGCTGACGGCGAAGCCGTGGTCGGCGTCGAGGCCGTGGGCGGCGCGCTGCGCCGTCAAGCTTGCCACCAGCGCCGCGGTCGCCTGCGGCGTCGGCGCCTTGGATGGACTCATCAGCGGGGCGGCGGCGGCGCCGGCGAGCGCGGCGGCACTGACCGCGGCGGCCAGCAGGGTTTTGCGGATGTTCATCTCTTCTCCAATAAAGTGGACCGCCCCGGGTAGCGAACTGGGCACTAAGATATTGGTCGAGGATTTGGCGCAGGCTGTTGAACAATCGCAAAGGCGATGTCAATGCAAACACCCCCGAAACCACCATGCCCAAGGCATAGCGTGTTCGGGGCCGTCCTGCCGCAGCGCATTGAAGCTCGTCCAATGGGTAGTCGCAATTGGAAGGGTGGCAGCAGCAGCGGGTATTTGTTGAACACATTGGGGTGGGCGCGCGCCAGCGCATAGACAGTGCAGTAACCGACAGCCTGGGTGCGATCGACTTGGCAGCTTTCGCCGACGCGCCGCGGAGCACCGCAGGCCCATCGATCAGGTCGTGCTAGTTTTGAGCTTCAGATACAACGGCGGCGCGAAGCGGAACGGGCGTTGATGTGATCGCGGCCCGGTAGCTGGCACAAGATCAACCAGAAAGGCTTTAATCAAGTTGTCCCGATTAGCGGGCCATGTTTCAGGCAAGCTGCTTTCGTTTAGTTCGTCGGCCCGCTGTTCGATTAGCCTATCGATGGCAGGGATATAGGCGGTGGTCCTTTCCTTGTATGAGCGTTGAATCAGTGCGTCGACTATGCCGTAGTGGGTTTCAGTGTGCAATTTTGGCGGCAGCAGCCGGGGGGATTTTGCGATCTCGTCATGTTGAACGACGGCGAGCATACGCATGGCCCTATCGCCGACTATTTGACATAGTGCTTGGTAGCCTGACGGTTCAAGCTGGCTCATCGGCCATTGAATCAAGTTTAGCCGCTCGCTATCGTTGCGCGTAATGACTAGCGTCGGCTCGCTGTTTTTGTTCACTAGCCTGATGGTTATGTTGGGTAGCATGAGGATTATCGGTTTGAAAGTTGTAATCTTGGTGTCGGCGCGACTACTCCTAGGCGGGAGGCAATGTCTCACGCAACATCGCCCAAGAGTCGGCCAACCCGGTCTTCGGGAAAGCGCTGAAAAAGGTTGTCGAGCGCCTGTGTGTAGGCACTGGTTTCGTCTCTGCCCGCGGGGTATAGCAGCAAAATCGCCAATCGATGCGGGTCGTGGTGCGGCAGTGGCGGCAGCAGCCGCGGGTATTTGTTGAACACGTCGGGGTGGGCGCGCGCCAGCGCATAGACCGTGCTGTAGCCGACAGATTGGCACAGCTTATGGAAACGTTCACGCTCGACGTGGCCGAGGTCGTGGTGCACGCTGTTTTGGACTTTGGTATTTTCAAGTCGAACCAGAATGCCGCTTGCCGGCGTCGCTGGCGGTCACAGATATGATTTGGATTTAAGGTGCTACGTGCTCCAGGCGCCCCATACCCCAATCCCCAATACCCCAGGACTACTGTCGACCTGTCCTTACAGGGGCCACAAAAAAAATCGTAAGCCTGGGTGCGATCGACTTGCCGGCTGTCGCCGGCGCGTCGCGAAGCGCCACAGGCCCATTGTCGATCAGGTCGCGCTGTGTCGCATGAAGGAACTTCGCAGCGTCGGCCATTGCTCGGGCAGGCTGGTCTTTTCCAGCAGATCGGCGTTGGACTTGAAGATGGCGTCCAGGGCTGGCACGTAGGAGCTGGTCTGCTCCCTGACAGATCGCCGGATCAGGGTTTGCACCAGCTGGATGATTTCCTCCAGCTCGGTGAGCATGTCAGGCGGTTTGAGCGGCGGGTGCGGCTCCAGCAGCTCAGGGTGGGCGGCGTGCAGCAGCCTCCAGACCGCGTTGCCGACCCGGTCGCATGCAGCCATGTAGCCCGCCGGCGCGAGCATGACAAGCGGCCAGGATACCGAGCGGATATCCTTGGGTTGGGCGTCGTCGGCATCGGTTCGGCGAACCTCGATGCTGGTGCGGCCGTCCTTTGTCGTCAGGGCGACGATGATGCGTGGTTCTTCGATCATGGGTGGCTCCTTTTAGGGGGCTTTGTGCTCGCCGTTGCCGGTTTGCTCTTTGGCGGTACGGATACGTGCCGTTTGACGTTCAATCGCGCGGGTGCTGCCGACAAGATAGTCCCTGTAGTCGATGCTCTTGAGCCTCAGATACAGGTCGAGCTGGTCCATCTCGGTATTGTCGATCCGCTCGCAGATGACGATCAACTGCTCCAGGGTCTTGCCAGAGAGAGTGGAGTCGGGGCCGCGCTCATTGTCCCGCTGTTCCTGACCATTGGTGCAGAAGACACTGGCGTTGTTGCACCAGGTCTGCGGAAACCACGGCGTGCGGGCTGGCAGCCGCTCCGGTTCTCCACCGATGACCGGCAGACCGCCTCTGCCGCCACATTCAACCGTCCACGCATTGATCGGCCGGCAGCCGACTGTCTCAGTTTCTTCCGGCTGCTCTGGGCGCTGGCCTGTGATGACGACCACCTGGCACATGTTCTGGCCGGCGGAGTTGAGGCATGGGTCGCCATCGCCATTGTCATTGCCGGATGGGTATTCGCAGTTGAACTGGCAATCGTTAGTCGCAGGGGTGGCCGGGATCGGATCGTAGTTCCCACCGCCGCCGCCACCGCCGCCGTCACCTCCGCCTCCACCGCTCTCGTAGCTGCCGCCGACGCAATCGTCGCTGCCTTCGTCGTCGTAGCTGCAAGTGATGCCGCCACCGCCCCCGCTGCCGCCGTTGCCGGCGTCAACCAGGCTGGCGGTGGCTCCAACGCGCACCGAGGTTTGACCTGGCCGCGGCGCATACGACACCTCCATCGGTTGAAGTGCTTCACCTGCTTTCTCGTGCGAGCGAGGAAGTGGGCGACCACGTAACGCATGCGCTTGGGCTCTACCTCCACGCCCGGCGTGATCTTGAACGTCAGGATAGGCTCGCCCTTTGGCCCACGACGCGCGCCGACCTCGATGTCCTTCATCAAGGCGGTGGGTGCGATTGGAGCGCAGGCGACCAGGTGGCGGCTGGGGGAGCACAGGCTGTAGTATTTATGCCCCTTGGCGATCCAACTTGGGGATTTGGCAACCAGGGTGGTTGGGATCATCTGGCTGACCTTGCCCGCCTGGCTTGCTGCCGCAGCACCCTCGGCCTCAATGGCGCCGGCGCCACCACAGTTTTCTTGATGGGAAACGTCACTACGGGCGCGGGTATGCTTTTCTTGACGGGAACCGCCACTACGGGCGCGGGCTTGCTCTTGATGACGACCGGCGCGGCCGGCGCGGTCAACGTGACGCTTTTGGTGGGTGGAGCTGCTAGTGCCGGTGTACCGAGGCTGGCGCACAGGGCGGCCATGATTATTGCGGAGAGGGAGGTTCTCACGTCAGACCTTTCAAGTATCAAAAGACCAACGTAGATCGCACTTTGTTCAATCTTTCACATTGCGAGGTATCATGGATCGGCACGTCAAGCCGGTATTGGTTGGCATTGCTATGTTGTCGGGTTGTCCAAGTCGAGGCCATCCCTGCGGACGCTATTTCACGCCAATTCGCCCACCTCGGAAGCGATCAAGGCTTCGAACTGGAGCGCCATGAACTCGGCCTGGTCCGCTGAGCACCTTTGAAATGTCTTGGCCCGAATGTGGCCGCTGCCGATATTTCGCTGGTTGCTGCCGCCTCCCGCCTATCCGGCGACGTAGATCAGTCAGCCGGCTGGCAGGTCGGTCGACAGTGCGCTGCCCGTTCAGAACGTGAACGCGTGTTGAAGCCGCTTCAAGCAGTGGCTGCGCCGGTTGCGTTGCGAGCCGCTATTTGTCGAACGATCTAGTCTGACGCCGGGCAATCGACGCCGATCGGATCGGTTCGCCCGAGATCTGCTGCTGAGAGCGGCGCTCGGCGCGCCCCCCCGAGTTGGCGATGGCATAGCCAACGCAAACAGCCCCGAAAACGCTATGCCGGCGGCATAGCGTATTCGGGGCTGTCGTGCCGCCGCGCCGGCAAAGGCGTGGCGGCATGCTGACTGCATCGTTAGCGCATCAACTGTTACTCGGCAATGTCGAGGCCGACATTGATCGCCGCGTAGGCGCGCGTGACCGCTTTCGCTTCCACGCTGCCGACACCGTACAGTTCCTGCGCGGCCGCCAGCACTTTCAGGCGCGCATCGGCGTAGTTGGTGGACGAGGTGAACTTGGTGGTCAGCGCCTTGAACCAGATGCGGAACGCCTTGTCGGTGCCGATGCCGGTCATCGCCAGCGGCGCCTTGGTCAGGTAGGCACTGTGGGTGTCGCTGCCGACGGTAGCGCTGGAGCCCTTGGCCAGGAAGTAGAACATGCGGTTGTTCGGGCCGCTGCTGTAGTGCACGTCGAGGCGCTTCATCGAGCTGCTCCACGCGTTCGGGCTGGAGCCGTCCTTGCTTGGCTTGAACATGTAGCGCAGCGGCAGGCCGTTCTTGGCGATTTCGGTGCCCATCTTCCAGTCGTTGCCGGTGCTCGGAATAACGCTGCCGGTGCCGCCGGCGCGCGCATACGCTTCCACCGCTTCGCCCTGAATGTCCGAGGCCGACTCGTTCAGGCCGCCCGACTCGGCGCGGTAGACCAGGTTCGACGTCGCCGCCGTGACGCCGTGGCCCATCTCGTGGCCGATCACGTCGATCGAGCCGAGGTTGGTGAACGAGGCGCCGCCGTCGCCGATGTACATGCACTTGCAGGTGTCGCTGTAGTAGGCGTTGTCGTAGGCGGTGTTGACGTGCGCGGCGATGTAGGTCGCCGTGTTATTGCCGTCGAGCGACTGCCAGCCGAGCGTGTTCTTGAGCATGTCGTAGGTGTTCATCAGGCCCCACATGGCGTTCACCGCCGCGGTCTGGCCGTTGGCATTGGTGGTGCTGCCGCCGTTGATGTACTGCAGCCCGTCGCCCCAGGTGTTGCTGGTGTTGGTGTAGACCGCCCCGGCGCTGGTGGTGTGATTGGCGTTGGTGATGGCCATCGCGCCGAAGGTGCCGCCGACGCCGCGCAGCGGGTCTTTCATCGAATAGGTGGTGCCCGACAAGGTCGTACTGAGCGGCACGCTGCCGTTGTACTGGCTATTGCCGGTGCCGACGACGGTCTGCACCATGCTCCAATGGTCGAGCACGCTGCCGTCGCGGGCGCTGACGACGGTGTCGTGGAAGACCGGCTTGTTGCCGACCGTCATGCGGGTCGATACCAGCCAGGCCAGCTGGTAGCTGTCGACCACTTCCTCGAGGTCGAGCGCGTTCAGGTCCGCTTCGGCCTTGTTGGCGGCGCCGGCCACGCGCACTTCCTTCATGACCGGGTAGATGATCAGTTCAGCCTTGGGCGCCTGCAGATGGGCGCCGCCCGGGGCGACCGCGCCGACGACCTTGTCGATGGCATGCCTGGCGGCGACCGACGGCGCCACGTCCATGTCTTTTTGCTTCAGGCCGGCGCGGCGGTCCGACACCGATTCGCTGATGATGGCCCCGCGCGGGCCGCTGACGACCACCGATTCGGACTGGAACACGCGCACGCCCTTGAAGGTATGGTCGGCGCGGCTGATGGTGGTGCCCTCGACGCCCGGGTGCTGCTTGGCGACGACGAAGCTGTGGCGATTATCGAGACCGAGCTTGCCGCGCTGCGAGTTGAGCTGGGCGACCAGGTTGGCTTTGTCTTGTTGTGATTGCACGGCAGGCGCTCCCATCAACTGCCCGGCACTGGCCTGGCCGCACACCATCAGAGGGAGGGCCGCGATCGATACCGCCAGCAGCGTTTTACGAAGATTCATCATATCTCCAATCGGTAGTTCGTCTATGTTCGGTTTACCCCAATTGCCGGGGATAAAGCCAACATAGTCCCACCGAACTGGCGAAGTCAAGAATGTCGAAGAATCGGACACGGCCGCGTCAAGTGTCCCATTTTAGACATGTTCAGCTGCAACTTTTCCAGATAGCATTACTGCAGCCCCGGATGTGGTACCCTGCACCGGCGCCGGCTGATCCAGCGGCGCGCGTCACGTTCCACACGGCTTCGCCGTTACCTTCTTTGAGCCGAGGCTGGCGCTCAGTCTTATCCAAGCCCAGGTTTCTCATGAAAACGATTTCCAAGCGGTCGGTCGACCGGCTATCGCTGGCCGGCTTCGGCGCTTCCGCCGCCGGCCTGTTCGTCATCGGCATTCTTGCCATGCGCGCCAATGCCGAGCCGCTCGACGCCGTGCCGGTGCTGGTTGTCAGCGCCCTGCTGTTTGTCGCCTTCCTGGTCATGGTGGTGCTGAGCCTGAAACTGCGCGTCGTGTCGGCCGAGCCGGTTGGCAGTCCGCTACCCCTGATCAAGGCCGGCGCGCTGCAAAACGCCATCTTCAACAGCGCCAATTTCTCCAGCATCGCCACCGACGCCCAGGGCGTGATCCAGATTTTCAACGTCGGCGCCGAACGCATGCTCGGCTACCTGGCCGCCGACGTCGTCGACAAGATCACCCCGGCCGACATCTCCGACCCGCAGGAAGTGATCGCCCGCGCCAAGACCTTGACCGCCGAACTCGATACGCCCATTTCGCCCGGCTTCGAAGCGCTCGTATTCAAGGCCTCGCGCGGCATCGAAGACATTTACGAGCTGACCTACATCCGCAAGGACGGCAGCCGCTTCCCGGCGGTGGTGTCGGTGACCGCATTGCGCGACGCCGAAGAAACCATCATCGGCTACCTGCTGATCGGCACCGACAACACCGCCCGCAAGGAAGCCGAAGAAGCTTTGGTGCGCGCCGGCGCCCTGCAGACGGCCATTTTCAACAGCGCCAACTTCTCCAGCATCGCCACCGACGCCCAGGGCGTGATCCAGATTTTCAACGTCGGCGCCGAACGCATGCTCGGCTACACCGCCGCCGACGTCGTCGACAAGATCACCCCGGCCAACATCTCCGACCCGCAGGAAGTGATCGAACGGGCCGAGTCGCTCAGCACCGAACTCGGTGAAGCGATTTCGCCCGGCTTCGAAGCGCTCGTGTTCAAGGCCTCGCGCGGCATCGAGGACATTTACGAGCTGACCTACATCCGCAAGGACGGCAGCCGCTTCCCGGCGATCGTGTCGGTCACCGCGCTGCGCGACGCCCAGGGCACCATTATCGGCTACCTGTTGATCGGCACCGACAACACCGCCCGCAAGCAAGCCGAAGAAGCTTTGGTGCGCGCCGGCGCGCTGCAGACGGCCATTTTCAACAGCGCCAACTTCTCCAGCATCGCCACCGACGCCCAGGGCGTGATCCAGATTTTCAACGTCGGCGCCGAACGCATGCTCGGCTACACCGCCGCCGACGTCGTCGACAAGATCACCCCGGCCAACATTTCCGACCCGCAGGAAGTGATCGAACGGGCCGAGTCGCTCAGCATGGAGCTCGGCGAAGCGATTTCGCCCGGCTTCGAGGCGCTCGTGTTCAAGGCCTCGCGCGGCATCGAGGACATCTACGAACTGACCTACATCCGCAAGGACGGCAGCCGTTTCGCCGCGATCGTGTCGGTCACGGCGCTGCGCGACGCCCAGGGCACCATCATCGGCTACCTGTTGATCGGCACCGACAACACCGCGCGCAAGCAGGTCGAGGCGGAACAGGCGCTGCTCGACCAGAGCCTGCGCGACCAGCAGTTCTACACTCGCTCGCTGATCGAATCGAACATCGACGCCTTGATGACGACCGACCCGCGCGGCATTATCAGCGACGTCAACCACCAGATGGAAAAGTTGACCGGCTGTACCCGCGACGAGCTGATCGGCGCGCCGTTCAAGAACTATTTCACCGACCAGACGCGCGCCGAGGCCGGCATCAAGCGTGTGCTGCGCGAAGGCAAGGTCACCAACTACGAACTGACCGCGCTGGCGCGCGACGGCAAGGAGACGGTCGTGTCGTACAACGCCACCACCTTCTACGATCGCGACCGCAACCTGAAAGGCGTGTTCGCCGCCGCGCGCGACGTCACCGACCGCAAGCAGTTCGAGCACACGCTGCAGATCAACAACGTCGAACTGGAAAGCGCCAAGGCGGCGGCGGAAAAAGCCAACCTGGCCAAATCGGAATTCTTGTCGAGCATGAGCCACGAACTGCGCACGCCGCTCAACGGCGTGCTCGGCTTCGCCCAGCTGATGCAGTCCGAAACGCCGCCGCCGACGCCATCGCAGCAGCGCTCGATCCAGCACATCCTCAAGGGCGGCTGGTATCTGCTGCGCCTGATCAACGAGATTCTCGACCTGGCGATGATCGAATCGGGCAAGGTCACCATTTCGTCCGAGCCGATGTGCCTGGCCGAAGTGCTGCAGGATTGCCGCGGCCTGATCGGCGCGCAGGCAGACAAGCGCGACATCGCGCTGGTGTTCCCGGCTGTCGGCACGCCGGTCTACATCTACGCCGACCTGACGCGCGTCAAGCAGGTGATGATCAACCTGCTGTCGAACGCCATCAAGTACAACCGCCCTGGCGGCATGGTGACGGTGCGTTGCCTGGCCGTTGGCGACAACCGCGTCCGCGTCTATGTCAAGGACACCGGCGCCGGCCTCGCCCCCGCGCAAATCGCCCAGTTATTCCAGCCGTTCAATCGGCTCGGACAGGAAGACAGCACCGAGGAAGGCACCGGTATCGGCCTGGTCGTCACCAAGCAGCTGGTCGAGTTAATGGGCGGCCAGATCGGGGTGGAGAGCGCGCCTGGCGTGGGCACCGAATTCTGGGTCGAGTTCGCCGCCGCGCATGAGCCGGCGCTCAGTACGCTGGCCGTCGCCGCGCCGGCTGAAGGCGTCAACGCCCCGTTGCCGGCGCTGACGCCATCGGCGCAGCGCACCTTGCTGTACGTGGAAGACAACCCGGCCAACCTGGCGCTGGTCGAGCTGCTGATCGAACGGCGCACCGACCTCAAGCTGCTGACCGCCATCAACGCCCACCTCGGCATCGTGTTGGCGCGCACCTGCCAGCCGGACCTGATCCTGATGGATATCAACCTGCCGGGCATGAGCGGCTATGGCGCGCTGAAGGTGCTGCAGAGCGATCCGGCCACGGCGCACATTCCGGTGATGGCGCTGTCGGCCAACGCGGTGCCGCGCGACATCGAAAAAGGCATCGACGCCGGCTTCTTCCGCTACCTGACCAAGCCGATCAACGTGGTCGAATTCATGGACGCGCTCGACGTCGCGCTGCATCGCGCTGCCCAGCACGGCCTGGGCGAAGAAATCGACGCCGCGCTGTAGGCTGCTGGCGTCAACGCCGCGCAGCAGCCCGCAGATCCAGGTAATCAGGCCGTCACATAGCCTGCGTACGATGTCCTTGTTCGCGGCCCTGAGACGGCGCTGCGGCAGCTTTGTCCGGTCAGCTCAAGCATCGGCACCAACAACCCCGCAGCCGGCGTCTCTTCCAGCCGGAAATAGCCTACCAACGCCGAAAGTTCCGCCGCCTGGTCATGCAGCGCCTCGGTGGACGCGGCCGCCTGCTCGACCAGCGCCGCATTCTGCTGCGTCACCGCATCCATGTCGACGATCGCGCTGTTGATCTGTTCGATGCCGGCCTCCTGCTCCATGCTCGAGGCGCTGATGGCGCCGATGATTGCCGTCACCCGTCCCACGCTGCGCACGATTTCGTCCATCGTGTTGCCGGCCGCCTGCGTCAGGCGCCGGCCGCTGTCGATCTGCGCCACCGAATCGCCGATCAAGGTCTTGATCTCGCGCGCCGCCACCGACGAGCGCTGCGCCAGGTTGCGCACTTCGCCCGCCACGACGGCAAAGCCGCGCCCCTGCTCGCCCGCGCGCGCCGCCTCCACCGCGGCATTCAAGGCCAGCAGGTTGGTCTGAAACGCGATGGCGTCGATGACGCCGGTGATGTCGACGATCTTGGCCGCAAAGCCGCTGATCGCCGCCATCGTATCGACCACATCGGCAACTGCCTTGCCGCCCTTGTCGGCTACTGCCGAGGCGTGCAGCGCCAGCTGGTTCGCTTCGCCGGCGTGCGCGCTGTTCTGCCTGACGGCCGCCGTCAGTTCTTCCATCGACGACGCCGTTTCTTCCAGCGCGCCGGCCTGTTTCTCGGTGCGCGACGACAGGTCGGCATTGCCGGTGGCGATTTCGGCCGACGCCACGTCCATCGCCAGCGCGCCGCCGCGCACCTGCGCCACGGTGGCGGCCAGGCGCGCGGTCATCTCGCCGAGTGCGGCGAGCAGCTGGCCGATCTCATCGGTCCTGGCGCTGGCGCCGGCCGCGGTCAGGTCGCCGCCGGCAACACGGACGATCTGCGCCACGGCGGCGCGCAAGGGCTTGACGATGCTGCGCGTGAGCGCCGACGCCAGCACGGCGCCGGCAACCAGCGCGAACACGCCCAGCCCCAGCATCAGGAACTTGCTGGCGGTGAACTGGCGGCCTGATTCGGTGGCGACCATCGCTGCCTGCTGTGCCTGGTAGGCCAGCAGGCTTTCGAGTGCGCCGGCATGGCGCTTGAACGACGTTTCGAGCGCGCCGTCGGCCAGCGTGGCGACATCCTGGGTGCGGCCCATGTCTTTCAGTTTGAACAGTTGCGTGCGCGCAGCCACGTAGGCGCTCCTGGCGGCGGCCGCGTCGGCCAGCAAGCCCTGCTCGGCCGTGTCGGGCGCCAGCGCGGCCAGCTGCGCCTCCAGCGCGATCTGTGCCTTCTCGCCGCCGGCCAGCTGCGCCTGGAAATAGTCGGTCACTTCAAGACTGTCGCTGCGCGCGATGGCCGCGACCCGGGTGCCGTTCAGGCGCGACAACGCCAGCACTTCCGACGTCAGCTGTCGCTTCGCCAGCTTTTCGCGCACCAGGCTCGATGTCGTGTCGTCCGCCGCTTGCAGACGCCACAGGGCGACCGCCGTCATCGTCGCCATGATCAGCAGGACCACGGCGAACGACAGCATGACGCGCGCGCCGGTGTTGAATCTTGTTATTTTCATTGATCGCATTCGGAGTTAAAGGATGCACCACGGATGATTCTGGGGAGCAACCAATTTTGACTCTAAAATGCTTCAGGATGATGACACGCGATGCAAACACAAAGCTCCCGATCGGGAGCTTTTTTGGCTGCTATGTGGCGTTAGCGCCGGCCATCCCAGCGGTGATCGCCGCGGCGGTGGTCGTCGCGCCAATGGTTGTGGCGCCATTGCTCGCGCCGCCACTGTTCGCGGCGCCATTCTTCGCGCCGCAGCCATTCCTGGCGCCGCATTTCCGCGGCGCGGCGGGCGCGCCAGTCGTGACGGCCGCGCCAGGCCGGCTCCGCGTAGCCGTAGCTGCGTGGCGCCGCGTAATAACCGGGCGGATGGCCGTACATCGGCTGGGCGCGGTATGAATAGTGGTGAACCGGCGGGCCGGCATGAATGCCAATCCGCACCTGCGTCGATGCCGACGCCGCCTGTGAAATGCCCAGCGCAAACGCGCCTGCCAACAATGCCTTCAAGTAAATATTCATGTTGTCTTCCTCTCGTGCTGCCCGCCGATGGCAGATGACGTCACTGTAGGACGGCAGAGGCGCGGGCGGTGCTAGCAGCTGGCAACATTTGTAACAGCCGGTAAATCGAGGGTCAAATTTAATTCCGGAAACTAGGCCCATTTTCCTACATCTTCAGCAGTAGAGTTCCTATTCGCAAATTGTGACATGCGGGTCATGATTTGTTCACCGGCTGTGTTCGTTGGCGTCAATCCCGGCGACCGCAGCCTCCAACAACACAGGAGAACAGACATGAGCAACCAACACCAGAGCGGCAAGGATTCCGACCACAGCGAGAGCGTGCGTAGCTCGCAAGGTTCGGGCGGTCCGCAGAAGTCCGGCAACCAGGGTTCATCGTCCGGAGGCAAAGACGGCAATCAGCAGTCGCAGACGCCGAAAGACGGCAACACCGACGGCGCGCAGCAGCCATCTGGACCAGGCAAGACCTGATCATTGTGCGTCCCGCGTAGCTGAGCATTAAAGAAACAAAACGCCCGTGCGCCGAACGGCCCGCGGGCGTTTTGCTGTGCGACCCGCTCTTGCCAATTCACACCAGCGGGGTCAGTGCCGGCAAACGTACACGGCCTCGTGCGTTAACGCGCTTTTCCAGCGGGGTCAGTGCCGGCAAACGTACACGGCCTCGTGCGTTGGGGCGCTTGCGCGGATCAGCTCGTGTACGATTGCCGGCACTGACCCCGCTGGAAGTTGGAATCGGCATAGGGGACGGCCCGAAGGCCGCTCCCCTGCCACACCACCCGGCATGCGGGTCCGCACCGGGCGGTTGGAACCGTTGACGTCATGGCACCGAACCCGGCGCGCCATGCCTGCGTTCATCTGTGTTCAACCCGGTCGATCGAGTTCTTCACTGTCGTGGAAACCATCGGCTTCACCTTGGTCTCCTGTTGACGAGCCCCGT
>NZ_PDOC01000017.1 GCF_002760655.1 Massilia eurypsychrophila | reverse complement strand
CTTGCGCGCGGCACCGGCGGCGACGGTGGCGACGCCAGCGGCACCGGCGGCGCCGGCGCGCGCGGTGCCCGCGCCGGCGATGCCGCCGGCGGTGCCGGCGGCGTTGCCGGACCGCTCGACGGGGCGAATGGCGCACGCACTGGCAATGCACGCGGCGCCAATGGCGGTGACGGCGGCCGCATTGGCGCAGCAACGGCAGGTACCGGCGAAGCCGGCGGCGGGGGCGGTGCCGGCGGTGGTGGCGGCGCCGGTGGCGGCTCGACCGGTTCGGGCCAGACAGCATCGAATGGCGCCGGCGGTGGCGAGGCGATGGCGGGCGGCAGCAGGGCCATGTCGCGTGAGCGCGGCGCCGGCGCCGGCACCGCAACGGGCGGCGCGGGCGGCACCAGCACAGGCGGCGCCGGTACCAGCGGCGCCAATAGCGCGACCGCGGGCGACTCGACCGCGGGCATGGGCGGCGCAGGGGCAAGCGCAGGCAGCGGCGGCACCGGCGGCACCGGTGGCGGTGTCAGCAATACGGCCGGCGCCGGCGCAGCAGGCGGCACGGCAACGAGCGGCGCAGGCGGCGCGGGCGGCACCCTGACCAGTACCGGCGGCGCAGGCGCTAGCGGCAGCGGTGGCGCAGGCGGCGGTGGCGGCGCCGGGGCCAGCGGCACGGCGACTGCCGGTGGCGGTTCGGGCGGCACCGCAACGGCGGGTGCCGCAACCGGCGGCACTTCGACTGGTGGTGCGGCAGCTGGCGGCACGGCAACGGCGGGTGCAGGCTCGGGCGGCACTGCAACTGGCGGCGCCGGTGCGATGGCTGGCAATGGTGGCGCCGGCGGCACCAGCGGTATCGCCTCGAATACCGGCGGCGCAGGCGCCACGGGTGGCGCGGGCACTGGCGGTACCGCATCGGGCGGCACCAGCACGAGTGGTGCGGCAAGCGGAGGCGCCGGCGGCGCTGGCGGTGCTGGCGGCACCAACACCGGCGGCATGGGCGGCGCAGCAGGGTCGAATACCGCCGGAATTGGCAATGGCGGCGCAGGCGGCGCAGGCAGCGGCGGTGCTGGCGGCACCAACTCGGTCACCACCGGCGCGTTCGACATGTCGAACGCGATGAGTGGCGCGGCCCAGTCGGCAGCCGGCATCATGGTCATGAGCCAGAACAGCGGCATCTCGTCGCTGGTTCAGCAAAGCGTCAACGTCCAGGCCAACCTCGCGGTGGGCAGTCGCTAAGCCCGTTCACCGCCATGCCGGATCCGGCATGGCGGTGTTTTTTCGATCAGGGAGAGCAGATGAACCAGTTTTTAATGAGGATGACCCTCGCTGGCGGCGTGGCCTGTGCCAGCGCCCACGCGATGGCGCAGGCGCCGGTACGGACCAGCACCGATCCACCAGCGCCGGCAGCGCCCACAGCACCCGCAGTGAGCGCGCCGCCGCCGGCAGAACCAAGCCGTGCGGTGCCTGGCCTCGGTGCGCCGCTGAAACCGGCGCAACTGGCCAGTTCGCGCGGCGGCGCCGACACGGCCACCGCGATCAGCGACGCGCGGCTGAACGCGACCGTGACGAACAACACAGCAACCAACGTCTCGAGCGGAAACAACACGATCGACAGCGGTTCGTTCGCCAACATGAGTGGCCTGCCGATGGTCATCCAGAACACCGGTGCAAACGTGCTCATCCAGAACGCCACCGTGATCAACTTGCAGCTACGATGATGAACCACAAGCGACGCCTGACGCTGGGCTTGACGTTGTTACTGGCCCAGCCGTTCCAGGCCGTGCACGCGATCGAACTGGCGGGAGCGTCGGGGATGAGGATGGTGCTGCCGTTAAAGACGCTGAAGCAGGTGCGCTTCGACGCGACGGTGCGCCAGCAATACGATTTCAGCTGCGGTTCGGCCGCGCTGGCGACTTTGCTTACCCATCATTACGGCATGCGCGTATCCGAACAGGAAGCGTTCGAACAGATGTACCAGAACGGCGACCAGGCCATGATTCGCCAGCAAGGCTTTTCGTTGCTCGACATGCAGCGTTTCCTCGCCACCCGTGGCTTGCGCGGCGACGGCTTCGAATTACCGCTCGAGAAACTGGCGGAATCGAAATTGCCCGCGATCGTCCTGGTGGCCGACAAGGGATACAACCATTTCGTGGTCATCAAGGGCGTGGCGGATGGCCGGGTTCTGCTGGGCGACCCGTCGAGCGGCGCGCGTTCGGTGCCGCTCGAGCAGTTCCACCAGATGTGGACCAGCAAACTGTTGTTCGTCATACACGGCTACAAGGGCGACGTGGCGTTCAACCGCAGTGCCGACTGGCGGGTTGCACCGATGGCGCCGCTGGCGGAAGGCCTCGCTCGCGCCAGCCTCGATCACGTCGGCCTGCCTAAATTTGGGCCAGGCGATTTTTAGAAGGAGTTTGCCATGCGCTATCGATCAACGCCGGTGCTGCTGTTGTCCATGGCGTGCATGACGGCGACGGCCGGCGAGCAAGCGCCGACGCCGCAACTGACCGCCCGCGCGCTGGACCTGGAAGTCATCTGCGCGGCGCCAGACGGCTGGCGGAGGGTCGACGCCGCTGCGCTCGACACGATGCGCGGCGGCTTCATCGTGCCCGGCGGCCTTACCGTTTCGCTTGGCATCGAACGCCTGGTCTCGATCAATGGCGCAGTCGTCGCCCACACCAATTTTCAGATTGCCAATGTGCGCGACATCACGGGCGCTGAGGCAAGCCAGGCGCGTGACGCATTGAGTTCCGCCAAGCTGGTGCAGAACGGCGGCAACAATTTCGCCGTCGGCGATGCGCTTGCCGGCGGCGGCACCTTCGTGCAGAACACGCTCGATGGCCAGTCGATCAACAGCCAGACCACGATCAGTTCGACCGTCAACAGCGCGTCGCTGCTGAAGCATATGCATTTCCAAGCCGGGATGCGAGAAGCCGCCGTCAGGGCGATCGGGACGCACTAGGTTGGGCAGGTGCGGAAAGTTTTGTGTCTAGACAGGAGAGACTAATGCATGGAAAAATCGTAGCAAGACTTGGCGGCGCCGGCCTGACAGCTTTGCTGCTTGCGCCGCCGGTGTTTGCCCAACAGGACGGCCAGAGCATGCAACAGATGGAAGAAACGCTGAAGAAATTACAGAGCGCCCTTGACGACCAGCGAGCCCTGGTCGAACAGTTGTCCGGCGAAGTCCGTATGCAACGCGAGCAGCTGCGCGCGATGCAGCGCGGTTCCACCGAACTGCTGGCCAGCCAGCGCGGCACCGGCCCGGGCAGTGCCGCGCAGGCCCAGGGCGAGGCACAAGGTCAGGCCCAGGTACAAATGCAGTCCCAAAGCGCGCAGCAAGCGGTCGGCAAGGCGCCCGCCAAGGACGGCCGCCCGCCCGAAATCGCCCCGCTGTTCGAGCAGCCCGGTGTACTGACCCAGAAGGGAAAATACGTGCTGGAGCCGGCGCTGCAATTTGGCTACTCGTCGAGCAACCGGGTCGCGCTGGTTGGCTACACCATCATCCCCGCCCTGCTGATCGGCCTGATCGACGTGCGCGAAATCAAGCGCAACACGTTTACGGCGTCGCTGAGCGGGCGCACCGGCCTGTCGAACCGGCTGGAAGTGGAAGTAAAGGTGCCGTATGTGTATCGTTCGGACGCGACGGTCAGCCGCGAAATTTTCACCGGCACGGCGGTAGAGCGAGCATTCGATACGTCCGGCAAGGCGCTCGGCGATGTCGAGCTTGCGGCGCGCTACCAGCTCAATGACGGCGGCGCCAACAAACCGTATTACATCGGTGGCCTGCGTCTGAAGTCACGCACCGGGCGCGATCCGTTCGACGTCGTTACCGACTGCACCAGGCGCTGCATCGGCGAGAATGTCACTGGCACCGGCCTGCCGCTGGAGCTGCCGACCGGCTCGGGCTTCTATTCACTGCAGCCCAGCCTGACCTGGCTGTTTCCGTCCGATCCAGCAATTTTCTTCGGCAGCGTCAGTTACATCCACACCATCAAGCGCAGCAACGTCAGCCGGCTCATTCTCGAGGGGGTGCGCGAACCGATCGGCGAGCTGGAACCGGGCGGTGTGATCGGCTTCAATTTCGGCATGGGCCTGGCACTCAACGAGAAAACCTCGCTCAGCCTGGGCTATGATCACAGTACGCTCGCTCGCGTGCGCCAGAACGGCGCGCCGGTGCCAGGCTCGGTTCGCACTCAGCTCGGCACCTTGCTGATCGGGTATTCGTACCGCCTCAGCGACAAGCGCACCGTGAACGTGTCAATCGGTGCCGGCGTCACACGCGACACACCGGACGTGTCGCTGTCGGTGCGGGTGCCGATGAGCTTCTAACTTGCATTAACGGTTGCTGCTAGTCGGCGCCCAGCACCCGCAGGCGGGCGCGCAGGCGATGGATCTCGTCGCCCAGGTCGAGCACCAGCGCCGCGATATCCTCGTTGGCGTCGAACACGCTTTCGAGGCTGAGCAGCCGGCGCGCGCGCACCAGGTCGGCGCTGCCGAATTGCAAACGATCAAGCGCCGACGCGTCGATGTCGCCGCCGAGCACGCCAGCGCGCACATGCCGCGCCACCCACTCAGCTTCGACGTCGCAGGCGCGCGCCAGTTCCTCGACGCTGAGGGCGACCTGGTCGATCAGTACGCCGCTAACGGCATTGTTAAGCGTCATTCATCAGCCTCCTGTTCTTGCACGCGGATTGAACGCGCCGAATTCGCGCGCCATGGTTTCGTACAGCTGGCGCGCCCTGTCGTTGTCGGCCGGCGGCAGCACGACTTCGAGCACCAGGTACAGGTCGCCGGGCGGATTGGCCGGAATCCCGCGCGCCTTCAGGCGCAGCTTGCGCCCGGTCTGGGAATTGATCGGCACTTTGACCTCGACCTCGCCGGACGGCGTCGGCACGGTGATGTGGGCGCCGAGCGCCGCTTCCCATGGCGCCACCGGCACCGATTCATACACGTTGCCGCCCTCGACGCGGTAGCGCGGGTCCGGGTTCAGGACGATTTCAAGGAACAGGTCGCCCGGCGGGCCGCCGCCGACGCCGGGATGGCCCTGCCCCGCCAGGCGCAGCTGCTGGCCCGGCAGCACGCCTTTCGGAATGTTGACGTTGAGCTGCTTGTCGGTGCTGACGTGGCGCCCGGCCGCATCGCGCTGCGGCGCGCGCATCGTCACGGTGCGGGTGGCGCCATGGTAGGCGTCGACCAGGTCGATGCCGATGCTGGCGTGAATGTCCTCGCCGCGCATCTGGAAGCTGCCGCCGCGCGCGCCGGCGCGCGAGCGCCGGCCCACATGGGCGAACAGGTCGGAGAAGAAATCGCTGTCCATGTCGGCGCCGCCATACGACGAGGCCCAGTCGGGCGGCGGCCGAAATTCCTGGCCCGGCCGGCGAGCGCTGCCCAGTTCGTCATAGGCGGCACGCTTTTCCGGGTCGCCCAGCACGCCGTAGGCTTCGTTGATTTCCTTGGTCTTGGCGTCGGCATCCTTGGACTTGCTGACGTCGGGATGATACTTGCGCACCAGCTTGCGGTAGGCCTTCTTGATGTCGTCGGCCGAGGCGCTCTTGTCGACCCCGAGGGCCTGGTAATAGTCCTTGTATTCCACGAATTGGCTCCCGCAAGGCTTTTTCTTTCATCGTACTGCGCTGTGCGGCCCGCGGGCGCACGGCTTGGCATCAAAGCTTGATCCATTCGTTATCAGAACCCTCGGTTGCTTGACTTTTTGGTATCAGAGGCCTTGCCAGGATGATAAATTAAAACGGCGGCTAGTCCGTTCAGAAAAGGAACCTGCTATGAATAAATGGGTAAAACGCACCAGCTTCGTGCTGGTATCGCTCGCGTTGATCGGGGTTGCCACTGTCGTGGTCGGCAAGGCGGAAGGCGAGCGCAAGGTCGCCCGCAAGATCGCGCTGACGGTCGCGCCCGTGACGGTGCGGGCCGACCCGGCCGCGATCGAACAGGGCCGCTATCTGTTTACCACGCGCGGCTGCGCCGACTGCCATGGCGCCAACGGCGGCGGCATGACCGTTGTCAACGAAGGGCCGATGCTGGTGATCTCGCCCAATATTACCGCCGGCGCCAACAGCGTCACCACGAATTACCGCATCGAGGACTGGGTGCGCACCGTTCGCCACGGCGTCAAGCCGAGCGGCAACCCGATCATGATCATGCCGAGCGAAGACTACAACCGCCTCACCGACGACGACATGGCCGCGCTGATCGCCTACACCAGGTCGTTGCCGCCGGTGGCCGGCAGCACGCCGGTGGTGCAGCTGCCGACCGCGGTCAAGGTGCTGTATGCGTTCGGAGTGGTGCAGGACGCGGCCGAAAAGATCGACCATGCGCTGCCGCCGGCGCAACCGGTGGCGGCGACTATCTCCGTCGCGCACGGCGCCTACGTCGCCAATACCTGCATCAGCTGCCACGGTGCACGCATGAGCGGCGGCAAGATCCCGGGCGGCCCGCCGACCTGGCCGGCCACCGCCAACCTGACACCGGGCAAAGGCAGCGTGATGGCGCGCTACCCGACGCCGGAGGCGTTCATCGCCTCGCTGCAAAGCGGCCGGCGCCCGGACGGCAGCGCGATCAGCCCGGTGATGCCGATCAACTCGTTCAAGGAAATGAACGAGACCGACCTGCGCGCGCTGTATGTGTACCTGAAGAGTTTGCCGCCGGTGGAGTTCGGCAACCGCTGACGCCTGGCGTGCACCCTGCGCCGCTAGCTCGTCGGGTTGCAGTGTGTGCGTTGGATCCGGGCGTTCACGCCGATCGGCCCGGTGCTGTTGCGACTGTTACCAATGTTGCAAATAAAGTAGAATCACCGGTTTGGTCCGTTGCTTCTTTCATGTCCACCGTCATCGTCCCCTCCTCCAACTCGGCCGTCGTCACCGAAATCAAAGCGCTGTGGCGCCTGTCCTGGCCGATGCTGGTCGGCCAGCTCGCTACTGTCGGCATGGGCGTGGCCGACGTCGCCATGACCGGCCACGTCAGCGCCGCCGAACTGGCCGCCGTGTCGCTCGGCGCGTCGGTGTGGTCGATCGTGCTGGTGACGGTGATGGGCGTGATGATGGCGATTAACACCGTCGTGGCCCACGAGATTGGCGCCGGCAACCACCACCTGATTCCCCATTCGGTGCGCCAGGCGCTGTGGAAAGGCCTCGGCGTGGGAGTGGTCGCGTGCGCCGCGGCCAACCTGGCCACGCTGCTGTTCGACCATATCGGGCTTGACCAGGAGGTCAACGACAGCGCCTCGATGTTCGTGCACGTGATCAGCCTTGGCATGCCGGCGTTCGCCTGCTACCGCGCGCTGTATGGCTACACCACCAGCATCAACCAGACCAAGCCGGTGATGATCATCGCCATCCTCGGGCTGCTGTTTAACATCGGAGTCAACTGGCTGCTCGTGTTCGGCAACCTTGGCATGCCGAAGCTGGGCGGCGTTGGCTGCGCCGTCGCGACCGCGGCCGGCATGTGGCTGATGCTCGGCGCCATGCTGGCCTGGGTGCGCGTAGCGCCCGCCTACGAGCAGACCTATCCGTTCACTCACTGGGAGTGGCCGAACTGGCCGGAAATTGCCGGCATGCTCAGGCTTGGCGTACCGATCGGCATCACCTACTTTGCCGAAGTGAGCGCCTTTGGCGCGATCAGCCTGCTGGTGGCGCGCTTTGGCGTGGTGCAGGTGTCGGCGCACCAGATCGCCCTCAATTTTTCCTCGCTGGTATTCATGGTGCCGCTCAGCTTCGGCATCGCCCTGATCACGCGGGTCGGCCAGTCGCTCGGCGAAGGCGATCCGCACAAGGCGCGCTTCGTGTCGTGGGTCGGGGTGTGGATGTCGATCGCGTTTGGCGTCGTCTCGGCCGGATTCATCGCCCTGTTCCGCTGGGAAATCGCGCGCGCCTATACGTCCGACCCGGCGGTGCAGGAACTGTGCGTGCAGCTGCTGCTGTTCGGCGCGCTGTTCCAGTTGTCGGACGCCACCCAGGTGGCGACGTCGAGCGCGATCCGCGGCTACAAGGTGACGCGCCAGCCGATGGTGATTCAGCTGGTGGCGTTCTGGATCTTTTCGCTGCCGCTGGGCGTCGTGCTCGGGCTGGCGCCGGCCTGGCTGCCATGGGCGCCGCGCGCGCCGATGGAAGTGTACGGTTTCTGGATCGGCCTGGTGCTGGGGCTGACGGTGGCCGCCGTCCTGCTGACGGTGGCGCTGAAAAAGCTGGCCAACCAGCGGGTGCTGGGCGTCGCCCGCCGCTCTTGAACGCGGGTCCCCAAAACGCAGCTGCATTTTGATGCCCCGTATTTACAGCGCTTTCCGATGGACTCTGGTATCTTCTGCGAGTTGTTCCAGTTCAACCTCCACTTCGAGACAATCCATGCGTTTTATCCTCTGTTTTTTAGCCGCATTGTCGGCCGTTCCCGCATCTGCCGAGCGGCTGACACTGGACCGTATCCACGCCGACCCGGCGCTGGCGGGACCGGGCATGCGCAACCTGCGCGTGTCGCCTGACGGCGCGCGCATCACCTTCCTGCGCGGCCGTGCCGACAACCAGTTCCAGCTGGACTTGTGGGAATTCAACATGAAAGACAAGACCGCGCGCCGCCTGGTCGACTCGAAAGTGCTGGTGCCGAACGAATCGATTTCGCCCGAAGAGCAGGCCCGCCGCGAACGCGCGCGCACGGCCAGCCTGAACGGCATCCTGACGTACAGCTGGTCGCCGGACGGCAAGCAGCTGCTGGTGCCGATCGGCGGCGACCTGTACCTGATCGACGCGGCTCGCCCTGACGCGCCGCGCAAAGTCGCCTCCGGCAACGTGGCCGATCCGAAGATCTCGCCGAAAGGGCGCTACGTGTCGTTCGTGCGTAACCAGAACCTGGTGGTGATCGACCTGACCACAGGCGCCGAGAAGCAGCTGACGACCGACGGCAAGGGCACGATCCACAACGGCGAAGCCGAATTCGTGGCGCAGGAAGAAATGGGCCAGCGCACCGGCTACTACTGGGCGCCGGACGACTCCGCCATCGCCTACAAGCGCTTCGACGAAGCGCAGGTGCCGGTGGTGCGCCGCTTTGAAATCTTTGCCGACCGCACCGACGTCGTCGAGCAGCGCTACCCTGCCGCGGGCGACCCGAACGTGATCGCCGAACTGATGATCGTCTCGCCGGCCACCGGCGTGCAGCGCAAGGTCGACATCGGCGCCGACACGGATATCTACCTGGTCCGCGCGGACTGGAGCGCCGACAGCAAACAGTTGCTGTACCAGCGCCAGACACGCGACCAGAAGCGCCTCGACCTGATAGCCGTCGACGCCGCCACCCTGGCGCAGCGCACCGTGTTGACCGAAACATCCAACACCTGGGTCAGCATCCATGACGACCTGCGCTTCCTGAAAAACAAGCAAGGTTTCCTGTGGACGTCGGAACGCAGCGGCCGCAACCACCTGTACCACTACAGCATGGACGGCAAGCTGCTGCGCACCCTGTCGAGCGGCGAATGGGGCATCGACGCGATCGCCGCCGTCGACGAGAAAAACGGCCGCGTGTTCGTCTCGTCGAACCGCGACAATGTCGTCGACAAGCAGATCTATTCGCTCGCGCTCGACGGCAGCAACGCCGCCAGGCCGGTGCGCATCACCAAGACCGACGGCTGGCACGACGCCTCGTTCGCCCGCAACGGCGAAGTGTTCGTCGATACCTTCTCCGATTCGTCGACGCCGCCGCAGATCTCGATCCGCCGTCCGGACGGCTCGATGGTCGGCTGGCTCGAGCAGAACGAACTGAACGACACGCATCCGTACGGCAAGTACAAGTCGGACCACCTGGCCACCGAATACGGCACCCTGAAAGCGAATGACGGCCAGGCGCTGTACTACTCGATCATCAAGCCGAGCAATTTCGATCCGGCCAAACGCTATCCGGTCTACCTGTCGACCTACGGCGGCCCGCACGCGCAGCACGTGGCGCGCAAGTGGGGCAACATGTTCGACCAGTACATGGCGCAGCAGGGCTTCGTCGTGTTCCGCCTGGATAACCGCGGTTCGTCGCGCCGCGAGCGCGCGTTTACCGACGTCATCTACAAGGAACTGGGCAAGCACGAGGTCGAGGACCAGCTCACCGGCATCGACTGGCTCGGCAAGCAAAGCTTCGTCGACGCTAAGCGCATCGGCGTGTTCGGCTGGAGCTACGGCGGCTTCATGAGCCTGCGCCTGCTGTCGGCCGCGTCCGACAAGATCGCGATGGGCGTGTCGGTCGCGCCAGTGACGGACTGGGCACTGTATGACACCCACTATACCGAGCAGTTCGTCGGCGCCACGCCAAAGTCCGATGCCGAGGCCTACAAGAAGAGCGGCGTGTTCGCCCACCTCGACGGCCTGAAGTCGCCGCTGTTGCTGGTGCACGGCATGGCCGACGACAACGTGTTGTTTACCAACACCACGCGCCTGATCGATGGCCTGGTCAACCGCAACATCAAGTTCGACCTGATGACGTATCCGGGCGCCAAGCACGGCATTTCGTCGCGCGCCGGGCAACGCCACGTGTACGGCACCATCGAGGCGTTCTTCAAGAAGAATCTGCAGCCATAAAACGGCGGAGCGAAAAACTGCAGCATGAAAAACTGCAGTCCAGAATGAAAACAGCCGCGAAATTCGCGGCTGTTTTTTTGCTATAACTTATCCGGTGCGGGACCAGATTAGTTGGTCGCGTCCTTGATGACTTCTTTGGCATCGCCGAACTTTTCCTGGGTCTTGCCTTCGACCTGGTTGGCCAGGCCTTTAGCCTGCTGCTCTTTGCTACCGACCAGCTTGCCAGCTTCTTCCTGAATCTTGCCGCCGATGTCTTGCAGTTTGCCGTTGACTTGGTCTTTGTTCATGATGAGCTCCTTGGAAAGCGCGTGGCAGGATCGCCATGCAGTGAAGCCAGAATAACCGCCGCGCACCAAGCGGTCTGTGCGGGAGCGAACCTTAGCTCATCAATTGGCTCGACCTTACGAAATATCAAACAACCGTCATTCTCATCGGTCAAGGCGCAAACGGCTGGCTCTAACGATCAATACCCATAATCGATAGGAGGTTGTCATGACCCACTTGGCCAGATGGACATTGCCAATTGCCGCCTGCGCCGCACTGCTCGCGGCCTGCGGCGGCGGCGGTGGCGGTGGCGGCACGCCCGCCGGCGGCGCCTTTCCCCCACCGGTGGTGTCGCCGGGACCGGTGGTCGCCACCGTCGACGTCGCCGCCGCCTGGCGCGACTACCTCACCGTGGCGCACTCATGGAAAATGACCGGCAAAGGCAGCGACGGGCGCGCCTACGAGCTGGCGGTGGACATGAAGCCAGGGCCCACCAGCACCTTCGCCATGACCGGGTCGAGCGGCCAGACGATCGACCAGTCGATCCGCTTCACCATCGACGGCGCCACCAACGTCAACAACGGCACGCTGTTCTTCACCAACGACACCTTCATCGGCGTGGCCAGTACCGACGGCGCCTGCGCGCCGGCACGTGGCGCGATGGCGGCGCTGCCGGCGGCGGCCAGCGGCGGCCAGCAAGGCGAGCTGTTCATTCTGGAAGGCTATGCCGGCTGCAGGATCACCGGACAAAAGCTGGGCACGACAACGTTCAGCTGGTCGGTGCAGGAAGACGCGGGAGTGAACCTGTTCTGCATCACGTCGAAGCAGCAAAATGCCGAAGGCGCCAACATCGGCAGCGAGGTCGACTGCATCGAAGCGACCGCCGGCGGCACCTTGGGGAATCGGGCCAAATTCACCGTCAGCCGCGCCGATGGGCAAAGCATCACGGGGCGCAACTACTAGCGGTGCATGCGGAAAAAAAAGCCGCGACAACATCGCGGCTGAATTTGTGCCGACAGGCTGATTAGCGGTTGCCGCGGGTGCTGTCCCGGATAACTTCCTTGGCATCGCCAACTTTTTCCTGCGTCTTGCCTTCGGCCTGATTCGCCAGGCCCTCGGCTTGCTGCTTGTTGCTGCCGACTACTTTACCGACTTCCTCCTGGATTTTGCCACCGATGTCTTTCGCCTTGCCTTTGACCTGATCCTTGTTCATGACGCTACCTCACTTCGTGGATGAGCAATAACGATAGGACGATTCGGGCGCCGCTTCTGTTCGGTACTTCACATATTATTTACGCCAAACACTTGCCAGCCATGGCTGCTGGTCGCGCGGCAGATTAGGTGGGCGGTAGTAATGATGCACGGCGGAAAATTTAGCCGCGATCATGAACCGCTCCCATGTTTCGTAGTCGTAATAACTGCCGTAGCGCGGGCCGTTCCAGCCCTCCTCGTTGTCGCCGCGCGGGTTAGAACTGAACAGTACGCCGCCGGGTTTCAGCGCCGCATACAGGTCGGCCAGCACCTTCGGCAACGCGCGGCTCGGTACGTGAAACAGCACCGCGTTGGCGAAGATGCCGTCGAACATTTCGGCGGGCAAGTCGAGGTGGACGAAATCCTGCTGCCACACCTCGCAGCCGCTGTAGGCGCGCGCCATCTCGACGAACTCGGCGGAGCCATCGACGCCGATGGCGCGGTGGCCCAGCGCGCCGAATGTCTTCAGGTCGCGTCCCGGCCCGCAGCCGAGGTCCAGAATGGTGAATGGTGCCGGCGCCGTGATCGCGCCGAGCAGCGCATCGATGTTTTGCGTGACGTCGTGGTCGATGGTGCCGTTGAAAAATTCGCGTGCGTGGCCGTCGTAATAGTCAAGGGTACGGCGGGTAATGTTGTCGATGTTGTCGGTCATGTCGGGGCGCAGTGAGCGGACCGCGCGGCACATGCCGCGCGGTTCAGGCCATCACATTACCAGACGCGCACGCGCTCCGCCGGCGCCAGGTACAGCTTCTGGCCAGACTGCACGTTGAACGCGTCGTACCAGGCGTCGACATTGCGCACGGTGGCGGCGCGGTACTGCGACGGCGCGTGGCCGTCGGTCATGATGATGCGGCGCAGGTAAGCCTCGCGCATCTTGCTGCGTTCGCTGTGGGCGAAGCCGAGGAAGAACGCCTTGTCGGCGTCCGCCGGCACCGGCTTGCCGGCCAGGGTGGCGCGGTAAGCGTCGTAGGCAGCCGACAGCCCGGCCAGGTCGGCCAGGTTCTCCGACAAGGTCAGGTTGCCGTTGACGGCCAGGTCGGGGAACGGCTTGTAGGCAGAATACTGCGCCGCCAGCTTGGCCGACGCTTTCTTGAAATACTCCTTGTCTTGCCTGGTCCACCAGTCGCGCAGCCGGCCCTGGGCGTCAAACTGGGCGCCCTGGTCGTCGAAGCTGTGGCTGATTTCGTGACCGATCACCGCGCCGATGGCGCCGTAGTTGGTGGCGTCGGACGCCTTCGGATCGTAGAACGGCGGCTGCAGGATCGCCGCCGGAAACACGATGGCGTTTTGCAGCGGCATGTTGACGGCGTTGACCAGTTGCGGCGGCATCGACCATTCGGTCTTGTCGACTTTCTTGTTCAGCTTGGCCAACTTCTGCGCGGTGTGAAACTCCTCGGCGCGCACGACGTTGCCGAATGCATCGCCCGGCACCACTTTCAGGGCGGCATACGAATCCCATCGATCCGGGTAGGCAACGCCGACGTACAAGGTCTTCAGCTTTTGCTGCGCCTGGGCGCGGGTGGCCGGCGCCATCCAGTCGAGCTTGTCGATGCGCTTGCTGAACGCGGCGATGATGTTGGTGACCATCTGGCGCACGCGCGTCTTGTCCTCGGCGGCAAAGAAGCGCTCGACGTAGACCTTGCCGACCGACTGGTCGAGCGCGCCGTTGGTGGCGCCGAGCGCGCGCTTCCAGCGTGGCGACTGCTCCGGCGTGCCCGACAGTGCTGTGCCGTAGAAGGCGAAGCGCTGGTCGACGAAGGCCTTCGACAGGTGCGGCGCGAAGTGGTTGATCTGGTGGAACGCCAGATAGTCCTTCCAGCTGGCCAGGTCGGCGCTGGCGACCAGTGCCGCCTCGCCCTTGACCGCGCCCGGATGCCAGACGATGAACTTGTTCTGCCCGCCCAGGCCGGCGCTCTTGAAGAAAGCCGGCCAGTCGATGCCGGGCGCGTTGGCCGAGAAGTCCTTCAGGGCCCACGTGTTGTTGCCCTTCTGGACATCGGCCGAATCCTCGCGCGTGGCGTGCGACTTGGCGATCGCCATTTCCAGCGCAAACACTTTCGCCGCGCGCGCCTCGCTGTCGGCGTAGCCGGCCAGCTTCAGCATCGCGGCGATATGCTGCTGGTGCTTGACGCGCAGTTCGGCCATGCGCGTGCTGGCGGTCAGGTAATAGGCGCGGTCCGGCATGCCGAGGCCGCCCTGCAGCAGATACGGCGTGTTGCGCGACGGATCGGTCAGCCCTTGGGCGACCCACACGCCGAACACGTTCTCGGTGAAGAAGTTGGTGTTGTTGAGCGGGTCGACGTCGGCGCGCACCGAGGCGCCGAGCGCGCGCGTCAGGTCGGCCTTGTCGCGGATGGCGTCGATCTTCGCCAGTATGGGTTTGAGCGGTGCGGCGCCCTTCGCTTCGATCGCCGCTTCGTCCATGTAGGTCTGGTAAAACGAGGCAACCTTTTTCGCTTCGGCGCTCGCGTTCTTGTCGGCGTTGATCGTGTCGAACATCTTGACGATGCGCGCGTTGGTGTCCTCGGCGATGGCGGCGAACGCGCCCCAGCTGCTGCGGTCGGCCGGAATCTCGGTCTTGTCGAGCCACTCGCGGTTGGCGTAGGTAAAGAAGTCGTCGCCCGGCAGCAAGGTCATGTCGGCTTGTGCCTGCGGCGCGGCGGCAGGCGTGCTTTGTGCAAAGGCAGGCAACGTGAACAAGGCGGCGCCGCACAGCGCAACACTGACGGCGGTCTTGATGGGAGTCCAGCTGGTTGTCATGATGTCCTTTTCCCTAAGAGATGACTTTCATTTGAGCGCGGCGCGCACTTGCGGCAACAGCCGTGCTTTGAGTGCCGCGCGGATGCGGATGCCGTTGCCCACCCGCTGCGCTTCCACCAGCGCATCCGGACCGAAATGTTGCTTGACGAACGACTCCATTCTGTCGGCATCGGCCTCCTTCGTGGAGCTGGCTACGATACCCGAAAACGCGCGATTCTGGCTCATCGCATCCATGTCCTTGGCCAGCGCCTCGCGGTTGGCGACGCCGAAGGCCCAGGCCTGGTCGATGTGGCCATTGCCGGCCACCATCGGCGCCATCATCGTCGTCACCTGCAGCGGCAATTGGCGCGACAACGACAGCTGCAGCGTGCGTTCGCTCAGCGCCGGATCGCGCGCGCTGGCCAGTGCCCCGCTCAGGCGGTTGCGTTCCTCGGTGCTCTGCGTTTGCAGCACGCGCGCGGTGAGCGCATCGTAGGTGGCCTGGTCGGCGCTGCGGCCGGCGCCGCGCACGACAAAGTCGATCATCGACGGGCTGACGCTGGCCGGGTCGGCCAGGTAGCGCGCAAAGCGACTGCGCGCCTGCGCAATGGCGGCCGGGTCGCCGGCGCGCTCGAGCATGCCCGCCAGGCGCGAGCGCAGCTGGTGGTCTTCCGCCGGTTCGCCCGCCTTCTCGTCCCAGCCGAGCCTGGCGAACTTCGGGCGGACCAGCTCGATGATGAAGCGGTACACCTGCGCCTGCTCGGGCTCGCCGGCGGTCAGGCGCTCGAGCGTGCCGAGGTTGTCGAGAATGCCGCTCCATACCGCGAAGCGCGGCTCGTCACCGTAGCGCGAAATCAGCTTGACGTAGCTGTCGAGCTGCATGCGGCCGGCCATCACCATGCCCCAGGCATCGCTTTGCAACTTGAGGCGCGTGGTGTCGGCCAGCTTGCCGGCCTGGCCGGCCAGCGCGTCGAACGACGCCTGGTCGTATTGCACGCGGAAAAAGCCGACGCTGGCCGGATCGATCACCAGGGTGCCGTCGCAACTGCCCTGCATCACCGTCGTGCTTGGGCCCGACAGCAAGGTGTAGTACGCCTTGCCATTGACCGTGCCGACCTGCACCGGCACGTTCCACAGGCGCTTTTGCGTGGCCGGCTCGTCGAGGCGGAACTGTTCCTGCGACAAGGTCACCTTGCGCTTGCCGCCTTCGCACGCCTGCTCCACCTTCACCAGCGGAAAGCCCGGCTGAGTGGTCCAGTCGGAGGCGAGTTTTTCGACCGGCTTGCCGGACGCTTTTTCCAGCGCCATCCACAGGTCGGCGCTGGTGGTGTTGGAATACTGGTGCTTGGCCATGTACGCGCGGATACCTTTGCGGAATTGCTCCTCGCCCAGGTAGGCCTCGAGCATGCGCAGGAAGGCCTGGCCTTTGCCGTAGGTAATGGCATCGAACGCGTTGGCCGCCTGCGCTTCGTTCAAGATCGGCGTCTGGATCGGGTGGGTGGTCTTGCGCGCGTCGAGGTTGAGCACCGACTCGCGGTCGACCTGGTCGTCGAGGAACGGGCGCCATTCGGGGTGGAAATGCTCGGTGGCCTTGCTTGCCATCCACGAGGCAAAGCCTTCGTTGAGCCACAGGTTGTCCCACCACGCCATCGTCACCAGGTTGCCGAACCACTGGTGCGCCACTTCATGCGCGTTGACCTTGAAGGTCAGCTGGCGCGTGCTTTCGGTGCTGGTCTTCGGGTCGAACAGCAGCGCCGCGTCGTTATAGACGATGCCGCCCCAGTTTTCCATCGCGCCATTGAAGCCGCCCGGAATGGCGATCTGGTCGAGCTTGGCGAGCGGGTACGGAACGCCAAAGTAATTGTTGTAGTAGCGCAGCACGTCGCGCGTGACCGCCATCGGGTACGCCGCTGAACCCAGCTTGCCGGCGGTTGTGACGATGCCGAGGTCGACGCCATCTTGCTTGCCGCCGAGCCGCTCGAGTTCGCCGGCGACCAGCACCACCAGGTAGCTTGGCATCTTCGGCGTTACGCCAAACGAGTAGCGCTGCAGGCCGCCGTCGAGCTTTTCCAGCTTTTCGACCGGCGTGTTGGAATACGCCTTGAAGCTGGCCGGCACGTCCACGGTCAGCTTGAAGGTGGCGCGAAACGACGGCTCGTCCCAGGTCGGCAGCAGGCGCCGCGCGTCGGTCGGCTCCATCGTGGTGGCGATCATCTTCTTGTCGGCGCCGCCCACCTTGTAATCCATGTGGAACATGCCGCGCGCCTCGCGGTTGATCAGGCCGTGAAACTTCAGCGCCAGCCGGTAGCGTCCCGGCGCCAGCGGGCGCGCCAGGTCGAAGCTGAGCGTTTCCTGCACCTTGTCGAGCTTGGGCGTGAGCTTGATCTCGCCGATGTCGCGCCCGGACAGGCTGGCGCTGTCGATCTCGAGGTTGACGGCGTTGAGCATGATCTTCGACGTGGCGCTGAGCACGTCGATTTCGACAGTCTGCGAGCCGAGGAAGGTGTTGTCGGCCAGATTGGGCACCAGGTGGGCGGCGTATTGCACCGGCACCACGTCTTTCGGCAGTTTGCCGGGCGTGGCGGCGAATTTGTATGGGGCCTCGGCGTGGGCGCCGAGCGCTGCCGCGGCAAGCACCGCGGCGCCGGCAAGTTGCTTGAGTTGAAGATGCCTCATGAATGTCCTTTTCTTATTCTGGTCGATGACGGTGGCGTACGCGCCGAGCATGCACTGTAGTGAAAGCGCGGCGGCGCCGGGCGGCAAATGCGACGAACTGCAAAAACATGGGGCAGAACGTCGAAACCGCGGAATGGCACTTTCACCGGCGTGGCGAATTCCTCAATGTTTCTTTAACGGGTAACAAATTGAAATAATTTTTTGAATATTTTCAAAAAAAACCTAAAGTTCTGCTCAGGCGCACCGTTATGTAGGGACACGCGGTGATCCGCTCAAATTTTTTAGCTGGTGTAACGATGACATCCAACGACGTTCTCTCGATGTACGAAAACCTTGCAGGTCTAACAGCCAAGATGTCGCTGGCAGCACAGGCAGGTGACTGGAACGCGTTTTCCAACATGGAAAAGCAGTGCGCCAGCCACGCCTCGGCCATCGACAGCGGCGTCCCTGCCCTGTCGGGTGCGCCACGGATGCGCAAGATCGACCTGCTCAAGCAGATCATGGCCAACGACCGCGCAATCCGCGACGTGACCGAGCCATGGATGGGCAAGCTGGAAAAAGCGATGTCCGCACACTAAGCATTCGATCCATAAAAAAAGCGCCCCGCGGGGCGCTTTTTTTATGCCGGTTCCTGGTGGACCCCGCTGAATGGGGGAGAGCGAACACCAGGTATCTCCTGGTGTCGCCTCGTGCCGGTTGCATCCGGCGTCCGCGAGCACATCGTTGGCCCAACAGACCGCTTCCGGGACAGGCGTTTCTTCAACGTTCATCTGCTTGCCGCGCCACACTATCGTTGGTGGCTGCGCCAGATCCTGGCCCCGTTTTTTGTGATCCCTCAGGAGCACGGAAATTAGTATAGCGCAAAAAGCAAGCTTGTGTAGACAAGCGTGTGCACCCCTCCCTTTTTTGCAACATTTCCTAAAAATTATCCTGCGGCGGGTTCTTCGGCAGTGGTCAGGCTGGAATCGTTTTTGGCCGGCAGCAGCCGGTTCTTGACGCTGGCGATGAAGCCCAGGCCGACCTTCGCCGTTGGCTTGACCTTGGTCCCCTTGCGCTTGCGTGTCAGTAACAGTAACAGCAAGCCGATCACCGCGAACACGACCGCGCTCGCAATACCGATGAACAACCACGGCGTCGAGCCGGCCGGCTTGGCCTGCGCCGCCCCCATCGGGGTCAGCTTGGACGGCAGCGGCTTTGGCGCAGCCTTCGCCACTGCGGGCGCGGCCACGGCCGGCACCAGGGCGCCGGCCTGCATCGCCACCGTCAGGCGCTTGACTTTCTCTTCCAGATCGAGAATCTGGGTATTCAGGGCGGCGTTCTTGGCGTCGAGCGCGGTACAGCTAGCGATCTGGGCGGCACTGAACTGTGCGACGCAGGCGACCGGCGCGACCGCTGGCGCGGCGCGCAGGATCGGCGCGATAACCGGCGCACGCACCGGCAGTGGAGCCGCCCCAGCTACGGCAGGCGCGACCGGCGGCGGCACGGGCTTCGCGATGCGCGCCACGGGCGCTGCCGCCGCCATCACCTCTGCCGCTGGTTTTGCCGCAACTGGCGCCGGCGGCGGCGCAGGGCTCGGATCGACCTTCAGCCACAAGCTCACCTGGCGTACCGAGCGCTGGCCGTTTTCGGTCAGCTCGAAAAACACATTGACCAGGTCGGACTCAACCCGCCGCGGCGAGGAAATGCGCAGGTAGCGCTTGCCCTCGCGCTGGATGACCGAAATGCTCGCCCCGCTCAAAGCCGGATGCATGGCGATGTTCGCGCCGCGGTAGACGTCCTTGTCCGCCAACGCCGCCTGCACCGGCGCCAAGTCGTTCTCCATCCCGTTGAGCTCGATGTCGGCCGACAAGGGCTGGCCGATGTACGAGCGCACCCGCGCCTCTCCCAGCTCGACCGAATGCGCGCCCGCGGAGGCGAGCAGGGCAAGAAAGGCAAGGACGGCGTAATGGCGTTGACGCATATAGTTGGACTCGATCGACTGGTAATTGTTGGATGTCAAAATCGGCACCCCCAGCGTCGTTAACGGAGCGTTGGAGTAAACTCTTTAATACTATCCTCACCAAGAACAGGAATCCCGCATGGAAAGCAGAATCGAAAAGGACAGTTTCGGGCCGATCGAAGTGCCTTCCGGGCGTTTATGGGGGGCGCAAACCCAGCGCTCGCTCGAACACTTCCATATTTCGTCGGAGCGGATGGCGCCCGAACTGATCGCCGCACTGGCCCAGGTCAAGCGCGCCGCGGCCGCCGTGAACCGTTCGCTCGGCCTGCTCAAGGGCGAACAGGCCGCCGCCATCATCGGCGCCGCCGACGAAGTGCTCGCCGGGCAGCATCCGGACGAGTTTCCGCTGGCCGTCTGGCAAACCGGCTCCGGCACCCAGACCAACATGAACATGAACGAAGTGCTGGCCAACCGCGGCTCCGAGCTGATGAACGGCGCGCGCGGCGAAGGCCGCCTGCTGCATCCGAACGACCAGGTCAACCTGGGCCAGTCGTCGAACGACATCTTCCCGACGGCAATGCACGTGGCGGCGGCGGGCGCGGTGGCGCAGGCGCTGCTGCCGGCGCTGGCCAAGCTGCGCGCCACGTTCGAAGGCAAGGCGCGCGATTTCGCCGACATCGTCAAGATCGGCCGCACTCACCTGCAGGACGCCACGCCGCTGACCTTGGGACAGGAGTTTTCCGGCTACGTCGCCCAGCTCGAGTATGCCGAGCAACTGATCCGCGGCGCCCTGCCCGGCCTGCTGCTGCTGGCCGCCGGCGGCACCGCGGTCGGCACCGGCCTGAACGCCCATCCCGATTTTGCCAACCGTATCGCGGCCGAACTGGCCTCGCGCACCGGCCTGCAGTTCAAGACGGCGCCGAACAAGTTTGCCGCGCTGGCTGGCCACGACGCGCTGGTGGCGGTGCATGGCGCCATGAAAACGCTGGCCACCGCGCTGATGAAAATTGCCAACGACGTGCGCTGGATGGCATCGGGACCGCGCTCCGGGCTGGGCGAAATCACCATCCCGGAAAACGAGCCGGGCAGCTCCATCATGCCGGGCAAGGTCAACCCGACCCAGTGCGAGGCGCTGACGATGCTGTGCTGCCAGGTGTTTGGCAACGACGTCGCCATCACCATTGGCGGCGCTTCCGGCAACTTTGAGCTGAACGTCTTCAAGCCGATGATCGCGCACAATTTCCTGCAAAGCGCGCGCCTGCTAGCCGACGGCATGCGCTCGTTCGACGATCACTGTGCCCACGGCATCGAGCCGAACCGCGCCCGCATCGCCGAGCTGATGGAACGCTCGCTGATGCTGGTCACCGCGCTCGCGCCGCACATCGGCTACGACCGCGCCGCGCAGATTGCCAAACTGGCGCAGCACGAAGGCACCACGCTGAAACAAGCGGCGTTGCAGCTGGGCTTTGTGACCGAGCAGCAATTCGACCAGTGGATCGTGCCGCTGGAGATGACCCGGCCCGCGCTGGGATAAAATTTCGGCGCTTGCCGCACACTGTGCGTTATCGAACCATCAATTAAACTTTACAAGGATAAGATGCAAAAACTTACTTTCGAACTGAATTCCGAATTTGTCGAGGTCAACCAGCTGCTGAAGTTATCCGGCCTGGTCGACAGCGGCGGCGCCGGCAAGAACCTCGTTGCCAGCGGCGCGGTCTCGGTCGACGGCAAGAAGGAGTTGCGCAAGACCGCGAAAATCCGCGCCGGCCAGACCGTCAGCGTGGGCGATGTGCGGATTAGCGTGATTGCCGGAAATGCCGGCGGGGCCTGACATGCGCGGCGGCAGTACAAAGGTAAAACGCAGGCGAGCGGTTCCTGTCATTTGCGCGGACACAAAATGACCTGGGCTTGCTTGCTTATATCATAAGACGTGATCAACCTGCCCCTAAGGTGACCGCCATGAATAGGCCCGAACACAGCCCGCAAACCCAGCAACGACTCATCGGCGACTTGCGCCTGGTGATTGATAACGCCGAAGAGCTGCTGAAAAATACCGATCAGTACACCAGCCAGCTGTACCAGAGCGCGCGCGCCAAGCTGGCGCTGGCGCTGTCGGCGGCGACCGCAGAGCTGGCCCGTTTTGAGGACGCCCAGCTCGAACGCATGATTCTTGCCGCCGAGGCAAAAAGCGCCTGCCACGGCGACAACAGCGGCGAAGCGCGCGTGTTCCGCGCATTCCACTGAAATCCGGCACTTGCTGGGCCGCACGACGCCTTGGCGGCGCCGTTTTCAATTCCCGACATGGGTTTCTCGCCAGCAGCGCGACTGGCCATAAAAAAGCCGGCGCTTCCAATGGAAAGCGCCGGCTTCGATGCTGCGTGTCTGTGATCAGGCAGTGGTGTTGATCTTGCTGCCCAGGTGAGCAGGCAGGTTTTGCGGGGCCGGCACCGCCGTGATCGAGTTGATCAGCTGAGTCGCTGTCGAGCTTTCAATCTGCTGCGCCTTCTTCAGGACGGCGATGCCGACTTCCTGCTTGGTGCCGGTTTCGGCAATACTGCTTGCCAGTTTGGCCATTCCTGCAATATCCATGTCAGTCTCCGTTTGATGGGCTATCCATACTTAACGGACGCCGTTGCGGAAACTTTAGGATCGAGCGGCAACAAATGCAGTAAGCCACTCCAGCACCTGGTCGGGCCGGTTCAGGTCCAGCCAGCACAACTGCGCCGGCGCCGCCGCCGGCCGCGGCGCATCCGATGCCACGGCGACAACGTTTGCATCGTCCATGAACAGCGCCGGCTTGCCCAGCGCGGGCCGGTACACTTCCAGTTTGTCGATCGCTTCCCACTTGTAGCCTTCGACCAGGGTCAGGTCGGCCGGCGCAAGGCGCGTCACCAGCTCGGCCAGCGTCGGCTCGGCGGCCCCGCGCAGTTCGCGCACGACCGACAAGCGGAACGGTGACGCCAGCATCACCTCGGCGGCGCCGGCCAGGCGCAGGCGCGCGCTGTCCTTGCGCGGCGGTTCGAGCAGCACATCGTGGTGGCTATGCTTGATGACGTTGACGCGCAGGCCGCGCGCGGCCAGCTGCGCGATCAGGTATTCCAGCAGCGTCGTCTTGCCGCTGCCGGACCAGCCGACCACGCCGAGGATGGGATCAGTACGGGACTCGATAGCGGTATCCATTGAAATTCATGACGGCCGCCTTCGGCAACAGCTTTTCGAGCACCAGCCCGGGAGCGACCTCCTCGCCTTCGCGGCGCAGCGCCTTGTCGATCAACAGCAGGCGGTCGGCCGGGTTCTTCGAATACATGTAGCCGCCGAAGGTCAGCGGCGGCAGCGTGCGCTGGATCGCCTCGGGCAACTCGCGCAGTGTCGGCAGGCGCTCGTCGTCGGCGGCAGGCGGCGCCGGCGCGGCGGCCTTTGCGGGCGCCGGCGCGGTCACTGGCACGGCGGCCGGCGGTGGCGAACGCGGAGCGGCCCGCGCCGGCTCCGGCGAAGAAGACGGCACCATAGCCAGCGGCGGCGCGACGACGGCGGTCGCCGGCGGCGGCGCCACGACCGCTGCCACCGGCGGCGGCGTCGCGGCCAGCACCCCTACGGCCGGCGCAGGAGCAGGCGACATCAGGCGCCAGGCCAGCAGCGCCAACGCCAACGCCAGTGCGGCGGCCGACAGCGCGATCCAGACCGGCCGCCGGCTTGACCGGCCATCGGCCTGCGGCGGCGCGCCGACCGGAATCGTGTTGATCGTCGGCGCGCTGCCCAACTGGCGTTCGGCCTGCGATTTCTTCAGCGCTTCCAGAATATACGACATCTTATTTCCCCTGCCCGTTGGCCGCCAGCAGGCGCGGTTCGGCCACGCCGCTCATCTGCGACAGCCGCATCCACGTGCGTGGTCCGGTAACGCCGTCGGCCTTCAAATGCTGCGCGGTCTGGAATTCGCGCAGCAGCTTGCGCATGCGCGCGTCCAGCGGCAGGTCCGCTTGCGGCGCCGCGATGCCGTTCAACTGCGCCAGGCGCGCGCCGATCCAGTCGACGTCCGGGCCGCTCAAGCCGAGCGCCACCTGGTCGCGAAAGCCGCGCGGCACGGTCCAGAAGGTGGTGAACTCGCCGTCGAAGCGCGCCGCCAGCGCCGCCACGCCGAGCGTGTGCGGCTTGCCGTTCACGCGCAGCGTCGCCGTGTTGTCATCGAGCGCGGTGAGCACCGCATAGCCGACTTGCCGGCCGTCGTGCAGCGAGAGGATGGCCGGACGATCGAGCAGGCGCAGTTCGTACAGGCTGCCCTTGCCCTGGTAGCAGCGCAGGTTCAGCTTCAGCGCGGCCTGGCAAGGCTCGCCCGCCGGCAGCGGCTTGCCCCACAGGCCGGCCAGTTCGCGCAGCGCGTCGCTGCTGCTGGCGTAGGCAGGCGTCACGGCAGGCGCCGGTGTCTTGACCAATGGCGCCGGCGCGGCCTTCGCCGCCACGTTCGGCGGCGCTGCGGATTTTTGCGGCATCAGCTGCCATGCGGCGGCGGCGCTGACGGCGGCGCCGGCCAGCAGCGCGGCGCCGACCAGCGGCCAGCGGCGCGCCGGCGCCTGCGGGCCGGCCACGACGGCGAACACTTCGCCGGCCGCCTTGCGCACGATGGAACGCGTGACCACGCTGCTGTTTTCAACATAGGCGCCGAGCAGCGCGCGGTCGCACAGCAGGTTGATCCGGCGCGGCACGCCTTTGGTGAGGCGGTAGATCGTGCCCATCAGCGCGCGCGGGAACGGCGACGCCGCCCCTGCGCCGGCCACCGCCAGGCGATGTGCGACGTAGCTGGCGGTCTCGCTTTCGGTCAGCGAGCCAAGGTGATAGCGGGCGATGACGCGCTGCGCCAGCTGTTCGAGCTCGGGTCGCGCCAGCATCGCGCGCAGCTCCGGCTGGCCGATCAGGATAATCTGCAGCAGCTTGCGCTCGCTCGTTTCGAGGTTGGTCAGCAGGCGCAGTTGTTCGAGCACGTCGGCCGACAGGTTCTGCGCCTCGTCGATCACCAGCACGTTGTTCTTGCCCTGCGCGTGGCTCTCGAGCAGATAGCCGTTGATGGCGTCGACATAGCTCTTGACGCTGACGGCGCCGGCGCCCGCCGCCGCCAGCACGATGCCGAATTCGTCGCAGATCGACAGCAGCAGTTCCTCGACCGACAGCTTCGGATTGAAAATGTAGGCAAGCTTGCAGTTGGCCGGGATCTGCTCCATGAAGCAGCGGCAAACGGTGGTCTTGCCGGCGCCGATTTCGCCCGTCAGCAGGACAAAGCCGCCGCCGCTGCCCACCCCGTACAGCAGGTGCGCCAGCGCCTCGCGATGGCGTTCGCTCATGAACAGGTAGCGCGGGTCGGGCGCGATCGAAAACGGCGGCTGCTTCAGATTAAAGTATTGCGTGTACATGGATTCCCTAGCGCGCCACCGGCAGCGGCTTGTACTTGGCGCAGTAGATTTTCGACTTGTCGTTGAAGTAGACGATCTGGCTGCCAGGGCCGGACACGCGCACCGGGAACGCCGAGCCGTCCAGCGCGCGGTGGCGGGTGCCGACGGCGGCGCGGATCGCTTCCTCGAGCTTGTCGGGCGGACCGAGTGTCACCGCGCCGATGAATACGAGTTCGCTGGTGTCGTCGCTGACGACGATGTCGGTGACCGTCGCGCCCCACAAGGTGCCCTCGGTCTTGAACCAGTACGCGCCCCCCTCGTGCTTGTAGGACGGGCCGAAAGCGCTCGACAGGTAGGAGTAGAAATAGGCGTTATCGAGGTGGCTGCGGCACAGCACCGCATTGCCGATCACCGGGCCGAAGGTGGACGGCAGCGGGCCGGCGCCGGCCAGCGGCGGCGCGGCGAGCCACAGCAGCGCGGCGGCGAGGGCCGCGCGCGCTGCTGTGGCTCCGGGGCCGGCGTGCTGGCGCATCGATCGTGCGGCGCGATTACTGGCGCGAGCGCTCTTCTTTCTTGACCTTCTTGGCTTCCTTCTTTTCCTTCATGGTCTTGGCCGGTTCCTTCTTGGTCTCTTTTTTGTTGTCTTGTGCTTTGGTCATGGCAGGCTCCTGGTTTTGCGTAGGTGGGTATGCCTCCATTATGACACCGCACGGCGCGCCGACGCCATTAATACCGCAAACGCTAGCCCTGCGGCCCGCGCGCGCCGCTGCTGCGAAAGGCGCTGCGGTGTTCGTCCAGCCAGCGCTCGGACAGCTGCCGATTGTCGTGCTGCCAAGGGTGGAACGACGGCGCCAGGTAGCGCAGCGACGGCAGCAGCAGGTGCCAGAAGATGCCGTCTCGTCCCAGCCAGGTGCGGCACCCGCTGATCCAAGTGCGCGCCTTCCACAACTGGCCCTCGCGCCGCAGGTTGTCGGCGGTCTGCCAGAAGATGTCGAAGGCGAGGAAGAAGCTGGCCTGCATGTAGACCAGCACCCGCGGCACGTAGCGCCCGCCGATGGCGCGGTAGACGTCGATGGCGACGGCCTTGTGTTCGTTCTCCTCGGCCGCGTGCCAGCTCCACAACGTGTGCATGTCCGGTTCGGCGCCGTCCATCCAGCTCGGCACCGACAGCACGCCGTCGGCCAGCATGGCCGTGTAGTGCTCGATCGCGCAGGTGGCCGCCACCCAGATTTCGGGGCCGGCGCGCGACACCCGCTGCAGCCGTCGCTCGATGCTCGGCCCGCACACGAACACCATGCCCTGCGCCTCGAGCACGCGGTTGTACTGCTGGTGGACGAAGCGGTGACTGGCCTCCTGGCCGATGAACTCGCCGATCTCGGCGCGCATGGCCGGATCGGGCAGCAGCGCCTCGGGGAGCGCACCCACGCTGTCGATGAACGACTGTTCGCCGAGCGGAAACGTCATCGACAGCGCATTGAACAGCGCCGTGCGGTACGGGTCGCCGCCCAGCCAGTGGCGGCCGAAGCCTTTCGACAGGTCGACGTTGAGCTTGCGCAACGTGAGCGTGGCCATGGTTTGCCTCGAAGGGAAGTTAGTGACGGATTGTGTTGCGACTTTATTAACTATACACGCACGGTGGACGACCGCAAGCGCCATTGCCGGCGCCGTCGGGGCTAGGCCTCAGGCAGCCACGGGTCGCGCTCCGGATGGGGGAACTGCGCGTTCATGAAATCGACGAAGCTGCGCACCTTGGCCGACAGCAGGCGCCGGCTCGGGTACACCATTTGCACCGACAGGTCGCCCAGGTGGTGGCCGCGCAGCAGCTGCACCAACCGTCCGCTTTCGAAGTCGTCTTCGAGCATGAACGACGAACGCACCGTGATGCCCATGCCGGCCAGCGCCGCCTGGCGCAGCACGGCGCCGCTGTTCGACACCATGCGGGGAACGATCGGCACGTTGATCACCTGGTTGTCCCACTCCACCGGCCACGAATGGCGCAGCTGCTCGAAGGCGTAATTGAGGCAGTCGTGCTGCGACACTTCGGCCGGCGTGGCCGGCGCGCCGCGGCGGGCGATGTAGCCGGGCGAGGCGCACAGCACCACGCTCGACGTGGCCAGCCGGCGCGCGATCATGCTGGCGTCGAATTTTTGCAGGCCGATGAAGATGCCGACGTCGAAGCCCTGCTCGACCAGGTCGACCGCATGGTCGGCCAGCGTCACGTCGAGCACGACGTCGGGCATCGACTGGGCGTAAAGCGGCAGCAGCATGGCCAGTTGCGACTGACCGAAGCCGGGGTGGCAGTAGATGCGCAGCGTGCCGCTCGGTTTGCGCGAACTCGATGACGCCAGCGCGTCGGCATCGTCGATGTCGGACAGGATCTGGCGCACCCGTTCCAGGTACTGCTGGCCCGTTTCGGTCAGCGACAGGCGCCGCGTGGTGCGGTTGAGCAGGCGCGTGCCCAGGTGCGCCTCGAGGTCGGCGACGTTGCGCGTGACCACCGTGGCCGACATTTCCAGCGCTTCGGCGGCGCGCGCGAAGCTGCCCTGCTCGACCACTTTGGCGAACACCCGCATCGATACCAGCCTGTCCATCTGCCACTCCCTGTTCATTATTGCGATTACCGCAATTATCCATTGCGATTATTCGCCTTTTTTGCTGAACACGCAATGCGTACACTGGGTTCATTGGCTCACCGATAACCCCACCAGGAGAAACATCATGACCGTTCAAAAATTCCTCGCCGCCGCCGCCGTGTTTGTTGCCGCAGGTTCCGCTTTTGCCGCCGACGTCATCGTCGCCGCCCCGGCAAGCGCCAGCGCCGCCTCCGCCGTACTGGCCGCCAACCTGAACCTGCCGGTTGTCAACATCACCAAGAACGCCGGCGCCACCCGCGCCGACGTGCGCGCCGAGGCCGTCCAGTTCGTCAAGAACCACAAGACCACCCTCGCCGTCCAGCTCGAGCAGTACAAGAACTAACTCCCCCCGGGGTCAGTGCCGGCAATCGCACACGGCCCCAGCGGTCGCACGCTGCCCTTTTGCCGCCGCCAGGCGGCCAAAAGATCGGCCCGCGACGGCGCTGTCATTGTGATAATGTGAGCGGCGGCGCGCCTTCAGGGCGCGCCGCCGCATTGCCATCGTGCTCACTCTGACAAGGACGCCACATGAAGTCACGCATCACCCGCCTCGCGCCGCTCGCGTGCATACTCGCCGCGGCCGCGGGCCTGGCCCACGCGCAGAGTGCGCCGGCGCCAGCCAGTTACCCAGCGCTGCCGTCGGAAACGCCGGCCCAGTTCGAGCCCGTCACCACCAGCTTCAATTACGTCAAGCGCTCGGTGATGGTGCCGATGCGCGACGGCGTCAAGCTCAATACGGTGATCATCGTGCCGCGCGGCGCCAAGGGCGCGCCGGTGCTGCTGACCCGCACTCCGTACGACGCGGCCGGCCTGACCAGTCATGCCGAGAGCTCCGACATGAAGTCGATCCTGCAGGGCTACGACAACGCCGCCGACGTCATCGTCGAAGGCGGCTACATCCGCGTGGTACAGGACGTGCGCGGCAAGTACGGCTCCGAAGGCGACTACGTGATGAATCGTCCGCTGTCGGGCCCGCAGAATCCGACCCAGGTCGATCACTCCACCGACACCTGGGACACCATCGAGTGGCTGACCAAGAACGTGCCCGAGTCGAACGGCAAGGTCGGCATCATCGGCATTTCGTACGACGGCTTCCTGCCCTTGATGGCACTGGTCAACCCGCATCCGGCGCTGAAAGTGGCGGTGCCGATGAACCCGATGGTCGACGGCTGGATGGGCGACGACTGGTTCCACCACGGCGCCTTCCGCCAGGTGAACCTCCCGTACATGATGGAGCAGGTCGTCACGCGCAAAAACGACGCCAAGTGGTTCACCGCCACGCATGACGATTACGATACCTACCTGCGCGCCGGCTCGGCCGGCGAGCTGGCGCGCCAGCGCGGCGTGTCGCAAAGCGGCTTCTGGCGCAAGATCGTCGCGCACCCGGCCTACGACGCATTCTGGCAGGACCAGGCGATGGACAAGATCCTCGCCAGACAGGCGCTGACGGTGCCGACCATGCTGGTGCACAGCCTGTGGGACGCCGAAGACATCTACGGGCCGATCGCGGTCTACAAGGCGCTCAAGGCGAAGGACGCCGCCAACGACAAGCTGTTCCTGGTGATCGGCCCCTGGTCGCACGGCGGCGCCATCGGCGACGGCAGCAAGCTTGGCGCCATCAACTTCAACGCCGACACCGCACTGCACTTCCGCCAGGAGATCCTGCGCCCCTTCCTCGACCGCTACCTCAAGGACGGCGCACCGCCGGCCAGCGTGGCGCCGGTGTCGGCCTTCGAGACCGGCACCAACAAGTGGCGCAGCCTGGCCACGTGGCCAAGCGGCTGCACCAGCGGCTGCGCGATCAAGCCGGCGCTGCTCCGCCTCGGCGCCGACCAGAAGCTCACGCTCGGCGGCGCCGGCGGCCAGGGCTACGACGAATACGTCGCCGATCCGGCCAAGCCGGTGCCGTACCGCGCGCGGCCGATGCAGATGGGGTACGACGAAGCGAAAGGCCAGAGCTGGCCGCGCTGGCTGACCGACGACCAGCGCGAAGCATCCGGTCGCACCGACGTCATCACGTTCACATCGGACGTGTTGACGGCGCCGGTGAAGATCAGCGGCGAGCCGATCGCCAACCTGATGGCGTCGACCAGCGGCACCGATTCAGACTGGGTGGTAAAGGTGATCGACGTCTATCCCGACCAGGTGGCGGGCCAGAACGCGCTCGGCGGCTACCAGCTGATGATCTCGGCCGACATCTTCCGCGGCCGCTATCGCGAAGGCTACGAAGTGGGCAAGCCGATTGCCGCGCATAAGGCGCTGGCGTACAAGTTCGCGCTGCCGACCGCCAACCACGTGTTCCTGCCGGGGCACCGCATCATGGTGCAGATCCAGTCCAGCTGGTTCCCGCTGTACGACCGCAATCCGCAGACCTTCGTGCCCAACATTTTCGACGCCAAGCCGGCGGACTATAAAAAGGCGACGCAGCGCATCTACCACAGCAGTTTCGTCGAACTGCCGGTGGTCGAGGCAGTCAAATAAGTAGAGACAAGTGAGCCAGGTGCGCCGTTCCGAAACTAAAAACGCCGCGCCAGGCCGTTCGGTTGAAATGCCACAGCAATACCAATCCGGGTCACCTCGATCACCTCGACCTGGCAAGCTCATAGCAAGCGGGCACGCGCCACGCCCTGAGTTAATACCAATTAAATACCTATTGACAAGCCCCTGAGCGCTACCTATAGTGCCCTGACCTCCTGGCAGACCACTCTTACATCAACATGATCGAATACTTCATCGGCGTCGACGGCGGCGGAACCGGCACCCGCGTACGGCTCGCCAATGCCGACGGCGTCGAACTGGCGCAGGGCCAGGGCGGCCCGTCCGCTCTGGCACACGGTATCGGCAACGCGTGGGACAATATCGGCGCCGCCGTGGCGATGGCCTTCGCGCAGGCCGGCGTCGCCCAGGCGGCCTTGCACGCCATGGCGATCGGCCTTGGCCTGGCCGGCGTGCACAACAAATCATGGGCGGCGCAATTCGTCGACGCCAATCCGGGCTACGCCGCGCTGCGCCTCGAAACCGACGGCTTCACCACGCTGCTGGGCGCGCACGGCGGCCAGCCCGGCACCATCGTCGCCATCGGCACCGGCAGCGTCGGCCAGGCGCTGCTGCCTGGCGGCGAACAGCGCGAAGTGGGCGGCTGGGGCTTCCCGGCCGGCGACGAGGCGAGCGGCGGCTGGCTGGGTCTGCGCGCCATCAACCACATCGAACAGGTACTCGACGGGCGCCAGCCAGGCAGCCCGTTCGCCCAGGCCGTCATCGACGCCTGTGGCGGCGCGCGCGACCCGATTCAGGTCTGGCTCGGCCAGGCCAACCAGACCAGCTACGCGCAACTGGCGCCGATCGTCTTCAACCATGCCGATACCGACGCCACCGCGCGCGCCTTTTTGCTCGCCGCCGGCGCCGAAGTGGCCGGCATAGCGCACGCGCTCGACCCTTCCGGCACGCTGCCGCTGGCGTTGTGCGGCGGCCTCGGTGCGCCGCTGCGCGCCTACCTTCCGCGCGACCTGCTGGCGCGCAGCGTGGCGCCGCAAGGCGACGCCGCCCGCGGCGCGCTGCGCATGATCGAACAGCACGTGCGCGCCAACCCCACAAAATCATAGCGGACCACTTCAATGAGCGAAGCAATCAAGGGCAATATCCTGACCGCGGCCGGCTGGATTTACGGAGCCATCAGCTTCGGCGACCGCGTCACCGCCATTGATGGCGTCCCCGCCGACCCAGGCACCAACGGCGACGACTACATCCTGCCCGGCTTCATCGACCTGCACGTGCACGGCGGCGGCGGGCGCGACGTGATGGAAGGCGGCGACGCACCGCACGTTATCGCGGCAATGCACGCCAGGCACGGCACCACCAGCCTGCTGGCGACGACGATGACGGCGCCGCCGGAAGACATCGTCGCCGCGCTGAAGGCGATCGGCGCCGCCGCCGGCGCACGCCGCCCGGGCGCGGCGCGCATCCTCGGCGTGCACCTCGAAGGCCCGTACATCAACGCCGGCAAACTCGGCGCGCAGCCGCCGTACGCGCGCGCCGCCAACCTGGCCGAGGTCGAGCAGCTGGGCAGCTATGCGCCGCTGCGCCTGATCACGGTGGCGCCTGAAATCGATGGCCACCTGGCACTGGTGCGCGAGTTGGCCGACGCCGGCATCCGCGTCCAGATCGGCCACACCACCGGCTCCTACGACGACGGCGTTGCCGCGCTGGCGCATGGCGCGGCCGGCTTCACCCACCTGTTCAACGCCATGAACCCGCTGCACCACCGCGAGCCGGGCATGGTCGGCGCGGCGCTGGCGCATGCGCAGTACGCCGAGATCATTCCCGACCTGCTGCACGTGCACCCGGGCGCCATCAAGGTGGCGCTGCGCGCGATCCCGCAGCTGTACTGCGTCACCGATTCGACCGCCGCCACCGGCATGCCGGACGGCGAATACATGCTGGGCCGCCAGCAGGTGCACAAGTGCATGGGCGGCGTGCGCCTGCCCGACGGCACGCTGGCCGGCAGCACCCTGACCATGGACCAGGCGCTGCGCAACCTGGTCGGCACCATCGGCCTCGATCTGGCCGACGCCTCGCGGCGCGTGTCAACCAACGCCGCCGACTACCTCGGCGAAACCGAACGTGGCCGCCTGGCCCCCGGCTGTTTCGCCGACATCGTCGTGCTCAACCGCGACCTGAACATCAAAGCCGTATATATAGAAGGAGAAGCGTGTGACCTCACTGATGCTTAAAGAGGCGTTATCCGCCGCCGAATGCGTTTCGCTGCAACTGTCGAACGACGTCGAACGCTACGCCGAACTGGGACGCAAGCTGCGCTCCACCAATTTCAACAGCGCGCTGACGGTGGCGCGCGGCAGTTCCGACCACGCCGCCAATTACTGCGCCTACCTGATCATGGCGCGCATGGGCCGCATCGTCGCCTCGCTGCCGATGTCGCTGGTGACCCTGTACAAGTCGCCGCTGGTCACGCGCGACACCCTGACCATCGCCATCTCGCAGTCGGGCCAGAGCCCGGACGTGGTCGAGCCGATCCGCTACTTCCGCGACGGCGGCGCCACCACCGTCGCGCTGGTCAACGACATCGATTCGCCGCTGGCGCAGGCGGCCGAATGGGCAATCCCGCTGCATGCCGGCAAAGAGCACAGCGTGGCCGCCACCAAGAGCTTCATCACCAGCCTGGTGGCCGGCGCGCGCCTGGTGGCGCACTGGCAGAACGACCCCGAGCTGATCGAAGGCCTGGCCGCCCTGCCGCAGGCGCTCGACGAGGCGACCCGCGCCGACTGGTCGGCCGCGCTCGAGGTGCTTACGCCGGCGCGCAACATCATGGTGGTCGGCCGCGGCATCAGCTTTCCGATCGCGCTCGAATCGGCATTGAAGTTCAAGGAAACGTCGGCGCTGCAGGCCGAAGCGTTCAGCGGCGCCGAAATCAAGCACGGCCCGATGGCGCTGATCGAAGACGGCTACCCGCTGCTGATCTTCGCCACGCGCGGCCCGACCCAGGCCGGCCTGGTGCAGCTGGCAACCGAGATGCGCGGGCGCGGCGCGCGCGTGCTGCTGGCAGCGCCCGCCGACATCGCCGAGCGCGACCTGACCTTGCCGGTCGCCGCCACGCCGGACCTCGACCCGATCGTCGCGGTGCAGGCGTTCTACGTGATGGCGGCGCACCTGTCGAAGGCGCGCGGCATGGATCCGGACCGCCCGCGCCACCTCAACAAAGTGACCAAGACACACTAGCCATGAACGACTCACGACAACTGGCCGGCCAACTGATCATGGTGCGCCTGGCCGGCACCGAACTCGATGCCGCCGGCGCCGCCTTCCTGAAGGCCAACCGCGTGCGCGGCGTGTGCCTGTTCCGCCAGAACATGGTCGACGCGGCCCAGCTGGCGCGCTTGACGTCCGACCTGCGCGCGGTGATGGGACCGGAGGCGCTCATTGCCCTCGACCAGGAAGGCGGCGCCGTGGTCCGTTCGACCTGGGTGCCGGCGCCGCCGTCGGCGATGGCGCTGGGCGCCGCCGACGATCCGCAGCTGGCGCGCGACGTCGGCGCGGCAGTCGCGCGCGCGGTCAAGGCGCTCGGCTTCAACTGGAACTTCGCGCCGGTGCTGGACCTGAACAACAATCCGCACAACCCGGTCATCGCTGAGCGCTCGTTCGGCGCCGACCCACGCCGCGCCACCGAACTGGCGATGGCCTGGATGGAAGGCAGCCATTCCGAAGGCGTGGCCTGCTGCGTCAAGCACTTTCCCGGCCACGGCGACACCAGCGTCGATTCGCACCGCGACCTGCCGACCGTCGACAAGCCGCTGGCCGAACTGGAGCAGTTCGAATTTGCGCCGTTCCGCATGGCCGCGCCGCACGCGCCGGCGATGATGACCGCGCACATCGTCTACCCGACGCTCGATGCCGAGTTCCCCGCCACCATGTCGCGCCGCATCCTGACGGGCCTGTTGCGCGAAGAGTGGGATTACCGCGGCGTGATCATCACCGACGCGATGGACATGCACGCCATCGCCCACCGCTACGGCGCCGGCCACGCCGCGGTCATGGCGCTCGCCGCCGGCGCCGACATGGTGATGGCGCTTGGCACGCCGGCGATCCAGGAAGAGACGATCGCCGCGATCGCCGCTGCGATCGATGCCGGCACGCTCAGCGCGCAGGATGTCGCCGCGCGGCTGCAGCGATTATCCGAGCTGGCGCGCCGTTATCCATGCCAGCCGCGCGGCTACCTGGAAGAGTGCGGCGACCGCGCGCTGATGGCCGAGGCCTGGCGCCGCGCGCTGACGGTGCGCGGCGACGCCTGCCGTCCCGCCGCCGGCGCCCGGGTACGCCTGGTGGTGCGCCAGGATGTCGTCAGCGACGGCGTGTCCGAAGCCGGCGTGCCGGCGGCCGCGCTGGCCGCCTCGCTCGGGCGCCTGTACGACGTCGATACCGTCACCTACCGCGACGCCGAGAGGTTCGACTGGAGCACGCTGCCGGCCGACGGCCGCTTCACCTTCCTCGCCTCGACCTCGCGCCTGCGCTACGGCCCGAACGCGCGCGCCAACTGGCATCCCGACCTGCACCTGGCGTTGTGGAACCCGTACCAGGCGCTCGACATCGAGGCGCCGGCCTTGATCACCTACGGCTTCGCGGCGCCCGCGCTGGACGCCGTCAACGCCTGGCTGGCCGGCGACCTGGAGGCATGCGGCTGCAGCCCGGTCGCCGGCTTTCAGGAGGTCCAAAGCGCGGCGTTTCCATAGGGAAATCGTCGCGCACAAATGCAGAGTAGAACGGCCGGGTTTATGGGACAATACGCGCTGATTTGGCGCGGCGTTGTCGAAACAGCATGTGCACCGATCGTCGCACTCACACGTTAGTAGCGAACTCTGCTTAATTTCTTGTCCTCTGATTGAAGGGTTGTCCATGTCCCAATTTCGTCTTGCCCGCCTCACCCTGATGCTGGCCGCCATCGGCCTCAATGCAGCCCCGGTGCTGATGACCGGCGCCCACGCCCAGAGAGCCCCTGAGACCCGGCCGCAACCGACGGGTGACCCGCGCGCCAACGATCGCAGAGCGTCCAACATTCTCGATGAAGCCACGGCCGCAAAGCCCGCAGCCGATACCGTCCGTCCCGAGCTGTTCAAGCTGATCGACTCAAACGTCATCAAGCAGTTGATGGCAGAGAAAAAGTTCGACGAAGTGAAGACGCGCCTGACCCAGGCCGATGCGTTTCCGGCCAAGACGCCGTACGAGACGTACGTCGTCGACCGCATGAAGGTCGCGCTCGGCTCGGCCAGCGGCGACGATGCGATGACCATGACCTCGCTCGAGGCGGTGATCGCGGCGAACCGCCTGCCGACGGTGGACCAGGGCGAGTTCATCCTCGCGCTCGGCAACATGTACTACAACGCCAAGAATTACCCGAAGGCGATCGAATGGATGAAGCGCTACCAGAAGGAAGGTTCGACGCCGGAAAAAGTGCGCAGCCCGTTGACCCGCGCCTACTACCTGAGCAACGACTTCACGACCGCCAAGACCGAACTGCAGTCCCTGATCACCGACACCGAAAAAGCCGGCAAACAGCCAACGCTGGAAGACCTGCGCCTGCTGGCCAGTTCGGCCGCCAAGCTGAAGGACAACCCGACTTACCTGGTTGCGATGGAAAAACTGGTCGCGCTGTATCCGGCCGATGACTACTGGACCGACCTGCTGCGCCGCATGCAGAACAAGCCGGGCTTTAGCCAGAGCCATCAGCTCGACGTGCTGCGTCTGCAATTTGTCGCGCAGAAGGCGCTGGCGCCGGAAGAGTACCTCGAAATGGCCGAATCGACGCTGCTGGCCGGCTTCCCGACCGAAGCGAAAAAGACGCTCGACGCCGGCGCCGCCGCCGGCGTGCTGGGTTCGGGCAGCAGCGCCAACGTCTACAAGCAGCTGCGCGACAAGGCCAACAAGGGCGCCGCCGACGATGCCAAGAACATCGCCAGCGGTGAAGCGAGCGCGGCCAAGGCAAAAGACGGCACCGGCCTGGTCAACCTCGGCTGGGCGTACGTCACGATGGACCAGTTCGACAAGGGCATCCCGCTGATCGAGCAAGGCATCGCCAAAGGCGTCGGCAAGAAACCGGAAGAAGCCAAGCTGCGCCTGGGCATGGCGTACGCCAAGGCCGGCCGCAAGGCCGAGGCGACCAAGACGCTGGAGTCCGTCAAGGGCACCGACGGCATCAGCGACCTGGCCAAGTACTGGTCGCTGTGGGCGAACCGCTCGGCCACCCCAGCTGCGGCGCCGGCCACGGCTGCCGCGCCGACTCCTGCCGCCAAGTAATCCGGTAAGCGTAGCGCCGCCACAAGGCGGGTCTGGACCTCGGTCCGACCCGCTTTTTTCTTGCCCGCCGGTTAGTTGGCGTACATAAGCGATTTCACATTTCTCCGATACTCAAGCTACTTCTGAGAAAGGTTGACCATGACATCGGTTCGCAAGGGACAGGCCCCCGCCAAGCTTGGGCGCGACGAATTTCACCTGGTATTCAAGCGCTCGTTCATGGATCCGGCCTTTGGCGAGGTTGCCGGCGAGCTTGCCGCGGTCGAGCAAGTGGCCTGGAACAACTACAGTGAATCGCACAAGGCGCCGGTGACCAGGAAGGCCGGTCCCGGTTTTGCCGATCCCGAGTACGAACTGTCGGTCGAATGGATCGCGGCGCGCGAGCGGCTGCTGGCGGCACAAGCGGTGCAAAAAGATCCGGAAACCCGCTCGCGCGTGCTGGTCATCAATGGCGCGGCGCGCAACGACGGCACCTGCCCCGGCGAGATCTCGAAGTCCTACCGCATGACGCAACTGGCGCGCGACGTGCTCGAAGCGGACGGCATCGACGTCGACATCCTCGACCTTAGCCTGCTCACCTCCGATTACGACCGCCATATCCACCCGTGCAAGGCCTGCGTCTCGACCGCCATGCCCTTGTGCCACTGGCCGTGCAGCTGCTACCCGAACCACTCGCTGCGCCAGACCAACGACTGGATGAACGAGATTTACGAAAAGTGGGTGGCCGCGCACGGCATCCTGATCGTCACACCGGTGTACTGGTACCAGACGCCGGCGGTGCTCAAGCTGATGATCGACCGGCTGGTGTGCGCCGACGGCGGCAATCCCGATCCCACGACCACGCACGGCAAGAAGGCGGAAGAAGCGAAGGCACTGGAATTGGCAGGCTGGGACTATCCGAAGCACCTGGCCGATCGCGCTTACGGGCTGATCGTGCACGGCGACGTCGCCGGCATCGAAGGCACGCGGCGCGGCTTGTCGGACTGGCTTGACTGGATGGGGATGATAGATGCCGGCAGCTTCGCGCGGCTGGACCGCTACGTCGGCTACTTCGAGTCGTACGCGGAAAGTCACGACGCGTTCGACCGCGACACCGATTTTCAGGAAGAGGTGCGCAACGTCGGGCGCGCGCTGGGCCGGGCGGTGGGCGAGCTGCGCGCCGGCAGACTGACGTCGCCAAACCGCGCGGTGCGCTCGCCGCGGCCTAAATAACCGGTGTCAGGTTGCGTTAAATCGCGGTGAGGCCGCCGTCGACGGCGAGCTGGTGGCCGGTGACGAACGAGGCCTGGTCGGAGCACAGCCACAGCGCCGCGTTGGCGATTTCGGCAGCCTCGCCGAAGCGGCCGATCGGATGGATGTTGCGCAGCTTCTTCTGGCGCGTCGGCTCGCGTTCGAGCGCGCGCGCCAGCATCGGCGTGTTGATCACGCCAGGGCAGACGCTGTTGACACGGATGCCGTCGCGCCCATATTCGGCGGCGGCAGTCTTGGTCAGGCCGACCACGGCGTGCTTGCTGGCCGCGTAGATCGCCTGCGTCGGCGCGCCCACCAGCCCGGCCACCGACGCGGTGTTGACGATCGCCCCGCCGCCCTGCTTGAGCATCTGGCGGATCTGGTACTTCATGCACAGCCAGGTGCCCTTGACGTTGACGTTGACGATGCGGTCGAACAGCGCTTCATCGGCGTCGGCCAGCTGCAGGTGCTCTTCCTCGATGCCGGCGTTGTTGAAGGCGCAGTCCAGGCGGCCGTAGTAGGCTACCGTCTTGTCGACCAGCGCTTCGACTTCTGCGGCGCGCGTGACGTTGGTCTGCACGAACAGCGCCTTGCCGCCGGCTTCGACGATCATCGCCGCCGTCGCGTGGCCGCCGTCGACCGAGGTGTCGGCCACCACCACGCAGGCGCCGGCACGGCCGAAGGCCAGTGCGGTGGCGCGGCCGATGCCGCCCGCCGCACCCGTGACCAACACGACCTTGCCCTCGAACGAGGTATCCCGCTGCTGCTTGTTCTTGACGACCATCACGCACTCCAATATTGAACACAGGCAGCATTTGCTGCCTCAAAGCAACATGATAACGCCGCGTGAACAATCAATCAAACAAATGTGTGATTTTCAGTAGCAAAAACATTACTATTTCGGCGCAGGTGTGGCCTTTTGCTGGTCTCCGGCCATCACCACGCTTAATTTGGCCGGGTCGATCGCCTTGCGAAACGCCGCGTTCAGCTGCGCCAGCGTCACCGCGGCCAGCTTCTGCTCGAACTGGCGGCTCCACTCGAACGTCTGGCCGCGGTACAGGTAGCTGGTCCAGCCAGCCGCCAGCACCGCGTCTTCCGAGCGGTTCTGCAAGCGCTGCTGCAGCGTGCCGGACTTCGCGCCAGCCAGTTCGGCGGCGGTGAAGCCGCCCTTCAGCGCGCGCCCCAGTTCCTCGCGCACCGCCGCGTCGAGCTTGCGCAGGTTCTGCGGCGCGGCGATGGCATCGATGCCGAACCAGCCGGCGCGGTCAAGCTCGCCCGCCGACAGCTGCGAGCCGCCGCCGTACGACAGGCCGTCCTTCTGGCGGATCCGGTCCAGCAGGCGCGACTTCATGCCGCCTTCGCCGAAGATGTAGTTGGCCAGCGCCAGCGCCGGGTAGTCGGCGTCGTCGATGTTCAGGTCCAGGTTCAGGCGCGCCGTATAGAAGCCGTTTTCCTTGTCCGGCGTATCGAGCGTTTTCTGCAGCGGCGCAACGTCGGCATGCTTGCGCAGCAGCGGCGCCACGTTCTCCGGCGCCACCCATTGGCCGAACAGCTGATCGACCAGCGGCGCCACCGCATCGGCGTCGAAGTCGCCGACGATCGCCAGCTCGGACGGCCTGGCGCCATAGAACTGGCGATGGAAGTGCTTGATCTGCACCAGCGTGGCGGCGCGCGTGTCGGCCAGGTCTTCCTCGATGGTGGTCGCCTCGCGCGGGTCGCCGCGCGGGTAGATGTCGAAATGGTCGGCCAGCGCGCGCGCGGCCACTTCCTGCGGCTCGCCGCGGCCCGACTCGATGCTCACCAGCGCCTGCTGGCGCAGCTGCTCGAATTCGGCTTCCGGAAAGGCCGGCTCCTTGAGCACGTGCGCCACCAGGCGCAGCGCCTCGTGCAGGTTCTCGCGCGTGGTCTCGAAGCGGTGCGCTCCGCCGGTGATCTTCAGGCGATCGAATTCGTCGGCCAGCTGTATGCGATTGAACTTGCTGGTCCCGCGCATCAGCATGGCGACCGTCAGCGCCGGCACCGCGCCTTTGCCGAACAGGTTCTTCTCATCGCCGAGATGCTGGACGAATTCGACCGACACCGCCTCGCCGCGGTTCTTCTTCGGCAGCAGCGCCATCTTCACGCCGCCGGCCGTTGCCAGGCGCGTGCGCTTCATGATGTTGTCCTGGCTCGGCTCGAAGTTTTCCGACTTCAGCGAGGCGGCGCGCGGCTTGAACGTCTGCAGCAGCGACTCCACCGTCGGCGCTTGGGCGATGTCGGCGCGCTGCGGCGTGTCGTCGGGGATGAAAAATCCGGTCACCCGGTTGTCGCGCCGCAGGTAGCGGCCCGACACCTTGGCGACGTCGTCGGCGCTGATCGAGGCGACCCGTTCGCGGCCGACGAAGTACAGGCGCCAGTCGCCCAGCGCGATCGCTTCCGACAGCGCCACGCCGACCCGCTGCGGGTCGTTCAGGCTTTTCTCGATGTCGTTGTTCTTGACGCGGCGCACCCGCTCCATCTCCTCCGTCGTGGCCGGATTGCGCGCGAAATCCTCCACCGCGGCCGTCATCGCTGCCCGCACCGGCTCGATCGGCGCGCCCTTCTTGACCACCGCGCCGATCAGCTGCAGGCCGGGCGCGTAGCCGGTCTGGCCGAACGAGAACACTTCGCTGGCCTGGCCGCTGTCGATCAGCAGCTTGTGCAGGCGCGCCGCCGGGCCGCTGCCGAGGATGTCGGAGGCGAACGACAGCACGTCGGAATCGAGGTGCAGCTCGGACGGCACCTTGTAGCCGAGGGCGACGATCTGCACGTCGCCCTGGCGCCGCACGCTGAAGGTGCGCTCGCCGTCCTGGGTCGGCTCGACGGTCCAGAACGCGGGCAAGGTGCGTTTCGGCTTCGGGATGGCGCCGAACTTCTGGGCGATAAAGCGCAAGGTGGCGGCCTCGTCGAATTTGCCGGCCACCAGCAGCACCGCGTTGTCCGGCTGATACCAGGTGCGGTAGAACGCCCGCAGGTTGGCGATGCCGACGTTCTCGATGTCGCTGCGGTTGCCGATGGTCGAACGCCCGTAGGCGTGCCAGTCGTACGACACGCTTTGCATGCGCTTCATCAACACCGCGCCGGGCGAATTCTCGCCGCTCTCGTACTCGTTACGCACCACCGTCATTTCGGAGTCGAGGTCTTTTTTGGTGATGAAGGAATTGACCATGCGGTCCGCCTCCATCTGCAGCGCCCAGCGCAGGTTGTCTTCGCTGGCCTGGAACACCTCGTAGTAGTTGGTGCGGTCGAGCGAGGTGGTGCCGTTGAACTGCATGCCGCGGTCGGCGAACTGCTGGGGAATGGCGCGGTTGTTGCGCGAGCCCTTGAACAGCAGGTGTTCGAGCAGGTGCGCCATGCCGGTCTCGCCGTAGTTCTCGTGGCGCGAACCGACCAGGTAGGTGACGTTGACGGTGACGGTCGGCTTCGACGCGTCCGGGAACAGCAGCACCTTCAGCCCGTTGGCCAGCCGGTATTCGGTGATGCCCTCGACCGCCGGGCCCTGGGCCACGCCATTGGGCAGCGCTTGGGCGGCGAAGGCAGCGCCGCTGATGGCGACGGCCAGAATGGATGCGCCGATGCGCAGCGTGCAGCTGTTTCGATTCATGAGTTCTCGCGGAGAAGGTAGGAAAATCAACGTCATCCTCGCGAAGGAAGCGGGGATGACGTCTATTATTGCTCGACGGCCAAACTATGGGGATTTCTGCATGGGCATTAGGCCCAAATCAGTGGCGGGCGCGCTTTTCCTGCGACTGCTGGTGCGGGCCGATACGGGCCAGTTCGCCCATCTCCTCGGCCAGGAAGCCGAGCAGATCGTCGGCGCTGACGATGCCGGTCAGGGCGCCATCGGCATTGACCACCGGCACCCGGCGAATGCCGCGCAGGCGCATGCGCTCGATGGTTTCGTAGACGTCGTCGTTTTCGCTGCAGGTGAGCAAGTCGTCCGTCATGATGTCGCCGACCAGCAGGCTGGCCGGGTCGAGGCCGAGCGCGATGACCGAGACGACGATGTCGCGGTCGGTGAGAATGCCGGTGGGAACGCGCTCACCATTGGGCTGCTCGACGACGACGACGTCGCCGACGTGGTGGGTGCGCATCAGCAGCGCGGCGCCCTGGACGCTCTCCTCGCGCGTGCAAACGATGGTCTGGGTGGTGCACATTTCGCCAATCCGCATAATCGATCTCCTAGGCGGCGCCTGGCCGCTCGTCCTTGCGCGCCGACAGACGGGCGCGCATCAGCCGCTACGCTATCGCGCCGGTTCTGCAGCAGCCTTGATTTTGATCAAAGCGACGGGAAAGGTGCCCTATTTGGCGGGAACAGGATCAGGCAGGATGCACGCCTCCACCACTTGCAAGTCGTTGTCCTTGGCGAAGTTGACGACGAAGTGGTAGGCCAGCGGTTCGATATTCTTCAGCGCGGCGTCGACGACGACGGCCTTGATGCCGTTGAGCATCGCCGGGCGGACGTAGGGCGAAAACTGCAGGTGCGCGTCGCGCCCGCCGGAGCCTTCCGGCTTAAAACAGGACATGACGCCGCACAGGCGGTCGGCCCAGTCGCTGGGACGAAACTGCCTGCCATCGCTGGTGACGCCAAGAATGAAAAACTCTTCGGCGAGTTCTTTCTTGATTTGCGGTGACTCGACCATTGGCGGGATTCGGGCAAGGATGCTGCGTGAAGGGGCCCGGGGCAAGCACCGGGCTGACGCAGTATTATATCTTATAGAAGACCTGAAGTCGCCATCCGCGCGGCCCGCACTGCGCCGCGCGAGCCGGCTAACCGAGCCAGACGGCGCCGGACAGCAGCAACAGTAACATCATCCACAGCAGCAAGGCGCGCCAGACCAGGCCGACCGTGCTTTGCAGGGCGCGGATGTTCGGCTCTTCGCCCGGCAGCACTTCGGCTTCGTTATCGAGCGAGTCGACCGTGGCGGCGTCGGCCGGGATGACCACGCCGGACGCGTTCTCGTACGGCGTGCCGAGGCGCACGCCCATGGCGCCGCCGCCGGCGGTGAGGATGATGCCCTTCGCTTCGTCGGCCCAGCGGTGGGCGAAGTTGCGCCAGGCGTAGATCGCGTCTTCGAAGTTGCCGACCACGGCGAAGGCGACCGCGGTCAGGCGCACCGGCAGCCAGTCGATCCAGTAAAACGCGCGGGCGGCGAACTGGCCGAACGCTTCGCCGCGCATGTGGTCCGGCTCGTTCCAGGCGCGCGCCAGGTATTCGGATACGCGGTACATCACCGCGCAGGCCGGCCCGAGCGGCATCAGGAACCAGAAGAACACGCCGAACACGTTGCGGTGGGTGGTGACGAGCGACTTTTCGACGGCCAGGCGGCAGATCTCGGTGCTTTCCATGCCGGCCGTGTCGACCCGGGTCCATTCGGCCAGCAAGGCGCGCGCGGTCGGCTCGTCACCGGCGTTGAGCGCCATCTGGATCGACGTGAAATAGTGGCTGTAGTGGCGAAACCCCAGCGTCAGGTAGACGATCAGCACGTTCCAGGCGAAGGCGGCGAACACCCAGTTAAAGTGCAGCAAGGTCCAGTAGACGAGGGCGGTGGGCACCATCAGCGCCGCCATCATCAGGATCCAGCCGAGGCGGCCGTGGCTGGCGTCGCCGGCGTTGAACCAGCTTTCCATGCGCATTGCGAAGCTTTTGATCTCTGCATAAATCATGTTATCCGCGCGCAAGGGCTTGAGTTGCTCGATTAGCAACGCGCACAGAATGGAGAGAAAAGTCATCGATACGTCCTTTGTGAAATAAAGCAATACTGCCCGGCCCCGCTACGATAGCGCAGAGCAGTACCCAAATCAAACTTATTGACCGCTTGCCCTACATCAACAGCTGGGGTCAGGTCTGACATTCGGACATTTGCGCGGGGTCAGGTCTGACATTCGGACATTTTGCCGGGGTCAGGTCTAACATTCGGACATTTCAGGCCGGCTGCGACCGTGCAAGTAGGATGCCGATGCTTCAACTGCTGGTTTCTCGCGCAAAAATGTCCGAATGTCAGACCTGACCCCACGATTTTGTCCGAATGTCAGACCTGACCCCAGCGTTTGGGGTTCAGGCGCGCAGGAAATGGAACAGGTTGCGCAGCATGCCGGCCGTGGCGCCCCAAATGAAGTGGCGCTCGTACGGCATCGCGTAAAAGCTGCGCCGACCGGACGGCAGGTCGACCGACAGCCGCTGGTGGTGCGCGCCATTCATCAGGTGCGCCAGCGGTACTTCGAAAATCTCGGCCACTTCTTGCGGGTCGGGCAACAGCTCGAACGGCGGCGTCAACAGCGCCACCACCGGCGTCACGCGATAGCCGGTGCCGGTCAGGTAGATCGGCAACTGGCCGATGATTTCGGCGTGGCGCGCGTCCAGGCCGATCTCTTCCTGCGCCTCGCGCAAGGCGGTCGCCACCGGCGAGGCGTCGTAGGTCTCGGCGCGCCCGCCCGGAAAGCTGATCTGGCCGGCATGGCTGGACAAGTGGTCGGTGCGCTGGGTCAGCAGCATGGTCAGCCCGCCGGCGCGCGCCACCAGCGGGATCAGCACCGCCGCCGCAATCATCACCTCGCGCTGCACCAACGACTCGTCCAGCGCTTCCGGGTGCCAGTCGGGCGGCGCGGCAAAGTGGCTGCGCAGCCAGTCGGCCGTCAGGCGGCTGGCGTCGAGCGGCGCTTCGCCGCCGACGGAATCTACCGGTAACTGCTCGGGATCGAACGGGAGCTTGGCCAAACGCGTTTCCTCCAGCTAAAAACAAAAAAGGCACCCAGTGGATGCCTTTTTCCCAGGCATCCGGCAAGGATGCCTTCGTTCGCAACGCAGTCGCTATTATTACTTGGCAGCGGCCGGAGTTGCAACGCGACGTTGTGGCAGCTTTTCCTTGATACGCGCGGATTTACCCGAACGCTCACGCAGGTAGTAGAGCTTGGCGCGGCGGACATCACCACGACGCTTGACTTCGATCGATGCGATCAGCGGGGAGTACAGCTGGAACGTACGCTCGACGCCTTCGCCGGACGAGATCTTGCGAACGATGAAGTTCGAGTTCAGGCCACGGTTACGACGGGAGATCACCACGCCTTCGTATGCCTGGGCGCGCTTGCGGGTGCCTTCGACTACGTTGACATTGACGATGACGGTATCGCCTGGTGCGAAGTCAGGAATAGTCTTGCCCAGACGGGCAATTTCTTCTTGCTCAAGAATTTGAATCAGGTTCATTTTTATGACTCCATGTACCATCGTGCTGGCGCTGCATTCGCCCAGTAGAGGATGGGGTTAAAACGGACGGGCAACATGCCCGCCAGGTACAACAACAGGTTTTTATAAACCTGCCAAAAATTTTTCGTCCAGCTTGCTCAAGACGCCGGCTTCGCGCGCCTTGACCAACAGGTCGGGCCGCTTGCGCGCCGTCGCTTCGAGCATCCGCTGGCGCCGCCACTTGCTGATTTCAGCGTGGTTGCCTTTCAAGAGTACCGGCGGCACGCTGACGCCTTCGTACGTCTCGGGCCGCGTGTAATGGGGCGAATCGAGCAGGCCGTTGACGAAACTGTCTTCGATCGCCGAAGCATCGTCGCCCAGCACGCCCGGCAACTGCCGCACCACCGCATCCATCAGCGCCATCGCCGGCAACTCGCCGCCTGACAGCACGAAGTCGCCCAGGCTGATTTCTTCATCGACTACCCGGTCCAGCAAGCGCTGGTCGACCGCTTCGTAGCGTCCGCACAGCAGCACCAGGCCCGGCTCGTCCTTCAATTGCATCACCTTCTGGTGGGTCAGCGCGCGCCCCTGGGGCGACATGAAGACCACCCGCGGCGGCACCAGTCCGAGCTCGACCTGGCGCTGTTTGGCAGCGCCGATCGCCGCTTCGAGCGGCCTGACCATCATCACCATGCCGGGTCCGCCGCCATACGGGCGGTCGTCGACGGTGCGGTGATTGTCGGTGGTGAAATCGCGCGGATTCCACAACGACAGGCCCCAACGCTGCTGCTCGAAGGCGCGCCGGGTTACGCCAGACTGCGTCAACGCGGCAAACATTTCGGGAAACAAGCTCACGACGTCAAATTGCATCGCGTTTTCGCTTCGTGAACGACGCCTTAATAATCCAGGCCCCAGTCCACAGTAATTTTTTTAGCTGCAAGGTCGATCGTCTTGACGTACTGGTCAACGTAGGGAATCAGCCGTTCCTCCGCTTTCGCGTCAGTAGTGGCATCCGCCACCGGCGTGATCCGGAAGATCGACTGCACACCATTGTCCATCATGTCGGTGACTTGCCCGAGGGCTTCACCTTGCAAATTGACGACATCCAGTCCGATCAGGTCGGACCAGTAAAACTCGTCGGCCGGCAATGATGGGAATTCGCTGCGGGGAATCGTCACTGCGGCGCCTTTCAGCGCCTCGGCGGCGTCCCGCCCCACTACACCAACCAGCTGGACCACGACGTCGCCGCCGTGTAATTTTGCCGTGCGCACTGTGACTGCATGCAGCACCGGCTTGTCCAGCCACCAGGTCTTCGCGCTTTGCAGCGCATCGGCGTCGGCTGAAAACGGGGTGACCCGTATCGAACCGGTGACACCGAAGGCACCGGACACATACCCGACTTGCGTCAGGTCGGCCGGGGGAGTTGCCGCAAGATCGATCAAACCTGGTCCAGCGAAATTACGCTGCTACTGCTGGCTGCGAAGCGACCAGGCGTGCAACGGTTGGCGACAGTTGTGCGCCAACGCCTTGCCAGTAAGCCAGACGATCTGCGGTAATGCGCAGGCCGACTTCGCCACCAGCTGCCATCGGGTTGTAAAAACCGATGCGCTCGATGAAGCGGCCGTCGCGGCGATTGCGCGAGTCCGTTGCAACGATGTTGAAGAACGGGCGCTTCTTGGCGCCTCCACGAGCTAAACGAATAACGACCATAATTAAATCCAAAAAGTTATGCTGGGCGGAAAAAGCCGACAATTATAGCGCGCAATGCCGCGCAGCAGCAAGCAGTAATGATAACAGGGCGCGCAATTCGGGCCGAAGTCGAGCATTATCGCCGATTTCGGCTCCCGGCGGCAAAGCGAATTTGAGGGAAAACTGCTGTGAGCCGGACGATTTTGACCGATACTGCGTGCTTTCCCGCTTAAAGGTTGCTCGCTTTCATGTCATCCGCCCGCCCCCGCCACAAGAACAAGACCCTCGCCACCCTGCTCGCGCTGCTGCTCGGCGGTACCGGCGCCCATCGTTTTTTCCTGCGCGGCATGGGCGACAAGTGGGGCCTGCTGCACCTGGCAAGCGTGCCGGCCACCGCGCTGGTGATGGCGCTGGCGCCGCAGGCGGATATCTTTTTTCGGGTGCTGCCGCTGACGCTGTCATACCTGGCCGCTTTCCTCGAAACGCTGGTCGTCGGGCTGATGGCGGATGAAAAGTTCGACGCCAGGTTCAACGCCGGCTCGGGCGGCCGCACCAATTCGCGCTGGCCGCTGGCGATCATCCTGGTCGTGACGATGTTTGTCGGCACCACCACGCTGATTGCCACGATCTCGCGCCTGTTCGACCTGATCTACACCGGCGGCGCCTACGGCTGACAGCCTTGGCGGCGGCGCCGGCCGATCACAGCGTCGCGCCGGCAACCTAGTGGGCCGCGCGCATTACCTTCATGTCTTCGCGCAGGTCGCGTGGCGATGCCGCCGCCGAGCCCGCCCGCAGGCCTGACGGCTGCGCCGCTGTCGCGCCCGACGTCAGCATCAGGTTGTCGTCCCAGCTGACCCCGGTGCGCATCAAGATCGGCGCCGGCAAGGCGTCCACTGCGGCCAGGTCGATCCACGGCGCGATGCGCTGCAGTACCAGCTTGATGCGAGGCTTGATGGCGGCCTCGCCGATCCTGCCGCGCTGCCCCCATCCGACCAACACTTGTCCAGGCGACATGCCATCTTTCACCGCGTTGGTATAGGCGACGTCGTAGCGCACGCCGTGCCGGTAGCTCATCATGAATTCCTCGAACAGCATCGACAGGTCCTCGCGCGAATTGCTGTCCTCGAAAATCGAGTAGGCGTAGTCGTCCGAGGCGCGGTCGGCGCCGAAGAAGCGGCCGACGTCGGCCGGACCATACGCTTTCTGCTCCGCCGTTGCGGTGGCGCCCTGGTACATGACCTGCCCAAGCCCCTTCATTTCCGCCGACGCCAGCGGAAATTGCGCCGCCAGCATGTCCGACACCAGCGTACGCGCCCCTACCCTGCCCGACACGTTGGCCCAGATCGACTGCGCCGGATCGAGATTGCGATCGCTCGGCGAGAAGAAGTCGCTCGCGTGGCCCAGCTCGTGATACAGCAGGCGCCCGATTTCGAGCACCAGCTCCTCGTTGGTACGGGTGATGCGCGAGCTCGCCGGGAAGCTGCGGCGGGCGTAGGCATTGTTGCGCACCTGGCGGCCAAAGCTGGTGAAGTTGAGCTCATCGTCGAAGGTGCTGCGGTAGTCCGGCACCTCGGTGACGACGTCGCGCTGCTCCGGAGTGAGCCACAGGTTGTTGGCGTCGAGGTAGATGGCGCCGCTGACGGACCAGTAAAAACTCGGCCGCACGTGCGAGCCGAGCACGATGGCGGTGACGCCGCCGAGCAGCCGGCGGAAGTCGCCGTGCGGGTCCTGGGTCAGCAGGAACTGCTCGAAATTGGCGCCGAGGAAGTCGTGCGACGTCAGCACGCGCCCCATGATCTGCGCCACGCTCGGCACCGCGCCGAAACCGGCCTCGGTCTGCAGCAGCGGCAAGGTGGCGCTGCTGCACAGGTTGTTGCGTCCCGAGTCCTGGAAGTACAGGCCGTTGTTGTAGGCGCAGCGGGTCAGCGCGGCCGCGTACACGCCGACCGGGCGGTAAGGATGCACGCGTGCCGTTTCGTCGAACAGGTAGCCGTCCGGTAACGCCGGCTCGGGTTCGACGCCGATTAGCACGTCGTCGAAGTCCTGGCGCCCGCTGCTGGTGGTCATCACCGCGCGGAACTTGAGCACCGTATCGACGGCCACCTTGGGCGACTTGAACGTCAGCAGCCGGTTGTTGGTCGTATCCATCGTCACGGTCGGGCCGGCCACCTGGGTCCAGACGATGCTGGCGACCGTTTCGCCCGCGGCCAGCGTGGGCCAGGCACGTACCGATGTATTGAAGTCGGGCCGTACCGAATGGTCGGCGCGCAAGGTCAGGGAACTGCCGGCCGTCGCATCGGTCATCTGAATGCCGGTAGTGGCGCTGGCGGTGCGACCGTCGACGAAGCGCACGTCGGCACGCAACTCCACGGTGCCCACCGTGGGCGCCTCGAAGGCGACGGTGGTGCTGCGCGCGGCCAGCAGGTTGACGGCGACGCCGCCGACACTGGTCCAGGTAACTTCGGACAGCATGCCGGTGCACGCCAGCACGCTCGCTCCCGCAGTCTTGCCAAGCTGCACGGCAGTGTCGGCAACGATATGCACCACGCAGCCGGCCGGCGCCGGCCGCACCGGCGGCACCTCAGGCAGCGGGTTCGGCGTGGGCGTGGGCGCCGGCGCCGGCACCGGCGCAGGCGCCGTCGACGCGCCGCCGCCACCGCCGCCACCGCCGCCACACGACGCCAGCAACGCACCCAACAGTACGACCCCGGAAACCCGGCACGACAATGCGGTAAATTTCAAGATGGATCCCTGTCCTGATTTTGAAAAAGTGGGCCAGCAGGCAATTGCCGTGGCACCAATGCTCGTAAGACAGGAAAGATACAGGAAATCTGGCGGCTGGATTAACCGCAAAGAATTTGAAACAAAAAAAATTTGACAACACTTTGCTGCGCAGCAAACAGTCAGGCGTTCGCGCGTCGAAAACAGGCACCACAAAAAAACGCCGCCACCCCGCATTGCGCGAGGGACGGCGCTTTCATCGAACCGTGGGCGCGATCAGAACTGGTCTTCGGCCAGCGCCAGCACGCCGGCGCTGCCGTCGACGATCGACGCGCGCAGGCCTGGCGCCTGCGACAGGATGTGGTCGGCGAAGAACCGCGCGGTGGCGATCTTGGCCTTGTAAAACGACGCGTCGCCCTCGCCCGCATCGAGCCTCTGCTGCGCCACCAGCGCCGCGCGCGCCATCTGCCAGCCGCCCAGCACGATGCCGGCCAGCCGCAGGTACGGCACGCTGCCGGCGAACACGCCCTTGATGTCGGACTTCATGTTCGCCACCATGTACTCGACCACCGCTTCGAGCGCCGCGCTGCCGCCGGCCAGGTGGCAGGCGATGGCGCCGAAGTCGGCGCCGCCGGCCGCGCCCAGCTGCGCCTCGGTGGCGCGCACCTGGGCGATGATGCCCTTGGCGACGGCGCCGCCGTCGCGCACCGTCTTGCGTCCGACCAGGTCATTGGCCTGGATCGCGGTCGTGCCTTCGTAGATGGTGAGGATCTTCGCATCGCGGTAGTGCTGGGCGGCGCCGGTTTCCTCGATGAAGCCCATGCCGCCATGGACCTGCACGCCGTCGCGCGTGACGTCCTGCGACATCTCGGTCGACCAGCCTTTGATGATCGGCACCAGGTATTCGTACACCGCCTGGTTGGCCGCGCGCGTGTCGGCGTTCGGGTGGTGATGCGCCAGGTCGCTGATGCCGGCGCCGACATAGGCCAGCGCGCGCGCCGCCTCCACGTGCGAGCGCATCGACATCAGCATGCGGCGCACGTCCGGGTGGTGGATGATAGCCACCGGGCCGGGCGAGCCGGCCAGGTCGCGCGACTGCACGCGGTCCTTGGCGAAGGCGACCGCCTGCTGGTACGAGCGGTCGGCCAGGCCGATGCCCTGCATGCCGACGCCGAAGCGGGCCGCGTTCATCATGATGAACATGTATTCGAGGCCGCGGTTCTCTTCGCCCACCAGCGTGCCGATCGCGCCGCCGTGGTCGCCGAACTGAAGCACCGCGGTCGGGCTGGCCTTGATGCCCAGCTTGTGCTCGATCGAGACGCAGTGCGCGTCGTTGCGTTCGCCCAGCGAGCCGTCGGATTTGACCAGGAATTTCGGCACGATGAACAGCGAGATCCCCTTCACCCCCGCTGGCGCATCGGGCGTACGCGCCAGCACCAGGTGGATGATGTTCTCGGCCATGTCATGCTCGCCGTAGGTGATGAAGATCTTGGTGCCGAACACCTTGTAGGTGCCGTCGCCCTGCGGCACCGCGCGGGTGCGCACGGCGGCCAGGTCGGAGCCGGCCTGCGGCTCGGTGAGGTTCATGGTGCCGGTCCACTTGCCGGAGATGAGCGGCTCGAGGTACGTCGACTTCTGTTCGTCGGTGCCGGCGGTGAGCAGCGCCTCGATGGCGCCGTCGGTCAGCAGCGCCACCAGCGCGAACGAGATCGACGACGCGTTGAGCATTTCGATGCACGGCGTGGCGACCAGCTTGGGCAGGCCCTGCCCGCCGAATTCGGCCGGATGCTGCACGCCCTGCCAGCCGGCTTCGGCGAAGCCCTTGAAGGCTTCCTTGAAGCCGTTGGCGGTGGTGACCTCGCCGTCGTGCCAGAAGCTCGGCTCCTTGTCGCTGGAGTGGTTCAGCGGCGCGACCACGTTGCCGCAGAATTTGGCGTTCTCTTCGAGCACCGCTTCGATCGTGTCGGCGGTGGCGTCTTCGCAACCGGGCAACTGGTTGATGGCGGACAGTCCGGCCAGTTCGTTCATCACGAACAGCATGTCTTTCAGCGGTGCTTTGTAGCTCACGTCAATCTCCTAGTATTTGTATTTCGCGTAGCGTTAACCAAACTGGGGTCTGACCCCTGGGGGTCAGACCCCAGACGCGATGCGTTTGCGGTCTTGCGACGAACTTCGATCAGCCCAGCTGCTTGACCAGGTCAGGCACCACTTCGAACAGGTCGCCGACGATGCCGTAATCGGCCACCGAGAAGATCGGCGCTTCCGGATCCTTGTTGATGGCGACGATGGTCTTCGAGTCCTTCATGCCGGCCAGGTGCTGGATCGCGCCGGAGATGCCGACGGCGATGTACAGCGCCGGCGCGACGATCTTGCCGGTCTGGCCAACCTGCCAGTCGTTCGGCACGAAGCCGGCATCGACGGCGGCGCGCGAGGCGCCCATTGCCGCGCCCAGCTTGTCGGCCAGCGGCTCGAGGATCTTGAAGTTGTCGCCCGAGCCCATGCCGCGCCCGCCCGAAACGATGACCTTGGCGGCCGTCAGTTCCGGACGATCCGACTTCGCCAGTTCGCGGCCGACAAAGCTCGACTTGCCGGAATCGCCGACAGCGGCGACGTTTTCGATCGCGGCCGTGCCGCCGGTGGCCGGCGCCGAATCGAAGCCGGTGCCGCGCACGGTGATGACCTTGACCTTGTCGCCCGACTGCACGGTGGCGATCGCGTTGCCGGCATAGATCGGACGCTCGAAGGTATCGGGCGAATCGACCTTGGTGATTTCGGAGATCTGCGCGACGTCCAACTTGGCGGCCACGCGCGGCAGGATGTTCTTGCCGTAGGCGGTAGCCGGCGCCAGGATGTGCGAGTAGGAGCTAGCTATGGCGAGCACCTGCTCGGCGACGTTTTCGGCCAGGCCGTCGGCGAAATGCGGCGCGTCGGCGACCAGCACTTTGGTGACGCCGGCAATGGCGGCGCCCTGCGCGGCGGCGGCGCCGCAGTTACTGCCAGCTACCAGCAGGTGTACTTCGCCGCCGCATTGGGCGGCCGCGGTGATGGTGTGGTGGGTGCTTCCCTTCAGGGATGCGTTGTCGTGTTCGGCGATGACTAATGCGACCATGATGATTCCTATTCTTTTAAAAGGGGCGGACCGGCTCAGATTACTTTGGCTTCGGTGCGCAGCTTGGCCACCAGGGTCGCCGCGTCAGGCACCTTGATGCCGGCCGAGCGCCTGGCCGGCTCCACCACCTTCAGCGTCTTCAGGCGCGGCGCCACGTCGACGCCGAGGTCTTCCGGCTTGATCACTTCGAGCGGCTTCTTCTTCGCCTTCATGATGTTCGGCAGCGTCACGTAGCGCGGCTCGTTCAGGCGCAGGTCGGTGGTGATGATCGCCGGCAGGCTCAAAGCCAGCGTCTCGAGGCCGCCGTCGACTTCGCGCGTGACCGTGACCTTGTCGCCGTCGAGCACCACCTTCGAGGCGAACGTCGCCTGTGGCCAGCCCAGCAACGCTGCCAGCATCTGGCCGGTCTGGTTCGAGTCGTCGTCGATCGCCTGCTTGCCGAGGATGATCAGCTGCGGCTGTTCCTTGTCGGCGACCGCCTTGAGCAGCTTGGCCACGGCCAGCGGCTCGAGGTCGGCGGTCGTTTCGACCAGGATCGCGCGGTCGGCGCCGATGGCCATACCGGTGCGCAGCGTTTCCTGCGCCTGGGTGACGCCGCACGACACCGCGATCACTTCGGTGACCTTGCCGGCCTCCTTCAGGCGCATCGCTTCTTCGAGCGCGATCTCGTCGAACGGATTCATCGACATTTTGACATTGGCGATATCGACGCCGCTGCCGTCGGACTTGACGCGGACCTTGACGTTGTAGTCGACCACACGTTTGACGGGAACCAGAACTTTCATGGGGTGCCTTTGCAAAGAATTGAAATTGGTCACTGACTAGTGGCCTAGATTATATGAGAAAAACAGCATGATGGCGAAAATAAAGCACGATCGTGCCATTTTTAATTAAATCGGCATGCAAATAAATCGGGCCTGCCCCCCCCCCGGGGGCAGACCCCAGACGCGGCTGCGGCAAAGATTGGTAGGAATTTACTTACTTGCGGCGCATCAAAAACGTGAACTCGAGGCCGTTTTGCGTGTGCGACAACAGGGCGTTGCCTGTCTGCTTGGCAAAGGCCTGGAAGTCGCGGACGGAGCCGGAGTCGGTTGCGACGATGCGCAGGACCTGTCCGGTTTCCATCTCTGCAAGCGCTTTCTTGGCCTTCAGAATCGGCAACGGACAGTTCAGCCCGCGCGCATCGAGTTCTTTCTGGTATTCCATGATGTCGCTAACAATGGAGAGGTCGCTCATCGAATGGTTCACTGGGTTGGTTACGGTGTTCATGGAACTCAATATACTCCAATTGGAGGATTATGACGCACCGCACCAAAATAAATAATACTCGTTGCAAAAGAACAACGAGCATATCTAATCAGCAAAATTTACGATAGACGCTGGCTAACCCATGCCGCCACGCCTGCCAGTGCCGCCGGCAAGCCGGCAGGATCGGTGCCACCGGCTTGCGCCATGTCGGGACGCCCGCCGCCCTTGCCGCCGACCTGCTGCGCGACAAAGTTGACCAGCTCGCCCGCCTTGACCTTCGAGGTCGCATCGGCAGTCACGCCGGCGATCAAGGTGACCTTGCCATCGGCAACCGCCGCCAGCACGATGGCGGCCGTCTTCAGCTTGTCCTTGAGCTTGTCCATCGTTTCGCGCAAGGTGGCGACGTCGGCGCCTTCCAGCGTTGCCGCCAGCACCTTGATGCCGTTGACGTCGACCGCTTGGGTGGCCAGTTCATCGCCCTGCCCCGACGCCATCTTCGACTTCAGCTGCGCCAGTTCCTTCTCGAGCGACTTGACCTGGTCCTGCACCTGCGCGATGCGGGTGGTCAGTTCGTCCGGATTGGTCTTCAGAGCGCCGGCCGCTTCCTGCAGGCGGCGATTGAGCATCTGCACCAAGGTCAGCGCGCCTTCGCCGGTGACCGCTTCGAGGCGGCGGATGCCGGCGGCGACGCCGCCTTCGTTGATGATCTTGAAGAAGCCGATGTCGCCGGTGCGCTCGACGTGCACGCCGCCGCACAGCTCTTTCGACGAACCGATGTCGAGCACCCGCACTTCGTCGCCGTATTTTTCACCGAACAGCGCCATCGCGCCGTGCTTGACGGCGTCGTCGAACGACATGTGCTGCGCCTTGGTGGCGTGATTCTGCAGGATCTCGCGGTTGACGATGGTCTCGACCCTGGCGATCTGCTCGGCCGTCAGCGGCGCATTGTGGCTGAAGTCAAAACGGGTCTTGTCCGGATCGACCAGCGAGCCTTTTTGCGCCACATGGCCGCCCAGTACTTCGCGCAGCGCCTTGTGCATCAGGTGGGTCGCCGAGTGATTGCGGATGGTGCGGCCGCGCTTGTCCTCGTCGACGATGGCGTCGACCTTGTCGCCCACTTTCAGTACGCCCGCCACCAGCTCGCCGTGGTGGCCGAACACGTCAGCCTGCACCTTCAGCGTGTCTTCCACTTCGAAGGCGCCGGCGGCGCCCTTGAGCACGCCCTGGTCGCCGACCTGGCCGCCCGATTCGGCGTAGAACGGCGTGGTGTCGAGCACCACGATGCCGGACTGGCCGGCCTTCAGCTCCTGTACCTGTGCGCCTTCGGCGTACAGCGCGATGACGGTGGCGTTGTGCACCAGGTTCTCGTAGCCGACGAACTGGGTCTTGGCGCCGGAGTACTCGACGCCGGCGGCCATCTTGAATTTACCGGCCGCGCGCGCCGTTTTCTTCTGCTGCTCCATCGCCGCGGTGAAGCCTGCTTCGTCGAGCGTGATGCCACGTTCGCGGCAGATGTCGGCGGTCAGGTCGAGCGGGAAGCCATAGGTGTCGTACAGCGTGAAGGCGGTGGCGCCGTCGAGGTTGTTGCTGTCCTTGGCCAGCTGCGCCTCGAGGATCTTCATGCCGTTTTCCAGCGTCTCGCCGAAGCGCTCTTCTTCCTGCTTGAGGACCTGGGCGACACGGTCTTTGGCGTCGGCCAGTTCCGGATAGGCGACGCCCATCTCGGCGTTCAGGTCGGCCACCAGCTTGTAGAAGAACGGCTTGCTCTGACCGAGCTTGTGGCCGTGGCGCAGCGCGCGGCGGATGATGCGGCGCAGGACGTAGCCGTGGCCTTCCGGGCCGGGGATGATGCCGTCGACGATCAGGAACGAGGCGGCGCGGATATGGTCGGCGATCACGCGCAGCGATTTGCTCTCGAGGTCAGTGGCGCCGGTTTCGCGCGCGGCCGCCTTGATCAGATTCTGGAACAGGTCGATCTCGTAGTTGCTGTGCACGTGCTGCAGCACCGCGGCCAGGCGCTCCATGCCCATGCCGGTGTCGACGCACGGCTTTGGCAGCTTGTTCATGTTGCCCGCTTCGTCGCGGTTGAACTGCATGAACACCAGGTTCCAGATTTCGATGAAGCGGTCGCCGTCTTCGTCGGGCGAGCCTGGCGGACCGCCCGGGATGTCGGCGCCATGGTCGTAGAAGATCTCGGTGCACGGGCCGCACGGGCCGGTGTCGGCCATCTGCCAGAAGTTATCGGACGCGTAGCGCGAACCCTTGTTGTCGCCAATGCGGATGATGCGCTCTTTCGGCACGCCGATTTCATTGGCCCAGATGTCGTACGCCTCGTCGTCCTCGATGTAGACGGTGACGGTCAGTTTGTCGGCCGGCAGGCCGTACACACGGGTCAGCAGCTCCCACGCGTAGTTGATGGCGTCGCGCTTGAAGTAGTCGCCGAAGCTGAAATTGCCCAGCATTTCGAAGAAGGTATGGTGGCGCGCGGTATAGCCGACGTTTTCCAGGTCGTTGTGCTTGCCGCCGGCGCGCACGCAGCGCTGCACCGACGTGGCGCGCGAATATGGCCGGCTGTCGGTGCCGATGAAGACGTCCTTGAATTGCACCATGCCGCTATTGGTCAGCAACATGGTCGGATCGTTGCCCGGCACCAGCGGGCTAGACCGGACAATCGTGTGTCCCTTCGATTCGAAGAATTTGAGGAATTTGTCGCGAATTTCAGATGAGTTCATGGATTGTATGGGCGTAGGAAAGCAGCATGCTTTAAAAAATTGATTATAGCGTAGGTAATGAGACCAAACCGGGGACTCGGCGTCCCCGTCAGACCCCAGACGCGATGCGGTCAGGTGCCGAGCGCGAAATCGGGGCCGATCATGTCGATGCGGTCGGTGCAGAAGCCGTCCACGCCCCAGCGCAGCAGCTGGCGGGCGCGGATTCGGTTGTTGACGGTGTAGCAGAACAGGCCGAAGCCGGCCAGCCTGATTTCGCGCGCCATGCCTTCGGTCAGGTGCTTGTGGTTGGTGTGGACCGCCACGGCGCCCAACGCCCGCGCTCGCGGCTCCCAGTAGCGCGGCACCGCGTCGAACAGTACCGCGCGCGCCAGGTCCGGCGCAGCGGCCTGGGCGGCGGCCAGCGCCGTCTCGCTGAACGACGACAGCAGCGGCGCGGCGGCGACGTCGCCGGCGGCGATTTCGGCGGCAAACATGACGCGCGCGGCCGTCGCCACCACTTTGCCGGTTTCGGCCTCGAATCCAGGTGCCGGCTTGATCTCGATATTCATCCAGATGCCGTTGGCTTTGCAGAATGCCACAAAATCGGCAAACAGCGGCACCGGCTCGCCGGCGAACTGCTTGCCGAACCATCTGCCGGCGTCCATCGCCGCCAGTTCCGCCGCGTCGTAATCGAACACGTTGCCGGAACCGGCCACCGTACGGCCGAGATAAGGGTCGTGCAGCACCATCGGTACGCCGTCGCGCGCCAGCATGACATCGAATTCGACGGCATGAAACCCGTGCGCCAGGGCGCACCTGAGCCCAGCAATCGTGTTTTCAGGAGCGAGCTTGCCGCCGCCGCGGTGCGCGAGCACTTTTTTATATGTCCACATAATCAGGAAGATACCACTGCTTCAGGCCCGCGGGTATGGAAGCTGCGGCGGTACTGCGCCGGCGACTGCCCGGCCAGCCGCTTGAACAGCCTGCTGAAAGTGGCGACGTCGAGGTAGCCCACCTGCTCGGTCACCTGCGCCACGCTGCGCTGTCCGGTTTCGAGCAGGCGTTTGGCCAGGTTGACGCGCTCGGCCTGCAGGTAGCCGAGCGGCGTCTGGCCGGTTTGCGCCTGCAGGCGCCGCAGCATCGTCCTGCCGCTGACGTGGAAGGCGGCGGCCAGCGCCGCCAGGTCGAACGGCGCGGCCAGGCGCGCGTCGAGCCAGCTGTGCACCTGGTCCGCAAAGCGCCCGCTCGGCTTGGCCAGCATGTCGCTGTCGGCATAGGCGGCCTGGCTGGGGCGCCGGTCCAGCAGCGCCATGCGCGCCACCGCCCGCGCTTCCTTCGGCGTCGCGGCGTGGCGAACCAGGTGCATCGCCAGGTCGAACGTCGCGGTAAACGAGCCGGTGGTGGTGACGCCGCCATCGTCGATGAGCATGGCCGACGGGTCGACGCGGACGAGCGGAAAGCGGCGCGCCAGGTCGCCGGCGAACATCCACGACGTGGTCGCGCGGCGTCCGTCCAGCAGGCCCGCTTCGGCCAGCAGGAACGCGCCGACGCACATCGACGCCACCGGCGCGCCGCGGGCAAAGGCACGGCCGATGGCAGCGACTTCGCGCGCCAGCTGCTGCTGCGGCGCGGTGCAGCCATCACGGTCGCCGATGTCGCGCCCCGGCACCACCAGCAGGTCGGATGATGGGCGAAACTTGCGCGTGCCAATCGTCAGGCCGCCCGCCGCCACGACGTTGCCTCCGGCCAGACTGGAAACGCGCACGTCGAACAACGGCTCGGCAGCCGGTCCGCGCATGGCGCGCGCGACCCGGTTGGCCAGCAGCAGCGTGTCGCACAGGCCGAAGATCTCCATGCCCATGCAGCCGTCGTAAGCGAGCACGTTGATCTTCCTGGTTGCCATGGTTGCTCCGCGATTTGTCGTTCTGGCGATATTGCCATGGTTTTGTGCCATATCGCCAATATATTCGCGTTCGCCAATGACCGATACTGGGTTCACTTTCTCAAGGGAGCGCGCCATGCGACTGACCATTTTGCTGTTTGACGGATTTACCGCCCTCGATGTCGTCGGCGGCTACGAGGTACTGGCCAACGTGCCGGGTATGGAGGTGGAGTTCGCGGCGGCGGTGCCTGGCGTGGTGACCGCCGATACCGGACGGCTCGGCATGCTGGCCTACCGCAGCTTCGACCAGCTTGAAACGACCGACATGCTGTATGTGCCAGGCGGCCCTGGCGTGAGCGCGGCGCTCGACCACCGGGCGCTGCTCGACTGCATCCGGCGCCTGGACGCGGCCAGCCAGTGGACGGTAAGCATCTGCAATGGCGCCGAGTTGCTGGGCGCCGCCGGCCTGCTCGAGGGAAAACGCGTCACTACCAACTGGTTCGCGCGCGACAAGGTGGCAGCGTATGGCGCGCTGATCGAGCCGGCGCGCTGTCACCGCGACGGCAAGCTCGTGACCGCCGCCGGCGTATCGGCCAGCATCGACGCGGCGCTGTTCCTGGCGGGCCTGCTGGCTGGCGAAGCGACTGCCCGGCTGATCCAGTTCGGCATCGAATACTACCCCGATCCACCGTTTGGCAACGGCAGCCCGGACACCGAGCCGGAGGCGGCGAAGTCCGTCCTGCGGCGAATCGAACAAGCGGCGCTCGAGCGCCTCGCAGCGCGCGACATCCCGTTCTGACAAAAGGCTCATCCATGCACATCACCCAACTGAGAAACGCCACCATCATCGTCCACATCGGCGCCTGCAACATCCTGGTCGACCCGATGTTCGCTCGCAAGGACGCGTTGCCGGCGCTGCGCCTGCTCGACGGCCTGCGCCTTCGCAACCCGACCGTCGACCTGCCATCGTCCGCGGCGGCGGCGCTGGAGAATGTGACGCACTGCCTGATCACGCACTGCCAAAAAGGGCATTTCGACCACCTCGACCGCGCCGGCACGCACTGGCTGCGCGAGCGCCAGGTCCCGGTAATCTGCACAGCGCACGACAGCGCGCACCTGCGCCAGCGCGGCCTGAATGCACAGCCGCTGGCGCCTGGCCATTCGCCGCAGCCTTTTTTGGGCGGCACCATCCGTACCGTGCGCTGCACCCACGGCCGCGGCCTGGTCGGAGCGTTGATGGAGCATGGTGTCGGCTACCTCATCGAGATGCCGGGCGAACCGAGTGTCTATTTGTCAGGCGATACCGTGCTCACCGATGACGTACGCGAGTTCGTGCGGCAGCATCAGCCGCAGGTGTGCGTGGTACCGGCGGGCGGCGCGCGGTTCGATCTCGGCGGCGAGATCATCATGGGGATTGACGAAGTGATCGAGTTCGCGCGGCTCGCACAAGGCACCGTGGTGGCCAACCACCTGGAGGCGGTGAGCCACTGCCCTGTGCGGCGCGACGAGCTGCGCGATGCGGCGTTCCGGGCCGGTCTGAAAGAGCGCGTGCTGATTCCCGCCGATGGGGAAGTGATGAAGTTTGGCGTGAGCTGGCGCAACGTGAAAGGGTCTGACCCTGCAGGGTCAGACCCCGGACGCTATTTCGCGGCGGCTGCCGGCGGCTGAAACGCGCCACCTGCCGCGGCCTTCTTGGCGGCGCCGGCGAAGTCGCCCGCATACACGTGCAGGAACTTCGACGGATCGACATGCTTCTTGATCGCGCTGTTCACCTGCGCCAGCGTCAGGGCCTGCAGCTGCGCGTCGGAGTCGGCGCTGAAGGCCATCGTTCGGCCGGTATTGAGATGGACGACGTGCGCGGCGGCCAGGTTGGCATCCTGCGACCGGGTGGTCTGGCGCTGCTGCATGATGCCCTTCTTCGCGTCGACCAGTTCCTGCTCGGTGATGCCGTCGCGGACAAAGCGCTCGAGCTCCTCCTTGACGCCCAGCTTGACGCGCTCCAGGTTCTGTGGCGCGTACATCGCGTACACCATCACCGCGCCACTCGGTTCAAAGCTCGATGCGCTCATCTGGCTGCCCGCGCCGTAGCTCATGCCGTCCTTCTGGCGCAAGCGCGCGATCAGGCGCGATTGCACGTTCCCTCCCAACACGTGGTTCATGACGCCCAGGGCGACGAAGTCCGGCGACGTGTCCTGCAGCTTGATCGGCAGCTGCGCCAGGTAGAAGGCGTTGGCCTTGTCGACCGTTTCGAGCTGGCGCGCGTCCGGCTTCGGCTCGACCGCCGGATTGGCCAGACGCGCGTATTTGGCCTTGCTGGTCCAGTCGCCGAAGGCGGCCTTGACCTGGGCCTGCATCTCGGCCGCGTCGAAGTCGCCGACCAGCGCCATGTTGGCGTTGCCGGCGCCGTACATCGTCTCGTAGAAGCGCTTGACGTCGGCCAGCTTGGCGCCCTTGTAGGCTGCGATCGATTCGTCGATGCTGCTCGCGTAGCGCACGTCGCCCTTCGGATAGCGGTTCATCGCGCGCGCCAGTTCGGTCGGCGCGACCGCGTTCGGCTCGTTGCGGCGCGCTTCGATCTGGGTCAGGTTCTCGCTGCGCAGCTGTTCGAATTCGGCCACCGGGAAGGTCGGCGCGCGCAGGATGTCGCGCACCAGCGCCAGCACGTCGGGCAGGTTCTTGCGCAGCGTATCGAAGCGGACGTACACCGCCTGGCCGCTGCCGCTGATCGACAGCTTGGTCTTGAGCGTATCGAGCCTGGTGGTGATGTCGGCGCGGCTCAATTTGCCGGCGCCGCGCATCAGCATGTCGGCCGCCAGGTCGGCATCGGCCTTGTGGCCGAACAGGCTTTTCTCGTCGCCGAACTCGAGGACGATCTGGCCGGACACGGCGTTGGCGCGGGTCTTCTTCGGCGTCATCGCCAGCTTCATGCCGTTGGCCAGCGTGACGCGCTGCGTGCGCTTTTCGATGTTGGCCGGCGTGACGTCGAACTCTTCGCCTTCGGCCACCGCCGCCTTGCCAGCGTAGCCCGCCACCAGCTTTGCCACGTCGACCTTGGCCGGCATCGCCGTGCGGTCGATCGCCTTGGTCGGCACGAACTGGCCGAAGGTGCGGTTGGTCGGCTTGAAGTAGTTTTCCGCCACGCGCTGGACGTCGGCCAGGCTCAATGCCTCGATGCGGTCGCGGGTGATGAAGAACAGGCGCCAGTCGCCTTTCGAAATCGCTTCCGACAGCTGCACGCCGAGGCTTTGCGAGTCGTTGATGGTCTTGTCGATGTCATTGAGCAGGCTCGATTTGGCGCGCGCCAGTTCGGCTTGCGTGATCGGCCTGGCCTTCAGCCCTTCGACCTGGTCGAGCAGCAGCTTGCGCGCGCCGTCCATCGACTGGGTCTTCGACAGGTTGGCCCAGAAGATGATGTAGCCAGGTTCGGCCAGGTCCAGCGCCCACGCCTCGGTGCCGACTGCCTGCTTGGTCTCGACCATCGACTTGTGCAGGCGGCCGTTCGGCGTGCTGCCGAGGATCTCGCCGAGCGCGGCGATGGCGGCCGAATCGGCGCTGGCGCCAGGTGCCGTCGGATACAGCGCGGCGATCAAATGGGTGTCGGCGACGCGGTTGACGGTGATCTCGCGGGCGCCGTCGCGCGGTTCGTCCATCGTGTAGGTCGGATCGATCACGCGGCTCGGTTTGGCGATCGCGCCGAAATGACGCTCGACCATCGCCAGCGTCCTGGCCGGATCGAATTTGCCGGTGACGACCAGCACCGCGTTATCGGGCTGGTAGTACTTGCGGTAGAACGCCTGCAGGTTCTCGATCTTGACGTTTTCGACGTCGCTGCGCGCGCCGATGGTGTTGTGGCTGTAGTTGTGCCAGTCGTACGTCACCGCCGTCAGCTGCTTCCACAGCACGCGGTTCGGATTGTTTTCGCCGATTTCCATCTCGTTGCGCACGACCGAGAACTCCTTGTCCAGCTCGCTCTTGGCGATGCTGCTGTTGACCATCCGGTCCGCTTCCATCGCCAGCACCCAGTCCAGGCTGTCGTCGGACGCCGGGAAGGTCTCGTAGTAATTGGTGCGGTCCATGAAGGTGGTGCCGTTAAAGCGCATGCCGCGCCGGCCCAGTTCATTCATGATATTGCCCTGGGTTGGCGTGCCCTTGAACACCATGTGCTCGAGCAAGTGCGCCATGCCGGTCTCGCCGTAGCTTTCGTGGCGGCTGCCGACCAGGTAGGTGACGTTGACGGTGGTGGTCGGCTTCGACATGTCCGGCGCCAGCAGCACGCGCATGCCGTTCGGCAGCGTGTACTCGGTGATGCCTTCGACGGTGGCGAGCCTGGTGGCCTTGACGGCCGGCGCCGCGGCGGCCGGCGCCTTGGCGGGCGCCGCGTCGGCGGCCATTGCAGGCGCGACGGCGATGAGGGACAGTGCAACAGCTAGCGCGATTGGCTTCAGGTTCATGGGTTCTCCGGTCTTCGTATTGTTGTCGAGTTGCCGGCAGCGGATCGCGCTACAGGCGGCCAGATTCAATCATGCCGCAGTGCATTATGTCTACGATTAAAGTATATGCATGTTGTTACCGGAGAACCGACGGCGGCGACGCCAGCCAGCCAAACGCCAGCAGATTGACCGCCACGGTGACGTGGAATGGCAGGCGGAACGACTGCTTGGCCGACTTGTGGCGCAGCCATTGCTGGGCCAGCACGGCGCCGGGCCAGCCGCATGCCAGGCCCAGCATCAGCAGCGTGCTCTCCGGCGAGCGGCGGCGGCCGGCGCGGGCGGCCGACTTATCGAGCGCGTAGGCGCAAAAGCAGGCCGCGCTGGCGACCAGGTACACCGCGCCGACCCACAACGGCATGCTCCATGCGAGCGTGGCGTACGCATACATGGCGGCGAACAGGAGGATCGGAGCGTAGTTCATATCGGCGAATAAATGACGAGCGGAAAAACAGCTTACTTGCTGGCATCGCCGCTGTCCACCGGCTTGCTTGTTCGCTGCGTGTAGTGGCGAACAGATCATCGCTGGCATCCCCGCTAATATTGCTGGATCGGCATCATGCCTGCATCGCAGGCAGGTGCTCCGGTTCTACATTACATGGAGGTCGATATGAGTTTCGATTTAGGTAACCTGTTACAGCAATACGCCAGCCAGAACCCGGCCAATCCGCAGCAAGCCGAGACTGACTTCGACCAGGTAGCGCAAGCCGCACCGCGCGGCGACTTGGCGCAAGGCGTTTCCGAAGCCTTCCGCTCGGACCAGACGCCGCCGTTTCCGCAGATGCTGGGCCAGATGTTCGGCCAGAGCAATTCGGGCCAACAAGCCGGCATGTTGAACCAGCTGCTTGGCGGCCTTGGCCCTGGCGTGCTGGCATCGCTCGCCGGTGGCGCGCTTGGCAACCTGGGCAATCTGTTCGGTGGCGGCAATAACAATGCCCAGGCACCTCAGGTCTCGCCGGAACAGGCTGCACGCATGACGCCGGAACAAGTGCAGCAGATTGCAGAGAAAGCCGAACAGGACAATCCCGGCATCATGGACCGCATGGGCGAGTTTTATGCGGAGCATCCGCAGCTGGTCAAGGGTCTGGGCGGCGCCGCGCTGGCGCTTGTGCTCGGCCGCATGGCCCAGGGCATCCAGCGCCGCTAATTGATCACAACCACAACAACACTAAAGGAAACATCATGGGCATTCTGAGCAATATCTTCCGCAAGATCTTCCCGTCGTCGCATCCAGCCGCGACCCAGGCGACCACGCCGGCAGCCGGCACTGCCGCCGCGCCTGCACAACCGACCACGACAGCTGCGCCTGCGCCTGCGCCTTCAGCGGCGCCGATGGCTGAGGTTGATGTCGAAGCGATCCTCAACGGAATGGCGGGCTCCGCCGGACAAGCGCTGAACTGGCGCACGTCGATCGTCGATTTGCTCAAGTTGTTGAGTCTTGACAGCAGCCTGCAGTCGCGCAAAGAACTTGCCGCGGAACTGCATTACACCGGCGACACCAACGACTCGGCGTCGATGAACGTTTGGCTGCATCGCCAGGTGATGAACAAGCTGGCTGCCAATGGCGGCAAGGTGCCGGCCGACCTGAAGGACTGAGCGCGTAACCAGCACCGGGGTTCAGACAAACTGGTCTGACCCCGGTTGTTGTTGGACGCGGAAAAACGTCGAAAAACGTCGGGGTCAGACCTAAGTCTGACTCCGATTTTCATTCCACAATCGGTTCCAAAACCGGGGTCGGGCCCGGTTTTGCGCTGTTGCTGGGATATCGCCCGTTTAACCAAATAAAAATGGGGTCTGACCCTGGTTTCTGGGCAACGAAGTCGCGCTGCGTGAGGGTGAGTTCCAAAACCGGGGTCAGGCCTGGTTTTGCGCTTTTGCTGGGATATCGCCCGTTTGACCAAATAAAAATGGGGTCTGACCCTGGTTTCTGGGCAAACAAGTGGCGCTGCGTGAGGGTGAGTTCTAAAAAATCGGTCTGAGCCCGGTTCGGAAGACGCCAGGGCCAGCCGAATAAAAAACGGGTCTGACCCCGTTTTGGGGAAACACTTTGGACCCGGTCGCAGGGGAGGTGGCGATAAGAAATTCGAACTTTACGGATTTGGCAGGTATCTAATTTGTTTCGAGCAAGCATCAGGTGAAATGTATGCATCCGAAAACTGCTTCCACATCGGTCCCGCCGCTGCAGTTATGGGGCGGCCTCGAGTGCACCGTCAACAGGGTGCGCGATCAGTATTTCAACCAACTCGACCGCAACGGCCACCGCTACCGCGATGACGACATCGACCGCTTCGCCTCACTTGGCATCCGCGCCATCCGCTATCCCATTCTGTGGGAAACCACCGCTCCCGACGGCATCGCCAATGCCGACTGGAAGTGGACCGACCGCCGCCTGGTAGCGCTGCAGCAGGCCGGCATCACACCGATCGCCGGACTGGTGCATCACGGCAGCGGCCCGCCACACACCAGCCTGACCGATCCGGCATTCGCCACCGGCCTGGCCGAGTTTGCCGGCGCGGTCGCGGCCCGCTATCCGTGGCTGAGCTACTACACGCCGGTCAACGAGCCGCTAACGACCGCGCGCTTCAGCGGCCTGTACGGACTGTGGTATCCGCACGGCAGCGACGACAAGACCTTCATCCAGGCGCTGCTGATCCAGTGCCGCGCGGTCGTGTTGTCGATGCAGGCAATCCGCGCCATCAATCCCGAGGCCAGGCTGGTGCAAACCGATGACTTCGGCAAGACCTACAGCACGCCGGAGATGGCCCTGTTCGCCACCTTCTACAACGAGCGACGATGGCTGGGATGGGATCTGCTGTGCGGCATGGTCGGACCCGAGCATGCACTGTGGTCCTACCTGATCGCGACCGGCATCGACCAGGCCGAGCTGCTCTGGTTTCGCGACAACCCGTGCCCGCCCGACATTATCGGCGTCAACTATTACGTCACCAGCGAGCGCTGGCTCGATCACCGCCACGACCGCTATCCGCCCCACTTCGCCGGCGTCTCGGACTTCACCCGCTTCGCCGATATCGAGACATCGCGCGCTCTGGCGGCCCCGACACCAGGCATCGCGCCGCTGCTCGACGAAATCTGGGACCGCTATCACTTGCCGATGGCGATCACCGAAGCCCACATCGACGCCGCCCGCGAAGACCAGCTGCGCTGGCTGCTCGAAATCTGGCAGGGCGCGCTGCAGGCGCGGCAAAATGGCGCCGACGTGCGCGCCGTCACGGTCTGGGCCTTGCTCGGCTCGTTCGACTGGAACAGCCTGGTAACCCAGCCGAACGATTACTACGAGGCCGGTCCGCTCGATGTGCGCTTTGCCGAGCCGCGCCCGACCGCGCTGGCGGGCATGATGCAGGAACTGTCGGCCGGCCAGGCGCCGTCCCATCCGGTGCTTAACGGTCCCGGCTGGTGGCGCCGCGCCGGCCGCTTCCTGTGCCCGCCGGTCGCCACGCCGGACGCGCCGACGTCGATTCCCGCCAGCCTGCATCGGGTGGTGATCGCCAACGCGGCGCCGATCCTGATCGCCGGCGCCACCGGCACGCTCGGCCGCGCCTTCGCGCGCATCTGCCAGCAGCGCAACCTGGCGTATCGCCTACTCAGCCGCAGCGAGATGGACATCGCAGATCCGGCCAGCGTCGAGCAGGCGATCACCGAGCTGCGTCCCTGGGCGGTGGTCAACGCCAGCGGCTATGTGCGGGTCGACGACGCCGAGCACGACGTCGAGCGCTGCTTCCGCGAAAACGCGACCGGGCCGGCGGTGCTGGCGGCCGCGTGCGCGCGCCACGGCGTGCACCTGACCACATTTTCGAGCGACCTGGTGTTCGATGGCCGCCAGGCCAACCCGTATGTCGAGACCGATCCGGTGGCGCCGATCAACACCTACGGCCGCAGCAAGGCCGAGGGCGAACGCGCCGTGCTCGACTGCAATCCGGATGCACTGGTGGTGCGCACCAGTTCCTTCTTCGGCCCGTGGGATGAATTCAATTTCGTCGCACAGGCGCTGAGCGCGCTCGAAAGCGGCGCGCCGTTCGCGGCAGCCAGCGACATCACCGTGTCGCCGACATATGTGCCCGACCTGGTGAATGTCTGCCTGGACCTGATGATCGACCGCGAACGCGGCGTGTGGCACCTGACCAACGGGCATGCCCTGACCTGGGCCGAGCTGGCAGGCAAGGCGGCGCAGCACGCCGGGGTCGATTGCAGTTTGCTCGGTGCGCAGCCGGCCGCCGCATGCAATTACGTTGCAGCGCGGCCGCCGTACACCGCCTTGCACACCAATCGTGCGGTGCTGCTGCCGACGCTGGACAACGCGCTGGCCCGGTATCTGCAAACACGTGAGGAACACACGATCAAGCTTGCCCTGACGAGCTAGACAGTGGAGCGCCCGCGCCGCATCTGCAACCGGCAGCGCGCCAGCACGTCGTCCTCGCGGACAGGACGCGGAGACCCCTGTGCATGCACGGCCCGCGTCCAGGTTCTGCGCATGCACAGCTCGCGCAGATGGCGTCCCCGGCTGCGTGAGGACGACGCCAATCGGCTTCGCCAACGGCGGCGCGGCCGTCAATTTCTGCCAGCGCAATCGCGCCGCTTCCACCCCACCATGTCCACCACCACGGCCGCGTTATAAAATGCAAGCACCGTAACCCACCGACAGGCCGCCCGTGCAAGAAGATCACTCCTTCCCCTTTCTTCGGGAAATCCTCTTGTTTCTCACCCTTGCCGGCATCATGATCCCCCTGCTGCAGCGCCTGCGCATCAACCAGGTGCTCGGCTTCCTGGCGGTCGGCGCCCTGCTCGGTCCGTTCGGACTGGGCCTGCTGGCCGAGCGCTCGCCATGGCTGGGCTACCTGACCTTTCCGCGCGCGGAAGGGGTCAACGTGCTCGCCGAGCTGGGCGTGCTGTTCCTGATGTTCATGATCGGCCTGGAACTGTCGGCGGCGCGCCTGTGGTCGCTGCGGCGCTGGGTGTTCGGCGCCGGCACCGCGCAGGTGTGCCTGTGCGCGGCGCTGATCGCCGGCGCCCTGCTGCTGCTCGGCCAGCGCACCGAAACGGCCATCATCCTCGGCCTGGTGCTGTCGCTGTCGTCCACCGCGGTGGTGATGCAGCTGATGACCGAGCAGCACACTACCACCACCCGCCTCGGCCAGGCCACCTTCTCGATCCTGATGCTGCAAGACCTCGCCGTGGTGCCGCTGCTGATCCTGATCGGCGTGATGACCAAAGGCACCAGCGGCGGCGTCGCCTCGCTGGTGCTGATCACGCTGGCCAAGGCCAGCGGCGCCATCGCGCTGATCTACCTGGTCGGCGGGCGCGTGATCCGCCCGCTGTTTCGCACCTTCGCGCGGCGCCACCAGCCGGACGTGTTCATGGCGCTGATCCTGCTGTCGACGCTTGGCATCGCCGGCCTGTCCGCCGCCGCCGGGCTGTCGATGGCGCTCGGCGCGCTGATCGCCGGCCTGCTGCTGGCCGAAACCGAATTCAAGCACGAAGTCGAGCTGATGATCGAGCCGTTCCGCGGCCTGCTGATGGGCCTGTTCTTCATGACGGTCGGCATGGGCATGGACGCGCGCCAGGTGATCGATGCGCCGCTGTGGCTGGCCGGCGCCGTGCTCGGCCTGGTCGCCATCAAGGCATCGGTGGTGGCGGTGCTGTTTCGTACCGGCGGCCTGAACTGGGGGCGATCGATCGAAGGCGGCCTGCTGCTCGGCCAGGGCGGCGAGTTCGCCTTCATCGTCATCGGCTACGCCATGGCCGGCGGCCTGGTCGACGCCGCGCTCGGCCAGCGCGTCATGCTCGCCGTCGGCCTGTCGCTGTTCGTCACGCCGATGCTCGCCAAGCTAGGCCGCGCCATTGGCGACCACTGGGAGCTGCGCCAGCATGCGCTGGCAGCCGACCACGACAGCAGCGAGCTGGCATCGGCGCGCGGGCACATCATCATCGCCGGTTACGGCCGCGTCGGGCAGATGCTGGGCAAGCTGCTGACCGAGCAGAAGATCCCGTTTGTCGCCTTCGAAAACGACGCGCGCATCGCCTCCGAGCTGCACCGGCAAGGGCTACCCGTGTTCTTCGGCAACGCCTCGCGCGCCGAGCTGCTGCGCCGCGTGCATGCGCAAGAGGCGCCGGCCATCGTGCTGACGATGGACCATCCGCAATCGGCGCTGCAGGCGGTGCGCGGCATCCGGCGCGAGTTTCCCGACGTGCCGCTGTTCGCCCGCGCCCGCGACGAGCAGCAGGCGCGCCTGCTGAAGCTGGCCGGCGCCACCGTGGTCGTGCCTGAAACGCTGGAGGCGAGCCTGCAGCTGTCGGCCTTCGTGCTCGAATCGATGGGACTCGAGGAGCTTGAAGTGGACGGCATCATCGACGACGAGCGCGACTTGTTCCTGAAGGCGCTGTCGCAGGTCAAGCCGGGCGTCAACGGCGCCCTGCTGTAGCTATTCTTTCGGCATGTCCGCCGGCACCGACACCTGCGATGCGCCGCCGTCACTCTTCTGGCCGCCGCCCTTGTCGTCGACTGACTCCTCAATGAGCCGCGATCGCTCGTCCGGAACACCCTTTTGCCCGCCGCTGTTGGGCTTCTTTACATCGTCATCCGCCGTGCCGATCATCGTCTTCTCCTGCGAAATGGCTTGCATCACGCCGACTCTACGCGCAACTGCCGCGTCGCGATGCACTCTTGAATCCTGCCGTGACTTGCCGGCCGGTTGACGGTCAGCCAACTATTCTATACATTGCTACCCGGAAACTATTCGACTGACAGATAAATCACGGGAGTATTCGATGCACAAGAAATGGGTCACCGTCATGGCCTTGTTGCTGTCCGCCGCCGGTTGTGGCGGCGACCAGGCCGCGATACCTGCCGCCGCGCCAACCCGGCTGCTCGCGCAGGCGACCCAGGTCAGCCCTGCCGACACCGCGGTCGTGCACGGCTACATCGGCAACTACACGCTGACAAGAAGCGCGGCCGGCGTGGTCACGCTGCTGAACAATATTGACCGCAGCAGCGAGTCGATCGGGCCGTCCGTCCAGACCCTTCAGTTTGCCGACGAATTCGTATCGTTCGACGGCGCCGGCCTTCCCGGCCAGGTGTACCGGCTATACCAGGCGGCGTTCAACCGGCGCCCCGACCTCGGCGGCCAGGGTTACTGGCTCCATCAGATGCGCGCCGGCATGTCGTTACAGTCGCTGGCCACGTCTTTCTATTCGTCCCCCGAGTTCCAGGCCACATACGGCGCAGTCAACGACTTGCAGTTCATCACGCTTATCTACAACAATGTCTTGCATCGGGCACCCGATGCGGGCGGCCTCGCTTATTGGCTGCCGCATCTAAAAAACGGCATGCGCCGCGACGACCTGCTGATGACGTTCAGCGAAAGCCCGGAAAACGTCGGCAACGCCGCCGCGGCGACGCAAAACGGCATCCGCTATATTCCGCTTCAAGCCGATCGCCGCGTGCTTCCCGTTCAAAAATCGTCGTACCTGAACGCGAAGACGATGGGCATACCCGCGCTGACCATGCCGGTCGTCGATCCCGCGTTTGTCCAAACGATTCAGGCCGGCTACGCGCTGGCCGATTTTTTCCAGGACGGCGCCTTGTCGATGGTGGCCTTCACCGAGCTGCCGCCGGCCGATGGCTCGTGGCCGCCGAAGGACGTCGGCACCGTGCACTTCTACCGGAAAGACAGCGCCGGCGCGTGGGTCGATGACACCGCCAGGCTGCTGCGCGACACCACCGGCTGCATTCTGCCGCGCAAGCTCGTCATTTCCGACTTCAACAACGATGGCATCCCCGATGTGTTTGCATCGTGCAGCGGGCTCGACGTCGCGCCCTACCCCGGCGAAAACTACCGCGTTCTGCTCAGTGAGCCGGGCAAGGGCTACAAGAACGTGTTGCTGCCCTTCAGCGGCTATGCACACGGCGCCTCCGCGGCCGACGTCGATGGCGACGGCAATGCCGACGTCGTCGTCGCTGCGATGGGCGCCCAGGGCGGCAAGACACCGCTGTACTTCCTGATGGGCGACGGCAAGGGCGGCTTCGCCGTCGACTACGACCGCGTCGACCGGCCGGAATTCCAGTACAAGACGGCGTTTTGGACAGTTGAACTTATTCCAGATGCAATCGGCAAACAGTTCAAGCTGTTCGCCGGCGGCACCGAGCCGTATATCACCCCGGCGGGCACGGCCGGCGGCGGCACGCCGACCGTGCTGATCGCGGCCGACAACACGGGCCGCTACGTCAGCGGCGCCAAGACGATCCTGCCGCCGGTAAAAGGATTTGAAACCGTCATGGATGTGATCTTGCAAGACCAGACCGTCTACGTTTTGCGCGTGATGTCCGAGCCCTTCTACGGCGGCACGGCGATCCAGAAGGTCGATCTCGCTTCGGCAAGCAGCAGCCTGATCTATTCGCATGTCGGCTGGTATCCGGGCCGCTACCTGGCGTATCCGGCGCAGTGGTTCCCCTGGATGGTACCGTTCGACGGCCACATCGAAAGCCTGAACGGCTACTTTGCCGTGCGTGTGCCGATGTAGCCTCCCCGGTGGTCGCTATCGCGCGGTCAACCGCCCGCGCCAGCAGCGGCGCCATCTCAGTAAGGACTGCCGTCCGCAGGCCTCAGTTTCATGAGGAACCAGTCGGTACGTACGATCGGTGCTCGGGTTCGGCGCGCCGAAGGTGCCGTGCACTTCACCGACGACGATCAAATCGCCCTTGCGGTCGAGCGCGATGCCGCGGCCGGCATCGTTGCGCTTACCAAAGGGCCGGGATCCCGGCGCCGAACTGGCGCACCCAGGCAAGCGAACCGCCGCCGTTGTAGCGGGCCGCAAAAATATCCTGCGCCCCGTACGACTGCTGGCCCGGCATGACGCCGAGCGTGTAGCCGGCGATGAAGGCCGCGCTGCCGGCGGCGTCGGTGGTGACGGCCGTGGCGATATCAAGGAAGTGCTATCGGCCGCCGAGCTTGTGTGCGATTGCCTGCACTGACCCCGCTGGGATGTTGTTATTTACCCCCGGGGTCAGTGCCGGCATACATACACGAGCTCGACGGTAAAAAAAAATAACAGCGGCTGAGCTTGTGTGCGTTTGCCGGCACTGACCCCGCTGGGATGTTGTTGACTTAAGCGATGACTTTTTTCGCCGCGCGGCAACCCCACCAGGCGGCTTCCTCGAATACCGAGAAGCCGGACAGGTCGGCGTGCGCGAACACCACCGGCCCGTCAGCGTCGCGCAGTGCCTTCAGGCCGGCGTTGGCACGAAAGCCGGGCAGCGGCACCGCCATCGCGTGGCCGCGCAAGGTGATGTCGACGCGCTCGACACAGGGCGCAAACTTCCAGCCGTAGGCCGCCTTCAGGTCGGCGCTGGCCAGCGCCACCAGGTCGTCAGCGCTCGCTTTCATCATCCACTTGCGCGCTTCATCGGGCGTGCGGTCCGACAGCGCGACGTAGGCGCTGAACACGGTTTTTTCCGGCGGGCGCACGCGAATGTCCTGGTGCGTCGACACCACATACCCCAGCCCCGGCTCCTGGTACACCACGTTGTCCCACGCCAGCGGCGCATCCGGCAGCTCGGCCGGAAAATCCTTCATCAGGAAGTTCGCCACCATCCACGGCGCGTAGCTCGGCGTGTGCAGCTTCGGATCGAAACCGTACTCGCGGATCGATTCGACCACGCGCGCGGCCACGTACAGCGGCATCGCGCAGATCGCCTTGCGCGCCCGCACCACGTAGCTGCGCGCGACGCCGTTCTCGAGCGTGAAGCACAGCGCCTCGACGCCGGCACCGCGCCGCTTGAGCGACACCGCGGTGCCGGCCTGGCGGCGGATGCCCGATTTGGCCGCCAGCGCCTCGGCCACCGGCGCCATCCCGCCCGGCCACGTCAGCCAGGCGCCGTCGCCGGCGTTGGCCGCCTGGCCCCAGCGGCTGCAGTAGTAGTGCAGGCCGGCCCACGCCGACACCTTGTCGTAGCGGGTGCCATAGTCGTCGCGGCAGCAGTAGTTCAGGTACCAGTGCAGGGTCGGCGAGGTGTAGCCGTTCTCGTCGAGCCACTGCTTGAGCGTGATGCCATCGAGCGCGTCGAAGGCAGGATCGAGCGACGACTCGGTGGTCGGGAACACGAAGATGCGACGCCCGTCGCTGCCGCGCAGCGCGCGCAGGCGCTCGACTTCGGCAAAAAAGCGGCGGTGCTCGGCCAGTTCGGCTTCGCCCACGCCTTCGGTCGGAATGAAGCCGTCCTGCCAGGCGCCGTTGAACAGCAGGCGCTCCTCCGGCCCATGCAGCACGTAGCGCTCGTCGTAGTGCGGCTTGTCGGCGTACGGGTCGCGCACGATGATGCCAAGGTCGAACAGTATCTCGCGCACGTGGCGCGACTCGGGCGACGGCAGCGGCAGGTAGTGGCCGCCGGTCGGATAGGCCAGCTCGCCGAAGTGGCCGCCGGCCGCATTGCCGAACGGCTGCGGGCCGTCGATCATCAAGGCGCCGCGGTGGCCGTCGCGGTTCAGCTGCCACGCCGCGGCCAGGCCGGCGATGCCGGAGCCGAGGATGACGACGTCGGTGTCGATGACGTTCGACGGCGCCGGCAGCGCGCCGCGCTCGCGCAGATAGTGGCCTTCGGCGCGGCCCGGATAGTGCACCCGCGGCGTCACCTCCTGCCATTGCTGGAACACGGCGGCGCCGGCCAGCGCCGACAGGCCGGTGCCGCCGGCCGCGGCGAGGAACGAGCGGCGGTCCATCAGCGGATCACCTGGCCCCAGTCCTGCTCGAACTCGCGCACCAGCGACTGCGTGTTGAGGCGGTTCGGCGCCATCTCGATGCGCTTCATGTCGGGCGGGAAGAGGAACATCTCGCGCGTGGTGTCGGCATTCAGGAAGCGCATCGGCAGCCGGTAGCTGGTCGGCGGCACGAACTGCTGCTGCGGCGACGCCAGCACGAAGCCCCATTCGCCGAACGACGGCACGTAGGCGTGATACGGATAGGTGCGCATGCCGACGTCGCGCAAGGTGGCCTCGATGGTCCAGTAGGCGTGCGGCGCAAAGAACGGCGACGTCGATTGCACCACGACCAGGCCGTTGGCCGCCACGTGCTTTTTCACCATGCTGTAGAACGGCACCGAGTACAGTTTGCCGAGCGCGAAGCTGGACGGGTCCGGAAAGTCGATGATGGCGGCGTCGAACATGGCGCCGCTGTCCTTGAGCCACACCGCGGCGTCGGCATTGACGACCGTGACACGCGGATCGGAAAACGCCTTCGCGTTCAACTTGACCAGCTCGGGACGGCTGGTAAACGCCGCCGTCATCGCCGGGTCGAGGTCGACCACGGTGACGTGCTTGATGTTCGGGTAGCGCAGGATCTCGCGCAGCGCCAGGCCGTCGCCGCCGCCCAGCACCAGCACGCTGCGCGCCCACGGCAAGGACTGCAGCGCTGGATGCACCAGCGCTTCGTGGTAGCGGTATTCGTCACGCGAGGAGAACTGCAGGTTGCCGTTGATGTAGAGCCGCAGGTCGTCCTTCCAGCGTGTGATCAGCAGCCGCTGATAAGGCGTCGTGGTCGAATACACGACCTTGTCGCCGACCAGCGCCTGCTCGCCCCACTCCACCATCCGGTCCGACAGCGCAAAGCCGAACACCAGCACCACCATCACGCTCGAGGCGCGCACTACTTTACCGTGCAGGTTGGCCAGCTCGTGGCGAAAGGCGTGCAGCGTCCAGAAGCCGACCGCCACGTTGAGCATGCCGAACAAGAAGGCGGTGCGCACCAGGCCGAGGTGGGGGGCCAGCACCAGCGGGAACAGCAGCGACACGGCCAGCGCGCCGAGGTAGTCGAACGTCAGCACACGGCTGACCAGTTCATTGAACTCGATCTGGCGCGCGTTCAGCGCGCGCATCACCAGCGGCACTTCCATGCCGACCAGGCAGCCGACCATGAACACCAATACATATAGCAGCGTGCGAAACGGGCCAGCCATCCACGAGAACGTCATGAACAGCAGCGCCGCCGACACGCCGCCGATCAGGCCCACCGCCAGCTCGATGTCGATGAACCGCGACAGCACGTCCTCGTCACGTACATATTTCGAGAAGTGGGCGCCAACGCCCATCGCGAACAGGTAGCAGCCGATGATGGTGGAGAACTGCAGGATCGAGTCGCCCAGCAGGTAACTCGACAAGGCGCCGGCGATCAGCTCATACGCCAGGCCGCACGAGGCGACCACAAAGACGGAGAGGATAAGAATTCGTTTGGTCATAAATCAGCTTTTGATCTAAGATCGTGCTGTCCTGTCATTCTGACTATATTTAATAGGGGAAACCACATGCCCGCCATCCTAGCCTATCTGCTGCACCTTTTGACGGCGGTCGCCATGGTTTTGGTATTTTTTGTCATCTACACGCGCATCACGCCGTACGACGAAGTGACCTTGATCCGCGCCGGCAACCAGGCCGCCGCGTTCTCGCTCGGCGGCACCCTGCTCGGCTTTTCGATCACGCTGGCGTCGGCGCTGTGGCACACGCCCGACTACTACCAGTTCCTCGTCTGGGGCGCCGGCGGCATGCTGGTGCAGGTGTTGGTGTTTGCCGTCGCCACGCGATTGCTGAACATGTCGAAGGACCAGATCGAAGCGAACAACAAGGCGTTCGGCGGCCTGCTTGGCGCCATCGCGCTGTCGATCGGCGTCATCAACGCCGGCTGCATTTCCTGATCAACCCGCATTCAACGAAAGGCCCATCATGTCACTTGGCTCATTCATCAAGAAGCAGTTTATCGACGTCCTGCAGTGGAACGAGGAGACCGAAGGCGTACTGGCCTGGCGCTTCCCGATGCAGGACTTCGAGATCCAGAATGGCGCGATCCTCAACGTGCGCGAGTCGCAGGTCGCCGTGTTCGTCAACGAGGGCACCATCGCCGACGTGTTCGGGCCCGGCACCCACAAGCTCACCACCCAGACCTTGCCGGTGCTGACGAACCTGCGCAACTGGGACAAGTTCTTCGATTCGCCATTCAAGTCGGACGTCTACTACTTCAGCACGCGCGTGCAGACCGGCCGCAAGTGGGGCACGCCGCAGCCGATCACGATCCGCGACAAGGACTTCGACATGATCCGCGTGCGCGCCTTCGGCATGTACTCTTACCGCGTGGCCGACGCGCGCAAGTTCTTCACCGAGATCAGCGGCACGCGCGAGGTCTACACCCGCGACGACGTCGAAGACCAGCTGCGCGGCATCATGCTCGCCACGATGGCCACCTCGCTGGGCGGCTCGAACGTGGCCTTCCTCGACATGGCGGCCAACCAGGCGCTGATGGCGCAGCAGGTCAAGGGCGACCTGGCCACCGCCTTCGCGCGCTACGGCGTCGGACTCGACGAATTCAACGTCGCCTCGGTCAGCCTGCCGGAAGAACTGCAGGCAGCGCTCGACGAGCGCATCGGCGCCGGCATGAAGGGCAGCCTGTCGGCCGACAAGATGGGCGGCTTCACCCAGTTCCAGGTAGCCTCCAGCATTCCGCTGGCGGCGCAAAATGAAGGCGGCCTGGCCGGCATCGGCGCCGGCCTTGGCGCCGGGGTGGCGGTAGGCCAGGCGATGGCGCAGGGCATGAGCGGCGCGTTTGCGCAGACCGCCGCGCTGGCGCCGGCGCCTGCCGCCGCGGCCGATGATTCGGTCGAAGGCCGGCTGCAAAAACTCAAGGGACTGCTCGACAAGGGCCTGATTTCGGCCGCCGACTACGACAGCACCAAGGCCGAACTGCTCAAGAAGCTGATCGGCTAAGCGGCAGTACATGCAGATCGTTTCCTGTCCGAGTTGCGGCGCCGAAGTCACGTTCCGTTCGCACGCCTCCGTGGTGGCGGTGTGCGAATTTTGCCGCGCGACGGTAATGAAGGATGCCGACGCCGTCAAGAACCTCGGCAAGATGTCGTCGGTGCTGGAAGACTTCACGCCGATCCAGATCGGCACCGCCGGCGTGGCCGGCGGGCGCAATTTCACCGTGGTCGGGCGCATCCAGCTGCGCTATTCGGCCGGCATGTGGAACGAGTGGTTCCTGTTGTTCGACGACGCCGGCACCGGCTGGCTGGGCGACTCGTCCGGCCTGTACACCATCACGACCGAAGCGAAGGTCGATGGCGACTTGCCCGCATTCGACATGATCGTGCCCGGCAGGCTGTATCCCATCGCCGGCCAGCGCTACACCGCGTCGGAAAAGCGCGTGGCCGAATGCGTCGGCGGCGCCGGCGAACTGCCGTTCAAGGTCGGGGAAGGCTGGCAGGCGCGGGTAGCGGACTTTCGCGCCGGCGCATCCTTCGTCACGCTCGACTACTCCGATGGCGACACGCCGGCGCTGTACCACGGCGCGTCGGTCACGCTCGAAGAGATGCGGTGCCAGCTGCTGCGCGACGAAGAACAGATCAAGGCCAGCGCCGGCAAATACCGCGGCAAGCTCGATGCGCTCGACTGCCCATCCTGCGGCAGCGCCATCAAGTACCTGCCCGGCGTGACGACCGCGCTGGTGTGCCCGGCGTGCGCGGCGCAGCTGGATGCGGCCGGACCGCAGGCGCAGATCCTCGCCAAGGGCGAGGCCGTCTCGCGCGTGCGCACCACCATTCCGCTGGGCGCCAGCGCGAAAATCAACGGCATCGACCACCAGGTCATCGGCGTGATGGTGCGCATGGACGACGAAGGCACCGAGTGGACCGAGTACCTGCTCTACAACACAAAATCGGCGTTTTTCTGGCTGGTGGAAACCGACGACGGCTGGTCGCGCGCCGACGTGATGAGTACCTGGCCGAGCTGGGAGTCGACCGGCTCTGAGCACGTGGAGCTGGACCACGTCACCTACGACAAAACCTACGACTACCTGGCGACGGTGAGGTTCGCCGCCGGCGCGTTCAACTGGCGCGTCGCGGTGGGCGACGAAGTGACCGTGCTCGAATTCGAGCATGGCCAGACCACGCTGGCGGCCGAACTGACCGACCATGAGCTGACCTGGTCGCGCTCGACGCCGGTCGCGTTCGACCAGGTCAAGACCTGGTTCCTCAGCGACTTTCAGGGCGCCGCGCCGGCGAAGGCCGCCGCTCCCGCCAGCATCGCGCAGAAGTTCTTGTGGTGGATCCTCGGCCTGAATGCCATACCGCTGGTCTTCAATTTTTCCGGCACCATCTTTTATGTCGTGCTCGCGCTACTGGCGATCTATCTGCCGGCGAAGCTGTTCGCACCCGCCGACAAGGGCAAGCAATGAACAACAAGTACTTCATCTACGCCATCTTCGTCACGCTCATCACGACCGCGACCAGCTGGACGAAAATGTTCGGCTCGGCCACCGGCACGCGCGGCGGCAGCAGCTGGACGTCGAACTCGGGCGGCTACACCGGCGGTGGCGGCTACAGCGGCGGCGGCCACAAGTGAGCGTATCGGCCCATCGCCCCGCCGGCATCCACCTGCTCGCCGATTTCCATGGCATCGCGGCCGGCCTGCTGCTGTCCTGCGAAACCATCGACGCCCTATTGCGCCAGGCCGCGCTGGCGGCCGGCGCCACCATCTTGCACGGCCACTTTCACAGCTTCGGCCCGCGGCAGGGCGTGACTGGCGTGCTGCTGCTGGCCGAGTCGCACATCTCGATCCACACCTGGCCCGAATACGGTTTCGCCGCGGCCGACATCTTCATGTGCGGCGACGCCCAGCCGCAACTGGCGCTGGCCATCATCGACGCCGCGCTGGCGCCTTCCTCGCGCAGCATCCAGACCATCTCGCGCGGCGCCGCCGCCACTACCCGGAAAGTTCAATGACACCTCGCCTGCTGCTCGTTGCCGCGCTTTGCGCCGGCACCTTCGGGACCGCTTTCGCCGAGGCGCCGAAAACGATGGGCGAACTGACCCGCTCACTGGTGGCACAGCCGGGTTTCATCGACGTCTGGCGCGACACCGAGAACGGCCGCGTGCTGCTGTCGGTTGCCAATCTCGACACGCCGTTCCTGCTGCTGGTGTCGCTGCCGTACGGCCTGGGGTCGAACGACGTTGGCCTTGACCGCGGCCTGCAAGGCGAGCCGCGCATCGTGCGCTTCGAAAAGCGCGGCGCCCGGCTGCTGCTGGTGCAGGAGAACACGCGCTTTGTCGCCAGCTCGCCCGATGCCGACGAGCGCGCCAGCGCGGTCGAAGCATTCGCCGGCGCCGTGCTGTGGTCGGGCGACATCCTCGCCAGCGACGGCGGCCGGCACCTGGTCGATTTTTCCAGCTTCCTGCAGGCCGATCGGCACGGCATTGGCGCTCGCCTGAGCCAGGCCAAGCAAGGCAGCTACAAGGTCGACGACAAGCGCAGCGCGGTGCTGGCCGAACAGGCCAAGAGCTTCCCCGACAATACCGAACTGGAAGCGATGCTGACGTTCGAGGGGCCGGGCACCGCCGAATTCGTGCGCCAGGTCGCCGCCGACCCGGCCAGCCTGACCATGCGCCAGCACGTGAGCCTGGTCAGGCTGCCCGACGGCGCCTTCCAGCGGCGCGCCTACGATCCGTATTCCGGCGGCTTCGATACCGGCTACACGGACTTCGGCACGCCGATCGGCGCCAGCATCGACGTGCGTTGGCAGGCCCGCTTCCGGCTCGAGAAAACCGATCCGCTCGCCGCTTCGAGCACGGTGAAAAAGCCGATCGTGTTCTACGTCGACCGCGGCGCGCCGGAGCCGGTGCGCAGTGCGCTGCTCGAAGGCGCCGGCTGGTGGGCCAGCGCGTTCGAGAAGGCCGGCTTCAAGGATGCTTACCGGGTCGAGCTGCTGCCGGCCGGCGTCGATCCGATGGACGCACGCTACAACGTGATCCAGTGGGTGCACCGGGCCACGCGCGGCTGGTCGTACGGCATGACGACGCTCGATCCGCGCAGCGGCGAAATCATCAAGGGCGTCGTCACGCTTGGCTCGCAACGGGTGCGGCAGGACATCCTGATCGCCGAGTCGCTGCTGGCGCCATTCGGCAAGAACGGGGCCAGCAAGGAGAAGCTGGCCGAGCAGATGGCGCTTGCGCGACTGCGCCAGCTGGCCGCGCATGAAGTGGGCCACACGCTCGGCTTTGCCCACAACTTCGCCGCCAGCCGCAACGGCACCGGCTCGGTGATGGATTATCCGCACCCGATGGTAGCCATGACGGCCGCCGGCGCGATCGACATCGGCAACGCGTACGGCGTTGGCGTCGGCGCATGGGACGATTACATCGTGCGCCACGCCTACGCCCAGTTCGAGCCGAAAGACGAGGCGGGGGCGCTGGCGCAGCTGCGCCAGCAGGCGCGCGCGAAGGGCTTCGAGTACGTCAGCGACGGCGACTCGCGCGCGGCCGGCTCCAGCCATCCGAACGGCCTGCTGTGGGATTTCGGCGGCAATTCGATCCAGACCTACGACAAGCTGATGGCGGTGCGCCAGCGCGCGCTGACCGGCTTCTCGATCGACGTGCTGCCCGACGGTCGCCAGGCCGGCGAACTGGAAGCGCGCCTGGTGCCGCTGTACCTGCTGCACCGATACCAGCTCGAAGCGGTGGCGCGCCTGGTTGGCGGCGGCGAATTCGAATACAGCACCAGCGCCGACGTGCGCTCCGGCGCCACGCGCGGCGGCGTGCGCGCGGTGCCGCCCGGGCAGCAGCGCCAGGCGCTCGAGCGCCTCGCCGCCAGCCTCAGTGCCGAGAGCCTGGCGCTGCCGGCCAATGTGCTTGACCTGATGACGCCGCCGGCGATGGGCTTCGAGCGCAACCGCGAATACTTCGGCACCCGCATGAACAGCGTGTTCGACGCCATGTCGGCGGTTGAAGCGGCCGCCGCCCAGACCTGCACCTACCTGTTCGACGCCAGCCGCTTCAACCGGCTGGCGTGGCAGCATGCGCGCGATCCGAAGCAGCCCGGTGTGCAGGAAGCGCTCGACCTGGTGCTGTCGCGCAGCTGGAAGCGCGCCGCGGTGGCCCAATCGGTGCCGGCCGGCGAAGCGGTGCAGATGGCGGCCAACTGGGTGGTGCTCGACGCCATGCTGAAGCTGGCCGCCAGCAGCGAGCTGCATCCGGGCGTGGCCGCGCAAGTGCGTCAGCAAAGCGCCGACTTCGCGCAGTGGCTGGCCGCGCATCCGGCCAAGGGCGCCAGTGGCCAAAGCCGCAAGCAGGCGGCCGACCTGATCCGGCGCTGGCTGGCCGATCCGGCCAAGGTCGAACTGCGCGCCCTGCCCGCGATACCGCCGGGCGCACCGATATAATCACGTTCCGGTGTCAGGTCTGACATTAAGACATTCACGCGTGAATGTCTTAATGTCAGACCTGACACCGGCGTTTTGCAGCCTGGCTGCCACTTATGTACAGGAAGCACGATGAACAACTCCGTTATGCCAAAGGCGCTGGGCCACATCCGCGTGCTCGATCTGTCGCGCGTGCTGGCCGGGCCGTGGTGCTCGCAGAACCTGGCCGACCTCGGCGCCGACGTCATCAAGATCGAGCGGCCGGGCAGCGGCGACGACACGCGCGCCTGGGGCCCGCCGTACGCCAAGGACGCCGACGGCATCGATACCACCGAGGCGGCCTACTACCTGTCGGCCAACCGCGGCAAGCGCTCCGTCACAGTCGATATCGCCAGCCTTGAGGGCCAGGCGCTGGTGCGCGAGCTCGCAGCCCACGCCGATGTCGTGCTGGAGAACTTCAAGGTCGGCCACCTGAAACGCTACGGCCTCGATTACGAAACACTGAAGGCGATCAAGCCGGACCTGGTGTACTGCTCGGTGACCGGCTTCGGCCAGGACGGCCCGTACGCGCACCGCGCCGGCTACGACTTCCTGATCCAGGGCATGGGCGGCTTCATGTCGATCACCGGCGAGCGCGACGACCTGCCCGGCGGCGGCCCGCAAAAGGCCGGCGTGGCGATCACCGACCTGATGACCGGCATGTACGCGACGGTGGCGGTGCTGGCGGCGCTGACCCACCGCGACCGCACCGGCGTGGGCCAGCACATCGACATGGCGCTGCTCGACGTGCAGGTGGCGATGCTGGCCAACATGGCGGGCAACTACCACGCCAGCGGCAAGGCGCCCAAGCGCATGGGCAACGCCCACTCGAACATCGTGCCGTACCAGACCTTTGCCTGTTCCGACGGCCATATCATCGTCGCCACCGGTAACGACGGCCAGTACCAGAAGTTCGTCGAAGCCGGCGGCTGCGCGCAGCTGGCCGCCGACGCGCGCTTTGCCAGCAATCCGCTGCGCGTGAAAAACCGCGCGGTGCTGGTGCCGCTGCTCGAACAGATGGTGGCGCAGCGCACCCGCGCCGAATGGATCGCCGCGCTCGAAGCGGTCGGCGTGCCGTGCGGGCCGATCAACGATATCGGCGAAGTGTTCGACAACGAGCAGGTGCGCGCGCGCGGCATCGCGGTGGACATGGCGCATCCGAGCGCCGGCAAGGTGACCCTGGTGCGCAGCCCGATGAAGCTGTCGGCGACGCCGGCCGCCGCCGCCCTGCCGCCGCCTCTGCTGGGCCAGCACACCGACGAGGTACTGCGCGAAGTGCTGGGCCGCAGCGACGACGACATCGCCGCGCTGCGATCGCGCGGCGTGCTGTAGCAGGTAGACGAGCGGTCAGTGCAGCTGGTGCTTGAGCTGCGATAGCTCGGCGTGCACGCGGGTGACGGCGGTTTCGACCTGCGGCGAAATGTGCGCTTCGCTGCGGCTGATGCGCTTGGCGTCGTCACCCATGTCTTCAAGGCGGTCGACGCATTCGACGATTTTGGCCTGGTCGTTCGACTGCAGCACCTGGTCAACCTGCTGCGTCTCGCGCGCCAGGTTCTGGATGCATTCCCTCAGCTCGGGCGGCGTATCGGCCGACGACATGCAGGCTTGCTCGGCCTGGTCGATGGTCTGCTGGATCTGGGTGATCCGCTGTTTGATCTCGTTCGCTTGTAACATGATGACGCTCCCATCAAGTGTGTCGGGAAAGTTAGACCTTGCGACGGGGAGAAAGTTGCGCTCAGGCGGCGGGCACCAGCCGGGCCGGCGTCAGCGGGGCCAGCCCGCGCAGGCGCAGCGCGATGGCGCACGCGACGCACAGCGTCGCGCCCAGCAGGCCGACCACGCCGGGCCAGCCGGCACGGCTCCACAGGACGCCGCAGAACCAGCCGATCACGCTCGAACCGAGATAGTAGAAGCACAGGTAGAGCGCCGAGGCGAGCGCCTTTGGTGCGCGCGCCCGCATGCCTACCCAGCTGCTGGCGATGGCGTGGGCGGCGAAAAAGCCGAACGTGAATACGCCGACGCCGAACACGATCACGCCGAGCGAACTGGCGAGCGTGAGCAAGAGGCCAGCGCCCATCAGCGCCATGAACACCCACAGCACATTGCGCCTGCCGAGGCGGTCGGCCAGGCGGCCGGCCCACGCCGAACTGACGACGCCGAGCAGGTACAGCATCGACAGCAGGCCGACCGCGGTCTGGCTCAGCCCAAATGGCGCGCCGAGCAGGCGGTAGCCGATGTAGTTGTAGAGGCCGACGAAGCAGCCCATCAGCAGGAAGGCCAGCGCGAACAGCCAGGGCAGGCCGGCGTCGGCCGCATGGGCGCGTACGCCGCCGAGCAGCGCATCGACGCCGCGGCGCTGGCCGGCGCGAAAATTGCGCGATTCGGGCAGGCTGCGGCGGAACTCCCACGCCGCGTACAAACCGGCCGCGCCGATCACCGCCAGCGCGACGCGCCACGAGTAGGCATCGCTGAGCGAGGCCGCCACGACGCGGCCGAACATGCCGCCAAACGCGCTGCCGCCGATGTACAGCCCCATCGAGGCGCCGAGCGATGGCGCTTCGATCTCTTCGCCCAGGTAGGCCATGGCGATGGCCGGCATGCCGCCCAGCGCCGCGCCCAGCAGGGCGCGCAGCACCAGCAGCTGCAGGTAATCCTGGGCGAACGCCGACGCCAGCGTGCACACGGCGGCGCCGAGCATGGCGGCGACCATCAGCGGCTTGCGGCCGATGCGATCCGACAGCACGCTGCTGACCAGCAGCGACAACGCCAGCGCGGCGGTCGACACCGACAGCACCAGGCTGCTCTGCGCCGGCGTCAGCGCGAACTGCAGCGCCAGCAACGGCATCAGCGGCTGCACGCAGTACAGCAAGGCGAAGGTGGAGAAGCCGCCGAACACCATCGCGCGATTGATGCGCTTGTAGGCGGGGCTGCCGGCGGTGATGGCGCTGGAGATCATGCAAAGCATCATAGGATTGCGCTTTAATACTGTCCAATATATATTTGAGGCGTTAGCAATACTTTAAATCGATCATGGAATTGCGACACCTGCGGTATTTCATTGCGGTAGCCGAAGAGCTGCACTTCACCCGCGCCGCCGAGCGCCTGCATATTGGCCAGCCGCCGCTCAGCCACGCAATCCAGGTGCTGGAGGCCGACGTCGGCGCGCGCCTGTTCGAGCGCACCAGGCGCTGGGTGCGGCTGACCGGCGCCGGCACGCTGTTCCTGGCCGACGCCCGCAAGATCCTGGCGCTGGCCGACCAGGCCTGCGAGACGGCGCGGCGGGCCGAACGCGGCGAAGCGGGCGAATTGCGCATCGGCTTCACGTACTCGACGCCGCTGACGCCACTGTTTGCCGACGTCATCAACCGCTACCGCAAGGACTTTCCGCACGTGACGCTTACCTTGCATGAGATGGCGACATTGCGCCAGCTCGACGCGCTGGGCCAGCGCACGCTCGACTTGGGCTTCGTTCGCCCGCCCGAGGTGGCGCTGCCGGCCGGCATCGTGATGACGCCGCTGCGCGAGGATCCGCTGCTGGTGGTGCTGCCGACCTGGCATCGGCTGGCGGCCAAGCCGGCACTGGCGATCAGCGAGCTGGCCGAGCTGCCGTTCGTGATGTATCCGCCCGGCGGCGGCACCGGCATTTATCCGCAGATTTTCCGGCTGTGCCGCGCGGCCGGCTTCGTGCCGCGGGTCGGGCAGACGGCGGGCGAAGCGTCGACGATCATCGGGCTGGTGGCGGCAGGCAGCGGCGTGACGTTGCTGCCAGCGTCGTTCGACCGGATCCGGATGGATGGCGTGTGCTATCGGCCGATCCTGGATGCGGACGCGACCACGATGCTGCTGCTGGCGCGCCGCGGCGGCGAGCACGCGCCGCTGGTCGACGCGTTCGTGGCGCTGCTCACCGACACCGTCAAACCCAAAGCGGCAAAAGTGCAGCAAGAGCTGCCGTGGCCACAAAAAGAAAAAGCCGTCATTTCTGCCGGTGGCAGCAATGATGGCCTTGAAATTAGCGACCTGAGCGGACGCCGTGCTCAGGAATAATCGGCGTCGAGCTCGGAGCCGGCGTAGTTTTCCAGCTCGGCAAACAGCGTCTTCATCGCCGTGCGCGTGCGCATTTTCTGGATCACGGTGCAGTGCTCACGGTACGAGTCGATCCGCTCGGCGATCACGGCCTGGTGCTGCGCCGGCACCTGCGCCATCAGTTCGGCCCAGCCGGTCTCGTAGTCGGGCTTGTTCTTGCGCACCGATCCAACCAGCCGCTCGAAGTCTTTCTGCCCGGTGCGCGCGACGATCCGCCCGCCCCCTTCGACGGCAAAAATGATCGCCAGCGCAATCACGCCTTCGGCATTCAGATCCGGATCGGTGATCGGCCCGGCGTAGTGATGGCGCCGCAGCCAGCCGGCCGCCCGCACGATCGCCTGCACGCCCTTGCGCTGCTTGAACTGCAGCTCGTAGCGCTCGGGCCCGGACCAGTTCTGGCTCGGGTCGGCGCTGCAGATGTCGACGAACAATTCCTTCAGGCGACGCTGCACATACACCGGGTCAAGGTCGTACTCGCCGACAAGCGAATCTTCCGGCAGCTGCGACAGGTCGCGGATCATGCGAAAGCCTGCCTGGAACGCGTGCTCGGCGCCATGCTCGACCAAAAACTCGAGCGCGGCGTCGTCGCTTTCATGCTGCACCGCATGGTCGAGCCCGAGCGAGACGCCGCCGACGGTCAGGAAAAAGGCGCGCTGGATCCCTTCGGCGGTGCGGTCGTTGGTGAACTTTTCAGCCACCATCGCGGTGATGCCGGCCAGTTCGTCGGCCAGCATGACCGCCTCGTCATCCTCGCCGCAGCCTTCCAGGCAGCGGATCGCCCGCACCAGCCGGGGCAGTTTTTCTTCGACAACAGCCAGCTGCATCGTCTGGACTTCCGCGTTCACGAGAAAATGCCCGTGCCGATGCTCTTGCGCGCGCCGCGTTTCGGCACGTTGCTGCGCGCCGTAGGCACCTGCTTGCGCAAGCGGTACAGCAATTCCTTGGTCGAGCGCTGCATGAACTTCGGCTCTTCGTCCGGGTCATCCGAGAACTCGGCGTCGGCCAGGTCGGCGCTGTGGCGGAAATCGGGGAACAGCTCGAACAGCGAACGGTCCCAGCCGTCTTCGCTGGCCTTGGCCAGCTCGATCGCCAGCGGCACCAGATCGCTGTCGGACGAAGTCTGGCCGGTGATGTACGGCCCCTTCGAGATGATCTCGCCGGCCACTTCGAGGATTTCCTTCGGCGCCATCGAGAACAGGATCGCGAAGACGGTGGCGCCATGGTCGCTGGCGGACGCTTCGGCCAGCAAGTCCATGCGGCGGTCCGGGTCATCGGTCGAAAAGACGATGCCGTGCACATGCGAGAACAGGCTTTCGGCGACGCGCTCCGGGTCGTCCTCGATCATGTCGTCGGACCAGGTTGCGGCGAAAAACGCCAGGCTGTCGGCCCACGCCTTGGGCGGCACCAGCAAGGTCGCCAGCGACGTCTTGCCGCCGTCAAAACCGGACAGGTGCAAGGCGGTCACTTGCGGCGCCAGGGTGGCTAGCACTTCGACCACGGCCAGGTCGCCGTGCTCTTCGACAGCATCGGAGAAGGCCTGCTCGGCGTGGCCCAGCGAGCCTGCCAGCACCAGCTCGCTGACCTGCCGCGTCAGTGCCGGCAAGTTGCTGTTGGCACTCATTGATTGTCCTCCGAATCGAACATGCCGGCGAAGTCGTCGGTGACGCCGTCCTCGTCCTGCTCGTCGTCGCCATCGTCGTTGCGGCTGAGCTGCTCGAGCGACTGGTCGTCGTCGTCCCACTTGCGCGGATGCTTGAACAGGAACGCGGCGATGATCGCCTGGCGCGCCAGCTCCGGATGGTTCTCCGTCATCGCCTGGTACATCTTGCCCGCTTCGCCTTCGCAGCTGGCCATGGCGAACACGGCCGCCGGATCGCCGCCTTCGTATTCGGCAGCTTCGGCCAGCAGCCCCTTCGGATTGCTGAACGTGATGTGGTCGACCAGCGCGAAGCTCATCATGTTGACGTCTTCGATGCCGCCGCCGCTGGCGTATTCGCTGGCCAGCGCGCTTTGCATCATCTGGTAATTCTTGCGGTTAGGCGGGTCGCCCAGGATGCCTTCGATCTGGCCTTCCAGCTCGCGTGACTGATAGGCAAATTCGGGATGTACTTTTCTCATTTTTTAATCCTGTAGTGTTCGGTAATGGCCGCGCGCTTTGAGCGCGCCGGCAGGCAGCCTGACAGTGGCAACTCAGGCAGGCAAATTCACGCCGTTCAGGCGGAACAGCGAACGCCATAATTCGAAAGCCTCGGCCTCGGCGTCAAGAATGATGCGATGATTGACGCTCTGGTCGTATTCGCTGCGCTTGGCAGGATCGGACAGGATTTCGTACGCCTTGGTGACACTTTTAAAGCGCACCTCGGCGGCCGGCGCATCGTTGCGGTCCGGGTGGAAGCGCATTGCCAGCGAACGATAGACTTTCTTGATCTCGTCGTCGCTCGCATTCGGCGCAACGCCGAGAACGGCATATAAATTTTCCACGTGAGATCTCCGGCCAAGCCAAAACCATATAAAGGGAGATTATCCTATAGAACGCGGTCGGCCGCGCAAGTTCACCTCTTCATACGGTAAAATGCTGCAACCCCATCATTTCAAAGCACTTTTCAATGAGCAACGATAAAAACAATACGGCGGCGGCGAACGCGCCCTCCTCGAACTTTTTGCGCGCCATCGTCGAGTCCGATATTGCCTCCGGCAACTATCGCCGCGACGGCTTGCCGCCTGTCATCACGCGCTTTCCGCCTGAGCCAAACGGTTACCTGCACATCGGCCATGCCAAGTCGATCTGCGTCAATTTTGGCCTGGCGCGCGACTACAACGGCGTGTGCCACCTGCGCTTCGACGACACCAACCCGGCCAAGGAAGAGCAGGAATACGTCGACACGATCATCGACACGGTCAAGTGGCTGGGGTTCAGCTGGGAGCAGAACGGCACCAGCCACCTGTACTACGCGAGCGACTATTTCGAGCAGCTGTACCAGATGGCCGAGTACCTCATTACCGCCGGCTACGCCTATGTCGACAGCCAGAGCGCCGAGGACATGGCGAAAAACCGCGGCAACTTCGGCACGCCCGGCACCAACTCGGCGTTCCGCAGCCGCCCGGCCGACGAGTCGCTGGCGCTGTTCCGTGACATGCGCGCTGGCAATTACAAGGATGGCGAACACATCCTGCGGGCAAAAATCAGCGAAGACGCGATGGCTTCGCCCAACATGAACATGCGCGACCCGGCGATCTACCGGATCCGCCACGCCCATCATCACCGTACCGGCGACGCCTGGTGCATCTACCCGATGTACGACTACACGCACCCGATTTCGGACGCGCTGGAAAACATCACGCAGTCGCTCTGCACGCTCGAGTTTCAGGACCACCGGCCGTTCTACGACTGGCTGCTGGCGACCTTGACCGAAGGCGGTTTCTTCAAGCAGCCGGTGCCGCGCCAGTATGAGTTCTCGCGCCTGAACCTGACCTACCTGGTGATGAGCAAGCGCAAGTTGCGCCAGCTCGTCGACGACGGCATCGTCTCCGGCTGGGACGATCCGCGCATGCCGACGTTGGTCGGCCTGCGCCGGCGCGGCTACACGCCGGAGTCGATCCAGCTGTTCTGCGAGCGCATCGGCGTGTCGAAGGCGGACGGCTGGATCGACATGAGCACGCTGGAAGGATCGCTGCGCGACGACCTCGACCCGAAGGCGCCGCGCGCCACCGCGGTACTGCGCCCGCTCAAGCTGATCATCGATAATTTCCCCGAAGGCGAATCGATCGAGTGCACCTCGCCCGTCCACCCGCATTTCCCGGAGCGGGGTGTGCGCACCTTTCCGATCACCAAGCATTTGTGGATCGAGCAGGACGACTTCATGGAAGTGCCGAGCAAGGGTTACTTCCGCTTCTTCCCGCCGATCGGCGACGCGCCGGGCAGCCGCGTGCGTCTGCGTCACGGTTATGTGACCGAGTGTACCGGCTACGACAAGGATGCCGACGGCAAGGTTGTCGCCGTGCACGTGAAGTATTTTGAGGACAGCAAGTCGGGCACCGAAGGCTCGAACACGTACAAGGTCAAGGGCAACATTCACTGGGTCAGCGCCGAGACGGCACTGAAAGCCGAAGTGCGCCTGTACGACCGGCTGTTTACCGATCCACAGCCCGACGGCGGCGGCAAGGATTTCCTCGCCGCGCTCAATCCGAACGCGCTGGAAGTGGTGACCGCCTACCTCGAGCCAGGCATGAGCGCGGCGCAACCGGACCAGCGCTTCCAGTTCGAGCGGCACGGCTATTTTGTCGCCGACCGGGTCGACAGCGTGGCGGGCAAGCCGGTGTTTAACCGTGTCACCACGCTGAAGGACAGCTGGGTGAAGTAAAGTGGCTGCCATACGATCAAAATCCCGCTCTCCGGTGTATGCCGCGGCGGGATTTTTTTCGGCTGTACCTTTGTCGGCCTTGTCGTGTCCCGTCCGGGCGCCGGATTTTCGCTTACCGAACGACGTGTTGTTTATGCTTTGACCACAATCCTATGCATTGTGATAGGTACACCTGCCTGTAACTTTGAGTAACTTAGATTCATATCAAGTTATAAATTTTTGCGGATGTCCAATCCGACTGCTCGATCAGTTATCGAAAGTAGAGCACGATGCACCCATTGCCTGCCGACCTCAAAGTATTTGACATTGGGAAACGTGCGATCTGGACAGGCGTTTTGTTGTCATGCGCGGTAGGCCTGTTGTTTTACTTAGCCACTGCAAGGACGATCGAGCACGATGCGCAAACGCGCTTCAACAACATGTCGCGCAGCGTGCAGACGGCGATCAACGGCAGGATTAAGAGCTACAGCGACGTTTTGCGCGGGTGCGCTAGCCTGTTTCAGACTTCAAGCCTCACACGTGAGCAATTCCATCGTTATGTGGAAGGACTATCGCTGGAACACGAGTTTCCTGGAATTGAAGCGATCTATTTCGCACGGCATATAGAAGAAGCCGAGCGACCCGCATTCGAGGAAACAATGCGAAAAGAAATTGCTTCAATGTCCAGCGGCTACCCACCTTTTCGAATTTTTCCGCCGGGGCGCCGTCCCACCTATCATGTAATCACTTACATAGAACCCATCGGTTCATGGGCCCATAGGGTGGGAATCGATGTCACGGGTGGCGGCGAACACGAATCGCTGAACGCTTCGCGCGATACCGGCCAGCTACAGGCGTCGAATGCACCGCTGAGGACGCTGTCCGGCCCTAATCGCACCGTTCTGTTCATGCGATTGCCGATTTACCGCCACGATCGGCCGGCGAAGACGGTTGAAGAGCGACGTGCGGCCTACCGCGGTAGCGTCGGACTTGGCTTCACGGTTCAAAAACTGCTTCAGGGCGTAGTAGACCAAATGCCAGTGCCAGGTGTGCGCCTCATCCTGACTGACATTGGTATCCCCCCTGGAAAAACGGGAACGCGGAATACGGATCAAGCGCAGGTTTTGTTTGATAGCAAGGCTACCGCCGGCTTACCTGCTTCGAGCTCAGTGAAGGCCAATTCGAAAAACTTCTCAACTATGTTGCCAGTTGGATTCAATAAGCGCTTATGGGAGGCACAATTCACCGTCAACCGACAGAACCTTTACACCGGATTTGATGTCTATGTGCCTTGGCTGGCCATGCTGGCTGGGTTTGTTAGTACATTGCTTGTCTACATATTATTTCAAACGCTTACCTCATCGCGTCGCAACGCCGTCGCGCTCGCTCAGAATATGACCAAGGAATTGCGAGCGAGCGAGGCAAAGCTGCAGTTATCTAACGAAAATTTGCGCAGGCTTGGCGCTCATGCTGAAAACATCAAGGAAGAGGAACGCAAGCGCATCGCCCGCGAGATCCATGACGATCTCGGACAAAACCTGCTTGCACTCCGGATTGAAGCCGACATGTTGGCATCACGTACGGGAACAAGACACCCCAGGTTGAACGCCCGGGCGCGCGCAACCCTGAACCAGATCGACGCAACCATTAAAAGCGTTCGCCAAATCATCAACGATCTACGGCCGAATGTTCTCGACCTTGGGCTAAATGCGGCGGTCGACTGGCAAATTACCGAGTTCAGGCGCCGTACGGGTATCGGTTGCGACCTGGCGGAGACCCATCAGGACATCCAGGTAAGCGATCACTGCGCCACCGCTCTCTTCCGCATCTTGCAAGAATCGCTAAGCAATATCTCTCGCCATGCAAACGCCACGCGGGTTCAAGTCGTCCTTCGTGTGGAGAGAGAATGGATCTGGATGTCCGTGGGTGACAATGGTCGCGGCATTCATCCCACATGCCGTCACAAACCGGGGTCCTTCGGACTTGTCGGAATTGAAGAACGGGTCAACATCTTAGGTGGGACTTTCGAAATCCACAGCGACGCTGGCACGGGCACCACCATCCGGGTTGCCGTTCCAATGCGCGTGGCCCTGGAAGGACCTCTGCGAGGGCGGTTTAGCGCCGCCCATCAAGACGCCGCACTCGTCTGATTAACGCTGCCAACATTCCTACACTGTTTCTACCGAAACATCTCGTCGAAAGCGAGAAAGCGTCGTTGTTGCGGCGAACCCACGGCTTAATTTGATTGATCAAACGCAAGTTCGCGGGACCCTTTGTAAGCAAGAATCACCTTAATGCTTCTCGTCAATACAAGCAGACGGAAACACCGCCGCAATCCCGGCCGGGAGCCTTGACCCTGACAGTACAATTCTTACGAGAAGCCGCAATTCAGGCTAAATAATAACCATTAGTTACAAAACCTCCAAACACGAAGGATATGCGATGAATTCGAAACTGAAAGAAGTATGCAAAGCCATCTTCGATCTGAACCTGGATCCGATCAAGGAAAAATTGATGCACGTGGAATCAGGCGAGGGTTGGACACTCGACCAGGTAAAGACCGCGGACTTTGAATACCGGCGCTTTTTATGCCTGATGAAACTGTACCCGAACGAACAGATGGCACCGCTTACCGATGTCGACATCTTCTGGCACTACCATATTCTCGACACGATGAAATACGCGATCGATTGCCAGAAAATCTTCGGCTATTTCTTGCACCACTATCCTTACGTCGGCCTTGCCGAAGACGAGGCGGCGGACCATCGCAATGTCGGCGCCCGGATGCATCAGTTGTACGCTGCAACGTTTGGTCACTCGGGTGACGGTCGAGTCGAAGGCGCTACGAGCACAGAACTGGCGTATTGCTCCCAAGGGTCAAATGATCGCGATTACCGCGTGGCCGAAGTAAGGTCGGCAACGACTTCATATTGTTCCCAGGCGCCTGCCGCTGTGCCGGCGACGGGATACTGTTCACAAGCGCCAGCAGCAGCAACAACGTCGTACTGCTCTCAGGCACCAAGTGCAGCACAAACCGTCTACTGCTCGCAAGCGCTAAGTACAGCGGGAATGGCGTACTGTTCGCAAGCACCGAGTGCAAGGGCGATGACCGCCTACTGCTCGCAAGCACTGCTGCCCGCAACGACGACGGCGTACTGCTCTCAGGCCATTCGGCCGACGACGTACTGCTCACAAGCGCCGCGGGCGGCGATAACAAGCTACTGCTCGCAGGCGCTCATCGCAAGAGGCCGCACCGCGTACTGCTCGCAAGCGCCCAGCGCGAACGATTTCAGCTACGCGACGCGCTCGTTGTCGGTTGCAGCCTAGGCGGGTCGACGTCGTCGCCGGCCGCCCCTTGCCGGGTGGCTGTCGACGACAGATCGGTCGGATTTTTTTGCCTTCCCAGCTGGCTCCTGACAGGTCGACTCCTCCCCCCCTAGTGACCGTTCAGAATGTCCGAACTCGCGCCGCTGTTGACCTTGATCAAACTAAACGCAGGAGATCCGTTCAAAATTTGATTTTCGTTAGGATGGCTGCGATAACCTGCATCCGCGGTTGCGACAGTTGCCGATCCCCGAAAATAATCATCAAAGGATAAGGCATGATCTTCAGCGAACACTTCACCCCAATCGCAGCACTTGACCTTACGCCAATCAAGCAAAAATTGATGGTCCAATCCGGCACTGCATGGAGTGCCGAGAAGGCTGACGCGGTGGAAGCCGAATACCGCCGGTTTCTTTACACCATGAAAATTTGTCCGGGGGCGGAAGCCGCTCCCACTGCAGAGGTGGACAGGTTTTGGCGGGTTCATATTGTCGAGACAAAAAGGTACGCCCAAGACTGTGAGCGCGCGTTGGGATTTTTCCTGCACCGGCCTGCGAACCTGAAGATCACCCCGATGGCGATCCAGCGATCGCACTAAGTTCCTCCTCTATCGTCCCCGCGCGGCGCGAGCCGAACAAGCGTCGAATCTGACGACCGAAGTAGTCGACGCAGATCTGTTCATTCGCTTAACTCCCGACGTTGCCGTAGGAGTCTCGACTACGGGTATCTGCGAAAACGTACGAGTAGCAGTCACTGGGCGCGCATGGTTCCCCTGGCACATCGTCCAGCGCCGTGAGCTGTACAACGCCACTTTCCCTTCACCTCCCACTTTTCAACCCCGGTAGTTCACAAGCCGCCTCGGCGCGCGCTCGCCAAAATGGCCTACTTTTGATTTTTATCAAGCTACCGTTCTGTTAACTGTTCGATATTTGATTTTCGTCAAAGGTTGCGTTGCCGAAAAGTCTGGCGACAACACCATTTACAAATACGGAAATTTTTCATAGGAGAGAAATCAACATGAATATCGCGGAACAGTTTGCTCCCATCGCAGCGCTTGACCTGGACCCAATCAAAGTGAAGCTCATGCACGAAGAGTCCGGAGAGGGCTGGACTCGTGGTTATGCAGACGAAGTCGAGTTTGAGTACCGCCGATTCTTGTACCTGATGAAAAAATTTCCGAACGAGCAGGCAGCACCGCTGTTCGATGTGGATGTATTTTGGCATTATCACATCCTCGATACCATGAAGTACGCCGCTGACTGCGAGGCAGTGTTTGGCTACTTCCTCCACCACTTCCCTTACGTCGGGCTGCGCGGCGAAGAAGACCTGACATTTCACTATAACGTCGGTGAGCGCATGCGCGAACTGTATGAGCAGACTTACGGCAACGCCAATTCCAGCCAGGTCGAGCCAGGGCCCGCACTCGGAAGCCGGACAAGCACAGCATACTCCATGCCCGTCAACGCGCAGACGCTATCGGTCCGCACCGGCCGAGTCGCATATTCCGCTAATGTCGCCTATTCGATGCCAGCCGCGGTCGCCTACTCAATGCCGTCCGCAAAAGTGGCTTACTCCATGCCAACGGCGCAACGAGCAGGGTCGAGTTCGACAGACGGACTTGGTATGGGGCGTAACATGGCCAATCTTCCAACGACAAACTTATCACACGTTCGCCCTACCTTGGCAGGCGCCGCGGCGTAGGATTGCCACCTTCATGCCGCCGACGACGTGTTGAATTTCTTTGGGCTTGCCATCAGCGCGCGTAACTCGCGGATGCTGAAATCACTGACGTCGTGCATGCGCAACAAAATGGTGGCCCCGATCGGCAAGGTCCGGTGACGGATCTTGCTGATCACTGGCGGCGCTACTTTCAATGCGCGCGACAGCGCGGCATCGTTCTTCAGCTTCAACTTCGCGATAATCGCGTCGAGCAGGTTGTCGGGATAGTAGCAAGCTGTAGTCGGGAGTGTCTTGGCCATGTCCGGAGTCTTTCGAAAAATGACGAACCGCGCCGGCTTCGCGCGCGTTCGCCGTACTGGATTAAATGATGGCGTACCTGCCAATCCAGCCGTTATTTAAATGGCTGCAATTGATAAAGAAATGATACACACCGGACTTGGGGTTTTCTTAAGCGAGGCTTATTTGCGAGCTCGAGCGGCGCCGATGGCACGCGAAGAGGTGACCAGGCAGTCGAGCAGGAACTGGATGCCGAGCTGGCCCAAGGTGGAGGGAAGCAGATAAAGCTGCACGGCCGTCGGTGCGGGTTCGGCCGGGGCGAGCCGCCAGCCGAGCTGGCGGCGGATTTCCGCCGGCGCCGGCGGCGGGCGGCGGTCAGCTTCGCGCCCCAGCATGTAAGCGCGCACCTGTTCCTTGGTTGGATTTGTAATTTGACGGTCCATGGACAGCTATCACATGTCGAAAGATCTGGAAAGACATTACTCACAATAGGGCTGAGGCGTATTTTCAGCTTGACGAATGTCAATCGTGTGCCGCCGCGCATTCGGCGCGCGCACTTTCCTCAGCACCTGAAGCTACTAGTTGCAAGTATGACTATTTACCTAGCATAACTGCGAATTGACGACGGCCTGGAGCGCATGCTCTTATCCTTTTGGTACTGGCGCCTCGTCACAGCCGCCGAGGTGCTGTCCGCTGGCGCGGCCGCCGGCAGGTCACTAGAACTTGGGGGCACATCAATATGTTCCGAGAAAAGGTGTTGTCAGGCGCGCTTCGGCAGATGTTTTCCGGCAGCGCCATCCTCGGTCTCATTGTCGTCGCACCGCCGCTGCTGGCGCAGGAAGACATGGCCGTCGTGCACGTCACGGGAACACGGATCACCAGTGCGGGCACCATTTCCAACAGCCCGATATCGTCGGTAACCGCCGCAGAGATTCGATCTGCGCAACCAGTTGCCGTCGAGGAGTTCTTCAAGAACTTGCCGGCGGCCGTGCCGGCTATCGGCCCTGGCACCAATAACGGCAACCTCGGCGGTGCCACCATCGACCTGCGCGGACTGGGGCCCAACCGCACGCTGGTGCTGATCAACGGCCGACGGCTGGTGCCGTTCAATCTGGCTGGTGCGGTGGACACAAACTCGATCCCGCTTGCCCTGATCAGCCGGGTTGACCTGATGACGGGCGGCGCGTCAGTCGTGTACGGCGCCGACGCGGTGTCGGGCGTGGTCAACTTCTATCTGAACCGCAACTTTACCGGCGTCGACCTCACCACGTCCTACGGCGCCACCACCGAGGAACACGACGCCAGGCGCCGTCGCACCGACCTGACGATCGGCACCAACCTTGCAGACAAGCGCGGCAACGTTGTGCTCAGCGTGGGCAAGACCACGGCCGACCCGCTGACCCAGGGCGAGCGCAGCTACGCCATCACCAGCCTGAATTCGGTCACGGGCGCGGCCACAGGTTCGGCTACCACTGTGCCGTCGGCATTTTCGGTCCCCCGTAGTTGTTGCGGCACCGATGCGCTGGCGGGGACGTGGCAGATCGACCCGGCCAGCGGCGCCCTGGTGCAACCGGTTCAGCTCTACAACGCCAACCCGCCTACTTATTATCAGACTGGCCTAGATCGCACTCAAGCCACTGCGCTAGGTAACTTTAAGTTCAACGAGCACGTCGAAGCTTACGCGGAATTGTTTTACACGCGCAGCAAGGTCGGCGCCGTGCTGGCCGAGACGGGCACGTTCGGCAGCACTTATAGCGTGCCGATCGGTAACCCGTTCATACCGGCGCAAGCGCGCCAGCAGCTGTGTGCGCGGCGCGCCATCCCGGCTGCCAGCTGCGTCGAAGGAAATCCCACCATCGTCCCGATGCTGATCAACCGCCGCTTCGTCGAACTGGGGCCACGCTACTTCAACTTCGACAGCAAGACGCTGCAGTACAACATCGGGCTGAAGGGCGAGGTTGCCAACGACTGGAGCTACGACGCGTACTGGAGCCGCGGCAAGGTCGATCAGGAGCAGGTGCGCCGCAACTGGGGATCGCAGTCGAAAGTGGTGCAGGCGCTGAACGCGCTGAACCGCACCAGCTGCGTCAACCCTGCCAACGGCTGCGTGCCGCTGGACGTGTTCGGCAGCGCCGGTTCGATCACGCCGGCTCAGCTCGGTTTCATCAGCCTGCGCACACTGCTGCAGCAATCGGTGCAACAGGACGTCGGGGCAGTGTCGCTATCGGGCAAGCTGGGACAACGGCTGGCGAGCCCGTTTGCGGCGCAGCCGGTCACGCTGGCGTTGTCGCTGGAGCAGCGCAAGGTGCAGGCCTCCACGCTATCCGATCCTGCGTTGCAAGTTGCCGGTGAAGTGCTCGGCAATGTGGCGACGACACCGGACCGCGCGGGCGTGTTCAGGCTCAGGGAGTATGCGCTCGAGATGCTGGTGCCGCTGGTCAGCGACAAGCCTTTCATCAAGACGCTTAACCTGGAGCTGGGCTACCGGCACACGGCATTTTCGACGACCGGCACGTCGCATGAGTATGGCAGCTGGAAATACGGCGGCGAATGGGCGCCGGTCAAGTCGCTACGCTTGCGCGGCATGGTGCAGAAGGCGACGCGCGCGCCGAATGTCAACGAATTGTTCGCGCCGGTCATGCCCAGTTTGTCGAACCTGGCGGTCGATCCTTGCCAGGGCAACCGCATCAGCCAGGCAGCATCGGCAGTGGCGGGCACCCTGTCGAACCTGTGCCGGCTGACCGGCGTGCCGCAAGCGGAGATCGGCAGCCTGCCGGGGCCGTCTTCCAGCCAGATCAATATCCAGAGCGGCGGCAACCGTGAACTGGGGCCCGAACAGGCCAAGACCAGGACGATCGGTTTTGTGTGGCAGCCGGCGCCGAAGCTGTCGCTGACGGTCGACTACTACAAGATCAACATCGACCAGGCCATCTCGAGCCCGACCACCACCGACATCCTCGACGGCTGCTACAGCACCGCCTTCAATCCGAGCCTGGCGCTGAATGCCTCCTGCGCGTTAATCGGGCGAAACACGATCAACGGTACCTTCAATGGTGTCGAGGCCAAGGGGATCCGCACCGCGCTGTCGAACCTGGGTGCGCAAAGTACCAGCGGGGTGGACGCGAATATTGCGTATCGGATCAACACGGCGAGCCTGGGCAGCGTCGACTTCAGCGGCGGCTTCAACCAGGTGCAACGTTTCACGTTCCGCCCCACCCCGGCGTCGATCGAGCGCAACTGTCTCGGCTTCTATAGCGTGGCGTGCGGCGCGCCGCTCCCCAAGCGCAAGTTCAACCAGCGCACCACGTGGACAATCGGCGCCTTTTCGCTCGGCTACAACTGGCGCTATCTGAGTGGGGTCATGGAGGAGCCTGGCGGCACCGACTTCTTGCCGGCGTTTGCAAAAATCGCCGCGTATCACTATGTCGACATCAGCGCGGCGTGGAATGTCCGCAAGATGCTGCGGCTGGCCGTCAGCGTCAACAACGTGGCCAACAAGCAGGCGCCGATCGTCGGCGGCACCATCGGCACCACTTTCACCAACAGCGGCAATACCTTCCCGCAAAATTACGATGCGGTGGGACGCTACGTGACGTTTGGCGCCACGCTGAAGTTCTGACCGCTTATTTCTTTTCGCGCACCCGCTGCTGCTGCTTCTTCTGGGTCTGCGACTTGTTCTGCTTGGCCTCGAACAAGGTGACGGCATCCTTCTTGGCTTGCTCGAGCGTGCACATCTCCGGCTTGTCGTCATGCTGGACGAAAAACTCCGCGTCTTGCGCGTCGACCACCAGCTTGATCGCGGCGGCGTCCTCCAGGTCGTAAAGCTCGGTGAGGATGGTGGTTACTTCGTCCAGGTATTCTTCGTAGGTCATGGTGCTTTTCCTTAATTAGGGCGTCATTTTAACAGCGCCATCCGCGCCAGCGCGCCGAGCACCTCGGGATAGCGCAGCCGCACGCCCAGTTCGCTCTTGATGCGGCCATTGCTGATGCGGCGCGATTCAGACATGAACGACAGCTTGATCGGCGACACCTCGGCGGCTAGCTCGGCGCGCGCCACCCGCGGCGGGCGCGTCAGGCCGAACGCATCGGCTACGCTGTCGAAATAGTCGCCCATCAGCATGTGGGTGTCGTCGACGGCGTGGTACACCCGTCCCGGCAACGCCCGAAACAGCGCCAGCGCAACGATGCCGGCCAGGTCGTCGGCGTGGATGTGGTTGGTGTAGACGTCGTCCTGCGCGATCAACGCCGGCGTGCCCTGCTGCAAGCGCGCCAGCGGCAGCCGTTCGCGCGCGTAGATGCCGGGCGCGCGCACGATCGCCAGGCGCGCGTGCGCCCGCCGCGCCCAGTCGCGCAGCACGCGCTCGGCGTCGACCCGGCGCCGCGCGCGCGCATTGTGCGGCGCAACCGGGCGCGTCTCATCGATCAAGGCGCCCTGGCAATCGCCGTACACCCCGGTAGTGCTGACATAAACCAGCCTGGCACCGTCAGGTAGAATGGCGGTCAGGTTGCGCGTGCGCCGGTCGAGGCTGCCGTCGCCTTGCGGCGGCGCCAGGTGGATCACGTTCGGCGCCAGCCGCGCCAGGCGCTGCAGGCTGGCGGGCCGGTCGAGGTCGGCGACGATCGGAATCGCGCCGGCCGCGCGCAGTTCGGCGCGCCGTTCCGGGTTGCTGGTGACGGCAAACACGCGGAAACGGTCGCGCACCAGCGGCAACAGGCGCATGCCGACATCACCGCAGCCGACGATCAAGAGGCGCGGCAAGCCAATTTTTTGCGCTGTTTTTAGTTTTATCGTGTTCTTCATGTTGAGGATTGTATGACTTTCCAGATCACTGTCCAGCCCAGCGGGCATCGCTTCGAGTGCGAGACGGACGAAACCGTCCTGTCGGCGGCGATCCGCTCCGGCATCGGCCTGCCGTACGGCTGCAAGAATGGCGCCTGCGGTTCGTGCAAGGGCAAGGTCGTCGAAGGCCAGGTGACGCACAAGGCGCACCAGCAGCGCGCGCTGTCGGAGCAGGAAGCGGCCGACGGCTTTTCGCTGTTTTGCTGCGCCCTCGCCTCGTCGGACCTGGTGATCGAAGCGCGCGAAGTGTCGGGCAGCACCGAGTATCCGGTGCGCAAGATGCCGTCGCGCGTGGCCAAGCTCGACAAGGTGGCGCCGGACGTCATCATCATGAGCCTGCAGCTGCCGGCCAACGAAGCGCTGGCCTACCGCGCCGGCCAGTATGTGGAATTCCTGCTCAAGGACGGCAAGCGGCGCAGCTACAGCATGGCCAATGCGCCAAGCAGCCTCGACTCTCCGCTGACCTTGCACGTGCGCCACATGCCGGGCGGCCTGTTCACCGATCATGTCTTCAATACGATGAAGGAGCGCGACATCTTGCGCTTCGAGGGTCCGCACGGCACCTTTTTCCTGCGCGAGGAATCGGACAAGCCGATCGTGCTGCTGGCGTCGGGCACCGGATTTGCGCCCGTCAAGGCGCTGGTCGAACACCTGATCCACCTGAAGTCGTCGCGCCATGTCAGCCTGTACTGGGGCGGGCGTCGGCCGCACGACCTGTACATGAACGAGCTGTGCGAGCAATGGGCGATGATTTTGCCGAATTTCCGCTACGTGCCGGTGGTCTCCGATCCCTTGCCGGAAGACCGCTGGAGCGGGCGCACCGGCTTCGTCCACGCTGCCGTGCTGCAAGACCTGCCCGACCTGTCGGGCCACCAGGTGTATGCCTGCGGCTCGCCTATCGTCGTCGATTCGGCGCGGCGCGATTACGTTGCACTGGGCAAGTTGCCGGCTGAGGAATTCTTCGCCGACGCGTTCACCAGCGAAGCGGATCTGGCCCAGTCATAGCGTCTCGCCGCCGGGCCGGCTTTTGGGGTATTTTGTGCGTAGCGCGGCGCGGTTTTTCCGGGTTCGCGCTGTTCCCGCATTTTCCCAGAGGGGTTTTCCCATGCACCAGCACCGCGTCGCCCGCCACCTGATCCACGCCCTGCTCGCGACGCCAAGCGCAAGCCTGCCGAGTTCCTGGCGTTCGCCACGGTGTGGCCAGGCATGAAGGTGCTCGACGTGGCCGCCGGCGGCGGCGCCACCTCGGCGCTGCTCGCTGCCGCGGTCGGTCCCAGCGGGCAAGTGTGGGCGCAAGGCTTCGCGCTGGAGGCCAAATCGGACTACCTGCGCGCGCCTGGCGACCCGCGCGACCAGCCGTTTTTCACGATGGAAGGCAAGCTGGACGACAAGTTGGCGTTGCGCTTGGTCAAGCGTTAGCCACGCGTCCAGCAGCGAGCGTCTGAAAAGCGCCGGCCCAGCACGCCTGGTGGACATCGGGCATAATTCCTGGCAGCATCTTGTCAAAAAAACGTCCATGTCCCTCATCTCTTCTTCCAGCGGTTTCGCCGTTCTGCGCAATCGCAACTTCGCCTGTTACCTGTCGGCGCGCGTGCTCGGCACCCTGGCGATCCAGATGCAGAGCGTGGCGATTGGCTGGCAAGTATATGAAATCACCGGCGACCTGTTCGACCTCGGCCTCATCGGCCTGGCGCAGTTTGCGCCCTTCCTGGCGCTGATCTTGTTCGCCGGCCACGCCGCCGACCGCTACAACCGCCGCAACATCATCGTCCTCTGCATGGGCGTGCAGCTGCTGTGTTCGCTGCTGCTGCTCGCCTTTACGCTCAGCGGCAGCCACGTGGTGTGGCCGGTGTTCGCCATTCTGGTGTTGTTCGGCAGCGCCCGTGCCTTCATGATGCCGGCCACCCAGGCGATACTGAAGAACATGGTGCCGCTCGAAAGCTTCAGCCAAGCCGTCGCGCTCAGTTCATCGGCCTTCCACGTTGCCGTCATCGCCGGCCCGGTGCTGGGCGGCCTGCTGTACCTGGCCGGTCCGCGCAGCGTCTACCTGACCGCCGTCACCTTGCTGCTGCTGTCGATTTTTCTGATGAGCAAAACGCGCAGCGCGCCGCAGGCCGCCAACACCGAGCCGGCCAGCTGGCATACCGTGCTTGAAGGCCTGCGCTTTGTGCGCTCGCGCCCGATCGTGCTCGGCGCCATTTCGCTCGACCTGTTCGCGGTGCTGTTCGGCGGCGTCACGGCGCTGCTGCCGGCGTATGCGCGCGATGTGCTGCAGGTGGGCCCGACCGGCCTCGGCCTGCTGCGCACCGCGCCCGGCGCCGGCGCCGCGCTGTGTTCGGTCGTGCTGGCGATGGCGCCGATCCGCCGCCATGTCGGCGCCTTCATGTTCGGCGGCGTCGCCGTGTTCGGCGTCGCCACGCTGGTACTGGGCAGCACCAGCAGCTTTGCCGTTGCGCTGGTGGCGCTGTTTCTGCTCGGCGCCGGCGACATGGTCAGCGTCTACATCCGCCACCTGCTGGTGCAATTCGAAACGCCGGACGACATCCGCGGCCGCGTCAGCGCCGTCAATTCGGTCTTCATCGGCGCCTCCAACGAGTTGGGCGAATTTGAATCGGGCATCACGGCCAGCTGGTTCGGGCTGGTCCGCGCGATCACGCTCGGCGGCGTGTTGACACTGACCGTCACCGGCATCTGGGCATGGGCGTTTCCGGTGCTCTCGCGCATGGACCGCTTTCCGCACCACGACAAGGAGCGGGCGTCCTAGCGGCGCTTTGACACGATGCAGCCTGATGCCCTTGCCGCGCTGCTCGCGCCGCTCCACGTGCGCGCACCGGGCGCGGCCGACGCCGACTTTCTTGCCCGCCTGTACGCCTCGAGCCGCACCGATTTGCAATCTGCCGCTGCCGACCCCGCGCTGGTGGCGTCGATCATCGGCATGCAGCAGCGCTTGCAGGCGGCCGGCTACCGTCAGGCGTTTCCGAACGCACACTACCTGCTGCTAGAACAGGCCGGCGCGCCGTGCGGGCGCATCGTCGTCGATGCCGGCGCAGCCGCGCTGCGGCTGGTCGACATCGCGCTGTTGCCGGCGGCGCGTGGTCACGGACTCGGCAGCCGCGTCCTGCGTGCACTGCAAGCGTGCGCGCAGAACGCGGCCGTGCCGCTGACGCTGGCGGTGCACCACAGCAATCCACGTGCGCGGAAACTGTATCTGTCGATGGGATTTGAGGTCATGGGGCGCGACGCCGCCAGCGAGCATTTGATGTGGTGTAATACCCCGCCATGACCGTCACTCTCCCGACGCCAGGCGCTCGAGGCAACCGACCTTGCTGCGATCAAGTCATGACGCCGTTCCAGCAGAGCGTTGTCAAATCGGCGGAAGGTGTAAGATAAATCAGTGAACCAAGCCCGAGGTTGGGGCGAGCACTTGATGAACAACCAGGAGTGACTTATGCAAATCAACATCAATACCGACAAGACCATCGAACGCCATCAAGGACTGGACGACCACGTCGAGTCCGTCGTAAACGCTGCGATTGGCCGATTTGGCGAACACATTACCCGCGTTGAAGTGCACCTCAGTGACGAGAACAGCCAGAAGTCGGCAGACGGTGGCAACCGCTGCATGCTCGAAGCGCGCGTGACCGGCTACCAGCCAATTGCCGTCAGCGACCATGCAGCCACCTTGCACATGGCCATCTCCGGCGCCGCCGACAAGCTCAAGCGCGCCATCGACAGCGCCCTCGGCCGCCTGCACGACAAGCAGCTGCATCGCACGCCGACCCTGGCCGACGAGACGCTCGACGAAGTCAACGAATAATCCCTGCCTAGCGGCCGGATGCAATGAGGCGGCCCGCGCGGCCGCCTTTTCTTTTAGGTCAGCAGGTTGCCGTCGGCAATCTGGCGCAGGTAGCGCAAGCCTGCCAGCGAACGGCTGCCGTACCACGACATCAGTTCTCCATCGACCAGGTGCACCGGCTTGCCGATCTGGCGTTCAAGGGCATCGGCGTGCACTTCGGTAAAGCGGTACGGCTCGGTCGACAGCAGCACGCCGTCGATGCGCGCGACCAATTGATCGCTCCACTCGAAACGCGGATAGCGCGCCGCGTCGTCCAGTTGCGGCACGCTCCAGCCGATCTCGGCCATCATGCGCGCGATATAGGTTTCCCGCGACACCGCCATCCACGGATCCTGCCAGATGCAGTACAGCATGGTCTGCGGCACGCCTTTCGGCGTCGCCTGCAGGGCCGCGTATTCGGCCTCGAATTGCGCGCACCAGGCGTCGGCCGCGGCGTTGGCGCCGAATATGCCGCCCAGCAGGCGCGCCAGGTCGAGGTTGTCGCGCGGCGCCAGCGGGTGCGTCACGATGATGTGCGGCACGAATTCGGCCAGCGCCTCGACCGTCGGCTTCTCGTTCTCGTCGATATTGACGACCAGGTGGGTCGGCGCCAGGCGCCGGATCTTGTCGATATTGACATCTTTGGTGCCGCCCACTTTGGCGATTTGTTTCACCGTCTCGGCCGGATGGATGCAAAAGCCGGTGCGCCCGACCACCTGCGCGGCCAGCCCCAGGTCGCACAGCAATTCGGTGATCGACGGCACCAGCGAGACAATGCGCGCGGCCGGGTCGGGGATGTGGCGGGCGCCAACGGCGTCGGTCAGGGTCATGCACTCTCCAGGTATGGCGTGTAGCGGCTATTGAAACACTGTTGTTTATCGGGCGCCAGTGCCTTGTGGGCGTGGCAATGCGTTATCATGCTATTGCTTATTAGAATTATATTTGTAGTACGCAACTGAGGATTATTGTGGAACACATCGGCACCTTCGGGGCCTCCGCCTACCGCATCGGCGAGCTGCAGCTGTTTCGCGATGCAGATGAACAGCACATTGCCGCCGCGCTGGCGCAGTGTGCCATTGTTCGCCTCGCCGATGGCAAGCGGCTGCAGGATACTTTCCGCGCGCGTCTGTACATCGTGCTGCGCGGCGCGCTGGCCGAGGCGGCTGCCGACGGCACCATCAGCAAGATTCTGCGCGGCGAAAGTGTCGGCGAGCAATCGGTGCTGGACGAAGCGACCAACCTGGCCGACATCACCGCGGTCGACGACACCGAACTGCTGGTGATCGAAGCGGACCTCGTGTGGCAGCTGATCGACAAGTCGAATGGCGTAGCCCGCAATCTGTTGCGGCTGCTGTCGTTTCGCATCCGCGCCGCCAGCGCGCTGCTGCGGCGGCGCCAGAAGCTGGGCGAATTCTATCGCCAGCTGTCGATGAACGATGGCCTGACCGGTCTCTACAATCGTGCCTGGCTCAACGACATGCTGCCGAAGATGGTGTCGACTGCGCTGCGCGCCGAGGGTCCCTTGTCGCTCGTCATGATCGACCTCGACCACTTCAAGCGCTTCAACGACACCCATGGCCACCTGGCCGGCGACGCCGCGTTGCGCGCCGCGGCTGGCGTCATCCATGCCGCGCTGCGCCCGTCCGACTATGCGGTGCGCTACGGCGGCGAAGAGATGCTGGTGATACTGCCCGACACCAGCGAAAACCTGGCGCGGATGGTAGCCGAGCGGCTCTGCCAGCGCCTGCGCAAAGCCGTCATTTTCGACGACATGCGCCTGCCGCTGCCGCAGCTGACGGGCTCCTTCGGCGTGGCCTGCCTCGGCGCCGATATGGACGAGATGCAACTATTGGCCGCCGCCGATTCCGCGCTGTACCGCGCCAAGGAAGCCGGCCGCGACCGCGTCTCCCTATAAATAAATTGGGGTCAGACCCGTTTTTTGATCGGCGAATCATCCCTTAAATCTAACAAAAACGGGGTCTGACCCCTGTTTTCTGGAAACAGGGGTGGTTGACGGCGCTGCATCGAGGTCCGACCTGCGTCCGACCCTGATCCGTTGGCCGAAACTTGCTGCCAACGACGCCGCACCGGCCGTTTTTGTGACACCATACGAGCCGCCGCGCGATCGCGCCTACCGACTGACACACATGACGACCCATACCTTTCTCTGGCACGACTACGAAACCTTCGGCGCCGTGCCGCGTCGCGACCGGCCCGCCCAGTTCGCCGCGATCCGCACCGACGCGAACCTGAACGAGATCGGCGACCCGATCATGCTGTATTGCCAGCCGGCGCCCGATTTTTTGCCGGATCCGCAGTCGTGCCTGATTACTGGCATCACGCCGCAGCAGTGCCTCGAATGGGGCGTCCCCGAACACCAGTTCGCCAAGACGGTCGAAGCAGCGTTCAGCCAGCCCGGCACGATCGGCGTCGGCTACAACACCATCCGCTTCGACGATGAGATCACCCGCCACTTGTTCTGGCGTAACCTGATCGATCCGTATGCGCGCGAATGGCAAAACAATTGCGGCCGCTGGGACCTGCTCGACGTCATCCGCATGACCTACGCGCTGCGTCCGGAAGGCATCGAATGGCCGCGGCGCGAAGACGGCAAGCCGAGTTTCCGGCTGGAAGACCTGGCACGCGCCAACGGCTTGCTGCACGAGGCCGCCCACGATGCGCTGTCGGATGTGCGCGCCACTATCGCGTTGGCGCGCCTGATCCGCGACCGCCAGCCGAAGCTGTTCGATTTCTGCCTCGGACTGCACAAGAAGGACAAGGTTTCTTCCGAAATGGGGCTGCACCTGGAAGCGGCCACGCGCCAGCCTTTCCTGCACGTGTCCGGCATGTTCCCAACCGAGCGCGGCTGCCTGGCACTGGTGTGGCCGCTGGCGACCCATCCGACCAACAAAAACGAAGTCCTCGTATGGGATTGCAGCCATGATCCGGCCGAACTGTTCGCGCTCGACGCCGACACCATCAGGCTGCGCCTGTTCAGCCGCAGCGCCGACTTGCCCGAAGGGATGACGCGGCTGCCGATCAAGAGCGTGCACGTCAACAAGTCCCCTATGCTGGTCGGCAACCTGAAGACGCTTAGTCCTGTCATGGCCGAGCGCTGGGGCATCGACCTCGATCAAGGCCGCGCTTACGCCCAGGCTGCCGCGGCCGGACCGGACATGGCCGCCATCTGGGCCGAAGTCTACCGTCGTCCGGCAGCGCCGCCGGCCGATGTCGACGAGGATTTGTATGGCGGCTTCGTCGGCAACAACGATCGCCGCAAGCTCGAGTCGCTGCGCGCCGAGACGCCCGAGAAACTGGCGACGGCGCGCCCGGCGTTCGACGACGAGCGCCTGACGGAACTGTTGTTCCGCTACCGCGCGCGCAATTTTCCGCACACGCTCAGTGCGGCCGAGTCGACGCAGTGGGAGCAGCACCGCGCCGCCCGCCTGTTCGACGGCGACGGCGGCGCGCGCACCATCGAGCAACTGTTCAGCGAAATCGACGCGCTGTCGGAGAACGCCGATGAGCGCGCCGAAGACATCCTTGGCGCGTTGTACGATTATGCGGAGTCGATCGCGCCGAGCCGGCGCTAGCGTTACCCACGACGGCGACAACACTGGCTTTTTGTCGAGCCTAGCGGTGCAGGTTGATGGCGTCGCGCGTTTCCAGTGCGACGCGGCGGGCGGCGGCGGCGAAGTCTTCGCCCGCCGCCGGCGTTGCATACAGGATCGCGCGCGACGAGCTGATCATCATGCCGGCGCCGGCGCCGGTCTTGCCGGCCGTGACGGTCGCCTCGATGTCGCCGCCCTGGGCGCCGATGCCCGGCACCAATACCGGCATGTCGCCGACAATCGCCCTTACCTGCGCCAGTTCCTCGGGAAACGTGGCGCCCACCACCAGCGCGCACTGGCCGTTGCTGTTCCACTTGTTGGCCACCAGCGCCGCCACATGCTGGTACAGCGGCTTGCCGTCGACATTGAGAAACTGCAGGTCGGAGCCGCCGGCGTTGGAGGTGCGGCACAGGATGATCTGGCCGCGCCCGCTCCACTCCATATACGGTTCGACCGAATCGAAGCCCATGTACGGGCTCAGCGTGACGGCGTCGGCGCCGTAGCGGTCGTACGCTTCGCGCGCATATTGCTTGGCGGTGGCGCCGATGTCGCCGCGCTTGGCATCAAGAATTAACGGGATGTGCGGATAATGCTGGCGCAGGTAGGCGCAGATTTCTTCGAGCTGGGCCTCGGCGCCGAGCGCCGCAAAATAGGCGATCTGCGGCTTGAACGCGCACGCCAGGTCGGCCGTCGCATCGATGATCGCCTTGCAGAACGCGACGATGGCGTCCGGCCGCTGCTGCAAGTGCGCCGGAAAGCGCGCCAGGTCCGGGTCGAGCCCGACGCACAGCAGGGAATTGTTGCCGGCCCACGCGGCGCATAGCTTGTTGATGAAATTCACGGCATGCCCCTCGTCATTTTTTTGCAAACGCAGCATTGTACCGCGTCCACCGCGGCCAGCCGGCCCCGAGCGCTGCACTATTGAACAGGCGCACTCGAATCATTTAGGGTATATTTTTATCCATTCGACAACTAGCCTGGAAAAGACCATCATGACCAATTACGGATTTGCACGCTGGACCCGCCTGCTGCTGACACTGTCTTTCATGTCCGCACTGCTGTCGGGCTGCGGCTACAACCAGTTCCAGTCCAAGGACGAAGCGACCAAGGCCGCGTGGAGCGAAGTGGTCAACCAGTACCAGCGCCGCGCCGACCTGATCCCCAACCTGGTCAACACCGTCAAGGGCTACGCCTCGCACGAAAAGGACACGCTCGAAGCGGTGACCAAGGCGCGCGCCGCCGCCACCAGCATGCAGGTCACGCCCGAAGTGCTGAACGACCCGGCCGCGTTCGCCAAATTCCAGCAGGTGCAAGGTGAACTGTCGAGCGCACTGTCGCGCCTGCTCGTGGTGACCGAAAACTATCCTAACCTGAAAGCCGACGCCAGTTTTCGCGACCTGCAGTCGCAGCTTGAAGGCACCGAGAACCGCATTACCGTCGCGCGCCAGCGCTACATCGCGTCGGTGCAGGAATATAACGTGCTCACGCGCAGCTTCCCGAACAACCTGACGGCGATGATTTTCGGCTACAAGGTCAAGCCATCGTTTACGGTGGAAAACGAAAAGGCGATCTCGACCGCGCCGACCGTCAATTTCGGCAAGTAAGATGATGACGAGGTTGCGCTTTCTGTGGGCCGCCGTGCTGGCGCTGTCGCTGCTGTGCGGCGGCGCCGCCCGCGCCCAGCTGGCCGCGGTGCCGGCGCTGACCGGCCATGTGACGGACCAGGCCGGCATGCTGGGGCCCGGCGAGCGCGACAAGCTCGAGGCGGTGCTGACCGATTACGAAGCCAAGACCGGCAGCCAGATCGCCGTGCTGCTGGTCAAGTCGACCGAGCCCGAGCAGATCGAGCAGTACAGCATCCGCGTCGCCGATGCCTGGAAGCTCGGCCGCAAAGGCGTCGACGATGGCGTGCTGCTGCTGGTGGCCAAGGATAATCCGGCGGCGCTGCGGCGCCTGCGCATCGAAGCCGGCCGCGGCGTGCAAGGCGTGCTGACCGACGCCCAGTCCAAGCGCATCCTGCAAGATGTGATTGCGCCCCACTTCCAGCAAAACCAGTACTACGACGGCCTGGTGGCCGGCATCGGTGCCATTGCTACCCTGCTCAACCAGGAACAATTTCCCGCCGCGCCAGAGCAGCAGCGCCAGCGCCAGGCGCAGTCGGAGGGCGGCACTTTCCTGATCCCGTTGCTGCTGTTTGGCGCCTTCGTGCTGATGTCGATCTTCCGGCCACGCCGCTCGCGCCTGTCGCGCGGCGGCTGGGGCGGCGGCGCTACCGGCTTCATCCTCGGCACCGCACTCGGTAGCCTGAGCCGTGGTGGCGGCGGCGGCGGTTTTGGCGGCGGCGGCTTTTCCGGCGGCGGCGGCAGTTTCGACGGCGGCGGCGCCTCGGGGGATTGGTGATGAGCAGCTTCAGCGAACGCATGTCGCGCGCCTTGCGGCACTGGAAAACCAGCGCCGCCGATGGACGCCGCGCCTTTCCGCAGGAAACACTGGCGGCCATTGCCGCCGCCATCACCGCCGGCGAGCTGACCCATCGCGGCGAACTGCGCCTGATCGTCGAAGCCTCGATGCCGTTCGACGCCATCTGGGACGACGTCACCACGCGTCAGCGTGCGCTGGCGCTGTTTGCCGAGCACGGCGTGTGGGATACCGAGGACAACTGCGGCGTGCTCATTTACGTGAACCTGGCCGAGCACAAGGTCGAGATCGTGGGGGACCGCAACGTCAACCGCAAGATCGACAGCGCCACGTGGCAGGCGGTGTGCCGCACCATGACCGAAGGCTTCGCTCGCGGAAACTTCCACGACAGCAGCATCGCTGCCGTCGAGCAGGTCAACGCCTTGTTGCGCCAGCACTTCCCGGCCAACGGCGATCGCGCCAACGAACTGTCCGACCAACCGATCCTCATGTAAGTCGCATTGCAGGAAATCCGCACATGGGCCGCCGGCTGTAGGTAAAATTCGCTATTACCGAACAGTTTGAAAGCGATCCATGAAGCTAGCCGAAAAAGTTGCGATTGTCACCGGCGCCACCCAGGGCATCGGCCTGGCCTGCGCCGAGCGCCTGGTGCGCGAGGGCGCGCGCGTGATGCTGGTCGACATCAGGCCGGAGGGCGAACAGGCCGCCGCCCAGATCGGTGACGCGGCACGATTTTTTGCTGCCGATGTCAGCCAGAAAGTGGACGTCGACGCGATGATCGCCGCGACCTTGCAGGCGTTCGGCCGCATCGATATCCTCGTCAACAACGCCGGCGTCACGCATGCCGCCGATTTTCTCGACCTCCACGAAGACGATTTCGACCGCGTGCTGCGGATCAACCTGAAATCGATGTTCCTGTGCGGCCAGGCCGCGGCGCGCGAAATGGTCAAGCAGCAAAGCGGCTGCATCATCAACATGTCGAGCGTCAATTCCGAACTGGCGATTCCGAACCAGGTCCCGTACGTCGTCTCGAAAGGCGGCGTCAACCAGCTGACCCGGGTGATGGCGCTAAGCCTGGCGCCGCACGGCATCCGCGTCAACGGCATCGGCCCCGGCACCATCCTCACCGAGCTGGCCAGGAAAGCGGTGCTGGGTAGCCCGGAAGCGCGCCACACCATCCTCTCGCGCACTCCGCTGGGACGCTGCGGCGAGCCGGAAGAGGTCGCATCGATCGCCGCCTTCCTCGCCAGCGACGACGCTTCGTACATGACCGGCCAGACCATCTACGCCGACGGTGGCCGGCTGGCGCTGAACTACACGGTGCCGGTGAAGCCATGACCAAGCCGCCGAAGCAGGATCGCGCAACGGGGGCGGCGCCGGCGCCAATGCTGGCGCTCGACAACCAGTTCTGCTTTGCGCTGTATTCCGCCTCGCATGCCGTCACGCGCACCTACAAGCCGCTGCTCGACGGCCTCGGCCTGACATACCCGCAGTACCTGGTGATGCTGGTGCTGTGGGAGCAGGACGGCATCCTCGTCAAGGACATCGGCGCCCGCCTGTTTCTCGATTCGGGCACGCTGACCCCGCTGCTCAAACGGCTCGAGGCGAACGGCCTGGTCGATCGCAACCGCGACCTGCACGATGAGCGCCAGGTGCGCATTTCGCTCAGCCCCGCCGGCCGCGCGCTGCGCGCCAAGGCGCTGCCGATCCCGGAACAGTTGCTGTGTGCCAGCGGCAAGGAAGCGGCCGCGCTCGGGCGCCTTCGCACTGAACTGTCGGCGGTGCGCGACGACTTGTTCAAGTCGATCGACGACAACATGTGACGAACCGATGGCAATGCCTATGGCGGTGATAGCGATAAATATATTGCGCACAATTTAATTGCGCGATACCATAGCTTCATTGGCAGTCGCATCTGCCTTCCCCCACATTCCAGGAGTCAACCATGCAAGTTCTCTACACCGCACAAGCTACCGCTACCGGAGGCCGCGACGGCCGCGCCATTTCCAGCGACAAGGCGCTCGACGTCGCGCTGTCGACCCCCAAGCAACTTGGCGGCGCCGGCGGTGAAGGCAGCAACCCTGAACAGTTGTTCGCTGGCGGTTACGCGGCGTGCTTCCTGTCGGCGATGAAGCTCGTCGGCGGCGCCATGAAGACCCCGCTGCCGGCGACGGCCAGCGTCGGTGCCCAGGTCGGCATCGGTCCCGATGGGGCCGGCGGTTTCGCCCTGGCGGTGACGCTGACCGTGACCACCCCTGGCATGGAACAGGCCGCAGCCGAAGCAGTCGTCGCCAAGGCACATCAGGTTTGCCCGTACTCGAACGCAACGCGCGGCAATATTGACGTCACCATCGCGGTGAATCCACAGTAGTTATCACGCATTTATATGTCCGATATCTAATTTGACAATTGGACATATATGTGGCGCCGCAGCATACTATGCCTTGTCTCCACTATTCTCCTCCAAGAAAATAGTCTTCAGCCCGCTTTCACCAGCGGGCTTTTTTTTGTCCGGCGCCGACGACGACAAAATTGGGCCCAGTTCGTTCGCCAGCAAAGCCGTGCACGTTTGAGCATTGTCATGCTCGCGTCACACGTGCTGCCTATACTTAGTTTCATCTGCATACACGCAACCGATATGCGTGATCGCAGCCAGGCGTGTCTTCCTCTAACGGGGGCACGCCACTCCGGTTTCCCCTCTCTTGGCCCGATCTTGGGTTTGCCCGCCTTAACCGGTGGGCATTTTTTTTCGGCAACACGCTTTGAGACACAGCAGGATTAACAGCTTGTACATGGCGCAGCATCTACTATGATGAAGTTCGCCCGACTGGTTTATCTATCAACACCTCGAAGTAAAGGGAGTCTATCGAATGAGCTTTCTCGCCTTTGAAACAACATCGAACCATGCAAGCGGATCCAATGCCGTTCACAGCCGGCGCCAGCCACGCGATGAAGATCGCCTGATCCTGACTGAACTCGATCCGCGCGCCGTCATCGATCATCTCGACGACGACGACACGCCCATCAACCTGACAACCTGCGGCAGCATCCGCGAATCCTGCCCAAAGTGTGCCCAAACCCATTTGAAACTGGTACTCCGGCAACGTAGCGTGCGTAGCGCCCACCTGTTCTGCGCCGGCTGCCACGGCTGTTTTGACGCCCATTATCCCAACGGCGCCGGTGCGTTGACAATCTGATCACCAAACCGGCCGCTCCAGGCCGTCCGCCCCACCAGGGCGTTCGCAGCGACATGCTATCCTTGCCGCTTTCGCCCTGGTTGTCCTGATGCACGCCCTCTTTTCCCTGCTCGTTCTTGACCCTAAACTGCGCAAACTGCGTTATTTCTGTGCGCTGCTGATCTATGCGGCAATCCTCGTGATGGGTTCGATTCCCGGTGCCCGTGCCGAAATCGGCCATTACGCCACCGGCGTGGTGTTGCACTCACTGGCCTATGCCGGGCTGACGTTGCTGGTTTTCACCGGCAGCGAAGGCAGCCTGCGCAGCCGGGCACTAAAAGCGGTGCTGACAGTTGCACTGATGGGCGCCGGCGACGAACTGCTGCAGAGCCTGTTTCCCTATCGCGGCGCATCGATCGGCGACTGGCTGGTCGACTGCAGCGCCGCGACCCTCACTTCCGCCTTGCTGTGGGCTGTGCTGCCCAACATGGCAAGCACGCGCTAGAGCTTACCGGGCAGAAACAAACTACTCGACAGTTTGATCTGCCTCACGCTGCCTCCGCTCAGCCGGAACGTCGCGCCAATTCGCCCCTCTTACTCCAGTGGCACGCGGCATCGTCACGCACACACATGGAAAACACCAACAATCGAGGAGTTGAATATGAAGCGTACACAAAGCGTGATCCTGGGCCTGCTGGCGTTCTCGCTGGCGGCGTGCAGCTATCTCCCCTGGAGAAATACCAGCGGCACCAGCCCGGCCGCAAGTCCAAGCGCCGGATCGCCTCCGGCCGCCGGCGCCGGTGATGCCGGCGCCGGCAGCACCACTGCCAAGAGCACTACCGGCACAGGGGCAGGAAGCGTTCAGAACTAACAATCGCGGCGGTGCGTCCGGGGCCTGGCAACAGGTCGATCGGACTTCGGCCGCAACACAGTGGCAGCAACCAGAACGAGACAAGCTTCGTTTGATTTGCGTCATGTGCTGCCCGGTGCCGCCGAACGTACGCGCGGTTAGCCCCTCTTACCCTCGTGGCAAGCGGCACGTCACGCACACACCCACTGTAAGACATCCAATATAAGGAGTTGATCATGAATCGAAAACAACAGAGCGTGGTACTGGCGGGCCTGCTGGCACTGGCGCTGGCAGGCTGCGGCACCATGCGCGGAAAGATGTCGGATGATGGCTCAGGCGCCACGGGTAGCGGCACCAGCAGCAGTGGCAGCGGCAGCAGCAGCATGGGCAGCGGCACCAGCGGCAGTGGCAGCGACAGCAGCATGGGCAGCGGCAGTGGGAGTGGCGGCAGCATGGGCAGCGGCAGCAGCACCGGCAGTGGCGGCACCAGCGGCGCCGGCGGTACTGGCGGCGGCAGCGGCTCGGGCACCACTACGGGCACCGGCACCACTGGCTCGACCAGCACCATGGACACCGAAGGCGGCGCAGGCGGCATGGCGGGCACCGCCAGCGGCAGCGCGGCTGGTCAGTCGCAACAGACTCCGTCGACCGGCTCGTCTTCTGCAGGCACGATGGCGCCAAACGCCATGGTAATGGCAATCGAAGCGGTGCCCAAAAGCGGCACGGGTGCAGTCGGCGGTAGCGGCACCGGCACCACCGGCTCATCGTCGATGGGCGAAGACAGAATGTACCGCGTCACGTTACGCATGGACGATGGCACGACCCTGGTCGTCACCCAGGCAACTCCCCCAACCTACCGCATGGGCGACCGGGTCAACATGAGCGACGGCGCTATCTCCCACTGACGCGAGGCCACGCCATCTGCTTCCCACCAGTGGCATGCGGCCGGCGTCGATCATGGCGTCGGCCGCCGCAGCGCGTCACCCGGGTCGCGGCAGGTGCATTACTGAGGCCTTGCCCTAAAGCGGAGATCGGGCGATGCGCGCAAGTTCATCGAGCCGTCGCCAAACTTAGGATGCCAGGGGTCCTCCACCTTCGCCGACAGCGCAGCGCAGTGGCAATGAGCCATGCCCGTCCGCGTATCGAACGGCGATGCCGGGAAACGGCACGACACCGTGCTGCCAAGCTTTGCTGAACGCGGCGACGTCATCCAGCCGGGCAAGGTGCTGATGGTGCTTTTGCTAACGCGCACTGATGTCGAACCTGGGCTGGGCGGTGATTGACCTTGTCGGCTTTTCCCGACTCGCGCAAGACAGTCATGCCGGCGCTAGCGCTACATGCGTCACGTCCTCACACGAACTCGACGCGCGTTGTGTCTGGCGCGAGCTGAACAGCCTTTCCCAACAGACCGGCCAGGACTTGAGCCATGGCGGCCATTTATTACCGGCATCTCCAGGTCGCACCCCCGTACATCAGTCCGAACCGACCGTCTTCGCCCTGTCCGCACGTTGCGCCAGTACGGTCTCGGCAGCTTTCTTGCCGGCCAAGAATGCATGGTCCGAATTGTAGTATTCCCACTCGCTGTAGCGTCCGGCCAGGATGATGTCGTAGCGGGCCAGCCAGGCCTTCACCAGTTCCACATTGGCGGCGCGTGCGTGGTCATAGACGACATAGGCATACGGCATGTTGACCATGTTGGCGGTGATGATCTTGTCGTCTGGCCGCAGCATCGTGACGTTGATGCAATCTTCGATGCAGCGGTCGATCAGTGCCTGGCCATCGACCGGCAGCGGCTTCCACGGCGAATACGAAATCTCACAGGTCAATCCGAAGCCGCCTGGCGGGTTGCAATGCGGGCTGGCATTTCCTTGCACAAAGATGCGGTGAAATATCGTCTCTTCCGGGTAGTAGATCCAGTGCTTGTCGGTCAGGTTCTCGCGCGCCACGCCGAGATTGACACAGCGCACCGACAGGTGACGCAGGCCACGCGCGGCGGCGCGCACCTCTTCCGGCACTTCGGCGCCGGCCAGTTTGACCAGTTCGGGCAACGGCATCGTGCTGACCAGGTGTTCGTAACGGTAGCGGCTGCCATCGGCCATCACCAGCACATGTTCGCGCGGCAGCAGTTGCGCCGCCTCCGCGCCCAGTTCGAGCTTGCCTTTAATGTGTGGCAAGAACCCTTCCATCAGCGCCTGAAAGCCGCCGCGCAGCGGGTAGCCGAAACGCGCGTTAGGGCCCATCGGCTTGGCCACCGGCTCAAGCGCGCCTTCGATGATCTGTTCGAGGTCGGGCAGCGGCACGCGCCCGCCCAGCCACGAGGTTTCCATTTCCGTCAGCGGCAGCGTCCACAGCTTGCGGTTGTATGGAATCGCAAAGTGCTTGGCGATGCCCTTGCCCCATATCTTGTAGATGAATTCCTCGAAGTTCTGCGTGTCGCGTTTGCGCGGGGCGATCGCGGTCGTGTTCGCGGTCGTGTTCGCGGTCGTGTTCGCCACACAGGCGGTGCCGTCGGCGCAGCAATCGTCGATCGGCTTGACCGGCGCTGCCGTGCCGGCGGCGGCGCCGACAGATTCGAGCGCGCCGAAGCGCGCTTCAACGGCGCCGACGATGCATTCACTGATCACCTTCGGAGGCAAGCCGTACAAGGCGCCCTGGAACGGATAGCGCGTGTACACCTGCTTGCTGTAGATCCAGGCTTCACGGTCCTGCCAGTGCAAGTTATCGCCCAGCAAAGTCTGATACAGCTTGAGGACGTACTGGTCGTTCGAGAACATGATGTGGCCGGCGTGGTCGAACGTAAAGCCGTGGTCGTCGATCGACCGGCACCAGCCGCCGACGTTGGCATTCTTGTCGAGCAGTACAGCGTCTTCGCGCAAGTGGTAGGCCGCGGACAGGCCGGTCGGCCCGGCGCCGACGATGACGGTGCGCACGTTTTGCGCGCCACCCTGGGAGCGCAAGGGATTGACTTTCGGCGATGCGGCAGCGACGGTGGCGTCGGCGCCGTTTGCGCCGCGCGCCGGGAAGCGCGCCGGCGCCTGACGGGGCGCCGTGCTGATCAACAATTCACGCATGGCCGCGGCCGTCACATCCCACGACGTGCTGGCGACAATGGCGCGCATGGATGCCCGTTTCGCCTCGCGCTGTTCGAGCGTCATCGCCAGCGCCGCTTCGCAGGCGGCGATGAATTCGGCGGCGCCGTCGGCGATCGCGACGACGTGGCCATATGGCTCGACGACGTCGGCTATCGGCGTGCTCACGCTCGGCAATTCAGCGGCCATGTATTCCAGCACCTTGGTCGGGCTGATGAACCGGGTCGCCTCGTTCAGCGCAAACGGCAACAGGCAGACGTCCCAGCCGGCCAGCAGCTGCGGCAGCGCCTGGTACGGCTGCTGGCCCAGGTAATGGATGTTCGGCCTGCCCGGCAGGCTGCCGGGATCGACTTTGAGCACCGGGCCGACCAGCACGATCTGCCACTCCGGGTGGGCATCGGCCAGCGCCGCGGTCAGCGTGGCATCGAAACGTTCATCGATGACGCCATAGAAGCCGAGCCGCGGATGGGCGATATGTTGCTGCGCCGGATGGCTCGTCTCGCGCGCCAGCGCCTGGCCGAAATGGCCGACGTCGACACTGCTTGGAAAGCAGTGGGCATTGGCATGGCGCTCGCGCTTGGCCTCGTACAGGCTGGGGCCGCCGGCGAACACCAGGTCGGCAAGGTTCAGCAGCGCGCTTTCGCGCTGCAGCAATTGCTTCGGCGGATTCTTGAATGCCGCCAGTTCATCCATGCAGTCGTACACCACCAGGCTCGCCTGCAGTTGTTGCAGCAGCGGCAGCGCCATCGGTGTGTAGAACCAGGCGATCGGTTGCTCGCCGGGCGGTACCAGGTCCGCGAGCAGCGGCTGCAGCAGCGGGATCTGATCGTCGTGGAAGCCGCAGGCCAGGATCGGCGTATGGGCGCGGCAGACGGTCACGTTCGGGGCCGGACTGGTCTGTTCCATGAAGGGCGCGGCGTCGTCGAACACCGGCTCCTCGACGAACAAGATGCGGTAATGTCGCGCCAGCCGCGTCAGTAACTGTTGCGGCCGTTGGTAGACGAAGTCCCAGCGCAGGTGACAAAAAACGACGATCGTGTTCATGCTTGCTCCTTTTCGCCCCTTGCGGGCGTCGCGTGATCTGAAGAATATGACTTGCTGCAAGGGACCCGCGGCCAGCGGCCGCCGCCGGGCGGCTCAGGCGCCGCCGGGTCCCGGTCCCTCCCCTGTGTGTAGAAATTTGACGGCGCGGGTGGCCGCGTAAATCTGCTCGAGCGGCACCTTCGGCGTGCGGTCGGCGCACAGCAAGCCGTTCGCTTCCTGGAACGTGTCGGCAAACTGGGTGTAGCAAAAACCGCTGAACATGAAGGTGTTGTTGACGGCGAACAGCAGGTCGCGGTACAGCTCGAGGAAGCTCTCCGCCGTGTGGGCGCGCGAATACCCCCACGTGGCCGTGCCGCTAATTTGCGGATCGAACGCAATGCCGCCAAATTCGGTCAGCACAATTGGCTGGCCGCGGTGCGGGAAGCCATCCAGCGTCAGGATGCGTCCGCCTGGCCGGCGCTGGTCGAACAAGGTGCGCACCGGGTCGCTGACGGCATAGCGGGCGGCCAGCCGGTCCGGATCGCAGTCGTAGTCGTGAATGCCGAGAATGTCGGTGGCCGACGCTTCCCAGCCGTCATTGCCGATCACCGGTCGGGTGGCGTCGAGCGTGCGCGTCAGGTGGTACAGCGCCTCGACCGCGTTGCGGTGGGCCTGCGTCAACGTCAGGTTCGGCACGCCCCACGATTCGTTGAACGGCACCCAAACAATCACGCACGGGTGGCTGAAGTCGCGCTCGAGCGCCTCGGTCCATTCCTTGACGATGCGGCTGATCGCCTTCGGGCTGAAGCGGTACGGCGAGGGCATTTCTTCCCATACCAGCAGGCCCAGCTTGTCGGCCCAGTACAGGTAGCGCGGATCTTCGATCTTCTGGTGTTTGCGCACGCCGTTAAAGCCCATCGCCTTGGCCAGCTCGACGTCGCGGCGCAGCGCCGCGTCGGACGGCGCCGTCATCAGGCTGTCCGGCCAGTAACCCTGGTCGAGCACCAGGCGCAACGGATAGGCGCGACCGTTGAGCATGAAGCGGTCGCGGTTGATCGCCACCGAACGCATCGCCGTGTACGACGTCACGCGATCGAGCACTTTATTGCCGTGATATAAGGTGAGCTCGGCTTCGAGCAGGGTCGGCCGTTCGGGGCTCCACAGCAGCTCGTTGCGCGAATCGTCGATGCCAGGGTCCGATAGCGCAATCTTGCGGTTCGCTTCGTGGCCGAGCAGCTTGTAGTGGTCGTCCGCCAGCAACTCGTCGCCATGCCAGATTTTCACTTCGACAAACAGGTCTTCTTCGATTTCACCGATGACGAACACTTCGCAGCCGATCTCGTAGGTTTCGAAAATCGGCGTCCAGCGCAGCACGTTGATGTAGGTCGAAGCCACCTGTTCGAGCCAGACCGGCTGCCAGATGCCGGTGGTGCGCGGATACCAGATCGAGTGCGGCTCGAGCAGCCAGTCCTGCTTGCCGCGCGGCTTGGCCAGGTCGTGCGGATCGTCCTCGACCATCACGGTGACGACCTGCGCGCCGTTGCCGTTCATGACGGCAGTGATGTCGGCGTGGATCGGCGTGTGGCCGCCTTCGTGTTCGGCCACCAGGTGATCGTTGACCCACACCCGGGCGCTGTAGTCGATCGCACCGAAGTGCAGGATCGTGCGTCCGCTGCCCGGCTGCAACGTAAAATCGCGCTGGTACCAGCAGACCGAATGAAAGCCGGTGTCGCCGATGCCGCTGGCCTTCGTTTCCGGTGCGAACGGCACCACGATCTCGTGGGTCCAGCCGTCGACGCAGGTCGGCATCTGGCAGCGGCGCTCGTCGTCGTACATGAAGCGCCATGGCCCGTTCAGGCTGATCCAATGGTCGCGCACCAGCTGGGGCCGCGGATATTCGAATTGATTCATGGTGAAGGCTCCAGTTGCGCCGGCAGCGGGATCAGGATGCGGCCCTGCCTGCCGGCAGAGTTGTAGAGCGCCAGCGCCGCATGCGCCGCCACCGCCGCGCGGCCTTCGCGCCCGAGCGCGACGCAGGCGCCGCCAAAGCCGGCGCCGGTCAGGCGCGCGCCGTAGACGTCCGGCAGCGCGCGCAGCGCCGCGGCCAGTTCGTCGAGCGCGTCGATCGATACTTCGTAGTCGTCGCGCAAGCTGGCGTGCGAGGCATCCATCAGTTGGCCGAAGCGCGGCGCCGACACGCCGGCGGCCGCCTCGAGCACGCGCAGGTTTTCGCCGACGACATGGCGCGCGCGCTGGCGCAACGGCGCCGGCAACGTGTCGACCTCGGCCGGATCGGCGACGTCGCGCAGGGCAGCCACGCCGAGCAGGCGCGCCGCCTGCTCGCACTCGGCGCGCCGCTCGTTGTAGCGGCTGGCCGCGAGGGTGCGCGGCACGCCCGAGTCGATGACGATCAGCTCGCTGCCTGGCGGCAGCGGCTGCAGGCGGTACGCGAGGGTGCGGGCGTCGATGAACAGCATGTGGCGCTGGTCGGCCAGGCTGGCCGCCATCTGGTCCATGATGCCGCAGTTCACTTCGGCATACTCGATCTCGGCGCGCTGGGCAATGCGCGCCAGGGCGACGTCGTCGAGCTCGAACGCGAGCAGACTGCGCAACGCCCGCAACGTTGCCACCTCCAGCGCGGCGCTGCTCGACAGGCCGGCGCCGACCGGCAGGTCGGTGCTGACATACACGCGCAGCGGCGGCACCGCCACGCCGGCCGCCTCCATCAAGCGGATGCAGCCGTCGATGTAGCGGGCAAATCCGGCCGGCGGATGCGCGTCGGCGGCGTACTCGACGCCCTCGTCGAGCGTGGCCGAATACACATGGAACAGCGCGTCCTCGCTGATGCTCATCGCCACTTCGGTCAGTTGCGGCGTTGCCACCGGCAGCATGAAGCCGTCGTTATAGTCGGTGTGCTCGCCGAGCAGGTTGACCCGCCCCGGCGCCGACGCGTGCACCTCGGGCGGGCCGCCGAAAAACGTCGCCAGCGTCAGCACGCCGCCTCCAGCCACAGCGGGCGGCTACGCCCCTGCACCAGCGCCGCCGGCCAGGCCGGATCGAGCATCAGGTTTTCCAGCCCGTGCTGGCCGATCAGGAACGTGTCTTCCAGCCTGATGCCTTGCAATGCGGGATTGAACGCCACGGCCATGCCCGCCTCCAGCTGCAGCGCACTGCTGGCGGTGGCGACGACTTCGTGCGCCTGGTAGCCGGCGACGCCGCCGTGCGGCTCGGCGCGCAACGCATCGTCGTGGCCGGCATGCCGGTAGGCCTGCAGCAGCGCGTGATAGACGGTCGCCAGCGAGTTGCCGGGCGCGCAGGTGGCCAGCGCGGTCGCCTCCACCGTCATCAGCTCGGCCTGCGCAACGGGCGCCGCGCCGAAGGTGACGAAGCCGGTCAGGTTGGCGTACAGACCGTGGCGACGGGCGCCGAATGCCAGCATCGCCCGTTCGCCGAGCGGTTCGGCCGACGCCGTCGGATGCCGGTGGTGCGCCAGGCGCCGCGCCCCAGCCGCCATCACCAGCGCCGGATCGATGCCACGCCGCCACAGGGCGCGCGCGCCTTCGCCGGCCAGCGCATACTCGGTCCAGCCGGGCCGAGCGGCGCGCATCGCTTCGCTCATCGCCAGCGCGGCGTCGGCGCCAAGCGCCCGGTAGCGCTGCTGCTCATCGGGCGAGAGCCGCAGGCGCTGCTGGCGGGCAAGCTGCGGCAACGGCTGTTCTCCGGCGGCGGGACGGTCGCTGACAACCGGCGCGCCTTCCGCCGCGCCTGCCACGAACTGATCGCGCCACTCGGTGTCGGACCACGGCGTGACGTGGAATGAAAAACCGGGCGGCACTTCTTCGGTGCGCAGCCGCTCGGCCTCGACTTCGTCGGTCAGGATGCAGGCGTCGCCGGCAGTTACCAGCACTTCGGCTATGCCCGTCGCGCCGGCCAGCGCCAGGGCGCCGCTGCCACCTGCGGTGATCCAGGCGAACCAGTCGACGCCGCGCAGCCGCAAGGCGCAAGCGCCACTGTCGTCGAGCCAGCCGCGCGCCAGCGCCAGCTTGGCGGCCACCTCGGCCGCGCGGTGATCCGGAGCGCCATTCATGCCGCGCCCTCCAGGCTAGCTGGTTCGGAAAACGGGCCAGGCGCCGGCGCTTCCGGCGCGATCCGCTGAGAACTGTACGGTGTCAGCGCGCGGCCATCTGGCTTCGTCGTTTCGAGAATGTGCGTAGGCATGTCGTAGCGTGGTGACCGAATCGGACGTGGCGAGGAGCACAATCCTAGCATGCGGATTTGCGCGCTTTGGCCGGCCGTCATCGAGGTCCTTTCCACTCAACAAGGCCATGTAACCATTGGTGTCCGATCGATTTGCGCCTCGCCTTGCGCGCCCCGACGGAGAGCACCATTGACGATAACCGCGACTCAAAAAATGTGTCGACACGATGTAGGCGAGGACCTACAAAACAAAACGGGATTGTTACGGCACGATGGAGGCGGACGCGCAGCCATCCAGCGCGCCGACACGGCGCCCGATAGTGTTGTATTGTCATGCTCATCACCAAACTACTGGCATGGAGCATCACGGCATGAGCGACAAGACCATCAAGCGGCTGCACCCCGCGTTGCGCGACGATATCGGCGACCTGCTGACCCAGCGTCCGTTGCCCAACCCCCACCTCGCGCAGCTCGACCCCTTCCTGTTTTTGAATCACCACGGCCCGCAGGTCTATGCGCCCAACAACCATGGGCTGCCGTTCGGCCCGCACCCGCACCGTGGCTTCGAGACCGTCACCTTTATCGTTGAAGGCATGCTCACCCACAAGGACAGCGCCGGTCACGAAAGCATCATCCGCGAGGGCGGCGTGCAATGGATGACCGCCGGACGCGGCATCGTGCACGCCGAGGTGTCGCCCGCCGAATTCCTGCAGGACGGCGGCCCGCTCGAATTACTGCAGCTGTGGGTCAACCTGCCGGGCAGCCTGAAGATGACGGCGCCCGCCTACACCGGCTTGCAGCGCGGCGACATCCCGGCCATCGGGTCGGCCGACGGCCGCGTCACGCTGAACCTGGTGGCCGGTCAGTGGCAGGGCCGGAGCGGACCGGTCAATTCGCTCACCGGCGTATTCATGAGCACCATCGAACTGCAGGCCGGCGGCAGCCTGCGCGTGCCCGAACTGCGTGGGCGCACGCTGTTGCTGTATGTGGTGCGCGGCGCCATCGAGGTCGGCGGCGACCTCGCCTCCGCCTTCAACCTCGTCGAGATCAACGACGAGGGCGACTCGCTGGAAATATCCAGCGAGGCGGGAGCCCTGGTGCTGTTCGGCCATGCAGAAGCGCTGCGCGAGCCGGTCGTCGCGCATGGCCCGTTCGTCATGAACACGCGCGAAGAAATCGTCGAAGCAATCAACGACTACCAGGCCGGGAAATTCGGCGGCACCTTGTAACGGGCAACGTGCCTGCGCGGGCACGGGATACGGCAAATCCCGGCCAGGCCCGCCACTTGCATCAATGGTACGGCACGAACCAAGTTCAGCTTTCGGGGATCGGACACGGGTAGGCATTGCGCGGATCCCCCATGTCGCTGAAAAAACTACTCTGCATTGAACTCGGCGCATCGAGCGCGCCGCCGCCGCCGGCCGTCCTGGCGGCAGAGTGGGATGTGCGCACCGTCAGCAGCTGGCGGGAAGCGGCGCGGGCGCTGCGCACGCCGGTCTATCTGGTCGGCGTGGTGCTCGACCTGCCCGGTCCGGACGGCGCCGAAGTGGCCGCACGCTTTTTTCGCGACTACTGGCACATCGAATGGGTCGGCGTGCTGGCGCCGCGGGCGCTGGAAGCGTCCGCCTGCCGCGCCCTGGTGGCGGCCCACCTGGCCGACTTCCACACCCGCCCCGTCGATCCATTGCACCTGTTCCATGCGCTCGGCCACCTGCACGGTCTTGCCTTGCTGCGCGCGCCGCCAGCGTCCGGCGCCGCCGCGCCGGAACTGGCCGCGCTGACCGGCGACAGCGCCGCCATCGCCCGCCTGCGCGCGCAGATTGTCAAGGTGGCCCAGTCCGACGCTCCCGTGCTGATCTGGGGCGAGAGCGGCAGCGGCAAGGAACTGACGGCGCAGGCAGTGCACACGCAATCGGCGCGGGCCGCCGGCCCGTTCGTGCCGATCAACTGCGGCGCCATCCCGCCCGCGTTGATCCAGTCAGAACTGTTCGGCCACGCCCGCGGCGCCTTTACTGGCGCGGCCAAGGACAAGGCCGGCCTGATCGAGTCTGCCAGCGGCGGCACGGTGTTCCTCGACGAGATCGCCGACCTGCCGAAAGACCTGCAGTCGAACCTGTTGCGCTTTCTGCAGGAAAAGACCATCTACCGCGTCGGCTCGACCCGCTCGGTCGATGTCGATGTGCGCGTCATTGCCGCCTCGCACGTCAACCTGCAGCAGGCGGTGGAAGACGGCCTGTTCCGCGAAGACCTGTACTACCGCCTCAACGTGTTGCCGATCGACGTGCCGCCGCTGCGTGAGCGCAAGGCCGATCTCGACATGCTGGCGCAGCACTTCTTTCGCACCTTTGCCACCGAAAAGGCGCCGCGCCTGAAAGGGTTCGGCCCCGACGCGCTGGAGGCCATCCGCGCACACCACTGGCCCGGCAATGTGCGCGAGCTGATCAACCGCACCCGGCGCGCGATGGTACTGTCCGAGGGCCGCCTGATCGGGCCACACGACCTCGGACTGGCGCCACGCCGCGCGCCAGCCGCCGGCGCCGGCCTCGACGCGTCGCGCATTGCCGCCGAGCGCGCCGCCATCGGCGCCAGCCTCGAACGCGCCGGACGCAACATCACCCACGCCGCGCGCGACCTGGGCGTGTCGCGCATGACGCTGTACCGCTTGCTGGCCAAGCACGGCATTCAGCCCTGAACCCGACTGTATCGGCGATGGATCGGGCGCTGCCCTGACTGGCATTGCCGCGCCTGTCGCCGTCACGGCGCTGCGACATGCTGCGGCGCGACAAAGAAGCAGGCGGCGCGCCTGAATTGATGGGCAAAGCGTGGTGGCGGCAGCGTTGTTCGTGCGTCGCCGCGATGCACATTGCATCCCAGCCGTCGCAGAAACGGTACGGTAGCGCCGCCGCCATGGCCACCGCGCCCGGCTGCGCCAGCTTTCTGCCTTTGTTTTCAACGGCCTGGCGCGGCAGCTCGGCGCTGGCACCTTCTTTGCAGTAGTCCTGATGCCTGACCAAACGCCGGGCAAATTGACCGACTTTCTTCTTGTACTGATGTTTTCCACCAAAGGGGCTACATATGAAACGTACTATCTTGGCGGCGACAATCGCGCTCGCTTTCAGCGCAACTGCCAGCGCAAATCCAACCAACAACGCCACAGGGGCCAAGGCCGATGGCCTGATCGGTCAGGTGGCGGTGGCAACCAATGAGCAAAGCGGCGACGGACCGAAGGCGAACGAGTACTCGCAAGCGATTCAGGACAACAGCACCGAGACGTTGACGCTGACCAGCACCGACAGCAGCACCAACACCGAGACCAACACCAACACCGAGACCACCACACGCGGTCACGCCCACGCCGAGGGCCATGGCAACGCGGCGGCCAACCACGGCGGCACCGCGACGGCCACCTTCACCAGTTCATTCAACACCTCGACAGCGGCGGCTACCAGCATCCTCAGCGGCGAAGTCAGCGGCAACCAGACCGGCAATATCGGCAACGTCGCGGCGAACACCGGTAGTAGCCGGGGCGGCGACGGTGGCAACGGCTACGGCGGGCGGGGCGTCGGCGGCTCGGCGCACGGCAAAGGCGGCGACGGCGGCTCGGCCAAAGGCGCCAACGGCGGCCGCGGCGGCGCCAGCGGCGACGCACTCAACCTCGGCTATGCCAGCAACGGCGACGCCGCCGGCGGCGACGGCTATGGCGGCAACGGCGGTGATGGCGGCAATGCCAGCAACGCCCGCTCCGGCCGCGGCGGCGATGGCGGCGCCGGTGGCCGCGGCGGCGCCGGCGGCAGCGGCAAGGCTGCCGGCGCCGGCGGTGGTGACGGCGGCATCGCCGTCGGCGGCTGGGGTGGC
>NZ_PDOC01000016.1 GCF_002760655.1 Massilia eurypsychrophila | reverse complement strand
ACGGGGCTCGTCAACAGGAGACCAAGGTGAAGCCGATGGTTTCCACGACAGTGAAGAACTCGATCGACCGGGTTGAACACAGATGAACGCAGGCATGGCGCGCCGGGTTCGGTGCCATGACGTCAACCGTTCCAACCGCCCGGTGCGGACCCGCATGCCGGGTGGTGTGGCAGGGGAGCGGCCTTCGGGCCGTCCCCTATGCCGATCTGGCGCGCGTCGCGCGCCGGCGCAATCAATCGAGCGTGATGTTGGCCTTCTTGATCACGGTGCGCCAGTAGCCGAGCTCCTTGTTCAGCAAGCCGCCCAGCGCGACCGGATTCAGGTAACGCACTTCGACGCCCTGTGCGGCGGCCTGCTTCTTCGCTTCCGGCGTCTCGAGCGCGATCTTGACACCATTGCTCAGTTGCTCGACCAATGCCGGCGGCGTGCCGGCCGGGGCGAACAGTGCGACCCACGCCTCGAGCATGAAGTCGGGCAGGCCCGCTTCGGCCGTGGTCGGAATCGTCGGCATCATCGGATGACGGCTCTTGCCGGCAATCGCCAGCGCCTTCAGCTTGCCCGACTGCACGTGCTGCATCACCGACGGCGGCGTGGTGATGAACACTTGCACCTGTCCTGCCAGCACGTCGGCGATCGCCTGGCCCGAACCCTTGTACGGCACGTGCACCATGTCGGTGCCGGTCTGCTGCTTGAACAATTCGGTGCCGATATGCGACAGCGAGCCATTGCCCTGCGAAGCATAGTTGACCTTGCCGGGATTCTTCTTCAGGTAGGCGATCAGTTCGGCCAGCGTGTTGACAGGCAGCGAAGGGTGCACGGCGACGACGTTGGTGGCGGCGACCAGCAGCGCCACCGGCGTGAAGTCCTTGATCGGGTCCCAGGGCAGTTGCGGCATCAACGCCGGATTGGCGGTGTGATACGCCGAGTACGACACCAGCAGGGTGGCGCCGTCCGGCGCGGAGCGGGCAACCATCTGGTAGGCGATATTGCCGCTGCCGCCAGGGCGGTTGTCGACGACCACCGTATGCTTGAGTATCTGCCCAAGCGACTGGCCGACCACGCGCGCCGCGGTGTCGACCACGCCGCCTGGCGGGTTCGGCACGATCAGGGTAATCGGCCGGGATGGCAGCGCTTGGGCAAATGCCGCCGCGGAGGTGAGCAGCAGCATGCTGCAGGCAAGTTTGCGGAACATCGTCAGTCTCCTTTGATTGTGTGAAGGCGGCCCGCACTGCGGCGGGCTCGGGGCGAAGCATGTGAACTGAGCAAATCTACCGGTTAAATGACGAGCCGGCCTTCGTATTATCGACTCCCTTGCCTTCGCAATCGACGAAGGCTTCGCGGTCCACGAAGCATGCAGCGTCAAATAAAATATTTCGCTTGCCGACCGCTTGCGGTCACACTGGCCGGGGGAACCTTTCGATGTCGATACCACCTTCTACTTATGAATAATCAAATTCTCGCGGGCATACGGATTCTGGAGCTCGGCCAGCTGATCGCCGGGCCCTTCGCCGCCAAGACGCTGGCCGACTTCGGCGCCGAAGTAATCAAGGTCGAAACGCCGGGGGACGGCGACCCCTTGCGCAAATGGCGCATGCTGCACAACGGCACATCGGTCTGGTGGCAGGCGCAGTCGCGCAACAAGCAGTCGGTGTGCATCGACTTGCGCACCGACGAAGGGCGGCAACTGGCGCGCACGCTGGCACTGTCGGCCGATGTGCTGATCGAGAATTTCCGGCCCGGCACCATGGAAAAGTGGGGGATGGGCTGGGAGGAATTGCATCGCGCCAATCCTCGGCTGATCATGTTGCGCGTTTCCGGCTACGGCCAGGATGGGCCGAAGCGCGATGAGCCAGGCTTTGCCGCAATCGCCGAGGCAATGGGCGGCTTGCGCTACATCACTGGCGAGCCGGGGCGGGCGCCGGTGCGCGCCGGAGTGTCGCTGGGCGATACGCTGGCAGGCTTGCACGGCGCGCTCGGCATCATGCTGGCGCTGTATCAGCGCGATGCCAAGGGCGGCGCCGGCCAGATGATCGACGTCGCGCTGTACGAGTCGGTGTTCAACATGACCGAGAGCCTGCTGCCGGAGTATTCGGCGTTCGGCGCGATCCGCGAGCCGGCCGGCGGCGCCTTGCCCGGCATTGCACCATCGAACGCCTACCGCTGCAAGGATGGCGATTACGTCCTGATCGCCGGCAACGGCGACTCGATCTTCAAGCGCCTGATGGTATTGATCGGCCGTACCGACCTGGCCGACGACCCCGGGCTGGCAAGGAACGACGGGCGCGCCGGCCGCGCCGATGAACTCGATGCTGCGATTGAAGCCTGGACCAGGTCTGTATCGATCGAGGAGGCGCTGGCAGGCCTGAAGGCGGTCGACGTCCCTTCAGGGCGGATCTATTCCGCCAAGGATATCGCCGACGATCCGCATTACCGGGCGCGCGGCGTCATTGAAAAAGTGCGCAGCGCGGACGGACTGGAAGTCGAGGTGCCGGGCGTGATGCCGAAACTGTCGGGCAATCCCGGCGCCATTCGCCAGCGCGCGCCGGCCCTGGGCGAACACACGGAGCAGGTATTGAGCGATGCCGGCCTGTCCGCGGCGGAGATTGCCGCCTTGAGAGCGAGGGGTGTAGTGGGCTGAGCCGGGGCCGCCTTGCGCATATGGCAGAATGAAACTCTTGCCGACGAAACGGTGCGTAAAGGAGATAGGCGGTGAACTATGCCCGGTTCGATCTGGTCACCCTCAAGCTGTTCATTGAAATTGCGCGCAGCGGCAGTATCACCCGCGGCGCCCAGCAGTCGAACCTTGCCGTCGCCTCCGCCAGCAAGCGCGTGTCGGACCTGGAAGCGCATCTGGGAACCAGGTTGCTTTACCGCCACGCCAATGGCGTCACCCTGACCGAAGCCGGCCACGCCTGTTTCCAGCATTCGCTGGGGATTTTGCAGGAGGTCGACAAGATGTCGGGCGCGCTGTCCGACTATGCCGCCGGCACCAGGGGACACGTGCGTATCTGGGCCAACACGTCCGCCATCACCCAGTTCCTTCCCGACGACCTGAGCCGGTTCCGGCGCGACCATCCGGGCATCCGCATCAGCCTGGAAGAGCGCAACAGCGGCGACGTGGTGGCGGCGGTGCGCGAAAACCGCGCCGATGTCGGCATCTTCGCCGACCGCACCGCGGTGGCCGACATCGAAGTGTTCAAGTATCGCCAGGACCAGCTGGTGCTGATCGTTGCCAAGGACCACCCATTGGCGATCCACGACAGCCTGCCGCTGGCCGATGCACTGGACTATGAATTTGTCAGCCTGTCGGAAGCGACGTCGCTTGCCGAGCGCTTGCATGCGGAATGCCGCCGCCTTGAAAAGCCGCTCAAGCTGAGCATCCAGGTGCGCAGCTTCGACGCCGTCTGCCGAATGGTGATGGTGGGCCTGGGCATCGGCCTGCTGCCGTACCTGGCAGCCGAGCCGCATGTGCGCTCGATGGGCCTGAAGCTGATCACGCTTGACGATGAATGGGCCGAGCGCACGCTGCTGCTGGCGCTGCGCAGCACCGTGGCGCTGGCCGCGCCCGTCAGGCTGCTGGCCGCCAGCCTCAGCGCCGATGCGGCCGCGGCGATTCACCGTTCTTTGCCGGCAGTACCGGCGCCGATGCAGATCGGTGAAGTGCGAAGCAGAAGTGCGTAGCTAAACTTACCGAGCGGTCACCCAGCCTTCTTTTTCTTCTGCGCCTTCTCGTATTCCTGGAACTCCTCGATGTGCTTGGCGCGGCGCAGCAGCTTCGAGTGCGGATCGAGCGTCCAGGTAGCGCCGGCCGGCAGCGAGATGCTGGCGCTGCCGGCGGTCATCGCCACCGTCTGCACGGCGGCGCCGATGCGCACGTCGACCGGCATCGGAAATGGCTTGTCGTCTTTCGTTTTCCAGCGCAATTTCAGTTGGCCGTCGGCCGTTTCGGCCAGCAGCTCGGGCAGCTCGGCCTGGTACAGGTAGACGTCGAAGAACCAGCCCAGGTCGCGCCCGCTGGCCTGGTTGACGAAGCCGATGAATTCGCGCGTGGTGGCGTAGCGCGGCGTCATGGCGCCGGGCGCCGGCTGCTCGGTGCCGTATACCAGCTTGCGCACGGCGCGGAAAAACACGTCGTCGCCGACCAGCGCGCGCAGCGAATGCATCACCAGCGCACCCTTGACGTAGATATCCTGGCCAGGCCCGCCGCGCTTGATGTCGTAGACATCCTCGACGACGTGCGGCTTGCCCGACACCATGGCGGCCTTGTTGACGATGGTCGAGCGCAGCTTCATCAGGCTGGAGAAATACTCCTGGTCGCCGCGCAGGTACTGCAGGTAGAGCGGCTGCATGTAGCTGCCCAGTCCCTCGTGCAGCCACATGTCGTCCCAGTCCATGTTGGTGACCTGGTTGCCGAACCATTCGTGGGCGAATTCGTGCTGCAGCAAGTCGTCGTAGCCGTACATGGTCTTGGCATACTTGTTGCCGTAGGCGTTGATGGTCTGGTGCTCCATGCCCTTGTGCGGCGTTTCGACGACGCCCATCTTTTCGTCGCCGAACGGGTAGGGGCCGAGCGTGCTCTCGAAGAAGTCGAGCATCAGCGCGAACTCCTTCATCAGCTCGCGCGCCTGCGCTTCGCTTTGCGGCAAGTGCCAGAAGCGCAGCGGGATGGTGTTGCCGAAGCGGCTGCGGTACTCGTCCGACAGCAGCTTGTACGGCCCGACGTTGACCGAAATGCCGTAGGTGCTCGGGTTCTTCGCGCGCCAGTGCCAGGTGCGCCAGCCGTCGGCTTCGTCCATGCCGAGGGCGATGCCGGCGCCGGCCGCCACCAGCGGCGCCGGCACGGCGATGTGCTGGTCGATCAGTTTGGCTTTCCCCATCGGATGGTCGATGCACGGCCAGAACAGGTCGCAGCCTTCGCCCTGCACCGCGCTGGCGATCCACGGCTGGCCGTCCGGCGTGCTGGACCAGACGAAGCCGCCATCCCACGGCGCCATTTTTGCCACGTGCGGCGCGCCGTGGTAGCGCACCCGCACGGCGACGCGCGCGCCGGCGGCCAACTGGCGCGGCAGCGTAATCGCCAGGCGGCCGTCGGGATTGCTGTAGGCGCTGGCCGGCAGCAGCTGGCCGTCGACCGCCACCGAGTCGATCGGCAGGTGGTTGTCGAGGTCGAGCACGATGCGGCCCAGCGGCGACAACGCCTGGAACGTCAAGGTGGCGTCGCCGCGGATGGTGCGGCTGGCCGGATCGATGCGCAGTGCCAGGTCGGCTTTCTCGAACACGACGGCGAGCTGCTCGGGAGCGCGCTCGGCGCCGGAGTTGACGGTGCGGGTGGTCAGCGTGGGCTGGCTGGCACAGGCCGACAACAGCAGGCAGGCACAGAAAATCAGGGATCGGGTCATGGCGGGTGAGCGGGAAAAGGGAGGCAAGAAATTTAACACAGCGCTTGTTCAAGTTGCAATTGATCAATGGCTGGCACGGACGGGAACCGGTGTATGCTGTGCGCCTTTCTCCCTACCGCCACCACCATGACCACCGACGCACTGGACGACCCGGCCGACGCCGCCCCCGACTACAACGAGATCGGCCGCTTCATCTACGGCACCGCGCGCCTGGAAGCGGCGCTGGCCGACATGCTCGAGACGATGGGACAGGGCGGCGCCGACCACGCCGAGCTGGCCGCCAACGTGCGCCAGGCGCAGGCCAACTTTTCCGCGCTGCCGGCGGCAGAGGGAGACCGCATCGCGTTCACCGCGCTGATGCACGTGCTCGGCACGTTCGCGCTGCAACGCGACGCGATGTTCGACGCCATCACATCGATGCCGGCCGAAGAGCTGGCGGCGCGCAACGAGTCGCTGGCGGCGGCGACGGCCGAAGTGCGGCGCCTGGCCGCCATCGCGCGCGACCTGGCCGCCAGCGGCGAGTGAAAGCGGCGATGCCTATACCGATGTTCTCGGCCCGGCGCGTGTTGATGATCGCCGGCGCTATTCTGGCCATGTTGTCGGCAGGTTGCGCGCCGCTATCGCCGGCGCCCGCCACGCAGCTCGACCGTGCCCGCCTTGCCGACATCGACCGCGCGATCGGCGCGGTGGTCGCCACGCGCGGCATGCCGGGTGCGGTGTTCCACCTCGAGCGCAACGGCGAACGATACCAGCGCGCCTACGGCCGCCTCAGCTATGACGACGGCGCCGCCGCGGTCGCACCCGCCACCGTGTTCGACGCCGCCTCGCTGACCAAGGTGCTGGCGACGGCGCCGTCGGTGCTGCTGCTGGCCGAAGCCGGCAAGCTCGACCTCGAAGCGCCGCTCGCGCGCTACTTCCCCGAATGCGGCGGCAACGGCAAGGACGGCATGACGGTGCGCCACCTGCTGACCCACAACTCCGGCTTGCCCGCCGGGCTGCCGGCGCTGCCGGCCTGGGAAGGCACGGCCGCCGCCCAAGAGCTGGCGTGCGCGCGGCGGGTGACGGACGCGCCGGGCGCCGCGTTCCGCTATTCGGACGTCAACTACATCCTGCTCGGCAATCTGGTGCAGCGCGTGTCCGGCATGCCGCTCGACGAGTTTGCGCAGCGCCATATCTTTACGCCGCTGAGGATGCACCAGACCGGCTACCTGCCGCTGGCGCGGATCGACGCCGCCGCCATCGCGCCGACCCAGCGCGGCGCCGCCGGCGTGCTGCAAGGCGTGGTGCACGACCCGACCGCGCGGCGCATGCGCGGCGTGGCCGGCTCGGCCGGCGTGTTCACCAGCGCCGGCGACGTCGCCCGCTTTGCGCGCATGTTGCTCGCCGGAGGCGAGCTGGACGGCACGCGCATCCTCAGCGCCGACAGCGTGCGCCTGATGACGACGGTGCAGTCGCCGCCTGGGCTAGCGCAGTTGCGCGGCATGGGCATGGACATCGATTCGCCGTTCGCGCGCCCGCGCGGCGAGCTGTTCCCGATTGGCAGTTTCGGTCACACCGGCTTTACCGGCTGCATCCTGTGGATCGATCCGCGCTCGGGCACCTTCTACGTGTTCCTGTCGAACCGCGTTTATCCCGACGACAAGAGCAACATCTTGTCGCTGTACGGCCGGCTCGGCACGCTGGCGGCGCAGGCGGCGCTTGGCGTCGAGTTTGCCGCGCTGCGGCGCGCCGCGCCTTAGAGCGCCTGACAAAACCCTACTTGCCTTTTAAGTAACAAGCGCCGTACACTGAGCTGTACGAAGGACCGTTATCGGCCAGGATCGGAACTCGACCCCCACGACCCCGCACCAATAAGCTTGTTGGAGTTCTCCCCCGATGAACCTGTTCAGTTTTGTAGTACCCTTCGGTCTCATTGGCCCAGCACTAACGGTAGGGGTTTTCGCATACCTGTGGCGTGATTTGCTTCCACATTTTTGGTCGTTCATTGGAATTGGAGCGCTGGCGTCATACATCTTGATGGCCATGTGCCTTACGTGGGCGCTTTCCAATGCTGGCATCACAGGTAACCTATCTGGCATACCAACGCCAGCACTGGATCCGCTCGCCATTCGCTATCTCTGGTTCATGTTGGTGTGGCTGGCCGGAAGTGCGGTCATCCTGTTGCTCACGCGGCATCTTTTATCGAAAAGATAAGCAGGCGCCGCCACAAGCGATCATTCCATACGAGCCAAATGCTGTTCTCAAGACCGGGATTCCTTGGGAGTACCAGCCGCGTGAGCTCGGCTGCGGCTGCGGCATGACGTCCTGGTGTCGGCTGCACGAATGGATGCGAGCGGGCGTCTTCCTCGCCTCCGCAGATTGCGTCCGCATGAGCGAAGAACGGCGCTCTTAGTGCTTGCGGTGCTGCAGGAACCAGTCGAACAGGCCGGCGTCGCCGTAAGCATGGAGCCAAGCGTCGGCGTGACCGCCGTCGGCCAGCATGGTGTAGGTGACGTCGCCGCCGGCAGCCTTCAGCGCGGCCACCATGCGCGCCGATTCAAGTTCGGGCACCGACTGATCTTTCTTGCCGTGAAACACCCACGTCGGCACGTCCTTCAGCTGGCCGATGCGCAGCGTGTTGCCGCCGCCGCACACCGGCGCGATTGCGGCGAAGTAACTGGGGTAGTTGATCGCAAGGTCCCAGGCGCCGTAGCCGCCCATCGACATGCCGGTCAGGTAGACGCGGCTGCGGTCGACGTTGTACTTGGCCAGTACCTCATCGATCATGCCCTTGAGCAGCCTGGCGTGCCACCATTCGCCGTCCGGCGCCTGCGGCGACACCACCATGAACGGAAAGGCCGGATCCTTCTCGACAATTGCCGGCGGACCCCACGCCTTCACCTTGTTCAGGTCGGTGCCGCGCTCGCCGGAGCCGTGCAAGAAGATGATCAGCGGAACCGGCTCGCCCTTGGCGGAGTACGACTTCGGCAGGAAGGCCAGGTAGCTGATCTTTGCCGCAACGTTGGCCGTGCGGACTTTTTGCACGGGCTGCGCCTGCGCCGACAGCGCGACGCCGAGAGCCAGGCCAGCGGCGAGAACATGGCGGGCGGGCGTTTTCATGGCGCGCGATTCCGTTCGAGGGTGGAAATGCACTCTAGCATATTGAGATCGGCGCTTGGCATGTCCAAGGCTTGAGGTGCCATAATCGAAAAAAAAGCGGCCCGAAGGCCGCTTGATTGAAGATGGCGGATTGCCGATCGGATCAGCGCTGACGGCGACGACGCGCGGCCGCACCCATGTTGATCAGGCCCAGGCCCAGCAATGCCATCGAACCTGGCTCAGGCACGTTGACGGTGATTTCCGAGGTGGCGCGCTCGTTACCATTGACGCCAACCAGGCGGATCGCCGTGCTGCTGGCGCCGAACGGGTTGAAGTCGTAGATTCCGGCGGTGATGAACGTCATTTCCATGTTCCAGGCATCCTGGCCGCTGGCGCCGTACTGGGGCAACGTGGTCAGGTCGAACAGGCGGACGTAGTCAACGCCGGCGCCCGGGTCTTTGTCGATTTCGAGGAATACCTGGCAGGTGCTGCAGCCACGGGTGTTGTAGGAAAAGTCGAAACTCCAGATAGCGTAGTTCTTGCCGTCCGGGCCATATACGCCCTGCATTGCGTAGAAGGTGCTGACGCCGTCGTTAGGCAGCAGAGGACCGTTCTTGTATCCATGCGCGCCCATCGCGACGAAACCGCCATTGATGCCGAATGCGACACGGTTGAACAGCACGGTTTCCAGGCCGGTGCTTGGCACTGGCGGCCAGGCAGGTGGCGCCAGCGTGGTCAGCGCAGCGGTGGCGTGAATGCGGCGCGTATATTTGTGTTAATTGACTCGGCGTCGCCCACGGCATGGCGGTAACTAGCCAATAAAAAGTCAACCGGATGGGTTGGCTCTTTATTGGCGCCCGCGATCGCGGACGTTGAACGCTTGCTTACTTTGCCGCACTCAGGCAAGTTTTCATGAATGCCTTGCGTTCGTCGCCCTTTTTACCGACGGCGTCGGCATTGCACGTTTTCATCTTGGTTTGCTGGGCGGTCACCGCCTTGGCAGGCTTCGCGCTCAGGCATTCCTTCATGAATGCCTTGCGCTCGTCGCCTTTTTTGCCGGTGGCATCGGTGTTGCAGGTGACCATCTTGCTCTGCTGCGCCGTCTTGGCGGCGGGCGCCGCCGGCGCGGCGGCTGGCTGGGCAAGGGCGAAACCGGACATCGATAGCGCTACACAAGCAAAAACAAGCTTCTTCATGATGAATATCCCCACTGGTTGGAAATGCATAATTCGCCGGTTTCGCATGCCGACGATAACTGAAAGCAATCATGCCGCCAATTCGGCGTAATGACAAGCAAATTGCATAACCGCCGTGGCGGGCAATCGCGCCTCACTTCGCTTGCCTTTCCGTTAATGGATGCTACTCTGGATGCTCGATCCGATAACCCATCAATCAGGAGGAAAAATGTCATACATCGACGGTTTCATCACCCCGGTACCAAAGGACAAGATTGACGCGTACAAGCGCATGTCGACAACGTGCGGCGCCATCTGGAAGGAGTTCGGCGCGCTGAGCTTTCGTGAGTGCATCGCCGATGACGTCAAGCCCGGCCAGTGGACCTCGTTCCCGCAGGCGGTCAAGCTCGAAGAGAATGAAGTGGTCGTGTTCTCGTGGATCGAATACGCCTCGCGCGCCGACCGTGACGCCATCAACGACAAGGTCATGAAGGATCCCCGCCTGGAAGAGTTCATGAAGCCTGAGGCGATGCCGTTCGACGGCAAGCGCATGATCTACGGTGGCTTCGAGACATTGGTCGACATGTAGGAGCGCACGCGGTTCACAGCAGCGACAGCGCCGGGCCGTCTTGCGGGCCGAGCCAGGTCAACGCGAAGCGCTTGCGCGTGGCGGCCAGTGCCGGGGCGTCGCCGCGCTTGCGGTAGACCTCGACCAGGCCGCGCAGCGCCCAGCCGTTGCTCGGCGTGCGCGCCAGCGAATCGCGGAAGGCCTGCTCGGCCTCATCGAGCCGGCCGGCGCGCAGCAGCGCCGCACCGAGCGACTGGCGCACCGGGTAATACCAGTAGGGCGGCTCGATGTAGGGCAGCGCGTCCTGCACCGCCACCGCTTCCTGGTAGGCCTTGATGGCAGCCGGCAGGTCGCCCCTGGCGTCGGCCACGCGGCCGGCAGCCACTGCGCGCGCCGTCTGCACGATTTCCTTCGCCGGCACCGCCCAGTCGGTCAGCGCCTTGAAGTTGCCGGTGCGCTCGATATTGGCGAGCGCGTCGACCTCGGCGCCGGCCGCGGCCAGCGCGCCCTTGCGCGCTGGCCGCGGCCAGCGCGCCCTTGCGCGCCAGGCCGGTGGCGCGGGCGTAGTGCCACATCGCCTTCACCAGCACGAAGTCGGGCCCGGGGTCGGGCAGCGCGACCAGCACGTCCGGGCTGGAAAACTGCACGTGCGAGAAGTACGGCGCCGCCTTGACCGGCTGCAGCACCGCGAATTCCTTCACCAGGTCGGCGCCGATCGACTTGTCGAGCTTGTCGGCCGACGCCAGCGCGGTCTTGCCGTCGCCGCCCATCAGCGCCGACACCATGACGAAATGGATGTTGTGCGGGTAGTAGGAACCCTTGTAGACCGGGTCGCTGGCCGACGTGCGGAAGTATTTTTCATCGGCGGCGATGGCGGCGACGTTCGAGTCGAGCGCCTCCTTGTACAGGCCGATGCGGTAGTAGATGTGCGACGGCATGTGGACGATGTGGCCGGCACCGGGAATCTGCGCGGCCAGCACGCGCGCCGCCGGCAGCGCCTTGTCCGGGTGGGTCGACGCCTCCATCGCGTGGATGTAGTAATGGGCCGCGCCCGGATGGGTCGGATGGCGCTCGAGCACCCGCTCGAGCGCGGCGACCATGTCGGCGGTGCGGTTCTTCGGTTTGCTGCCGCCCGCTTCCCAGTAGTCCCACGGCGACAGGTCCATCAGCGCTTCGGCATACAGCACCTGGATGGTGTCGTCGTTGGGGAAGGCGCGCGCGGCGTCGGCCATCGCATCGGCGTAGGCCCTGTCGAGCGGCGCGCGGTCGGCCGGCGGCGCGGCCTGGTAGCGCCGGGCGACGGCGCGGATCAGTGCCTGTTCGGCCGGCTTTGCATTGCCGGCGCGTGCCAGCGCATTGGCCGTGGCGGCGGCGGCCGGCGCTGCCGCGGCGGGGAACATCGGCGCGTTGATGTTCGGGCCGAGCACCAGCGCCTCGCCCCAGTAGCACATGGCGCAGCCGGCATCGAACTGCTGCGCGGCGCGAAAGGCGCGCGCCGCTTCGGCGTGGTTGAAAGCGAACAGCAAGCGCATGCCCTGGTCGAAATACGCCTGCGCCTTGGCGCTGCTGGTGGTGACCGGCACGTGCAGCTTGCCCAGGTCCTGGTACAGCGGCGGCGTGCCCTCGCTGGCCGGGGCCGGCAACTGGCGCCCGGGCGTGAAAGGCCTGGTCTCGGCCTGCGCCAGCACCAGCTGGTCGAGCAGCGGCGGGCGGCCGGGCCTGGCCGGCGCGCAGGCAGCGCCCTGGGTGAACAGCGGATCGAAGGCCGGGACAGGGGCGGGCCGCTCGGCCAAGGTCGGCGCGAAGGTGGCCAGCGCGCCTGCGCCGGCGGCGGCGACCGCGGCGACCAGTGTTCTCTGTCTCATATGTCCCCCTGCCGGCGGCAATTGTTCAGTGAACGCGAAATTCGCTAGTGCGTACGTCAAGTCTAGTCAAAAAAATCGCGGAATCAAGCGGGTAGAATCGTCACCATCAGGTATGGAGGAGCGCTTGCGATGATGCCGAAGATAGTGTGGGTGCTGTTGCCGCTGGCGCTGTACGGCGCCTGGCTCGGCGTGGCGGCGGCGCGCGGGCGCCTGCCGCCGCGGCAGTCGCTCAACGTGCAGACTTCGCTGCTGCTGGTGACCTACCTGCTGGCGACCGCCGGCCTGGGCATCTTCTGGGTCGCCAACCAGCAGCTGCCGGTGTTCGACTGGCACTACCTGTTCGGCTACTGCACCGTGCTGCTGGTATCGATCCACCTGATCTTCAACCTGCCGATGGTGGTGCGCTGGCTGCGCGGCCCAGCGCGCGCAGCCACCACCCCGCGCAGCCGCATTCCCGCGCTGAAGGTACTCGCCATCGTCGCCGCGCTGGGCGCCGCATTTTTTCTCGGTACGCGGCAGCGCGCCACCGAAGCGCTGCCGATGCCCGTGGCCGGCGCCGCGGCCGACGGCGGCGCCGTCGACGCGCTGGTGCGCTTCCACGAGTTCTCGTCCGAATCGCGCGCCAGCGTGTTCCGGCGCGCCCCCGGCATCGAGTGGGGCGCGGCGCCGCCGGCATTCAAGCGCTATCCGAACGCGCGGCACGTCGCCCTGCCGGCGGGCGGCGTCGGCGCCGCTGGCCTGAGCGCGGCGCTGCGTGCGCCGGCAGCGTCGGCGCGCGCAGAGCCGCTGCGCCTGGCCGAACTGGGCGACATCCTGTTCATGGCGGCCGGTGTCACCGAGCGGCGCGGCGGCAATGCGCTGCGCGCGGCGCCATCGTCCGGCGCGCTGTTCTCCAACGAGCTGTACGTGATCGCGCGCGCTGTCGACGGCTTGCCGGCCGGCGTCTATCACTACGACCCCGACCAGCACCGCCTCGACGTGCTCGGGACTATCCCTGCCGTGACTGGCGCGCCGGGCGCCGACGACGCCGACGCGCTGCTGGTCGCCACTTCCATCTTCCGCCGCACCGGCTACAAATACCGCGACCGCGCCTACCGCTACGTCACCGCCGACACCGGCCACCTGCTGGAGAACCTGCGCGCCGCCGGCCACGCCGCCGGCATGCGCGCGCAGCTCGAGAGCCGCTTCGACGACGCCCGGCTGGCGCGCGCGCTCGGCGTTGACGGCGTCGAGGAGGGCGTGCTGGCGGCGATGACCCTGCGCCGTGGCGGCGCCGCGCCGGCGCCGGCCGCCCGCTTCGCCGCGCCATCGCCGGCACCCGGCGGCGCGCTCGGCATCACCAGCGCGGTGCACCAGGCCACCTCGCTCAGGCTGACGGCGGACGGCGCCGGATCGGTTGCGCTGCCGGCGCCGGCGGTGGCGGCCATGCCGCTCAAGCGCGTGATCGGCCAGCGCCGCAGCGAGCGCCGCTTCCATGCCGATCCGGTGCCGCTGGCCGCGCTGTCGTCGCTGCTGGCCGACATGGCGCAGCCGCCGCAGTTGTCCGACGCGGTGCGCATCCACCTCGTCGTCAACCGGGTCGATGGACTGGCGCCCGGCGTGTACCGCTATCTCGACACGCATGCGCTTGAGCGCGTGCGTGGCGGCGACTTCGCCGCCGCGGCGCAGTCGGCGGCGCTGGCGCAGGATGTCATCGGCGCCGCCGCGGTGGTGCTGGTGCTGTCGGTCGAGCGCGAGCCGTTGCTGGCCGGCGGCGCGCGCGGCTATCGCCATGGCTTCATCGAAGCGGGGATGGTCGGCGAACGCTGGCTGCTCGGCGCGGTGGCGCGCGGCCTGGCCGCCTGCCCGGTCGGAGCCTTCTACGACGACGAGGCGGCGGCGCTGATCGGCATCGACCGCCAGCGTCAGTGGGTGGTGCATTTCGCCGCGCTCGGGGTGCCGGCCGACCGCAACGCCGACTAGGCGGCCAGCTTCAACGCCGACTCGTGGACCGGCCGGTGGCGCGGACGGCGCAGCCGTTCCACGGTCTGCAGCATCGTCAGGTTCAGCACGTCGCGCTGTGCGTGGCTGCCGCCGAAGCGGTGCGCCTGCGCCGGCAGGCTTGCCAGCAAGGTCAGCGCCAGCGTGTCGTCGCCGCGGCCGAATGCCATCAGCGCGCGGCAGGCGGGCAGGCCGAGCATGCGCGTGGTGGCGCCGTGGCGCGTCTGGCGCGCCTGGCATTCGGCCAGCACGCGCTCGAGATGGCGCGCGCGGTCCCAGTCACCGGCGCCAACGAATGCCAGCATCGCGTGCAGGTCGTTGAAGCTGCAGAAGCGGTCTTCGAGGTGCGGCGCCCATGCGTCGGCCAGTTCGGCCCAGCGCGCGCCGGCGTCGCCGCCGCGCAGCAGCACGCGCCACAGCAGGGCGGCGGCGTCGATCAGGTCGGCGATGGCAGTGCTGCCGCCGGTGCGGATGCGCTGGTCGTAGATTTTCAAAGCCAGGTCGTGCCGGTCCTGCGCCAGGTGGAACAAGGCGACGTGCCACCAGCAGTGGGTCGCCACCACCGTCTGGTTGCCCCATGCGCCACTGTGGCGGCCGAGCCAGCGCACGCCGGCGTCGGGCCGCTCGCTCATCTCGAACACGTGCGCCATCGCGTGGTGCGCGCGGGCGTCGGCGGGATTGAGCGCCAGCGCCGCTTCGGCCGCTTCCTCGGCGCGCTCGTACTCGCCCGACTCGACCAGGCCGAACGCGCGCATCGACAGCACCGCATGGTAGCCCGGCAGCTCGCGCGACCAGGCCGGCAGCACGGCGGCGACGCGCTGGATCAGCTGCTCGATGTCGCCGAGCGCGTAGTCGAGCATGTGGCCGATCTGCAGTGCCAGCACGTCGCGCGGGTACACGCGCAGCAGGTCGACCAGCATCAGGCGGGCGCGCTCGTAGTCGTCGGCGAGCGCCGCACCGATCGCCGCCAGGTGCATGCGCTCGCGGTCGTTGGCCGGCAGGCTGACGGCGCCGAGCAGGATCGGGCGCGCCGCGGCGACCCTCGATGGGTCGCGGCTCGACAGGTTCAGCCAGGCGTGCAGCGCATGCGCCATCACGAACTGCGGCGCCTCCTGCAGCGCCGGCAGCAGTGCGTTATCGGCGCCGGCGCGCCAGCTTTGCGACAGCGCCAGTGCGCGTTCGAAGTCATCCAGCGCCGTCGATGAGGCGCCCGAGATGGCGCAGCCGCGCGCATCGACTTCGGCGCCGCGGGTAAGATTAATCCGTGCTTCCATTTCAGATTCTCCGGGGTGACACACGCATGTTGAGAAAAGCCTCGCCGCGTTGCAGGTGCATCGCTTGGAATCATTCTCGCGACATTGAGGCGATCAAGATTGACCGGGCGTCGCCGCCGCTTGACCGCGCGTCCGCCGTTGCTCGGCCGGCGGCAGGGAGGCAGCGATGAGCCAGGACACGCTGTCGGACGTGCTGCGCGGCGTGCGGCTGCGCGGCGCGATGTTCTTCTACGTAGCGGCTGCAAGGACTGGGCGGCCGAGGCGCCGTCGTCGCGGGAGCTCGCGCCGCTGCTGATGCACGGCGTCGAACACGTGATGGAGTATCACGCGGTGGCGCAAGGCAGCTGCTGGGCCGGCATTCCGGGCGGGCCGTCGGTGCAGCTGTTCGCCGGCGACGCCGTGATGTTCCCGCATGGCGACGCCCACGTCGTCTCCAGCGCGCCGGGCATGCGCGGCCTGTCCGACGTCGGCTGGTTCGCCACGCTCGACCTGGCGCACCTGCCGCTGCGCATCGCCATCGAAGGCTGCGACGCGGTCAATCCGGCCTCGCCCGGCTTTCATGCCGATGCGACCGTGGTGTGCGGCTTTCTCGGCTGCGACCTGCATCCGTTCAATCCGCTGATCGAAGCGCTGCCGCACCTGCTGCACCTGCTGCACCTGCGCGCCAGCGACGACGACGCGTGGATGTCGCGCTTTACCCAGCAGGCGGTGGCCGAGTCGCAGGCCGGCCGTCCGGGCGCCGAGGCGATGCTGGCGCGGATGAGCGAGATGATGTTCGTCCATGCGGTGCGGCGCTACACCGACATGCTGCCGGCTGAAGGCGTCGGCTGGCTCACCGCGCTGCGCGACCGCTTTGTCGGGCGCGCGCTGGCGCTGATGCACGAGCAGCCGGCGCGCCCCTGGAGCATCGAGGAGCTCGGGCGCCACGTTGGGCTGTCGCGCTCATCGCTGCACGAACGTTTCGTCCACCTGGTCGGGCTGCCGCCGATGCAGTACCTGGCGCAGTGGCGCATGCAGGCGGCGGCGCGACTGCTGCTCGAAACGCGCGCCAGCATCGCCGCGGTGGCGCTCGACGTCGGCTACGATTCCGAGACCTCGTTTACGCGCGCCTTCAAGCGCGCGGTCGGCAAGCCGCCGGCGGCCTGGCGGCGCGAGCGCGACGCGCTGCCCGCGTGAGCGAGCGACGCCAGCCTGGTCAATTAACTCCAGCGGGGTCAGTGCCGGCAATCGTACACGAGCTGATCCGTGCCGCCCAAACTCCAGCGGGGTCAGTGCCGGCAATCGTACACGAGCTGATCCGTGCCGACCGCGAATGCTGAGGTCGTGTACGTTTGCCGGCACTGACCCCCGGGGGGGCGCCCCCTGGGGCCTTCAAGCGCGCGGTCGGCAAGCCGCCGGCGGCCTGGCGGCGCGCGATCGGCGATAATGACCGCTCTTCATCGCCCGCATCACGGACTCATGCAATACACCCTCGACGACATTCGCAGCAACTTCGACAGCGGCACCTACTCCCGCGGCCGATCCTATGCGCAAAATGGTCATGTGCGGTCGGTGATCGTTGACGACGTCAGCATCCAAAGCAAGGTCAAGGGCAGCGGCGGCCAGCTTTACCGCCAATCGATCAGCGTCGCCCGGCGCCGCCAAGGCATTCATTTCGATGGCAATTGCAGTTGCCCTATGGACCATAATTGCAAACACGTTGTTGCGGCCCTGCTGGTCGGGCTCGAACGCAACGCCGCGGCAATGGCGCACGACGCCGGGCCGCCGTTGCCGTTTGCCTTGGCATACTGGCTCGATTCGGTGCGGGACGCAATCGCCACCGGCGGCGCCAGCGCGGCCACAAAGCACAAGGTCTCCCAGCGGCTGTTGTATGTGCTGGTGCCCGACAGCAGGCGCGGAAGGCTGAAACTGTACCTGAGCAGGGCGCGCATCGGCGCCGACGGCGGCGTCGTGTCGGCCACCGTGGGCCGGGATCTCTATACATTGCTCAGCAGTCCGCCGGCCTACCTGAAGTCGGCCGATCTGCACACCGTGCGCTTGTTCTCTGCCATGTCCGACAGTCGTTTTGGCGTCGCCGAGACGACGCCGAGCGATGAATCCGGCGCCCACTTCCTGCGCCACGTGCTTGCTGCAGATAGTTTGTGCTGGTCCGCGGCGACCGACGGTTTCAAGGCCGGCGACATCGCCCGGATCGCCGCCGGACCGGTGCGCGCCGGCGCGCTCGGATGGACTGGCGATGGCGCCAACGGCAGCATGCGACTTGCCTGGCAGTTCGACAATGGTGAATCGTTCGATTACCTCTTGCCGACCACGCCGCCGATGTACCTGCATGACGGTGTGCTCGGCGAGCTGGTGCTTGGCGACGGCGCGCGCGCGATGCCGGTTGAACGCCTGCTGGCACTGGTGGAAAGTGCCCCTGCGCTCGCGCCTGGCGAGGCGGCCGGCCTGGGGCGCCACCTGACCACGCGCGGATTGGCCGCGCTGGTGCCGGCGCCGCCGGCGCGGCGCCAGGTGACGCGCAGCGATATCCGGCCGCAGCCGGTGCTGGTATTGGGTAGCCGGCACGGTTCGGCACCCGGACGCGGCCAGCCGCACGAGGACGATTACGTCCTGCTCGGTTTCGACTACGACGGCGAGCGCGTGCCAGCGGGCACGGGGGCGGACATCCTGCGGCCGGCCGGCGCCGTGATGGAGCTGATCGCGCGCGACGCGGCGCTGGAGTCGGCGGCCGAGAAGCACTTGGGCGCGCTCGGCTTTCTCGGCGCTGCCAGCGGACCGACGCGCGATGTGCTGCGCGTGGCCAATGTCGACGACTGGCTCGGTTTTGCGCGCGAAGGCTTGCCGCGGCTGCGCGAACTCGGCTGGATCGTCGAACAGGGCGCCGGCCAGCCGTTCGACCTGGCCGAGGTGGAAGAATGGTACGCCGAGGTGGTGGACGACGGCGCCGAAGCGAGCCCGTGGTTCGACCTTGAACTGGGCATCGTCGTCGATGGCGGCCAGGTATCGCTGCTGCCGGTGCTGCTGGAAATGATCCGCAGCGCACCGCACGACTTCGACGCCGCGGCGCTGGCCCTCTACCCGGACGGCGACCTGCTGTTCGCGCGCCTGCCGGACGGCGCGCGGGTGGGGCTGCCGTGGGGCCGGGTCAAGCCGATTCTGGCTGCATTGGGCGAGCTGTTCTTCAAGGAGCACATCGGCAACAGCGTGCGCCTGCCCACGCTCGACGCCGCGCGGCTCGCCGAACTCGAGGCGAGCCTGCAGCTGCGCTGGACCGGCGGACTGCAGTTGCGCGCAATGGGCGAAAAACTGCGTACCTTCGGCGGCGTGCAGGCGGTGCCGGCCCCGCTGGGCCTGCAGGCCAGCCTGCGCCCCTACCAGGGCGCCGGCCTGGCCTGGATGCAGTTCCTGCGCGAGTTCGGCCTGGCCGGCATCCTCGCCGACGACATGGGGCTGGGCAAGACGATTCAGACGCTCGCCCACATCCTGCTCGAAAAAGAGGCGGGCCGCCTGACGGCGCCGGCGCTGGTCGTGGCGCCGACCAGCCTGATGGGCAACTGGCAGGCGGAGGCGGCGCGTTTCGCGCCAGGGCTGCGCGTGCTGCTGCTGCATGGTCCAGAACGCGGCGAACGCTTCGACCAGATCGGCGCGCACGACCTGGTACTGACGACGTACGCGTTGCTGCCGCGCGACGAGGCGCAGCTGCGCGCGCATGCGTTTCACTTGCTGATCCTCGACGAATCGCAATACATCAAGAACAACCGTTCGAAAGCGGCGCAGACGGCATCGTTGCTGACCGCTCGGCACCGGCTGTGCCTGACCGGCACGCCGCTGCAGAACCACCTGGGCGAACTGTGGGCACAATTTCATTTCCTGATGCCCGGCCTGCTGGGCGACGAGAAGGCATTCAACACGAATTTTCGCAAGCCGATCGAAAAGCTGGGCGATGGCGCCCGCAATGCGTTCCTGGTGCAGCGGATCAAGCCGTTCCTGTTGCGCCGCACCAAGGACGCGGTGGCCAAGGAGTTGCCGCCGAAGACAGAGATGGTGCGCGAGGTCGAGTTGATCGGCGCCCAGCGCGATCTGTACGAGACGGTGCGCCTGGCGATGGACCGCAAGGTGCGCGCGGCCATTGCCAGCAAAGGTGTGGCGCGCAGCCAGATCATCATCCTCGACGCCTTGCTCAAGTTGCGCCAGGTGTGTTGCGACCCGCGCCTGGTCAAGGGCGCCGGCGCCGCCGGGCACGCGCCGTCGGCCAAGCTCGACGAACTGATGGCGATGGTCGTCACCTTGCTCGACGAGGGCAGGAAGATTCTCGTGTTCTCGCAATTTACCAGCATGCTGGCGCTGATCGAGGCCGAACTGCGTCAGCGCGACATCCGGTATGCGCTATTGACCGGCGACACCGTCGATCGCGCCGGCCAGGTGGCCACCTTCCAGCAAGGCGAGGTGCCGCTGTTTCTGATCAGCCTGAAGGCGGGCGGCGTCGGGCTCAATCTGACTGCCGCCGACACGGTGATTCATTACGATCCGTGGTGGAACCCGGCCGCCGAGAACCAGGCCACCGACCGCGCCTGGCGCATCGGCCAGGACAAGCCGGTGTTCGTCTACAAACTGATTGCGCGCGGCACGCTGGAAGAGAAAATCCAGCAACTGCAGCGCAAAAAGGCCGGGCTGGCCGACGCCGTGCTGACCGGCACCGGCGCCGGCGAGCTGGCATTGACGCAGGCCGACTTGCAGGCGATCCTGGCGCCGCTCGACGCCTAGAACCGCCGCTCCGTACGGCTAGAACTGCTCGGCCGGCACTGGCTGGCTGAACAAGAATCCCTGGTAGGCGAGGCAGCCGTTCTGCGCCAGGAAGTCGCGCTGGCTCTCGGTCTCGACGCCCTCGGCGATGACGTCGAGTCCCAGCGTGTGGCCCAGCAGCAAGATGGTGCGCGCGATGGCCGCGTCGCTCGGATCGGTGAGCACGTCGCGCACGAACGACTTGTCGATCTTCAGCTGGTCGAGCGGCAGGCGCTTCAGGTACGACAACGATGAATAGCCAGTGCCGAAATCGTCGAGCGCGAGGCTGATGCCCATCGCCCGCAGCGCGTTCATCTTGTCGATCGTGCGTTCGACGTCGGCGACGAGCAGGCTTTCGGTCAGCTCGAGCTTGAGCTTGGCCGGATCGGCGCCGGTTCGGCTCACCACGCTTTGCACCATCTGGACGAAGTCGGGCTGGCGGAACTGGTGCGCGCTGACATTGACGGCCATCGTCAGGTGCGCCGTGACGGCACTGCGCGCCCAGGCAACCAGCTGGCGGCATGCCGTTTCGAGCACCCATTGGCCCAGCGGCAGAATCAGGCCGGTTTCCTCGGCCAGCGGGATGAACATCGCCGGCATCACCAGCCGGCGGCGCGGATGGCGCCAGCGGATCAGGGCCTCGGCGCCGGTGGTATGGCCGGCGCCGTCGGTCTGGCTCTGATAGACGAGGTCGAACTCGTGCTGCTTGAGGCCGTGGCGCAGGTCCGCTTCGAGCTGCACGCGCGCGCTGATGACGATCTGCATCTGCGGGTCGTAAAAACGGATGGTGCTGCGGCCGGCCGACTTGGCCTGGTACATCGCCAAGTCGGCCCGCTTGAGCAGTTCGTCGACGTCGGCGCTATGCCGGGTGAACAAGGCGACGCCGATGCTCGACGTCGTAGGGTGCTGGTGCCCGTCGAGATGGAACGGCGTATCGAAGACGGCGAGGATCTTTTCGGCGATGCGCTCGGCCTGGGCGGCCGCTTCGGCTGGCTGGTCCGACAAATCCTCCAGCACGATGACGAATTCGTCGCCGCCGTGGCGCGCCACCGTGTCGCTGGCGCGCGGCACGCGCGAGCGCAGCCGCAGCGCCACCTGCTGCAGCAACAGGTCGCCCTTGTCGTGGCCGAGCGTGTCGTTCAGGCTCTTGAAGTTGTCGAGGTCGAGAAACAGCACTGCGCCGGTGCGGCCGGTGCGCCGGCACGTGGCGACCGCGTGGCGCATGCGGTCGAGCAGCAAACGGCGGTTCGGCAGCGCCGTCAGCAGATCGAAAAACGCCAGGTCCTCGATTTCGCGTTCGGCCCGCTTGCGCTGGGTGATGTCGGTATCGATGCACAGCATCGAATGCGGCCCGCCGTCGTCGTCGCGCATCAAGGTCAGGTGCGCTTCGACGCAGACGGTGCTGCCATCCTTGCGCCGTTTGAGCAGTTCGCCGGTCCATTCGCCTTGCTGCAGCATCTTGCCGAAGGCACGCTCGAACGGCGCGCGGTCAGCGACGATCAGGTCGGCCTTGATGGCGCCGATCACCTCGTCCGACGTCCAGCCGTACAGCCGCTGCGCGCCCTTGTTCCAGTACGTGATGCGGCCGTTGATGTCGGTCGCCGAAATCGCGTCGAGCGCCTTGTCGAGCAGCGAAGCCTGCACCCGGTTGCGCGCCTCGGCGTCGGCACGCTCGGCTTCGGCCCGTTTTTGCGCGGTGACGTCGAGCATGGCGCCGATTGCCCGCTGCGCGCTGCCGTCGGCGGCGCGAATGAAGATGCAGCGGTCGCGCACGTCGACGTAGGCGCCGTCGCGGCGCATGAAGCGGTAGTCGGCGTGCCAGTCATGGCCGCCCTCGTCGCGCGCCTTGAGCAGGCCGGACAGCACGCCCGCGCGCTCGTCGGGATGGATGCGGCGCGCCCAGATCGCGATGCCCTCGTCGATCTGGTCGGGCGTGTAGCCAAATGCATTGCGCATCCCTTCGTTCCACCAGACGCGGTCCTGCGCCAGGTCCCAGTCCCAGATGATGTCGGTGGTGGTGTTGGCGACCAGCCGGAAGCGTTCGGCATTCTGCCGCTCGATTTCCTGCAGGCTCTTGCGTTCGGAGATGTCGGTGAAGTACACCGCCAGGCCCTCGCGCGACGGAAAGATGCGCAGTTCCTTCCACGCATGGAAAGGCACGTAGAGTTCTTCGAAGGCGGCCGGACGGTGCTGCGCCATTGCCTGCCGGTACTGCGTCTCGAAGCGGGTGCCGATCAGGTCGGGAAACGCTTTCCACAGCACCTTGCCTAGCAGCTCGTCGCGCCGCTGCTGCAGCAGCCGCTCGGCTTCCGAATTGAGGTAGGTGAAGCGCCAGTCGTTGTCGAGCATGTAGAAGGCGTCGGTCATGCTCTCGAGCGTGGTGACCAGCTTGCGCGACAGCGCGCGCAGCGCCGCCTTCGAACGCTTTACGCCCGTCAGGTCGGCCAGCGTGCCGGCCATGGCGGGTTGGCCGTCCTGGTCGACGAACGGATAGCCGCGCATGATGAGCTCGCGCACTTCGCCGTTCGGCCACACCACGCGGTGCTCGAGCATTGGCTGGATTGATCCGCGCCGGGCCTGTTCCAGCATCGCCAGCACCTTGCCGCGGTCGTCAGGATGAACGGCGGCGATATAGGCGTCGATGCTGGCGTCGACGTACTGCCTGTCGATACCGGCGATGCGGTAAGTCTCGTCCGACCAGATCAGCTTGCCGGATGCGCACAGGTACTCCCAGATGCCGACGTGGGCAACGTTTTGAACCTCGCTGAGCTGGCGTTCGATCAGCACCTGTTTGGTGGTCGGCATGGTCGTGCGCTCCATACGTCGGTCATTTTTAGATGGGCCGTTCGTCAATCGGTTCGCCATGCATGTGCGCAAGAGCCGGCCATAAGAACGGCCAGCAGGACGCGCGCGGCCCGTCAGATCATTTCCAGCGGGCGCTTGGACGTCGGCGGCGCGAATGCGCGGTCGAGGGCGGCGAGGTCGCTGTCGGACAGCGCGATGTCGAGCGCCATCAGGTTCTGCCGAACGTGCTCGACCGTGCCGGCCTTGGGCACGGCAATGACGCCATCGTGGCGCACGGCCCACGCCAGTGCAATCTGCGCCGGCGTGACGGCATAGGCGTCGGCGATGCGGCGCAATTCCGGGTCGCCCAGCAAACGGGCCTGCTCGAGCGGTGAATAGGCCATCACCGGAAGTTGGCGCTGCTCGCACCAGGGCAACAGGTCGAATTCGATGCCGCGCCGCGCCAGGTTGTACAGCACCTGGTTGGTCTGCACCGCCGGTCCGCCGTGCTTGCCGACCAGCTCGGTCATGTCGGCCGTGTCGAAGTTGCTGACCCCCCATGAGCGGATTTTTCCGGTGCGCATCAGCGTCTCGAACGCTTCGAGCGTCTCCGCCAGCGGCACCCTGCCACGCCAGTGCAGCAGGTACAGGTCGAGGTGATCGGTTTGCAGGCGGCGCAGGCTGCGCTCGCAAGCGGCGATGGTGCCGGCACGCGTGGCATTTTGCGGCAGTACCTTACTGACCAACAAGACCTTGCTGCGGCGGCCCTCGATCGCCTGACCGACCAGGTCCTCGGTGGCGCCATCGCCATACATCTCGGCGGTGTCGACGACGCTCATGCCGGCGTCGATGCCGAAGCGCAGCGCCTCGATCTCGCCGGCGCGGCTGCCGGGCGACTCGCCCATGCCCCAGGTTCCCTGGCCGAGCACAGGTACAGCCTGGCCGGATGGCAATTTGGTAGTGCGCATATTGTTCTCCTGGTCGCCCTTGAATGCAGGTTTAGCCTGATTCTACCGTCCGAAACGGCCGCACGGCAGGGCGGGTCAACGGAAAGATGACTTGCAGCACCACCATGCGACAATGGTTCCTCAACACCAGCCAGGCGGGAAAAAATGAAAAAACTGATCTTTATGCTTGCACTGCTGATTGGCAGCAGCGCCCACGCCCAGGTCTACTTCGATTCGGGCAGCGCACGGCCGAACAATCCGGGCGCCGCCAAGCGCGACGTCCGGGAACAGCAGCGCGCCCAGCCTGCCGCCAAGGCGCGGCCGAAACTGGTGCGCTGCCGCGATGGCGTCCGGCGCCAGGCGCGTCTGTGCGCCCGTCACGGCGGCGTCGCCCGCCGCTAGTATCGTCAGCGCGGCGCGCCGAACACCTGGGTCCAGTAAACCCGCGGGGTGTCGCGCGACGTGTCGACAGCGTACGCCGCGCCCATTTCGGTAAACGCGGGGTTCATGATGTTGGCGCAGTGGCCCGGGCTCGAGAGCCAGCCGGCCACGGCGTCTTCGGCCGACTCCTGGCCCGCCGCGATGTTCTCGCCGACGCGGCGCCATCGGTAACCGGCAGCGCTGGCGCGCTCGCCCACCAGGCGGCCATCCTTTCCCTTGTGCTGGAAGAAGTGCTGGCTCGCCATGTCGAGGCTGTGCGACAGCGCGGCGTCGCCAAGCGCGCTGTTCCACGCCAGCGCCGCTACGGCGGCAAATTGCGCATCGCCGCAGGTTTGCCCGGCGGCGCGCGCCTCGTTCACTTCGCGCAGAATCGCTTTGCCGACGTCGCGCGTGTCGCCAAGCAGAAGGATAGGCGAGGGCGGCGCCGGCTGCGCCAGCACGATCAGCCAGCTGTCGCCGTTGCGGCTGGCGCCGATTGCGGAGAAATCGTCGCGCAGCAAGGTGCGGCAATATCTTTGCTCGATGATGGCCATCGCGTCGCGCGCGTCGGCGGCGCCGGCAATGGTAATCGCCTCCGCCCTTGCCACCGGGTAGCCGGCGCGCGCCAGCACCTGGTCGAGGAAGGCGCCGGCAGTGACTTTTACGCGAGACAATGCAGGCTGCGGCGCCAGCGGCGGCACGGGACTGGCGCGGCGGCCCTCACAGCTGCCGGGCGCCGAGCGGTAGCTGTTGATGAGGGCAACCAGCGGGTCGCGCTGCTGCGCGTGGACGGCCGACGAGGCAAGCATGGCGGCGACAGCGCCAAGGCCGGCGAGCGTGGCGGCCTGGCAAAGCTTCGATGTGGTCAAGGGCGACATGTTTGCTATGCTAGCGTATTTCCGCCGGCGGACAATTTACGGAGCAGTACATATGGTCTCTTTGCAAGAGCAGCTTTTGAAGGCCGGCCTGGTCGACAAGAACAAGGTCAAACAGGCAAACCACGACAAGAGCAAGCAGAAGAAGGTCGAGCGGCGCACCGGCACCGAGAGTGTCGATGAAGTGCGGCTGGCCGCCGCCGAGACGCAGCGCAAGAATGCCGAGCGCGCGCGCGACCTGAACGCCCAGCGCGATGCGGCCGCCACGCAGAAGGCGATCGTCGCGCAAATCGCCCAGATGGTGCAGAAAAATCGCCAGGGCAAGGGCAATGGCGACATTGCCTACAACTTCACCCATGGCAGCAAGATCGAGCGCATGTACGTGTCGGCCGCGGTGCAGGGCCACCTGATGGCGGGACGCCTGGTCATCGTGTGCCTGGCCGGCGTGACCGAACTGGTGCCGAGGGTGATTGCCGACAAGATCGCCGAGCGCGACGCTTCGCTGGTGGTGCGGGTGAACAAGAAGGCCGCCACCGAGCCGGAAGCTGACGATCCGTATGCGGCGTTCCAGATTCCAGACGACCTGATGTGGTAGAGCGTAGTAACGCTGCGAAAACACAAACGCCACCCGAAAGGTGGCGTTTCAGTTAGGTTAGCACGGCGGTCAATTCCATCCGGTGGCGTTGGCGCTAACGACTTCTTTTTGCCCAGCGTCGCGATCGCTGCACGCTTTAACGCCGGGGCGGTGCCGCTCAGTCGGTAACGACGTGCCACACGTCCTTCACCTTGTCGCCCGTCTTGTCGCCGGATTTCTTGTCCTTGACGAAGGTGTACAGCGGCTTGCCCTTGTAGGCGAGCTGCTTGCTGCCGTCGTCGCGCGTGATGGTCGAATACGGCGCCGCCAGCTTGGCGTCGCCGGCCTGGACCGGCGGCCAGTTCTGCGCGCATGCGCCGGTACAGGTGCTCTTGCCGCTGTTGGCAGCGTCGTTGTCGTAGGTGTACACCGTCATCCCTCTCGAATCGACCAGCACGCCGCCGGCCTTCTTGACAGGGGCGTCGACGGCGACGGCGGATTGGGTGAACAGGGCAAACAGGACTGCAGTACCAAGGCTGACTGATTTCATGGAAGTCTCCTGTGAATGATCAAGTGCGAGGACCGGTGGATTATCGAACTGCCAGCTCATTCTAGCGCAAGCGAAGCGGCCGAACTGCCGCTCCATTCGCCGGTCGTACATAAGTCAGCGGTCCAGCGGCGCGCAGCAGGGGCAACTCATGAACCTCGAAAAAGTGATTTTTGCGTTTTTCATTGTGTTTGCCGCGACGCTCAACTTCGGCTTTTTCATCGGCGACATCGCGCGGCCCGAACTGCACAATATTTACGAGCTGTTCGCCGCCATCGTCGTCAACATCATCGCGACCATCCTCAAGTTCGGCGACCGCACGCAGATCGGCGCGGTGCTGCTGTCGACCAGCCTGGTCGCCGACATCCAGCTCGTCGCCGCTGCGGTGGTCTGGACCTTTGCAGTCCATATCACCGGCGCCGGCATGACGGCCAAGATGACGGCCAGCGTCGTCTCGCTGTCGGGCGGCGCGCTGCTGGCCAACCTCGTCTCGCTCGTCATGCTGATCGTCGAGACAGTCATGATGCGGCGCTAGACGTGAACAGCGTTTTCTTCCTGATCCTGCGCCGCATGCGCGCGCCGCTGATAGTGCTGATCGTGTTTTATGCCGTCGGCGTGCTGGTGCTGACGTTCATTCCCGGCCTGCATGACGACGGCACGCCGGCGCCGCCGCTCAGTTTTTTTCACGCGTTCTATTTCGTCAGCTACACCGCCACGTCGATCGGCTTCGGCGAAATACCGCGGCCTTTCTCGGATGCGCAGCGCCTGTGGGCCAGCGTGTGCATCTACATGATGGTGATCGGCTGGTCGTACGCAATCGTCACGGTGCTCACGCTGCTGCAGGACAAGGCGTTCCTGCAGGCGCTGGCGGCGACCCGCTTTGAACGGCGCGTGCGGCACGCCCGGGCGCCGTTCTACCTGGTCTGCGGATGCGGCGAAACGGGCAGCCTGATCTGCCGCGCGCTCGACCTGATGGGCTACGATTTCGCCATCCTCGAAAAAGACGAACTGCGCGTCGAAGAGCTGGCGATGGAAGAGTACATCACCAACGATCCGGTCGTGGTGGCCGACGCGCGCCAGTCGGCGTACCTGCAGATGGCCGGCCTGCGCCACCCCATGTGCCGCGGCGTGCTGGCCATCACCAGCGACGAGGAAGTGAACCTGGCCATCGCCATCAACGTGCGCCTGCTCAACCCGGCGCTCACCGTGCTGGCGCGCGTGCGCAGCGCGCGGGTGGCCGCCAGCATGGCTTCGTTCGGCACCCACCACATCGTCAATGCCTTCGAGCGCTTCGCCGAATACCTGGCGCTGGCAATCAGCGCGCCGGACCGCTTTCGCCTGATCGAAATCCTCACCGGCCTGCCCGGAACGCCGCTGCCGGAAATTCACCGGCCGCCGCGCGGGCACTGGATCGTCTGCGGCTACGGCACCTTCGGCGCGGCGGTCGCGCGCTTTCTCGCGTTGCCCGGCATCGCGATGACGGTCATCGATCCCGAGGGCGAGGGGCCGCCCGATTGCCGCACGCTGAAAGGCTTCGGCAATGAAGCGGACGTGCTCGAGCAGGCCGGCGTGATGGCCGCGTGCGGCATCGTCGCCGGCAGCGACGACGACATCGGCAACCTGTCGATCGCGGTAATGGCGAGAAAGCTCAATCCGGACATCTTTGTGGTGGCGCGCCAGAACCAGGCCGCCAACGACGTGCTGTTCGAATCGTTCCGCGCCGATTTCAGCATGGTGCACACGCGCATCGTCGCGCAGGAATGCATCTCGGTGCTGACGACGCCGCTGCTGGCGCGCTTCCTCGACGGACTGCGCCACGCCGACGAAAGCCGCAGCAAGGAGATGTCGAGCCGGCTCGAAGGCATCTGCGAAGGCCTGGTGCCGGAGGTATGGGGTGTCGAAGTCGACGAGGGCGGCGCGCCGGCGCTGCACAAGGCACTCGTGGCGCGGCAGGCCATCAGCGTCGGCCAGCTGCTGCGCGACAACGCCGACTGGGAGGCGATGCTGCCGGTGGTGGTGCTGATGATCGTGCGCCGGGGCGCCTCGTTCGTGCTGCCCGATGATGCGTTCGGCCTGGCGGCGGGCGATGCGCTGCTGATCGTCGGCCAGCATGCGGCGCGCTCGGCGCTGTCGCTGACGCTGCAAAACGCCAATGCCCTCGACTTTGTGCTCACCGGCCAGGACCGGTGTGGCGGCAGCCTGTGGCAGTTGTTGTTCAGCAAAAACTAGGCCCGGTTTTGCGAACTGGCGGCCAACGAGATTGTCGAACCAACTTGAAAGGCCGGAAGCTCCGTTTGGATCGGCCGGATGCAGCCCAGAGGAGACGTCATGAGCGAGCCAAGTCAGTCATCACCTTCCCAGCAACAAACACAGTCGCGCGACGCCGGCGCGCCCGATTTTTCCGCCATCAAACAACGCCAGCAGGCCACCTGGGCCAGCGGTGACTTCGCCATCATCGGCGTCACACTGCAAATTGTTGGCGAATCGCTGGCCGAGGCGGCCGACATCCGCGCCAGCGAGCGCGTCATCGATATCGCCGCCGGCAACGGCAATGCCACGCTTGCCGCGGCGCACCGGTTTGCCCAGGTAACGTCGACCGACTACGTGCCGGCGCTGCTCGACAAAGGCCGCGCCCGCGCCGCCGCGGAGGGGCTGCAGATCGATTTTCGCGAAGCCGATGCCGAGGCATTGCCATTTCCCGATGGCAGCTTCGACGTCGCCTTGTCGACCTTCGGCGTGATGTTCACCCCTGACCAACAGCGCGCGGCAGCGGAAATGCTGCGCGTGGTGCGTCCCGGCGGGCGCATCGGCATGGCGAACTGGACACCCGAAGGTTTTGTCGGCCAGCTTTTCAAGACCATCGGCAAGCACGTGCCGCCGCCGGCCGGCCTGAAGTCGCCCGCGTTGTGGGGAACCGAGGACTATCTGCGCCAGCTGTTCGGCGATGCCGCCGATCGCATTCACGTAGAACGAAAGCTTTTCAATTTCCGCTATGCGTCGGCGGCGCACATGCTGCAAGTGTTCCGCGACTACTACGGGCCGGTGTACAAGGCCTTCGCCGCGGTCGCGGCCGGTGCCGATGGCGGCCAGGCGCTGGAGCAGGACATCAATGCCTTGCTGGATCGCTGCAATACGGCAGGGTCGGCATCGCTGGTGGTGCCGGCGGAATACCTGGAGGTGGTGATCACCAAACGCAGCGTCTGAAAACGGCGGAACGGCTCGTCGAGCTGGCGTCCGCGCGGGCAGTTTCGCCGCGCGGTCGCCGTGCGCGTGCGCGTAGTAGGTGTGCCGAATGCAAAACTGGTGTATTTTGCACGGGTGACGTGAAGTCACGCCAATTAACTCTGTCCACCGACCGCCGGTCGACAATCAATAAAAGGATGTAAATATGCAACTTCTTTCTGGCAAAGGCAAATCGCTCCTGTGCGCATTCGCAGCATCGGTAGTGTCCGTTAGCGCGTTCGCGCAAGCCTGGCCTACCGGGACGGTAACGGTGGTTGTGCCGTGGCCGCCAGGTGGCCCGTCGGACATTGCAGCGCGTCCGTTTGCCAAGAGCCTGACTGGGACAGTGGGCCAGACCTTCGTCATCGACAACCGCGCTGGCGGCGGCGGCAACATCGGCTCGGCCGCGGTTGCCCGCGCCAAGCCGGACGGCCAGACCTTGCTGATCACGTCGAGCGCGCCGATCGTCATCAATCCTAGTCTGTACAAGAACATGACGTTCGATCCGCTCAAGGACCTGGCGCCGATCAGCAACTTGCTGCGCGTGCCGCTGGTGCTGGTGGCAAATCCGTCGGTGCCGGCCAAGAACCTCAAAGAGCTGATCGCCCACGTCCAGTCGAAGCAGGGCAAGTTCTCGTTCGGTTCGTCGGGCAGCGGCACGCCGCAGCACCTGACCGGCGAGTTGTTCAACAGCGTCTTGAAGCTGGACATGATTCACGTGCCATACAAGGGTTCGGCGCCGGCAATTGCCGACCTGCTGGGCGGTCACATTCCGATCATGTTCGACAGCACGATCGCGATCATGCCGCATATTAAGAGCGGCAAAGTCGTACCGATCGCCGTGACCGGCGCCAAGCGCTCGCCACTGCTGCCGAACGTACCGACCTTTGCGGAGCTGGGCCAGCCATCGCTAGAATCGTACGCATGGTACGGCCTGTTCGCGCCGGCGGGCACCCCGAAGGACGTGATCGCCAAGATCAACGCCGAAACCGTCAAGTTCATGAAGGGTCCTGAATTCGAGAAGATTCGCGCTGAGACCGGTTCCGAGTTTGTTGGCGATACGCCTGAAAACTTCGGCAAGTTCGTCCAGGCCGAATCGATCAAGTGGGGCAAGGTCGTCAAGTCGAGTGGTGCAACCGTCGACTAAACCACTCGGTTGGGAAACAAGAACGCCACCCTCGGGTGGCGTTTTTGTTTTATACAGCTCGGCCCAACCAAGAGAGCGCAATTGCCGTTCGAGTCTATGCGTCTGGTTCAACATCCGGATTCAGCGCGCTTCGCACATAGTTCAGGCCGTCGGAAAATTTCCCGATCAGTTTGCAATTAAACGCCTCGAGATGCTTAACAATTTCAGGAACAAGGAAATCTCGCGAATTCTTATTGATAAAGCACTGAGGGCTGGATAGTTGGTGTGTAACCCGCGAGTGTACTGATGCATAAACAATCGCGTCTTGAGGACTCAACCTTAAGGTTTGTTGCGCGAGTAATGCACTTCGAAAGACATCGCGATCCAGTGGAATTACCGTGGCGACATCGAGCAATCACGCCTGGCACTCGTCCCTGACTTCCCCTCTCCTGATGGTTTCGTAAAGTCCGGATCGACGTAGCCAGTTGCCCGGATCAACTTCGTCAACATTGGCGCCCTTCGCGGTCAAATCCCTCAACCACGAACGCACTGCGAGTTCGAGACCGGTTTTACTAACCGTGTCGGGTTGGTCCGTTTTTTTTGTTTGTGGCAGATATTTGTGCAGGACCGTTCGGGTGTCCTCCGAATACGATGGAAGCACTGCATCGTCGCAAAAAACGTTTTTCCATAAATAGATCCGGTCTGATACAACCAGCAAGAAGTAGGCCGGAGCAGGAACCGCGCCGTGGGCGACAAGATTACGCCGAAGCGTAGCCGCCCACGCATCGTCTGACTTTGGTGTGCCTTTGATCTCCACCACCAATACCAATTTTTGATCTGGAGAGTAAATTGCGATGTCGGGTTGCAGATTCATGTTAATTCCCGCTAAAATTTTTCGCCTAAACTATTTCTGCTTCTGCAAACGCTAAAAGGCACACTACCGCGGTTGCGACATCTTGACGCTATCGCTCGCAACAGTCGAGCGATCTAAGCTGATAGCAAGAGCGCCAATTGTGCGTTGGCGCTATTCCTGCTTCGTCACTTCCAACTTGCTCACATCCAGTCCCTGGGCCGCCAGGCGCGCCACCAGTGCGTCGTAGCTTGCCCTGTCGACCTTCGGCGTGCGCGACAGGATCCACAGGTATTCGCGTTTCTCCTCGCTGACAGCAGCCAGCTGGTAGGCAGGATCGAGGTCGATCACCCAGTAATCGCCCCACACCATCGGCAGGAACGACAGGAACGCCGGCGCGAAGCGTACCTTCAGCTTGGGCGACGTCGGCCCGCCCATCTGGCGCGCGGCGCCGATCGCTTCATCGGTCTCGCCCTTGTCGGTGCGGCAGCGGTTCACCACTTGCAGCGTGCCGTCGGCCAGCGTCGAATAGGTCGCCTTGGTAAAGCCGGTGCACTTTCTCTGGAAGCGATTCGGGAACTTGGCGATTTCGTACCAGGTCCCCATGTAGCGCGGCACATCGAGCGAAGCGATGGTGGCGAGCGGCCTGGCAGCGGCGGCGTTCGGGGCATCGGCGGCGCCGGCGTTCAAACTCAACACCACCAACAGTGGCGCGATCAAGCGTGTTTTCATGCGGGTTCCTTCACATTATTAATTTCGCTATAGTAGCTTGTTCGCCTTCTTGGGCGCACACGTCCAACCTCTAGCAACTTTTGCAAATGACCAATGAAAATATTTGATAGTGCCAGTACGCGGCAGGCGCTGCCATTCGATGCCCTGATCGACGCGATCGAACGATTATTCGTCAGCGGCTGCGAGGTGCCGCCGCGCCATGTGCACAAGGTCAGCGACGGCAGTGGCGATGGCGGCACGGTGCTCATCATGCCGGCCTGGCACGGCAAGTACATGGGCATCAAGACCGTCAATATTTTTCCGGGCAACGCCGCGCGCGGCCTGCCGGGCCTGTTTTCCACCTACACCCTGTACAGCGCGGCGACCGGCGAGCCGCTGGCGCAGATGGACGGCAACGAGATCACGTCGCGCCGCACCGCGGCCGCGTCGGCACTGGCGGCGCGCTACCTGGCGCGGCCCGATGCGCGCCGCCTGCTGGTGGTCGGGTCGGGGCGCGTCGCCAGCCTGCTGCCGCACGCTTACCGCGCCATGCTGCCGATCGACGACATCACGGTCTGGAGCCGCAGCCACGATGCCGCGCGCCGCATGGCCGGCGAGCTGGACGTGGCGGGATGCGCCGTCGCCGCGAACGCCGACCTGGAGCAAGCGGTACGCCGTGCCGACGTGGTGTCGTGCGCAACGCTGGCGACCGAGCCGGTCATACGCGGCGAATGGCTATGCGCCGGCAGCCACCTCGACCTGATCGGCGGCTTCACGCCTCAGATGCGCGAAGCCGACGACGCCTGCTTTGCCGGCAGCCGTTTGTATGTCGACACGGTCGAGGCGCTGCAGAAATCGGGTGACTTGCTGGGGCCGATGTCGCGCGGCGTGTTTGGCGCCAATGATGTCGCCGGCACGCTCGAATCGCTGTGCCGCGGCGAGGCGTGCGGCCGGCAAGGCAGCGAGGTGCGCACAGTCTTCAAGTCGGTCGGCACCGCGCTCGAAGATTTGGCTGCGGCGATGCTGGTGTATGAATCGTCGGCGCCGGGAAAGCATCGGTAGGCACGCCCGGCTTCACATTCAAAGGGGCCCGTCATGAAAGATGCATTCAACGTTGGCGACAAAGTGCAATGGCATTCGCCGCAAGGCATAGTGCAGGGCACGATCAAGAAAAAGCTGACCGCGCCGGTGACGATCAAGGGACATCACGTCGCCGCGTCGCCGGACAATCCGGAGTACCTGGTCGTCAGCGACGAGACCGGCGCGGAAGCGGCGCACAAGGCGACGGCGCTGACCAAGGTGTAGACAGTCGCAACTGAAACACGCGTTCTCCCACTTCGCTGCAGCGCTGGCCTTGCCGGCCGGCCCCGCCACGTATGCATCTCGGCGCGTTGTCGAAAATATGACACAGCTTCGCGCCTTAGCAAGATTTGACAAACATGCGTGTCACGTTGCGGACACAATCCGTTCAAGCCTAAGGAGAGAGACGCCCGAGCGTCCGCCGGATCAAGACTGGAATGCAAAAAAATCGAATCGGTCGGCACCGCGCCTCGCTGGCGGCACCGGCTACCACAACAGTTTTGGGGGAGCAATGAACGAGATGATGGCACGGCAACAGTACACCCGCACCGCGATCGCGGCCGCAGTAGCAGTGTTGATGATGGGAGGCCAGGCCCAGGCGCAGCAGAGCGCCGGCGCGCCGGCCGAGCCGATCCAGGCGGTGGTCGTCACCGGCGTGCGCGCCGCGCTCGAACAGTCGCTGCGCCAGAAGCGCGATGCCGACGCGGTGGTCGACGTGGTCACCGCCGAAGACATCGGCAAGATGCCCGACAAGAACGTGGCCGACGCGATCCAGCGCCTGCCTGGCGTGAATACCCAGTCGTCCGCCGGCGGCGAAGGCGGCTTCGGCGAGAACGACCGCGTCAGCCTGCGCGGCACCAGCCCGAGCCTGCAGCAAACCCTGTTCAACGGCCACGCCATCAGCACCGGCGACTGGTTCGTCCTTAATCAATTCGGCGGCAGCGTCGGCCGCTCCAGCAGCTTTTCGCTGCTGCCGTCCGAGCTTGTCGGCTCGGTCGTGGTGCAGAAAAGCGCGACCGCCGACCTGGTCGAAGGCGGCGTCTCCGGCGCCATCAACGTGATCACGCGCCGTCCGCTCGACCTGCGCAAATCGCTCACCGTCGAAGGCTCGGTGCAGGCCAACTACAACGACCTGTCGAAGAAAACCGAACCGCAATTGTCGGCGCTGTTCGCATGGAAGAACCCGGCCAATACGGCCGGCGCGCTGTTCCAGGCATTCTCCGAGAAGTCGGCCGTGCGGCGCGATGGCCAGGAAATCCTCGGCTACTCGCAGATCAGCGCCACCAGCGCGGCAGCGATTGCCAACCCGTCGCTGGCCGGCGTCGCGGTGCCGACCTTTATCGGCGCCAGCCTGTTCGAACAGACCAAGAAGCGCACCGGCGGCGCCTTCGACCTCGAAGCGCGCCTGTCGCCCGACGTCAGCATCGACCTCAATGGCTTCTATTCGAAGCTCGAGGCACCGCACCAGAACACCAACTGGCTCGCCGCACCGGCCAATTCGATCAACGGCTCGAACCAGATTCCAACCAACGCGGTCGTTCGCAACAACACGCTGGTGTCGGCCTCGTTCCCGGTCAATTCGGGCGAAGTCGATAACATCTATCGTCCCGGCGCCGGCGGCGAATCGTGGTACCTGGACCTGAATGGCAAGTTGCGCGCGACCTCCGACCTGACCTTCACCGGCAAGATCGGCAAGACCTACGGCATCGGCTACGACCGCGACGACGTCTACTACCAGAACAACGTCAACGGCGGCATGACGTATGCGCTCAACGGCATGTCGCCGGCGTCGGTGAGCTACCCGGGCGGCACCACCACGACGCCGGGATCGACAGCGTGGGCCGGTGGCGGCGAAGCGCAATCGGTCGACAGGGAAAAGTACGGCCAGATCGACGGCGCCTGGCGCATGCGCGATTCGATGGTCGAGTCGATCAAGTTCGGCGCACGCTTCACCGATCACCAGCGCACTGCGGAGCACCCGCTCGAAACGCGTCCGGGACCGGTCGGCTTCAGCAATCCAGGTCCGGCCTGGACCGGCCAGATGTATCCGTCCGACTTCGCCTCCAACCTGGGCGGCGGGCTGTCGTCGAACTACTTCAAGTACGACGGCGCGGCGCTCGGCGCATGGGGTGCGGTACCAGGCAACCGCCTGCTCGACTTCACTTTGCGCCACAACTGGACCGACGAATTCAAGGTCAAGGAAAAGACCTCGGCCGTCTACGGCATGGCGGACTTCTCCGGCGACGGCTGGCGCGGCAACGTCGGCGTGCGCGCCATCCAGACGCGCCAGACCACGATCGTCAACCTGGCCGGCGGCCCGGCGCCGATCACCGGTTCGGCTTTCGGCGCCTACACGCCGACCACGTTCGAGCGCACTTACCGCGACTACCTGCCAAGCGCCAACCTGAAGTTCGACGTGCGTCCCGACCTGGTGGTGCGTACCGCGCTGGCCAAGACGATCTCGCGTCCCGACTACAGCGCGCTGGGCGGCTCGGTCTCGCTCAACGACGATGCCTTGAGCGGCAGCGGCGGCAACGTCAACCTCGATCCGGTCCGCTCGACCAACTTCGACCTGTCGGCCGAATGGTACTTCGCACCGAAGGCGCTGCTGTCGGCCGGCCTGTTCTACATGGACCTGAATTCGATCGTCGCCCAGGGCACGTCGACCGGAACCTACTACAACAACAAGCGCGGCGTGCAGACCGTGTACCAGATCACGTCGCCGTACAACACCAGTGGCAAGAACAAGGGCGTGGAGCTGAGCTACCAGCAGCCGATAGCGACCAACTTCGGCGTGCTGGCGAACTACACCTACGCCGACGGCAAGCTCGACGATGGCGGCGAACTGCTGAACTCTTCGAGGAACACCTACAACCTGACCGGCTACTTCGAGAACGAGCGCTTCTCGGCGCGGCTGGCCTACAGCTACCGCTCGGCCTACAAGGCGGGCGTGGACCGTGGCGCCAGCCAGCACGTCGATGCCATGCCGTCGCTGGCCGCATCGCTCAACTTCAAGTTGACCGAGCAGCTGACCTTGACGTTCGATGCGCTCAACCTGACCAACGAGACCATCAAGATGTACGCGGAGAACAAGGACCGGCCGCGCGCGTTCTACTCGAACGGTCGCACCTTCTACCTCGGCCTGCGCGCCAAGTTGTAGGACCGGCTGCGCGCGGCAGCGGCATGCCGCGCGCTCCGTCATGAATTCCAGTAGTGCTTGGGGCAAGGCTGAATGCGGCCTTGCCCATTTTTTTGCAGGCGGGCCGCCAGAAGCGATACTCCGGGCAGGCCGGAAGGAACACTATGCCGATTACAGATCGACCTGACGCAGCAGCGCAGGCATTCGCCGCGCCGATTGCGCTCAGCTGGGAATGCGTCTCGAACATGGCGCGCGAAAACGCGTTTTCTGCCCGCCTCACATTGCACAACCGCGCAGCCGAACCGATTGCGGCCGGCTGGGCCATCTATTTCAACACCTGCCGCAAGGCCATCGCCGGCAGCGTCGCCGCCGGCTACGTCATCGATCATATCAATGGCGACCTGTTTCGCCTGACCGCGACCGATGCCGGCCGGGCCTGGCCTGCCGGCGCCACCGCAGTCATTGATTACCAGGCGCAGTTCTGGGCCATCAGCGTCACCGATGCGCCGCTCGGCTTTTACCTGCAGCCCGCCGGCGGCGCCCACGCTATCGACCTGGGCGACCCGTCCATCGTGCCGTTCGCTCGGCCGGAGCAGCTCCACCGCGGCGTGCACGACTGCGAGCCGCTGGCTGATGCCGCCGGCCGCTATCGCGAAAACCTGCCGGCGCGCCTGCTCGCGCCTGAGCTGGTCGGGCGCATCACGCCGCGGCCGGTGCGCGCCGAATTTGGCGCCGAGACCTGCACGCTAACGCGCCGCACGTCGATCGTTTTCTCCGACGGCCTGGCCGGCGAAGCGGCGGTGCTGCGCGCGATGCTCGACCAGCTGCCGGAGCAGGGCGCCGGCGGCGTCGCCCACATCGTCCTCGATATCGGTGTGGTCGACGTCGCGCGCGGCGCGGCCTCGCCGGCCAGCGAGGCATATCAGCTCGACATCGCCGCCAGCGCCATCTGCATTCGCGGCGCCGGCGCGCACGGCGTGTTCAATGGCATCCAGAGCCTGCGCCAGTTGCTGGCGGACGGCAGCGGCGCGGTGCCGGCCGGCCGGGTGGCCGACGCGCCGCGCTTTGGCTACCGCGGCATGATGCTCGACGTCGCGCGCCATTTCGCCAGCAAGGAAACCGTCATCCGGCTGCTCGACTGCATGGCGCTGTACAAGCTCAATCGCTTTCACTTTCACCTGACCGACGACGAAGGCTGGCGCTTTGCCGTCGCCGCGCTGCCGGAGCTGACCGACATCGGCGCCCGGCGCGGCATCGCGGCAGACGGGCGCGCCTGCCTGCCGCCGTCGTTCGGCTCGGGCGCCAATGTCGAGCGCTCGTCCGGCACCGGCCACTACAGCGCCGACGACTTCATCGCCATCTTGCGCCATGCGCATGCGCGCCACATCGAGGTGATCCCGGAATTTAACCTGCCGGGCCACGCTAGAGCCGCCGTGGTGGCGATGCGCGCGCGCCACGACCGCCTGCGCGCGCTCGGCGACATCGACGGCGCCGAGCGCTTCGTGCTCGACGACGCCGCCGACGAGTCGCGCTACGAGTCAGTCCAGCTGTGGCACGACAACGTCATCTGCCTGGCGCTGCCGTCGGTCGACCGCTTCGTCGACACGGTCGTCGCCGAACTGGTCGCCTTGTTCCGCGCCGCCGGCACGCCGCTGCGCATGATCCACATGGGTGGCGACGAAGTGCCGGCCGGCGTCTGGCTTGGCTCGCCGCGCTGCCGCGCGCTGATGGCCGAACGGGGCTGGACCAGCATCGACAGCCTGCGCGCCGATTTCGTCGGCCGCTGCCGCGACATCCTCGCGCGTCATGGCCTGCTGTTCGCCGGCTGGGAAGAGACGGCGCTGGAGCACCGCAAGGTCGATGGGCACGAACGCCTGCTGCCCAATCCGCGCTTTGCCGCCGGCGGTTTTCACGCCTATGCGTGGAACAATGCCTGGGGCTGGGGCCAGGAGGATTGCGCCTACCGGCTGGCCAACGCCGGCTACGACGTGGTGCTGTCCAATTGCGCCAACCTGTATTTCGACCTGGCCAGCGCCAAGGATCCGGAGGAACCGGGCTACTACTGGGCCGGCTTCGTCAGCGCGCGCGACGCCTTTTCCTTCTGTCCGCTCGATGTCGGCGCCACCGCGCGCACTGAGCCGATGGGCAGGGCGGTGTCGGCGCAGACGGTGGCCGGCATGACGCGGCTCGACTCGCCCGGCAGGTCGCATATCGCCGGCATCCAGGGACAGCTGTGGGGCGAGAACACCCGTTCGGCCGAACGCATCGAGTACCTGGCCGCGCCTCGGCTGATCGCGCTGGCCGAACGCGCCTGGGCGAGCGACCCGGGATGGGAGGCGATCGACGATCCGCGCCGGCGCGCGCAGCAGGTCGATCAGGAATGGAACGAATTCGCCAACCGCCTTGGCCAGCGCGACCTGGCGCGGCTGGATGCCGCGCCGCTGGCCTACGGCTACCGGCTGCCGCCGCCGGGCGCGGTCATCGCCGGCGCCGCATTCGCCGCCAATGTCGCCCTGCCCGGGTTGGCGCTGCATTACACTGTGGACGGCAGCGAGCCGACCGCGCGCAGCATGCGCTACGAGCAGCCGGTGCCGCTCGCCGCCGCCGGCGGCGCCTTTCGCATTGCCACCTTCGATACGCGCGGCCGCAAGAGCCGCACCGTGACCCTGACTTCGGAAGCCGCCGCTGATGACCTTGACGACTAACCCGCCCGCCGCCGCCGTATCGCTGCCGGCCGCGCGCCATCCGCTGGCGTGGGTGCCGACCCTGTACCTGGCGCAGGGCTTGCCGTTCTACGCCGTCGCGCTGGTCGCCGGCCTGATGTTCAAGAGCATGGGCGTGCCGAACGAGCAGATCGCGCGCTGGACCGGCTTGCTCGGCCTGGCGTGGGTGTTCAAGGCGCTGTGGAGTCCCTTCCTGGAACTGGCGCGCAGCAAGAAGCGCGTGGTGGTGGCATTCCAGATGGTCGGCGGCGCCTCGCTCGCCGGCGTCGCGCTGGCGTTGCAGCTGCCGGCATGGTTCGCCGTCGGCATCGCGTTTTTCGCCATCGTCGCGCTGGCGTCGGCCACCCACGACATCGCCGCCGACGGCTTGTACATCGCCAGCCTGACGGCGCGCCAGCAGGCTGCCTACGCCGGCTGGCAGGGCGCGTTCTTCAACGCCGCCAAATTCATCTCGCTCGGCGGCCTGGTGATCCTCGCCGGCCACCTCGAAACGCGCATCGGCGTAGCGCCGGCGTGGTCGGTGATCTTCGGCCTGCTGGGGGCGGCGATGGCCGCGCTGGGGCTGTACCACCTGTGGGCCTTGCCGGCCACGGGCGAGCGCGCCAGCGGCACCAGCAGCGGCACCAGCAGCAGCACCAGCGCACGCGGGGTGGCCGCCACGCTGGCCGACGTGATGCGCACTTTTTTCGCCAAGCGGGGCATCTGGGTGGCGATCCTGTTCATCATCCTGTTCCGCGCGGCGGAAGGGCAGATCCAGACCATCGGGCCGCTGTTCCTGCGCGATGCCAAGGAAGTGGGCGGGCTGGGCCTGTCGACCGCCGAAGTGGGCGCCGTGTACGGCACCGCCGGCACCATCGCTTTCCTGGCCGGCAGCATCGGCGGCGGCTACTTCACGTCGGCGCTCAGCCTGCGCCGCGCGATGCCGTGGCTGATCCTGGCGATGAACCTGCCGAACCTGGTGTTCTATTACCTGAGCGTGGCGCAGCCGTCATCGCTGGGCGTCATCGCGCTGGCGCTCGGCGTCGAAATGTTCGGCTACGGGTTCGGCTTCGTCGGCGTAATTTTATTCATCATGCAGGTGGTCGCCAGCGGGCGCTATCAGACGGCGCACTATGCGCTCGGCACCGGCTTCATGCAGCTCGGTTTCGTGCTGTTCAAGGTCGTCAGCGGCGACATCCAGCAGGCGCTCGGCTACCAGCATTTCTTCCTGTGGGTGATCGCCGCGGCGGTGCCCGTGCTGGTGCTGTCGCGCTTCATGCGCCTCGAGGCCGAGCCTAGCGCCGCTTGACGGGCAGCGCCAGCCAGCCTTGCCACTGGCCGGCGGCGTCGCGCTGCACGGCCTGGATGTGCGGCCGCGTGCTGTCGAGGCGCCAGACGGTCTGCTTGTCGAGCCAGTCCTCGTACATCGAGCGAAAGCGCGGCCACTCGGCGTGGAAGTCGAGCGTGGCATAGTCGCCGGCCGGCAGCACCCGCATGCCCAGGTTCGGGTCGGCCACCTCGACGCCGGTGACGCCGAAGTCGTAGCAGTATTCGCGCTCGCCGGTAAAGCCCGGGTCTTCGTCGAATACGCCGTAGAACGGCGTGCCGCAGGGCGCGCCGTCGATGCTCTCGCGGTCGCCGATGAAACCATTGCAGGCGATCGACAGCGCGGCGCCGGACTGGCCGAAGAAGCGCTGGTAGCGCAACGTCACCGCCGGCAGCGAGCGCACCGCGATGCGCCGGGCGATGCTGCCCGGTTCGGGCGCGATGTACGGCGCCAGGATGACGTCAAGCTTGTCCGGTTCGGCGACGAAAAAACTGACGTCGCTCTCGCGCCCCACTTGCTGGTCCATGTAGGCGCGCCAGCCGCCGTCGCGCCAGGCCTTGGCCGACATCGCGAACTGCTGCTTGAACGCCTTGGCGAACGCCGCGTTCGACGGGAAGCCGCAATCCTGGGCGATGCGCACGACCGCCACATCGGGCTCGTGGCGCAGCAGGTGCGCGGCGCGCCGCAATCGCCGTTTGCGCTGGTAGTCGACGGCCGAAAACCCGGTCAGTTCGCGGAAGATGCGGTCGAAGTGGAATGACGAATAGCTGGCCGATGCGGCCAGGCTTTCGAGGGCAAGCGGGTCGCCCACCGAGTCGAGCATCAGGTCCATCACCTCGCACAGGCGCGAGACGCGGGAAGTCGCTTTCACCGGCTGCCTGGCCGCGGCGGCGACGGCTGTGCCGTCAAGGTCTGGTGAAAGCGAATGCCGCATCGAAAACAGTCCGTGTAGAAGTTTAGGCAATTATGGCGCAATTAAACTGCATTGGCGAAATAACTCAGACCAGAAGACATTGTTGGAAACCAGCAACGATGAGGGTGGCGTCGATGCCTGCCGGCGACCGGATGCCGCGGTAGGGTCGATTCTTGGATTGAACTGGGAATGAACCGAAGTTTATCTCGCTGAGATGTCGTGCGCAACACCGCCTGGGCTATAATCGTGGCTCCACGGTTCAAAATCGGTTCAATAGCATGATTCAACACTCTCCCGAGCCCACTGACGGCCACTTGGCGCAATACCGCAGCGGCGTCGCTGCCAGGCTGGCCGGCCTGCCGGTCGAAACGTTGCGGGTGTGGGAGCGCCGCTATGGCATCTCCGATACCGGCCGCAGCGCCCACGGGCAGCGTTTGTATTCCGACGCGCAGGTGCGGCGGCTGCGGCTGATGAAGCAGCTGGTCGACCAGGGCCATCCGATCGGCGCGCTGGCGCAGCTGACGATCGAGCAGTTGGGCGCGCTGGCGGTGGTGCCGGCGCCTCGCGCGCAATCGATGCCGCTGCGGGTGGCGCTGGTGGGGCCGGCGCTGGCGCCGCGGCTGGCCGGCGGCGGGCGCGAGATGCTCGCGCTCGACATCGTCGGTCATTGCCGCGACATTCACAGCGCGCAGCAGGCATTGTCAGGCATCGGCGCCGAGGTGCTGCTGATCGAAATATCGGAACTCGACGACAGCGTGGTGCCGGCCATTGCCGCGCTGCGCGAACAGCTCGGCGTCGCCGCCGTGGTGCTGTACCGCTTTTGCGCCAGCGCGACCATCCGGCAGCTGCGCGCCCATGGCTGCCTGGTCGCGCGCGCGCCCACCGATGTGGCCGAGATCGTGCTGCTGTGCCAGGCGGCGCTGGCTGCCGTGCCGGCGCCGTCGGCGCCATTGCAGGCCGTGCGCACGCAACTGGGCGCGCCGCCGCCGCCGCGCTTCGACGAGCAGGCGCTGGCGCTGCTGGCCACCGCGAAAAACAGCGTCGAATGCGAATGCCCGCGTCATCTGACCGAAATCCTGCTGATGCTGGGCAGTTTCGAACGCTACAGCCAGCAGTGCGCGTCGCGCAACGCCGACGACGCGCTGCTGCACGAACAGCTCAATCATGCCGCCGGTGCCGCCCGCGTGCTGATCGAGTCTGCGCTTGAACGCCTTGCGCGCGCCGATGGCCTGCCTTTGCCGGCCGGGATGTAAGGGCGCCATGAGCGCGCACGCACAACCGCACCGGCTGCAGCCGGCCAAGCTGCTGCGCAGTAAATGGACCGCGGCCGTCCCGCTCAACAAGGAGAAGCACTTCATCGTCACCGCATTGAGCGCGCCGGAAGCTCCCGGCACGCAGGTCGATGCGGTCACGATGGAGGCGGTGCTGACGGGGCGCAGCTTGACCTTGCGATGGCGCGAACTGAACGACCCGGCGCAATGGCTGCAGGGCTGGCGCTGAGTGTTACAAATCAAACAGGAAAACGCAGCATGACTTCTCTCCACGTCGCCGTGATTGGCGCCGGCATTGCCGGCTTGTCGTGCGCCGCATCGCTGCAGCAGGCCGGCGTTCGCGTGAGTGTATTCGACAAGAGCCGCGGTCCGGCCGGGCGCATGAGCACCCGGCGTGGTGATGACTGGCAGTGCGACCATGGCGCCCAGTACTTCACCGCGCGCGACGCGGCGTTCCGCGCCGAAGTGGCGAACTGGGAGCGGGCCGGCGTGGCTGCGCAGTGGCACCCGCGCGTGCGCCGCTTCGACGCCGACGGCACCAGCAGCAGCATCAGCGGCGCCGCCGAGCGCTTTGTCGGCGCGCCGCGCATGACGGCGCCGGCGGCATGGCTTGCATCGAACCTGGTGCTGCACACCAGCATGGAGATCAGCGCGGTGCGCCGCGAAGACGCCGGCTGGCGCCTGCACACAACGGGCGGCGCAGCGCTCGAGCGCCACTATGACGCGGTGGTGCTGGCGGTGCCGGCGCCGCAGGCCGCGCCGCTGTTGCGCGACATCGCGCCGGAGCACGCGGCGCTGGCCGCCGCGACGCCAATGGAAGGCTGCTGGTCGATGATGCTGCAGTACGCGGCGCCGCTGGCGCTGGACTTCGACGCCGCCTTCGTCAATCTCGGCCCGCTGCGCTGGGTCGCGCGCGACAGCGCCAAGCCCGGCCGCGGCGGCGCCGAATGCTGGCTGCTGCACGCCAGCGCCGCGTGGAGCGAAGCGCATCTCGAGCTCGACGCCGACGCCGTTGCCGCGCTGCTGCTGCCGGCGTTTGCGCAACTGGGCCCGCCGGCGCCGCAACGCTGGAGCGCGCACCGCTGGCGCTACGCCAGCACGCCCACGCCGCGCCGCGCCGTCTGCATCTGGGAAGCTGCGCAAGGATTGGGGTTGTGCGGCGACTGGCTCAATGGCGGCACCGTCGAAGCGGCGTGGCTGAGCGGGCGCGCACTGGCGCAGCGCATCACCGCTGGTTAGGCGCTGGGCGCGGCCACCCTACCAGGGCAGTTCGGCGCCGTCGTACGATCTGAACGAGCCGCTGTCGGCGGGCGTCAGCGCATCGAGCACGCCCAGCATGTCGCCGGCAGCGTCGCGCGCCGGGCGGCCAATGGCCTCGCCGCGAAACGGCCGTGACAGGCGTGAGCTGACGGTGCCCGGGTGCAGCGCGACCAGCACGCTGTTCTTCTGATTGCGCGCCACTTCGATGGCGGCCGTCTTTACCAGCATATTGAGCGCCGCCTTCGATGCGCGATAGCTGTACCAGCCGCCCAGTCGGTTGTCGCCGATGCTGCCCACTTTTGCCGACAGCATGGCCATGATGGCGCGTTCGCCGTCGAGCAGCGGCGCGAAGTGACGCAGCAGCAGCGCCGGTCCGAAGGTGTTCGTCTCGAAGGTCGCGCGCATCTGCATGGTATTGAGGTCGGCCAGCCGTTTCTCCGGCATGAACGCATCGGTATGGAGGATGCCGGCGGCGTTGATGATCAGGTGGTAGCGCGGGCCGGCCGCGAGTGTTCTCGCCGCCTTTGCGACGCTGTCGTCGTCGGTGAAATCGATGCGCGGGGACGACTGCCGGTGCAGGCCCTGCACCGATGCGCAGCGCGGCGACTCTCGCAGCAGGTCGACAAAGGCCGCGCCGATCGTGCCGGACGCGCCAATTACCAATGCGTGAAACTGGTCGGGCAGGCTGTCCATCATGGTGGTCGGTCCCCTGTGGGTGTTCGGCTACAGCCAAAAAAAACGCCAACGGTTATGTTGGCGTTGGCGTTGCGTGGTCCGCCCAAGCGCTTTACATCTTCGGCATCAGCACGGTGTCGACGACATGGATCACGCCATTGTCAGCGGCGATGTCGGTCTTGGTGACGTGCGCTTTGTCGATCATGACTTTGCCGCCGTTGGCCTTGACGGTGACGGTGCTGCCTTCGACCGTTGCGACCATGCCTGGCTTGACGTCGGCTGCCATGACTTTGCCCGAAACGACGTGGTAGGTCAGCACCTTGGTCAGCGCGGCTTTGTCTTTCAGCAGGGCGGCCAGCTTGTCCTTGGGAATCTTGGCGAAGGCCGCGTCGGTCGGCGCGAACACGGTAAATGGACCTGGACCCTTCAGCGTGTCGACGAGGCCGGCTGCCTCGACTGCGGTTACCAGCGTCTTGAAGGTGCCGGCCGATTTTGCGGTATCGACAATGTCGGCTGCACTTGCCGAGCCAAACGCCATGGTCATTGCTGCTGCGATAAGAAATTTCTTCATTGTGAGCTCCTGTAGTTGAACCGACGCACATGCGGCGTTTCGGACGGCTGTCACCTTGAAGCGGTATCGAATGAGTCTGATGAACCGCGAGTGAACCGAATGAAGATCATATTATCGACGGTCTTGATTATTGTCCAACATGATTCGATTGAACTTACGTTAATAACGGTTCAATATAGGTTCATCGGTTATCGGCCCAGCCAAATGCGACAGATGACGTTGAAGCGGCGTTCTTGTACGGCAATGTGTCTGGCCCTCTGCCAGATACACAACATTGCGCTGGCCGCGTTTGGCGCCATGACCGGGATACACGCGGGCTTTCTAATGGATGCATCGACGTAATGATGCGCGATAACCCAAAGGAACACACGATGTTGAAATTGAACACTCGGTAAATTAACGACAATGGCGCTGCTGGCCGGCAGCGCGATGCTGATGCAGATGCAGATGGCCCAGCGCAAGCGCCCAAGGGGATCGGGCGCGCCGAAGTGTTGCGGCACGATGTGGGCGAAGCAGGGCGCGAAGCGGTTCAGGTGCGTGTCGATTTTGCGCCAGGCGCATCGTTTCCCAAGCACAGCCATCCGGGCGAAGAACTCTCCTACGTCCTGGAAGGGACGATGGCATACCAGTTGGGCAACCAGCCTCCCGTCACGCTGAAGGTCGGCGAGTCGTTGTTCATTTCTGCGGGGGCGGCCCATTCGGCGAAAAACAGCGGCAGCGGTAAAGCCGTGGAACTGGCGACCTACATCGTTGAAAAAGGCAAGCCGATCCCGGTGATCAAGTAAGCGGCCCGCATCGGCTTTGAGCGTCCCACGCGCCCAATGTCATGCCGCGCCGGCCGCTTCGCGCTTGCGGCGGGAGGTGGTGCTCTCGCCGTTCAGCCCCCAATTGTCCATCTCGACCTCATCGATGATGACAAAGGTTGTGGCGGGGTTCTTGTTCAGCACCCGGCTGAGCAGGTCAGTGACGCCCTCGATGAGCGCCAGTTTTTGTTCCGCGGTGACGCCTTCTTTGGTGACGCGAATGTTTACGTATGGCATGACAGTTCCTTGGTGAATTGGGATGGGGTTACCACGTGCCGGCAGTACCGCCGCCGTCGACAGCCATGACAGTGCCGCTCGTATGTGTGGAGTACGTCAGGTATAGCACAGCGTTGACCACGTCCCGCGTTTCTCCGATGGCGCCGTTCGGCGCCAGCGTTTTCAGGAACGCCTGGGTGCCTTCGTCGGCGCCATGCATCGGCGTGTCGATGATGCCGGGCGCAACAGCATTGACGCGCACGTTCGAACTGGCCAGCTCGATTGCAAGGCCCCGCGTTGCCTGGTTCAGGCCGCCTTTGATCAGGATCGGCAGCAGCGCCGCCACCTTGGCGTTCGGCTGCATGGCGATGCTGGCGGTGATCGTCACGATGTGGCCATGGCCATTGCTGGCCATGTGCGCCGCCGCTTGCTGGGACGGGTAGAAGAAACCCTTGAGGTTGGTCGCCACGATCAGGTCGACGTCCTCTTCGGTGTAGTCGCCGATCGGCTTGGCCAGGAAGATGCCGGCGTTGTTGATCAGGATGTCGACCTTGCCGAAGGCGGTAATGGCCTTGTCGAACAGCGCGGCCGCGGTAGCCGGCTGCGAAATATCTCCCGCCACCAGCAGGAAGTTGGCCGGATTGCCGAGCTGTTCGGCGGCCGCCTGCAGGCGCTCGATGGTGCGGGCGTTGCCGACGACGTTGTAACCGCGCTTCAGGTAGGCTTGTGCGATTGCAAAGCCGATGCCGCTCGAGGCGCCTGTGACGATAGCGGTCTGGTTCGAATTCATGGTGGTGCTCCGGTCAGTGGGTGAGCCACCAATGTACTTTCATCGTGCGCGTCGATAAAGATCGTTTTCAGCAATTCATTTGATACCCGGTGTAACATATAACCGTGAAACGCAACTTCAACGATATGCAGCTGGGCAGCATCGAGCTGTTCTGCCTGGCGGCCGAGCTGGCCAGCTTTACCGCCGCCGCGACCAGCGCCGGCATCACGCCGGCGGCGGTCAGCCGCTCGATCGGCCGGCTCGAAGAGCGCCTGGGCGTGCGCTTGTTCGTACGCACCACGCGCCAGATCCGGCTCACTGAGGGCGGCCGGCGCTATTACGACCAGTGCCGCCAGGCCTTGCTGCAGCTGGTCGAGGCCGAGCGCGAGGTCACCGGCGGCCAGGCGGCGCCGTCGGGCCATTTGCGCATCAGCATGCCCACGCCGTACGCGCACTACCGCCTGCTGCCGCTGCTGCCGCAGTTCCGCCGCCTGTATCCGGACATCACGGTCGAGGCGCACGTCAGCAACCGCAACATCGACTTCGCGGGGGAGAGCTACGACATGGTCATCCGCGGGCGCGACCCGGCCGATTCCTCGCTCATCGCGCGCAAGCTCGAGGATGCCGAATTGGTGCTGGTGGCCGCGCCGTCGTACTTGACGCGGGCCGGCACGCCGCAGACGCTCGACCAGTTGAGCGAACACGAATGCATCCAGTTCGATCTGCCCAGCACCGGGCGCAAGATCGCCTGGCCGCTGATGGTCGACGGCAAGCAGGTCGATGTGACCACCAGCGGCGGCTACACCTGTTCGGAAGACGTGCTGGGGATTGTCACGCTGGCGCGCGCGGGCGCCGGGATCGTGCAGACGTATCGCTTCATCGTCGAGCGCGACCTGGCGCAGGGCAACCTGGTGGAACTGCTGGCGCAGCACGGCGGCACGTCGCGGCCCTTGTACCTGCTCTATCCGCATGCGCGCCACCTGTCGCTCAGCGTGCGCACGTTTGCCGATTTCCTGTCTGAGCAACTGGCCCATGTCAGGCCAGTGCGTTGAACGATGCTCTCACAGCAGGGGCCTGACCCCAAGTGAAAAATCGGGTCAGACCCCTGCTGCAGACCCCTGCTGCCTAGGCTTGGTTGCGCTTCGGCAGCACCCATCCTTGCCGGACGAAATGGCAGGTGTAACCGTTCGGATTGCGTTCCAGGTAGTCCTGGTGCTCCGGCTCGGCTTCCCAGAACGGACCGGCGGGCACGATTTCGGTGACGGCCTTGCCAGGCCACAGGCCGGAAGCGTCGACGTCGGCCACGGTATCTTCGGCAACGCGCTTTTGCTCATCGCTCAAGTAATAGATGCCCGAGCGGTAGCTGGTGCCGCGATCGTTGCCCTGGCGGTTCTCGGTGCTGGGGTCGTGGATCTGGAAGAAAAATTCCAGGATGGCGCGATAGCTGGTCTTGCTCGGATCGAAGGTGACCTCGAGCGCCTCGGCGTGGGTGCCGTGGTTGCGGTAGGTGGCGTTCGGCACGTCGCCGCCGGAATAGCCGACGCGCGTTTTCAGTACGCCCGGCAAGCGGCGCACCAGATCTTCCATACCCCAGAAGCAGCCGCCAGCGAGGATCGCGGTTTCAGTTTGCATTGTCATTGGTAACCTTTCTCAATCGGTGATCGTTTCCACCTGCAAGTCTACCGCTTGTCCGGCCTAACTGCTTTACACTCGACGAATCGAGGTAGCGAGGCATCACGCCAGAAATGACAATGACAACGAGAGTGAACACCATCAGGCTTATCCTGGGCGACCAGCTCAATGTGCGGCATCGCTGGTTCAGCGAGACCGACGACGCCATCATCTATGTGCTGATGGAAGTGCGGCAGGAAACCGATTACGTTCATCATCACGCGCAAAAGATACTGGCGATTTTCGCGGCGATGCGCGACATGGCGCGCCAGTTGCGCGAGGCCGGCCACAAGGTCGACTACCTGGCGATCGACGACCCGCGCAACCTGCAATCGATTCCCGCCAATATCGACGCGTTGATGCTGCAGCACGACGCCGTCGCGTTCGAGTACCAGGCGCCGGATGAGTGGCGCCTCGATGAACAGTTGTATCAGCACGGCCGCAGCAAGCCGGGGCATTGGCTGATGGTCGACTCCGACCATTTTTATACGACGCGCAATCAGGTCGCCGATATCTTCGCCGCCCGCAAGCAGTGGCTGATGGAGTTCTTTTACCGCCAGATGCGCGTCGAGCACCAGGTGCTGATGGAATCTGCCAAACAGCCGGTCGGCGGCCAGTGGAACTACGATCACGACAACCGCAAACCCTGGCGCGGCGTGCCCGCCGAGCCGCGCGATCCACGCACCTCGCACGATCATTCGGCGCTGTGGAGAACCATCGTCGACGCCGGCGTGAACAGCTTCGGCAATCCGCAGGCCGATCGACTCCCGTGGGCGCTTAACCGCGACGAGGCGCTGCAGCAACTCGACGCGTTCATCGATGGCGCATTGCCGCACTTTGGCGACTTTCAGGATGCGATGAGCGCGAATGCCTGGCGGCTGTTTCATTCCCTGTTGTCGTTCGCGCTGAACGTGAAAATGCTGAACCCGCGCGAAGTGGTGGCCAGGGCGGAGGCGGCGTACCACGCCGGCCATGCGCCGCTTGCCGCCGTCGAAGGCTTCATCCGGCAGATATTGGGCTGGCGCGAATACGTGCGCGGCGTGTACTGGGCGAACATGCCCGGCTACGCGGAAAAGAATTTTTTTGGCCATGCGCGCCCGCTGCCGCGCTGGTTTTGGGACGGCAAGACCAAGATGAATTGCCTGTCGCAGTCGATCACACAATCGCTGGAGCAGGCCCACGCGCATCATATCCAGCGCCTGATGGTGATCGGAAATTTTGCGCTGTTGGCCGGCCTCGATCCGGCCGAGGTTCACCAGTGGTATCTGGGCATATACATCGATGCCTTCGAATGGGTGGAGCTGCCCAATACCGTCGGCATGAGCCAGTTTGCCGACGGCGGCTTGCTGGCCACCAAGCCGTATGTCTCGAGCGCCGCCTACATCGACCGCATGAGCGACTATTGCAAAGGCTGTCACTACGATAAAAAAGCCCGCATTGGCGAACGTGCCTGTCCATTCAACGCGCTGTACTGGGATTTCTATCAGCGCAATACGGCGACTCTGGCCAGGAACCCGCGCATCGGCATGGCGTACCGGCAGCTGGAGAAAATGGATGCGGCGGCGATCGGACAATTCCAGCAGCAGGCGCGCAAGCTGTTGCAGGATCTCGATTCGTTGTAATGGCTTGCATCCCGCACGCTAAAGATATAGAATTATATTCTATGATATATCTTAAAAAATACCCCTATTGCGGAAAACACGGTTTCGACGGCGGGCATGGCCCGCACGCCGGTGGCAGGGGCGCTGGCCGGGGCGTGCATGAGGGACGCCGGCGACGCATGTTCAACGGCGAGGAATTGTCGATCATGGTGCTGCACCTGATGGAGGCGCAACCGCGCCACGGGTACGACCTGATCAGGGAGTTCGAGAGCCTGACGGCAGGCCTGTACGCGCCCAGTCCGGGCATCATTTATCCGACCCTGTCGCTGCTTGATGACGCCGGCCAAATCGAAGCCGTCGCAACCCAGGGCGCCAAGCGCCTGTTCACGATTACCGCTACGGGCCGGGCCCGCCTGGAGGCCCACATGGATGTGGTCGCGGAAGGGCTGGCCCGCCTGGCGGCGCTGGGCACCAACGGCGCGCAGGTCGACGGACCGGTGGCCCGGGCGATGAAAAATCTGACGGTGGTACTGGAGCAAATCCTGCGTGATCCAAAGGAAAAGCAGGCGCAGTTCGATATCGCCGATCTGATTGATGAAGTGGCGCGCAAGATCGAGCGTCTTCCATGACGCCGGACCGCCACCAGACGACGCGGATGCGTCACGATACGCGGCGCCGCACGCTCACGGTCGACCGCGTCGAGACGCTGACGCCGACGATGCGGCGCATCCACTTTGTCTCGCCGGAGTTGCACGACTTCGTCAGCGCCGCGCCGGATGACCACGTCAAGCTGTTCCTGCCGCTGGCCGGTGGTGACGATTGCATGCGCGACTTCACGCCGCGCCGCGTCGATGCCGCGAGCGGAACGCTGACCATCGATTTCGCGCTGCATCAGTCCGGCCCCGCGACCGCGTGGGCGCGCGCCGCGCAGCGCGGCGACACCCTTGAAATTGGCGGCCCGCGCGGCTCGAGCATCGTGACCGACGATTTTGACTGGTATCTGCTGATCGGCGACGAAACGGCGCTGCCCGCGATCGGCCGGCGTGTCGAAGAGCTGCGATCGGGCGTTCCGGTCATCACGCTGGTGACCGTCAACGACGCTGCCGAGCACCAGGAATTTGTCACCAGCGCCGCCTGGACGCCGCAGTGGCTGTACCGTGCCGGCCAGGCGCTCGGCGATGCCGGCCTGATCGAGGCGGCGCTGTCGAATCTGGCGCTTCCGCCAGGCCAAGGTTACATCTGGATTGCCGCGCAGACGAGCGTTGCGCGCTCGGTGCGCCGCTACATCACCGAGCGGCTGGGCCATCCAAAAGCGTGGCTGAAATCGTCCGGCTACTGGACTGAAGGCATCGGCGCTGCCCACGAGACGATCGAGGACTGACGCGGCGCACTGGGACACAGGGGCGCCATGGTGCTCAGCCGGGCAAGTCCACCCGCGGCACCGGTTTCGAGTCGGTGCCGATAAAGTCCTGCAGCGCCATCGACAGTGCCTCCAACACATGCTTGCCGATCGCCTCCTCAAGGTACTGGTACTGCAATTCGATTAGCGGCGCCATGGCGTCGATCAGGGCGTCGCCGGCCGGCGCCAGGCTGACCAGCACGCGGCGCTGGTCGGTTTCGACGCGCACCCGCTGGACTAGTCCGAGCTCTTCCATTCGCGCCAGAACACCGGCCATGCTGCTGCTGAGGATCTGGCACAGCGTGCACAATTCGCGCGGCTCAAGTTGCGCGTGTTCGTCGAGGGCGCGCAGGATGCGCCATTGCTGTTCGGTCAGGTGGTAATGATTCAGGATGGGGCGAAAGTGCGCCATCAGCGCGTCGCGCGCGTGCAGCAACTGCTGCGGCAGATTGCGGTGCTTGAAGCGGTTGGCCATGAGTGCTCCTGCGCAGGTCGTGGTTGAAATGGTCGCGCCGAGCACGGCACGCTTGACTTACTTCGATGTTAGTGATTAAAATTACTGCCATGTTAGTGAATTATACGCACTCCGCCCGCCGCCACCCAAAAGATCCGCCATGATTGTGCGCGACCGTCCCTCCGGGCTCAGCCTGTTCCTGGCGCTGCGCGGCTCGGTGCTGCCGCGCATCCTGCCGGTGCTGCTGATCAATATCGTGCTCGCCACCCTGGTCACCTGGTCGCATGGCGACCTGTTTCAGCTGAAGATCACCCTGACGACGATCCCGTTTACGCTGATCGGCTTGCCGCTGGCAATTTTCCTCGGCTTTCGCAATAACGCCGCCTATGACCGTTTCTGGGAAGGGCGCAAGCTGTGGGGTGAACTGGTGCTGCGCAGCCGGAATGCCGCGCGCCAGTGCCTGAGCCTGATCGAATTCCCGCAGCCGGCGCGCGCCGCGGCCGGCCTGTCCGACGTGCGGGTGCGCATGGTGTACCGGGTAATCGCGTTCAACCATGCGGTGCGCGACCTGTTGCGCGATCAGCCATCGGCCCCTGGCCTGAAGGCATTGCTGCTGCCGGCCGAATGGGAGCAGCTCGAGCGCGCGCCGAACAAGCCCGATTTTCTGATGCGGCAGATGGGCGCGGACTTGAGCGAGTGCCTGCGGGAAGGGCGCATCGACCCTTGCCTTGCCGCCTCGATCGACCGCACACTGTCGGCGTTGACGGGCGCGGGCGCCTCCTGCGAGCGCATCAAGAACACGCCGGTGCCGTTTTCCTACACGCTGCTGCTGCACCGTACCGCCTACCTGTATTGCTTCCTGCTGCCGTTCGGGCTGGTCGATTCGATCGGCTTCATGACGCCGTTCGTGGTGGCCATCGTCGCCTACACGTTTTTCGGTCTGGACGCGCTCGGCGACGAGATCGAAGAGCCGTTCGGCCTGGAAGCGAACGATCTGCCGCTCGACGCCATCTGCCGCGCCATCGAAATTGATCTGCGCTCGGCGCTGTGCGATCCGGACGTGCCGGCGCCGTTAAAAAGCGTCAACTATTGCCTGACCTAGCCAGGCACTGCCACGCCGCAATTCCCCCACTTGTTGTCGCCGAAAAGGAAGCACCATGCACGACCAGTACCACGATCGCATCCGCCACCCCATGCTGCGCGCGCGCATTACCAGCGCCGCCGCAGCGGCCGCGCTGATCGACAACGGCATGACGATCGGCATGAGCGGGTTCACGCGCGCCGGCGACGCCAAGGCGGTGCCGCTGGCGCTGGCCGAGCGGGCGCGCCGCGATCCACTGCAGATTACCCTGATGACCGGCGCCTCGCTCGGCGGCGATGTCGACAAGGTGCTCACGCAGGCCGGCGTGCTGGCGCGCCGCCTGCCGTTTCAGTCCGACCCGACGCTGCGCGCGGCGATCAATCGCGGCGAAGTGATGTTCATCGACCAGCATCTGTCCGAAACCGTCGAGCTGCTGCGCAGCGGCCAGATCGCGCCGGTCGACATTGCCATCATCGAGGCGGTTGCCATCACGGACAGCGGCGCCATCATCCCGACCACGTCGGTCGGCAATAGCGCCAGCTTTGCGCTGTTGGCCGACAAGGTGATCGTCGAGATCAACCTGGCCCAGCCGCTGGCGCTGGAGGGCTTGCACGACATCTTCATCCCGCAGCATCGGCCGCACCGCGCGCCCATCCCTTTGATGACGGCGAGTGACCGCATCGGCACCACCGCGATCATGATTCCCTTGGAAAAGATTGCCGCCATCGTCATCACCGAAAAGACCGACAGTTCTTCGACCGTGCTGGCGGCCGATGACGACACCGCGGCCATCGCTGCACACCTGGTCGCCTTCTTCGAGCGCGAGGTGGCGCTGGGACGGCTGACCGAGCGCCTGATGCCGCTGCAGGCCGGCATCGGCACCATCGCCAATGCGGTAATGAGTGGTTTCATCGACAGCCCGTTTCGCCATCTGACGATGTACTCGGAGGTGTTGCAGGATTCGACGTTCGACCTGTTCGATGCCGGCAAGCTCGATTTCGCGTCAGGCTCCTCGATCACGCTGTCGGCGGCCAGGGGCGAGCAGGTGTTTGGCGACTTCGGCCGCTACAAGGATCGCCTGGTGCTGCGCCCGCAAGAAGTGAGCAACCATCCGGAGGTGGTGCGCCGGCTCGGCATCATCGCCATCAACACCGCGCTAGAGGCGGACATTTACGGCAACGTCAATTCGACCCATGTGGGCGGCACGCACATGATGAACGGCATCGGCGGCTCGGGCGACTTCGCGCGCAATGCCTACCTGGCCGTGTTTGCCACGAAGTCGCTCGCCAAGGACGGCAAGATTTCCAGCATCGTGCCGATGGTATCGCACGTCGATCACAACGAGCACGACGTCGATGTCATCGTCACCGAAGTTGGCCTGGCCGACCTGCGCGGGCTGGCGCCGCGTGAACGGGCGCAGGCGATCATCGAGAACTGCGTTGCCGCGCCGTTTCGCCAGATGCTGCGAGACTATGTGGCGGCGGCGAACCGGCGCGGCGGCCATACGCCGCACGTTCTGGAGCAGGCGCTGTCGTGGCATGTGCGCTACGGGGCCACCGGGTCGATGCTGCCGGACACGGACACTGAGCCGAGCCCGACGCGCCAGGCGATGAGCATCTCGGAAGGCAAAGTGCGCATGTCGTGATGCGCGCGTGAAGCTGGCGCTGCATTGCTATCGGTGCACTGGCGCCATGATGAAAGCGGCATGCGTGTTGCCGATCATGCCGCGCTCTTCCGGACGCAAGGTCAGCACCGACACGCCGCTGGCCGTCACCGCCACGGTGTGCTCGAACTGTGCCGACAGCGAGCCGTCGCGCGTGACCACCGTCCAGCCGTCGTCTTCCGTCCTGACGCTGCGCCCGCCGTGATTGAGCATCGGCTCGATCGTGAAGACCATGCCTTCGCGTAGCGGCAGGCCGGTTCCCCGCTTGCCGAAGTGCAGCACCTGCGGTTCTTCGTGCATTTCGCGGCCGATGCCGTGGCCACAGTATTCGCGCACAACCGAGTAGCCGTTGCGCTTGGCGTGGCCCTCGATGGCCGCGCCAATGTCGCCCATGCGGGCGCCGGGACGCACCGCGCGGATGCCTTTCCACATGGCTTCGTAGGTGGTATGGACCAGGCGTCTGGCGGCCAGGTCGACGTCGCCGACCAGATACGTTTTGCTGGAATCGGCGATATAGCCGTTTTTTTCCAGCGTGATGTCGAAGTTGACGATGTCGCCGTCGTTCAGCACTTTGGTGGACGATGGCACGCCGTGGCAGACCTCGTCATTGATGGACGAATTCAACACGAATCCATAGTCGTACTGGCCCTTGCTTGCCGGCCGGGCCTGCAGGTCGTGCACGATGAAGTTCTCGACGATTTCATCGATCTCGAGGGTCGACTTGCCGGCCAGCGAGATGCCATCGAGCATGCCGAACACCGACGCGAGCAACCGGCCCGATTCGGCCAGCAGCGCGATTTCCTCAGGTTTCTTCGTCATGCTTCACTCATGGCAAGCTGTTGCGCCGAGACGCCGGCGGACTTCAGCTCACGCTTGAGGATCTCGTTGAAGCTCAGGGTCGGATTGGTTTCGCACAGCATGCCGACCTTGATCCAGAAGGCGGCCTGCGTGTTAATCGAGCGCAGCGACACTTTGGTCGCCCGGCGCAATTGGTCGTGCAGGTCGTCATCGATGTTGACAATGCCCATGTGAAGCTCCTATATACGGTTCGTATACGAAGTATATATGCCGTGCATAGTGGGGCGCAAGAAAAAAAGCATGGCGGACGGTGAGCCGGCGGTCATGTGGCGCCAGCATTTAAACGGCAAGCATGTCGGGTTCGCGCAATTTCGCCAAGTGGCTTTTGTCTACTTGGTAGCACTCGCAACTGGCCTCTTCTAGGCCCGCGCGGTTCAGGATCGTCATCCAGCCCCTGTTGTACTTGATGATGCCGGCGTGCTGGAAAGCGCCGGCCACCAGGCTGACGCTAGGCCGGTGCGTGCCGAGCATGTCGGCGATGTATTCCTGCGTGAGGAAGAAGCGGTCGCCGTCGACCCGGTCGTGCGTCATCAATATCCAGCGAGCGAAACGTTCTTCGATAGTGTGCAGGCGGTTGCAGGCGACCGACTGCGACACGGTGGCGAGATAGGCAATCAGGTAACGCTGGGTGATGCGCCGCAGCGGCGTCTCGCCGGCGACCACTTCAAGGAATGCCTTCGCGGTCATGCGCAGGCTGTCCCCCTCGACCTGGCAGACGGTCGTTTCGGTCCAGTGGGTGCCGCCGATGAGCAACTCGAGCCCGAAGAAGCCTTCCTTGCCGATGGTGCCGACTTCGACCGCGGCGCCGCTGTCCATATAGGCCAACACCGACAGCACGGCGCCGCACGGAAAATAGACATAGGCTGCTTCCTGGCCGCGCTCGCCGACGACTTCTTTGCGGAACAGGTGCACCGGTGACAGCTGGGACTCGAGCGCGTGGCTGGCCTGCGCGGGAAGATCGGCGAGCAGATAGTTCGCACAAATATCCGGACGGTTGGCAGTTGCGCTCATGGTCACCTCATGCGGCGATAAACACAATCCGTGTGAAGGACAGACCAGCGGCGACGCGGAAGGTTCAGCGGTAAATGTGTTTCTGCCTATGTCCGGCCCATTACAGACGGGCCGGCGCGCGATGCCTAAGCTTCGGGCGTTCGCTTTGGAAAAGGAAATATCATGAACAAACAAAATGACTCTGCAAGAGCCCCGCGAGCGCCAATCGCGCTGTGGGGTGGACTCGAATGCACCGTGAACCGGGTGCGGGACAACTATTTCAGCCAGCTTGACCGCAACGGTCACGCCGCGCGCATGCAGGACCTCGAGCGATTCGCTTCGCTGGGCGTGCGCGCGTTGCGCTACCCCGTGTTGTGGGAGCGCACTGCGCCGAACGGTCTCGCCGAGGCGGACTGGACATGGCCGGACGAACGCCTGCCGGCGTTGCGTGAATTTGGTGTCACGCCCATCGTCGGGCTGCTGCACCACGGCAGCGGGCCGCGCCACACCAGCCTGGTCGACCCCGCTTTTGCCGAGCAGCTTGCCGGCTTCGCCGGCGCGGTCGCCGATCGTTATCCGTGGGTCGAGTACTACACCCCGGTCAACGAGCCGCTGACGACGGCGCGCTTCAGCGGCCTGGCCGGCGTGTGGTATCCACACGGACGCGATGACCGCATCTTCGTCCAGGCGCTGCTGAACCAGTGCCGCGCGGTGGTGCTGTCGATGCGGGCGATCCGGCGCGTCAACCCGAACGCCAAGCTGGTGCAGACCGACGACCTGAGCAAGACCTACGCGACGCGGCAGCTGGTGAAGCTGTCGACCTTCTTCAACGAACGGCGCTGGCTCAGCTGGGATCTGTTGTGCGGCAAGGTCGACACCGCGCATCCGCTGTGGGACTACCTCGCCGACACGGGTGTCGATGTCGCCGAACTGCACTGGTTCCGCGACAATCCCTGTCCGCCGGACATCATCGGCGTCAATTATTACGCCACCAGCGAGCGCTGGCTCGATCATCGCCTGCACCGTTACCCGCCGCAGTATTGCCACACGTATCAGGGCATCGCCCATGCCGACATGGAGACGGCGCGGGTGCTGGCCACGCCGACGGCCGGCATCGGTCCGCTGCTGCGCGAAGTGTGGGACCGCTACGGCTTGCCGGTGGCCGTCACCGAAGCGCACATCGACGCCAACCGCGAGGATCAGCTGCGCTGGCTGCTGGAAATCTGGAACGCGGCAAACATGGAACGCACCGACGGCGCCGATATCCGGGCGGTGACGGTGTGGGCCCTGCTAGGTTCGTATGACTGGAACTGCCTGGTCACCGAAAACAAGGGCTATTACGAACCGGGACCGTACGACGTGCGCGCCGCGCAGCCGCGCCCGACCGCGGTGGCGGGCATGATGCGCGAGCTGGCCAGCGGTCGGCCGCTGTCGAATCCGGTGCTGCAGGGGCAGGGATGGTGGCGCCGGGCCGGACGTTTCCTGGCGCAGCCGGTGGCGGCGCCGGCTGCGGTGGCCGATCTGTCGGCGTTCCGCGAAAACGGGCGCAGCAAATTCCTGCAGCCGATCCTGATCACCGGCGCCACCGGCACGCTTGGCGGCGCCTTTGCCCGCGCCTGTGAACGGCGCAACCTGGCGTACCGGATCATCACCCGCGCCGAGATGGACATGGCCGACCCGGCATCGGTCGAGGCCGCCTTCGCGCGGTACCGGCCATGGGCCGTGATCAACGCCGGCGGCTACGTCAAGGTGGACCAGGCCGAGAGCGAAGTGCAGCGCTGTTTCCGCGAAAATACGTTGGCGCCGACGATCGTCGGTCTCGCGTGCATTCGCCACGACGTGCGTTTCGTCACGTTCTCGAGCGACCTCGTGTTTGACGGCAAGCGTGCGGTACCGTATGTGGAATCGGACCGCACCGCGCCGCTCGGCGTCTACGGACAGAGCAAGGCCGATGCCGAGCAGCGCGTGCTCGATGCCGATCCGAACGCGCTGGTCATCCGCAGCAGTTCGTTCTTCGGCCTGTGGGACCAGCACAATTTCGTCACCCAGGCGCTCGATGCGCTCGACAACGGCGCGCCGTTTGTCGCGGCAAGCGATATCACGGTATCGCCAACGTATGTGCCGGACCTGGTCGACACCGCGCTGGACCTGATGATCGACAAGGAAAAAGGCATATGGCACCTGACCAACTGCACCGCCGTGACGTGGGCGCAACTGGCAGCCATGGCTGCCGACGTGGCCGGTGTCGATGCCGCGCTGCTGGAGCCGCGGCCTGCCGCGCGGCTCGGCCATAGCGCCCTTCGTCCCGTCTACAGCGCGCTGGGCAGCGAACGCGGCGTTCTGCTGCCGCCGCTGGAAGACGCGCTCGAGCGCTACGCCAGCATGCGCCCCGCGCGCAATGGCGCCAGCGCAGTCAGCGCATACCGCTAGCGATCCAGGCAGCGTGGCGTGCGCGCCACGTTTGCGCGTTGCAAAAAGGCTACGGCGCGCTGTCTTTGTGCGTGCCGCTATAGACTCAGCTTTCTCGACTTATGTCATTGATATTGTTGAGTTTTTCCTTTGACTTACGATTTTCGCTGGCGCCTGGACCGGGCCGCGATGAAGTCGCAAGAACCGGTGCCGGCGTGAAGCTGCCTCCGGCAACCCTAACCCTATTGGAGATTATCAATGAACAAGCAACTAAAGGTAATACTCGGCGCGTCGATCGTAGCAACCATGTTCGGTGCATCGGCAGCGCAGGCGCAATCGAGCGGCACGAGCGCCGCAGGCAGCACCAGCGGCACGCAGGCAAGCGACCAGAGCACCGGAAGCGATACGACCACAAAGTCCAAGAGCAAGCAGAAAAAGCAGAAGAAGCAAAGCACCTCGTCCGGTGCCAGTGGCAGCGCCGGAGCAGCCGGTAGGGGCGCCGGCGCGGCCGGCGCAGGTGACACGAGCGGCACGAGCGGATCGAGCGGATCGAGCGGCGCCAGTGGTTCGAGCGGCATGAGTGGATCTGGTTCTGGCGGCGGCACAAGCGGGATTGGCGGCGGCACGAGTGGATCGGGCGGCATGAGTGGATCCGGTACTGGCGGCACCAGCGGGATTGGCGGCACCAGCGGCGCCAGTGGTTCGAGCGGTACTGGCGGCACCAGCGGATCGAGCAGCACCAGCGGTTCAGGTGGCGCCTCGGGCTCGATGAGCAACGACAACAGCGGCACTGGCGTCACCGGCACCAATAGTGGCTCCGGTGGCACCAGCGGTTCAGGTGGCAGCAGCGGTTCCAGCGGCACGGGCGGTACGAGCGGCAGCGGTACAAGCGGCAGCAGCGGTACAAGCGGCAGCGGCACCAGCGGCAGCGGCACCAGCGGCACCCCGCCTGACCGTAGATAAGCGTGAAAGGCCGCGCGTACGCAGGCATGGGCGGCCACATCGCAAACGGAAAAAACACCAACGCAAGCGTTGGTGTTTTTTGTTTGCAGCGCGACTTTCCAGCCAGCGCGGCGCAGCCTTAATTGCCGCGATACGTCGAATAGCCATATTGTCTGAGCAGCAGCGGCACGTGGCACTGCCAGCGCAAAAGCGACCCCGCCAACGGCACGCGCTTCACGCTGTACTTTGCCTGGTAGCCGGCGAGCATTCATCGATTTTTTTGGCCAGTGCCTGGACGAGCGACGCCGATAGATCGGCATGAATAGCGGTTGCAAAAGTCATCGGGCCGTCCTAATATACAACCATATGGTTGTATTTAAAAACGAAAGTGAAGAGTCTCTTAACCAGCTCTTCCGTGCTTTGGCAGATGGAACGCGGCGGGACATCCTGGCGCGTTCGCTGGTGGAAACGCCGTCGGTATCCGACCTGGCCGCGCGCTACGACATGAGTTTCGCCGCCGTGCAAAAGCATGTCGCCGTGCTCGAACGCGCGGGGCTGATCCAGAAGCGCGCAAAGGGCCGCGAGCAACTGGTCTCCGCCGACCACGCACGGCTGCAGCGCGCCGGCGAGCTGCTCGATCACTTCGAATCAATCTGGCGCCAGCGCCTGACGCAGCTCGACGATGTCCTTCTACCTAAAGGAAAATGATCATGCCCCTCACTTCCGTCACCAAAGACCCCGCCACCCTCACGCTCACCGTGGTGGGCGATTATCCGGTTTCCCAACGGCGCCTGTGGGACGCCTTCGCCGACCCGCGCCAGCTCGAGCGGTTCTGGGGGGCGCCGGCGTTTCCTGCCACCTTCACCCGTCACGACTTCAAGGTCGGCGGGCGCGCCGAGTATTTCCTGACGTTGCCGGAGGGGCAGAAGTGGAACGGCTCGTGGAAGTTCACGGTGGTCAATCCGATCAGTTCGTTCGAAGCGCACGACGGCCAAGACAACGCCGAAGACGAGAACATGCCGGCGTCGATGAAGTTCGCCTTCGAAACCACGCCGGCCGGCTCGCGCCTGACCATCGTCACGCATTTTTCAAGCATCGCCGCCATGGAGGAAACCATTCCCGGCATGGAACAAGGCCTGCGCGCGGCAATGCCGCAACTCGATGCCGTGCTCGCTGAACCAAGCATGGCCGCCGCGCTCGCGTAAGGCGTAAATCAATCGACCGTCACTCCGGCATCCTTGACCACCTTGCCCAGCTTGACCGACTCCGAACGCATCAGCGCGCCGAATGCCTCCGCCGTGCCGCCGACGACCGGCGTACCCAGCTCTTCCCACTTTTGCTTGAAGGCCGGATCGGCGAAGATCTCGTTAAGGGCCTGGTTCAGCCTGGCGATTACCGGCTTCGGCGTGCCCGCCGGGACCACGATGCCGTGCCAGCCGGTGACGTTGTAACCCGGCACGCCCGCTTCTGCCAGGGTCGGCACGTCCGGCAGCGCGGGACTGCGGGTGGCAGTGGTGACGGCGATGGCGCGCAGCTTGCCGGTCTTGATGTACTGCACCGAACTGCCGAGGATGTCGAACATCACCTTGACGTGGCCGCCGATCACATCGTTGAGCGCCGGACCGGCGCCCTTGTAAGGCACGTGCTGCAGTTTGGCGCCGATCGCGGTGTTGAACAGTTCACCGGCCAGGTGCTGCGGCGTGCCGTTTCCGGCCGAGGCAAAGCTCAGCGTCTCTGGCTTGTCTTTGGCCATCGCGATGAATTGCTTGACGGTGGTCACGTTGACCGACGGATGCACTTCCAGCACCAGCGGGAAGGCCGAGATCTGGATGATCGGGGCGAAATCTTTTTCCGGGTCGAAGGAAATTGTCTTGTACAAGGTCTTGTTGACCGCCATCGGGCCGCTGGCGGCGAGCAGGATCGTATAGCCGTCGGCCGGCGACTTGGCCACCATGCCGGTGCCGATGTTGCCGCCGGCGCCGCCGCGGTTGTCGATGACGACCGGCGTGTTCAGTTTTGCCTGCAGCGGCGCCTGGATCAGGCGCGCCATCGCGTCGGTCGGGCCGCCCGGCGGGTAGGGCACGATGAACTTGATCGGCTTGGACGGATAAACATCGGCGGCGCTGACGGCGCACACCTGGGCCATTAGCATTGATGCGAGGATCGCCTTCTTGAGCATGCTTCGTCTCCTTGGTTTTTTTAGGGTGGGGTGAGAGGTGTTCTGTTCAGACAGGCCGGCCGGACAGGCGGCGCTTCAGCGCCAGCACGGCGCTGTGCACAGTCGTCAGGATCGGTTTGCCGCTGGCCTGTTCGCAGGCGCCGTGCGCGCGCGCCATGCTGAACTGCGCCAGCGCGATGGTGTTGCAGCCGGCGTTGGCCAGAAGCCGGGCCTGCTCGGCGATCAGCGCGTCGTGCCGTGCTGCGTCGCCCCGGTTCAGCGCGTCGAGCGCGCCGGCGGCCAGCGCATGACGCACCTCGATATCGGCGGGGAACTCCGCCGGCATCGACTCCAGCGTCGGCCCGAAAGTGGCGATCAGCCCGACGGGGCCGGCGGCCTGTTGCGCGTCGGCGATCATCGCCTCGTTGGGTTTCAGCACCGGGATGTGCGGGTAGCGCCGCGCCACCGCGTCGATGCATGAGCCGAACGCCGAGCAGGTGAACAGGATGGCCTGGGCGCCGGTGCCGATCGCGTAGGCGGCCAGATCCTCGAAGCGCTGGTGCATGGCGGTGTCGAGGCCGTCGCCGGAGCGCGCCAGGTCTGCCGACAAGGAGTCGTCGAGCAGGTTCATCAGCGTCGCTTCGGGCCAGTCGCTGCCCATGACGGCGTTGATCGGATCCACCGAATGGCTCAGTGCGTGTATCAGTGCAATGCGTGGCATGTGTCGCTCAGAAGAAAGAAGGGTGGTTCACTCGTCGTCGATCGGCGGCAGTTCCGGCGCCAGCAGGCGCAGGCCGGCCATCAGCAAGTTGTCGTAGCGCTCCCGTTCGGCAGCAATGCTTTCCTGCGTCCACTTGTAGAAGCCTTCGCCGGATTTCATGCCGTACTTGCCGGCTGCGTAGCGCTCGGTCAGCGCCCTGGCCGGCACTGTATTGGCTGCCAGCGATGGATACATGGTCGCCGCGGCCGGGCAGTGCACGTCGATGCCGGCATGGTCGCGCTGCAAGACCGGGCCGGCGGCCAGGAAGCGGAAACCGAAGCCGAACCGCACGGCGGCATCGACGTCCTCGGCCGATGCGACACCGGCATCGATCAACGCAAAAGCTTCGCGTGCCAGCGCATGCTGCAGCCGGTTGGCAAGAAAGCCCGGCAAGTCCTTGCGCACGAGCACAGGCACCATGCCGCAGCCGCGCATGAAATCGGACAGGGCGTCGGCCAGCGGCGCCGACGAGCGGGCGCCGAGCACCACTTCGACCAGCGGCACCAGGTGCGCCGGCATGAAGAAATGCAGGCCGAGCATGCGCTCGGCGGTGTCGAGCCCTTCGCCAATGGCCGAGATCGGAAAGCTGGAACTGTTGCTGCACAACAGGGTGTCGGGGCGCGCGCGCCGCACCAGGTCGGCAAACAGAGCCTGCTTCGGCGCCAGCTTTTCGGGAATGCATTCGATGACGATGTCGATGGCGCTCCAGTCGACATCGTCAGCACTGGCGCAGGTGGCGATGCGCTCGCGCCTGTGTTCCACGCCCAGCTTGCGCAAGCCGCTGGTGAAATAGGCGTTCAGCGATTGGCGGCGGGCCTCGCCCGGCTCGAGCACGATGGTGCCGCAACCGGCGCGCGCCAGCACCAGCGCGACATCGGCGCCCATGGTGCCGCCGCCGACGACCAGGGCGCAGGCGCGGGAAGGTCTGGGCAGTACAGAGTTCGATGCAATGCCAGTGGAGTCGTTGTTCATGATGGCCCGTCAATAAAGAGACAGCCCAGTGTGCCTTACGCTTTTTTATCTGTGAATCGCTTTTTATCTATAGACTTATCGATTATGGAGATAAATGTTTCGGCGCGGGATATCCGTGCTTTTCTTGCCGTGGCCGATACGCTCAGCTTCAGCCAGGCCGCGCAGCAGATGCACTTGTCGCAGTCGGCGTTGTCGACGCTGATCGCTCGCCTGGAAGACGCGTTCGGCACCCGTCTGTTCGACCGCACCACGCGGGCGGTGGCGCTGACCGCCGCCGGCGAAGTGCTGGCGTCGCATGCCGACCAGTTGCTGTCTGACATAGAACGCACCGTGACCGCGGTGCGCGATGTGTCGGCGCTGCGGCGCGGACGGGTGGCGCTGGCCGCGCTGCCATCACTGGCGGCGCGCATCGTGCCGCGCCTGTTCCGCGCTTTCGGCGAGCAGTATCCGGACATCACCTTGTCGTTGGCCGATACCTTGTCGGAGCCGGCGTTCGAGCTGGTGCGGGAAGGGCGCGTCGACTTTGCGATCACTGCCGCCAACCCGACCTATCGGGACCTCGATTACATTCCCCTGACCACCGACACGTTCGTCTTGCTGGCCTCGCGCGGCCATCCGCTCGGGCAGGTGAGCGGCGCCGTGCGCCTGGTCGACACGCTGGCGTTTCCGCATATCTCGATGTCGCGCCATACCAGCGTGCGGCAGTACGTCGAAGCGGCCGCGTTGCAGAACGGGATCGGCTTTCACCCGGCATTCGAGATCGATCACCTGGCCACGATCGGCGCCATGGTCGTCGAGCAACTTGGCGTGGCGGCGTTGCCGACGATGGCCGCCGATGTGATCAGCGCCGATGGACTGGTGCGCCGACCGCTGGTCGACCCGGTGATTCGCCGTTCCATCGGCGTGGTCAAGCGCAGGGAGCGCTCGCTGTCGCCGGCGGCGGAGGCGATGCTGGCGCTGCTCAAGCGGCAGATCGACACGTAAAAAAGCCGACTCGTGCCGAGTCGGCTTTCTGTGCCTGGCTTGCGCGAACTTAGAACTGGTTCATCGTGTTGTGCGCGCCGGATGCTTTCAGCGCAGCGTCGCCGCTGAAGTAGTCCTTGTGATCGTCGCCGATGTCCGAGCCTGACATGTTCTGGTGCTTGACGCAGGCGATGCCCTGGCGGATTTCCTTGCGCTGTACGCCGGCGACATAGCCCAGCATGCCCTGGTCGCCGAAGTATTCCTTGGCTAGGTTGTCGGTCGACAGTGCGGCCGTGTGGTAAGTAGGCAGCGTGATCAGGTGATGGAAGATGCCGGCTTCGCGGGCCGAATCGGCCTGGAAGGTGCGGATCTTTTCGTCCGCGGCAAGCGCCAGTTCGCTGTCGTCGTACTCGACGCTCATCAACTGCGTGCGCTCGTAGGCGGACACGTCCTTGCCTTCGCTCTTCATCTGGTCGAAGATCTGCTGGCGGAAGTTCAGCGTCCAGTTGAACGATGGGCTGTTGTTGTACACCAGCTTGGCGTTCGGAATGACCTTGCGGATTTCGCTGACCATGCCGCCGATCTGGGCGATGTGCGGTTTTTCGGTTTCGATCCACAGCAGGTCGGCGCCGTTTTGCAGCGAGGTGATGCAATCGAGCACGCAACGCTCCGCGCCCGTGTCCGCGCGGAACTGGAACAGGTTGCTGGCCAGGCGCTTCGGACGCAGCAGCTTGCCGTCGCGCTTGATGACGACGTCGCCGTTGGCCATCGATTCGGTCGACACTTCTTCGACGTCGAGGAACGAGTTGTACTGGTCGCCCAGGTCGCCTGGCTCGCGGGTGACGGCAATCTGCTTGGTCAGGCCGGCGCCGAGCGAGTCGGTACGGGCTACGATCAGGCCATCGTCGACGCCCAGTTCCAGGAACGCGTAACGCACGGCGCGAATCTTGGCCAGGAAGTCTTCATGCGGGACCGTGACTTTACCGTCCTGGTGGCCGCATTGCTTTTCGTCGGACACCTGGTTTTCGATCTGGATGCAGCAAGCGCCCGCTTCGATCATCTGCTTGGCCATCAGGTAGGTCGCTTCGGCATTGCCGAAACCGGCGTCGATGTCGGCGATGATCGGCACCACGTGGGTGATGTGGTTGTCGATCTGGTCCTGGATCGCTTGCTTGGCGGCGCCTTCGGCGGCGGTGTCGAGCTGGCGGAACAGGCCGCCCAGTTCGCGCGCATCGGCCTGGCGCAGGAAGGTGTACAGCTCGCGGATCAGGTCGGCAACGGCGGTCTTTTCGTGCATCGACTGGTCAGGCAGCGGGCCGAACTCGGAGCGCAGGGCGGCGATCATCCAGCCGGACAGGTAGAGGTAACGACGGTCGGTGCTGTTGAAGTGCTTCTTAATCGAAATCATCTTCTGCTGGCCGATGAAACCGTGCCAGCAACCGAGCGACTGGGTGTACTTGGACGAATCGGCGTCGTAGGCGGCCATGTCGTCGCGCATGATCTTGGCCGTGTACTTGGCAATGTCGAGGCCGGTCTTGAAGCGGTTCTGCGCGCGCATGCGTGCGGCGGACTCAGGGTTGATGGCGTTCCAGGCGCTGCCTTCCTTGTCCTTGAGTGCTGCGATGGCTTGGATATCGTCTTGGTACTGTGACATGTGAATCTCCCGGTAAGTAAACATCGAATATGGAAACAGTTCGTTCTGTAGCTGGGGCTGCCCGCGATCCAACCGGCGAGGCAACCAAACAAAGCTCAACAACCTGTAACCATGATAGACGTTTTACGGCGCCGAGAGAACTCTTATATAAGACATATAACTGAAAAAATATCGTTAATAATCAACAGACTACGATAGTCATATCACAATATGAAACATATTTTTAGAAAATGAGATGCAGGCCGCCGCCTCGCAACCAGATGAGTTCACATTATGAAACGCACTTTCAGCAGTGGGAATGGGTGCTACCAGGTCGCCCAACACCAACCACCGCGGCTGGTGTTGTGGGCCTGTGACCTCCGATGTTGTGGCCGCTGCCAGCTGCCGCGGTCGGCCCGATCTTGTCGGACTCTGTTTCCAGCACGCGCAAGCGCACCGCGGTATTGACCATGTCCTCGATTTCTTGCAGCGGCTCCGCGGGATCGGACTCCTCAAAAAATCGCGCCCGGCCTGCATTGGCCGAGATAATCCAGCTTGTTTGCATGCTACCCCCTGTCAGTAAATTAATCGAAAATCGCTCGCGTCATCGGTGATCGCTGCAGCGATGCCGTGTGGCGGAAAATTAGTATAGGCCGCGCCTGGAAAGCCCGGCGCACCGACGCCTTCTCATGCGCGGCCTGCAGTCGGCGTTCATAGCTGCGCCCACGCAAAAACGCCAACCCTAAGGTTGGCGTCGTTTTGCATGACTGGTGGCGGCGTCGAAACGCCTGGTCTCGCTTACGGGGCGGGCTGTGTGATGGTGTTCTTCTCGAGCGTCACGGCGGTCTGGGCGAGCAGGCGTCCGTTGACCGATGCGCCGGTCTTGACGGCAACCATCGTCTTGGCCAGCATCACGCCCTGAAAGTGGGCGGTGGTGCCGATCGACACTGCGCCGGCGGCCTGCCAGAAGACGTTTTTGGCCAGTGCGCCGCCGGTCAGCGTGACACGCGTTGCGCTCGCTTGATGGATGCCCCCGGCGACCTGGAAAATCCAGATGTCGGTCGGACCGCCCGCCAACGTGACATCGGTCGAGATCTTGACGTCGGTGCCCCATTTGTACAGGCCCGGCACCAGCGTCTTGCCGCCGATTTCGCCGGAACCGAGTTCGGTAAAGTCAGGCAGGACGCGGCCGGCAGCGTCGGTGTAGGCAGCTTCCATGTCGCTCACCGCCGCAGTCAGCAAGGTGGCCGCCGTCACGCTGCATGGCAGCGGGCCGGCGTAGTCGACGGTGTAGAGGATGCCGGCGGCAATCTCGCCGCAGCTCAGCCCGATTGCCGCGCCGGTAATCGGGCTGGCGCCGACGTCGCCGGTAATGACTGAGGCGTACACATTGGTGATGCCGGTTTTGCTTAGAAGCGCAAACGTCATCGCCGAGCCGAGCTTGACCGGCGCCTGAATGCGCGCCGACGGACCTGCGCTCGCCACTCCGGGCGCCGCTAACAGCGCGCTCAGGATCGTTGCCAAAAGTAAGGCTTGCGGCTTGGTCTCGAATCGGATCATGGTGGTTCCTTTTTATTTTGTTGCGGCTCCCGAGCCTGGTTTTTCAGGGCAGAGTGGAGTCGCCGGCGCGGGGACCGTTTGCATGAAACTGTTTATACAGTTCCTATTGGAAATCCCTATGCGGTCTACCGCACATAGTTACAACGAGTTACAAATGACAAACAGTAACGGGCACGCCAAATAAAAACGCCAACCTGCATCGGTTGGCGTGTTGGGGATATTTTTCTGCTGATCCGGGCAAGGATCAGCAGTCCTCAGCGAAAGTATTCGCCGGCGCGCTCGGGCTGGTACAGCACCTCCAACAGTCGCACTTGCAGCAACTGTCCGTCCGGCCGCGGCCAGTCGATGGTGTCGCCCACAGACAGGCCGAGCAGCGCGGTGCCAATCGGAGTCAGGATGGAGATGCCGTTCGACAGCCGGTCCATGTCCTTCGGGTAGGCCAGCGTCAGGCAGAACTGCTCGCCGGGTGCATCGATTTCAAAACGCACGGTGGAATTCATCGTCACTACGCCTGGCGGCATGTCCTGCGGCTCGACGATGTCGGCGCGCGCCAGTTCATCGAGCAGCGCCTGACGGCTGGCGTCGGCGGGCGGCGACGTTGCGCCGGCCAGCGTTTCAAGACGCTCGGCATCGAGCGATGAGATTGTGATGGGTGGTTTCATGGGTAACTCTCCTGGTGTCGGTTGTGCTTGCGGATTGCGGTAAGCAGGGGCGGCTCGGAGAGGCGAAGATGGGCGGCTATGCCGACCGTTGCCTCACCGAGCCGGCGAAAGCCAGGCGAGGTGCGAGTGAAAGCGCGAGCTGGTGACGACCGGCGCACGCGATGCACCCTCGTTCAGGGACGAACCGATACAGTTTGCGGAGATGCAGACCTTGTTCACCATGCTTGAAAGTATAGCGCGTTGAGGGGATCGCGATGCCGGGGGCTGCCAACGACGATGCCGCGTCGACGTTGGCGCCGGCAGAGGGTATCCTGATATCTGATCGAGCCGCTGATCTGTCGCGTCCGAAAAAATCGAAACAACGTTGCGCCACCGCGTGCGCGTCTACCTTGGATCAATATGCAGCGCCGAACATATCTTGGCTTGTTGATTCTGATAATGTCCACGCAGACGGTGGTGGCTGCCGGCAGCGCGGACCTGTTGCGCGTCCTGCGCTCCGGCGGCCATGTCATCTTGATGCGCCATGCCATGACAGTGCCCGGCATCGGCGACCCGTCTGGGTTCGCACTCGGGCAGTGCGCGACGCAGCGCAATCTGTCCCAGGCCGGCCGCGCCGATGCCACAAAAATAGGCGAACGATTTCGGCAGGAGCGCATTCCGGTTGCCGCGGTGTTGTCCAGCCGGTGGTGCCGCTGTCTGGACACGGCGAAGCTGGCGTTCGGGCGCGTGGAGCCCGCACCGATGCTCGATTCCATGTTCCTCGACGAGGCAGATGCCAGGGATCGCAAGCTGGGGGACGTGCGCGCCTACCTGAAGTCGGCCAGGGGCGCCGGTAACGTTGTCATGGTCACCCACGACGTCAATATTCAGGCGCTCGTCGGTGGCCACATGAGCCCGGGGGAGATGGCCGTCGCTGCTGTCGAGCCAAATGGCGCACTGCGAATGATCGGACGTTTCTCGTTGACGGACAGATCGGGCCCGGCACCGGTATCATTGCGCAGACGCGGTGCATTGACGCACGGCGAAAATCAAAAAGATTGGATCTGTAATGGTAATTGTCACCCACAGCGGCAAGTTCCACGCCGACGACGCCTGGGCTGTGGCCGCGCTCAAGATTGTGTTCCCGCAGTCGGAGGTCGTGCGCACGCGCGATCCGGCGCAGGTAGAGGCGGCCGATTTTGCGGTCGACGTCGGCGGCATCTGGGATCCCGCCACGGGACGTTTCGACCACCACCAGAAGGGCTTTGCCGGCGCGCGCCAGAGCGGCGTGCCGTACGCCAGCGCTGGCCTGGTGTGGAAGGAATACGGCGCGCGCTGCGTCAGCATCCTGGCCGAGACGCATACAGGTCATCGCCTGTCCGATAACTCGGCGGCCGAGATGGCGTATGCGATCGATGCCGATGTCGTGCAATACCTTGATTTGTCCGACGTGGGCGCCGCCAAGAATGCGCCCGGCGGCTATGGGCTGTCGGCGGTGGTATCCGGCTTCAACCCCAACTGGCTCGACGAGCAACGGGTCGGATACGGCGAGGCCGACGCCGCCTACCGGCTGAGCCAGTTCCACCGCGCGGCGGAGCTGCTCACCGACATCATGATCAACGCCGTCAAATACCGGGTCGGCGCGTTGCTGTCGGTCCAGCAAGTCAGGCAGGCGGAAGTGCTCGAGGACGGCAGGGTGCTGTTCCTGCAAAACGGCGCCGTGCCGTGGAGCCAGGTCGTGCGCAAGGAAATGCCGAAGGTGCTGTTCGTGATTAGCCACAACATCGCCGAGCAGCGCTACATGATCCATGCGATCCCGGTCAGCTCGGAAAGTTTTGCCGCACGCGCCGACCTGCCCGGGGAATGGGCCGGCTTGCGCGATGCCGAGCTCGCCGCGGTGACCGGCGTGCACGACGCCGGCTTTTGCCACAACGGCCGGTTCATTGCCGCGGCCAAGTCGTATGAGGGCATTCGCACCATGGCGACGCTGGCGCTGCAAGCGGTCGACCGGCAGAGCGCGGCCTGACAGTGCGGATCGCCGGGCGGCGGCGGCGACCGAGGTGCTACTCGCTGCGCCGCGCTTTCCGGTGGTAAGCTATCAATATTGTTACTTCAAACCTGAAGGAATGTTATGAAACCGCTGTTCTCCTCGGACGAAGAAGCGAACGCAGCATCCCCAATGCCGGTGGCGACCGCGCCGTCGTTTCCGCCGCTAATCAATCCGGCCAGTTCGCCGGACATGCTGCCGGCGGCGCCGGCGCAGGCGAACGCGGCGCCGCTGGTCCGTGTCGATATCTCCGGCATCGACGACAAGGCCATCGAAGCGCTGGGCGGCAACACCGGCTCGGGCGTGGCGAAGGTGTCGGCCAAGTTGCTCGGCACTGTGCGTGCGTCTGATGCGGATGTGTTCGGCACGCAGCTGAACGAACTGATTGCCGCCTCCAAGGGCCTGGACCCGGCCAAGCTGCGCTCGGGCGGCCTGATGTCGCGCGTGACGAGCATGTTCGGCTCGGTCAAGGAAAAGATGCTGTCGCAGTACCAGGTGGTCGAATCGCGCATGGAGACCCTGGTCGGGGAGATGACGCGTCACGCCAACGTGCACCGCGGGCGCATCCAGGACTTCGATGAGATGTATAAAGGCCTGGAAATGTACTACCAGGGGCTGGATGCCGACGTGAAAAAGGGCGAAGCGTGGGCGGCCCAGCTGCGCCAGGCAGTGGCGCAACAGGAGGCTGCGGCCAACGCGTTCGAGGCGCAGCAGGCGACTGAACTCAGGCGCCGTCTTGAGCGTCTCGAAAAACGCATCGACGACTTGCGTCGCGCCATGTTGATGGCCACGCAAATGGTGCCGCAAATCCGCCTGTCGCAAGACAACGCCCGCGCGCTGACGGACACCTTTACCGATATCGTCAACGTGTCGATCCCGGCGTGGCGCAACGTGTTCTCGCTGTACTTGCTGCAACTCGAGGCCAAGCAGAGCGCGGCGATCGCCAACTCCGCCTACGACGCCACCGACGCGGCATTCCGCGCCCAGGCCGACATGCTGCTGGAAAATACCGAGACGGTGGCCCGCGCCAAGCAGCGTTCCCTGGTCAGTCTCGAAACTGCCCAGCACGTCCAGACGCAGCTGATCACCGCTTTCGACAAGCTCGAGCAGATCTCGAACGAAGGCCAGCAGCGCCGCAAGGACGAGTTGCCGAAATTGCAGCAGCTGGAGCGCGACCTGATTGCGCGCTTTTCGCCAGGTTCGGCGTAAGCACTGACGCCGCCCATTGCTCCGGATGCGCATTCGCGCGAAAATGTCATCCTCACCCTAAAAGGAAAGTCCATGTCGACCACGCTCGAAACTGGCCATCGCATCAATCTCGAAAAAACCGCACCGGGCTTGAAGCGTGTTCGTATCGGCCTCGGATGGAAGGTCAACGCGGCCGAAGGGCAGGCGTTCGACCTCGACTCGTCGGTGTTCCTGTGCAAGAAAGACGCCGACGAGAACCCGGTCATGCTCAGCAACGCCCACTTCGTCTATTACAACCAGGTCACTTCTCCGGACGGCGCCGTCGTGCACTCGGGCGACAACCGCACCGGTGACAAGGATGGCGACGACGAAGTCATCACCGTCGACCTGAGCCGTGTCGACCCGGCGGTCGTCGAGATGCCGATCGTGGTTACCATCCACGATGCCGAAGCGCGCAAGCAGACCTTTGGCCGCGTCGCCGAAGCCTACGTCAAGGTGTACAACGACGAGACCGGCGACGTGATCGCCCAATACGACCTGGACGAAGACTATTCGGACAAGACCGCACTGCAGTTCGGCTCGCTGTACCGCAAGGATGGCGAATGGCGCTTCCAGGCCGTCGGCGCCGGCTTCAAGCTGAACCTGGCGACCTTCATCCGCAAGCTCGGCGGCACGGTCTGAGGACGGCCGAGCATTCCTGCCGCGCCCTTGTCGCCGCCAGCCGATGAGCCAGCAAACGCCCAAGGCATTCGACTTCGGCGACGAGCCGCAGCCGGCGCCGGATCCGGGCAACCGCCCGCTTGTGCCGCGGGCGCTGGACTTCGGCGACGCTGACGACACCACTGCGGCCCGGCAAAATACGACCCCCAAGGCGCTGTCATTCGACGACATTCCCCCCGTGCCGGAAACGTCGGCGGTGACCGCCAAGGCGGCGCCCAAACCACTGTTCGACAGCGAAGACCATCCGGCGGTACGCGACGCCCTGGCGACCGCCCGCGCCGACTATCCGTCGATATTCAAGCACTCGGAGCAACGCCTGGCCGCGCTGTTTCGCCGCATCTTGCCGGTCAGGCTGGCGCTGGTGACGTGTTGGGCGGAGGGGCCATTGATGGCGCAGGCCGCATTGCTGCAGCCGGTCACCGAGCTGGTGCTGAAGTTTTCGCAAATGGCAGTACCGGCGCTGCTTGAGGAAGCGCTCGAGAGCAGCAGGGCGCCAACGGGCGTATTCAGCAAGCTGTTCCGCCGGGCGCCGACGCCGGCCCAGTCCAAGGCAGCGCTGACATCAGCGCGTGCGCAGTTGCTGCAGCTGATGACCGACAGCGAGGTCGCCACGCGCAACCTGGAGGAGTCGGCGACAAACCTGAACTTGCATTGGGCCGCGCTTGCCGTGGTGTCGAAACTTGCCGGTGGCGCCGCGGATGCAACCTTGCTGGATGCGCTGGTGCAGCGCCGCACGCTGATTCAGCAGGCAGCGCGCCAGGCGGCACTGTCGATATTGCAGATGGGGCAGGTGCGCCAGCAAACTGCCGACCTGATCGGACAAGTGTCGTCTTTCCTTACCGTCACACTGCCGGCGCTCGAGATGGCGCAGGCGCAAAGCGGCAATTGACAAGTCGGGCCCGCCCGCAACCCCGGCTGAGCTGCCGGACAGCAGGACCGCAAGCCTGATAGTTTGCTATGCTACCGGATCCGTCCTTACCCCAGCCTCAATGCGTCCAAGCAACGAGGCCTTGCCACTCCGATGAAACCGACCTCCCCGCAAGCCCTCCGCCTTGTTCCTCCTGCTGTCGGCCCCGTGTCGCGAGCGCGCAAACAATTTAATACGCTGATTAAAAAGCTCGAAACGGCGCGCGCGCTGTTGGCGGAGTGGAAGGAAACGCTTCCAGCCGTCATGAGCAAGATCGACGGTGAATATAATCCTCTTGTCGATACCCATGGCGAGCACTTTAAGCAATTGCTCGTGCTATTGGACGACATGCACGATCACAAATTGCTGGGCAAGCGCGAGCGCCAGAAGCTGAGCAGGTTCGTTGCCTCCAACGCGCTAGACCTGCTGGCCGATGCCGACGACGCGGTGCTCAAGGATCTCTACAACCGCCATAGCGGCGATGATTTCGACGCGCAGGAAGACGAAAGCAAGGAAGAGATCCGGCTCATGATGGAGACGCTGTTGGGAGCCGAATTCAAAGGCGATATCGACGTGCGCTCGCCGCAGGCCATGCTCAAGGCCTTCCACGCCCAGCTGGCCGAGCAGGAGGGCGAAGCGGCTGCCCCGCAGCAGCATCAAGAGGAGTCCCGGCCGAAGCGGCCAGCCGATCTTGCACGCGAGCGCCGCCTGGCCGCCGAAGCGCAGCGGGTGAAGCAATCGATGCGCGACATTTTCCGCAAGCTGGCCAGCCAGCTGCATCCCGATCGCGAAACCGACGATGCCCAACGCCAGCGCAAAACGACGCTGATGCAGCGGGTCAATGCGGCCTACGCCGCCAATGACATGCTCGGCTTGCTCGAACTGCAGCTGGAAGTCGAGCAGATCGACCAGGCGAGCCTGGCCAATCTGAGCGAGGAACGCATCAAGCAATACAACAAGGTGCTGAAAGAGCAGCTAAGCGAGCTCGAGAGCGAGATCGACGGCTTCGTCGGCGTGGCCTCAATCGAAATGCACGCGGATATTTTCGACGAGGTGACGCCCGCGTCGATGATCCGCGAACTCGACAGCGACATCGCCCATCTGCGCCTTCAGATCGCGATTATCGAAGAAGATCTGCAGTCACTGCGTGACGTCAAAGTGCTGAAGGCGTGGCTGAAGAAGCTGCCAAACCAGTCATCGAAACAGCAACTGCAACGGGATGAAGATCTGTTCTGGTAGGCCCTGGAATGTGACTCGCACGGAAAGGGACGTTGGAACCCTTGAGCTGTTAAGTAGGATGGGTAGCAGCCGGAGTGCGGGCAGCGTGGTGCTCAAGCGCTGGGTAACGTCAGGAATACTGATAGAACGCAGAGTAGGCAATCAGCGCCGCTTGACCGGCCCTCGTCCAGCAGTTCACTGGATTATCTGATCAGCGTCTCGTCACTCGGCCTGAGCGCTTTGAACAACCGGTGACTCCGATCGGAGCGGCCCAGGTGAATCAAATCGCCAACGCGGTACAGAATGTTGAAAAGGCCTGCCTCGAAGACAGTAACAAATTGAGGGCGTTGCAAACGGCAAGCTTGCGCAGGTAAAGACAGGGCGGTCGAGTTCCTTTGAGGCCGGGGCGGATCGAACCACCGACACAAGGATTTTCAAGAATCGGCTCGGGCTCAACAGCTTCTGTGAGGGGACCGAACTGCCGCGTCTTCGGTGCAATCCGACTGGCTCCATCTGGGTGTTCGCTACAACTGCGCTTCATGTACAGTGCGCGTCTGTCAAGGTATGCTTTCGCCCAGACGCGACTGCGCGAATCAAGGCTCGAGATTATGTCCGTTCTACGCACCTTGCCGCAGCTAAGGGGAGCTTTTCATTCCAACATGCGGAGCCTGTCCATGGCTGAGCTGCGCGTGACGCCGGCAGGCTTCGCGCTCGCAGTTTCGAGCTGCATGTACTGTGCCGACCTTGCCGCCCAAAGTGTCCCCCCTGTCGATTTCTACGGTTCGCTGCGTACCCAACTCGAGACGGTCAGCCCCGATCGTCAAGATCGCCTCGACGCTTATACGTCCTTGCGCGACGCCTACTCGCGGTTGGGAATGAATGTCGACCATCAGCTCGGCGCCCAGTTGGCGCTGACCGGCCAACTCGAACTTGCTGTTGATTCCGCAAACTTCAGGCTGCGCGATCCATACGACCAGGGCGATGACAACCGTCCGCACGGACAGCGGTTCAGGATCGCGCGGATTGGATTGCGGGGCAACTTCGGATCGATCACCTACGGCCAGCAGTGGATGCCTTACTACAATGCGATCGCAGCGCCGGTGGACATGTTCAGCAGCTATTACAGCGGCTACGCGACCTATACCGTGTTTCGCGTCGCCAATACCATTGCCTATTCCACCCCGGAACACAATGGCTTCTCGCTGGCTGCAGCATATGCTGGCAGCGGCGGAAACGTGCGCTCGACCGCGCGCATCGATGATCGGCGCTGGCAAGCCGCCGCTACCTATGCATTTGGCAACACTCGCCTCGCCGCGGGCATCGATGACCGGGGCGACGCGGGCTATGGGCGCAACCGGCTATATGGGCTGTCCGCCAGCCATCAGGCCGACAAGCTATATCTTGCGATTAAGGTCGAGGTATTCGACACTGGAAACCGTCAGCTTGGCGCCTTTTCAACGGATGGCAATCGGTCCGTCAATCTCTTCGGCAGCTATGCTGGGCAGGAATACGATCAAATTGATGTTCGCGAAAGTGGAGAACTACGGCGGCTACATTGCTCATCTTGGCATCGATCATCAACTTTCGAAAGACTACAAGATGTTCGTCGAATATTATCGCGAGGCGAAACTGCCGCCCTCTCTGCGCGTCGGGGCGGCTTGAGCGATTTCGATGCAAGCCTTGGCGGCGGCCATGCTATTGCTGTCGGTATTCGCTATGATTTTTGAATCTCGGGCTGCCGAAAATCAGTGGGGGCGGTGAGCTACATGATAGAAGCTACGCATGAAATAGACCGGACTCGAGGACTGTAAATCCAGAAACGACAACGCCCACTTGCATGAGTGGGCGTTGCGTGAACGATGTTCTTGGTGGCCCGAGGCGGAATCGAACCACCGACACAAGGATTTTCAATTCTCTGCTCTACTGACTGAGCAACCCGGCCAAGAGTTAGCGAGTCACGTGCGGTGACTGCGCACGGCCCGCCGCCGTTCAGCCCCCGGCCAGCCCGCGCAGGGCGATGCCGGTAACGTAGGCGCCGTAGGTGCCCAGCGCATAGCCCAGCACGGCGAGCAACACGCCGACCGGGGCCAGCGCAGGGTGGAAGGCGCTGGCAACGACCGGCGCCGATGCGGCTGCGCCGATGTTCGCCTGCGACCCGACCGCCATCATGAATAGCGGTGCGCGGATCAGTTTGGCCATCAGGATCATCAAGCCGCCGTGGAAAGCGATCCAGATCAGGCCCAGCAGGAACAGCCACGGGCGATCGAGCAGGGCCGCCAGGTCCATCTGCATGCCGATCGTCGCCACCAGCACGTACAGCATCACGGTCCCGACACGCGAAGCGCCGGCGCCTTCATAAGTGCGCGCCTTTGTCAGGCTGAGCAGCAGGCCGATGGTCGTGGCGATCACGACGATCCAGAAAAAGCCCGACGTCAGGCTGTAGTCCTTCAGGCGCCACTCGGCAGGCAGGGAGCCGATCCACTCGACCATCAGCTGCCCCAGGAAATGGGACAGTCCGGTCGCGCCGAGGCCGATGGCAAGGATCACCATGAAATCGGTCAGGGTCGGAATCCGTGCGTGCTGCGCTTGGTATTGCTCAATGCTGTCACGCAAGCGGTTCAGCGCCGTCAGGTCGGCGCCGGTCCAGCGATCGAAGGCCTGGGCCCGGCTGGCGAGGAACAGCAACACCGCCGTCCACAGATTACCCACCAGAACATCGACAGCGACGAACTGGCCGAACATGGTTGCCTCGACGTTGAACACCTCGCGCATTGCGGCCTGGTTGGCGCCGCCGCCGATCCACGCGCCGGCCACCGTCGTCATGCCGCGCCAGGTGTCGCCGGCCACGGTTTCAGGATGGATCACGCGCATCGCCTCGAACGCCACCAGGGCGCCAAGCATGACGCCGGCCGTGCCGGTCAGGAACATGATGACCGCTTTCGGACCGAGCCGGACAATGGCCTTGAAGTCGATCGCCACGCACAGCAGCACCAGAGAACTGGGCAGCAGGTAGTCGCGCGCCATCGGATACAGCTTCGACAGCGAGCCATCGATCACGCCAAGCGTGTTCAGTAGCGAAGGAAACAGGTAGCACAACAGCAGCGCGGGTACGTAACTGTAGAATTTTTTCCAGAAGCCATCCGAACGCGATGCTGTCCACAGCACGCCACCGAGTATGACGGCAAGCATGCCGAGGATGACGGCATCGTTGGTGATCATGGGAACAGATACAGGGGGCATGCGGGCTCCGGGTTGTGGCTTCAGGACCGATCAAGAGCATGCATTGTGCAGCTCAGCAATCGAGGAGCAGCGAGTATCGCCGCGCCCATCTGCATAGTCAATGTCTCGAGGTTGGGAATGTATTGACATCGGCGAAGGCTCAACAGCTTTTTAAGCGCCCAGGCGAACCGTCGCTGCTGTTGGCTGGTCGAACAAGGTGACGGCAGTGGTGCAGACCGTCCCGGTGCCGAACGGACGCAGGACGTGTCCTTTAGGGGACTGGCTCACTTATTCCCTCAGGGAGTCTAACGATGCAGCTGATCCTCGCGGCGGGCGTTATCCTGGTCGTCGTAGTCTGGGGCATATTCGCCCCGGCCTCGCTTGCGGCGGTATTCGACCGCTTGCTGGCATTGATCACGAAGATGACGAGCCAGAGTTTTCGCGGCACAGCTGGTTCGCCATGCTGTTTGCCGCCGGAATGGGTATCGGACTGGTGTTCTGGGGCGTGGCCGAGCCCATTTCGCATTTCGGCACACCGCCACCGGGCATCGCCGGACGCACATCAGAAGCGGCCAACGCAGCAATGCGCTACAGCTTTTTTCATTGGGGCTTGCACCCTTGGGCCGTGTACAGCGTCGTTGCGCTTGCAATCGCCTTCTTTTCCTTCCGAAAAGGAAAGCCTGCGCTGATCAGTTCTGCGACCGAGTCGCTCCCGTGGAGTTGGGCGCCCAAGCTGTCGGTTGTTGTCAATGTGCTTGCCATCATTGCGACTGCATTTGGTGTCGCTGCCTCGCTGGGAATCGGTGCGCTGCAGATCAACAGCGGCCTGAACGCGGTATTCGGCTTGCCCATTGGCATCCCCTCGCAGCTTGCTATCGTCGCCGTGACAGCCACACTGTTCATTGGTTCAGCTGTCAGCGGTGTAACGCGTGGCATAAAACTGCTATCCAATATTAATCTTGGACTGGCGTTTCTATTGATGGTCACGGTCTTCATCGTCGGCCCCACGATCACGATCATCGACACGTTCACCACAACGCTGGGCGCTTACGTGAGCGAATTCGTGCGCATGAGCCTGCGCACGACTCCCTTCCGGGAAAGCGGATGGGTGGCTGACTGGACTGTCTTTTACTGGGCATGGTGGATCACGTGGTCCCCCTTCGTCGGCCTGTTCATCGCCCGCGTTTCGCGCGGGCGCACCATCCGCGAATTTATCGCCGGCACCGTGTTCGCACCGACCCTGGCCAGTATGGTCTGGTTTTCCGTATTTGGCGGCACTGCCCTGCACCTGGAAATCTGGCAATCGATCCCGCTCGTTGAAGCGGTCAAGGCGGATGTGTCGACGGCCATGTTCACCATGTTCGACGCACTGCCTCTCGGCACCGCCATGTCGGTTGTCGCGACCCTGCTGGTGCTGGTATTTTTTATCACCTCGGGTGACTCGGCCACGCTGGTACTCGGCATGATGAGCACTGGCGGCGAACATGATCCGAGTGCCCGCATCAAGGTCATCTGGGGGCTGCTCGTTTCCGGCATCGCCGTCAGTCTGTTGCTAGCTGGTGGCGTCGAAGCGGTGCAGACAGCAACCATTGTCTTCGGCGTGCCATTTGTGCTTGTGATCATCCTGATGGTGATCGCGCTGTGGCGCGCCGTGCGCCAGGACTGGCACATGGAGCATGAACGTGAACGCGCGCTACGCCGGCGGCTGCGTGAGTTGGCCGAACGGCCCGCCAGCTCGCCATAGTCCGCCTAGATTGCCATGACAATTGAGTTAATGCTGGCATCGGCCAAAAGCTTTGTGTTTGTGCTGGCGGCGATGCTGCCAATTTTGAATCCGGCTGCAACTGCGCCGATTTTCCTGAGCATGACCGATGGTGCTTCGCCCACCACCCGCGCGCTGCTGGCGCGCCGCATCGCGCGCAATATGTTCTGGTTGATGACGGGGTCAATGCTGGTTGGATCGTATGTCCTCGATTTTTTTGGCATTTCGCTGCCCATTGTGCGCGTCGGCGGCGGCCTGATCCTCGCTTCCGTAGCGTGGCGCCTGCTTGGAGCGACGCCGGCCACACCGGATAGCCGGGCTGCGCTGGCCGACGCATTCACACCCGACCATGCGTACCGACAGGCTTTTTATCCGCTGACCTTTCCGATCAGTTGCGGTCCGGCCTCGATCTCCGTCGCCATTACGGTGGGCGTCGCCCTGCACGATGTGAAGCTCGTGATGTCGCTGGCGCGCATGGGTGGCGCTTTGTTGGCGCTGGCAATTATCGGTGTGCTGCTATATCTTGCCTTCCGCTATGGGGAGCACTTCCTGCGCCTCATCGGCGAAGCCGGAACCGCCGTCTTCCTGCGCCTTACCGCCTTCATTTTGCTGTGCCTTGGCGTGCAGATCGTGTGGGAAGGCGTCCGCGAACTATTAATCGAAATCACGTCGGTTTCCGGGCACCTCGCCATCCGGGCGAACTTCTGATCCCGGCATGAAACAATCTGGAGAGTCGGATCGATCCCGGCCAGCGCGCGGCGAGCGTTCGGGTGTTGACTGAAAACCCGGACGCAGGACAGTGCTGTTAAAATTTGCGTTAGCCTTCGGGCACCCATTTGCAGGAGTACACAAATCCTACCTTTCTTAGTCAGAGCGGCGATACGTATGCCAAGGCTGACGATCGCAGTTGCATTGTTAGCGCTGGTTGTTTTGGCCAGCACGATGACGTACACCGGTTACCTTGTGGTCGGGGTGTTGGCTGATCAGCTCGGCACTGGTCGATTCGTGGCAGGGCTGCTTCTTGGCGGTATCTTTGCCAGATTTCCCTGGATTCGCAAAGGGAGGTTGCGCACTGTTGGTCTGTTACCCAAGCCTGTCCGTCGGCCACTGATCGTGAGCTTGCTCGTACTTTGCTTGTTGAGCTTTCTGGCGCGAGGCGAAACCGTGCCCGCAATGTTGACCGGTTTTACTACGGCTTTCCTTCTCACGTTCCCGTGGCTGAGGCGAGCCATGTTCGGTCGAATGTTATCGTCTGTCTTCAAATTCGCACCTGGCCAGAACGCTCCAAGAAGCGCCGATGGCACGGTGATTGATGTTGAATTCAGGGAAAAGAAAGACTGAGCTTTGAAGCAGCAAGCTAGCCCGCTTCTTCAGGGGAGCGTTCGCCTTGTGCCGCGTTCACCACGACGACACGGGCGAACTTCAAGTTGTCGTACCCATGGATGCGGCCGACCACCGGCCACCAGTCGTACAGGAATATCTGTACCGGCCGCCACATCGCCACCCAACCAATGATGGTCAGGCTTTCGCGCGCGATGCTGCCAGCCGCGCCCTGGGCCGGGTGGGTGAGCACTTCCGCCGCCAGCAGGCATGCCGCAACGAAGGCCATGCCGATGGCCAGGCTGGTCCTGCCCTGGCGCAGCATCTGCCGCAGTTCCGCGCGGACCAGGTCCGCCTTGTAGCCGTAGTGATTGTGGATCGCCTCGGCCATCAGGTCGCTTGCTGCCTCGGTAGAGTCGAGCTGTTCGACATGGATCGTCAGTTGCAGCCGGCTGCCTCGCGCTAACGGCAGGGCCCAGCTCTCGATGTAGGACTCGGCCGAACGGGCCAGGTCCTTGGTCAGGAATGGCGACGGATCGAGCGAGTTGAACAATTGCTGCAGCTCGCGAACACGCAGTTCCAAGGTTTGTACGGGAAGGTGGTCGGGTGTCATGTAGTGCAGGGTAACCCGACATTGGCGCTTTTGCCCAGAAAGCATAAAACGCCGACCCGAAGGGGTTGGCGTTGCCGAAGAAACGCTTATCGATTACAGCTTGGCTCCGACACTCGCGAGGAACGTTTCCATACGCTTATCCACCTCGGCCTTATCTGCTTAACCATTCTTTTGTGCCGCAATCCAGCGATTGACAGCCGACTCGAGTACGTCGAGCGGTACCGAGCCGTGCGAAAGCACTTCGTTGTGGAAAGCGCGTAAATCGAAGGTCGGGCCCAGCGCGGCTTCGGCGCGCGCGCGCAGTTCGCGCAGTTTCAACTCGCCGATCTTGTAGCTGAGGGCCTGGCCCGGCACCGCGATGTAGCGTTCGACTTCCTGCACCGCCGTCACCTCGTCCTGCGGCACATTGTCCTTGAAATAGGCGATCGCCTGCTCGCGCGTCCATCCCTTCGAATGGATGCCGGTATCGACCACGAGGCGCACGCCGCGCCACACTTCGGCAGTCAGACGCCCGACCCACTGCCAGGGATCGTCGTACATGCCGATTTCCTGGCCAAGCATTTCACTATACAGTCCCCAGCCTTCGGAAAAGGCGGTGCTGCTGCCGAAGCGGCGGAAGGCGGGCAGTCCAGCGGTTTCCTGGGCCAGGCTGCGCTCGAAGTGATGGCCCGGAATTGCCTCGTGCAGGAAGAAGGCGTTGGTGGTAAAGCGGGTGCGCGTCTCCGGCTTGTAGGCATTGAAGTAAAAGACGCCGGGGCGTTTGCCGTCGACCGAGCCGCGCTGATAGGAGGCAGGCGCGGCGCTCACTTCGCGAAACGCCTCGACCGGGCGGATTTCGAACGGCGCCTTGGGAACGTACGCAAACAGCTGGTTCACCTTGGCCTCCACGCGCGGACGCACGGCCTCGTAGGCGGCGAGGATTTCCTCGCGCGACTTGAAGCGCAACTCTGGCGCAGTATTCAGATGCTCGAAGAATTGCTTGAGCGTGCCCTTGAAGCCGACGCGCAGCTTGGCTTCTTCGAACTGGGCACGGATGCGCGCCACTTCGCGCAGGCCGATGTCGTGGATCTGTGCCGGCGTCAGTTCGGTCGTGGTCGATCTGCGCGCCACGAAGGCATACCACTCCTGGCCGCCGGGCAGGGCGCCGATGCCGGCGCTGTCGCGTCCGGCCGGCAGGTAGGTATCGCTCATGAAAGCGAGCAGCTTGCGGTTTGCCGGCGTCAGCTGTTCACGTACCAGTTTGCCGTAGGCTTCGGTCAGGCGCGCCTTGTCCGCGGGGCTGAACGAGGCGGGAAATTTTTTCACCGGACCCATATAGGTGCTCTTTTCCAGGTCGTCGGTGGCGACGTTTTCGAGCTGCGGCAGGACGCGGCTAATCAGCGCCTTCGGCATCACCACGCGCTGCGCGATACCGGTGCGCATATCGGCCATCATGGCGTCGACTGCGGCGGGATAGCCGGCGGCGCGCTGCAGCCAGTTGTCGTAGTCCTGCACCGTCTGGAACGGCTGCGCCGAGCTGCCCGAGCCAAGCTGGGCCAGCGTCAGGTGCAAGCCCGAGAACTGGTCCACCGGCACCAGGTCGGACGGGAAGCGCAGGCCGTCGAGCACCTGTTGCAGGCGATAGCGCAGCAGGTCATAGCTGATGCGGTCTTCCGACGGCAACGGCGCGGGATCGAACTCGGCGCTGCGAGCCAGGTACTTTTCCGCCAGCGCGCGGCGTTGCGCGCGTTGCTCGGCCGAGCTGACGGCGCCGAGGCGGTTGTTGTAGCGCTGGTCGCCGTTGAAGGTGGCCGCGACCGGATTCTCGCGCAGGTAGTCCTCCCAGTATTGGGCATACAACGCGTTCATCTTTTCCGGCGTGGCCGGCGTTTTTACCTGGGCGAGGGCGGGCAGGGCAGCGCACAGCAGGGTGCACAGCAGCAGCGGGAGCGAGCGGGTCATGTCTTCCTTTGGCGTTTTTAGGCAAGGAAGAATAGCATGGCGCCGCTCGGTATCAGCTTGGCGCGAAGAGACACGTTTTGCAGCGCAAACCTAGAGCTCAGTTCGTCGCCCATGCAAGCCGCGCGGCGTTGGCTAATGGGATTGGCGTTGCGCCAGACTGGCGGCCTAAGGCGACCGTCAAATCACGCCCTGGGCCAGCATCGCATCGGCCACTTTCACGAACCCGGCGATGTTCGCCCCGTCGACGTAGCTGACCCTGCCGTCGGCGCCCGTTCCATACTTCAGGCACGCTGCATGGATGCCCTTCATGATCTGCAGCAGGCGGGCGTCGACTTCCTCGCCTGGCCACGACAGGCGCTCCGCATTCTGGCTCATCTCAAGGCCGGACGTGGCGACACCGCCCGCGTTGCTGGCTTTGCCTGGCGCGTAAAGCACCCCGGCAGCTTCGAACGCTTTTGCGGCCTCGATGGTCGTGGGCATGTTGGCGCCTTCAGCCACGCACAGCACGCCATTGCGGATCAGGACGGCGGCATCGTTCGCGTCCAGTTCGTTCTGGGTCGCGCATGGCAGTGCCACGTCGACAGGGATGTGCCATGGGCGCACGCCGGCTTCGAAGCGGCTGCCGGTGCGTTCGGCGTAGTCGCTGACGCGGCCATACAGGTGGTTCTTCACCTCCATCAGGATGGCCAGCTTGTCGGTCGTAAAACCATCCATGTCGATAACCGTCCCGCTTGAGTCGGACACCGTGATGACCTTGGCGCCGAGCGACATCGCCTTCTCCACCGCGTACTGCGCCACATTGCCCGAGCCGGAAACGCTCACGCGCAGGCCGTCGAACGAGCGGCCGCGGGTCTTGAGCATTTCATCGGCAAAATACACGGTGCCATAGCCGGTCGCTTCCGGACGCATCAGCGAACCGCCAAAGCTCAGGCCCTTGCCGGTGAAGACGCAGTCGGCGCGATTGGTGAGCTTTTTCATCATGCCGGCCATGTAGCCGACTTCGCGGCCGCCAACGCCAATGTCGCCGGCCGGCACGTCGGTGTCCGAACCGACATGGCGGAACAGCTCGCTCACGAAGGCCTGACAGAAACGCATCACCTCGCCCGGGCTCTTGCCTTTGGGGTCGAAGTCCGACCCGCCCTTGCCGCCGCCCATCGGCAGGGTGGTCAGCGCATTCTTGAACGTCTGCTCGAAGGCCAGGAATTTCAGTACCGACAAGGTGACGGAAGGGTGGAAGCGCATGCCACCTTTATACGGGCCGATCGCCATGCTGTGCTGGATGCGGTAGCCGCGGTTGACCTGGACCTGGCCATGATCGTCGACCCATGAGACGCGGAACATGACCACGCGCTCAGGCTCGACCAGGCGGTCGAGCAGGCCATGCTCGGCATACTTGGGATGCTTTTCGATGAACGGCCACAGGCTTTCCATCACTTCGGTGACAGCCTGCAAAAATTCAGGCTGGCCAGGATTGCGGTCGGCAACGTGCTGCAGGTACTGATGTACAGAAGGGTATTTCATGGAGCATCCTAAGGATCGAATATGGGTCAGTTCGGCTAGCGCCATCAACGACGGTTTGCGAGTCATGTGGGGCAGAAGTGGCTGGCGGACGCAAGCTCCGACCCGATTGCTGGTCGGCGGGCGGTCACGCATCGGCGCGGGGCGTCACCTTGTGGGGTCGGCGCGGCCGAGTAGGGAAGGGCGCAATGGCGGCCTTGAAGACAACAACTCCAACCTTATGAGTCGGCGTCACATCATTGCTGTTTTTGCGGCCTGGTGCAGAATCGCGTCAGCGGCAAAAGAATCCTGTTTCCTCGACTTGATTTCTTGAATTATCGTCTGGTAGTGCTTTTGTACAGTTCGATGCCTGCCAAATCGTGCGACCGCAGGGTGCAGCGTCCTGAAGCAGTCGATCCGGCCATGCCTGAAGTGCCAAAGCTCTTTCGGTACGTGGATCCGCACGGTCTGACGGGTTGGCGCCTCGAACAGAGACTTGACGACGTTGTCGTGCGTTGCACTGCAGCCGAAGATCATAACATCGGGCTGCAGCAATTCACGTTCGAAGCGGAACAGTTTCGCTGAAAATTCCGTTAGCGCTACCGAGTGATTCCTGGCGTTCCTTGACTTCCCTTTTCCCTTGTACACGTCCATTTTAAACAGATTGTTCCAGATGACGGAGCCGGGGACGCCTCCAGTAAGTTCGCTCTCGAGAAGCCGCCGGGTCCTCAGGAAGAGCGAGTGACCGGGATCTGCGAGCAGGCCCTTCTCGTATTTGGCAAGCAGAGCGGGCACACGGGTAGTCGGATCGTCGAGTACTTCCGGCAGGCGGCAAAGCCAGCCTTTGGTTTCCTGGCCAACGAACATGACCCGAATCGGTGCTTTAAAATAAGCCTTTGCAGCATGGACGTTGAGCAGGAATGGCGCGGAAAGCATCTCCGTCTGTTCTGCCTTGAAAGCCTCGGAACGGCGCAGAGCTGAGAGCGCCTCCAGATAGAAGCTGGACAACTTTTCCTGGATTGTCGCAACATCATCCAATCTCGTCATTTGTTCGTTGTTTCGGTTTTGCATTTTTATTCTGAACCGGGGTCGTGAAGTAGTTGATGCCGGACCGAAAGCTGGCGGACGCCGATGAAGGGCGTGCATTGTGCAACTCAGCAATCGAGAAGCAGCGAGTATCGCCGGGCCCAGCTGCACCGTCAACGTAAGGAACATCGGAACGGTCCTTGCATTCGAACACCGGACCGGGCCCGGATAATGACAAACGCCAAGACCGCAGTGCAATAAGGACAACGCCAGTGCGCAGGGTCGGGGTTATTGCCGTGTTATTCTCGCGATCACGCCAATCACATCCCGGATCCAATGAAGTACTTTCTTCCCATTCTCGCAGGCGCATGGTTGTTAACCGGCTGTGCCGCCGCGCCGGCACCGGTTGACGCGCGTGATCTGTTCATGACCACGCTACAGGGCATGTGTAGCCAGCGGTTCGAAGGCGGACAGGCGTATGCGATAGATCCGAGAAACGATTTCGCTGGCAAGAGGATCTCGACCCAGGTCGTCTGTACGGACGCTGGCGTACGCATGCCGGTGGTAGTCGGCGATGATCGTTCCCGTACCTGGATTTTCACCCGCCCGCCGGCTGGGCTGGAACTGCGACACGATCACCGCTATCCGGACGGTACGCCCCATGCCGTGACCATGTATGGCGGAATGGCGCTGGGCGGCGGTACAGCGCGCTCCCAATCATTCCTCGCCGATGCGCATACTGCCAGACTGGTCCCTGGCGCGGAAACCAATGTCTGGACCGTCAGGCTCAGCCAGGATGGAACCGTGCTGACATATCGCCTGGACAGGCATGCCAGGCCACGCGCGGAATTTGTACTGAAGCGTATGCCCGGCTAGGCGTTCAGTGTCTATGACGATGACTAATCCAGTCGCCGGTTCTTATCAGCCCCCCTCGTATGGTTTGGCGAAGACTGCGATCAATGCTGGAATGGATCCAGATTAAGAAAGGTCGAGAGCGGCGCTTTCGCACCACCGGCGCCGACTGCCGGCAAACAAACCATGATATCGGTTGCAGCCCCCGTCTTGTTTGCCTTTAGCGATTTTTCGTCGCCTGCCTGTCCATGCGGAATGCAGATGGACGGATGATCAAATGGCGCCCTCCGAAAGCGCACACGGTCGTCGCTCAAGGTCAGCAGGAAGGCCACCAGATCTCTTTTCTGCGCTTCCGTCAAGCCAAGCGGGTGAATCGTCGGGTCGGGGTTCGGGTGATTCTTGGCAGCAAAGTCGCCGCCGCGATTATAGAAGTCCACCACCTGCATCAGCGTCGCTTTTCCTCCATTGTGAAAGTAGGGGCCGGTAAATTCCACGTTGCGTAGTCCTGGCGTCTTGAACGCGCCATCGACTGCGGTCAACGCGGCGGGGGCGATGGCGGATTCGTTGAACCTACTGCCCAGCAAATCGGTTTTTCCGCTTTGCGCCATGCGGGTTTCGGAGAGCGGATGGCCGAACGGATCAACGCCACCGACGCCAGGATCATCCGCCGTCGGCCGCACCCCTGTATTGAAGAAGCCATTATCGTAGCGGAAGATTGCTCCATTGTCCCCCAGGCGTTGATCGAGCCGTCCTTCGCCGGTCACGTTGCTAAACGACGCGCTGGTGAGTTCGGCTCCGGCGTGGCAGTGGATGCATTCACCCTGGCCCCTGAAGATCGCAAGCCCCCTCAATTGCTGCGCGTTGAGTGCGGCCGTTTGGCCCTCGGCATAGCGGTCGAAAGGCGTGTCGTCGGCAATCAGCGTTGCCTGATAGAGTTGCAGGGCGACGCCGAAGAACAGCGCAAAATTAGCCTCCATCGAATTGAACTGCTGGGGCCGAAGGCTGCTACCGGGATTGCGCGATTGGCGGCTCAGTTCCAAGTCCACGGTCTTGAATTTCAGAGCGTCCGCCGCGCTCAGATTGAGAATCGAGATTGAACTCCAGTACGCGGGCCGAAAAGCACGTTTGATCAGGGCTCCGTACGTGGGGGCAGCAAATGCCCGTACGCCGAGTACACTGTCGTCAGGTGCAATGGTCTGGTTGGCCAAGGGCCGAAGGCCGATCAGCTTTTGCGCGAGCTTCGCGAACGTTCGGTCTTGGCAGCTCATCTCATTTTCGCTCAGCGGAGGGCCCGAAGCCAGCGAGGCTAGGGGGGCGAATTGCAGGGAGAAATCGACCTGGCGGAGCACGCCGTTTTCGAGCTTCCAGACAAGCGTGTCCGGGTTTCGAAGTCCGAATGGATCGCCGCCGTTAAACACGTTGTTTGCCCTGCCGTCCCAAAAATTGCGGAAGTTGAATACGGCGTTGATCATCGTTGGCGTATTGCGCGGTTCCACCCGTCGCGTGTTGATACCGCCGACATTGAATCCGGAGCCGCCATGGACAACTGCATCAGAGACCGAAGCACACGTATCCGCGCCCCCGGTTCGAGAAACATCGGTAAAGCTGTGCGTGAATACACCTTGCGATGACACCACTTCATTTTTGTCGCCGATGATCGTCGCTGCGTCGTTCACATCGGCATGTCGGGTCAGGGGGAAATCGCTTGCCTTCAAGGTGTAGTTCGGTCCACCCAACTGGAACGTTTTATCGCCTGCCAGAAGTCCCGGATTGAGCTGACTCTTGATGCGATTGTCAGCGCCCGCGTGGGCGTGGCAAGTTGCGCAGGCGGTCACATTATCGCTGCCCACGCGCGCATCCCAAAAGAGTGCCTTGCCTAGTTGGATGGCCGCCTTCTTGTCGGTCACGAGGTCGTCAAGCTCCGACGCCGAGAGACCTGGAACTGGAACGGTCTTGAGCGAAGCCGGTGGTGGCATAGTTTCCGTTTCAGCACTCTGTCCATGCGCTTCAACTGCATAGATGGCGAGGCCGAAAACGGCACCGAGCATGACGGTGTAGACCATCGTCGTGAAGATGGCGTGGTATTTTTCGTCAAGTTGAACCGTGACATAGCGCGCGGAACGGGGGCGGAACAGCCGGATCAAGCAGGAGATGGACAATTTCCTGTTCCAGGATTTGTTATGCGCATGCATTGAAGTCTCCTACGCTAGTCGTACGATGGGTTCGGGTGGGGGGCCATGGAAAAATCCAGCGCCTCGCCATTGCGTACGATTCAGTTGCTAAAACCCACCAATCAGTGCGAAACAGGAGGCACTCGTCAACAGCGTAACGAAATGGATTGCTGGTTCGTTGAGCTTGACCAAGCGTATGACCTCACAGCAGGCCAAGGTCGGGGCGCGTTTAGCGCGAGTAGTTGTGCGAATCAAGGAACTGCTAGGAAGTAACGACTTCGAATGAAGTGGGTGCGAAGTCGGTGCCAGCGGCCAGATATCGCTGGGAAAGAAATATGCTGGGAAACCCCGCGGATCACCAGCTTTTAGCGAAGGCCGGAAACGGACCGGACACAAGGACAGTAGCTCCCACAAGCGACAGCGCCCACTTGCATGAGTGGCGTTGCGTGAACGATGTTCTTGGTGGCACGGGGTGGAATCGAACCACTGACACAAGGATTTTCAATCCTCTGCTCTACCGACTGAGCTACCAGGGCCATGGCGGCCGAATATAGGAGCGCCGCAGCCGGATTTTGCCGGCTGCGGTTTGCGCATCGTGGCATATGACATACTCGCCCGGGTCGGCGTCCAAAGGCCAGTTGCGATGTGTGCAGGTCTTGCGCCGGCAGGCGCACCGCTTACACCTATAGCCCCTACAGCGTCCAGGGATTCTCAACATGCGTATGCGAAAAAAATCGAACCTCCCGACCAAGCCATGTCAGCAATGCCAGTTGCCGTTTACATGGCGAAAAAAGTGGGAAAAGGTCTGGGGCGACGTCAAGTACTGTTCAGATCGCTGTCGTCAGGAGAGCAAGCGTAAGACATGAATGCCCGCGCTAACGCTGACGCGCTGACGGGTTCGGCAATGGTGTGGCCGTTGGGATTGCGTTCGAGGTAGACCTGGAGCGCTGGTTCGGCTTCCCAGAAAGGTCCCGCAGTGATCTCCCTGCCTGGCCACAGGCCGGACGCGTCGCCCTATTGTTGCTGAACGGGCGCGCCCGACGAGGGCGGCAAGTGTACCGCCTGGTCTGGCAAGGCCGGGCCTTCCTGTCAGGCCAGCAGCTTGAGCAGCGCTTTGGCCGCCGCTTCCGACGAGGCCGGGTTTTGCCCAGTAATCAGCAAGCCGTCCACGATCGCATGGGACTGCCAGTCAGCCATCTTGGAATAGATGCCGCCGTTTTGCTTCAGCATGTCTTCCACCAGGAACGGCACGACCTTGGTCAGGCCGACCGCCTCCTCCTCAGTGTTGGTGAAGCCGGTCACTTTCTTGCCGTTGACCAGCGGTTTGCCGTCCGGGCCCTTGACGTGACGCAGTACCCCTGGCGAATGGCACACTGTGGCCACCGGCTTGCCGGCCGCGACCATCTGTTCAATCAGGGCGATCGACGATGCGTCTTCCGCCAGATCCCACAGCGGCCCGTGGCCTCCCGGATAAAACACGGCGTCAAAGTCGCTGACCTTTGCGTCGGACAGCCTGGCGGTGTTCGCCAGCACGGCCTGGGCTTGCGGATCGTCCTTGAAGCGCGCCGTCGCCGCGCTCTGGGCATCCGGTTCATCGCTCTTCGGATCGTGCGGCGGCTGGCCTCCGAGCGGCGACACGACCGTCAATGCGGCGCCGGCGTCCTTGAGCGCGTAATAGGGCGCGGCAAATTCCTCCAGCCAGAAGCCGGTCTTTTTGCCGGTGTCGCCGAGCTGGTCGTGTGAGGTCAATACCATCAGAATGTTCATCGTTCGTTCCTTTGACGTGCGTGGGTAGGGGACTTACAGTGCTTCTTCAAGAATGCGCCGGCTGCGCGCCAGGTCGATGTCGCCATGTTCGCCAAGGCGCGTCATGCCGTGCTTGGCCAGTTGCGCCAGGACTGCCTCGACCGCCTGCGCGCCCAGACCATACGCTGACAAACGTGTGGGCACGCCAAGCCGTTCAAAAAACGCGCGGGTTGCATCGACCGCGGCATCGAGGCGCTCTTCCTCGCTGCCATCGCGAATGCCCCACACGCGCTCGCCGTACTGCAATAGCTTCGCGCGTTTTTGTTCACGTTGTACCTTCAGTAGCGACGGCAGCACGATGGCCAGGGTGCGGGCGTGATCGATGTCGTATAGCGCGGTCAGTTCGTGGCCGATCATGTGCGTGGCCCAGTCCTGCGGCACGCCGGCGCCGATCAGGCCGTTCAGTGCGAGCGTTGCGGTCCACATCAGGTTGGCGCGCGTGGCGTAGTCATCCGGCGCCGCCAGCGCCCGCGGCGCGATCTCGACCAGCGTCTGCAACAGGCTTTCGGCGAACCGGTCTTGCGCCAGCGCCTGCACCGGATACGTCAGGTACTGTTCGGTCGTATGGACGAACGCGTCGACCAGGCCGTTGGCGACCTGCCTGGCGGGCAGCGTGAACGTCTTGGTCGGGTCCAGCACTGAAAACTGCGGGAACAGCAAGGGGCTGCGAAACGCCAGCTTGTCCTGGCTTGCCTTGTGCGTGACGACGGCGCCGTTGTTCATCTCCGAACCGGTCGCCGGCAGCGTCAGGACGGCGCCAAACGCCAGCGCCTTGCGCACCTTGGTGCCACCGCTGCGAGCGATCTCCCAGGCGTCGCCGTCGAACACGGCCGCGGCGGCGACGAACTTGGTGCCATCGATCACCGAACCGCCGCCCACCGCCAGCAGGTAGTCGACGTGCTCGGCCTGGGCCATCGCCACCGCCCGCATCAGCGTTTCATAGCTGGGATTCGGTTCGATGCCGCCGAATTCGCGCACGCTGCGCTGGCCCAGTGCCGCGCGCACCTCGGCCAGGGTGCCGTTCTTTTCGGCACTGGCGCCGCCAAACAGGATCAGCACGCGTGCCTGTTGCGGCACCAGCGTGGCCAGCTCGGCCACGGTGTCCTTGCCGAAGATGATCTTGGTCGGGTTGTAAAATTGAAAGTTCTTCATGGGTTCCTTTGTATTAGACTGGTCGTCTTGAATTGGACGCGAAACAACGCCGGTCGTGCCGGCGTCGGCGTGCCCGAAGCGCCTAGTTGCCGGCCGATGGTGCCGCTGCCAGGCCAAGCAGGTTCAGCGTTGCTACCCGCGCGCCTTGCAACGCGCTCGGGTCGCGCCGCAGCTTGGTCAAGATCGCCGCGCCCAGCCACAGCTGGTACATTGTCAGGGCAGTGTGGCTGGCATCGGCGATCCCGCTGAGCGAACCATCGGCCAGCGCCCGCTCGATGCACTGCGCCAGCCGGGCGACGATGCGGTCGGTGCCATCGCGCAGCGCCAAGCGCATCGGTTCGGACATGTCCGCCACTTCGCTGCTCAGCTTGACCACCAGGCATCGGCAATCGCAGCCATCGTCCGTGTCGGCGCTCCAGCCGGCCCAGTAATCCATCAGCGATTGCAGCGCACTTTGCCCTGGCTTGGCCAGCGTTGCGTCCATCTGCGCGAGGTACTTGCCGACATAGTCTTCCAGCATCGCCTCGCCAAACCGTTCCTTGGACTTGAAATAATGGTAAAACGACCCTTTGGGCACGCCGGCCGTGCTGAGGATCTCGTTCAGGCCCACGCCGGCGAAACCTTTGCCGGTGATGATGGTGGTGCCGGTGTCGAGAATGTGCTGGCGGATGTCTTGGCGTTCTTGGCTCATGAAGCAATCATACCCGAAAATTAGACCAGTCGTCTATTCGTCCGTGCGTGCTGATGTCGCGCGTGGCCACCGGCGCCAGAATGTTGAAGCCGCTGCGCGCCTCAACGCGGTTACGCCGCAACGAGCTTTCGGTTGCCCGGGCCAGGCAGCGTTTTGATGATCTTGCCGACAGCCGCAGTGTAAGTCCTCGACTTGACCGTGCTGACGTAATGGTATTCCGCGCGCGTTTCCGCCGGGGTGACCACGACCACCATGAAGCCGCGCGACGCAGTTTCGGCATATTGCAGTGGCCCGATAATCTGCGTCAGGCCGCCCGCGACAGCGGCCGGATTTTCGTTCGGGAAGACCGTTTCAAATCCCGGCGAGGTGACTGACGATACGCCGAACTCGACGCCGACGGCCTGACCGCTCAGATCTGCAAGATCGCTCGCCCAGGCGTTGTGCGTGTCGCCCGCCAGGACCACAAGGTTCTTGTTGAGCGTTGTCGCCATGCCCAGCACAGTTTCGCGCGCAGCCTGATAGCCGTCCCACGCATCGAGGTTGTAGGGAATCGCTGGTTGGCTGAGGATCTTCAGCTCTGCCGGCGTCAGGTCTGCGGGCGCGGTCTGCGCCTTCGTGGCGAGGACGGTGTAGGCACTGAAGCTGATCGTCTGCAACACGAGCGGCGCTGGAATATTCATGCGTCCCATCAGCACCTGCTGGCCCAGCAGTTGCCAGGTCGCTTTGGATCTGGTCATCTGCCCCTGCAGCCAGCTTGTCTGCTCAGTGCCCATGAGTTGCCGTGACGGGTTGGCAAGATCGGCCGCTAACGCCGTGGCGTTGAATGCACCATTGGCGCCGATATAGTTCGCGAAGTTGAGCTGTTTGTCGCGGCCAACGACACGCGTGTCGAGCATATGCAGCGACAGCAGGTTGCCGAAGTCAAACGAGCGGTAGATGCGGTCCGGCCGGCTTGCGTCGGGCAACCGGATTGGCATCCATTCGTGATAGGCCTGCATTGCCATCTGGCGCCGCGCGATGAACAATCCTTCGATTGCCGGGTCATGATTCTGCGCGCCGTCGCGCCATGCATCGTTGGCAAACTCGTGGTCATCCCACACCGTGATGAACGGCAGCCTGGCGTGAACGTTCTGCAAATCCGGATCGCTGCGGTACTGCGCGTGGCGCCGACGATAATCGGTCAGCGTAATGATCTCGTTGGCAGGCAAGGAGACACGGCCAAGCGTTGCTGCATCGTCGGAGGCATAGCCGTCCTTGGCATACTCGTAAATGTAATCGCCCAGATGGAGCGCGACGTCGATATCGTTGTGCTTGGCGGCCTCGGCGTAGACATTGAAGTAGCCGGCGGGATAGTTCGAGCAGCTGAATACCGCGAGTTTGACTTGGTTCAGGTTGCCGATGCCAAGCGTCCTGGTACGGCCAGTCGGAGAGGCCACGCCGAAGCATTGGAAGCGATAATAATAGCCCCGGTTCGCTGACAAGCCTGTCGCATCGACCTTCACCGTATGGTCGCGCGCCGTCCCGGTCGTCATGCTGCCGGACGCAATGACCGTCCTGAAGTCGCTGTCCTCCGAGACAAACCAGGTCACTTCAATATCTTCCGTACTGGTCGTGCTTACGCGCGACCACAGGATCACGCGATCAGCCAGCGGGTCGCCACTGGCAACGCCGTGCATGAACCTGACGTCGATGGGGGCACCGTCGCCGCCGCAGCCGGCGAGTCCAATGCCGCCTGACACCGCCATGGTGCCAAGTGAAACCTTACGGAGAAAGCTGCGACGTGAATTCGATTGGGTCATTGGTAGCCTGTCGTCATGGGTGAATTGCCAGACCAGATTATGCGAATGACATGACTTCCTGATGACAGGAGTCTGAAACGACGTGCTGACGTTGTCTTGGCGATTCCTGCCGGTGCGCGATATCTTCCGTAAACTGCTGCGCGAATTGCACCCGGACCGCGAGCGCGACACCTTCGAGCGCGAACGCAAGACAGCGCTGATGCAGCGCCTGCCCGGACTGCGGCAGCCTGCTTCTAGCTGTGCTTCCGATCAATCGAGGTTCAGCCAGATCTCGTTGCGTCTCATGAACCAAAGGGTCATCGGGCCGTCGTAGCGGGATAGCACCGGTTCGCCCTTCCAGGCAATTTTGGCTGCGCGCAGCCCATCCTGGAGTCTGGCTAAATGCTTGCCATAATTCGATTCCGACCATGAGCCGGAATAACGAATCACCGCAAGTTGCCTGGGCGGCACTTCGCGCAGCATGACGCGGGGATCGAGGGGTTCCGGCGCGTTTTCCATGGTGATGCCTTTGGGCAGAACAAATTGCACCAACATTCCACCGGTGGCGATGCTCTGGGTCACCGGCGCCGTCATTTCCAGCTTCATCGGGGCGGCGGTCTGGGTCACGGGTGCGGTCATGGCAAGCTTGCGTTCGCCCTTGTTCTTGCCGAAGATATAGCCTGCCAAAACGGGGAAGGCGCGGTTCCCTGCATCGCTGGCGGGGGGCGGGACCAATACCTCGGCGACGGTGTAGGCCGCGTACTGGCGAATTTCAAATTCCGGGAACGTTCGCAACACGGTATAGGCGGGCTCTTCGGTCGCGTTGCTGGTCGCTGGCAGCAGTGTCAGCGAGAGCACGCTCGCAAGGGTTGCCTTCAATATGGTTCGCTGAGGCAGTGCACCTTGGCTGGTGTCGTGAATGGAATGGCGCATGGAAAAGTGTTGGAGAGGTGGATTGATCGGATAGCATACACTTTTCAGCGTACCGTCCGTGAATGGTCATCTGCATCGCTGATCAGCGACTCCATAGGCCGGACGCGGGGAGTGTGGAAGCCACAAACTTCTCGGCGTCGGGCCAGCTCCGTTGACGCCCAGCCAATCATGCGGCATGATTGCATGACTATTTGGAGGCGTATATGTTGAAGGAAGTCGGTGCCAGCGGCCAGATATCGCTGGGAAAGAAATATGCCGGGAAACTTTTTGACGTCATCTGTCACCCTGGCGATCGATTCGAGCTGATTCCGGTCCGGGTCGTGGCGACCACGCCGCCTCAGGCACCGCAGATCCTCCAAGTGCCGGACGGGTGGGTGCCACCTGGTGGATATGGCGGGTGTACACAGTGGGCGCTGGACAATCGCGACGCTTTGGAGCAATACGCACGCCAGATTGAGGAAGAGGGAACTGCGGCGGAGCAATTACAGCGCTTTTTGGCGGAGCATCCGGAAATGTTGACTGGTGGCCATGCCGAGATTTGATATATTCGTTAATCCGAACACGAGTGCCCGTCATCTCCTGTACGTCGACGTGCAGAGCGATTTTGTTCGTCTCAGCACCAGATGGTGTATTCCGCTTTCCCGTCATGTGCCGCCACGAGCAATCGTGCAAGACGTCCAAGCCCTGATTGAGTTTGAACGTCAAGAATATGTAATGGACACTCCCAACCTTTTGGCGGTGCCGGCGAGCCTGCTGCGCCAGCATGCTGGCCGTCTGTCGACGAGCGACCAGATGATCGCCGAGTCGTGTATCGAATTCGTGCTGCGCGGCTATTGAAATTTCACTTCGTCGCTGCGGCCGTGAAATCCGCACCTTGGACCGGCTACGGACCTGATTTTTGCGCGCCGGGGCGGTGGGGCGGCTGACAATGGATCCCGACCAGCCTACAGTTTCGACGCGTGTGCCGTTATTTGCATCGAGGCCCGATCGCGCCATTACGGGGTGCCGGAAACGCCTCGCCGGGGCGCTGCCGCTCGTGCCCCAGAAGTCCAGATATTGAACAATACGCTAACATAGCGGCCACCATGCATATTCCACGTCCCATTACGAAACGCGCCCTCTTCCTCGTCACCGTCGCCTGCTTGGCCTTCGGCGCCCTGGCATGGGGGCTAGTGCAGAAAATGCGAGGGCCGGCCTTGGCCGGTTACGAAGTGGCGGCGCGGCCACTGGTGCAGACCGTCGTGGCGACCGGCCGCGTGGCGGCCGTATCGCGTGCACAGGTCGGCAGCCCGGTGACCGGGGTGGTAGTCGAGCGGCGCGTGCAGGAGGGCGACGTGGTGCAGCCTGGCGACGTGCTGGCGGTACTCCGTGCCGACGATCTCGAGGCCTCGGTTCGCGAGGCGGAAGCCGCCCTGGCCCAGTTGCAGCAGTCGACCCGTCCGCAGGCGCAGGCCAGTCTGCACGAGGCGCAAGCGAGGCTGGCTCAGGCCGGCCGCGAAGCCAAGCGTCGTCGTGATCTCTTCCAGCAGCAGATGATCACTCGCGAAATGATGGAACAGGCGACACAAGCGGAGACTGTCGCCCGCATCGCGGTCGAGCAGGCGCTGCTGACTGTTCGTTCGCTCGTCGCCGGCAATCCCAGCGAGGCCGCCGCGCGCGCGCGTGTGGCCAGCGCCAAAGCGCAGTTGGCCAAGATCACGATACGCGCCGAAGTCGCCGGTACCGTGCTGACCCGTAACGCCGAGCCGGGCGATCTGGTGCAACCCGGTCGGGTCCTGTTCGAAATTGCGCGCATTGGCGACACCGAAGTGGTGGTACCACTGGATGAAAAAAACCTCGAAGTGCTCGCGATCGGTCAGCCGGCCATGTGCATCGCCGACGCCTACCCTGTGCGGCCGTTCCCGGCCAAGGTGAGCTTCATCGCCCCCAGCGTCGACGCGCAGCGCGGCACTGTGGACGTGCGCCTCACCGTCACTCCGGTGCCCGCATTCTTGCGCCAGGGGATGACCGTCTCGGTGAACGTGGAAACGGGCCGCCGGGGCCGCGCCATCGTCGTGCCTAACGACGCCCTGGCGGCCACGGACGGCAACCAAGCCGCGTTGTGGCTGGTCGCGAATGGCCGCGCCACGCGGCGCCAGGTACAGCTCGGCCTGCGTGGCCTCACCCAGACTGAAGTCACGGCCGGTTTGCGGGTCGGCGACTGGATCCTGGCGGATGCCCAGGCCGCGCTGGCACAAGGCGATCGCGTGCGCTTGGTGTCCACCGGCTTGACCGTCGACCCCGCCGCGCGCAATGAACTGCCGGTCAAGCTGGACTGACGCCGATGTGGATTGAGTGGACCATTGCTACCAGGTTTTTACGTGAAGGCAAGGCGCAGAGTACCCTGATCCTGGTTGGCATCGCCGTGGGTGTCGCAGTGATTGTTTTCCTCACTGCGCTGATCACCGGACTGCAGGGCAACATCATCAACCGCACCCTGGGCACTCAGGCCCACATCAAGGTGCAGCCCACGCAAGAGAAAAACCGCATCCTGCCGCCTGCTTCGGGAAGCGCGCAGCTGCTTCTGGAAAGCAAGCGCGCCCAGCGCCTGCGCTCGATCAACAATTGGCAGCAAGTGCGCGACGTGCTCGACGTGCTGCCGCGTGTCAAGGCCGTGTCGCCGTTGATCTCCGGGCCAGCGTTTGCGCGGCGCGGCGAGGCGCTGCAGTCGGTGGCGCTGGTCGGCATTGACGCAGCGCGCTACCTGCGCATCATCCCGATTCAGGATGACATCGTCGCCGGCGTGTTCCGCATCGGCGCCGGCGACAGCGTGATCGGCAAGCAGCTGGCCATAGACCTCGGCATGCGCGTGGGCGACAAGCTGCGGCTGGACGGCGGCCAGGGACGGGAGAGCGTGGTGACCGTCGCTGGCATCTTTGAGTTGGGTGTGCGCGAGCTGGATGCGCGCTACGTGTACCTGGACATGAAGCAGGCGCAGTCGCTGCTCAACCTGCCTGGTGGCGCGACGATCATCGATGTGACGGTCGACGACATATTCGACGCGCAGACTATCGCCGCCCGCATTGCCCGCCTCACAGGACTGAAGGCGGAAAGCTGGATGGAAACGAATGCCCAGCTGATGAACGCCTTGCGCTCGCAGAGCCTGTCCACGCAGATGATCAGCGTCTTTGTGGCGTTGAGCGTGGCGCTGGGCATTGCCAGTGTGCTGTCGGTGAGCGTGGTCCAGCGAACGCGTGAGATTGGCATCTTGCGCGCGATGGGCACGACGCGGCAACAGATGCTCCTGGTATTCTTATTCCAAGGAGCACTGTTCGGCCTTGCCGGTTCGCTGCTCGGTGTCGTCGCGGGATATGGCCTGGTGGGCGCGTTCAACACGTTCGGGCCAAAACTGTTTTACATCCCAGTGGAGCCATGGCTGCCGGTGGCCGCGACGGCACTGGCGACGGTCACCGGCCTCCTGTCGGCAGCGGTGCCGGCGCGGCGTGCAGCTTCACTCGACCCGGTGGAGGCGATTCGCCATGTCTGAGCACGACGCCAGCGAGGAGATACTGCGCCTGCAAGGCCTTCGAAAAAGCTACAACGTCGGAAAGCCGACCGAAGTGGAAGTGCTGCATGGGCTGGACCTGCGTCTGCAGCGGCGCGACTTCGCTGCGCTGGTAGGTGCGTCCGGCTCGGGCAAGAGCACGCTGCTCAACGTGATCGGCCTGCTCGACCGGCCTACGGCGGGCGAGCTGCTGTTGCTTGGCGCGCCTACCCGCAGCATGGACGACGCCGGGCGCACCGCGCTGCGCGGCAGCGCCATCGGCTTCGTGTTCCAGTTTCACCATCTGATTCAGGCTTTTACCGCGCTGGAGAACGTGCTGATGCCGCTGATGGTCGCCACCGGCAAACCCGCGCCCGAACAGATTGAACGGGCGCGCAGCCTGCTTGCCCAGGTCGGTCTGGAGGGGCTCGATCAGCGCAGGCCCGACCAGCTCTCCGGCGGCCAGCAGCAGCGCGTGGCCGTGGCCCGCGCGCTGATCTCCCGCCCGGCGCTGCTCCTTGCCGACGAGCCCACAGGCAACCTCGACACCAAGTCCGCCGCCGAGGTATTCGAGCTGTTCCGCAAATTCAACCGGGAGTTCGGCTGCGCTGTTCTGCTGGTCACTCACGATCCGCGCCTGTCCGAGCAGTGCGACCGCACCATCGAGCTAGTGGACGGCAACATCGAGAGCGATGATGCACTTGGCTAAGCCGCAAATACAAACAGCGGGTAAGAACTGATCCGATCTGAAGCTGAGTCGCAGCCCTGCGGCGCGGCTGACGGGGCGGGGAAGCGCGCGCCGCCTCGCAGATAGGACGGACACGAGGATCACGTGTGCCGGAAACGAAAACGCCAATCACGATGGATTGGCGTCTTGTAAAACATGTTCTTGGTGGCCCGGGGCGGAATCGAACCACCGACACAAGGATTTTCAATCCTCTGCTCTACCGACTGAGCTACCAGGCCAAGAGGCATGATTATAGACACCCGAACGCGGGTTTGCAAGGCCGAGTATTCACTTAACAAATAAATTGCTGCATTCCCGCATAAAACTGTGGCCTTTCCAGCCGTTATAATGGTTCGGATGAACAGCCCAACTACCTCCGCCGCGCGGCACGACAGCGATGTCTGCATCGTCGGCAATGGCGCGATCGCCAAGACCACCGCGCTCGGCTTCGCCCAGGCCGGCCATTCCGTCACCTTGCTGGTGCCGCCGTCCGGCCCGCCGCCCGCGCCATTGGCGCCCGGCGCCGAGCAACCGTGGGACGTGCGTGTTTACGCGCTCAATCACACAGCCCACACGCTGCTGGCGTCACTGAAGGTGTGGGGCGCGCTCGACGCGTCGCGCGTCGCGCCGGTCGATTCGATGGCCGTCAACGGCGACGGCAAGCAGCCGGGCGACGTCGAATTTGACGCCTTCGGCGCCCACGTCGGCACGCTCGCGTGGATCGTCGAAGACCGCAATCTGAACCAGGCGCTCGACGCCGCGCTCAGGTTTGCGCCCAACGTCAACATCGTCAGCGCCCGCGCGGTCAGCCTGGCCACCAGCGACACCGGCGCCACCGTCACGCTCGATGGCGGCGCCATCGTCGCCAGTGCGCTGGTGGTCGGCGCCGACGGCGGCCAGTCGTGGGTGCGCGGCCAGTGCGACATCGGCCTCGATTACCGCTCGTACCACCAGCGCGCGGTGGTGACCAATTTTAGCTGCGCCAAACCGCACCACGGCGTCGCCCACCAGTGGTTCACCGGCCACGAAGGCATCGTCGCGCTGCTGCCGCTGCCGGGCGACAGGGTGTCGCTGGTGTGGTCGGCGCCCGACGCGCTGGCCGATACGTTGATGCGCGAGTCGCTCGGCGAACTGGCGGTGCGCCTGGCGGTGCTGAGCGAAGACAAGCTGGGACAACTCAAGCCGCTGCAGCCGGAGTCGGTCAAGGACGTGCCGCTGATGCTGATCCGCCCGCACGCCATCGTCGCGCCGCGCGTGGCGCTGGTGGGCGACGCCGCCCACGTCGTGCATCCGCTGGCCGGCCACGGCATGAACCTCGGCTTCGCCGATGTGGCCCAGCTGCTCGAAACGGTCGCCGCGCGCGAAGCGCAGCGCAGCATCGGCGATGAACGCGTGCTGGCGCGCTACGCCCGCGCGCGCAAGGAAGACGTGCTGCTGATGCAGCTCGCCACCGATGGCCTGGCGCGCCTGTTCGGCGCCGATCTCGAGCCGGTGCGCGTGGTTCGGAATTTGGGGCTAAACTTGCTGAATAAGTTGCCCATGCTCAAGCGTCGGCTGATGGCCCACGCGATGGGGAAGTAGGATTTTTTTGTAACCGATTCGGAGTAAATCATGGGTAAATCACATATCGCTGTGCTGCTGGCGACCGCGCTGGTGGCAGCGTGCGCCGGCGCCGAGGCGCCGCTCGAAGCGAACATCAAGAAGATCGTCGAGCCGAAACTGGGGCCGGGCGTGAAGATCGAGTCGGTCAAGGCCACGCCATACGGCGGCCTGTACGAAATCCGCGCCGGCGGCGACATCTTCTACACCGATAAAAGCGGCGAGTACCTGTTCATGGGCCACGTCTTTAGCACCAAGACGGCGCAGGACCTGACCAAGGAACGCATCGACGAGATCAACAAGATCAAGTTCTCGGACCTGCCGCTGGAGTCGGCGCTCAAGCTGGTCAAGGGCAACGGCAAGCGCGTGATCGCGGTGTTCGAGGATCCCAACTGCGGCTACTGCAAGCGCTTCCGCCAGACGACGCTCAAAGAACTCGACAACGTCACCGTCTACACCTTCATGTACAACATCCTGTCGGAAGATTCGTTCGCCAAGTCGAAGAACATCTGGTGCGCGCCGGACCGCAACAAGGCATGGGACGACTGGATGATCAACGGTAAAGCCGCTCCCGCCGCCGCGGCCAGCTGCGCGACGCCGAACGACAAGATCCTCGCGCTCGGCCAGAAGATGCGCATCCAGGGCACGCCGGCGATCTTCTTTGCCGACGGCAGCCGCATCCCGGGCGCGGTCGACATCAAGACGCTCGAGGCGAAATTCAGCAGCATCAAGTAATCAAGTAGTCGGTAGCACCACTAAAACAATATAGATCGTCATTCCAAAACCAAGGGGCAGGGCATGGTAACTCTTCATATTAACGGCCGCGACATGCAAGTCGAGGCCGATCCATCGACGCCTATTTTGTGGGCCCTGCGCGATAACCTCAACATGACCGGCACCAAGTTCGGCTGCGGCGCGGCGCTGTGCGGCGCCTGCACCGTGCACCTCGACGGCGACCCGATCCGCTCGTGCGTGACGCCGATTTCGGCAGCGGCCGGCAAGAAGATCACCACCATCGAAGCGATGGATGCCGACAAGGTCGGCAAGGCGGTGCAGGATGCGTGGGTCAAGCACGACGTGCCGCAGTGCGGCTACTGCCAGAGCGGCCAGGTGATGAGCGCCTCCGCTCTGCTGCGTACCAACAAGGCGCCGACCGACGCCGACATCGATGGCGCCATGAGCGGGAACATCTGCCGCTGCGGCACCTATCAACGAATCCGCGCGGCCATCAAGGACGCGGCGAAGACTTTAGCCTGAGGGATCGATCATGCGTATTGAATGGATTAATCCCGCGGCGCTGGTGCGCCCGGCAGAAGGCGGCCTGTCGCGCCGCAGCTTCCTCAAAGCCGGCGCGGTAGTCTCCGGCGGCCTGGTACTTGGCTTCTTCATGCCGGGCTCGAACAAGTTCGCCCGCGCCGCGGATGCGCCCAAGCCGGTCTACGCGCCCAACGCATTCCTGCGCATCGCGCCGGACAACACCGTGACGGTGATGGTCAACCGGCTCGAATTCGGCCAGGGTGTGCACACTTCGCTGCCGATGCTGATCGCCGAGGAACTCGATTGCGACTGGTCGCAGATGCGCGGCGAGCTGGCGCCGGCCGGCGACGTGTTCAAGGACCCGGCGTTCGGCATGCAGATGACCGGCGGCTCGGGCACCATCGCCCACTCGTTCGTGCAGTACCGCGAAATCGGCGCCAAGGCGCGCGCGATGCTGGTCGGCGCCGCCGCCGAACAATGGAAGGTCGCGCCGGCACAATGCAAGACCTCCAAGGGCTTCGTCATGGGGCCGGTAGGCCAGAAGGCCAGCTACGGCTCGCTCGCCGACGCCGCCATGAAGCAGCCGATGCCGGCCACCGTCACGCTGAAAGACGCGAAGGACTTCGCCATCATCGGCAAGCCTACCAGGCGCATCGACGCGCGTGCCAAGTCGAGCGGCAAGCAGGTCTTCGGCATCGACTTCATGCCGCCCAATACCAAGGTGGCGCTGGTGGCGCGCCCGCCCGTGTTCGGCGCCAAGGTAGCGAAATTCGACGCCGCGCCGGCGAAAGCGATCAAGGGCGTCATCGACGTGCTCGAGGTGCAGACCGACCGCGGCGGACGCGGCGTGGTCGTCATCGCCGACGGCTACTGGCCGGCCAAGCAGGGCCGCGACGCGCTCGTCATCGACTGGGATGCCAGCGGCGTCGAGAAGGTCAGCACCGCAAAGCAGATGGCGGACTTCGCCGCGCTGGCAAAAACGCCGGGCGCTGTTGCGCTTAAAGCTGATATGTCGAAGCTGGCGTCGGCGCCGAAGAAGATTTCGGCCGTCTACGAATTTCCGTACCTGGCGCACGCGCCGATGGAGCCGCTCAACTGCGTGGTCGACCTGAAGGCCGACAGCTGCACCGTGTGGGCCGGCACCCAGTTCCAGACCGCCGACCACGCGGCCGTGGCGCGCACCTCGGGCCTGGCGCCTGAGCAGGTGACGGTCAACACGATGATGGCGGGCGGCGGCTTCGGCCGGCGCGCCGTGCCATCCTCCGACTACATCGTCGAGGCGGTCAATGTCGCCAAGGCATACCGCGCCGCCGGCAAGAGCGGCCCGGTGAAAGTGATCTGGAGCCGCGAGGACGACATCAAGGGCGGCTACTACCGGCCGTCGCACGTGCACCGCGCCGACATCGGCCTCGACGCCAAGGGCAAGATCCTGGCATGGGATCACGCCATCGTCGGCCAGTCGATCATCGCCGGCACGCCGTTCGAGCCGTTCATGATCAAGAACGGCGTCGACCAGACCATGGTCGAGGGGATGGGCGCGCCGTACGACGTGCCGCTGAACCTGACCGCGCACACCGCCAAGGCGAACGTGCCGGTGCTGTGGTGGCGCTCGGTCGGCTCGACCCACACCGCATTCGTGATGGAGACCCTGATCGACGAAGCGGCGCATGTGGCGGGCATGGATCCGGTCGCGTACCGCAAGACGCTGATCGATCCGAAGCACGCGCGCCATCTGGCCGCGCTCGACCTGGCTGTGGCCAAATCCGGCTACGGCAAGAAGAAGCTGCCGAAAGGCCGTGCCTATGGCGTGGCGATGCACGAGTCGTTCGGCTCGGTGGTGGCCTACGTCGTCGAGGCGTCGGTGACCAAGGGCGTGCCCAAGCTGCACAAGGTGACCGCCGGCGTGCACTGCAACCTGGCCGTCAACCCGCTGTCGATTGCGGCGCAGGTCGAGGGCGCCGCGCTGATGGCGCTAGGGACCACGCTGCCGGGTGCCGCCATCACGCTGAAAGACGGCGTCGTCGAGCAGCAGAACTTTGGCGACTACATCGTGGCGCGCATGACCGACATGCCGCAGGTCGACGTCTTCATCGTGCCTTCCGGCGATGCGCCGACCGGCATGGGCGAACCGGGCGTGCCGCCGCTGGCGCCGGCGTTTGCCAACGCGATCTTCAAGCTGACCGGCAAGCGCCTGCGCAAGTTGCCGTTCGACCTGCAGACGGCGTAGGCCCGCATGACCCCTGTCGGTATTTTGCTCGCCGCCGGCAGGGGCCGCCGATTCGATCCCTCCGGTGCACGTAACAAGCTGCTGCAGCCTGTGGCTGCTGGCGAGCCGGTGGTTGTCGCCAGCGCGCGCGCGATGCTGGCGGTGCTGCCGAAGGTAGTCGCGGTGGTCGCTCCCGATGACGGCGGCGTCGCCGACGCCTTGCGCGCGCTCGGCTGCGACGTCACCACTTGCCCGGATGCGGACCAGGGCATGGCGCAGTCGCTGGTGCACGCGCTGCGGCATTCCCTGCCGGAGGCGCGCGGCTGGCTGGTCGCGCTGGGCGACATGCCGCACGTGCGTGTATCGACCATTCAGGCGCTGGCCGATGCGCTGGCCGGCGGCGCCGTGATCGCCGCGCCGGTGTGCGGCGGCAGGCGCGGCAACCCGGTCGCATTTGGCGCCGCTTGTCTGCCCGAACTGCTGGCGCTGAGCGGCGACGAGGGTGCCCGCCACATCCTCAAGCGCCACCAGGTCGCCGAGGTAGCGGTCGACGATCCCGGCATCTTCCAGGACATCGATCAGCCCTCGGATTTACAGCGTTGAGCTACACTCACAACATGATTAACGTCGTCCTCGCGCACGCGGGGACCCCATTTCGCGACGCCGCCGACCACTCATGAAAAAGCCACCCCAAAAGAAGCAGCCCGCCATCCACTACGCGATCGTGCCCAAGGACCTGGCCGGCCACCTGTTTGAAGTCACCCTCACTGTCGCCTTGCCGGCGTCGGATGGACAAGTGCTGGCGCTGCCGGCCTGGATCCCGGGCAGCTACATGATCCGCGAGTTTTCGCGCAATATCGTTCAGATCAGCGCCGAGTCGGACGGCAAGACGGTCGCGCTGACTAAGCTCGACAAGCATACCTGGCGCGCGGCGCCGGTTGTCGGGGCACTGACGGTGCGCTATGAAGTGTATGCCTGGGACCTGTCGGTGCGCGCCGCCCACCTCGACCAGACCCACGGCTTCTTCAACGGCACCAGCGTCTACCTGCGCGTGCTCGGCCAGGAAGAGATGGCGCACCAGGTCGACATCCAGCGGCCGGCCGACCCTGCCGCGGCGGCGTGGCGGGTGGCGACGTCGCTGCCGGAGCTGGGCGCGAAGCGCTATGGCTTCGGTACCTACGTTGCCACCAACTATGACGACCTGATCGACCACCCGGTTGAAATGGGCGACTTCGCGCTGGCGACGTTCAAGGCGCACGGCGTCCCGCACGACATCGTCATTTCCGGGCGCGTCCCGAATCTGAACATGGCGCGCCTGCAGGCCGACCTGAAGGTGATGTGTGAAACGCAGATCGAATTTTTCGAGCCGAAGTCGAAGAAGGCGCCGATGGACCGCTACGTGTTCCTGACGCTGGTAGTCGGCGACGGTTACGGCGGCCTCGAACACCGCGCTTCGACCGCGCTTATTTGCGCGCGCGCCGACCTGCCGACGGCGGCCACGCCGAAAAAACTCGAGGCGACCGACGGCTACCTCAAGTTCCTCGGCCTGTGCAGCCACGAGTACTTCCACACCTGGAACGTCAAGCGCATCAAGCCGGCCGCCTTTGCGCCATACGATCTGCAGGCCGAGACGTACACGCCGCTGCTTTGGCTGTTCGAAGGCTTCACCAGTTATTACGACGACCTGCTGCTGGTGCGCAGCGGCCTGCTCGACGAGGCGGCGTACCTGAAGCTGCAGGCCAAGACGATCGGCAGCGTCCTGCGCGGCAGTGGCCGCACCAAGCAGAGCGTGGCCGATTCGAGCTTTGACGCGTGGGGCAAGTACTACCGCCAGGACGAGAATGCGCCGAATGCGATCGTCAGCTACTACACCAAGGGTTCGCTGGTGGCGCTGATGTTCGACCTGACGATCCGCGCCAAGACCGACGGCAAGAAGTCGCTCGACGACGTGATGGCCGCGCTGTGGCAGCGTTACGGGCGCGACTTCTATGCGGTAGCTGCGCGCGGCGTCACCGAAGCGGAAGTGGAGGCGCTGTTCGATGAAGTCAGTGGCCTGAAACTGAAGCCGCTGTTTGACCGCTACGTGCGCGGGACCGACGACCTGCCGCTGGCCAAGCTGTACGCGCCGTTCGGCATCAAGCTCATCGACCAGCGCAAGGACGCCAAGCCGGCGCTGGATGCGAGCACCGGGCGCGATGGCGGCGACTGCAAACTGACGCAGGTGCACGAGGGTGGGGCGGCGCATCGCGCGGGCCTGTCGGCCGGCGACGTGCTGGTGGCGATCGATGGTTTGCGCGTCTCCGGCAATCCGGTCAACCTCGATGCGCTGCTGGGGCGCTACCGCGTCGGCGACACGGTCGCGGTGCACGCCTTCCGGCGCGACGAGCTGCTGACGTTTAACGTCAAGCTGCAGGGCGACCGCACGCCGTCGATATCGCTGGAGGCGGCGGCCGGCGCCAAGAAGCTCAAGCGTCCAAGCGCCTAGAAGGAAAGACCAAGCGCGTAGACGCAAATCCCCAGCATGTAGAACGCAACGGTCATTCTCCTGAGTGAGCGATACCTGAGTATGTGAACGGGTTTCGAAAAGCGCGTAATTCTGGGTCTTGCGCGCGGTTTGGCCACGAGAGCCAGCACCATTCAACGTTTCGATCAGCACCGGGCACACTCGCGACTATCGCCGCCGTGTGCATCCCTTCATTCCTATAGACGTCTTTGCTGAGATTTCCCGTCGGTGGCGCGTTTTCGGCTCAGATTAAGTGCAAACGTCCACAGGCGCTCTCCAGAGGATGGATGCATTTGTCTGGTGGTCCAAGGCGTCCGATCAGGTTCGACGCGATATGTCCGGTGATGCCGATGTACGCAGACACCGACCAATGCGGTGGCTGCCGCTGCTTCCGATGGCATTCGGAGCGGGACTCATCTTCTCCGCCACCGCTTTCCCTGTGCCTCACATGTTTTATGCCGTCGCCGGTCCGATTATGGCAGTTGCCGCAGCCATCGCTATGAACGGGCCGTTGAGCAAGCCATCTATCGATGACGACGAATGGGAAGCTGCGTTGCGCAAGAATGCGTTCGCCTTCAGCATGGCTTTCCTTGCAATCTCCAACATTGTCGGTGGACCAATCTTGCTGCTGACAGTAGCGCAACATGGATGGGCGGTCGAACGTGTCGTTGGGGTCGCCTTTGCCCTCTTTTTGGGAAACATGACGTGGTTTGTCAGTCTTCCCCCACTTTATGCTAGTTGGAAGTTGCCCAGGTTCTCCGAGGACGAATCGTGACGGCTACCCAAACTTCCGCTTCAGGAGTGAAATCGGCCCTTGGCGAACGTCGAAAAGAGACTTGCCGATATAGGCTCTCGTTTGCAGTTAGCGTGATCCAGCAGCCATGGAGTGCGAGCCGGCGCCGTCGATTGCAAGCTCATTTGCAGATAGCGTGAGCACGGGCCTGCCGTCGTTTGCAGATAATGTGAGTCAAAAACGGCGTCGATCGCTAGCACGGGCGGTTTGAAATGCGAGCCGCTACCCTTAACGGCCAAGTTTCCTGTGTCGCGCCCTCAGGACGATGCGCGGTTGAATCCCGTACCGCTTGAACGTATCACGTCCTCGATTGCGATGAATTATCGCATCGCTATAATTACGGCTGCCGAATAATTGAGAATAATTTCTGGGAATAAACCATTCAACCGGCCGCCGCTTGCAGCCCAGATGGCTCGGAAGCTGACGGTCGCCGACTAGTAGAGTTCAGTCCGCGGTCTGAATCGGGGCCAAGGTGCGCAGCTGGAAGCGGTAGTCGGCGTTGAACAGGAACGTCTCGGAAAACGTCAGCGACCGGCTAGGCCCGGTGGCCAGGTTGAATGGCCGCGGCAACGAGCCGGTGCGCTGCATCGACGCCAGCGCCACGCGCGATGCTTCCTGGTTGCGCGATCGCTGCACCGTGACGTCGGTCATGCGGCCGTCGCGATCGACCGTGATGCGGAGCACGACAATGGCGGGCAGCATCGGCGGCAGCTTGCCGCTGAAGGTGTGGGCGCCGTTGTAGCGCATGATCAGCGCGGCGACATCGTCCTTGTAAGTGTCGACGCTGGCGAACGCCGCCCGCTGGCCGGTCAAGGGCGCGCCTGCTTTCGGCTGTGGCTGGCCGTACGGCACCAGCGACGCCAGCCGTGGCTGGCTGCATGCGCAGGCGAGTAAAGCCAGCAGGACCGCGCTGGCGGTCCTGGTAATGCGGATAATGTTCATGGTTAGTCGAACAGCCTTGCAAGTTCCACACCGGGGTCAGGCGCGCGCATGAAGGCCTCGCCGACCAGGAATGCATGCACGTTCGCGTCGCGCATGCGCTTGACGTCATCTTGCGACATGATTCCCGACTCGGTCACCACCAGCCTGCCAGGCGGAATGCGCGGCAGCAGGCCGATCGTGTTCTGCAGCGAGGTCTCGAACGTGCGCAGGTTTCGGTTATTGATGCCGAGCAGCGGAGTGCGCAGCTTCAGCGCAGCCGTCAACTCATCGTCATCATGTACTTCGACCAGCACATCCATTCCAAGTTCCATCGCGCAGGCTTCCATTTCGGCCATCAGGCCGTGATCGAGCGCGGCGACGATCAGCAGAATCGCGTCGGCGCCCATCGCGCGCGCTTCGTAGACCTGGTACATGTCGACCATGAAGTCCTTGCGCAGCACCGGAATCTCGCATGCGGCGCGCGCCTGTTGCAAGTATTCGGGCGACCCTTGGAAGAACGGCGCATCGGTCAGCACCGACAGGCAGGCCGCGCCATGCCGGGCGTAGCTCTCGGCGATGTTGGCGGGGCGGAAGTTCTCGCGCAGCACGCCACGCGACGGCGACGCCTTCTTCACTTCGGCAATCACGCCGGCGCGGCCGGCCGCGATGGTATTGCGCAGGCTCGCTTCGAAGCCGCGCAGGCCTGCGCGCAGGACGGCATCGCCCTCGACGTCACTGCGCAGGCTGGCCAGCCTGCGGTGCTTTTTGGCGGCGGCCACTTCGTCGGCCTTGACGGCCAGGATATTGTTGAGGATGTCGGACATGGGGACTCGATCTTATTTGGAGAGGGCCAGCTTGACGCCGAGCCAGACGAACAGGCCGCCGGTAACGCGGTTCAGCCACAGCGAGGTGCGCGCGCTGACCTGCAGCCGCGCCTTGGCGCGCGCCGTAAACAGCGCCAGCGCAAAGCACCACAGCATGCCGTTGACGTTGAAAATGACGCCGAGGACGATGAAGGCAAACGCCTTGTACTGGGCGTCGGCCTGGATAAACTGCGGCACGAAGGCGAGGAAGAACAGCGCCACCTTGGGGTTCAACACGTTGGTCAGGAAGCCCTGCGCGAAGATTTTGGAAAACGGCAGCGGTGCGGCCGGCGCTGCGTTAACGGCGGCGCGCGGTTTGCTGCGCAGCAGGCCGAACGCCAGGTACAGGATGTAGGCGGCGCCGACGTATTTGACGACCGTGAAGGCGGTGGCCGACGTCGACAGGATCGCCGACAGCCCGAGCGCGGCGGCGAACATGTGGATGAAGACGCCGGCGCCGATGCCGAGCGCCGCCACGCAGCCGGCGCGCGCGCCCTGGGTGGCGCTGCGCGTCATGATCAGCAGCGAATCGGGTCCCGGCATCAGGTTCAGCAGCAGACCCGAGACAACGAACAGACCCAGGTCGTGGATGCCGAACATGCTCAGCCCTGGCCCAGTTGCTGGGTCACTTGCACGAACTGATCGACCTTGGCGCGCGCGGCGCCCGACGTGATGGCAGCGCGGGCCTTCGCCAGGCCGTCTTCGATCGAGTCGGCCACGCCGGCTGCATACAGGGCGGTGCCGGCGTTGAGTGCGACGATGTCGAAAGCGGCACCCGGCTCACCCGTCAGCGCCTCCATCATCATCGTCTTCGATTCGGCGGCGCCGGTCACTTTCAGGTTGCGGCTGGCGATCATCGGCAGGCCGAAGTCTTCCGGATGGATTTCGTATTCGCGGATTTCGCCATCGACCAGTTCACCGACCATGGTGGCCGCGCCCAGCGAGACTTCATCCATGTTGTCGCGGCCGTACACCACCACCGCGTGCTGGGCGCCAAGACGCTGCAGCACGCGCACCTGGATGCCGACCAGGTCGGCGTGGAAAACGCCCATCAGGATGTTCGGCGCGCCGGCCGGATTGGTCAGCGGACCGAGGATGTTGAAGATCGTGCGCACGCCGAGTTCGCGCCGCACCGGCGCGGCGTGCTTCATCGCCGCGTGGTGGTTTGGCGCGAACATGAAGCCGATGCCGGTCTGCGCGATCGACTGGGCGATCTGCTCGGGCGTCAGGTTGATGTTGGCGCCTAGCGACTCGAGCACGTCGGCGCTGCCGGACGACGACGACACACTGCGCCCGCCGTGCTTGGCCACGCGCGCGCCGGCTGCCGCGGCGACGAACATCGACGCGGTCGAGATGTTGAAGGTGTGGGCGCCGTCGCCGCCGGTGCCGACGATGTCGAGCAGGTTGGTGGTGTCGGCCATCGGCACCTTGGTCGAGAACTCGCGCATGACCTGGGCGGCGGCGGCGATCTCGCCGATGGTTTCCTTCTTCACGCGCAAGGCGACGGTGAGCGCGGCGATCATGGTCGGCGACATTTCGCCCGACATGATCATGCGGAACAGGTGCAGCATCTCGTCGTGAAAAATTTCGCGGTGTTCGATACAGCGCAGCAGGGCTTCTTGTGGGGTGATTTTCATGGCATTTCCGGTATGGGGTATCAGCGTTCGAGGAAATTCTGCAGCAGTTTGTGGCCATGCTCGGACAGGATCGACTCGGGGTGGAACTGCACGCCCTCGATGTCGAACTCCTTGTGCCGCACGCCCATGATTTCGCCGTCGTCGGTCCACGCCGTCACTTCGAGGCAGGACGGCAGAGAGCTGCGCTCGATCGCCAGCGAGTGATAGCGGATCACGGTAAACGGGCTTGGCAGATCCTTGAACACGCCCACGCCGGTGTGGGCGATCAGCGACGTCTTGCCATGCATGACTTGCTTGGCGCGGATGACGTTGCCGCCGAACGCAGCGCCGATCGCCTGGTGGCCGAGGCACACGCCCAGGATCGGCAGCTTGCCCTTGAATTCGCGCAGGATGTCGACCGACACGCCGGCTTCGGCCGGGGTCTTCGGGCCAGGCGAAATGCAGATCCGGTCGGGCTTCATCGCGCCGATTTCAGCCAGCGTGATTTCGTCGTTGCGCAGCGTGCGCACTTCCTCGCCCAGCTCCCCGAAGTACTGCACCAGGTTGTAGGTGAACGAGTCGTAGTTATCGATCATCAGCAGCATGTCAGAGCTCCCCATCCAGGCCGTCTTGCACCTGTTCCGCCGCGCGCAGCACGGCGCGCGCCTTGTTTTCAGTTTCCTGCCATTCCATCTCGGGGATCGAATCGGCGACGATGCCGGCGGCGGCTTGCACATACAGCATGCCGTCCTTGATGACGCCGGTGCGAATCGCGATCGCCACGTCCATCTCGCCACCAAAACTGAGGTAGCCGCAGGCGCCGCCGTAGATGCCGCGCTTGGTCGGCTCGAGTTCGTCGATCACTTCCATCGCCCGTACCTTCGGCGCGCCGGTCAAGGTCCCGGCCGGGAAGGTTGCGCGCAGCACGTCGAGATTCGACATGCCGTCTTTGAGCTTGCCCTCCACGTTCGAGACGATGTGCTGCACGTGCGAGTACTTTTCCACCACCAGCCGCTCGGTGACGCGGACGCTGCCCGTTTCGGCGATGCGGCCGATGTCGTTGCGCGCCAGGTCGATCAGCATGACGTGTTCGGCGATTTCCTTCGGGTCTGCCAGCAGCTCCTTCGACAGTTCGGCGTCGCGCTCGGGCGTGGCGCCGCGCGGCCGGGTGCCGGCGATCGGGCGCAGCGTGACCTTCTTGCTGCCGTCGGACGAGGTCTCGTTGCGCACCAAAATCTCGGGCGAGGCGCCGACGATCTGCATGTCGCCGAAATTGTAGTAGTACATATACGGCGAGGGATTCAGCGAGCGAAGCGCGCGGTACAGCGTCAGCGGCGAGTCGACGTAAGGCTTGCGGATGCGCTGGCCGATCTGCACCTGCATCAGGTCGCCGGCCATCACGTATTCGTGCGCGCGGGCGACCGCCTTCAGGTAGTCTTCCTTGCTGAAGTCGCGGATCTCTTCGGTGCGCACCGAGCTCGATGTGACCGGCGCATCGACGCCGCGCCGCAGCATCATGCGCAGGTCTTTCAGGCGTTGGCGCGCTTTCGAAAACGCTTCCGGGCGGGTAGTGTCGGCGTACACGATCAGGTACAGCTTGCCCGACAGGTTGTCGATCACCGCCAGTTCCTCGGTCACCATCAGCTGGATGTCGGGCAGGCCCAGGTCGTCCTTCGGCGTGCTGGCGGCCAGCTTGCGTTCGATGTGGCGCACCGTGTCGTAGCCGAAGTAGCCGGCCAGGCCGCCGCAAAAGCGCGGCAGGCCGGGGCTCAGCGCCACCTTGAAGCGGGCCTGGAACGATTCGATGAAGTCGAGCGGATTGCCCTCGTGCGTTTCGATCACGCTGCCGTCCTTGACGATCTCGGTGACGCGGCCGGTGGTGCGCAGCACCGTGGTGGCGGGCAGGCCGATGAACGAGTAGCGCCCGAAGCGCTCGCCGCCGACCACCGATTCGAGCAGGAAGGTGTTCTTGCCGGCGTTCTGCGTCTGCGCCAGCTTCAGGTACAAGGTGAGCGGCGTTTCGAGGTCGGCGAATGCTTCGGAAATGAGGGGGACGCGGTTGTAGCCGGCGTTGGCAAGCGATTTGAATTCGAGTTCGGTCATGCTTTTTCTCCAGGCAGCCGGGGGAGGGCTGCGGTGGTGGTCAAAAAACCTGCCGGGCGCGCGAGCGCCGCCGGCAGCAATCATTACGGGTTACTTAGCCCAGGATTGCCAGCGTCGCCAAAGCCAGGCCTCAAGCGGGCCGGTTTGGGTGACAGTGTGTTTTTTGGTGAAAAACATGCGATTTGTTCAGTTAGCGGTGCGGTTATGCGTACTTATTAGTGTTGCCGCTTCAAGCAGCGAGCTTACTATACCATCGGAATCGGTTTCCTGTATAGCCTGTCCATGGTTGTAGCCGTAGGGGACGGTGAGCACGAAACAGCCCGCTGCGCGCGCCGCTTCGGCGTCGTTCGACGAGTCGCCGATCGCCACTACTTCGGCCGGCTCCAGCGCGAAGTCGGCGCACACCTGCAGCAGCGGCATCGGATGCGGCTTTTTGCGCGGCAGGCACTCGCCGCCGTAGACCACCTCGAAATACGGCGCCAGGCACTTTTTTGCCAGCAGCGGCGCGGCGAACGCGATCGGCTTGTTGGTCACGCAGGCCATCCGCAAACCCATCGCCCGCATCGCCTCCAGGCCTTCGATCACGCCGTCATACAACGCGCTGTGGTCGCCGTTGATCGCCAGGTAGTGGCGCTGGTAGGCCTCCATCGCTTGTACGAAGTGACGCTCGACGCCGGCCTGGTCGAAGTCGACTGCCAGCACCGAGCGGATCAGGTTCTCGGAGCCTTTGCCGACCATGTTCTGGATGCGCTCCTGGCCGATCGCGGCCAGCTCGAACTCTGCGCGCATGCGATTGATCGCCACGTGGAAGTCGGGCACCGTGTCGAGCATGGTGCCGTCGAGGTCGACGATGACGCCGCGGATGGCGCCCTGGCGCGCGTTGTTAAAGTTGGTAAACATGACGTGTTGGCTGGAGATAATGTTCCATTTTATCGGAACTGGAGGAGATCGATTGCCCGCCTTGCCGCAGACGAATCTTTACGCCGCGTTTACAAGACCGGCCCATGTCTTTAGAAAATCTTTACGGCTTGCTTGCTACGCTACTTCCAGTTGATGACGCATGTCGAGTGCGCGTCCATTTTGACAATAACCGGAAGAGCCGACGTGAAACTTTTACTCCTTACAGCTGCTGCAATCCTTACTTTTTCTGCCGGCGCCGCGCGCGCCGACGAGGCGACCGACCTGAGCTTCAACGCCGCCGTGACCAGCGACTATCGCTACCGCGGCATTTCCCAGACGCGATTGAAGCCTGCACTGCAGGGCGGCGCCGACTTCGTCCAAAAAGCGTCCGGGCTGTATGCCGGTGCGTGGGCCTCAACAATCAAATGGACGAAGGATGCTGGCGGAGACGGCGACATCGAGATAGACCTGTATGCAGGCAAGCGCGGAGAACTGGCGGCCGGCCTCGGCTACGACGTCGGCGTCCTCACTTACGTCTACCCATCGAACAAGCTGGCGACAGTGCCCGGCTTCGCCAACGCCAACACCACCGAGGTGTACGGCCAATTGTCTTACGGGCCGGCACTGGTGAAGTATTCGCACGCCGTGACAAATCTGTTCGGCTTCGTCGACAGCAAGAACAGCGGCTACCTCGATCTGGCTGCCAACCTGGACGCCGGCCAAGGGCTGATCGCCAATCTTCATGCAGGCCGCCAGCGCGTGGCCAACAACGCCGCGGCCAGCTACACGGACTGGAAAATCGGCGTAACACGCGACTTCGGCGTCGTTACCGGCTCTCTTGCCTATGTCGGCACCAATGCCGGCAAGGTGGCCTATGCCTCGCCCGCGAATGGCAAATTTCTCGGCAAATCGGCGCTCGTACTGACGGTCACTAAAACCTTCTGATTTTTACGGTTTGTTTACGGCGCACGTTGAAGTCTTTAGAAAATCTTTATACGGCAATCGATACCCTTGCCGTATCAAAACCAAGAGGGATGACATGGATGCAATTTACATCGGCGCACTGGCGCTGTTTTTCGCTCTGACCTGGGCGTTCGCGGCCGGCTGCGACAAGTTGGGAAGCAAATAATGGAAATCTGGCAAATTGGCGCGGTCGTCGCCGTGGGCCTGCTGGCCTACCTGGTCCACGCATTGCTGAAAGCGGAGGAGCTGTGATGACGATGCAATCTCTGGCGCTGCTTGGCGCATTCCTGGCTGTCCTGCTCGTGCTTGCATGGCCCTTGGGCATCGTGCTTGCCCGCGTCGGCGATGGCGGCGCCGTCCCCGGCCTGACCTGGATGGGGCGCGCCGAACGGCTTTTGTACAAGGCCGCGGGCGTGTCACCCGAGGCCGACATGGGATGGAAGTCCTATACGGTTGCGCTGCTCGTCTTTAACGGCGTCGGCGCGCTGTTCGTTTTTGCCTTGCAGCGCTTGCAGGGATGGCTGCCGCTTAACCCCCAGGCGCTGGCCAATATCAGCCCGGACTCGTCGTTCAATACGGCCGTCAGTTTCGTCGCAAATACGAATTGGCAGGGATACAGTGGCGAACAGACCATGAGCTACCTGACGCAGATGCTTGCTCTCAACGGTCAGAACTTTTTCTCCGCAGCCACCGGCATGGCAGTGGCGTTTGCCCTGGTGCGCGGCTTCAGCGCACGTTCGGCCAAGACCATCGGCAATTTTTGGGTCGACCTGACGCGCTCGACGTTATATGTACTGTTGCCGCTGTCCTTGCTGTTTTCCGTCGTGCTGATGGGGCAAGGCGTGATCCAGAATTTCTCTGCCTACCAGGAAGTGCAGCTGATCGATCCGGTCACCTATTCGATGCCGAAAGCCGGCGCCGATGGACAGCCGCTCAAGGACGCCCAGGGCCAGGCGGTGATGCAGAGCGTCGTCGCAAGGTCCCAGACCATCGCCATGGGCCCGGTTGCCTCGCAAGAAGCGATCAAGCTGATCGGCACCAACGGCGGCGGCTTCTTCAACGCCAATTCCTCGCATCCGTATGAGAACCCGACACCGCTGTCGAATTTCGTGGAGATGATCGCCATCTTCCTTATTCCTGCCGGTCTGTGCTTCGCGTTCGGACGCCTGGTCGGCGATCAGCGCCAGGGCGTTGCGGTGCTGGCCGCCATGAGTCTCATCTTCGTCGCCGCCACGCTGCTTGTGATGGGCGCCGAGCAGGCAGCCCATCCGCATCTGGCGGCGCTTGGCGTCGACCAGGGCAGCAACGCCCTGCAGGCAGGGGGCAATATGGAGGGCAAGGAAACGCGCTTCGGCATTTCGGCTTCGGCCCTGTTCGCCGCAGTGACCACGGCCGCCTCGTGTGGCGCCGTCAACGCCATGCACGATTCCTTTACGCCACTGGGCGGCGCCGTGCCGATGCTGTTAATGCAGCTCGGCGAGGTTGTCTTCGGCGGCGTCGGCTCTGGCCTGTACGGCATGCTGGTGTTTGCTATCCTGGTCGTCTTTATCGCCGGCCTGATGATCGGCCGCACGCCGGAATACCTGGGCAAGAAAATCCAGAGTCATGAAATGAAGATGGCGTCGATCGCGATCCTGGTCACGCCACTGCTGGTGCTGGGCGGTACCGCCATTGCCGTCATGCTCGATGCCGGCAAGGCTGGCATCGCCAATCCAGGCGCGCATGGCTTCTCCGAGATCCTGTACGCCTTCAGCTCTGCCGCCAACAATAACGGCAGCGCCTTTGCCGGCTTGTCCGCCAATACGCCGTTCTACAACACCATGCTGGCCATCGCGATGTGGTTCGGGCGGTTCGCCGTGATCGTGCCGATCCTGGCCATCGCCGGCGCGCTCGCTGCCAAGCCACGCCTCGAGGCCAATCCGGGAACCATGCCGACCCACGGGCCGATTTTTGTCGGGCTGCTGGTCGGCGTGGTGCTGCTCGTCGGTGTGCTCAATTACGTTCCTGCCCTGGCCCTCGGCCCGGTAGTCGAACACCTGCAGCTCTATACCAAGTAATCATCCATGGCCACGGAGTCCACGATGTCTCAAGTACAAGCGCTACCCCAGGTAGCAACATCCCGCAAAACGCTGACCCTGTTCGACGCCAGCTTGATCTGGCCGGCGACGATCGATGCCTTCATGAAGCTCGGCCCGCGCACGCAGGCCCGCAGCCCCGTCATGTTTGTCGTCTATGTCGGCAGCATCCTGACCACGCTGATGTATTTCCGGGCCCTCGGCGACGCGTCGGAGCGCGCTTCCAGCGGCTTTATTCTGGCCGTGTCTGTGTGGCTATGGTTCACGGTGTTGTTTGCCAACTTCGCCGAGGCGCTGGCGGAGGGCCGCAGCAAGGCCCAGGCCGCATCGCTGCGCGGGCTGAAGCAAACCGTGATGGCCAAGAAGCTGGCCACGCCGAAACACGGGACGGCGTGGCTGCCGGTGCCGGGCGCCGACCTGCGCAAGGGCCACACGGTGCTGGTCGAGGCGGGCGATGTGATTCCAATCGACGGCGAAGTCATCGAAGGGGTCGCCTCTGTCGACGAAAGCGCCATCACGGGCGAATCGGCGCCGGTCATTCGCGAGTCGGGCGGCGATTTCTCGGCCGTCACCGGCGGCACCCGCGTGTTGTCGGACTGGCTGGTGGTGCGCGTGTCCGCCAATCCCGGCGAGACCTTCCTGGACCGCATGATTTCGATGGTCGAGGGGGCAAAACGCCAAAAGACACCGAATGAAATCGCCTTGACCATCCTGCTGGTGGCGCTGACGATCGTGTTCCTGATCGTCACGGTGACCTTGCTGCCATTCTCGCTGTTCAGCGTGGCCGCGGCAGGGGCCGGTTCCCCGGTCAGCATCACCGTGTTGATCGCGCTGCTGGTGTGCCTGATTCCGACCACCATCGGCGCGCTGCTGTCGTCGATCGGCGTGGCCGGCATGAGCCGCATGATGGGCGCCAATGTGATCGCCACTTCCGGGCGCGCGGTCGAAGCGGCCGGCGATGTGGACGTCCTGTTGCTCGACAAGACCGGTACCATCACCCTGGGCAACCGCCAGGCGGCGGGCTTCTTCCCGGCCGCAGGCGTGACCGAGCAGGAACTGGCGGACGTGGCGCAACTGGCCTCGATGGCCGATGAAACGCCGGAGGGCCGCTCGATCGTTGTGCTGGCCAAGCAAAAATTCAATATCCGCGAGCGCGAGGTGGGAAGCCTTCAGGCAGTCTTCATTCCATTTAGCGCCAACACGCGCATGAGCGGTGTCGATATCGGCGCGCGCCAGGTTCGCAAAGGCGCGGCCGACTCGGTACGCAAGCATGTCGAGGCGCTCGGGATGCCGTATCCCGCTGAGCTGGGGCGCCTGGTCGACGACGTTTCGCGCCGCGGCAGCACGCCGCTGGTCGTGGTCGACGCGGGCCGGGTGATGGGCGTGGTCGAGCTCAAGGATATCGTCAAGGGAGGCATCAAGGAACGCTTCGCCGAACTGCGCCGCATGGGGATCAAGACGGTGATGATCACCGGCGACAACAAGCTGACCGCTGCCGCCATTGCCGCCGAAGCGGGCGTCGATGATTTCCTGGCCGAGGCGACGCCCGAAGACAAGCTCAAGCTGATCCGCGACTACCAGTCGCAGGGCAGGCTGGTGGCGATGACGGGCGACGGCACCAATGACGCGCCGGCGCTGGCCCAGGCCGATGTCGCCGTGGCGATGAATTCCGGGACGCAGGCAGCGAAAGAGGCCGGCAACATGGTCGACCTCGACTCGAATCCGACCAAGCTGCTCGAGATCGTCGAGATCGGCAAGCAGATGCTGATGACACGCGGCTCGCTGACGACGTTCTCGATCGCCAACGACATCGCCAAGTACTTCGCCATCATTCCGGCCGCGTTTGTCGGCACCTATCCGCAGCTGAAGGCGCTCGACATCATGCGCCTGAGCAGCCCTGATTCAGCCATCATGTCGGCCGTGATCTTCAACGCCCTGATCATCATCGTGCTCATTCCCCTGGCGCTGAAGGGGGTGCAATATCGCGCCATCGGCGCAGCCGCGCTGCTGCGCAGGAATATCCTGATCTACGGCGTCGGCGGCATCATCCTGCCCTTCGTCGGCATCAAGCTGATCGACATGGTGTTGTCGGCCCTCAAACTCGTATAAAGGAACTGCTCATGAAATCCACTCTGCGTCCCGCCCTCGTCTTGTTTGGCGCGCTGACCTTGGTCGTCGGCGTGCTCTATCCGCTGGCCGTGACCGGCATCGGCCAGGTCGCATTTGCCGACAAGGCGTCCGGCAGCCTGGTGCTGCGCGACGGCAAGCCGGTGGGCTCGACCCTGATCGGCCAATCGTTCTCGTCGCCGCGCTACTTCTGGGGCCGGCCATCGGCCACCGGACCCATGCCCAACAATGCCAGCGGCAGCTCGGGCTCGAACCAGGGTCCGCTCAACCCGGCACTGGTCGATGCGGTCAAGGGCAGGATTGCCGCGCTGCGGGAGGCCGACCCGGCCAATATCGCCCCGATTCCGGTTGACCTCGTAACGGCCTCGGCCAGCGGACTCGATCCGGAGATCAGCGTGGCCGCCGCGCGCTTTCAGGCCGGCCGGGTGGCGGCGGCGCGCCAACTGGCGCCCGAGCGGGTCGAAGCGCTGATGTCGGCGCATACTGTCGGGCAAACGCTGGGGCTTTTCGGCGAAGCCAGGGTCAAAGTACTTGCCCTGAACCTGGCGCTCGATGCCGAGCCGCCAGCACACCGTTAACACCGCAGGAGCAAGGTACCGATGTTTCAGAATGACAGCGAGCGACCCGACCCGGACGCGCTGCTTGCCCAGGTACAGAGCCAGCAGCGCAGGGACGCGCGCGGGCGCCTGCGCATCTACTTCGGTGCATCGGCGGGGGTCGGCAAGACCTACGCCATGCTGGCGGCCGCGCGCAAACTGCAGGCCGAGGGGCATGCGCCGTTAATTGGTGTGATCGAAACGCACGGGCGCGCCGAGACTGCCGCCCTGCTCGACGGGCTCGAGCTGCTGCCGCCCAGGGCGCTCAGCTACCGCGGCAAGTCGCTCGGCGAATTCGACCTCGACGCGGCGCTGGCGCGGCGGCCGGCGCTGATCCTGATGGACGAGCTGGCCCACTCGAATGCGCCCGGTTCGCGCCACCCCAAGCGCTGGCAGGATGTGGAGGAGTTGCTCGACGCCGGCATCGATGTGTTCAGCACTGTCAACGTGCAGCATCTGGAAAGTCTGAACGACGTCGTTGGCGGCATCACCGGCATCCGGGTCGCTGAAACGGTCCCCGATACCGTGTTTGACGCCGCCGACGAAGTCGTGCTGGTCGACTTGCCTGCCGACGAGCTGCTGGCGCGCCTGAAGAGCGGCCGCGTCTACCAGGCTCCCCAGGCCGAGCGCGCCTCCAGGAATTTTTTCCGCAAAGGGAACTTGATCGCGCTGCGCGAGCTGGCTTTGCGGCGCACCGCCGACCGCATCGAAGACGACGTGCGCGCCTACCGCATTGAAAAGTCGATCGACACGGTATGGAAAACGGCGGGCGCCTTGCTTGCCTGCGTCGGTCCGCGGCCCGGCAGCGAGCATGTGGTGCGCAGCACCGCGCGCCTGGCCGGCCAGCTCGGCGCCGACTGGCATGCGGTGTATGTCGAAACGCCGCAGCTGCAGCGTCTGCCGGCCGAACGCCGCGAAGCCACGCTGCTGACCCTGAAGCTGGCGGCGGAACTGGGCGCGAGCTCCGCCGTGGTGGCCGGCGCCGATATCGCCGCGGCCATCGTCGACTATGCGCGCGAGCACAACTTGTCGAAGATCGTCATGGCGCGCGGCCACAGGACGTGGCCGTGGCGCACCGCGCACTTGCGGCGCATCACGGCGATGGCGCCCGATATCGACCTGCTGGAAATCGGCGACGCCGCCCATGCGCCTGCGCCGCCGGCGCCGGCGGCGCAGGCGGCGACGACCGGCAAGCACCGCTGGCTGGCCTTTGGCGTGGCCGCCGCCAGCAGCCTGGCCACCGCGCTGCTGGCCACGCCCCTGGTTGGCTACCTCGACCTGGCCAATATCGCCATGCTGTTCTTGCTGGTGGTGGTACTGGTGGCGGTTCGCCTTGGCCGCGGCGCCTCGGTCGTCGCCACCTGCGTCGGCGTAGCCTGTTTCGACTTCTTCTTCGTCGAGCCACGGTTCTCGTTTGCCGTCTCCGACTTGCAGTACGTGGTCACGTTCGGCGTGATGCTGGCAGTAGGGCTGATCACCGGCCACCTGACGGCCGGGTTGCGCTTCCAGGCCCATGTCGCGGCGCACCGCGAACGGCGCTCGCGCGCGCTGTACGAGTTCGCCCGCGAGCTATCCGGCGCGCTGCAGACCGAGCAGATCTTCGACATCACCGGCGAGTTCATTCGGCGCACGTTCGGCGCCAGGGCGATCCTGCTGGTGCCTGACCTGGACGGGCGCCTGCAACTGCCGGCCGGCGCCGACACGGCAGGCGCGCCGGATATCGGCGTTGCGCAGTGGGCTTACGATCACGCCGAAAGCGCCGGCTTCGGCACCGGCACCTTGCCCGCCAGCCGATGCTTCTACCTGCCGCTGGTGGCGCCGATGCGCACCCGCGGCGTGCTGGCGATCGAGCCGGAACAGCAGCGCTGGATCCTGATTCCCGAACAACGCCAGCAGCTCGATACCTTCGCCGCGCTGGCCGCCATCGCGCTCGAGCGGGTGCACTACATCGAAGTGGCGCAGGGCGCGCTGGTAAACATGGAGACCGAGCGCCTGCGCAACTCGCTGCTGGCGGCGCTGTCGCACGACCTGCGCACCCCGCTGACGTCGCTGGTCGGCCTGTCCGAATCGCTGACGCGGGCCAAACCGCCGCTGCCGGCAGCGCAGCTGGACATGGCGCACAGCCTGCACGGCGAAGCGCTGCGCATGAGCGCCCTGGTAGCCAATCTGCTCGACATGGCGCGCTTGCAGAGCGGCCAGGTGAAGCTGCACCTGGAGTGGCAGGCGCTCGAGGAAGCGGTCGGCACGGCGCTGCGCCTGAGCGCCGGGCCACTGAGCGGGCATATCGTCACGACCAGCATGCCGGCCGATCTGCCGCTGGTGCGATTCGACGCGGTGCTGCTGGAGCGGGTGCTGTGCAACCTGCTGGAGAACGCCGCCAAGCATACCGCGCGCGGCTCGCGCGTCGACATCGCGGCCGCGGTGGACGGCGCATGGGCGACGCTGACCGTGGCCGACAACGGCGCCGGCGTGGCGGCGGGACGGGAAGAGGAGATGTTCGAAAAATTCACGCGTGGCGCGCGCGAGTCGGCCGGCAGCGGCGTCGGCCTTGGGCTGGCAATCTGCCGTGCCATCGTCGAAGCGCATGGCGGCACCATCGGTTACGCCCGATCGGACCTTGGCGGCGCGGCCTTTATAATAAGGCTCCCGTTGGGGCAGCCGCCTGCAACGCCCGATCTCGAACAGGAAGCATCGCCTGCATGAACGACCTTGCGCCGCTTGCACTGCTGGTAGAAGACGAACCGCAGATCCGCCGCTTCTTGCGCGGCGCCCTCGAGGAAGAGGGCTGGAACGTGCAGGAAGCGGCCACCGTCCAGCGTGGCCTGAGCGACGCCGGCACCCGCAGTCCTGATCTCATCATTCTCGATCTGGGCCTGCCCGATGGCGACGGCATCGACTTCATCGGCGACATCCGCAAATGGTCGACGGTGCCGGTCATCGTGCTGTCGGCGCGCACCGGCGAAGCCGACAAGATCGCCGCGCTCGACGCCGGCGCCGACGACTACCTGACCAAGCCGTTCAGCGTCGGCGAATTGCAGGCGAGGGTGAGGGCGACGGTGCGCCGGCAGCGCCAGCCTGGCGCCGACCTTGCCGGCCAGGTGCACTTCGGTAGCGTGACGGTCGACCTGAAGGACCGCTGCGTATCGAAAGCCGGCGTCCGGGTGCACCTGACGCCAACCGAATATCGGCTGCTCGCCGTGCTGGTGGGCAGTGCCGGCCGCGTGTTGACCAATCCGCAGCTGCTGCGCTCCGTGTGGGGCCCGTCGCACGCCGAGGACGGCCACTACCTGCGCATCTACATGGGCCACCTGCGTCACAAGCTGGAAGACGATCCGTCCCAGCCGCGCCACCTGCTCACTGAAACCGGCGTCGGCTACCGTCTGTCGACCAGCACGCCCTAGTGGAAAGGGCGGGGCTCGATCAGCGCGCGGTTTTGGCCAATTCCGCGCGCATGGCGTCGATAACGCCCTTGTAGTCTGGCTGGCCGAAGATGGCCGAGCCGGCGACGAAGGTGTCGGCGCCGGCGGCGGCGGCGGCGGCGATATTGTCGATCTTGATGCCGCCGTCGACTTCGAGCAGGATGTCGCGGCCCGATTCGTCGATCATGCGGCGCGCGATGCTGATTTTTTTCAGCGCTTCCGGAATGAACGACTGGCCGCCGAAGCCCGGATTGACCGACATGATGAGGATCATGTCGATCTTGTCCATCACGTGGTTCAGGAAGTGCATCGGCGTGCCCGGATTGAACACCAGGCCGGCCTTGCAGCCGTTATCGCGGATCAGCTGCAAGGTGCGGTCGATGTGCTCGGACGCTTCCGGGTGGAAGGTGATGATGTTGGCGCCGGCCTTGGCGAAGTCCGGGATCAGGCGATCGACCGGCTTGACCATCAGGTGCACGTCGATCGGCACGTCGACATGCGGACGGATGGCCTGGCACACCAGCGGCCCGATTGTCAGGTTCGGAACATAATGGTTGTCCATCACGTCGAAGTGAATGATGTCGGCGCCGGCGGCGACGACGTTGCGCACTTCCTCGCCGAGGCGGGCGAAATCGGCGGACAGGATGCTGGGGGCGATGCGGAATTGGGTCATGGCGTGGCGCAGGTTATCAATATCGGAGCCGCTATTTTACGCTGTTGCACGCCTTGGCCGTACCCGGAAGCTGGTGTCAGGTCTGACATTCCGACATTTCAAAGGCGAAATGTCCGAATGTCAGACCTGACACCAGGACTTTTGCGCTGCGAGGTATGATGAACGATGCTCGAAAATAATAGCTTCACTAAGGAAACCCGATGGCACCCTACGAATTGACTGTCACTGTCCGCACCCAGTACCTGCCGGAGCAATCAGACCCGGCACGCACCAATTACGTGTTCACCTATACGATCACGATCAAGAACACCGGCAGCGTCGCGGCCCAGCTGATCGCCCGGCATTGGGTCATCACCGACGCCAACAACCATGTCGAAGAGGTGCGCGGCCTGGGCGTGGTCGGCCATCAGCCGCTGCTGCAGCCTGGCGAACAGTTCGAATATACCAGCGGCACCCAGATGGCCACGCCGCAAGGCTCCATGCTGGGCGAATATTTCTGCGTGGCCGAAGATGGACACCGGTTCGAAGCGAAAATCCCGGAATTCGTGCTGTCGCTGCCGCGCACCCTGCACTGATCAGCCTTGCGGGCCGTCCAGGCGATCGGGCTTGTCCGTTTTCGGCGGCTCGATCGCGTCGAGGTCGTCATCGCCGGCCTTCGGGCCCGAATACATCGTCCACCATACAATAAACACCAGCAGGAACAGCGCCACTGCCGCTTCAACCATCAAGATCCACATACACTTCCTTATGTTAGCTACTCGCCGCAGTTTACCCGTTTCGATGGGAGCCGTCGCCGTCGCACTGTCAGGCGGCTGCGCGACAACGCCGCCGCCGGCGCCGCCCGAGCCGAAACCGCAGCCGCCAATCGTGATGCCGGCGCCGGTCGGGCCGGTGGCGGTGCCGGCGCCCGAACCACAACCTACGCCGGCGCCCAAGCCTGAGCCGGGCCGTTGACCGAACTGGCGGAAGGGCTACAATCGCGCTATTGACGTTCCCACAACCAATAAAGGGGTAGCCCATGCAGTATGCAGATTTGCTGATCGAAACTCACGGCCGCGTCGCTGTGATCCGCCTGAACCGTCCAAAGGCGATGAATGCGCTCAACGACAACATGATGAACGAGCTGGGCGCCGCGCTGCAGCAGTTCGATGCCGACGCCAACATCGGCTGCATCGTCCTGGCCGGCAGCGAGAAAGCATTCGCCGCCGGCGCCGACATCGCCGCGATGGCCAACTACACCTACGCCGACACCTATCCGGGCAACTACATCGGGCGCAACTGGGAGCACATCCTCAACATCAGGAAGCCGGTGATCGGCGCGGTGGCCGGCTTCTGCCTCGGCGGCGGCTGCGAACTGGCGATGATGTGCGACTTCCTGATCGCCGCCGACAGCGCGCGTTTCGGCCAGCCGGAGATCAAGGTCGGCGTCACGCCAGGCGCCGGCGGCACCCAGCGCCTGCCGCGCACCATCGGCAAGGCCAAAGCGATGGATCTGCTGCTGACGGCGCGCATGATCGACGCCGCCGAAGCCGAGCGCACCGGCCTGGTCTCGCGCGTGGTCCCCGCCGACAAGCTGATGGAAGAGGCGCTGGCCGCGGCCACCGTCGTCGCGTCGATGTCGGTAACGGTGGCGATGGCGATCAAGGACAGCGTCAACCGCGCGTTCGAAACCACGTTGACCGAAGGGGTGCGCTACGAGCGCCGCTACTTCCACGCCGCGTTCGGCACGCCGGCGCAGAAAGAGGGCATGTCCGCCTTCCTGGCCAAGCGTCCGGCCAACTTCGACGGCCTGTAGCATCGCGCCGGGCCAGCCAGGCATGCGCTCGTTGCTGACGCAAATCCATGCCCTGGCCCTGGTGCTGGCGCTGTCGCTCGGCCTGGCCGGGTGCACGGCGCCGCCGCCGCTCGACGGCCGCGTGGCCTCGAGCGCCTTCAGCGATACTGCCGCCACCCCGCTCGGGCGGGCGGTGGCGCCGCTGGTGGCGGCCCATCCGGGCAAGTCCGGCGTGTACGGTCTGCTCGACGCGCGCACCGCCTTCACCGCGCGCGCCGTGCTGGCCGACGCGGCCACCCGCAGTCTCGACGTCCAGTACTACATCTGGAGCAACGACATCAGCGGCGCATTGCTGTTCGACGCCCTGCGCGCGGCCGCCGGGCGCGGCGTGCGGGTGCGGCTGCTGCTGGACGACTTCGGCACCTCCGGCATCGACGCCGCCCTGGCGCAGCTCGACGCCCATCCGAATATCGAAGTGCGCCTGTTTAATCCGTTTGTGCTGCGGCGCCTTCGCCTGCTCGGCTATCTGACCGAATTTGGCCGGCTGAACCGGCGCATGCACAACAAGTCGTTCACCGCCGACGGCCAGATCACCATCATCGGCGGGCGCAATGTCGGCGACAAATACTTCGATGCGGCCGGCGACGTGCTGTTCGCCGACCTCGACGTGCTGGCGATCGGCGCCGTGGTGGCGCCGGTGTCGAACGATTTCGACCGCTACTGGAACAGCGCCTCGGCCTATCCGCTCGCGCTGATCGTGCCGCCCAATCCCGACGCCTCCGCCGTGCGCGCCGAAGCGACGGCGGTCGACGCGGGGCCGCCCGCCGCGGCCCTGCAACTGGCGCGGCGCACCTCGACGCTGCTGCCCGACCTGGTCGCGCGCACGCTGCCGCTGGAATGGGCCGATACGCGGCTGGTCAGCGACGATCCGGCCAAGGCCCTGCAGCGCGAGGCGCAGGGCAGCGGCGTCGAAACGCAGCTGCGCGAGCTGGTTGGCACACCGCAGCGCGAGTTCGACCTGGTGGCGCCGTATTTCGTGCCCGGCCCGGGCGTGACCGACGAACTGGCGGCGCTGGCCCGCAGCGGCGTCGCCGTGCGCGTGCTGACCAATGCGCTGGAGGCGACCGATGTCGCCGCGGTGCATGCCGGCTACGCCAAATGGCGCAAGCGGCTGTTGCAAGCCGGCGTCAGGCTGTACGAGATGCGCCGCAGCTGGCCGCTCGAGGACCGCCGGCACCGGCCCGGACCCCTGATCTCCTCAGGTAGCAGCCTGCACGCCAAGACGTTTGCGGTCGATGGCGAGCACATGTTTATCGGCTCGCTCAATTTCGATCCGCGCTCGATCAACCTCAATACCGAGATGGGCTTTCTGATCGCCAGCCCGGCGATGACGCGGCAACTGAAGGAACGGCTCGACAGCGGCCTGGCCGAGCGGGCCTACGAAGTGCGGCTCGCGCCCGACGGCGCGCTGTACTGGATCGAGCGCACCAAGGGCGTCGTGACCCGCCACGACACCGAGCCGGGCACCAGCGTCTGGCTGCGCCTGGGCGTGCGCCTCTTGTCCTGGCTGCCGATCGACTGGCTGCTCTAATCCTTCCCGGCGGTTGCGCAGGAATGCGCGGTCTCGCCGCATCGTGTTCCGGGCGGCGCCGAAGCAACCACGCTGACGCTCACCCTGGAATATCGAGGGGCCCGTTAAACAGTCCTTGCCAAGCTGCATGGCTGTTTGCTATAGTTCGCCTCCCCGATGAAACGGTTAGCGAAATCAAGTAGTTAGCGAGCAGTTGGGGACGTCGGAAACGACGGTGCGGTAAAAAAAAGAGGTTGACGAAATAAGCGAAACGCTTCATACTCTTCCTCCTTCGCTGCTGATGAACACAACGCTTCATCGCCAAGCAGCAGGCAGTACCGAACAAGTTCTTTAACAATTAACAGTCGATAAGTGTGGGCGTTTGATGAAAGTGCCAGTGACTTCGGTCACTGAAAACTTAAATTATCAAATGTTCACAAAGAAGAAATATAGGCGCTT
>NZ_PDOC01000015.1 GCF_002760655.1 Massilia eurypsychrophila | reverse complement strand
GGCTACGTCGAGTGGGCGTTCGCCAAGCGCAACAAGATGTCGCACACCCAGCTGAAAAACAAGGACGGCGTGTTCCTGCAGCCGGACGACGAGAACTTCAAGGCCGCCGCCGCCAACGCCGAGTGGACCAAGACGCCTGGCTTTGGCGTGGTGCTCACCGACATGTCCGGCAAGGCTGCATGGCCGATCACCGGCGCGTCGTACATCCTGATGCATAAGACCCAGGCCGATGGCGTCAAGGGCAAGGAAGTGCTCAAGTTCTTCGACTGGGCCTACAAGAACGGCGACGCCGCCGCAGCTGAACTGGACTACGTGCCGATGCCTGACGTCGTCACCAAGCAGGTGCAGGATGCGTGGAAAGCCAATCTGAAGGATGCCGCCGGCAAGGCGATCTGGTAAGCCCAGTTTCACATTCTATAAAGAAGAAGTTGCCCATGAGTGCAAACCCACCAGCGGCGATGGCCGACGTGATGGCGCCGGAAGAAGTAGCCCAGCGCCATACCGCGATGTTGTCGACCATGCGCATGCAGCGCATCCAGGACTTCATCTTCCACAAGGTGACGATGGCGTTCGCGGCATCGGTGCTGCTGGTGCTGGTTGGTATCATCATCTCGCTGATCTACGGCGCCGCGCCGGCTTTCGCCGAGTTCGGCCCGGCGTTCATCACCACCGTCGAATGGGATCCGGTCAACGACAAGTATGGCGCGCTGATCGCCATCACCGGCACCCTGGCCACGTCTTTCATTGCGCTGCTGGTGGCCTTTCCGGTCAGCTTCGGCATCGCCTTGTTCCTCACTGAAATCTGCCCGGTGTGGCTGCGCCGCCCGATGGGCACCGCGGTCGAACTGCTGGCCGGCGTGCCGTCGATCATCTACGGCATGTGGGGCCTGTTCGTGTTCGCGCCGATCTTCGCCGACCACGTCCAGCCGCTGCTCAAGTCCACCCTCGGCCCGCTGCCGATCATCGGCCCGCTGTTTTCCGGGCCCATGATGGGTATCGGCATCCTGACCGCCGGCCTGATCCTGGCGATCATGATCATCCCGTTCATCGCCTCGGTGATGCGCGACGTGTTCGAAATCGTGCCGGCAGTGCTGAAAGAGTCCGCTTACGGCCTCGGCTGCACCAAGTGGGAAGTGGTGCGCAAGATCGTGCTGCCGTACACCAAGACCGGCGTCGTCGGCGGCGTCATGCTCGGCCTTGGCCGCGCGCTCGGCGAGACGATGGCCGTCACCTTCGTGATCGGCAACGCCAACAAGCTGTCGTGGTCGATGTTCGCCGCCGGTAACTCCATCTCGTCGACGCTGGCCAACGAATTCGCCGAAGCCGAGTCAGTGCTGCACGTGTCTTCGCTGTTCGCGCTGGCGCTGATCCTGTTCGCCATTACCTTCATCGTACTGTCCGCCGCCAAGCTGATGCTTGCCGGAATGTCCCGCAAGGAGGGCGTCAAATGAGTGCAGCCAGCCCGCGCAATCCTGTCTACATCCGCCGCCTGCGCCAGCACCGCATCGGCATCATCATGTCGGTGCTGGCCATGTCGGTCGGCCTCGCGTTCCTCGCTTGGATTCTGTCGACTTTGCTGATCAAGGGCTTCGGCGGCTTGTCGCTGATGATGTTTACCAACGACACGCCGGCGCCCGGCAGCGATGGCGGCGGCTTGCGCAACGCCATCGTCGGCAGCCTGATGATGGTCGGCCTGTCGACCGCGGTCAGCACGCCGATCGGCATTCTGGCCGGCGTCTACCTGGCCGAATACGGCGAGCAGAACAAATTTGCCCAGGTCACCCGCTTCGTCACCGACATCATGCTGTCGGCGCCGTCGATCGTCATCGGCCTGTTCGTCTATGCGCTGTACGTCGCCAACGTCAAGCACTTCTCCGGTTACGCCGGCAGCATCGCGCTGGCGCTGATCGCCATCCCTGTGGTGGTGCGCACCACCGACAACATGCTGCGCCTGGTGCCCAACAGCCTGCTCGAAGCGGCGTTCGCGCTCGGCGCGCCGCGCTGGAAGGTAGCGACCATGGTGCGCCTGCGCGCGGTCAAGGCCGGCGTCGTCACCGGCGTGCTGCTGGCGCTGGCGCGCATCGCCGGCGAAACGGCGCCGCTGCTGTTCACCGCGCTCAACAACCAGTTCTTCAGCGCCGACATGAACGCGCCGCTGGCGAACCTGCCGGTGGTGATCTACCAGTTCGCGATGAGCCCGTACGACAACTGGCGCGACCTGGCCTGGGGCGGCGCCTTGCTCGTCACCTTCAGCGTGTTGCTGCTCAATATATTGTCGCGCACCGTGTTCAGCCAGAAAACCCCGAATTAAGCCGAAAGCAACGAATGACTTTGCCCATGCCAAGCCCGATCCCGACCGTGAGCCAACCGGCCAAGACGATTGAAATCTCCGGCCTGAATTTTTTCTACGGAAAAACCCAGAGCCTGACCAACGTGAACCTCGACATCCACGAGAAGAAGGTCACCGCCTTCATCGGGCCGTCCGGTTGCGGCAAGTCGACCCTGCTGCGTACGCTCAACCGGATGTACGACCTGTATCCGGGCCAGCGCGCCGAAGGCTCGATCATGTACCGCGGCCACAACATCCTGGACCCGAACCAGGACGTCAACATGTTGCGCGCCAAGGTCGGCATGGTGTTCCAGAAGCCGACGCCGTTTCCGATGTCGATCTACGACAACATCGCCTTCGGCGTGCGCCTGTACGAGAACATGTCGAAAGGCGAGATGGACGAGCGCGTCGAGTGGGCGTTGAAGAAGGCGGCGCTGTGGGGCGAAGTCAAGGACATCCTCGGCAAGAGCGGGCTGTCGTTGTCGGGCGGCCAGCAGCAGCGCCTGTGCATCGCGCGCGGCGTTGCCGTCAAGCCCGACGTGCTGCTGCTCGACGAGCCGACCTCGGCGCTCGACCCGATCTCGACGGCCAAGGTCGAAGAGCTGATCAGCGAGCTCAAGCAAGACTACACGATCACCATCGTCACCCACAACATGCAACAGGCGGCGCGTTGCTCGGACTACACTGCCTACATGTACCTGGGCGAGCTGGTTGAATTTGGCGAGACCGACCAGATTTTCATGAACCCGGCGCGCAAAGAGACGCAGGACTATATTACCGGCCGTTTCGGCTGATCCAGGCGATGGTCCAAAATACAAAAAGCGGAGAGCAGCAATGATAGGCGAACATTCATCGAAGCAGTACGACAACGAACTTGAGGCGATCCGCTCCAAGGTATTGCTGATGGGCGGCATCGTGGAAACCCAGTTTACCGATGCGATGACCTGCTTTCGGGTCGGCGACATCGAACACGCCGACCGCGTCATTGCCGGCGACGACGCCGTCAACCAGCTCGAAGTGTCGCTCGACGATGCCTGCAGCCACCTGATCGTGCGGCGCCAGCCGACCGCCAACGACCTGCGCACCGTGATGGCCACCATCAAGGTCATCACCGACCTCGAGCGCATCGGCGACGAAGCGGCGAAGATTGCGCGCATGTCGAAGAACCTGCACAGCCGCGGCGTGGTGGGCGTCAACCACTTCGAGATGGTGCGCACGATCGCCTCGGAAACGTCGGACATGCTGCACGACGCGCTCGATTCGTTTGCCCGTCTCGACGGCAAGCAGGCGCTGGCGCTGATCGCCCACGACGTCGTCATCGACCACGAGTTCCGCTCGATCATGCGCAACCTGATCACCTTCATGATGGAAGACCCGCGCACGATTTCGTCGGCGCTCGACACCTTGTGGGTGGCCAAAGCCATCGAGCGCATCGGCGACCATGCGAAGAACATCGCCGAGTACGTCATCTACGTGGTCGAAGGCAAGGACATCCGCCACACCAAGCCGGCGGTGGTTTCCACCCAGAGCGACGAATAACAGGGCCGGCATGGCAATCGAAAAAATCAGTGTCCTGATCGTCGAGGATGAGCCTGCAATTGTCGAGTTGGTCAAATTTTCGCTGCGTGAAGCGCCCTGGCAAGTCAGCTCGGTGCAAAACTGCGCCGAAGCGTGGGACTTCATGGTGGCGCGCGCGCCGCAGCTGATCCTGCTCGACTGGATGCTGCCCGACCAGACCGGCCTGCGCCTGTTGGCGCGCATCCGCGCCGACCGCAATTTCCAGGCCATTCCGGTCATCATGCTGACTGCCAAGAGCATGGAAGAAGACAAGCTCGCCGGCCTCAACAACGGCGCTGACGATTACGTCACCAAGCCGTTTTCGCCGCGCGAACTGCTGGCGCGCGCCAAGGCACTGTTGCGCCGCAACGCGCCCGAATTGGCCGAAGCGTCGCTGACGGTGGGGCCGGTGACGCTCGATCCGGTCAGCAACAGCGTCAGCGTGAATACTGCTCGCATCGACATCGGCCATGCCGAATTCAAGCTGCTGAAATTTTTGATGGCGCACCCGGGCCGCGTGTTTTCGCGCAGCCAGCTGCTCGACAAGGTGTGGGGCAACGCCGCCGTCATCGAGGAGCGCACCGTCGACGTCCACGTGCTGAGACTGCGCAAGGCGCTGAAGGAGGCCGAGTCGCTGATCAAGACGGTACGCAGCGTTGGGTATATGCTGTCGGATAAATAATACTAGAAACGCTTTCCGATGAATCCCAAAACGCTGTTCTGGATCCCGGCGCTGTTGCGCCTGGCCTTCATGTTCGTCATCGCCGGCGTGTGCTGGTGGATTGCCGGGCCGATCGCCGGCCTGGTGGTGGCGCTGCTGCTGGTGCTCGGCCAGATATTCCTGCAATTGTCTTACCTGAGCCAGCTCGGCGCCTGGCTGGACGACTCCGAGAGCGCCAAGCTGCCCGACGGCTGGGGCGCCTGGACCGACGTGTTCGCGCGGCTGTACCGGCTGCGCCGCGACGACGAGCGCAGCCAGAAGGAGCTGTCCGAATGGTTGGCGCGCTTTCGCCAGGCGATGCATTTGCTGCCGGACGGCGTGGCCATCATGGACGACGTGCTGTTTCTCGAATGGTGCAATCCGGCGGCGGAGCGCCACCTGGGCCTGACGCTCGAGCGCGACCGCGGCATGCGCGTGACGAACCTGGTGCGCCATCCCGACTTCATCGACTACATCATCCTCGGCCGCTACGAGCAGCCGCTGACCTTGAGTCTGCGCGACCGCAAGCTGATCTGCCAGATCATCCCGTTCGAGAACCGCCGCCAGATCCTGGTGACGCACGACGCCACCGAGAGCGCGCGCATCGAGGAGATGCGGCGCGACTTCATCGCCAACGCCTCGCACGAGCTGCGCACGCCGCTGACGGTGATCGTCGGCTTCCTTGAAATTGCCTCGGCCACGCCGGACCTCGATGCAGCCAGCCGCGCGGCGCACCTCAAGCTGATGACTGAGCAGGCGCACCGCATGCAGCGGCTGATCGAGGACATGCTGACGTTGTCGCGGCTCGAATCGGTCGACTATCCGATGCGCGCCGAGCCGGTAGTCATTGCGCCGCTGGTCGAGGACGTGCTGCAGGAAGCGCGCGCCTTGTCGGGCGGGCAGCATGAAGTGACGGCCAGCGTCGACGGCCCCGACATCGAGGGCAGCGCCGAGGAATTGCGCAGCGCGTTCGCCAACCTGGCGTCGAACGCGGTGCGCTACACGCCGCCTGGCGGCAAGGTCAAGCTGAGCTGGACGAACGGGCCGGCGGGGCCGCAGTTCATCGTCAGCGACACCGGCATCGGCATCGACCAGCGCCACATCGCGCGCCTGACCGAGCGCTTCTACCGCGTCGACAAGAGCCGCTCGCGCGAGACGCAGGGCACCGGGCTGGGCCTGGCGATCGTCAAGCACGTGCTGCTGCGCCACCACGCCACCTTGACGATCAAGTCCGAGGCAGGCAAGGGCAGCAACTTCATCGTCACGTTCCCCGCCACGCACGAGCGAGCAACCTTGCCTCGATGACTCAGACGCGCGCGAGCGCGCGCGGTGCGGCGGGCGTGCCGCGGCGGCCCCTGGAGCGCACCGGCGCCTTGTTGCCGACGTCGTCGAGCTTGAAAACACGCAGTGCCGAGATCAGGTTGTCGGCCTGTTCCTGCAGGCTCGTCGACGCCGCCGCGGCTTGCTCGACCAGCGCCGCGTTTTGTTGCGTCACTTCGTCCATCTGGGTGACCGCGCCGTTGACCTGCGCAATGCCGGCGCTTTGTTCGCGCGATGCCGCCGCGATGTCGCCCATCATCTGGTTGACCCTGTCAACTGATACGATGATGGCTTCCATGGTGCTGCCGGCGCGCCCCGCCAACGCCGTTCCGGCATCGATTTTCTCAATCGACACGTCGATCAATTGCTTGATTTCCTTCGCTGCCGCAGCGCTGCGCTGCGCCAGGTTGCGCACTTCGGCGGCGACGACGGCAAAGCCGCGGCCCTGTTCGCCCGCGCGCGCGGCCTCGACCGCGGCGTTGAGCGCCAGGATATTGGTCTGAAAGGCGATTCCTTCGATGATGCCGATGATATCGACAATTTTCCTCGACGCCCCGCTGATGGCGTTCATGGTGGCGACTACGTCGGTAACGACCTTGCCGCCGACGAGCGCAACGGCCGATGCCTCGTCGGCCATCCGCGTGGCGTGCTCGGCATTGCCGGCGTTTTGCTGCACGGTCGATGCCAGCTCTTCCATGCTCGATGCCGTCTCCTCCAGCGATGACGCTTGCGACTCCGTGCGGCCCGACAGGTCCATGTTGCCGCTGGCGATCTCACGCGTCGAGATGCCGATCTGCTCGGAGTTGCTGCGCACATCGCCAACGACGGAGCGCAAATTGACGCGCAACTGGCTCAGCGCCCGCAGCAGCTGACCGACCTCGTCGTCGCCGCTGGCAGGCATGGTGCCGGTCAGGTCGCCGCCGGCCATGATGCGGCTGGCGGCCAGGGCCTGGCGCAGCGGTCCCAGCACCGTCGCCTCGAGCATGTACCAGAAGCGCGCGCCGGCCAGTAGCGCCAGTACGGTCAGTGCCTGCAAGTAGCCCTTGCCGCCGGCGCCAGTGCCGGCGAAGGTCAGGTGCAGGCCGAGGACAACCAGGGCGGCAAGCATCAGCGAGAGATTGAGGGTGATGCGTGTGCCGGTCGACACGCGGCCGCGCCGGCGCAGCCGCGACCACAGGTCGGTTCTGACCGGCATGCCGTGCGAAATGCCCAGGCGCTGCGGATTGTCGGCCTTGAGTGCGCCGTAAAGGTGCGCGGCGGCTTCTTCCTGCTCGTGCGAAGGTTTCGTGCGCACCGACATGAAGCCGACCGCCTTGCCATCTTCAAAGATCGGCGTGACATTCGCCAGCACCCAGTAATAGTCGCCGTTCTTGCAGCGGTTCTTGACCATCCCGCTCCACGGCTCGCCGCTGCGGATGGTGCGCCACAAGTCGGCGAACGCTTCCACCGGCATATCCGGATGGCGCACGATGTTTTGCGGCGCGCCGATCAGTTCTGTCAGCGTGAAGCCGCTGACGTTGACAAAATAGGGGTTGGCGTAGGTAATATTTCCATCCAGATCAGTGGTCGAGACGATGGTTTCTGTGTCGCTGATGTCGTAGCGAACGTTGGTGATCGGAGTGTTGAGGCGCATGATGTGTTCCAGTGCAGACGGGGGGGATGGGCGGTGGGGCCGCGGCGCAAAGGCGCGATGGGGACGGACAGTATGTACGAATGTTACTATAGGCCAATTAAACCATGTCTTAAGTTTTCAATTTTGACGAAAGAAATTTGCCGCGTTTCGCACAACCCAGTGTTGTCGTATGAGTAATGCGACACGACTGACTTTTGCGCCGACGGCCGGGCGGATGCGGTCGTTGCAGCGCCCCATTCGCGCAGTCGCGGCAGCTGTGCCCTGCATGGCGTAACACGTTACAATCTCTGCCTTACTGTTTCACGCACCGGACATATGCATTCCAAACGTCTGACCCTGATCGCGCTCGGCGCATTGCTGCTGGCCGGCTGCCGCGGCAGCGCCCCGATCATCCCTGCTGAACCCGTCATTGCCGCCCCCGTCGTCGTGGCGCCGCCGCGCAAGGTGCGCATCGGCCTCGCGCTCGGCGGCGGCGCGGCGCGCGGTTTTGCCCACATCGGCGTCATCAAGGCGCTCGAGGCGCAGGGCATCTTTCCGGACGTGATCGTCGGCACCAGCGCCGGCAGTGTCGTCGGCGCGCTGTACGCCGCCGGCAACAACGGCTTCGCCTTGCAAAAGGTCGCCATGGACATGGACGAGGCGTCGATCTCGGACTGGGCGCTGCCGCTGTTTGGCAAGGTCTCCGGCGTGCTGAAGGGCGACGCGCTGCAGAACTACGTCAACAAGGCAGTGCGCAACGTGCCGATGGAAAAGCTGAAGATTCCGTTCGGCGCCGTCGCCACCGACCTGAACAGCGGTCAGCCGATCCTGTTCCAGCGCGGTAACACCGGCCAGGCGGTGCGCGCGTCGTCCGCCGTGCCGAGCGTGTTCCAGCCGGTGAAGATCGGCAGCCGCTCCTACGTCGACGGCGGCCTGGTGGCGCCGGTGCCGGTGCGTTTCGCGCGCGAGATGGGCGCCGACTTCATTATCGCCGTCAATATCTCGACGCAGACCGATGCGCAGGCGACGCTCAGCTCGCTTGAAGTGCTGATGCAGACCTTCAGCATCATGGGTCAGCGCCTGAACCATTACGAACTGAAAGACGCCGACGTCGTCGTGTCGCCGCGCCTGGGCACCATGGGGGGCGGCGACTTCAACTCGCGCAACCTGGCGATCCTGGCCGGCGAACAAGCCGCCGCCGCCGTCATGCCGCAGATTAAGGCCAAGCTCAGGGCCAGACAGCAACAATAACCAATCCATAACAACCATCGAGGAGATCATGATGCAAACGAAACCATTCCTGACGCTGCAAGACGTAAAGCAGATTGCCGCCGCCGCCGAAGCGGAAGCGATCGCCAACAACTGGCCGGTGGTCATTGCCATCGTCGACGACGGCGGCCACCTGCTGTGGCTGCAGCGCCTCGACGGCGCCGCGCCGGTGTCGGCGCACATCGCGCCGGCCAAGGCCAAGACCGCCGCGCTGGGCCGGCGCGAGTCGAAGATTTACGAAGACATGATCAATGGCGGGCGCGTGTCGTTCCTGTCGGCGCCGTTCATCGACGGCATGCTTGAGGGCGGCGTGCCGATCGTGTATGAAGGCCAGGTGGTCGGCGCGGTCGGTGTTTCCGGCGTGAAGTCGGCCGAGGATGCGCAGATCGCCAGGGCGGGGATTGCGGCGCTGACGGCGTAACTTTGCTCGCCAGGGGCCCCCGCCCGCGCGGGGAGGGCGGGTTCGTCAATGGCGAGCACGACGGTTTTCAGGCTATAGCCGAAGCCGCCGTTTGCTTTTAAACGTGAATTTCCGCCGACTCCGGCATTGAATCGGCCGCGTCGCTGCGCTGCAGCCAAGCAGCGAGCTGATCCATATCGCGCACCATAATGTCCTGCCCCTGGATGAACCCGACCTGGATCAGGTTGGCCGCATCGCACACCAGCTTGTTGACCGTCGGCATGCGCTCGACCATTCGTCCGTACGCCTTGAATGCCTTGCTTTCCCACTTGAACAGGCCGCCGTCGCGGAAGCGGTTGTTTTCGAAGTAGAGGGTGACGGTGCCGTCGGCATTGCCGAAGCCGACCATGCCGGAACCGTTGTTGAGCGCCGCGGCGACGGCTTCTTCAGCCTGCAGGCTCGGTACGAATACTGCCGCGCGTCCGCCCGGATTGGGCCGTTCCATCGGGGTGTCTCTGCCAAATGTTGCCATTGCTGTTTCCTGTTGTCCGAGTCCGTGCTGCTGTCGCAGACAATGTAAAGAGGCGCACCGCGCGTGTCCAGCAGAACCGCAGGGGGCGGCGGAATATCTCGGTCGCGCATTGCCGGGAAGGCCGCTTTGCGCTATAATTTGGAGGTTTAGCCATTCCCACACATACCGTAGCGACTACCCACCATCCCATCATTCACTTGACGTCCATTCCCGCGCAAACAGGCGCGGTATCGATGGTCGTCGGTCTGACGTGGCGCAGCTACGGTAACTTTATCAGGAGTTACCCTTGCCGCCATTTTTTTCTGGCCCTTCCGTTCCAGCCATCCTGGCACTAGCCGACGGAACGATCTTTAAAGGTATTTCGATCGGCGCTGCCGGTCATACCACCGGCGAGGTCGTGTTCAACACTGCCATGACCGGCTATCAGGAAATCCTCACCGACCCAAGCTACTCGCGCCAGCTCGTCACCTTGACGTACCCGCACGTCGGTAACTACGGCATCAACGCCGAAGACGTCGAAGCGTCCAAGATCCATGCAGCCGGCCTGATCATTCGCGACCTGCCGCTGATGGCATCGAATTTCCGTTCGACCCAATCGCTGGCGGACTACCTGAAGGCGGAGAACATCGTCGCCATTTCCGGCATCGACACGCGCAAGCTGACGCGCCTGCTGCGAGAGAAGGGCGCCCAGAGCGGCGCCATTCTGACCGGCAACCAGGGCGCCGAGCCCTCCAGCGCGCAGGCGCTGGAACTGGCGCGCTCGTTCCCCGGTCTTGCCGGCATGGACCTGGCGAAAGTGGTCTCCACCAAGACCGCTTACCAGTGGACCGAATCGGAATGGGCGCTCGGCCAGGGCTACGGCACGCAGGCTGAACCGAAATTTCACGTCGTCGCTTTCGACTATGGCATCAAGCGCAACATCTTGCGCATGCTCGCCGAGCGCGGCTGCAAGATCACCGTGCTGCCGGCCCAGGCCAGCGCTGCCGATGCGCTGGCGCTCAATCCCGATGGCATCTTCCTGGCCAACGGTCCGGGCGACCCGGAGCCGTGCGACTACGCCATCGCGGCCACGAAAGAGCTGATCGAGCGCGGCATCCCGACCTTCGGTATCTGCCTCGGCCACCAGATCATGGCGTTAGCCAGCGGCGCGAAGACGATGAAGATGAAGTTCGGCCACCACGGCGCCAACCATCCGGTGCAGGACCTCGATTCGAAGAAGGTGATGATCACTTCGCAGAACCACGGTTTCGCCGTCGATGCGGCGACCTTGCCGGCCAACTGCCGCGTGACCCACGTTTCCCTGTTCGACGGCTCGCTGCAGGGCTTTGCCCGCACCGACAAGCCGGCGTTCTGCTTCCAGGGCCACCCGGAAGCATCGCCCGGGCCGGCTGACGTCGCTTACCTGTTTGACCGCTTCATCAACCTGATGCAAGCCGCGGAGAAGAATTAAATGCCTAAACGTAGTGATATCAAAAGCATCCTGATCATTGGCGCCGGCCCGATCATCATCGGCCAGGCCTGCGAATTCGATTACTCGGGCGCCCAGGCGTGCAAGGCGCTGCGCGAAGAAGGCTACAAGGTCATCCTCGTCAACAGCAATCCGGCCACCATCATGACGGACCCGGAGATGGCCGACGTGACCTACATCGAGCCGATCACGTGGAAAGTCGTCGAGCGCATCATCGCCAAGGAGCGCCCGGACGCGATCCTGCCGACGATGGGTGGCCAGACCGCGCTCAACTGTGCGCTCGACCTGCATAACAAGGGCGTGCTGGCCAAGTACAACGTCGAACTGATCGGCGCCTCGCCCGAAGCGATCGACAAGGCCGAGGACCGCTCCAAGTTCAAGCAGGCGATGACCAAGATCGGCCTCGGTTCCGCGCGTTCTGGCGTTGCCCACAACATGGAAGAATCGTGGGTGGTGCAGCGCGAGATGGGTTTCCCGACCATCATCCGGCCGTCGTTCACGATGGGCGGCACCGGTGGCGGCATCGCCTACAACGAAGAAGAATTCGAGACCATCTGCAAGCGCGGGCTGGAGGCGTCGCCGACGACCGAACTGCTGATCGAAGAGTCGCTGATCGGCTGGAAAGAGTATGAGATGGAAGTGGTGCGCGACAGCGCCGACAACTGCATCATCATCTGCTCGATCGAAAACCTCGACCCGATGGGCGTGCACACCGGCGACTCGATCACCGTGGCGCCGGCGCAGACCTTGACGGACAAGGAATACCAGATCATGCGCAACGCCTCGATCGCGGTGCTGCGCGAGATCGGCGTCGACACCGGCGGCTCGAACGTGCAGTTCGCGATCAACCCGGAAGACGGCCGCATGATCGTCATCGAGATGAATCCGCGCGTGTCGCGTTCGTCGGCGCTGGCGTCGAAAGCGACCGGCTTCCCGATCGCAAAAATCGCCGCGAAACTGGCCGTCGGCTACACGCTCGACGAGCTGCGCAACGAGATCACGGGCGGCGCCACGCCGGCGTCGTTCGAGCCGTCGATTGACTACGTCGTCGTCAAGATCCCGCGCTTCACGTTCGAAAAATTCCCCACCGCCGACCAGCACCTGACCACCCAGATGAAATCGGTGGGCGAGGTGATGGCGATCGGCCGCACCTTCCAGGAGTCGTTCCAGAAGGCGCTGCGCGGCCTGGAAGTGGGCGTCGATGGCCTCAACGAGAAAACGCGCGACCGCGAAACCATCGAAGAAGAACTGGGCGAGCCTGGCCCGGACCGCATCTGGTACGTCGGCGACGCCTTTGCCCAGGGCTTCACGCTGGAAGAAGTGCACCAGCTGACCCACATCGATCCGTGGTTCCTGGTGCAGATCAAGGAGATCGTCGACATCGAACTGTGGCTCGATAACCAGACGCTCGACGCGCTCGACAAACCGCTGCTGTACAAGTTGAAGCAGAAGGGTTTTTCGGACCGCCGCCTGGCGTTCCTGCTGCACGTGACCGATGCCCAGGTGCGCGCGCGCCGTCACGAAATGGGCATCCGCCCGGTCTACAAGCGGGTCGACACCTGCGCGGCCGAGTTCTCGACCGACACCGCCTACATGTATTCGACCTACGACGAGGAGTGCGAGAGCAATCCGACCGACAGGAAGAAGATCATGGTGCTCGGCGGTGGCCCGAACCGCATCGGCCAGGGTATCGAATTCGACTACTGCTGCGTGCACGCGGCGCTGGCCATGCGCGAAGACGGCTACGAGACCATCATGGTCAACTGTAATCCGGAGACCGTGTCGACCGACTACGATACCTCCGACCGCCTGTATTTCGAGTCCCTCACGCTCGAAGACGTGCTCGAAATCGTCGCCATCGAAAAGCCGGTCGGCGTGATCGTGCAGTACGGCGGCCAGACGCCGCTGAAGCTCGCGCTCGACCTGGAAGCGAACGGCGTGCCGATCATCGGCACCTCGCCCGACATGATCGACGCCGCCGAAGACCGCGAGCGCTTCCAGCAGCTGCTGCACAAGCTGGGCCTGCGCCAGCCGCCGAACCGCACCGCGCGCACCGAGGAAGACGCACTGCGCCTGGCGCAGGAAATCGGCTACCCGCTGGTGGTGCGGCCGTCGTACGTGCTGGGCGGGCGGGCGATGGAAATCGTCCATGACCAGCGTGACCTCGAGCGCTACATGCGCGAAGCGGTGAAGGTATCGCACGATTCGCCGGTGCTGCTGGACCGCTTCCTCAACGACGCCATCGAGTGCGACGTCGACTGCATCTCCGACGGCGAGACCACCTTCATCGGCGGCGTGATGGAACACATCGAGCAGGCCGGCGTGCACTCGGGCGACTCGGCCTGCTCGCTGCCGCCTTACTCGCTGTCGCAGGACACCATCGATGAACTCAAGCGCCAGACCTCGCTGATGGCCAAGGGCCTGAACGTGGTCGGCCTGATGAACGTGCAGTTCGCGATCCAGAAGCAGGAACGCGACGGCGAAATGCGCGACACCGTCTACGTCCTGGAGGTCAATCCACGTGCTTCGCGCACGGTGCCGTTCGTGTCGAAAGCGACCGGCCTGCAGCTGGCAAAAATCGCCGCGCGCTGCATGGTGGGCCAGACCCTGGCGCAGCAGGGCATCACGAAGGAAGTGATCCCGCCGTTCTTCAGCGTCAAGGAAGCGGTGTTCCCGTTCGTGAAATTCCCTGGTGTCGACACCATCCTCGGACCGGAAATGAAGTCGACCGGCGAAGTGATGGGCGTTGGCATGACGTTCGGCGAAGCGTTCGTCAAGTCGCAGCTCGGCGCCGGCATCAAGCTGCCCGAGTCGGGCAAGGTGTTCCTGTCGGTGAAGGCGTCCGACAAGCCGCGCACGGTGGCGGTGGCGCGCGACCTGGTGGCGCTGGGCTTCTCGCTGGTGGCGACCAAGGGCACGGCAGCGGTGATCGCCGCGGCCGGTATCCCGGTCCAGGCAGTCAACAAGGTGCTCGAAGGCCGGCCGCACGTGGTCGACATGATCAAGAACCATGAGATCGCGCTGGTGGTCAACACGGTCGAGGAAAAGCGCAGTGCCATCGTCGACTCGCGCGCGATCCGCACCTCCGCACTGCACTCGCGCGTGGTCACCTACACGACCATCGCCGGCGCCGAAGCGGCGGTCGAAGGCATGCATCATATCGACGAGATGCGCGTGTATGATTTACAAGGGCTGCATAAAACCTTAAACTAAGCGTCACGCAGTACCTCTTGACCACAGAGTTTGCGCGGTTTACGCCGCGTGCCTCTGTGGTTTTCACTTTTGGTACGACCAATAAACACAGAACAGAAGCAGGAAATTATGAACTCATCGGTTCCACTGACCAAATACGGCGCAGAGCTCCTCAAGGACGAGCTGCACCAGCTGAAAACCAAGGAGCGCCGCATCGTCATCGACGCGATCTCCGAGGCGCGCTCGCATGGCGACCTGTCCGAGAACGCCGAGTACGACGCCGCCAAGGAGCGCCAGGCGTTCGTCGAAGGACGCATCGCCGAACTCGAAGGCAAGCTGGGCGCCGCCCAGGTGATCGACCCGACCACGCTCGACGCCGAAGGGCGCGTCGTGTTCGCCGCGACGGTCGACCTGGAAGACCTTGAAAATGGCCTGAAGGTGACCTACCAGATCGTCGGCCTCGACGAAGCCGACCTCAAACTGAGCAAGGTGTCGGTGACCTCGCCGATCGCCCGCGCCCTGATCGGCAAATACGCCGGCGACGTCGTCGAAGTGCAGGCGCCGTCCGGCCCGCGCGAATACGAAATCCTCGAAGTCAAATACATCTGATGGTCGCCGCGCGCGCGCGCCTGCTGGTTGCCGCCCTGTGGGCCGGCAGCCTGTGGACGATCGGCTACGTGGTGGCGCCGACGCTGTTTCTCAGCCTGAACGACAACGTGCTGGCCGGGACCATCGTCGGCTTCCTGCTGCGCACCGAGGCATGGCTGTGCATCGGCTGCGCCGTCGTGCTGCGCTTCCTGGTGATGTTCTCGCCGATGGAGAAGGAGCGCAAGCGCACCCTGTACATCCTGATCGTGGCGATGACGTTGTGCGCGATAGTGATTTATGTCGGGCTGCAGCCGGCCATGGCGAACCTGAAAGAGGCGGCCGGCGCGGCGGGGCTGAAGGGAACGCCGGATGGGCGCACCTTCGGCATCCTGCACGGCGCGTCGCAGCTGGTGTATTTGGTCGAGAGCGTTTTGGCAGGTGTGCTGCTGGCAAAGATGCGCTAAACTCGCGCCTTGGCCGAAGTGGCAGCGCTTGCACGCCGCGCCACTTGAATCAACGTCGTTCCCGCGAAGGCGGGAATCCATGCTGAGCTTGCTATACCTACGGAGCATACTCAGCATGGACCCCCGCCTGCGCGGGGGGGCGACGGTCTTGGAGCTAACGACGCAGGATTACTTACCCAACGCGCCTTTTTTCGGGCTTGTCTGACGCGGCTTGGCGCGCTTGATGGTGCCGCCCTCGGTGACGCGTTCATTACCCTTGATCATGACCTTGGTGACGCTCGGGCGCTTGGTGCCGCTGGCGCTGGCCTTGACGATGGTTACTTCGCGCATGCCCTTGCCGGACTTGCTGCTGCGTTCCTTGACCACTTCGACTTTCGGGCGGTAGATGACCAGCAGCTTGCCGATGTGCTGCACCGGATGGGCTTTGAGTTCTTCGCAGATGCCTTCGTACATGGCGACGCGGGCGTCGCGGTCGTCGCCGGCCACGCGCACCTTGATCAGGCCGTGGGAGTCGAGGCTGGCCGCGATTTCCTTCATCACCGAGGGCGTCAGGCCCGCTTCGCCGATAATGACGACAGGCTTGAGGCCGTGGGCTTCAGCGCGCAGTGCGCTGCGCTCGACGGGTGTAAGTTTTTGCATAATATTCTAATTAATCCTTTAAAAGCAGTATTCTACGCGAATGGCAAAGAACAAATTAAACAAAAACTGGTTGCACGACCACATCAACGACCCCTACGTCAAATTGGCGCAGAAAGAGGGTTACCGTGCACGCGCCGCCTACAAACTCAAGGAGATCGACGAAAGCGAAAAGCTGATCAAGCCTGGGCAGGTGATTGTCGACCTCGGCAGTACGCCGGGCAGCTGGAGCCAGTACGCGCGCAAGAAGCTGTCGGGGCAGGAGGGCGGCGGCATCAGCGGCACCATCATCGGCCTCGACATGCTGCCGATGGATCCGGTCGCCGACGTCCAGTTCATCCTGGGCGACTTCCGCGATGCCCGCCCGTTGCGCGAACTGCACGCGATCCTGGCCGGCCGCAAGGCCGACCTGGTGCTGTCGGACATGGCGCCGAACCTGTCGGGCATCCCGACGGCTGACGCCGCGCGCATGGAGCATCTTATCGATTTGGCAATTGAGTTTTCTCAACTCCACATGAAACCAAGTGGCGCATTGTTGGTCAAGTGCTTCAAGGATATGGGTTTCAGCCAGGTCGTCGAGAAGTTTCGGGCCGAATTCAAGACCGTCAAACAGGTCAAGCCGAAGGCGAGCCGGGACAAATCGTCCGAAATTTTCCTGCTTGGCCGTGGTTTGAAGAATCCAGGTGTGAAAATTCACGCCGAGGACGACGAATCGACCCTTGATATTTGACCGATCAAGCCGCACATCAGCCGGGTAGGGGTCCATCCGGGCTTCGATTGGTGGCAAGCGCACCAATCCAAAGCAGGATTTTGAGTGGTTTTTTGGGCAACGGACACCTCGTGCGTGGCATGGGCTGCTTATTGCGAGTAAAATCGGCGTTCTAAATTCGGCAAAAGATGCGCCAGCATCAAAGGAGTTTTCGTGAATAATATGTTTTCCAAATCCGCCATCTGGGTGGTCGTCGCACTGCTGTTGTTCATGCTGTTCAAGCAGTTCGACAACCACAGCGCCGCGAGCGGCAGCAAGACCATCGCTTATTCCGAGCTGCTCGATGACGTCAAGGGCAATCGCATCAAGGATGTCGTGATCGAAGGCGCCAACATCACCGCCACGCGCACCGACGACACCAAGGTGCGCGCCACCGCCAGCATGCTCGACCGCGGGCTGGTCGGCGACTTGCGTGAAAACGGCGTGCGCTTCGACATCAAGCCACCTGAGGAAGCATCGTTCCTGCAGCAGGTATTCATCTCGTGGTTCCCGATGCTGCTGCTGATCGGCGTGTGGGTGTTCTTCATGCGCCAGATGCAAGGCGGCGGCAAGGGCGGCGCGTTCTCCTTCGGCAAGTCGAAGGCGCGCATGATGGATGAAACCAACAACACCGTCACCTTCGCCGACGTCGCCGGTTGCGACGAAGCGAAAGAAGAAGTCAACGAGATCGTCGACTTCCTGAAGGACCCGACCAAGTTCCAGAAGCTGGGCGGACGCATTCCGCGCGGCGTGCTGATGGTCGGCCCTCCGGGTACCGGTAAAACGCTGCTGGCCCGCGCCATCGCCGGCGAGGCGAAAGTGCCGTTCTTCTCGATTTCCGGTTCCGACTTCGTCGAGATGTTCGTCGGCGTCGGTGCAAGCCGCGTGCGCGACATGTTCGAGAACGCCAAGAAGCATTCGCCATGCATCATCTTCATCGACGAGATCGACGCGGTCGGCCGTCACCGTGGCGCCGGCATGGGCGGCGGTAACGACGAGCGCGAACAGACGCTGAACCAGCTGCTGGTCGAGATGGACGGCTTCGAAGCGAGCTCCGGCGTCATCGTCGTCGCCGCCACCAACCGCGCCGACGTGCTCGACAAGGCGCTGCTGCGTCCGGGCCGTTTCGACCGCCAGGTGATGGTTGGCCTGCCGGACATCCGCGGCCGCGAGCAGATCCTCAACGTGCACATGCGCAAAGTGCCAATCGGCACCGACGTCAAGGCCGACATCCTGGCCCGCGGCACCCCTGGTTTCTCGGGCGCCGACCTGGCCAATCTGGTCAACGAAGCGGCCCTGTTCGCCGCCCGCCGCAGCAAGCGCCTGGTCGAGATGATCGACTTTGAAGATGCCAAGGACAAGATCTACATGGGTCCGGAGCGCAAGTCGATGGTCATGCGCGAGGAAGAGCGCCGCAATACGGCCTACCACGAGTCCGGCCACGCCGTCATCGCCAAGCTGTTGCCGAAGGCCGATCCGGTCCACAAGGTCACGATCATGCCGCGCGGCTTTGCGCTCGGCCTGACCTGGCAGCTGCCTGAGCACGACGCGCTGTCGGGCTACAAGGACAAGATGCTGGAAGAAATCTCGATCCTGTTCGGCGGCCGTATCGCCGAAGAGATCTTCGTCGGCCAGATGTCGACGGGCGCATCGAACGACTTCTCGCGCGCCACCAAGCTGGCCCGCGCCATGGTCACCCGCTTCGGCATGTCCGACAGCATGGGCGTGATGGTCTACGAGGACAGCGAGAACGAAGGCTTCTTCGGCGGCGCCACCAAGACCATCTCCGAGGCGACCCAGCAAAAGGTCGATGCCGAGATCCGCAGCATTCTCGATACGCAGTACGCGCTGTCGCGCCGCCTGCTGGAAGAGAACCGCGACAAGGTCGAAGCGATGACCCGTGCGCTGCTCGACTGGGAAACCATCGATGCCGAGCAGATCAACGACATCATGGCCGGCCACGAGCCGCGCAACCCGGCCTCGGGCAACCCGAAGCGCACGCCGCCAACGGGCGACAAGGGCGATTCGGACGGCATCTCGCCGAACGCGACGGCGCCGGCTTGATCGTTTGCACGACCCTCGAAAAGGCATCCCGCAGGATGCCTTTTTTTCGTTCCCAATTTAATTTCAGTCTCTGATGCGACACTTCCTGCAATGCGGCCGTTACGGCTTCGCGCTCGACGCCACGCCGCTGGTGATGGGCATCCTGAACGTCACCCCCGACTCGTTTTCTGACGGCGGCCGCTTCCAGTCGCTCGAATTTGCCATTTCGCGCGCCGAAGAGATGGCCGCCGACGGCGCCGACCTGATCGACGTCGGCGGCGAGTCGAGCCGTCCCGGCTCGCCCGCGGTGCCGCTCGACGAAGAAATGCGGCGCGTGATGCCGGCGCTGTATGCGCTGCGCGGGCTCGGCAAGGCGCTGTCGGTCGATACCTGTAAGCCGCAAGTGATGCGCGAGGCTATCATCGCCGGCGCCGACATGATCAACGACATCAACGCCTTTCGCGCCCCTGGCGCGATCGCCGCCGTGGCCGACAGCGGTTGTGGGCTGTGCGTGATGCATATGCAGAGCACGCCTGCTACCATGCAGCAGAATCCCGACTACGGCGACGTCGTGGCCGACGTCATCGCCTTCCTGGCCGAGCGCGCCGCCGCCCTGGTCGCCGCCGGCATCGACCGCAAGCGCATCTGCGTCGATCCGGGTTTTGGCTTCGGCAAGACGGTTGAGCACAACTTCGCATTGCTGCGGGCGACCGGCCGGATCGAACAGGAACTCGGCTTGCCGGTGCTGGCCGGCTTGTCGCGCAAGTCGATGATCGGCGCGGTTACCGGCAGGCCGGTGGGGCAGCGGCTGGCGGGCAGCCTGGCAGGCGCGTTGGCGGCTGTTGCGCATGGCGCTAAAATTGTACGAGTGCATGATGTTGCAGAGACGGTTGACGCGCTGAAGGTCTGGCATGCAGCCAACATTGGTTAATTTACATAAAGAGAAGAAAAATGGGACGTAAATATTTTGGTACCGACGGCATCCGTGGCCTGGTTGGCGTAGCCCCGATTACCCCTGACTTCGTGATGCGCCTCGGCTACGCAGCCGGCAAGGTGCTGGCAAAATCGACGGGCTCGAGCGGCCGCCCGACCGTGCTGATCGGCAAAGACACGCGCATCTCCGGCTACATGCTCGAGGCGGCGCTGGAAGCCGGCTTCGCTGCCGCTGGCGTCGACGTCATGCTGGCCGGCCCGATGCCGACACCGGCGATTGCCTACCTGACGCGCGCGCTGCGCCTGTCGGCCGGCGTCGTCATTTCGGCGTCGCACAATCCGTACCAGGACAACGGCATCAAGTTCTTCTCCGAGCACGGCACCAAGCTGCCCGATGCAGTCGAGTACGAGATCGAAGCGGCGATCGACGAGCCGATGGAATGCGTCGAGCCGCAAAAGCTCGGGCGCGCCAAGCGATTGTTCGACGCCCAGGGCCGCTACATCGAGTTTTGCAAGAGCAGCTTCCCGAACGAGCTTGACCTCAAAGGACTGAAGATCGTGGTCGACTGCGCGCACGGTGCGGCGTATCACATTGCGCCGCCCGTGTTTCACGAGCTGGGCGCGGAAGTCATCTCGATCGGCGCCACGCCGGACGGCTACAACATCAACGCCGGCTTTGGCGCGACCGCACCGCAGGCGCTGTCGGCCGCGGTGGTCGAGCACAAGGCCGACCTTGGCATCGCCCTCGACGGCGACGCCGACCGCCTGATCATGTGCGACGCGGCAGGCCGCCTCTACAACGGCGACGAGTTGCTGTACGTGATGGTGCGCGACCGCATGGCGACCGGCCCAGTGGCCGGCGCCGTCGGCACCTTGATGACCAACATGGCGCTCGAAGTGGCGTTCAAGGAACTTGGCATCGGCTTCGCTCGCGCCAAGGTGGGCGACCGCTACGTGCTCGAAGTGATGCAGGAAAAGGGCTGGCTGTTCGGCGGCGAAGGTTCCGGCCACCTGCTGGCGCTCGACAAGCACACCACCGGCGACGGCATCGTATCCGCGCTGCAAGTGCTGTCCGCATTGAAGCGCGGCGGCAAGTCGCTGGCCGAGTGCTGCGGCGAGCTGACCTTGTATCCGCAGACGCTGATCAACCTGAAGGTGGCGCCCGGTTTCGACTGGACCAGGAACGCCGCGATGGTGGCCGAGAAGGATGCCGTCGAGCGCGAGCTGGGCGACGCTGGCCGGGTGTTGATCCGCGCGTCCGGCACCGAGCCGCTGATCCGCGTGATGGTTGAAGCGAAGAACGCGCAGATGGCCGAAAGCATGGCCCGCCGCATCGCCGACAAGGTTGCGCCGGCCTAAGCAAAAAGGCCGCGCCACATTGACGGGAAGGGCGCGACGCGGTATTATATTGTCTTCGGAGTGTGGCGCAGCCCGGTAGCGCACCTGGTTTGGGACCAGGGGGTCCAAGGTTCGAATCCTTGTACTCCGACCAAGTTTTACAAGACGGGCTGTCACTTTGGTGACGGCCCGTTTTCTATTGCGTGCTACATTTCTTGTAGCACCGCTTCACATACTGCCCATAGCTCAGTTGGATAGAGCATCAGCCTTCTAAGCTGAGGGTCACAGGTTCGATTCCTGTTGGGCAGGCCAGTCAAAAGCTAAAGATTCTTGCCCGCTTCACAGCGGATTGGCTCACTTCGGACCAGAAGCTGCGGACCGCGTCCACCCACGGCTCCGGTTGACCTGGAAGTTTGGCCGCGATAATTGTCGAAGATTGGCAGTCTGCATATGATTGGACCAGACAACTGGGGGATAAGATGGCCATGAGCATAGATTTAACGCCGCAGCTTGAAGAAATGGTGCGGCAAAAAGTGACCTCCGGCTTGTATGCGTCTGCGAGCGAGGTTGTTCGCGAAGCGCTGCGCCTTATGGATGAGCGGGACCAGTTACGGCTAGCCAGACTTGAACAACTTCGACAGGAGATACAAAAAGGGCTGGACAGCGGTCCAGCGGTCGAGTGGAATTCTGAGGAGGTCAAGGCTGCCGGGCGTGCCAGGCGGGCGGCTAAATCGGCAAGCGGGGTGTAGATGCCGCGTTTCGTGGTACGTCCCCGTGCCCGGATTGATATTGATGGGATTTGGGATTACATCGCCCAAGACAGCGTGCCTCAAGCCGACGCCTTTGTCGATCGGATGACAGCTAAATTCAAGCGCCCTAAATTCAGGCTCCTGGCGTATCAACCGGTGCTAGGACGTCTGCGTGATGACCTGATGCCGAACTTGCGCAGTTTTCCATGCGAGCGTTACATCATTTTTTGCCGCTCTATTACTGACGGGATCGAGATAATTCGCCTTGCTAATTATCAACGACTTCTCTAACGTCTGCGTGCCCCTACTCAGCGCATAACGCTAGTAGGGTCCTGGAATATCGCGCGCTCCCATTCTCATTTTTGCGGCTTTTGGCACCGTGGCAATGCGTATCGATAGATTGCGTGGACGGCGAGTTTTACAGCTAGAAGCATAGCTGACCGTTGGGTGGAAACTTTAGCCAGAGCCGCAATTTGCCCCGTCCTATTTCGTTGCAGTGCTGAAGGAAACGCCCTTCGTTACGGCGGATGAAGGTGCAGGATTCGAACCTGCGGAGGGAAATTGCGCCCTCACCACTCTTAACGAGTGGTGCAATAAACCGCTCTGCCAACCTTCATTTTCGCTTTGAACTTGGACAAAGGTTATTGCGAGCCGCGCGAATTCGATTGATATATCTCTAATGTGTCAGTCGAGCTCAAATGAACTTTCGCGGCGCCGTTCGACAGTGCAAACAGACCACGCCAAATCCACGCGAACATCGCTCAACTTCTTGACGACGATCCGCCTGGTCGCACGCGGCGCCGGGTACGCGGACCAAGCAGCTTCGGGCATAAAAAAACCGCCTGCAAGCAGGCGGTTTTTTCACAACAGCGGCAGTCAGATTACCAGCCAATATCCTTCAACAGCTCGAACGTCAGGTCCACCGGCAACGTCACCGAATGGGTCAGGTCGGCGCTGATGGACGGCTCCATCAGCTGGTTGCGCTTGGCGGACGTGTTGAAGTGCGAGATCGACGAGCCAGACTCGTACGGGTTCGGCGCGTACATCGTCATGCGTTGCTGCGAGTCGGTGCCCGCGATCAGCGTTTTCGACAGTTCCAGCTTGCCGACCGTACCGGCCATATCGCCGTTTGGCTTGACCAGGCTGGCGGCGATGGCGTTGCCGTCGGCGAGCGTGACACGAACGGCCGGGATCGTGATGGTTGGATCGACTCCGCCCAGGCCGCTCAACGCGGCTTGCACGTTGTCAGCGACAATCACACCGATCGCGCCAGCGAGCTGGGCGTTCTTGACCTTGAAGGTGAAGCCGCAAGTGCCGCGGCTGACCAGGGCAATCTTGCCGTACACAGCTGCCGTGTTGGCCGCGTTGAACGGGGTGCATGCCACGCCAGGGCTGTCCGCCTGCAATGCGACCTTGGCGATTTCGCCGCTGACAGGCGGGCTGCCGATTGGCGGACCGAAGTCAGCTGCGCCGACGGAGTACAGATTGGCAGCTTGCTTGGCGCCGTAGCCGACCAGGCGCAGTTGCGGCGTGGCGGACAGTACGGTAGGCACCCCTGCGTTGACGCGCGCACCGGTCCACGACAGGCCTGTCGGCTTGAGCGAGGAGGCACGGCGTTCTTCAGGCGTCATCGCGGACCACAGCTTGTTGGTCGTGTTGTCGAGCAGGAAATGGTCCCATGCCGACGGCAGGCCGCCGACACCGGCCGCGTCCGCGCCGAGCTGGTTACCGGACAGTCCGTTGGTAAAGGTCTGGAAGCCCAGGCCGTGACCCATTTCGTGCAGCAAGGTGGCGACAAAGTCGATGTTGGTGCCGTGATTGGCGTCCAGGCCCAGATAGAACGATGTGCCCGTCAGGCAACCCGGCTTGCCGAGTTCGGAATTGAAGTTGGCATTGATTTGTGGAACCGGAGTGGTCGACGCCTCGGAACCGTACAATTTGTTGGCCAGCGCGTACGAATACCAGGTGCCAGTTTTTGGCGCACCAGTAAAATCGCTGAAGACACGCGTCGCGCCGGCACTGCCGAGCGTGGCGCCGGTGGCGGTGCAGGTCAGCGGCCGGAACACGGCGTTGATGACGATCGGCGTCGCGCTGGTCAGCGTTGCGCCCCAGATGTTTGCGGCATGCGTGAACGCGATCAGGCGTTGCTGGCCGACGGTCGTGCCGGTGTTGCCGCCAACCGGTGCGGCGGGGGTCGTCTCGTTAAAGCCGACGCCAGGTGCGTTGGCGTTGACGATGGTAATCGTGGCGGCCGCTTGCGCGGTGCCGGCGGCGGCGCACGACAGTGCCAGCGCCGCGGCGATCAGTGTCAGGCTCGGGAGCTTATTGGACTTCATTCTGGTGCTCCTTCGATTGCGTGGTCACTGGGGTGGACAAGGTCTTTGCTGCAGCGTGGGCGCCGTCGACACATTCGTGATCGAGGCCGCCGTGGGCATTGCGCCGAACGACCGAATAGGTCATCGAGCTTTCGTCGAGGTCGGCGACGAGGATGCCGTTCGATTGCAGGCGGGGAACGCCGGCCGCCGGAGCGCCGGATGCTTTACGTGCTGCCACGTCGGCCTTGCGCTGGGCGGCGCGCAGGTCGTTGAACTGTTTCGCTTCAGTCGCGGTCGGGTTGCGTATCTGGCCGGTGGCCGGATCCTTGAAGACAGTCTGGCCTGCTTGGGCGTCCTGGCCAGCGGCGGAAACCGTGGCGGACAGCGCCAGGGCCGCGACAGCGACCAAGGTGCGGAGTGAAAACACGGAGCTATGCATTTTGTTAGTCTTTCTGAAAATGTACTTCGATCGGTCCACCAAACTATAGGTCCCACCTGCACAGCGGGTTGGCAACAACTATAGCTTCCGCAACAAAAACAGTGAAAATAATCTTAACGATTTATATCTCGTTATTTCGTCATATGTGCGGATTTTCTACGGTTTCTCCTATGCGTACATGCATATCATGCTGCAAGTGCTGTTGTTTTTCGAAGCCTGCCCCGAATCTGGACGTTTACTTTTTCGGTGAAATCGTGTGTATGCATGTTGGAGGTTTGCCTCGGGCAACGGCTTTTTCTAGCGGGCAGGGTAGCGGCTGAGGTAGCCCTTATAATCGCGGCAACGGTCACCATTCCTGACCAGTTCAGGAGAACGGCTGTGAGCTATACCGAAGGCGTATTTAACGACAAGAACCGCATCAAGCGCTGGCTGCAGCGGCAGCGCCTGCTGACGGCCATCGCGGCCGCCGCCAGGGAAAAAGCCAGCGTGCGCCTGGTGCTCGACTTCGGATCGGGCAGCGGCGAACTGTGCAAGCTGCTGGTGCACGAATATCCCAATGCGACGATCATCTGTTACGAGCCGTGCTCCGACCTGCTGGCCGAAGCGAAGCACGAACTGCAAGGTGTGCCGCGCATCGAGTTCTACGCCGCCTTCAGCGACTTGCCGACGGCGTCAGTGGACGTTTTGTTCTGCCTTGAAGTCTTCGAACACATTCCCGTGAAAGCGCGCGGCAACGCGCTGAACCAGATCGACCAGCTGGTCAAGCACGGATCCGAAGTCATTTTCGGCGTGCCGGTCGAAGTGGGTTTGCCGGCGCTCTACAAGGGCCTGTTTCGGATGAGCCGCCGCTTCGGTGCATTCGACGCGCGCCCACTCAATGTGCTGCGCGCAGTGCTTGGCTTTCCGCCTAAAGACCGGCCGCTCGGCATGCTGCCGCCTGACATCGAAGTGCACCATGAGCACCTCGGCTTCGACCATCGGATCTTTCGCCAGCATGTAGCCGAGCGATTTTCGCTGATCAAAGCGTGTGCCAGTCCGTTTGGACTGCTTGGGACGTGGTTCAATCCCGAGGCCTATTTCATCGTCATGCAACGCGATTGCCGCGAGCTCTAGGGTTCCCGCGCGCACCCTTGCAGCGCATCGATGTCACTGGCAGTAATGAGGTGCAGGTGCCGCGTGATTTTCTCGATCGGCCAGTCCCACCATGCGATCGTCGCCAATGCGTCGATCACCTGCGGCGCAAAGCGATGCTTGAGTAGTTTCGCCGGATTGCCGCCGACAACGGTGTAGGGCGCAACGTCGCCGACAACGACGGAGCGGGAGGAGACGATCGCGCCATCACCAATTTTCACGCCCGGCATTACCAGCGCGTCATAGCCAATCCACACATCGTTGCCGATGACCGTGTCGCCTTTATAGGGCAAGTCGCCCGGTCCCGGCATCACTTTCTGCCAGCCGTTGCCGAATATTTGAAACGGATAGGTCGAGAAACCGGACACCTTGTGATTCGCGCCATTCATGATAAATTTGGCGCCGCGCGCAATGGCACAGAATTTACCGATGATGAGTTTGTCGCCGATGAACGGGAAGTGGTACAGGACGTTGCGTTCGAAATTGCGGCAGTCTTCCGGATCGTCGTAATAGGTGTAGTCACCGACGACGATGTTGGGATTGTCGATAATGTTCTTCAGGTAGCACACCTGCGGAAAGCCTTCCATCGGGTGCGGGTTTGCTGGGTCGGGTCCGTTCAAGGCATGCTCCATAAAGTTGTGCAAACTAAAGTTTAGCTGATTTCAAAAGTGCGCCATGCGGCCCGCCGCTCCCGCTCATACCGGCCCGCCAACCATTCATCCCACCGCAGGCGCTACTCGTCGGTAATGCCAGAATTCCGTTGCAGCGCGAACGTATCATGCCGGCATGGCACATCCGATCCAGTTCAAATCCGGCGAGTTTTATGGCGAGTCGCACGATGGTGTGGGCGGCAGTGTGTTCGACATCCAGCGGCTGACCGCCACGCGCAGCGAGGACGAAGTGTGCACCCATCGGCATGACGATGCGCACTTCGTCCTGGTGCTGTCCGGCGTCTATATTTCCAGCGCGCTGCACGCCCCGGCGCGCGCGGCCTCACCCACGCTGGTATTCAATCCCGCCGGCACCACGCACCGCGATCGGTTTGTCGACGGCAAGGGCAGCTTTCTCACGCTGTCGCTCGATCCGGCCGTGATCGAAGGCGCCCACGCCTTGCGCGGCGCCCCGCAGCAAGCCACTGTGCTGGCCGCGCCGGCCGGCGTGGCCGCGGCGTTTCGCGTCGCCCGTGAGATCGGCCGCGGTGGTGACGTTGCCGTGCTGGAGGCGGGCGCCTGGGAGGTGCTCGCCAGCCTGCGCGGCATCACCGCCAGCGAGCCACGCGCGTTGCCGCCCTGGGTGCACCAGGCCTACGACGCCGTCATGGACATGGCCGCCGACAGCCAGCTGCGCATCGCCGACCTCGCCGCCGCGCTCGGCGTGCACCCGGTGCACCTGGCGCGGGTGTTCCGCCAGGCCTGGGGCTGTTCGCCGGGCGAATTGCTTCGTTGGCGCCGCGTCGAACAAGCCAGCGGCCTGCTGCGCCGCCCCGCTCTGGCCATGGCCGAGGTGGCGGCCACTGCTGGCTTCGCCGACCAGAGCCACATGAACCGCGCCTTCCGGGCCCAGTACGGCATGACGCCGGCCAGCTATCGCCAACGAATGTTTCAAACGTCCAAGACGACGCCCCGGCGGGCTGGCTAGACTGGGCTTTTCATTTCAGGAGTACACCATGTTGCGATATGCGCCCTTTGCGGCCGTCATTTTGTGCGCCGGCGCCAACGCCCGCGCGGCCCAGTTCGATGCTGTCACCACCGCCATCGAGGCCGGCACGTTCAAGCAGATCACCAGCGTCGTGGTGGCCCGGCATGGCAAGGTGGTCTACGAACATTATTTCGATCAGGCCGGCGCCGAGGGCCTGCGCAATACGCGCTCCGTCACCAAAACGGTGGCGGGGATGCTGGTGGGCCTGGCCGTCGAGCGCAACATGCTGCGTCTGGACAGTCCGGTATTGCCGCATTTTCCAGAGTTGCGACCGCTGGCCGCTGCCGACCCGCGCAAGGACAAGATCACGGTCGAGGATTTTCTGACCATGAGTTCCCTGCTCGAGTGCGACGACGATAACCAGCTCTCTCGCGGCAATGAGGAACGCATGTACCTGGTCGAAGACTGGAGCCGATTCGCCGCCGACCTGCCGATCAGGGGTTTCCCGGAATGGCAGCCACGCCCGGAGAGTTCGCCATATGGCCGAGCCTGGAGTTACTGCACCGCGGGTGTGGCGCTGCTTGGCCCGCTGCTCGAGCGGGTGACCGGCCAGAGCGTGCAGGAATTTGCCGCGGCCAATTTGTTCGCGCCGCTTGGCATCGACAAGGTGAAATGGCAGTTGCAACCGAAAGGGACGGCCATGACCGGCGGCGGTCTGCAGCTGCGCAGCGTGGACTTGATGAAACAGGGCCAGCTCTACCTCGATGGCGGCCGCCGGGATGGCAAGCAGGTCATTTCAACCACCTGGGTCAGCCGGTCGATTGCGCCGCATGCCCATGCGCGCGACGACTACAACTACGGCTACCTGTGGTGGCTGCAAACGTTGAAGGCCGACGGCGGCGATGTCCCCGCTTACAGCATGGCGGGCTCGGGAGGGAACAAGGTGTTCGTGTTACCCGCCCAGGACGCGGTTGTCGTCATCACGACAACGAACTTCCAGGTCCGCGGCGCCCATCCGCTCAGCGACAAGTTGCTGACGACCTTGATTTTGCCGGCGCTGGCGCGGCCGTGAGCTAGCGCGGCGGCTGAAAGGTGCACGGTGCTCGTCGGTCCCGGATATTCCTGTACGATTCCATTTAGCTAAGTTCAGTCAATCGGAGACGTGATGAAAATTGTATCGGGAAAAACCTTGTTCGCCGGCGCCACGCTGGCGCTGTCCGCGGCGACCATGCCTTCCGCCTTTGCCCAGCTGGAACCGACCGCCGCGCCGCCGGCGGCAGCGGGCTGGCGCGCCGAAACGGTGGTCGATGGCATCCCGAAGCCATGGGGCCTGGCCTTCTTGCCGGACGGCCGCTCGCTGATCACCAGCAAGGACGGATCGCTGCATCTGCAAGACGGCAAGCAGCTGCAAAAGATCGCGCTTGAAGGCCTGCCGGAAGTGTTCACCAGCGGGCAGGGCGGGCTGCTCGACATCGCGCTGCATCCGGCCGACAAGGCCAATCCGCGCGTCTACATGACGATGGCGTTCGGCACGTCGAGCGAAAATCGCACCATCCTGGTCCAGGGCGTGTTCGACGGTAAGCGCGTGCATGGCATCAAGACGCTGTTTCGCGTCGAGCAGGGCAAGAGCGGCGGCCAGCATTTCGGTTCGCGCATCCTGTTCCTGCCTGACGGCACCCTCCTGATGAGCATCGGCGACGGCGGCAATCCACCGCAGCGCATCGGCGATCGGCTGGCACGCGAGCAGGCGCAAAATCTTGCCACCCACTACGGCACGATCCTGCACCTGACCGCCGAAGGCAAACCGGTGGCGGGCAATCCGCTGGCCAGCCGCCCCGGCGCGCGCCCTGAAATCTGGACCTATGGCCACCGCAACATCCAGGGCATCGCGCGCGATCCGGTCTCGGGCCGCATCTGGGCAAGCGAGCACGGCCCGCGCGGCGGCGACGAACTGAACCTCATCGAAGCGGGCCAGAATTACGGCTGGCCGCTGCAAAGCTACGGCGCCGATTACAAGACGGGCGAGCCGGTCGGCCAGCGCGTGGTGAAGGGCATGACCGGGCCGAAGGTGGCGTGGGTGCCGTCGCCGGGGCCGTCGGGCCTGGTCGTGTACACCGGCAACCTGTTCCCGCAGTGGAAGGGCAGCCTGTTCAGTGGCGGCCTGGCCAGCAGCGACATTCGCCGCATCGCGCTCGACAAGGATGGCAACGTCCAGGGCCAGGACCGGCTCGACATTGGCGCCCGCGTGCGCGACGTGCGGCAGGGACCGGATGGCCACCTGTACGCGCTGACGGACGAGGACAAGGGACGGCTGCTGCGCATCGTCCCGAAATAAGTACCTATCTGATCTGTATATGCTCTCGACATGCTGCTCTTGCTACACTGGCTGGGGGTGAGTCTGTATTCCAGCAGCAGCTGTATTCGTGAGGGAGCATTGCGATGGGCTTCGTCAACGTCTCCCTCGGCGGCGTACTCGTCGCGCTTGCCGCACTCGGCGCGGCCGCCGTGACCACCACCGAACTGGTGTCGGTCGATCAGGGCTGGACCATTGCCGAAAAGGCGCAATGGTACGGCCTTTCTCAGGGATCGCGGCTGATTCCGCGCGCCTGGCTGATGGCGCTCGAACAGCACGATGTCGATCGGCCCTTCCTGCAGCCCAGCCATGTTGATTCGTTTCGGTATCTGATCGATCCCACGCCGTTGCCGGTGGGATTTGTCGTCGACGACCAGAGCGACCGGATGTTCTCGGACGTGAGCCGGCTGCGCTGGAAGAAGGGGCAGGGCGAGCGCGAACCTTGGGTTGGCATGAATTGCGCGGCCTGCCACACGGCCGAGCTCACGTTCAAGGGCAAGCGCATGCGCATCGAAGGCGCGCCGGCCCTGGCCGATTTCCAATCGTTCATGCAATCGATGAACGCTGCGCTTGCCACGACCCTGCGCGCCCAGCGCAAATGGGACCGGTTCTCCGGCCAGGTGCTGGCCGGCGCGGACGATGCGGCTAACCGGAGCATGTTGCGCGACGCGGTGGAGTCGATGCTGCGCTGGCAGAATCGCGTCGAGCAGGTCAATCACACCGATCTGCAATATGGTTTTGCGCGCGTCGATGCGTTCGGACATATTTTCAACAAGATCTTGCTGAAGACGGGCGGCGCCGGCCAGCCGGTCAATCCGTCCGATGCCCCCGTCAGCTATCCAATCCTGTGGAACACGTCGCAGCACGATGTGGTGCAGTGGAATGGGATGGCCTCCAATCAACGTATCGGTGCAATCGATATCGGCGCGCTTGGCAGGAACGTCGGCGAGGTCACGGGCGTGTTTGCCGACCTGGCCTTCACGGCTCCGGGTACGGCGACCGCGCGCAACGGCTACCAGAGCAGTGCCCACGTGAAGAACCTGCTCACGCTCGACACCCTGGTGCGCAAACTCAAGCCGCCGGCATGGCCCGATGCGCTGCCGCCGATCGACGCCGGCAAATGGGAAGCCGGCAAGCGTCTCTTCAACCAGGCCAACGGATGCGCGTCCTGCCACCAGGTGCTCGCGCGCGACGATCTGAGCACGCGCTTTGCCGCCACGCTCACGCCCATTTTCGGCGCCAAGCCGCTAGGGACCGATCCGTGGATGGCCTGCAACGCGTACGCATATCAGGCACGCACAGGCGTACTGTACAACACGCGCGAGCGCCTGTTCATTGGCCGGCGTTATGGCCAGATTGAGCAGCTGTCCGATTTGCTGGGGACCACCGTGATCGGCGCCATTTTTAATCGCCGCGACGACGTCATCGATGCCTTCGTCGATCGCCAGGATATGGAGACGATTCTCGTGTCGGCGAGTTTCTTCAACTGGGGAAAGCCGCTGTCGCTGGAAGACGCGGGCGCGGTCCACGACCTGTTCGAGCCGGACAAGGAGAAGCGGCTGCAACGCTGCATGACGTTGAGCGACGATTCGCGCATGGCGTACAAGGGCCGTCCGCTGACGGGAGTGTGGGCAAGCGCGCCGTACTTGCACAATGGATCGGTGCCAACGCTGTACGACTTGCTGCTGCCGCTGGAGCGCCGGCCGTCTTCGTTCCGGCTCGGCTCGCGCGAGTTCGATCCGGTCAAAGTCGGGTTTGTCACCGGCGAAACGGCTGAAAACAGCTTCGTGTTCAGGACGCACGATACGGCTGGCCAGGCGATTGCCGGCAATTCGAACCTGGGTCACGATTACGGCAACGCCGGCTTTACCGACGCACAGCGATGGGCGCTGGTGGAGTACATGAAAGCGGTAGGCGCGCGCAGGGAAGGCAGCAACATTATTCCCTAGCGCCTCCGCCGTCGACCACGCGACAGTGGAGGCGCTTTCGCATTATTTGCGTTGGCTGGCAGTCTTTTCCCGCACTACGCGAAACTCCGAGTCCTGCGACCAGTTCGGCCATGCGCCTGAATCGGCCAGGTCGCGGCCCAGCGCATACAGGATTTCCAGATCGCGCGCCATGCCGGTAAATGGCCACTTCGCGCTCCACTCGTCCGACGCCTGGTGGTAGTCGTTATTGGTGTACGCCTTTTCCGAGGCGTCGCCGGCCGCCACGCCGCCGTCGACCCAGTCACGCCCCGAGCCGTACGAAATGGCCGGCACGCCGCGCTTGGCGAACGGGAAGTGATCGGAGCGGAAAAAGTAACCCGCTTCCGGCTTCGGATCGGGCGCATACGTCAGTTTCCATTGCTGCGCCTTGGTGACGAGCTGATCGAGCAGATCGAGTTTGGCGTTGCCGGAAATGGTGAAGGTGCGCGCCGGTCCGTTCGGGCTCAGGGCATCCATGTTGATCACGCCGGCAGTATCGGCCAGCGGATAGATCGGATTGGCCGCGTAGTATTCGGAACCGAGCAAACCCTTTTCTTCCGCCGTCACCGCCAAAAATACCACGCTGCGTTTGGGCGCCGGCGCTTTGGCAAACGCGCGCGCCAGTTCGAGCATCGCTGCCAGGCCGGTGCCATTGTCGACCGCGCCGTTATAGATCTTGTCGCCTTTGGCGTTTGGCGCGCCGATGCCGAGGTGGTCCCAGTGGCCGCTGTAGATCACTGTCTGTTTCGGCCGCTCGCTGCCTTCGATACGCGCCACGACGTTTTTCGATTTGATGACCTGCGCATCGACGGCATAGCCGGCCGACAAGGTAATGCCGGTCAGTGGCACCGGCTTGAATTCACGCGTTTGCGCCTGCTTCTTGGCCGCCTCGAAATCGAGGCCGGCGCGCTTGAACAGGTCGACGATGACGTCGCGCTGGATCCACGCTTCCATCGGCGCGTGCGATTTGCCCGGCTCCTTGCGGACGATGTCGTACATCACGTTGGTGTTCGAATTCTTCACCGTCGGCCAGCCGTACGATGCCGGGCCGGTTTCGTGCACGATGATGGTGCCGAGCGCTCCGCGGCGCGCCATCTCTTCGTATTTGTAGCCCCAGCGGCCGTAATAGGTCATCGCCTTGCCGCCGAAGTCGCCCTGGCCGGATTCGAAATCGGGGTCATTGATCAGCACGACCGCCAGCTTGCCTTTCAGGTCGGCGCCTTTGAAATCGTCCCAGCGGCGTTCCGGCGCGCTGACGCCATATCCGACAAATACCAGTGGCGCATCCTTGAATTGCACCTGGCGTGCGCCGTTCATCGCCGCGCGCACCGCCATTTGCTCGCCCTGGCTGAACGTTTCGCTCTTCTTGCCGTCCTTGAGCGTCAGCGTGACCGGACCCTTGATTTCGAAACGGCCGAGGGGCACGTCCTGCGTCCAGCCGCGCGCGCCCTTGACGATGTCGCCGCCAGGCTTGAGGCCGGCGGCCTTGAATTGCTCGACCAGGTAGGCGACCGTTTTGGTCTCGCCTGGCGTGTTCGGGGCGCGTCCTTCAAATTCGTCCGACGCCAGCACCTTGACGTGCTGCGACAGGCGTTGCGGATCAAACGTGCTTGCGTTCTGCGCGTGCGCCGCGAAGGCGGCCAGCATCAGGGGCAGCAGGATGGCATTCTTCAATTGGGATCTCCTGTTTTTTATAAGTGAAAACGGCAGTCTGCATTGCACACGCAACTCGACTGCCGTGGATGATACCTGTTACTGCGCCAATATTTCGATACAACCGACCTGACGGTGCCCGCACGCCGATATGGTCGGCATCACAATAATGTTCAAATAATTATCCGGGAAGTAAACCGTCGAATGCTAACTGCGCGACGATAATTTGTTCCCTTGTAGCCACAAAAATGGCGTATCGAAAGGACGTCGGGCGCGCTTTCGCTTTATCATGACGTCAGGCAATATAAATTCTCGACACGCAAGGTGTCATCGCCCGCGCGCGATTTTCGAAGGCCACACCTTGGACAAGCTTGACAACATCGCGCATTGGCGCGGACAGATATTTTCCTCGCTCTTGACGATCGTGCTGGCGCTGGGGACGCTCACGGCGATCCCGAGCATGATCCAGCTGGCCACCGAAGGCCTGTGGCCGGTGGTGGTGATGGACGTGGTCGCGCTGACATGGCTAAGCGCGCTGTGGTGGTTCAAGAAAATTCCCTACACGATCCGGGTGCTGAACTTCCTCGCGATCATCTACGTCATTGGCGTTGGCCTGATGATGACGGTCGGGCCGGTCAGCCAGATCTATCTGTTTTCGGTGCCGTTGCTGGCGGCCACCTTGCTGGGCATGCGCAGCGCGATGCTGTGCCTGGGCGTGAGCGCGCTGACCATTTTCGTGCTCAGCTACGCAGGTCTTGCGAAGATGCACATGGCGGGCATGCCCGAGAACGGCTTGCTGCCGTCGCTGATGATTACCCTGAACTACCTGTTCATTGGCGCCATCATCACCGCATCGTGCTCGATCTTGCTGCAACGGCTCGAGCGTTCGCTTGAGGACTTGCGCATGTTCGCTCGTTCGCTGCAGCGCGGCAAGGACGAGCTGCATACCCTGAACGCCGAACTGCGCCTCACCGCCGCGGCGGTGGCGCGCCTGAACGACATGGTGGTGATTGCCAAGGTCGTCAAGGGAGGCGGCGCCGAGCAGCCGATCATCTTCGTCAACGAGGCCTTCGAACGGCGCACCGGTTACCAGCGTGCCGAAGTAATCGGCAACAGCTGGCGTATGCTGCGCGGCGCCGACACCGACCCGGCCGTCATCGAGCGCATCGGCGCCGCGGTGGCGCGCACCGAGCCCGTCACCGCCGAGCTGATGTATTACACCAAGTCCGGCGCGCCATACTGGGTCGAGATGGAACTGGTGCCGTTCGCCGACGAAGGCGGCAACAACACCCACTGGGTGGCCGTCGGGCGCGACATCACCGAGCGCAAGAAGTCCGAAGGGCACATCCACCGGCTGGCGTTCTTCGACGTGCTGACCGGCTTGCCGAACCGGCGCCTGCTGATGGAGCGGCTCGACCAGCTGCTGGCCAGCGCGCAGGCCGGCGCCGGCTTCGGCGCGGTGATGTTCATCGACCTCGATCATTTCAAGTACATCAACGACGCGCGCGGCCACGCGGTCGGCGACGCGCTGCTGCGCAATGCCGCCGAGCGCCTGTCGCGGCTGGTGCGCAAGGGCGACACGGTGGCGCGCATCGGCGGCGACGAATTCGTCGTGCTGCTCGCGCACCTGGGCCACGACAAGGCAGGCGCCAGCGAATCGGCGCTGGTGGTGGCCGAAAAGATCCGCCACGCGATCACCGAATGCTTCCAGATCGACGGCCAGTCCTACAATTCGTCGGCCAGCATCGGCGTCACCTTGCTGCCGAAGGCCGGCCAGACGGTGCACGACCTGCTGCGCGAAGCCGACACCGCGATGTACCGCGCCAAGGCGGAAGGGCGCAACGGCTTCGTGTTCTTCGAAGCGACCATGCAGGCCGAGGTGGAGCGGCGCCTGACGATGGAGCGCGACCTGGCCGACGCGTTTGACAATGGCGAACTGGCGATGCACCTGCAGTTGCAGGTCGACAGCCGCGGCGTGCCGGTCGGCGCCGAGTTGCTGATGCGCTGGCGCACCGCCGACGGCGCCATCGTCTCGCCCGACCTGTTCATCCCGGTCGCCGAAGAATCCGGCCTGATCGTGCCGCTGGGGCAGTGGGCGATGCGCCAGGCTTGCCACTGCTGGCAGAAGCTGTCGCGCGCCGGCCACGCGCTGCCGCTGTCGGTCAACGTCAGCCCGTCGCAATTTCGCCAGCCCGATTTCGTCGCCCAGGTGCGCGAGATCCTGGCCGACACCGGCACGCCCGCCGACCAGTTGATCTTCGAAGTGACCGAAGGGTTGCTGATCGAAAAGCTCGACGAGACGATCGCCCGCATGCACGAGCTGGCCGCCCTCGGCATCCGCTTGTCGATCGACGATTTCGGCACCGGCTATTCGAGCCTGTCGTATCTGAAGCGCATGCCGCTGTACGAGCTGAAGATCGACCGCAGCTTCATTCGCGACACGCCGGGCGACGCCAACGGCACCGCGATCGTGCAATCGATCATCGCCATGGCCGGCCACCTCGGCCTGCGCGTGGTGGCCGAGGGCGTCGAGACGCGCGCCCAGGCCGAGTTCCTCGCCGCCAACGGCGCGCCCGGCATGCAGGGTTACCTGTTTGCCCGGCCGATGCCGCTGCCGAACCTGATCGCGCTGCTGCACGCCTATCCGGCCACGCTGGCGCTGCAGGACTTGCAGGATCTGCGTCCCGTCCTCGAACCGGTCTAACCCCCGGGGTCAGTGCCGGCAATCGTACACGGCCCCATCCGCACCCCCGGGGTCAGTGCCGGCAATCGTACACGGCCCCATCCGCGACCGCAGCAAACAATTCTGCAGTACAATATTTCCGCTAATACCATAAGCCGAAAGCAAGTAATGTCCATGTATCTGCGCCAGGCGGCCGCTTTGCTCCGTTCCCTGTTCCATGTGGCAGATCCCGAACCGGTCGACTATCCCTTCACCGCCAGCGACATCGGCCAGCTGCAGCGCATTGGCGCCGATCCGGCCAAGGCCGCGGTCGATCAGCCGACCTGGCAAGGCCTGCTGCTCGATCCATACTTTGCGATGGTCGCCGGCGAGGTCAGCATCTTCGGCAAGCAGGTGTTGCACCAGCGCCTGTGCGACGGCCTGGACGACGCGCCGCGCGCCGCGCTGACCGCACGCCTGCGTTTGCTCACCAGCGACCCTGTGCAGCTCGACGCCCTGCGGCGCGCCGTTTCGCCACTGCGCGCGGCCGACACCGACATCGCCACGTTGCTGTTCGAAGACACCTTGCCGCCGATACCGGCATGGTCCGGCAGCTTGTGGCTGCTGTTCGCCGGCCTGGTGGCGTCGATTGCCGCGGTGGCGCTGTCGCCGGCGGCATGGCTCGGCGCGGGATTGTTTCTGTACCAGCTGATGGCAATCCAGGTTCGCTACTACCAGCGCGTCAGCGCCTGGGAGCGCGCGATGCACGCGGTGCAAATGATGCTGCGCGCCACCAGCCTGCTGGGCGCGTTGCCGCATCCGCTGCTGCGCGACTTCGCCGGCGCCGCGCCGCACGCGGGCAAGGTCAACCGCAGCCTGGCACGTTCGCTGGGCGTAAGCCTGGTTCCCGGCATGCAGGCCTACCTCGACTGGTTCGTGCTGGCCAACGTCAGCCATTACTTCAAGGGCATCGCGATCGTCGGCGCCCAGCGCGCATTCCTGCGCGACTGTTACACGCGCTGCGCCAATCTGGAGGCCGACGTCGCGCTGGCGCGCCACCTGCTGGCCACGCCGGTGACGTGCTGGGCCGAGCGCGGCCGCGACGACGCCATCGTGCTCGATCGGGCAGTGCATCCGCTGCTGCAGGCGCCGGCCGCGCTGTCGATCGCGCTGCAGGGCAAGGGCGCCTTTATCTCGGGCCAGAACGGCATCGGCAAGAGCACGCTGCTGCGCACCATCGGGCTGAACCTGCTGGTGGCACGCGCGTTCGGGTTCTGCTATGCCGGCCGGGCAAGCGTGCCGATGCTGCCGGTGTATGCCAGCATGCAGAGCGAGGATTCGCTGCTCGGCGGTGAGAGCCTGTATATCGCCGAACTGCAGCGCGCCAGGCAGTTGCTGGCGGTCGCTTCCCGTTCACGCGCGGCAACGTATATCATCGACGAGATCTTCCGCGGCACCAACCACCTGGAGTCGGTGTCGGCCGCCGCCGCCTTGCTTGACGTGTTGGCCGCCAGCAGCCTGGTGCTCGTCTCGTCGCACAACCTGGTGCTGGCGTCGCTGCTGGAACATCGCCTGGCGCCGTTCTGCGTGACGCTGGACAGCGACGGCGTGCTGCAGCTGGCGCCCGGCCTGCTGGCGCACACCAACGGCATCGCCTTGCTAGCCGAGCGCGGCTTTGGCGCCGAGGTGGAAACCGGCGCCGCCAAGGTGTTCGACTGGCTGAGCGCTTACCTGGCCGAACCGGTCGGCGGCAGCGAAGTACTGACTTGAACTTGATGATGGGAACACGATCTTGATAAACGATTCCAAGGCGCCGAAGATGGGGCGCTTCCCGACCATGGGCACGTCGCTGCGGGCCGAAACACTTGCTGTGTTGCTCGCGTCAAACGACATGACCGGCGTCGAAAGCCTGTTCGAGCACCGCAAGATTGCGCTCAACACGGTGATGCGGGCGTTGATGCGCAAGTATGGCTGGCCGATCGAGCGCCACGATTTTCCCACCAATACGGCCGACGGCCGGGCAGCGTGGGCGTCGGTGTACAGCCTGCCGCAGGAAGTGATCGACGCCGCGCTCGATGCCGGCGGGCGCGACTGGATCGAGGGCGTGCGCGCGGCGCGGGTCGGGCGCGCCAAACGCCCGCTGAGGCGGCCATGAGCGCCAAGGTCAGGATCGCCGCGCCGGCCGAGCTCGAATCGATCAACCAGCGTTATCGCGACATCGCGTTTCGCCTGTCCGAGGCCGTCGACGTGCAGATCATCGCCGAGGTCGACGGCGCCCCGGCCGGGCTCGGGCGCATCACGCCGATCGCGCCGCGCATCGGCGAATTGGGCGGAATCGTCGTGTTGCCGGAATTTCGCGGCGGCGGCATTGCACGCCAGATCATCGTAGCGTTGCTGGCAACGACGGACTACGATTTCCTCTACTGCCTGCCGTTCGGCAATCTGGAGGGCCTGTACGCGTCGTTCGGTTTTCGCCGCATGGAAGACGGCGCCGCGCTGCCGGCCAAGGTGGCCGACAAGCTGTGCTGGTGCCGCCAGTCGTACGACGCGCCGGTGTTGCTGATGGGGCTGCAGCTGGGCGAGGTCAGGCCGTCACGCTGAACAATACTTGCTCGGTGGTGGCGATGCTGGCGTACTCGCCGTCGAGGTTGGACAGCGCCATCGCGTGCACGTCGTCCGCTGTGCGCGCCACGCCTGCATAGTCGACCTTGCCGAAGGCGAACGTGGCGTCGGCCACCACGGTGGTCTCAAAGCCGAGGTTGCCGGCCGAGCGCGCGGTCGACTCGACCGAGTTGTTGGTGCTGACGCCGACGATGACGAGCTGGTCGATGCCGCGCACGCGCAGCCAGCGCTCCAGCCCGGTGTTAATGAATGCATCGGTGACATTCTTTTCGACCACGTGGGCGGACGGCGACGGCGCCAGCGCGTCCTGAAATTCGGCGCCCGGCTGGCCCGGCCAGAATAGTGAACCAGGCTGGCGCGAGATGTGGCACACATGTACCACCGTCGCGCCGCGCGCCCGCCAGTGCTGCAGCAAGGTCGCAATGTTGCGCTCGGCTTGCGGGTTGTTGCGGACGCCGGCCGCGGGGCTGGCCATGCCTTTCTGCATGTCGATGATGAGCAGGGCGGGGATCTGGGTCGGCATCGCTTACAGCCTCTTGTACATGATGGTGGTGGAATCGAGGCGGCCGGCATCGGCCGTGTCGCGGCAAAAATCGGGAATCACGCCGACCGTCTGGTAGCCAAGCCCGGCGTACAGCGGCTCGGCCTTGTCGCCGCTGCGGGTGTCGAGCGTGAGCAGGGTGCGCCCGAGCGCCGGCGCGCGGCGCTCCAGTTCGGCCATCAGACTTTGCGCGATGCCCTGGCGGCGCAGGTCCGGGTGGACCAGCAACTTGCGCACTTCGGCGCGGTGCGGCTGGTTCGGCGGCGTGTCGTAGTCGAGCTGGACCGAACCGGCGATCCGGTCCCCGCGGCGCGCGACCAGCAGCAGGCGCGTGCCGGCCTCGACGTTGGGACGCACGCTGCCGGTCCAGAACGCTTCGCTGTCCGCCGCCGAGTACGGCAGCACGAAGCCGACGCTGGCGCCGGCGTGGACACAGGCATGCAGCAAGGCGCCGAGGCCGTCGACGTCGCGCTCGAGGTCGCGCGCGGAAAACGCGGTGATGGTGATGTCGAAGGTCATGCGTGTGCTTTCACAAGTTATGCTGTGATTGAAAATATTTCATTTCAGCAAACCCGTCAACTGTTCGATTTAGCGTAACTGAACATCAGCGCGCCGGACTGGCATTGACGTGCGCCCAGCTTGCCTGCTCGCTTTACGGTGGAGAACACGATATGCTGATGGCTCGACCATACGCCCGGCTCCTGCTGTGCCATTACCGCATGAGTCCTGCCACCGCACATCCCCGCGCCGCTCCATCTGACCTCGTCAACCGGAGGTTGGCGACCGGCCTGTTGTTATCCATTGTCGTGCACGGCTCGCTGCTGTTGGTGCAGTTCGGCGTCCCTGGCGTTGGGGTGCCGGCGCCGTCCGCTCCACAGCCGATCAGCGTCAGGCTCACGCCGGCCGAGCCGGCATTGCCGCCCGTTGCCGCGCCGTCGCTCGAAGCGCTGGCGCCGTTGCCGCTGCCGCCGTTGCCGGCGCCGCCGGCCGGCATGCGCATCGTCGCGCCGGCGAGCGAGGCGCCGAAGGCGCCGGTAGCGCAAGCGATCAAGCCCAAGCGCAGCAAGCCGCGCCGCATCAGCCGGCCGCTGCCGCCGCGCGACCTGGTCGAAACACCCACCCGGGTGATTGCGCAAGACAACAAGCTGAGCGACTTCGCGCTGCCGATGGCGCAGCCCGAAGAAGCACAGCAGCAGACCACCGACCCCAAAGCGGCGCAGGACGGCACCGACGACGGCGTCGACAAGCAGGCGGCACTGCTGGCAGAGGCGGCGCGCAAGGAAGACGAGGAGCGGGTGGCAATGCTGGCGGCCGACGCGAAGGCGGAGCAGGAGCGGGGGCTGGCGCGCCAAGCCGAGGAACTGAAGCTGGAACAACAGCGGCGCGCCGACGAGCTTGCCGCGCGCCGGCAGGCCGACGAACGCTCCGCGCAGGAGCAGCTGCGCAGGCAGCAGGCCGATCAACTGGCGGCAAGGCAGCAGGCCGATGAGCTGGCGCTGAGGCAACGTGCACAGGAACAGGCCGCGCTTCAGCAGGCGGAGGTGGCCCGGCAGCGGACCGAGGAGCTGGCGCGGCAGAAGGTTGCCTCGCTGCAGCAGGCCGAGGAATTGGCGCGCCGCCAGGCCGAGCAGGCGGCTCGGCAGCAAGCCGAGCAGGCCGCCCGGAAGTTGGCCGAGCAGGCCGCCAGGCAGCAGGCCGAGCAGGCCGCCAGGCAGCAGGCCGAGCAGGTCGCCAGGCAGTTGGCGGACGAGGCGGCAAGGCGGCAGGCGGAACAGCTGGCCCGCCAGCAAGCCGAACAGGCGGCGGCAGCCGGCGAGCGCGCGCGCGCGTTGGCGGCGGCGCAGCCCGGCGCCGGCGCTACGGGCGCCGGCCCGGGCGGCGCAGGAGCGGGCGGCAGCGGCAGCACCGCGCCGAAAAACCTGCTTGGCAGCGACATCGGCAATCGGGTGCGCGAACTGACCCGCGGCATCGATCTGTTAAAAGGGGCGCCGCCGCGCGTGCGCGACGACGCCGAGCGCGGCGCTCGCCGCCTCGTCTCCGGCGGCGCCGAGCAGGACGTCCCGGTGCGCATGTACGTCGACAGCTTCCGCCAGAAGGTCGAACGCAACGGCGGCCTGGCGTTCGCCCCGCGCGCGGCCGACGCGGTGCGCATCGAGCCGCTGGTGAGCGTGGCGCTGCGCAGCGACGGCAGCGTCGAGGAGGTCACCATCGTCCGTTCGAGCGGCCACGCCGACACCGACAACGCGGTGCGCCGCATCATCGGCCTCAACGCGCGTTACTCGGCGTTCCCGCCGAACATCGCCAACCGCTACGACGTCATCGAAATTCGCCGCATCTGGAGCTTTGCCGAATCGCTCCGTTTGCTCGAAGAATTGCGCTAGCGTGCCGGGCTCCCGGGCCCGACCATAGATTCATGCATGAGTTCGCGCCGTTCGCGACGCCCCTGTCGCCGCGTGCTTCAGTTCAGCAGGCATTTTGATGTGCAGCAAGGTCTGCCGTGTGACAGGCCTTACTCTGGCCCTGAAGGCCATTCGCTGGCGTGCTTCACATGGACAAAAAATCATGAAATCTCATATCGAAACAACAATTTCGCGTGCCACCGGCCGGGCGCTGGCGTGCCTGCTGGCGCTGGCGCTGGCCGGCTGCGGCTATTTCAGCAACCGCCAAAGCAACCCGGTCGCGAACGGGCCGGCGGGCGAGGCGCCGCGCACCGAACTGATCACGCCGCAACTGATCGCGGCCGAGCAGATCAAGCGCGAGTCGGCCGTGCGCCAGGACTTGTCGAAGCTGGTCGAACCGAACCCGCCTTCCTACACCATCGGGCGCGGCGACATCCTGTCGATCGTTGTCTGGGACCATCCCGAACTCGGCGGTACGGTGGTCACGCCGGCCTCCGGCGCGGCCGAACTGAGCAATAACGGCGTGCCGCCGCCCGGTTTCGTCGTCGATTCCGAAGGGCGCATCCAGTTCCCGTTCGCCGGCTCGCTCAAGCTCGAAGGGCTGACCGAGGACAAGGCGCGCGACCTGCTGGCAGGCAAGCTGGCGCGCTACATCGCCCAGCCCAACGTGACCTTGCGCGTGCAGGCTTACCGCAGCAAGCGCGTCTACATCGACGGCGAGGTCAAGTCGCCGGGCCTGCAGGCCATCAACGATATCCCGATGACGCTGATGGAAGCGCTGAACCGCGCCGGCGGCCTGCTGCCCACTGCCGACCAGAGCCGCCTGGTGCTCGAGCGCGGCGACCAGCGCTATCGGATCGACCTGCGCGAACTGGTACAAAAAGGCATCAATCCCGGCAACGTCATGCTCGTGCCTGGCGACGTGGTGCGCATCCATTCGCGCGACGAGAGCAAGGTGTTCGTCTCCGGCGAGGTGGTCACGCCGCGCGCCCTGACGATGCACAACGGCCGCCTGACGCTCAATGAAGCGCTGGGCGAATCGGGCGGCGTCAGCCCGCTGTCGGGCGATGCGCGCCAGGTGTATGTGGTGCGCAAGACGAACGAGGGCACGCGCGTCTACCAGCTCGACGCGCGCGTCACCGGCGCCATGGCGATGGCCGAAGGATTCGAACTGCATCCGAAAGACGTTGTGTATGTCGCGGCCTCGCCGTTGGCCAACTGGCACCGCAACCTCAGCCTGCTGATTCCCGGCGCCCTTACTTCCGCAGTCGGGGTCAGCAAACCCTGAGCACTTCCTAGGATCGAATATGGACACTCCCAGCGAACAGCATCCGGTTTCCAACGTTCTGCATCACCAGGTGCCGGCACTCAATATGCAGTGGGATCCGCGCGCGCCGGATATTTCCGGCGATGACGCCCCGGTCGACCTGAAGTCCCATTTCCAGACAATCTGGGAAAGCCGGGCGCTGGTGGGGGCGGTCACCGCGGTGGTGATGCTTCTGGCGTTGCTGTACGTGCTGATCGTCAAGCCGGTGTACGAGGCGAACCTGATGATCCACGTCGAGGAGGAAAGTCCGAACGCGTCGAAAAACATCCTCAGCGAAGCGTCCTCGCTGTTCGAAACGAAAAAGGCCGCGATCGCCGAAATGGAGCTGCTGCGCTCGCGCATGGTCATTTCGCGCGCGGTCGACAACCTGCAGCTGTATGTCGAGGCGCAGCCGAAATACTTCCCGGTCGGCGGCTTCTGGATCGCCAACCAGGCCAAGGGCGAGCTCGCCGAGCCCGGCATTTTCGGCTGGGGCGGTTACGTGTGGGGCGGCGAAAAGATCGAGGTGGCCGCCTTCAACGTGCCCGACACCCTGCTCAACCGCGAGTTCGTGGTCACCGCGCTGGCCGAGGGGCGCTACCGTTTCGGCGGCGGCGCCGGCGCGCCGGCGTTCGAAGGCGCGATCGGCAAGCGCTACCTGGTGAGCACTGCCGACGGCAACGTCGAGCTGAAGGTCGAGCGCATGAGCGCGCGCGCCGGCGCCCAGTTCAAGGTGCGCCGCATGTCGCGCCTGGGCACCATCCAGCGCATCCAGAACGCGATGGTCATCAGCGAGCAGGGCAAGCAGTCGGGCGTCATCGAAGTCAAGCTGCAGGGCGAAAGCGCCAAGCGCATCAATCAGTTGCTGAGTGAAATTGGCCGCGAATACATGCGCCAGAACCTGGCGCGCAAGACGGAGGAAGCGGAAAAATCGCTGGCTTTCCTGAACCAGCAGTTGCCGATCCTGAAGCGCCAGCTGGAACAGTCGGAAGACCGCTACAACCAGTTCCGCAACGCCCACGGCACCATCGACCTGCGCGAGGAAGCCCGCATGAGCCTGCAACAGGCGGCCGCCGCGCGCACCCGCCGGCTCGACCTGATCCAGAAAAAGACCGAGCTGCTGTCGCGCTTTACCGAGCACCACCCGATCGTCCAGGGCGTCAACGGCCAGCGCCGCGAGGTCGACGCCGAGATCGACGATGTCGCCCGCCGCATCCGCACCTTGCCGGTGCTGGAACAGGACGAGACGCGCCTGACGCGCGAGATCAAGGTCAACACCGACCTGTATACGGCGCTGTCGAACACGGCGCAGCAGCTGCGCCTCATTTCCGTCGGCCGGGTCAGCAATGTGCGCATGATCGACGCGCCGATGCCGCCGGAAAAGGCGCTGAAGCCGAACCGGCCGCTGATCATGGTGTTGGCAACCGTGATGGGCCTGTTCCTCGGCAGCGTCATCGCCGTCACCCGCAAGGCGATGAAAGGTGGCATTGACGATCCGCAAAAGATCGAGCGCCTGCTGCGCGCGCGGGTGGTGTACGCCACCATCCCGCACAGCGCCAACCAGGAAAAGCTGATGAAGAAAGTGCGCGGCGAAGGCGCGATGCTGCCGCTGCTGGCGCACTCGATGCCGGAAGACATCGCCATCGAGAGCCTGCGCAGCTTCCGCGCCGCGCTGCAGTTCTCGATGCCGCACTTCAAGAACAACATTGTCATGCTGGCCGGGCCTACCCGCAACCTCGGCAAATCGTTCGTCGCCGCCAACTTCGCCGCCGTCATGGCAGCGAGCGGCAAGCGCGTGCTGCTGATCGACTGCGACTTGCGCACCGGCCAGTTGCACCGCTATTTCGGCGTCAGCCGCGACCAGGGACTGTCGAAGGCGATCACCGGTTCCTTGCCGGTCGAGCAGGTAATTCACCGCGGCGTGATGGAAAACCTCGACTTCATCCCGACCGGCCCGCTGCCGCCGAACCGCTCCGAATTCCTGCTGCACCTCAATTTTGGCGGATTGCTCGAGACGGTCAGCGCCAACTACGACCTGGTGCTGCTCGATCCGCCGCCGATCCTGGCGGTGGCCGACGCGCTGATCATCGGCGCGCACGCCGGTGCCGTCTTCATCGTCACCCGCGCCGGCATCACCACCGAAGCGGAGATCAACGAGTCGATCAAGCACCTCAACCACGCCGGCATCGCGCCGCAGGGCGTGCTGTTCAACGACATGGCGCTGCGCTTGGGCGGGCGCCGTGACTACAGCGACGACGCCGCCGCCCAGCTCGGATATTCGGCCTAGTCCCGCACGCGCCGCCGCCGCTTCCCGAGCGGCGGCTTTTTTTCGCCTCGGCCGAGTCTGCACCGCGTTTCGACGCCGGGAAATCAGACAAGCGGCTATCTCAACCCGTCTTCGGACGGCGTTTCGACACGCTGCACTACGGCCGTTTCCCCGGTGATGAAATCCGCATCGCTTGCGCACACCGCGCACGGGAAACTGGGTCTGCCCCCTTTTTTGGAACGGTCGTCAACGGCGGGCTGCGGCGCTAACGAATTGGAATTGGAAACTGGGTCTGACTCCGGTCTTGGAACGTTCCAAAACCGGGGTCAGACCCAGTTGCCGACGTCCTTTGCGACGTCGGATTGTTTGAGCGGAAGACGCTTGCCCGATCAACGGTCTGCTGGCGCTGCGCGGCCGGCCGGCAATGGCGTGCCGGCTCCCGCAAGCCTGTCCTTGACCAGCCGGCGGATCCGGTAAGTCTGCGATTCGAACATTCGGTAGGACAGGTAGGAACCCACTATCAGCATGGCCAGCATGCCGAAATAGATGGCGTAGTGCATCGGCTCGGCGGGCGACAGCTGGCGCAGCCCGAAACGGTTCGCCATCGAGTGCTGCATCAGCTCGATCAGCGGCACGTGCAGCACGTACAAGGTGAACGAGAACTCGGCGAAGAACTTGCCGATGCGGGCCAGCGGGCGCTGCCACTTCGACGCCGGCGCCGCCTTGAACTGCAGGCTCGACAGAAAGACCAGGAACAGCAGGCTGCACACCAGGTCTTGCACATATGTTTCGGGGCTGATGTCATCGTTGATGCCGGTGAGGCGGTAATACACCGACACTGCCAGCAGCAGCACCAGCCAGCCGCAGCGCGCGACCAGACTGGCGTCGATGCGGATGCGCGAGAACGCCACACCGAGCAGCCAGATGGAAAAATACAGCACGATGTCGTAGGGAAGGAAGGCGGCCAGCGCGACCAGGCCAACGGCGCACGCGGTTCGGGCCGCGACCCGGCGCGCCGTAAACATCAGCACTAGCAGCGGAAACATCACGTAGTACCAGGTTTCGTTCGCCAGGCTCCAGAGCGGGAAGTTGCCGCCGAATTCGGTCACCGCAACGCCGCCTTGCATGCCAAACATGTTGCCGGCGAAGACGGCGGCGGAAAATTCGTTGGCAGAGGACAGATCGATGCGGCCCGGCGCGGTCTCGCCGGTGCTGAGGCTAAACAGCAGGGTCAGCAAAAAGGTGGGAATCAGCACTGTCCACAGGCGCGTAATGCGGTCGATCGCATAGTTTGCGATGGCGTCGGGCTGGCCCACCCTGGTGAGCAGGCTGCCGCCGACCAGCCAGCCGCTGATGACGAAAAACAGCAGCACCGACTGGTGCCCGAAGCCGGTGAAGAACGCCAGTCCCTGGTACGCCAGCGTTGGATCCTGCATCGTGCGCAGGCCCGGATACATCGCCGCGCGCAAATGGGCGGCGGCGACCTCGAACGCGGCCAGGCCACGCAACAGGGAAATTACGACGGAGTGCCAGCTGTCTTCGCCGAGCTGGCTGTGCTGCTGAAATGCCAGGCTAGGCATGAATCTGTTGCGCATGATGAAGTCCTTGTAATGGAGTGCTCAACCCCAGGGGAAGGGCACAGAGTTGCCGGATAAAAAGCGGGCGGTGCGATACATCAGGTAGCCGAAAGGAAAGGAGCGCATCATCCAGGCGGCGGTGAGGAACACCACCGCCAGGCACAGCAAGCCGTGGGCGGGGCGCTGGAGCGGCAGTTCGCCGGCCAGCCAGATGCCGCCGAGGCTGACGGTGGCGCCCAGCGTCCAGCCGGCCAGCGCCTCGGCCGCGCTGTGCTCATCGCTGGCCACCAGCAATACCCCCATCAGTACCCCGAGCGCCAGTCCGCCGGCGGTGGCGGCGGCACGCGCGGCCGCGCCGCGGTGGCGTATCGGCAGGTAGAACAGCAAGGGCGCGATGGCGGTGATGCCGGCCGCGTGACCGCTGGCGGCCTTGAAGTCGAGCGCCGGCAGCGCGTTGCCCCAGGCGATGTAGGCGATCTTCGAGGCGCCGACCAGGCCGATGCAGGCGACGAACAGCACGCTCCACCAGAATGCCACCCGCCACGCGCGCGCCGCCAGCAGCCAGGCGGTGATGCCGGCGGCGGCCGCCAACGTCAGGGAAATGTCGCCGAGATGCAGGAATGTGTCCCAGTAAGCCATACCGCCTCATCGATGCACGAGGGCCGACAACGTGCTGGCAATGATGCGCAGGTCGGTCCAGAAGCTGCGTTCGCTGACGTAGCGCACGTAATAGTCAAGTTTGGTCGGCAGGATGGTCTCGACATAGGCGCGCTCGGGATCGGCGGCGCGGCCGAGGATCGCGCTTTCCTCGCGGTACAGAATCGAGGCCCAGTCGGTGATGCCCGGCGCCACCGACAGGACGATGGCGCGCACCGCCGGCGGATAGCAGGCGACGTAGCGCGGCACTTCCGGCCGCGGTCCCACCAGGCTCATCGCCCCTTGCAGCACGTTGATCAACTGCGGCAGTTCGTCGAGCTTGTGCTGGCGCAGAAAGGCGCCGGCGCTGGTGATGCGGCGGTCGCACCCCACGGTTAGCTGGGCCGACGTGTCGGGCGCCGCCGCCATCGTGCGAAATTTGTAGATTGAAAACAGCTTGCCGTGCCGGCCGACCCGCTGCTGGCGGAAAAATAGCGGACCAGGCGAGTCGAGCTTGATCCACAGCGCCGCCAGCGCGAACAGCGGCGCCAGCACGATCAGCCCGGCCAGCGAGGCGGCGATGTCGAACAGGCGCTTGCTCATGACAGCAGTTCGCGCACGCCGGCGATGACGCGCTGCTGGTCGGCGTCGCTCATCTTGGTGTACAGCGGCAAGGTCAGCATCGACGCAAAGCTTGCCTCGGCGGCGGGGAATTGTTGCGGCAACAAGTCGCCGCTGTCGCGCCAGTAAGGATGACGGTGCAGCGGGATGAAGTGGACGCTGGTGCCGATGCCAAGCCTGGACAGGCCGGCGATCAGCGCGTCGCGGCCAAGCGGCGCATCCGCGGCCAGCCGCACCACGTACAGGTGCCAGGCGTGGCCGTTGCCGGCGGCGGCGTCCGGCGGCAGCTGCAGCGGCAGTCCCTTCAGGCCGGCGCAATAGGCCTGCGCCAGTTCCTTGCGGCGCAGCAGGAAACGGTCGATCTTGCGCAGCTGCTGCACCCCGATGGCGGCGGCAATATCGGTCAGGTTGTACTTGAAGCCGGCCGCGACGACTTCGTAGAACCATGCCGGGCTGGTCGACGTGTAGCGGGCAAACGCGTCCTGCTTGATGCCGTGGATGCGCATCAGCCGCACGCGCGCCGCCAGCGCCGGGTCGCGCGTGACGACCATGCCGCCTTCGCCGGTCGTCATGGTCTTGTTGGCGTAAAAACTGAACACCGTGATGTCGCTGCCTAGCGTGCCCACCAGTTGGCCCTTGTAGACGGTGGGGAAGGCGTGCGCCGCGTCTTCGACCACGCGCAGCCGGTGCCTGGCCGCCACTGCCAGTATCGCGTCCATGTCGCAGGCCAGGCCGGCATAGTGGACCGGGATCACCGCCCTGGTGCGCGGCGTGATGGCCGCCTCGATCGCGGTCGCCTCGATGTTCAGCGTCAAAGGATTGACGTCGACCAGCACCGGCTGCGCGCCCAGGTAGCGCACCACTTCGGCGGTGGCGGTAAACGTCATGGTCGGCACGATCACTTCGTCGCCGGGGCCGATGCCGAGGGCCTCGAGCGCCAGGTGCAGGCCGGCGGTGGCCGAATTGACCGAGACCGTTTCCAGGCCGCCGCCCAGGTAGGCGCCGAATTCCTGTTCGAACTGGCGCGTCTTCGGGCCCGTGGTCACCCAGCCCGAGCGCAGGCAGGCAACGACTTCGGCAATCTCTTCCTCGCCGATGTCAGGCAGGGCGAAGGGGAGGAAGGGCAGGGCGTCGCTTGGCGTTCGGTTCGGTCCGGTCATGATTTTCCCAGGTTAACAACATCGCTGCACAATGCCGGCGTCAAGGCTAGGCGCAGGCCTTCAAGAAACGTTCCCCCAGCACCGGATAGGTGAGGTTCTCGAGCACAAATTTTTTGCCGCGCTGTCCCATCGTCTTGCGCTGCTCCGCGTCCATCGCCAGCATGGCGCGCACGCCCTTGGCGACGGCGGCGGCGTCTTCGGCGCGCACGGCCACGCCGCAGCCCGATTCGGTCACCAGGTCATTGCCCGACTCGATCGCGTACAGCACCGGCCGCGCCGCCATCATGTAGTCGATCAGCTTGTTGGGTGCGACGCCGAAGCGAAACAGCGGCTGGCGCTGCAGGCCGATGTAGGCCAGGTCGAAGAACTGCAGCAGCGCCGGCACATGGTTTTTCGGTACCGGATTGATGAACACGACGTTGTGCAGTTCTTCGTCGCGTGCCCGCTGTTGCAGGCGCGCTTTTTCGGGACCGCCGCCGGCGAGCACGAACGCGACCGGCTCGTGCCGCATCATGGCGGCCGCGTCGAGGTAGGTGTCGAGCGCGTTGGCGACGCCATGGCTGCCGGCGAAGCCGACGACGAACTGGCCGCGCCGGCGCAGCGCCGCCAGTGTCTCGGCGGCGGGGCCGGCCAGCGGCAGCGCCTCGCGCAGCCACTCGGCCGGGTCGGTGCCGTTCGGCACCAGGTGCAGCTTGTCGGGCGCCATGCCGTGCGCTTCAAGGTGGTCGCGCACCTTCGGCAGGATCGAGACGACGGCGTCGGAATGGCGGCAGGCGTAGTTCTCGGCTGCCTGCAGCAGCATGATGAAAGGATGCCACTTCGAGTGGCCGCCGAGTTCCATCGGCGACAGCGGCCACAGGTCGTGCACCTCGAACAGCAGGCGCGCGCCGGCCAGCCTGGCAATGCGGTGGGCCGGCCAGATGTCGAGCGGATAGGTGCTCGAAGCGATGACGACGTCGGGCTTGAAGTCGCGCGCCAGGCTGGCGCCTTCGCGGTACAGCCGCAGCACGAACGAGGCCATGTTGAGGGCGCGGGTGGCGCCGTTGCCGGAGTAAGCCGGAGTGTCGAACCAGGTGTACTCGATGCCGTCGATGGTTTCGTCGAGGCGTGACAGGCCACCCAGGCGCGGGCTTTCGGCGCGCACGTGCGAGCGGGCGGAGGCGACAATCCTGACCTGGTGGCCGAGGCGATGCCACTCGCGCGCCAGGTAGTAAGGGCGGTATTCCATGCCGTGCCGCAGCGAACCGGCGTAGTGATTAATCAGCAGAATATTCACGGTATCCCAGTGTTGTCATGTCGTTATCAGACGATATCAACCTAGAAATACTGCGTATTGAAACTACGCAAATGGTCTGGAAGGACGGCGATTCGTTGTTGCAAAATTTACAGCGCGGTCCGTCAAAGGTGATCCATCCTTCATTCAGACCTCAGCGGTTCGGCGTAGTTCAACATTCCCGGCCTGGCGCTGATATCGCCCATGAAAAAACCCCGCGCGAAGATCGCTTCGCGCGGGGTTCAGGTGAAACAGACTACTGTCTACAGCTTAGAAGCTCTCATACGCACCGATGTCATGCGCCGCGCCGCGAGGGCGAGCGTAGTAGTCGATGTCGGTCGTCGGCGCCGAAGTTGCCAGGCCCTTGTTGACCGCCGGCGAGTTGCTCTGCAGACGATAGTTACCTGTGCCGTTGGCCTGGTAGTTGACGAACAGCGGATTGAGCGCGATGGTGCCGGTGGCGGTACCGGTCTTCAGCGAAATGCCGCTGCCGTTGCCGTACACCAGGTTATTGGCGGTGATGTTGCCGGTGCCGATGCAAGTGACGCCCGAGTAGCAGTACTGCGCGATCGATGAGCGTGGGTTGTTGTAAACGATGTTGTTGATCACCTTGGTGTTCTTCAACTGCATGCCGCCTGGGCTGTCGCCGCTGCCGGTGACGATGCCGCCGCCCATGCTGCTCGAACCGTTGGCAAACACGGTGTTGTTGGCGATGACGACATCGGTCGCCGCGTGCCACAGGTGGATACCGAACGCCGACACGCGGTAGACGATGTTGTTGTAGATCTTGCCGCGCAGGTTGGACGAATAGATGCCCTGCACGCCGTTACAGGCGCCTGGCACACCGATGTCGTGCACCACGTTGCCGATGATGTCGCCGTCGGAGCTGCTGTAGTTGGCGTTGACGATGCCGGCGCCGCCGCTGCCGGTGCAGCCACCCGAGATTTTCAGGTTGTGGATGTAGTTGTTGGCCACCAAGGTGTATGACGCGTAGTTCAGGATGCCGAGGCGCCCTGGTCCGGTGATATCGAAGCCGGAGATTTCCGTGTAGTTGCCGTTGTTGGTCCACATCCATTCGGTGAGGATGCCGACCACCTTGGCGCCCCACTTGGTGTCGGACACGTAGCGGATACGCGCCGAGGCGGTGCCGTGAACGGTGGTCTTGACGCTTTCATTGTAGGTGCCGGCGGCCACGTGCACGGTGGTCGATGGCTTGGCCGCTCGCGCCGCGCGGGTGATCGTGCGGAATGGTGCGGTCTTCGAACCCACATTGGTGTCGGAGCCGTTGGTGGCGACATACAGATGGTAGGTCGTCGCCGGCGCTGGTGGCGTCGGGGTTGGCGTCGGCGTTGGCGTCGGCGTTGGCGTCGGCGTCGGCGTCGGGGTTGGCGTCGGCGTCGGCGTCGGCGTCGGCGTTGGCGTTGGCGTTGGCGTCGGCGTCGGCGTCGGCGTCGGCGTCGGCGTAGGAGTCGGAGTCGGCGTGCCGGCCGGGACGAACTCGTAGGCGCCGATGTCGAACGCGCCGCCTTGTGGGCGAGCGACGTTGTCGATATCGTCAGCAGGGGCCGATGTCGCCAGGCCCTTGTTGATCGCCGGCGAATTGCTCTGCAGGCGATAGTTGCCGGTGCCGTTGGCCTGGTAGTTAACGAACAGCGGATTGAGCGCGATGGTGCCGGTGGCGGTACCGGTCTTCAGCGAAATGCCGCTGCCGTTTCCGTACACCAGGTTGTTGGCGGTGATGTTGCCGGTGCCGATGCAATTGACGCCCGAGTAGCAGTACTGCGTGATCGATGAGCGTGGGTTGTTGTAGACGATGTTGTTGATCACCTTGGTGTTCTTCAGCTGCATGCCGCCTGGGCTGTCGCCGCTGCCGGTGACGATGCCGCCGCCCATGCGGCTCGAACCGTTGGCAAACACGGTGTTGTTGGCGATGGTCACGCCGGTTGCCGCGTGCCACAGGTGAATACCGAACGACGAAACGCGGTAAACGATGTTGTTCTGGATCTTGCCGCCCAGGTTGGACGAGTAGATGCCCTGCACCCCATTGCAGGCGCCCGGCACGCCGATGTCGTGCACCACGTTGCCGATGATGTCGCCGTTCGAACCACTGTAGTTGGCGTTGACGACGCCGGCGCCGCCGCTGCCGGTGCAACCGCCCGTCACTCTCAGGTTGTGGATGTGGTTGTTCGACACCAGCGTGTTCGACGCGTAGTTCAGGATGCCGAGGCGGCCAGGGCCGCTGATGTCGAAACCGTCGATGTCGGTATAGTTGCCATTGTTGGTCCACATGCCTTCGGTGCCGATGCCGACCACCTTGGCGCCCCACTTGGTGTCGGACACGTAACGGATACGTGCCGTCGCGGTGCCGTGCAGCGTGGTCTTGACCGACTCGTTATAAGTGCCGGCAGCAACGTGCACGGTGGTCGACGGCTTGGCCGCTCTTGCCGCGCGGGTGATGGTGCGAAACGGCGCCGTCTTGCTGCCGGCGTTGGAATCGGAACCGTTGGTGGCGACATACAAATGGTAGGTCGTTGGCACTGCTGCGGCGGGAACTGCTAACTTGCTTGCCAGCAGACGCGTGGTGTCGTCGGCCGGTGCGGGATCGGTTTCCGATGGCGTGCTGACCGCGTTCGCGTCCGTCGCCGCGTCGGCGGCGGCATCGGTGGCAGGCGCCTGGCTGGCGCTGTCGACCTTGGTCGCTGCAGCTTGCGTCGGCTGGCCGCCGTCGGTGTCGGACAAGCCGCCGCCGCAAGCTGTTAACAATACGGCGGCGCTGCAGCAGAGAAGGGCGCTGGCACGGACATCGGACGCAATGGTGACAAGTTTTTTCATCTGGAAACTTCCTAACTCAACAAAAAGAATGAACAACTTTGAGTGCAGGAAACTTCCAGAGTTCAATGTTTTGTGGGAAAAATTTCTGCGTCGTATCAAATGCGTAAAGACAATTTCTGTGGGGAAATCGTCATTCGGCGCGCTTGAGGCAGTCTCGAAACGGAAAGACCCGCACGGAATCAGCGTTCCGTGCGGGTCTTGTCAGAGGCGTTGGTCAGACAACGCTGATGCGGCTGCTAGTGATTTTCATATGCCCCAATGTCGAGCGCGCCGCCACGCGGACGCGCCACGTTGTCGATATCGAAGCTCGGTGCCGACAAGGCGATGCCGTTGTTTGCCGCCGGCGAGGTGTCGCGCAGCCGGTAGTCGCCGGAGCCGTTGGCGCGGTAATTGACGAATTGCGGATCGGCGGTGATTGTCCCGGTCGCCGCGCCCTTGCGCATGACGATGCCACTGCCATTGCCGTAGACGAGATTGTTGGCGACGATGTTGTTGTCGCCGATGCAGTCCTGGCCGGCATAGCAATATTGCTTGATGCCCGGTCCGGCGTTGTCGAACACGAGGTTGTTGATCACCTTGGTGTTGTTCAGCACGACGTTGCCGGGCCGGTCGCCGGTGCCGGTGACGATGCCGCCGCCAACGCCGCGCGCGCCATTGGCGAACACCGTGTTGTTGGCAATCATGACGTTGTTGGCCGCATGCCACAGGTGGATGCCGAACGACGAGGCGCGGTAAACGATGTTGTTATAGATGCGCCCGCGCAGGTTCGACGAATAGATGCCCTGCACGCCGTTGCAGTCGCCCGGAATGCCGATGTCGTGCACCACGTTGCCGATCACATCGCCGTCGGAGCCGCTATAGCTGGCGTTGACGATGCCGGCGCCGCCACTGCCGGTGCAGCCGCCGGAAATCTGCAGGTTGTGTACGTGGTTGCCCGATATCACGGTGTGCGAGGCGAAATTGACGATGCCGAGCCGCCCGCTGCCGCTGATGTCGAAGCCGACGATATCGGTGTAGTCGCCCTTGTTGGACCAGGTTGCCTCGGTGTCGGTGCCGATGATCCGGGCGCCCCATCTGGTATCGGACACATAACGGATGCGGCCGGTGGCCTTGCCCTTGGCATTGGTGACGACGTCCTCGACATAGGTGCCGCTGGCAACGTGCACCGTGGTGTCCGGTTTGGCTGCGCGCGCGGCCCGCGTGATGGTTCGAAATGGCGCCGCGCGGCTGCCATCGTTCGAATCAGAACCGCTGGTGGCGACGTACAAGTGGTGCGCCGTCGGTGCCGGGCCGGGTTGCGGATCGGGATCGGGTGTTGGGCCGGGACCGGGATCGGGACTCGGACTCGGATCGGGATCGGGATCGGGATCGGGACCAGGCGTCGGCGTGGGCCCGGGCCGCGGCACCGGTTCTTCGCCGGGCGGCGACTTGCTGTCGATGAATTCGTAGGCGCCGATATCGGGGCCGGCGCCTTGCGTGCGTTCCATGCCGTTCAGGTCGACGACGGGCGCCAGTGCCGCCACGCCGCGGTCGATCGCCGGCGACGTTTCCCGCAGCCGGTAATCGCCGCCGCCGTTCGGCAGGTAGTTGACGAACTGCGGATCCTGGTCGATGTCGCCGCGGCGCGGCGTGCTGGTCACCCAGTTGACCATGTTGTTCGACACCAGGTTGTTCGAAAACGTGTTATTTGCGCCCAGCTGACCGAGGCCGGCATTGCGCACGCCGGTCCGGTTGTCGTAGAAAATATTGTTGGCGACGTTGATGTAATCGGCCGGCAGATTGGAATGCGCCTGGTCGCCGCTGCCGTAGACCAGCCCGAACAGCGAGTGAACGGCGGTGTTGTTGACGACGTCGATATTGCGGTTGTCGCGCCACAGGTAGATCGCGCCCCAGCCGACGTTGTAGACCAGGTTGTTCTTGATGGTGCCGGACGTGGCCAGGTAGATGCCGTGGATGGTGCACCGGGCATCCTGGCCGATATCGTGAACCACATTGCCGACGACGTCGGTGCGCCCGCTGCTGACCGGATCGGACGCCGAGAAGATGGCCGCGCCGATGACGCCGTCGCAGTTCAGCGGCAACTTGCCGATGCGGTGCACGCGGTTGTTGCGCGCGGACGAAGAGCGGCCGGTAAATTCGATGCCGGTGCGCACCGACGAACTACCCGCCGCGCTCAGGTCGAAGCCGACGATATCGGTGAAGCCGCCCTTGGCCTGCCACAGCACCTTGTTTTGCGCGCCGGGCGGCGGCTCGATCCTGGCGCCCCATTTGGCGTCGGACACGAAGATAATCCGCGCCGACGAGCTGCCGCTGACCTCGGAAACAATCGTCTCGGCGTAGGTGCCGGGGCCGACGTGGACCGTGGTGCCGGCGCGCGCCAGGCTGGCGGCGCGCTGGATGGTGCGTAGCGGCGCCGTCCGCGTGCCGGCGTTCGCGTCGGACCCTTCTGGCGCCACGTACAGGTCATTGGCGCCGAGCGCCACGCTGGTGCTCTCGGCCAGGATCTGGGTGCCTTTCGCTTCGACCGCGGGATTGGCGGGCGCGCCACCCTGGCCGCAGGCGGCCAGCAGCGCCGACACGCCGGCCCACAGCAGCGTGCGCAAGCGCGACGGCGCGTGGACGGTTTGCCGATCCGTCCGGATTTTGTCGTCGTACAATTTGGCAAATGTCAATTTACACATTGAAACTTACTCCTCACGTCAGGTCAGTTGAGTAAGGTATGACCAAGGTCAACTGTCTTAGTTCAATGTCTCCGCGGCAACATATATCGCCGGGAACTCTCGGACAGAGGAAAACGGATCCAAAGTGAACGAAATTCAAATGCTCGATGGCCACATAGGCGTGCGCAATCGGGCTCCACCATAGAGGAGGCCTGGTGGCCGGCTTGTTGCATCGGGAAAAAACATAGCCGTAAAAAAACCCGCGGGGAGCTGCGCTCCACGCGGGTGTTTTTCGCCACAAGCAGACTTACATCAAACTAAAGCTTAGAAGCTTTCATACGCGCCAATGTCCAGCGCGCCACCCTTTGGACGCAAAAAATTGTCCATGTCGTAGATTGGTGCCGAGCTTGCCACACCCTTGTTGATCGCCGGCGAATTGCTCTGCAGGCGATAGTTGCCGGTGCCGTTGGCCTGGTAATTGATGAACAGCGGGTTCTGCGTGATGGTGCCGGTAGCGGTACCGGTCTTCAGCGAAATGCCGCTGCCGTTGCCGTACACCAGGTTGTTGGCGGTAACGTTGCCCGAACCAATGCAGTTCACCCCCGAGTAGCAGTACTGCTTGATCGACACGCCTGGGTTGTTGTAGACGATGTTGTTGATCACCTTGGTGTTCTTCAGCTGCATGCCGCCTGGGCTGTCTCCGCTGCCGGTGACGATGCCGCCGCCCATGCCGCTCGAACCGTTGGCAAACACGGTGTTGTTGGCGATGATCACGCCGCTGGCGGCGTGCCACAGATGGATACCAAACGCCGAGACGCGGTAGACGATGTTGTTGTAGATCAGGCCGCCCTGGTTGGACGAGTAAATGCCCTGCACGCCGTTGCACGAACCTGGTACGCCGATGTCGTGCACGACGTTGTTGACGATGTCGCCATTCATGCCGCTGTAGTTGGCATTGACGATGCCGGAGCCGCCGCTGCCGCTGCAGCCGCCGGAGATTTTCAGGTTGTGGATGTGGTTGTTGACGACCACCGTGTTCGATGCGTAGTTCAGGATGCCGATGCGGCCTGGTCCGGTGATGTCGAAGCCGGAAATTTCGGTGTAGTTGCCGTTGTTGGTCCACATGCCTTCGGTGCCGATGCCGACCACCTTGGCGCCCCACTTGGTGTCAGACACGTAGCGGATGCGCGCCGTCGCGGTGCCGTGCAACGTGGTCTTGACCGACTCGTTGTAGGCGCCGGCGGCAACGTGCACGGTGGTCGACGGCTTGGCCAACTTGGCCGCGCGGGTGATGGTGCGAAACGGCTTGGCCTGGGTGCCGGTGTTGCTGTCGTTGCCGGTCGTCGAGACGTACAGGTGATAGATCGACGGCGTGGCGGCGGCGACGGCGACGGTCGAGGCCAGCATGCGCGTCTCGCCCTCGGCCGCGGCAGCAGCCAAGGCATCGGAGGTGGCGGCGTCGGCAACTGCCGTGGTGTTGACATCCGCGCCGAAGGCGGGAGCGGCGACGGTTGCATCGAACTGGCTCGTGGCGCTGTCGACGACGACTGCGGCGGTCTGGGTCTGGCCAGCGCCGGTGTCGGACACGCCGCCACCGCAGGCAGTCAACAACACCGCGGCGCTGCAGCATAACAGCGCGTTCACACGAACATCCGAAGCAAAGGTAGCGAATTTGATCATCTAAGAATTTCCTAACATCACGAAGAGAATGAGTAAGCTTTGAGGGGAGGAAACTTCCTAAGTTCAACGTTTTTGCGGATAAATTTCTACGCCGTATCAAATGCGCAAAAACACTGGGCAATGGGAAACGCTGGACAGGCGTGCGGACGCAGCCGGCGGACCGCTCGAAAGCGGTGCCGGCGTGGATAGGAGAAGGAGGGCCGGGCTAGAAGTTTTCGTAGGCGCCGATATCGGGCGCGCCGCCGCGCGGGCGCGCGACGTTATCGATATCGGTGGCCGGCGCCATGCTCGCCAGCGCGCTGTTGACCGCTGGCGAAGTTTCTTTCAGGCGATAGTCGCCGCTGCCGTCGGGCCGGAAGTCGACGAATTGCGGGTCGGCCACGATGGTGCCGGCGTCCGTGCCGCGCCGCAGCGATATCGCGCTGCCATTGCCGTAGACCAGGTTGTTGGCGATGGTGTTGCGCGCACCGGTGCAGTTCTCGCCGGCATAACAGTATTCCTTGATTGCCGCGGCGGGGTTATTGAAGACGATGTTGTTGACCACCTTGGTGTTGTCAAGCACCACGCCGCCGGGACTGTCGCCGGCGCCGATGACGATGCCGCCGCCGACGTTGCCGGCGCCGTTGGCGAACACGGTGTTGTTTGCGATCGTCACGTTGTTGGCCGCATGCCACAAGTGAATGCCGAACGCGGAGGCGCGGTAGACGATGTTGTTGTAGATGCGGCCACGCAGGTTCGACGAATAGATGCCCTGCACGCCGGCGCATTTGCCCGGCACGCCGATATCGTGGACGACGTTGCCGATGATGTCGCCGTCCGATGCGCCGTAGTTGGCGTTGGTGATGCCGGCGCCGCCGCTGCCGGTGCAGCCGCCCGACACGGCCAGGTCATGCACATGGTTGCCGGCCACCAGGGTGTACGACGCGTAGTTCAGGATGCCGATCCGGCCGCTGCCGCTGATGTCGAAGCCGACAATATCGGTATGGTTGCCGCGATTGGTCCACATCGCTTCGGTGCCGCGGCCGATCACCCGCGCCTGCCATTTGCCGTTCGATACGTAGCGGATCCGCGCCGCCTTGCTGCCGTGCGCGGTGGTCTTGACGTTTTCGCGGTACAGGCCGGGCGCGATCAGCACGGTGGTGCCGGCCCGGGCCACGCTGGCGGCGCGCCCGATGGTGCGAAACGGCAGTTCCGCGGTGCCGGGGTTGCTGTCCTGGCCAGTGGTGGCGACAAACAACAGCGTCGCAGTCGATGAAGCGCGGCTGGCGCCGGCCGCTGCAATCGCAAGCATTACGGTGAGGCGCAACAGTCTATGCACAAGTACTCCCGTCGTCGGTGTCTGGGCGGGTCGCCCGCAGCGGGCCCGCTGCGCCATCGTACAAGAAGCCACCGCGCCGCCGTTTGCGCCTCGTCGTCCCGCGCTCGCGTGCGATCTGCCACGGCCGGCGCGAAAGTGATTTGCCTATCTTGATAATTGTCAGGCTCGACAAGGGCGGCAACTTTCATAATCGATCACGTGTGCTCGTTGCGGCGCAAAAATCAGAAAGACCGTATTAATGTTCACACACATGAAAAATCTGTTTGCATCGCTTTCGCTTGGCCGCACCCCGGATCTACGACTCAATCTGTCGGTGGCAATCGGCTCCACCGTCATTCGGCAGGTGCTCGCCAGCGGTTTGTATTTCATCGCCATGTGGATCACCACGCGCCAATTGGGACCGCACCAGAACGGCGTGCTTGCCACCGCGCTGCTGCTGCCGCAATCGCTGTACGCGTTTCTCAACTTCGGCCTCGGGCCGAGCCATGTTTATCACTTGAGCAGCGGCGCGGGTAATCTGCGCCGCATGCGCGCCGCTAACTGGATCCTGGCGCTGTCGCTGTGGATTGCCGTCGTCATTGTCATCTCGATCAGCAGCGAGACGACTATCGCCAAGTACCTGCCCGGGATTGCCAAAAGTGCGGCGCTGTATGCCAGCGTGCTGTTTCCGCTGATGCTGCTGGCGGCCTGGTCGTCCTCGCTCATACAAGGAAACCGCGACTACCAGGTGTATAACAAAACGTTGCTGATCCAGCCGTTCGTCTTTTGCGCCGCCGTCATCGCGCTGTATGCGGCCGACGCGGTATCGGTGCTGGCGGTGATGTCGTGCTATATCCTCAGCCAGGGTTCATTGTGGCTGTTGAGCGAAGCGAAGATCCGCCGGTTCGGCGCCAGCGCCGCAAGTAAAACGTACAACTTCGCCGGCGCCATCAAATACGGTTTGCGGGCGCATATCAGCAACGTCGTCACGTTCCTCAATTACCGCATCGCCCTTTATCTCGTCAGCTATATGCTGGGCGCCGCCGTCACCGGCAAATACGCGGTATCGATCCAGCTGGCCGAAGTGCTGTGGCTCATTTCCAGCGCCGCCGCGACGATCGTGTTTCCCGAATCGGCAGCGCACAGCCGGGCGCCGGCCGAACTGCACAAAATGATTCGCAGGATCGCCCGCACGGTATTCCAGGTGACCCTGGCCGGCGCCTGCGTGGCGGCGGCGCTGGCGCCGTTCGCCATTCCTTGGATCTTCGGCGCGGCCTACCAGGGCAGCGTCGTGCCGTTCCTGATTCTGCTGCCTGGCATCGTCGTCTGGAGCTACATGAGCGTGATGGCCAATTCGCTAGCCGGCATGGGTTACCAGAAGATCAATATCCAGGGCGCGCTGATTTGCCTGGCGATCAATGTCGCCGGCTGCGTCGTCGCCATTCCGCGGATGGGGGCGAATGGCGCGGCATTGGCGTCGACCCTGGCGTTTTCGACCACGGCGCTGTTCACGGTGATCTGCTACAGGAAAATCATGGCCGAAAAACTGGCGGCAGCGAGCGAGAAAACGAAGCGATGAAATTGCTGATGGTCACCGCTGCCTATCCGTACGGCCATGGCGAGTCCTTCGTCAAGGCCGAGCTGGAGCATGTTTCCGCCTTTTTTGATGAAGTCGAAGTCGTTCCTTGCTCGTTTACGCCCGCCAGCGCGCCGCGTCCCATGGCGCAGCCCGTCAACCTCGACTACGCCAACAAGCGCTGGGGCCTGTTTCGCAAGTTTCACCTGGTCAGCTCGCTGGCGGTGGCGCTTTGGAAATACAACTGGGTGCATGACGTGCTGCACATCGCCGGTCGCGACCACAAGTTCATCAACCTGAAGGAACTGGTGCGCTGCCTGTACCGCGCCAGGCTGTTCGAACTGTTCCTGAAAGGGCAGGTCGCCAGGCACCAAAAAGACTTCGACATGGTGTATTTTTACTGGATCGTGCCGGAGATCATGGGCGCGATCGGCTACCGCAAGGAATCCGGCTCGCGCATGCGCATCGTCTCGCGCGCCCACGGCGGCGACCTGTACGAGGACCGCCGCGCCGGCGGCTATGTCGGGCTGCAGGACGGCATCGCCACCGGCGTCGACGACGTTTTCTGCATCTCGGCGCACGGTAAAGAATTCCTCGCCCACAAATACCCGGCGATGCAAGGAAAATTTCACCTGGCGCGGCTGGGCGTGCGCGACCCCGGTTACCTGAACCGGCAGCCGGCCGGCGGCGCGCTGTCGATCGTATCGTGCTCGTTCGTGGTGGCCGGCAAGCGCCTGCAGCTGATCGCCGATGCGATCGCCTGGCTGCTCGAGCGCGATGCCGGCCTGGCGATCCGCTGGACCCATGTCGGCGACGGCGAGCTGTACGACCAGCTGCGCGCCTACGTCGAGCGCAGCCTGCACGGCCGCGCCACCGTCGTCTTCAAGGGCTACCTGACGCAGGACGAGCTGGCCGAGCTGTACCGCAACGAACAGTTCGACGTCGTCGTCAACGTCAGCGATTGCGAAGGCATTCCGGTCAGCCTGATGGAAGCCTCCGCGGTCAGCATCCCGATGGTGGCCACCGATGTCGGCGGCACCAGCGAGATCGTCAACGCCGGCAACGGGGTGCTGATTGCCGCCGACGCCGACATTGCCACCATCGCCGCGGCGATCCTGCGTTTCCGCGACCGGGCGGCGGCGCTGTCGTGCCGCCACAGCGCCCGCTCGCAATGGGAGGAGAACTTCAATGCACGCGCGAACTACAATGCCTTCGGGCGCCGACTGCTGCAGCTGCTGGAGCCGCGGCCATGACTGAACGCCGCCCGAGCCGGAGCGGAACGCGCTATGCCTTCATGGCGTTCTCGGCAGCCTTGTTCCTGCTGTTCACCCCGTTCGAGCAGACATCCGGCGGCGTCAATTCGATGGTGCCGAAGTACCTGGTGGCGGCAGTGTCGATCATGCTGGTGGCGCCACTGGTATTCATCCGGCGCTTCAGGCTGAGGACGTCCTCGGTGCTGGCGCTGCTGGCGCTGTGCGCCATCCTGTTCCACTCGATGGTCATGCGGCCGGTGCCCGGCCAGTTCATCTTCCTGATTGCCGCGCACATCGGCCTGGCGATCCTGCTGCACGAGGCGAGCCTGTCGTGGAAGCCCCAGTTCGAGTCGGCCCTGTCGACGGTGCTGATCATTCACGCCTTTTTCATCATCTTGCAGGCGGCGCTGTTCTACGTCCTCGGCTTCGGCATTTACGACTTCCACAAAGCGATATTCGGCTCGCACAGCCGCTTTGCCGAAGACTTTCTGAATATCGCGCGCTTCTCCGGCTTGCAGATCGAGCCGGGTACCTACGCCAATTACATCGGTTGCCTGGTCGCGATCCTGATCGTGTCGTCCGATTTCAGCAAGCGGGTGATGTGGACCGCGTTCGTTGCGGTGCTGTCGATTTTTCTGACCAACTCCGGCTCGTCGGTGTATTTCGTGCCGGTGCTGATCGCCATGATGGCGTTCCTGTGGCGCCAGCGGATTCGCCCGTCGCACATCATCGTGCTTGTCTGCGCCATCGCCCTGTACCTGTTTTTCTCCGGCTTCATCACCCACCTCGAGAGCCGCTTCCTCGAACGCGACGACGGCAGCCTGTCGCACCGGATGGAAGGCGTCGCCGCGTATATGGCCACCACGCTGGAAGAGAAATTCATCGGCGTCGGTTTCGGCGCCGATCCGTGCGTGCGCTGCTACTACCAGGATATCGGCGTCGCCTTCAACCTGGTCTCGCGCGGCGGAATCGTCGTCACTTGCGCACTCGCCTTGATGGCGTTTCGGGCGCTGTCGCTCAATGGCGTGGTGCTGTCGGTGCTGCTGTTCCTGATTCCGCTGAACGAAAAGATCTTTTTCTACGAGGCGCCGATCTGGATATTCATCCTGTTCTCGGCCACCGCGATCAAGAATGCCAAGGCGCCGAAAACGGCGCACCGCGATAGCGGGCAGCTCAAGTTTGCCGGGCTGGCCAGGTAACACCACTTCTCCAGGGATCATGCATGGAAGCGAGCAAACACCAAGTCGAGCAGGAACGAATCCGCAGCGTCTATCAGCGGTGGACCGCCGGCGCGGCGAAGACCCAGTATGCGTGGCACCGGCCGGAAATCCTGCAGCAGCTGGCGGCACGCTCGCGCACGCTGGCGCCGCTGCTGGCCGGCGCGCTCGGCACCGATCTGTCGAGCGCGCGCATCCTCGACGTCGGCTGCGGCACCGGCGCCTTCCTGCGCCAGCTGATTGCCTGGGGCGCCGACCCGGCCAAGCTGACCGGCACAGAATTCCTGCAGGACCGGCTCGACCATGCGCGCCGCCACACCGCCGCCGGCGTCGAATGGCACCTGGGCGGGCTTGACTGCGCCGCGCCGGGCAGCCTCGACCTGGCGACGGCGGAGACGGTGTTTTCGTCGATCCTCGACCCGCAACTGCGGCGCGGCCTGGCGGCCGACATGTGGCGCGCGGTCAAGCCGGGTGGCTGGTGCATGGTGTTCGATTTTCGCTATAACAACCCGCGCAACCCGAACGTGCGCAAGGTGACGCACCACGAGCTGCGCGACTACTGGCCGGCGCAGCAGACCCACTACCGCACTTTGCTGCTGGCGCCGCCGATTGCGCGGCGCCTGGCGGGCGCGCCGTATCTGGCCACAGAGTTGCTGGCGGCAATGCTGCCGCCGCTGCGCTCGCATTTCCTCTTGATGGCCAGGAAGCCCGGGTAACGCTCCTGGGCCAGGCTGGCGTGCTCAGTCCGTCTTGTCGAGCCGGACCGCGTTGATGCTCATGCCGGATGTCTTGCACATGCCTTCGCAGCCGAGGTCGAAGCGCCAGCTATGGCGCGGACAGACCACGTTCATGTCGTCGTCGATGCTGGCGTAGGCCAGGTCGCCGCCCTGGTGCGGGCAATAACGGTTGATCTCGTAGCGCTGGCCCTGGTGGGCGATGGCGATGCGCTCGGTCGGCAGGTTCAGGTTCTGCACCAGCGACTCGGCCAGGTTCGATTCGTCGGCAAACAGGAAGATGTTGGCGATCGTGTTGTAGACGTCGGGAATGCGCTGCACGCTGGCCTGCAGGCTCAGGGCGATATCCTGCCAGCGCTCGTTGCCGCACATCAGCGAAAAATACTTGGTGCTTGCCTTGACGATCTCGCATGGCGCCGGTGGCGTTGGCGCGTGCACGATGGCGTTGGCCGCCAGGTCGACCTGCAGCCAGTCATCGTCCCCCGGCCCCCAGTTGAAGGCGAGTGTCGGCGTGCCGGCGGGCAGGGCGATCGACTTGATGGCGGCCAGACGGCGCTGCAAGACCTGCTCGAAGCGCTCTTTCGCAAACGTGTCGTCGATTTCGTCCCAGCTATTCCGGTGCGATGCCCGGTACAGCCTGAGCTGGTCGGCGGTCGGGCAGGTCACTGGCGCGTGCGATGTATCCTCGCCGACCCGTTCGCCGGGGCGCAGGTACAGCGTGTTGTGGATGCCGTTTTGCACCAGGTATTTGTCGAGTTCGTCCTGGTGCACGAAGATGTTGCCGACGCCGCTATTTAATGCCGGGTCGAGGAAGGGAAAGAAGGCCGGGCCGGCGGCGGGAATGAAAAAGCGCGGCGCCAGTGTCTTGATGCCGCCGAGCACATTGCGCAGCTTGCTGAGCACCTTCTTGCGGGCCAGCTGGCGCCGTTGCTCCTCTGGCAGGTCGAAGCAGGCCGGGTGCCAGTTGGCGCCGGAGAACTGCACGCTGTAATAGTCGACCTGGCCCAGCGCTTTGTGCAGCATCGGCATGCGGTCGAACAGCTTGCAGTCGTTCTGGTTGAAGAAAGTGAAATCCGGCGCACGGACGAAAATGGCGCTGTCGTGGTTGATGCCGCTGTCGTCAATGAACAGGCGAAAGCGAATCTGCGCGCCGGCCTCGGCGCTCTCATCCATTTCGACGGTGCGCAGATGCAGGCCGAGCAGGGCGTCGCGCAGGAACTTGTCCTTGTAGGCCGGAATATGCACGGTGCAGTCCGGATGTCCGGCGAACAGGCGCAGCGTGTCCTGGTCGAAGTGATCCTGGTGCTCGTGGGTCAGGTAGATGCGCAGCGATTTTTCGGCGCAGCGCTTGCGCACCGCCTCGCGCAGGTGGCCGTTCGGCGGCCACTGATGCCAGCTGCCGAAGAAGGCGCCGCTGTCGTTCAGCCATGGATCGATCAGCAAGGCCTCGCTGTCGGTTTCGACGAGGAAGCAGTTGTGCCCCCAGAATGTGAAGTCTGTGTTCATCTCAGCACCGGGAAAATTGTTTCAGGGAAAAAGCCGCTTTACAGGCTAGTCTGCAAAGTGCGACGCGCGCTTGATGGCCGATAAGGGCCGCCGCGCGCTGCCGGCGCAGCTTGATATAGCACAACGCCGACCCCGTCACGCCAGGTCGGCCACCAGGCGTTGCACGATGCGCGCCGCCGCTTCGCCGTCGCCGTACGGCGCCACCTCCTTGCCGGCGGTGCCGAGGCTGGCGCGCAGGGCAGCGAGCAGGTCCGTCGCGTCCCGCGGCGGCGCCACCCGGTTCCATCCGGCCTCGACCAGTTCGCCCCACTCGGTTTCGTCGCGCAAGGTCACGCACGGCACGCGGTAGAAGAAGGCTTCCTTCTGCACCCCGCCGGAATCGGTGGCGATCAGCGCGGCGTGCTTTTCCATTTGCACCATGTCGAGGTAGCCGAGCGGCTCGACCAGCACCACCGCCCGCTCCAGTGCGGCGAGCTTGCCTTCGCGCGCCAGCACGCCGCGGGTGCGCGGGTGCAGCGGCAACACCACCGGAATGTCCTTCGCCAGCGCGGCGAGCGCGTCGACGATGGCCGTCAGCCGCGCCGGATGGTCGGTGTTCTCGGCCCGATGGATCGTTGCCAGCACATATTTGCCCGGCTCGATGCCGAACGCGGCGCCGAGTTGTCCCAGCATGCCGCCTTGCGCACCGACCCGTGAACCATGCAGCAACGCAACGTCATACATCACGTCGCCGACCTGGTGAATCCTGGCCGGAGCGGTGCCTTCGCGCAGCAGGTGGGCGCCGGACGCCTGGTTCGGGGTGAACAGCCATTGCGCGACCCGGTCGGTCAGCAAGCGGTTGATCTCTTCCGGCGAATCCATGTTGAACGAGCGCATGCCGGCTTCGACGTGGGCGACCGGAACATGCAGCTTGATGGCCGCCAGCGCGCCGGCCAAGGTTGAATTGGTGTCGCCGTACACCATCACCGCGTCCGGTCGCTCGGCCAGCAGCACTTTTTCGATCTCGATCAGCATGCGTCCGGTCATGTCGCCGTGGCCGCCGCCGTGGACGTCGCAGTGGTGGGCCGGCGCGGCCATGCCCAGTTCGGCGAAGAACACGTCGGACATGTTGGCGTCGAAGTGCTGGCCGGTATGGACGACGACTTCGTCGAGCGCGCCCGAGGCGGCGATGATTGCCGACACCGCGCTGGCCTTGATGAACTGGGGGCGCGCGCCGATGACGGTGACGATTTTCTTTCGAGTCATTACCATGTCAGGCCTTCATAAAAGCGGTGCAGGTTGTCCTTGGTATTGGCGCTCCAGTTGGTTTCGCACTGGCGCGGATGGGTCAGCAGATAGATGCGGCGATGGCGCCGCAGCGCATCGATCGGCGTCACCGGATGGTAGTACTGCGGCGGCGGACGGTCCGATATATAGATGTCGGTGTGGTCGGTCAGGATCTGGTCGTAGGTTTCGCATTCGATGCCGCAGCGCGCGCGCAAGGCCTGATCGGCCAGCACTTCGGTGTTGTTGAGCTTGAGCTGGCGGTTGGCGAAGTCGCCGTGGCTGGCGACGGTCGTCAGCTTGCGGCCCAGGCGCTGTTCGATCCACTCGAAATTGCGGACGAATTCGTCGCGGATCTCCGGCATGCGGCGCTGGATGTCGGCGCGGTCCTTGATCTTGTTGCGCTTGGCAAAGGTCGCCAGTTCCTCGTAGTGGTAGCTGGCCTCGCTGCCGTACTCTTCGATCTCGCGCATCAGGCGGATGTCCATCGTCGACAGACGGAAGTAGAAGCTCGACTGGATATGGTATTTTTTCTCCAGATCGAACAGCTTCCTGGCCGTGCGCAGGTCGGTGTCGATGTCGTGGCGGTGGATCAGTACCTTATGCTGCGGATCGCGGCCGCCGCGCAAGGTGGCGACGAAGTCGCGCACCGACGTTTGCGTGTAGCCGGCGACCTGGGCCGCGCGGATCAGGTCCTCGTGCGTGGTCATGCGCGAGGGCATCAGGTAGTCGCTGTACAGCCGGTTCGAGAAAGTTTTCATTGCAGGGTGTATTTGGCACGATGTGGGACGAAGCCGAGCATGGTCTTGAACGTTTGCAGACCAGGGCTGGCACCGAAGTAGGTGTCGTACATCAGGTAGTTGAAGCCGCCGTCGTCGATCAGGCCGCCGATGATTTCGGTCATCAGCAGGTGCATGATGCCGTCGTTGTTGCGTACGCCGATGATGCGGTTAAAGGAAGCGAAGTTGCCGTAGAAGCCAAGTTCGCCGTAGGCCATCAGCTTGCCGGTGGCGCTGAGGGCACCGTAGTACTTGAAGTTTTTCTCGGCGTTGTAATAGGTCTGCTTTTGCAGATAGCCCGGGTCCATTTTCTGTCCCTGCCGGAGCTCGACCGAAGTGTTGATTTCATGGATTTCATCGATGAAGCGGTTGCGGTCGATCTCGACGATGATGTAGCCCTTGCTCTTGGCCTTGCGGGCGTGCTGTGCGGCCGAGTTGCGCCCCTTGAAGGTATCGAGGTAATGGTCGCGGCTACGGTACAGCGACAGGTCGACCAGCGCGGCGCCGAGCGACTTGTTCGGGATGATCTTGTATTTCGGGTGGCGCTTGGTGAAATGACGATAGATGCGCTCGACATGCGGCGGGTTCAATTCGCGCCGAAATTCCATCCGCGCCACCGGCATGCGGGCAATGGACCTGCACAAATCAACAAGGCGCGACAGTTTGTTTGGCATGGGTGATTGCTCCGTAAAAATCGGTCAGCCTGGCCGCTTGTGCCGGCCAGTTGTATTTCTCCAGCACCGCTTTGCGCCCGTTCGCGCCCATCGTTCGTGCGATGCCTGGATTGGCCATCAGAAAATCGATGGCGGCGGCGATTTCGCGCGGGTCGTTCGGATCGACGCACAGGCCGCAGCGGGCGCCTTCGACGATATCGCGAAACAGCGGGAAGCGCGAGGCAATCACCGGAATGCCCGACGCCATGTACTCGAACATCTTGACCGGCATGGAGTCGAGATAGTTGACCACCGGGTGCAAGGTGACCAGGCCGGCGATGGCCCGCGTCATCACCTGGCGCACGCCGGCGCGCTCGAGCATGCCATGGGCGTCGACGCGCTGCCAGCCGGGGTAGCTGCGCACCTCCGCTTCCAGCGCCGGCTCGGAAAACTGGCCGGCCAGCGACAGCCGCGCCGGCGAATGCAGCAACGCGCAGGCGCGCACCAGTTCACGGATGCCGCGGATCGCCTCGATGCCGCCGACGTAGCACACTTCGTCGGCCTTGTCGGCCCAGCGCGCGGTGGCGTCGAACTCGGCCGGCATCGGATAGTTGGCCACTTCGACAGTGCAGGCATTGATGGGCAGGAACTTGTCGCGGATCAGCGGGGTGGCCGCAACGATGCCGTCGAAGCGGGCGCAGGCGAAACGCTGGTACAGCCCGAACGCCGTCGACAGCGCGCGCCGCGACAGCGGGCCGAGGTAAGGCTTGGAGAGCAGCTGGGCCGAGACATCCTCGTGCGCGTCGAAGATGACCGTCTTGCCGAGCCGCTTCAGGCGCAGTCCGGCCGGAATCAGTTCCGGATCGTGCAGGTGATAGACATCGGCGTCGAGCGCGACGGCGCGGGCGAACACGCGGGCGGTGGTGCCGACCATGCGCTGCAGGCGGCCGGCGCTGCTGCCGACATCGACGATGGCGACGCCATCGCGAAAGGCGTCGCCCTGGCCGTCGGCTACGACCAGCGTCACCGCGTAGCCGTGCGCGGCAAGCGTGCGACACTGCTTCAGGAAGATGCGCGTGTCGTTACGCCGGTGCACCGAGGTCAGGTGGGCAATCCTGCACATCGAGACGCTTCCGTCGCTCATGCTGCGTTGGCGGCCGGGATGCGGTGGGCCGCTTCTTCTTCGATGCCGTCGACCTCCTTGAGCAAGGTGGCGGCGACTTCGCGCACGTCGAGCTGCGACAGGTAAGGTCCCATCGGCAGGCTCATCACGCGCGCCGCCATCCGCTCGGCGACCGGACACTGGTCGGCCGCGCACAGGTGGGCGTAGGCCGGCTGCAGGTGCATCGGTACCGGGTAGTGCACCGCGGTGGGAATGTGCGCCGCGTGCAGCGCCGCCTGCACCCGTTCGCGCTGTTCGAGCACCACGGTGTACTGGGCAAAGGCGCTGCTGCGGTCGCGCCGGCGCGACACCAGGCCGCAGCGTCCGGACAGCAGCGCGTCGTAGGCGGCGGCCACCTGATTGCGCTGCACCAGTTCCCACTCGAAGCGTTCGAGCTTGGCCAGCACGATCGCGCATTGCAGCGTGTCCATGCGCCCGCCAACGCCGATGCGGGTATGCACGTAGCGGCGCGACTGGCCGTGCACGCGGATCTCGCGCATCGCCTGGGCCAGCTCGTCGTCGCTGGTGAAGATGGCGCCGCCGTCGCCGTAGCAGCCAAGCGGCTTGCTGGGAAAGAAGCTGGTGCAGCCGATGGTCGACAGGTTGCAGCTGCGCTTGCCGCGGTACACCGAGCCGAAGCTTTGCGCGGCGTCTTCGATGACCGGCAGCTTGTGGCGCGTGGCAATGGCGTTGATGGCGACCATGTCGGCGGCCTGGCCGTACAGCGACACCGGCATGATCGCCTTGGTACGCGGCGTGATTTTCGCCTCGATCAGGGTCGGATCGAGGTTGCAGGTGGCAACGTCGATGTCGGCGAACACCGGCTTTGCGCCGAGCAGCACGATGGCCTCGGCGGTGGCGATGAACGAGAACGGCGTCGTGATCACTTCGTCGCCGGGGGCGATGCCGAGCGCCATCAGCGAGATGATCAGCGCTTCCGTGCCGGAGGCAACCGTGATGCAGTGGGCGGCGCCGGTGTAGGCGGCCAGCCGGCCTTCCAGTTCGGCCACTTCGGGGCCCATGATGTATTGCCCGTGGTCGAGCACGGCCTGGATGCGGCCGTTGATCAGCTCGCGGGAGGCCTGGTATTGCGCTTTGAGGTCGATAAATTCCATGGCTATCCTAATAGTTCATCTGGCCTGGCCGGCCGGGGTTGATTCAGCTTGCCGCCAGCGCGCGCGTGGCCGGCGCACTGGCTTGCTCGAGACGGCAGACGCCGCCTTCCAGCGTGTACAGTTCGCCCGTGTGCGGGCAGCGCGCATGGCCGCCTTCGCGCAGCGCCAGCCGTTCGCCGAAGCGGCTGATCCAGCCGACCCGGCGTGCCGGCACCCCGGCCATCAGGGCAAAGTCGGGCACGTCGCGGTTGACGACGGCGCCGGCGCCGATAAAGGCATGGCTGCCGATCGTCACGCCGCAGACGATGGTGCAGTTGGCGCCGAGGGTGGCGCCGCGGCGCACCAGCGTCGGGCGGTATTCATCCTTGCGCGCCACCGTCGCGCGCGGGTTGTAGACGTTGGTAAACACCATGCTCGGGCCGCAGAAGACGTCATCCTCGATTGTGACGGCGTCGTACACGGAGACGTTGTTCTGGATCTTGACGTTGTCGCCGATGCGCACGTCGTTGCCGACGAAGACGTTCTGGCCGAGCGAGCAGCGCGCGCCGATGCGCGCGCCGGCGCAGACGTGGGCGAAATGCCAGACCCGGGTGCCGCTGCCGAGGACGGCGCCGGCGTCGACGATCGCGCTGGGGTGGATGGCCTGGGTCATTTCAGTACTCCAGCGGCAGCGCCACGCGCTTGCCGTCGCGCGCCGACATGTAGGCCGCCACCAGCACTTCGAGCGACTTGAGTCCTTCGCGGCCGTCCGTTTCCGGCTCGGCCTCGCCGCGCAGTACCTTGATGACGTTGTCGTAGTACATCGGGTGGCCGAAGCCGTACACCGACGTGGTCTGGTAGCTGGCGTCCTGCACCTTCAGGTCGTCCGGGTCCGGCTTGGCGAACTCCCACTGCTGCACCTCGTTGACGGCGACGCCGCCGATTTTCACGGTGCCCGTTTCGCCGAGGATGGTGATCGAGCCTTCCAGGTTGCGCGGGTAGGTCAGCATCGTCACGTTCATCGAGCCGAGCGCGCCGTTGCGCCAGCGGATGCTGAGCACGCCCGTGTCCTCGACCTCGATGTCGCGCGCCAGGGTGGCGGTGTAGGCCTGCAGGCTTTCCACCGGGCCGATGATCCAGTCGATCAGGTCGACGTAGTGGCTGGCCTGGTTCATGAAGGCGCCGCCGTCGTATTCCCAGGTGCCGCGCCAGCTGGCGCTGTTGTAGTACTCGTCGGGGCGGGTCCAGAACACGTTCAGGTTGACCATGTAGATGCGGCCGAAGCGCTTTTTCTCGACCGCGCTCTTGAGCAGCTGCAAGGTGGCGTTGCGGCGGTTCTGCTTGACGACGAACATGCGCACGCCGGCCGCGTCGCAGGCGCCGACCATGCGCTTGCCGTCTTCCCAGCGGGTGGCCATCGGCTTTTCGGTGATCACGTGGCGCCCGGCGCGGGCAATCTGCACCGCCTGTTCCGGATGCAGGCCGGACGGCGTGCAGATGATGAAGGCGTCGGCCTCGCAGTTGGCCAGCATGTCGGCCAGGGTGGCGTACGGCCGGGTGTCGGTGTTGCCGGCCGCTTCCTCGCGGCGGCGCGGGTCGATGTCGCACACGCCGACGAGCTCGCAGCGGTCCTTGTGCTGGGCGATGGCGGCGAAATGGTTGTTGGCGATGCGGCCGCAGCCGACCAGGGCGAAGCGGATCTTGCGGTCAAGGATGGCGGGAGCGAAGTTGCGCATGGTGGTTCCTTCCGGTTGATCAGGCTTTGACGACGTTGGGCAGGCGCTCGAGGTACACGCCGCGCGTGTCGACGATCAGGCGGGCATGCTGCTGGATCAGGTGGTAATCGAAGGCCTTGTGGCTGGTGGCCAGCAGCACCACGTCGTAGGAGGCGATCGACGCGGCCGTCAGCTCGACGCTGGCGAGGTCGAACTGGTGCTCGCGCATCGGCGGGAAGGTCGGCACGTGCGGGTCGGAATAGTCGACCGCGGCGCCCTTGTCGCGCAGGATTTCCATCAGTTCGACCGAGGGCGACTCGCGCATGTCCTCGACGTCCTGCTTGTAGGCGATGCCCAGCACCAGCACCCGGCTGCCCTTGATCGACAGCGATCGCTCGTTGAGGGCGTCGGCCAGCTTGCCGATTACCCAGTGCGGCATGTCGCTGTTGATTTCGCCGGCCAGCTCGATGAAGCGGGTGTGCAGGCCGTACTGGCGCGCCTTCCAGGTCAGGTAGAACGGGTCGATCGGGATGCAGTGGCCGCCCAGCCCCGGTCCCGGATAGTAGGCGGTAAAGCCGAACGGCTTGGTGGCGGCGGCGCGGATCACTTCGTGGATGTCGATGTCCATCTTGTCGGCGATGATCTTCATCTCGTTGACCAGGCCGATGTTGACGGCGCGGTGGATGTTTTCGAGCAGCTTGGTCAGTTCGGCGGCGCGCGTCGAGCTGACCGGCACCACGCGGTCGATCGCCGGCCCGTACAGCGCCAGGCCGGCCTGCAGGCACGCCGGGGTGCTGCCGCCGCACACCTTCGGAATGGTGCGCGTTTCGAAGCGCTGGTTGCCGGGGTCTTCGCGCTCGGGCGAGAACACCAGGAACACGTTGTCGCCGACGGTAAAGCCGCGCGACTCGAGGCGCGGGCGCAGTTCTTCCTCGGTGGTGCCGGGGTAGGTGGTGCTTTCGAGCGAGACCAGCTGGCCTTCGCGCATGTACGGCAGCAGCGCGTCGGTGGTGCCGAGCACGAACGACAGATCGGGCTCGCGGTAGGCGTTAAGCGGGGTCGGCACGCAGATGATCAGCGCGTCCGCTTCGCCGACGCGCGCAAAGTCGGTGGTCGCCTCGAAGCCGTGGGCGCGGGCGCGCGCAATCTGCGCCGCGCCGATGTGCTCGATGTAGCTGGCGCCGGCGTTGAGCTTGTCGACCTTGGCGGCGTCGATATCGATTCCCAGCACCCGGAAGCCGACGTCGGCATAGCGCAAGGTCAGCGGCAGGCCAACATAGCCGAGGCCGATGATGCCGATGACCGCGCTGCGGTCCGTGAACTTCGCAATCAGCTGTTTCAAGTGGCCTGAGAATAATTTGTCGCGCATGTTATTCGCCTTTCGTGGTGTGCGGAAATGCCGGTTTTAAGACAAACTCGAAACAACCAACTCGGTACAAACTCGAAAACAAACAAAATCGTTGAAATGCGACGAGCGCTAGATGCGGAACGACGTCAGGCGTTTCAGCAGGTGCGGGCGTACCAGTACCGGCCCTGGCGCGACGGCGGGCACCGGCTGCGGCTGGCATTGCGGGGTGTATTCGCTGACGATCGCCTTGACCATCGATTCGATCATGGCGCGGTCGTTGGTATCGCATGCCATCATCAGGCAGGTAATATAGGTTTCCAATATGCCGGGACGCAGTGCGCTTTCTTTCATGCGCATGATGCGCGGATGTTCGCTGGGGAATACTTTCCCGTCAGTTAATAATTCCTCATGCAGTTTTTCGCCCGGGAATAAACCGACATATTTGATTTCAATATCGCCTTCCGGATTGTGCGGCGTCTTTTCGGTCAGGCCGGACATGACGATCATCGTGCGGGCGAGGTCGACAATGCGCACCGGTTCGCCCATGTCCAGCACAAACACGTCGCCGCCTTCGGCCATGGCGCCGGCCTGGATCACCAGCTGGGCCGCTTCGGCGATCAGCATGAAATAGCGCGATACGTCCGGATCGGTGATCGTCAGCGGCCCGCCGTGGGCGATCTGGCGCTGGAACAGCGGAATGACCGACCCGGACGAGCCGAGGACGTTGCCAAAGCGCACCATGCAAAAGGTCGTGCGTGGGGCGAAGCGGGTGGCGGCGGCCTGGAAGATCAGTTCGGCGATGCGCTTGCTGGCGCCCATGATGTTGGTCGGACGCACCGCCTTGTCGCTGGAGATGAGCACGCAGGTGTCGACCTGGAAGCGTTCGGCGGCGTTGGCGATGACCTGGGCGCCGAGCACGTTGTTGCGCAGCCCCTCGACGATATTCGCCTCGACCAGCGGCACATGCTTGTAGGCGGCGGCGTGGTAGATCGTCTCGATCTTGCCTTCTTGCAGGACGCGTTCGACCAGGCCGGCGTTGCAGACCGAGCCCAGGTGCGCTTCGATGCGCACCTCCGGATGGCTGCCCAGCAGCTCCTGCTTGATGGTATACAGCGCGAATTCGGAGTGGTCGAGCAGGTGCAAAGTGCGCGGGGCGAGGGTGACGATCTGGCGGCACAGCTCGCTGCCGATGGAGCCGCCGGCGCCGGTCACCAGCACCGCGCGGCCGTGCACGCAGCGGGCAAACAGCTCGACCCGCGGCGGCACCGGCGCGCGCCCCAGCAGGTCTTCGAACTTGAGCGCGCGGATCGCTTCGGGGGCGCCGATGCTGTCGTCGGCCAGGTCCATCAGGCGGCTGAGGATCTTGGTCGTCACGCCGGCTTCGGCCAGGCGCTGCATGATGTCGCGCAGCCGTGCCGGCGACACCGACGGGATCGCGATGACCACCGAGCGGATGTTGAGGGCGCTGACCATCTCGACCAGTCGGTCGGTGTGGAACACGCGCAGCCCGGCGATGGTGCGTTCGTTGAGGACGTGCTTCTCGTCGAAGAAGCAGACCGGGCGGTATTCATTGCTGGTGCGCATGGTCAGCGCCAGCTGGGCGCCGGACTCGCCGGCGCCGTAGATCGCCACGGCGTCGCCGGCCGGACCGCGGTTCATGTGGTTGCGCAGGAAGTTGCGCACCGTGATGCGGGAGGCGACGACATACGAAAAGACGATGAACCAGTAGATTGCCAGCACGCTGCGGGGGAATTTTTCGTCGTTGATGGCAAACAGCACGACATACACGCAGGTGACCGCCAGGCCCAGGGTCAGACCGGTGACGGCCAGCATGCGCTGGTCGATGAAGCGGATGACGGCCCGGTACAGGTCGGACATCGAGAAGGCGGCGATGGTGACCAGCGCCACCAGCAGATAGGACAGCGGCCCGTAATGCACCGCCAGGCTGAGGTCGCCCACGCGCAGCAGCATGGCGACCAGGATGCAGAACGGCAGGGCGAGCAGGTCCACCGCGAGCATGATGGCGATCTTGGTCGTACGGTGCATCGACACCATCCGGGAACACAATTGACGCACAGTTGGAAGTTTTGGCATGGACATGGGCGGTTTGCTGCTTCTCTGAGGTTATTAAGAAAATAATTCCTGTTTATTCTGCTGTTATCGCAATTGGCATCCGCTGCTTCGTCATTAATATAGTCATGCCGTGCGCAATTAATACAGACCGAAGTTATTTCCCAATAAACCGTCATTAGCCAAAATCGGCGCGCTTTAGAGGTCTGTTCGAAGCGTAAGTTTATTATCGTGGCGGTTTATCGTAGTCGAATTGATAATGCTCAACGGCTGACCAGCCGAAAAAGTGGCGAATGGTATCTTAATAACTTCGCGCAAGTATTCCCTGATTAAATTATTTGCTTGTGACAAAAGTGACGTTAAAAATTTGATAACTTGAGAAAAATCATTCCGCTGGTAAAGCGCAAAAACCGTTGCTCCCGGCCGTCATCGCAAAACGTTGAGTCACATAGGTTGGAGCACCACCGCAGCCCGGCAGTTCCGCATCTTTTTGCAGGTTTCACTGAGCCGCCGCGAGGTTTTGGGCGAACTATTGAGGTAGGCGGTGGCACGCCGCTGAAATTGTCAATAAGCTAACGCTGCCAGCACGCAGGAGGCTGCCATGAAAGTCGCGGTATCCATCGACCAGGTCGAGACGCTGGCGCCGGGCATCAGTGCCCCGTATCGCGCTGCGTTCAGCAATGGCCAGGCGGTGCTGGACCGCTACGGCATTTCCGCTACGCCATTGCGGGTGGCGCACTTCGTGGCGCAGACCTTGCATGAGACGGGCGCCTATTTACGACTGACTGAAGATCTCGATTACAGCGCCGCGCGGCTGGTGGTGGTGTGGCCGCTGCGCTTCCGGCCGAAGGGGCCGCTCGACCCGGCGCTGTATGCGCACCGGCCGCAGCGGCTGACGCCGTGTATGGCGGGCGCATGGGCAATACCGGTCCCGGCGATGGCTATGTGTACCGCGGTCGCGGGCTGTTGCAGCTGACCGGGCGGGACAATTACGCCGAGGCGACGCAGCAGCTGCGGCGGCGCCACGCCGACACGCCTGACTTCGAAGTGGAACCGGAATCGGTGGCAGGCGCCGACTGGTGCCTGGCGGTAGCCGCCGCAGCGTGGGCGGCGAAGGGGTGCAATGCGCTGGCCGACCAGGACGATGTGCGCGCGGTGACGCGCCGCATCAACAACGGCGACACCGGGCTGGCCGAGCGCATCGAATGGACCCGGCGCGCGTGCCTGGTGTGGCGCCAGGATTGAAGGGTGGTGAAAGTGCTGCTAGAGCGCGCCCGGGCGCGGTTGCGGCAGCGCCGGCGGCACGACGATGTTGTCGTTCAGGCGCAGGAACTTGAAGCCGGCCAGTTGCTGGCCCGTGCGGCCGGCGCCGGCGTTGCGCTGTTCGCGCGCGCGGGTACGGGCCACGAAGGCATCGAACGATTCTTCGCGCACCTGCGGCTCGGCCGAGTTGAGGAAATTGCGGCGGCCATCGGCGCCGACGACGACCAGGCCGACGTGGGACGCCCAGAACTCGCCCTTGCGGGTCGAGATGACGTTGACGAGGTCGCCGTCGCGCAGCTGCGCGACGGCAAGGTTGACCTGGTCGGCCGGCACAAAGAACTCGCGGCTGATCTGCACCGGCAGCGTGCTGTCGGTCTGGTGGCGCGTCTTGAGGAAACGCGCGCGGTCGACCGTCAGCGCGTACGACGGGCCGGTGGCGCCGCCCAGCACGGCGCTGACGTCGGTCAGCAGCCAGTTGTTGTTGATGTTCCAGTCGACTTCGGTGTAGTGGTTGCGCGAGGCGACTCCGACCACGCCGTCCTTGTAGCGGATGCGCTGCAACATCCAGAAGAATTCTTCCCACGACCGGCTCAGCGCCATCGCGTAGGTATGCTCGGCAAACACCACGCAGTCGCTCTCGGTGAGGCTGAACATCGGCAAACTGTCGTGTAATTGATACGGAAACTCCCCCAGCAAATTCAACTTGTAGGGCTGGCCGATGTTCTGCCGGCCGATCGCGGCGATGCGCTTGCGCAGGTCAGGCTCGGCCTGGTGCATGTGCTGGATGTAGCGTCCGGCCTCGGCCGGCGTCATCTGGTAAATCGGCTTTTGCAGCAGGGACTCGAGCGCCAGTGGCGCCGGCGCCGGCGCGGCGGCAGGTGCTGCCACAGGTGCCGCTACAGGGGCGGGAAGCGGCGCCGGCACTGGTGCCGGCACAGGGGAGGGCAGAGGCGCTGTGGCGCAGCCGCCGAGGGCAGCGATAAACAGCAGGGAAGCGAGTCGCATGGAGATAGTTGTGATGGAGAAAGCTCCACGCTACCTGTTCGGCTTTGCTTTGCAAAGCGAAATTTCAATCGCGCGGACCAGTCCGGCTGCCCAATTAATTGCCAATATTCCATGAAGTTATGGCTTCAGCACTCAAAGTCATTATTCATCCAAATGTCGATCGTCAATACTACGCCGATTACCACAACAACGTTTATCAGGAGACCCCAACATGATCTTTCAACAGAAGCCGGTGGCAGCAGCCGTGTCGATGGCGCTATTGAGCCTGGCCGCGATGCCGGCCCTGGCGCAAGCACAGGACACACCCCAGATGCAGACGGTGGAAGTGACCGGTATCCGGGCGTCGCTGGCGAAGTCGCTGAACGTGAAGAAAAATTCGAGTGCCAACGTCGAGGTCATCACGGCCGAAGACGTCGGCAAGATGCCCGACAAGAACCTGGCCGACTCGCTGCAGCGCCTGGCCGGCGTTGCCGTGCGTACCGACTACGACGAAGCGGAAAAAGTGTCGATGCGCGGCACCAATCCCGACATGTCGCTGATCCTGTTTAACGGCCACACCGTCAGCGGCGGCGACTGGTACGTTGCCGACCAGGGTTCGAGCAGCCGCAGCACCAGCCTGTCGCTGATGCCGTCGTCGGTGCTGAACCAGGCGATCGTGTACAAGACGTCGCAGGCGAACATCGCCGACGGCGGCCTGGCCGGCACCATCAACGTGACGACGCGCAAGCCGCTGTCGCAGAAGGAAAAATTCAGTGGCGCGATCAGCATCGGCGCCGCGTATGCCCAGCTGCCCGACAAGATTACCCCTGACCTGAACGCCAACGCCACCTGGCAGAACGACGCCGGCACGATGGGCATCATCGTCCAGGGCTTCAAGGAAAAGCGCTACAGCCGGCGTGATTCGACGTCGCGCTTCGCCTACGGCGCCAGCAGCGGCTGGGACGTCATCAACACCACCACGATGAAAGGCATCACCGACGAATCGCTGGCCGGCACCGGCCTGAAGGCGGCCGACCTGAACGGCGTGCGCATGCCAGGTTCGATGTCGTCCGAATTTGTCGAAGGCGAGCGCGCCCGCAAAGGCGGCATGATGTCGGTCCAGTTCAAGCCGAACAAGGACCTCGACATCAGCGCCACCGGCTTTTACTCGTCGATGGATGCCAACAACCACGGCCGCCTGACGTCGGGCGCGATGTACAGCATGCTGCTCGGTAAGAACGATCCGGTCGGCGGCGTCACCGCCATCGCCGCCAACACGTCGGCGACCGGCCTGCCGGGCGGCCAGCAGGTGTTCGCCCAGATCCGCAACCCGGTCATCGTCAATGAAACGTCGATCTACGGCTACCCGCTGAAAGTGCTGAAAAGCGCCGACATCGTCTACCCGGCCGGCACCGCCCCGCAATACATCGGCAACTCGGAAGGCTTTTACCGCGACGGCGCCAACGCCACCAGCTCGTTCCTCGATCTCGACGCCAAGTACCGCGTCAACAGCGAGCTGACCGTCAAGGGCCTGGCCAGCGTCACCCGCGGCGAAGGCAAGACCAAGCTCGACCAGGGCATGACGTTCGCCCGCTACGGCACCGGCATCCACTACGGCCTCAACGGACTCGACAACCCGCCTGATTCGCAGTACTTCGGCGCCGGCAGCAACACGCCTGGCCTGAACGCGGACGGCAGCGGCTACCGGCTGGTCGGGCTCGCGGCGTCCGGCATCAAGACGGTCGACCGCGAGGCGAGCCTGCAGTTCGACGCCGAGTACAAGCTCGACAAGGGCTTCCTGCAGTCGATCGAATCGGGCGTGCGCTACTCCGACCACAAGCGCAAGAGCGGCCGCTACAATCCGGCACAGCGCGGTGGCCTGCCGCCGGCGCCAACGTCAGGCATCATGCCGTACCCGGATAACTTCGGCGACGGCCTGGGCGACGGCAACTGGGACAACACGGGCTTCACGTACGCGCCGGAAACGCTGAAGGCTTACATCGCCGCCATCACCAAGACCACCACGCCGGAGTTCGAGCGCCGCGTCGCCAGCGAGATCGACATGCGCGAGCGCCAGAGCGCCGCCTACGTGATGGCCAACCTTGACGCCGACAAGTGGTCGGGCAACGTCGGCCTGCGTTTCGTGCGCACCCAAGTCGACGCCGACATTTCGACGCCGATTCCGGCGGGCCGGTGCCAGCGGACCGAGCCAGGCAAGCCGGCGGTGCCGTGCGCAGCGTACCCGACCGCTATCACCACCGCCGGCGACGGCGCGTCCTACCTGGACAATGTGGCGTTCAATCCGAACGGCGGCGTGCTGTACTACAAGACGCCGACCAGCCGCAGCTTCACCAACGTGCTGCCGAGTCTGAACCTGCGCTACGAGATGGATAAGGACATGATCGTGCGTTTCGGCGCCAGCCGCACCATCGGCCGCCAGAACTACAACGTGCTCGGCACCGGTTACGGCACGCCGACCTGCGTTGCCAACGGTTGCACCGTCACCGGTCCGAACCCGAACCTGCGGCCGCTGCTGTCGGATAACGTCGACCTGGCGTGGGCCTGGTACTTCAAGCCGCGCTCGCTGGTATCGGTCAACGTCTTCCATTCGAAAATCGATGGCTATGTCAAGACCGGCACCGCGTCGCAGATCACGGTCGACCTGGTCGACCCGCGCGACCAGACCGTCAAGCCGTTCTTCGTCAACACATCGAGCCAGCAGGGCGCCAAGATCAGCGGCATCGAACTGGCGTTCGAGCAGCCGGTGTGGGGCGGCTTCGGCGTGCAGACCAACGTCAGCAAAGCGAAGACGAAAGTGGACGACGGCCGTCCGATGGTTGGCGCTTCCGAGTGGGCAGCCAACGTCGGCGGTTACTTCGAAAACGACAACATGAGCGCGCGCCTGGTCTACAACTACCGTGGCGAATACGTCAACAGCAGCACGGCGCCGGCGCCGACCGCCAACAGCCAGGGTCTGTCGGTGATCAACGGCGTGGCGATGCCAACGGCGCCAACGATCGCCGCCGGCGTCTCGACCCTGGCGTTCTCGGTGAACTACAACCTCAGCAAGAACCTGGTGCTGGCGCTGGATGCGACCAACCTGCTCAACACACGCCGCGCGCAGTATCGCTACAGCGAGGAAGAGCCGCAAAAGCTCGACGTCAGCGGCCGTCAGTTCTACCTGAACCTGAAGTACAAGTTCTGATCGGTAGATCCTCAGTAGAAGAGGGGAGCTGCGGCTCCCTTTTTTGTTTTCGAAGAACCGGTGTCAGAAGAACCGGTGTTAGGTCTGACATTCGGACATTTTGGAACGAAATGTCCGAATGTCAGACCTGACACCGGAACTTGGGGTGCAGCGGCTGCGGGACAGACGTGTGATCGAAAATGTGGCGAACGTGCGCCAGCGTACGGTAGCGCCAATCAGGCGCGCTTAAGATGCAGCTGTGTGAGTGACGCACCTTTTCGGCAGCATCAGAAGGAGACGAACACCTCAGCAGGTTAGCCGGTCGCCTCAAGGATCGGCACCAGAATTTTTCGACCCGCGCAAGCGTTTGCAACGGACCTAACGCAGGAGATTTCATGCCCACCACCACCCATCCACCGAAGCATGTCGTTCGTGAATACCTGGCGCGCCGTGCGCGCGATTCGAAACCGCCACCGACCCCGGAAGAAATCCGCCGCCAGCTGGGATGGGGCATGCTGATGGCCGATTTCAAGGTCGTCACCACGCGCAGCTGACTTCCTCGATTCCTACACGGTCGCGTCGTGCCGTCCTATGTGCGGAACAGCAGGCAAGCAGCATGATGTCAAAATTATTACACAACAAGTAATCAACTCAGGAGAGCTACCCATGACCAAGCGAATCGGAAACAAAGACGAAGCCCAACAGCGCGGCAAGCAGGAAAAGAAAGACATCAAGCGCACCAACAAGGCACGCGAGCTGATCAAGCAAGCCGTCGCCAAAGCCAAGTATCACAACCAGGTACGCAATCAGCCGATGGAAATGTCGCTGCCGCCAGCCTGATCGTTTTCGCTGTCGATCAGCCCACACCGGCAACGGTGTGGGCTTTTTTGCGTCCGCACCTCCTATATGTATGGCGGCACTGGCCGACGCGCGCGCCATTCGCCGGTTGCCAGCCGCCATTCACCGAAAACCGCTGTCGCCGCCGATGCGGGCGCGGTATCGTGGCGCTGTTCTTATCAGGAGGCGACCGTGAACGACAAAAATTCTTACTACTGGCGCAAGCAGCTGATGTGGGGGCTGCTGCTGATTGGCCTCGGCGGCGCGCTGCTGCTTGACCAGCTCGATATCCTGGACATCCATGACTTATGGCATTATTGGCCGCTGATTTTGATCGTGATCGGCATTAACAAGATGATCGGCTATCCCACCGCGCAGGACTTCACCAGCGGCTTGTGGATCTGTTTCATCGGCATCTGGCTGTTCGCCAATTTCGAGCACATGTTCGGGATGACGTTTCGCAACAGCTGGCCATACCTTATCATCGCGTGGGGCATCACGCTGGTGTTGAGGCCATTCATCCGCGAGCGTTTTGCCGTCAATGCACCGAACAAGGAGTCCAGCCATGAAAAATGAAGTCCATAGCAAGAGCATGTCGCGCCAAGTGATTCTCGGCATCCTGGTCATCGGCATGGGGCTGCTGTTCCTCGCCGACAACCTGAACATCTGGGACTTCCGCCGTTCGCTGCAGTTCTGGCCGATGGTGCTGATCATGGTCGGCGTGTTCAAGCTGTTCGACTCCAACAGCTCGGACGGCTACATCCTCGGGAGCGGCCTGATTCTCGTCGGCGTGCTGATTGTGCTGCACCGGCTGGGCATCATCTACTTCTCGTGGCGCGCGATGTGGCCGCTCATTCTGATCGCGCTGGGCGCCTCGGTGCTGTACCGCGCGGTCAGCAGCCGGCGCCTGGTCGGCTCGTCGCTGAAGGGCCAGGCGCTGCAGCTGGACGACTCGATCAACGCCACCGCCATCCTCGGCGGCTTCGAGCGGCGCATCCACAGCCAGGATTTCAGGGGCGGCGAAGTGACCGCGATCATGGGCGGCTGCGCGCTCGACATGCGTGGCGCCCATATCCAGACCGAGGCGGTGATCAACGTGTTCGTGATGTGGGGCGGGATCACCATCAAGTGTCCGCCTGACTGGACCGTCGTCCTGCACGGCACGCCAATCATGGGCGGCTTTACCGAGAAGACCGTGCCGCCGCCGGACAACAGCAAGCGCCTGATTATCCGCGGCTACGCCATCATGGGCGGCGTCGAAGTGCGCAACTGATGCAGGGACCGTTCTTCGGCCGGCGTGGCACGCTACTGTACGTATCGGGCTGGCTGCTGCTGGCGCTGATGTTGTCGGCGCTGGTGGCCAGCACGGCCGGCGCCGGCTGGATCAACAGCGTGCTGTTCGCGGTCCCGCTGCTGCTGCTGTATGCGGTCGGCTGCAGTTTCTCGGCGTATTACATGTGCCGCGCCTGGCCGCTGGAAAAGCAGAGCGGGCTGTCGATACTGGCGGTGTTCTGCGTCAGCGCGCTGATGGCGTCGGCCGGCTGGACCGGCCTTGGCAACGCGTGGAACGCGCTGCTGCAGTCGAGCGGGCAGGAATGGGCCGGGGTCGAGATGACCACGTCGATGAAGGTGCTGATGTTCGCGCTCGGCGTGGTGCTGTATGGCCTGGCAGCGCTGGGGAACTACCTGGCGATCGAACTGGCGCGGGCGCGCCAGTCGGAGCGGCGTGAACTCGAAGCGCAGGTGGCGGCGCAGGACGCCGAGCTGCGCATGCTGCGCACGCAGATCGATCCGCATTTTCTGTTCAATAGTCTCAATTCGATCAGCGCGCTCACGTCGAGCAATCCGGCCGGCGCCCGCGCGATGACACTGCAGCTGGCGGAATTTTTTCGCCACAGCCTGGGACTGGAAGCGCACCGCAAGGTCACGCTCGCGGCGGAGCTGACCATGGCGCTCGATTTCCTGGCCATCGAGCAGGTGCGCTTCGGCGAGCGCCTGACCGTACAGCAGCAGGTGTCGGGCGAGGCGCTGGCCTGCCTGCTGCCGCCGATGATCCTGCAGCCGCTGGTCGAGAACGCGGTCAAGCACGGCATCGGCAATCTGACCGAAGGCGGGGCCGTGCGGATCATCGCCACGCGCGCCGGCGCGATGTTGCGCCTGGCAGTGGAGAACGACGTCGATGCGGACCTGCCGGCGGCGACGCGGCACGGCATCGGCCTTGCCAACGTGCGCCAGCGCCTGGCGGGGGCGTATGGCGAGCAGGCCGCGGTGCACTGGTCGCGGCGCGAGAATCTGTTCAGGGTGGAGCTGACGCTGCCAGCCGAAAGCCAGGGAGCGTGAGATGCGGGTGATTATCGTCGACGACGAACAGCTGGCGCGCGGTGTGCTGCGCGAATACCTGGGCGCGCATGCCGACGTGGAGATCGTCGGCGAGTGCGCCAACGGCTTCGAGGCAGTCAAGGCGATCGCCGAACTGGCGCCGGACCTGGTGTTCCTCGATATTCAGATGCCGAAGCTGAACGGCTTCGAAGTGCTGGAGCTGGCCGGCGCCTCGACCCGCTATATCTTCGTCACCGCTTACGAGCAGTACGCGATCAAGGCGTTCGAGGTGCACGCGGTCGATTACCTGCTCAAGCCGTTCAGCCAGCAGCGCTTCGACGTGGCGCTGGCACATGCGCGTGGTGCGCCGGCGCCGGCTTTGGAGGGCGTGCTGCAGGAGGCGGCCAGGCGCAATGCGCCGCTCGAGCGGGTGCTGATTCGCGACGGCGCCAAGGTGCACGTGATCGCGGCGGCCGACATCGACTACATCGAGGCGCAGGACGACTACGTGCAGATCAGCGCCGGCGGCAAGGCGTGGCTGAAGAACCAGCGGCTGGCCGAACTGGAGGCGCAGCTCGATGGCGCTCGCTTCGTGCGGATCCACCGCTCGTACATCGTCAACCTGGAGCGCATGAGCAGGATCGAGCCGGCGGGGAAGGACAGCCACGCGGCGGTGCTGCAGGATGGGCGGCGCATTCCGATCAGCCGCAGCGGGTATCAGAAGCTGCGGGCGTTGTTGGGATAGTAGCTACGCCACCAGTCCCCACCAGCGCGGCAGCAGCGCCTGCACGTCGGCCTGCGCAAAGCGGTCGTCGATCAGGTAGACGACGCCTTTGTCATCGGTGGTGCGGATCACGCGGCCGGCCGCCTGCACCACTTTCTGGATGCCGGGGTACAGATACGTGTAGTCGTAGCCGGCGCCGAAGGTGGTCTCCATGCGTTGGCGCACCTGCTCGTTGACCGGGTTCATTTGCGGCAGCCCGAGCGTGGCGATGAACGCGCCGATCAGTCGCGCGCCGGGCAGGTCGATGCCTTCGCCGAACGAGCCGCCAAGCACCGCGAAGCCGATGCCGCGGCCGTCGACCGCGAAGCGCGCGAGGAAGGCCGCGCGCTCGGCCTCGTCCATCTTGCGTGATTGCCGCCACATCGGGATCGCCGGATGCTGCTCGCCGAACTCGCGTGCGACCTGTTCGAGGTAATCGAAGCTGCTGAAAAACGCCAGGTAGTTACCCGGCGCCTCGGCGTACTGGCGCGCCACCAGTTCGGCGATCGGCGCGACCGAGCGGGCGCGGTGCTGGAAGCGCGTCGAGATGCTATTGACGACGTGAACCTGGAGCTGGTCTTTTGAAAACGGCGACTCGACGTCGATCCACGCGGTGTCGTCCGGCATGCCGAGGGCGTCGCTGTAATAGTGCCAGGGACTAAGCGTGGCCGAAAACAGCGCGCTCGAATGGGCGGCCGCAAAGCGCGGCTTGAGAAACGGCGCCGGCACGATATTGCGGATGCACAGCGTGGAGCCGTGGGCGGCGTCGCGCGAGACGTCGAACAGCGAATGGGCGCCGAAGGTGTCCGACAGCCGTGCGAAGTTCAGCGCATCGAAGTAAAAGCGCTGCAAGGCCGGATCGAGCGGCGCCGGGTTCTCGGCCAAAAATTCGGTGATCTCGCTGGCCGCGCCCTGCAGGTTGGCGAGCAGCTTGTCGGGCAGCGCCGGCATGACCTGGTAAGGCGCGGCAGACTGCTTATCGAGTTCGGTCCAATTGCGCGATACGCGGTCGAGCGCTTTTTTCAGCAGCGACGGCGCCACCGCGCGGGCGCCGCGCAAGGCGCCGCGCGAGAGCTCGGCCGAATACATCGAGCGCGCGCGCGCGACCAGGTTGTGCGCTTCGTCGACCAGCACGCTGACACGCCACTGGTTGGCCACCGTCAGCGCGTACAGCATCGCGCCGCCATCGAAATAGTAGTTGTAGTCGCCGACGATGACGTCGGCCCACTTGGCCATTTCGCTGCCGAGGTAGTAGGGGCAGACGTCGTGCGCCAGCGCCGTGGTGCGCAGCGTGTCGCGGTCGAGCACCGGCAGGTCGGCGGCGGCGCTGCGCGCGGCCGGCAGGCGATCGTAGAAGCCCTTGGCCAGCGGGCAGGAGTCGCCGTGGCAGGCCTTGTCGGGATGCTCGCAGGCCTTGTCGCGCGCGGCCAGTTCGAGCACTCGCAGGGGAATCGGGCTGGAACGGATCGTCGCCAGCGCATCGAGCGCAAGCTGCCGGCCAGGCGTTTTGGCGGCGAGGAAGAAGACCTTGTCGAGCTTCTGCGCGGCCGCCGCCTTCAACACCGGGAACAAGGTGCCGACCGTCTTGCCGATGCCGGTCGGCGCCTGCGCCAGCACGCATCGTGCGCTGCTGTTGGCGCGGAAGATGGTCTCGGCCAGGTGGCGCTGCCCGGGGCGAAATTGCGGATGCGGGAACTGCAGGCCGGCCAGCGCGCTGTTTCTCGCTTCGCGGTGCGCCAGTTCGCGCCCGGCCCAGTCGACGAACCGGTCGCATTGGGCGGCGAACTGCGCGGCCAGTTCAACGGCGCTGGCCGTTTCGCGCAGCAGCGTTTCGGTCTGGCGTCCGATGTCGAAGTAGACCAGCGCCAGGTTGACCGAATCGAGGCCGAGTTTCTTGCACAGCAGGTGGCCGTACACGCGCAGCTGCGCCCAGTGCAGGTGGCGGTGGCGCTCCGGCAGGCTGTCGAGGCGTCCGCGGTAGGTCTTGATTTCTTCGAGCAGGTTCTGGTCGGGATCGTAACCGTCGGCGCGCCCGCGCACCAGCAGCGGCCCGTGTGCGCCCGACAGACTCACTTCGGCCTGGTACGCCGGGCCGCGCCGGCCGGTGACGACCGCGTGGCCGGCGATGCCTTCCAAGGCGGTGGGCGAGGGCGTGAAGCGCAGGTCGAGGTCACCGGCCTTGGCGGTGAATTCGCATAGCGCACGCACGGCGACGACGTAGTTGGCACCAAGCGTCACGCGGCCGGCTCCAGCCACTGCAGGTAGCACACGGAAACTGGCATCTGGTGCGTGGCGCAGTAGGCGATCCAGCGCACCTGGTTGTCCTGCAGCCGGTCGCCGGGCCCCTTCACTTCGATCATGTTGTAGCGCCGTTCGGCGGGCCAGAACTGGATCAGGTCGGGGAAACCGGTGCGGTTGGCCTGGACGTCGAGCAGGATGCGCTCGAACATTTTCTTCAGGTGGACGGCGGGGATGCAGGCCAGCGCCAGTTCGAGCAGGTCGGCGTCGATGGCGTCCCAGGCGACGAACGGCGACTGGATGCCGCGCTTGACGGCGAAGTTGGCGCGGATGGTGTCGCGCCAGCCGTCGCCATCGAGTTCGGCCAGGCAGGCGGCAAATTCGGCGGCGCGGCGCTGGTGGAAGTCGGGGCTGTACAGGTCGGCCGGGCCGCGGTGGAACGGGTGGAAGAAGGCGCCGGGAATGGCGCTGAAGACGGCGCGCCAGCACAACAGGCCGAACAGGGCGTTGATCAGCGCGTTCTCGACGTAGAACACGGGCGCGTCCGCGCGCGCCAGGTGGTCGCGCACAACGCCTTCGACCCACCACTGGGCGGCGGGCATCGGCAGGCGCAACTCGAGCGTCGACACGGCCGGGCTGCGCGGCGCGCGCGTGGTGGGACGTCCCAGCTGGCGCGTCAGGCGCGGCGAGATGCGCAGCAGCAGCTGGCGTTCGGCTTCGCTTTCGGGCGCGCGCTGGGCGGCGATGAGCATCTGGTAAGCGAGCGCAAATTGTTTGTTCTTCTCCAACACGCGGATGGCGCGGCCGCGAGCGCCGGGGAAACTGCAGCGCGCATACAGGCTATAGGCGTGGCTCCAGTCCTTCATTTTTTCGTAGTGCTGGGCGACCTGGAACAGCAGCCGCTCGCGCCGGCTGTTGAGCCAGTCGTTCTCGAACTCGCCGGACGGCAGCGAGCGCAACACGTCTTCGGCGGTGGCGCTGGCCTGGAAGCGTTCCTTGCAGTGGTGCAGTTCGAGGTAGTGGTCGATGTCGCGGCGGCTGCGAAAACCGCGCGAGGCGGGCGAAAACTCGACCTGCTCGTAGCGGTAGACGCCAAGGTCGGACAGCACGAATTCGGTCCAGTCCTGGCGGAAGTTGCCGAAGAAGATAAGGCGCAGGCGGTCGCACAGCGACTTGACCAGGATGTGGAACACCTGGTCGGTACAGTCGCGGTGCCAGGCAGAGAACTTGCGTGCGGCGCCAAAGCCGGCGCGCAAGGCGGCCAGCTGCTCGGATTTGCGCGCGTTTTTTTGATGCAGCGACAACTGGAAGACGGTGCCAATCTCGGGCTTGGACAGGAGCTCGAACAATGAATCGAGCGAGAGCACGGGGTCGGGCTCGATCCAGGTGGCCGGCAGGTGGCGCGCGGCCTCGACAGCGCAGCCGATTTCGGCATAGCTAAGCTTGCTGGCGCGGAACAGCGTTCCCTTGCGCATGACCATGCGCACGAACAGCGCGCGCGACGGCTGCGGCAACGATGGGAACAGGCTGAGGAACGCTTTCTCATCGTCGGCCAGCAGGTCGCTGTAACGCTCGCCGATCCAGTCCAGTACGCGCTGGAAATTGTCCAGGTAGTAGAACTGGTTTTCTAGGACTTTGATCATTGTGGCCGGCCGGACTTCCTGGTGCTGTACTGTGCTTATATACAGTATAACCGAGGAAGCCGGCCGGCCCCAGCGAAATCCGATGCGCGAGGCCTAGTCTGTGGCTTTCAGCGACGGGAAGGCATCGGACGGCGGACACTTCTTGCCGGGGCCGCAACGTGCTGCTTCCATCTTCTCGCGCTCGGCGGAGTGGCGGCTGGCGTGCATGATAATTGCTGACAATAGTGCAACGTCGCTGTCGACGGCGGTCGGTTCAACCGGCGGCGATGCCGGCGGCGGCGCCTTCCTTGGACGCAGCGGGGCCGCGGCAATGCGCGGCGTTGACTGCCGCACTGCAGCCGGGGCCACACGCGCCGGCGCCGGCCTGGCCGCGGCCACCAGCCGCTCGGGTGGCGCTTTGACGGGCCTGGCGGCGCGCACAGGTGGCGGCGTTGGGTCGGCCGCCTTGGCGGGACTTTTCGCGGCGGCCGGGGTGGATTTGAGCATCACCATCGGCGGCAACAGGGACGGCTCCGGCGGGACGTCGTAGACGTTGGCGCCGAGCCTGCGGCTGGGTGACGGGACCGGCAGCGGGGCGAAACCGCCGCGCACGCTGCTGGCAAAAGGATCGGGCTTGGGGTCGGCGCCCTGCTTGGGCGCCGTCATGTTGTCGCGCGCCAGCGAGGCGAGCGTGCCGATCAGCGCGATCACCAGCACGCTGGCCAGAATGCACCAGGCCAGCGTTGCATGCTTCCACGACCCGGACTTGCCGGATTTGCCACGCCTGGCATCGCGCTCGAGGCGGGCGAGGATGTTGTCGTCGCCGGCATACGCGCGGCGCGTAGCCGACATGAAATTCGGTCGCGTGGAGCCGTTTTGATTTTCGTCGGGAGGGCGCACGATATTACTCCTAAGATAAAGACTTCTGACTTCCGATTAGAAACAATCCAGGGAACGCCATGCTGATCTTTATCGCACTTGTGTACTTTTGTTTGGCGTGCAGCGGTATCTGGCTTGTGCTATTTCCTTCGGGACGAGACTTTCTCGGCCAGGTGAGGAGCGGCATGGGCCGGCGCTGGGACCAGCGGGCGGCGCGTTGGCAGCAGCCGCGCGGCGGGCCGCCGGCAACGCCCGTGCGCGACGTGCGGCGCTGGTGCGCCCATCGGCTCAAATTCGTCCGCCGGCACGCGCTGCTGTTTGGCGCCGGGGCCACGCTGGTGGTGGTGCCATCGATGCTGGCGCTGTTGATGAGCAATCCCGGAATGCTGCCCGGCTATGAGGCCCGCATCGACGCACCGGACCAACAGATCGCTGCGTTGTTGCAGGGAGAACAATTGGCGCCGCCGGTGGCGCTGCCGCCGGTCGCGTTCACCACGCTGGAAGTCGAACTGGTGCGGCCGATGCTGGTCGACGCGTCGCGAAACTGGAAGCAGCTGAACCCGGATTTCAGCCAGCGCTTGCTGATGGCCTTCAAGATCATGAAAGAAAAGCATGGGTACGAGATGGCCTTGCTGGAGGGATATCGCAGTCCGGCGCGGCAAAACCTGCTGGCGAGCATGGGCAGCAACGTCACCAACGCGGGCGCCTTCCAGAGCTGGCACCAGTACGGCCTGGCGGCCGACTGCGCTTTCTGGCGCGACGGCAAGCTGATCATATCGGAGAAGGATCCGTGGGCGATGCGCGGCTACAAACTGTACGGCGAAGTCGCCGAGTCGCTCGGCCTGACCTGGGGCGGGCGCTGGACGATGATGGACTTCGGACATACCGAATTGCGGCTGCGCGGGGTGATGCGCAAATAGGTCGAACGCTGGTCAAGGTTTGTTCTGGAACAAATTTCAGCGGGGCCAATGGTGCCAACATTGCCTGCCGGACTTTGTTTCCAACCCTCACGGACGCTCCCGACCATGGCTCGACTTTGGCAGTTCCTCACCGATAGCCGCGTACTCGGCGTGATCGGCTTGGCCGCACTCGCGGCATTCTTGTTACTTGGCGCAGATACCCTCGAGGTCGCTGCAATCTGGGCGGGGGTGGCCGCGCTGGCGCTGCTGGCCGGCTGGGGCCTGTACTGGGGCGCACGCTATTTCTACCGGCGCCGCTCGGCAACATTGCTCGGCGAGACGGTGGCGCCGGCCAGTGCCGAAGCGGCCGCCCAGGCCAGCGGCAGCGAAGTGGCGGTGCTGCGCAAGAGCATGCTGCAAGCCATCACCACGATCAAGACCTCGAAGCTGGGCTTGAACAGCGGCGCGGCGGCCTTGTACGAACTGCCGTGGTACATGATCATCGGCAATCCGGCGGCCGGCAAGAGCAGCGCGGTCGGCCACTCCGGGCTGCAGTTTCCGATCGCCGGCACCAAGGCGGTGCAGGGGGTGGCGGGAACGCGCAACTGCGACTGGTTCTTCACCACCGACGGCATCCTGCTCGACACGGCCGGGCGCTATTCGACGGTGGACGCCGACCGCGCCGAGTGGTTCAGCTTTCTCGCACTGCTGCGCAAATACCGCCGGCGCGCGCCGATCAACGGCATCCTGATCTGCGTCAGCGTCGCCGAACTGATGGGCACCAATCCGAAGAAGTCGATCGACCTGGCCAAGAGCCTGCGCACGCGGGTACAGGAGCTGACCGAAAAACTGGGTGTGTACGCGCCGGTGTACGTGGTGTTTACGAAGGCCGACCTGATCGCCGGCTTCGCCGATTTTTTCCACGACACCGAACGCACCGAGCGTGATCGTGTGTGGGGCGCGACCATGCGCTTCAACCGGCGCAGCACCAGCCCGGACGTACTGGCGTTCTTCGACCAGCACTTCGACGAGCTGCACGACGGCCTGAAGGAAATGAGCCTGGCCAGCATGGCCGGCAACCGCAGCGCGCGCATGCGGCCTGGCGTGTTCACCTTCCCGCTCGAATTCGCGTCGATCAAGACCCCGCTGCGCGCCTTCCTGGCGACGCTGTTCGAAGAGAATACCTACCAGTTCAAGCCGGTGTTCCGCGGCTTTTACTTCACCAGCGCGCTGCAGGAAGGCAGTGTGGAAAACCAGTCGTCGAAACGCGTGGCCAGCCGCTTCGACCTCGAGTTGCGCGAGCAGCAGGCCGGCGAAGCGGAGGAGCAGAGCGGCTACTTCCTGCTCGACCTGTTCCGCAAGGTGATTTTCGCCGACAAGGAACTGGTGACGCGCTATACCAATCCGAACAGCGCCCGCTTCAAGTATGGCGCGTTCTTCGCCGCCACCATCCTGCTCGGCTGCTCGCTGGGCCTGTGGAGCTGGTCGTACATGGGCAACCGCCAGCTGGTGGCGAACGTGCAGGCGGACCTCGACAAGGTAGTGCGGCTGCAGGAAAAGCGCGCCGACCTGCAATCGCGGCTGGAAGCGCTGGAGATCCTGCAGGACCGCATCGAGCAGCTGGAAAAATACCGCGCCAGCAAGCCGTGGATGCTGGGCTTCGGCCTGTACCAGGGTGAGGCGCTCGAGCGCAAGCTGCGCGACGAGTATTTTGGCGGCGTGCGCGAGATCATGCTGCAGCCGGTTGGCGCGGCGCTTGAATCGCTGCTGACGGAGATGAACGCCAACGCCGCGCAGCTCGACCCGTCGGCGCCGGCGCCGGCGGCTGCCGCCAAGCCTGGCCAGCCGTACCAGGACGCGTCGCCGACCAACGTCACCGATGCGTACAACGCGCTGAAGACGTATCTGATGTTGGCCGATAAGAGCCGCGCCGAGCCAAGTCACCTGAACGACCAGCTGACCCGCTTCTGGCGTGGCTGGCTGGAGGCAAGCCGCGGTGCGATGCCGAAGGAAAAAATGATCCGCAGCGCCGAGCGTTTGATGAGCTTTCACCTGACCCAGATCGCCGATCCGGCCTGGCCGCAGCTGACGCCCAAACTGGGCCTGCTCGACGGCGCGCGCGAAAACCTGCGGCGCGTGGTGCGCGGCACGCCGGCGCGCGAACGGGTATATGCCGACATCAAGGCGCGCGCCGCGACCCGTTTTTCGGCCGTCACGGTGGCGCGCATCGTCGGCGAGCAAGACCAGTCGCTGATGGCAGGCAGCTACGCGGTGCCGGGCGCGTTCACCCGCGAGGCGTGGGAGAAGTTCGTCATCGGCGCGATCCGCGAGGCGTCCAACAAGGAGCTGCAAAGCACCGACTGGGTCTTGAAGACGGCGGTAAAGGACGACCTGACGCTGGAAGGCAGTCCGGAGCAGATCCAGAAATCGCTGACCGAACTGTACAAGGCCGACTACACGCGCGAGTGGCTCAAGTTCGTGCAGGGCGTCACGGTGGCCGATCTGGGCAATTTTGAGGGCGGCATCCAGGCGATGAACCGGCTGGGCGATCCGCAGACGTCGCCGCTGGCCAAGCTGCTCAATGCGATCTACCAGGAGACGTCGTGGGACAACCCGTCGGCCGCCAGTTCGAGCATGGCGAAGGTCGAGAAGGGTCTGTTCGTGTGGTTCAAGGAGTCGATCCTGCGGCGCGCGCCCAGCGAAGCGCGCAACATCGCCGACCTGCCGCCGGACGCCGGCAGGACGCGCAGCGAGGCGCCGGTGATGGGGCCGATCGGGCGCGAGTTTGCCGGCGTGGCGCGGCTGGTCGGGCTGCGCGAGAAGCAGGCATCGCTGATGGGCGGTTACCTGGACAACCTGTCGCGCCTGCGCGGACGCCTGAACCAGCTGAAGAACCAGGGCGATCCAGGGCCGGGCGCCAAGCAGTTCATGCAGCAGACGCTGGAAGGCAGCGGCTCGGAGCTGTCGGACGCGCTGAAGTATGTCGACGAGCAGATGCTGACCGGGATGACCGACAGCCAGAAGATGGCGCTGCGGCCGATCCTGGTGCGCCCGCTGATCCAGACCTTCGCGGTGATCGTGATGCCGAGCGAGGCTGAGCTGAACAAGACCTGGCGGGCGCAGGTCATCGACCCGTTCCAGAAGGCGCTCGCTGCCAAGGCGCCGTTCGTGCCCGGTGCGCCGGAGGCCTCCGCGGCTGAAATCGCCCAGGTATTCGGCCCCGAAGGCGCGATCGCCAAGTTCGTCAACACGTCGATGGGGCCATTGGTGGTGCGGCGCGGCGACGTGCTGGCCGCGCGCACCTGGGCCGACATCGGCATTTCGCTGGCGCCGCAAGCGGTGGCCAGCTTCCCCGGCTGGATCGCGCCGCTGTCGGCCAACGGCGTGGCGGCGGCGGCGCCGCAGACGGTGTTCCAGCTGCTGCCGCTGCAAGGTCCAGGCATCGCCGAATTCACCGTCGACATCGACGGCCAGCAGATGCGCTACCGGAATACGCCGCCGGCGTGGACCAACATGGTCTATCCCGGGCCGCAAGGCGTGCATGGCGCCCGCGTCAGTGCGGTCACGGTTGACGGGCGCACGGTCGAACTGTGTAACGATACGACCGACAAGGGCCTCGAGAAGATGCTGGCCGCGGCAGTGCGCAAGAAGAAGGGCGACCGCTGGAACGAATTGCGCTGGAATAACGGCGCGGTGACGGTGGCAGTGGAGCTGAAGGTTGTCAGCGATCCGAATACCGCCAGCACCCCCGCCAGCCAGGGCTTCCGCGGCCTGCGGCTGCCGCTGGCGATCGTCGGGCGCGACGTCGCCGCGCCGGGCGGCGCCATTATCGCCGCCGCCGGCAACGGCGGTGCGCAATGAGCCGCGCCATGCAGGAACGCTTCGGCTACTTCGGCAAGGTGCCGTCGCACAGCGACTTCATCAAGCTGGCGCCGGACCCTGAGCTGATGGGCGTGCTCGACGACTGGCTGGCCGAAGTGATGACGCGGCTGCCGGACGACGCGCGCTGGAAGATTCACTACGACGCGCTGGCGCCGGTCAACTTCGCCTTCGTCGGCCCGCGCCGGCGCCATGCCATCGCCGGCCACATCGTGGCCAGCCGCGATCAGTCAGGACGCCGCTTTCCGTTCCTGATGATGCGCACGCTGGAGGTGGCCGATCCGGCCGCTTTCGTGTCGCAATGCCCGCTGGCGCTCGATCCGCTGTTCGCCTTCTTTGCGGCGACCGCGCCGAAGGTGGTCGGCGCGGGCGATCCGGCCTCGCCGCTGCAGGAAATCGCCGACACCGTGCTGGCGCCGGACGACAACTGCGGCGCCGCGCTGACAGCATTTCTCGCCACCGGCACGGTCGGCTCGCTGGCCGCGCTGCTGGGACGCGCCGACGTGCGCGAGCTGGTGCTGGCGCTTGGCCTGCTGCTGCAGCCGGTAATGCACAGCGGGGCGGCCGACCTGCAAAAGAGCCTGTTGCTGCCGTTGCCCGATGCGCCAGGCGCGCGCGCGGCGGTGGCGGCATTCTGGATGGAGTTGATCGCGCCGTTCCTGCGCCAGGCCGATCTTGACCTGGTGCTGTTTGTCACCGAGCTCGAAATGCGGCCGGTGCTGGTAGTTGGTTTCTGTGACGCCTGCGTCGCCTGCCTGCATGCCATCATCGATCCGCTGGTCGGCCGCGACCAGCAGGTCAGCTTTGCCGACACCGGCTGGGTCGACGAGCAGGTCGGCGTCGACATCGACGTGCGTGCGCTGGCGAGCTACCTCGACCAGCCGCAGCTGCCGCTGAAAATGGCACGCGAACTATTCCTCGATACTTTCATCGGAGTCGCCCAGTGAAGAAAATCGTCTTGTCCGCGGCCGCCTGGCTGGCCGCCGTCACCGCATGCGCGCAAACGCCCGCAGTTCCCGCAGCCGCTGCCGCGCCGCTGCCGCCGATCGTCGCCAGCGGCATGCTGGCCGACGACGCCAGCAAGGCCGCGCTGCTGGCGCGCCTGCGCCAGGTGTTCGGCACCGAGCGCGTGGTCGACCAGCTGACGGTCGGCCCGGTGGCGGCGCCGCCGAACTGGAATGAGTACCTGGCCAAGCTGGTCGGGCCGAACCTGAAGCTGGTCAGCCACGGCCAGCTGAAAGTCGATGGCAGCGCGGTCAGCTTGCGCGGCGACGTCGCCAGCGAGCCGACGCGCCTGCAGATCGCCACCGACCTGGCGGCCAGCCTCAATCCAAATTACACCGTCAACAACGGGCTGCGGGTGGCGGCGTCGGAACAGTCAGTGCTCGACGCCGCACTGGCCAACCGCATCATCGAGTTCGAGTCGGGCAAGGCGACGCTGACCGATTCGGGCCGCGCCATCCTCGACCAGATGAGTGTTGCGCTGCTCAAGCTGAAGGACAAGAAGGTCGAATTGATCGGTCACACCGACAACGCCGGCGCCCGCGCCAGCAACCTGTCGCTGAGCCAGGCGCGCGCTGAAGCGGTGAAGGCTTACGTCACGGCCAAGGGAATCAAGGCGGAATCGATCGCGGTGTCGGGCGAAGGGCCGGACCGGCCGGTGGCCGACAACCGCAGCGCCGACGGCCGCGCGCGCAACCGTCGGATCGAGTTCAAGGTGGTGCAGTAGTCAAGGCAGGGTGATGGTCACGCTGGCCGCGCGCGGCGGCAGCTTGACCATGTCGTTGTAGCCGGCCAGCGCGGTGCCGGTGGCATGACCCAGGCCGGCGCGAAAGCCGATGTAGGCGCCCAGGCCGGCCAGCGCGAACACCGCCGTCAGCACCCACAGCGACAGGTCGCTGCGCAGCTTGTTGGAGATCTGGTCGGGCCGCTCGGCGTGCGGCGCGAAGCCGCGGCTTTTGCAGCGCATGCGGGCAATCTCGTTGCCGAGCGTGGCGCACATGAAATTCAGCTTGTCCTCGCCGTCGAGCGCGTAGCGGCCCTGGAACCCCAACAAAAGACACATGTGAAACACCTCGAGCGCCTGCAGGTGGGCACTGCCGCGCGCGCGCAGGTCCTCGAGCCGCTGGAAGAAGTGTTCGCCGGCCAGCTGGTCGCCGAACAGGCGTAGTTGCAGCGGGCGCGTCTGCCATTCTTCGCGTATGCCGTATTGCGAGCGCAGGATGATCTCGTCGACGGCCGCGCAGAACGCGTACTTGGCCGAATGGACGTCGTCGGCGTTGACCGCCAGCGTCTTGGCATGGCGATCGACGTCGGCCAGGAAGCGCGTCATGTGTTCGGCGAAGCCGGCCTGGTCCTGCGGGCCGCAGCCATTCTTGAGCAGGTACAGGGCGTAGAAGCCTTCGTACATCAGGTCGACCAGGCTTTGCGGCTCGTTGCCGCCGGCGCCGCGGTTGGCCAGCAGGGTCGGCGCGGCGCGTCGGTCTACGTGCTGGGTCATGATGCAAACGCCATAGGTTGTGGGTGCATGTACGCCTCGCAAAATGATGGTTGAGGGAAACGCCTAGCTTGCGGTAAGTCGACCGCATTCTTGTGCGCTAGCGCAAATTTTTAAGCGAATTGCCTACAAAAAAGATACCGCCGGGAACTTTGATCAAGCGCAAGAACTGGCGATTTCCTTGTCCAATAATGTTGTCTGGACCAACGGCAACGGAGAACCCCATGATCAAGAAGCGCGTGTTGACAAGTATTCTGAGTATCGCCGTGTTGGCCGGGTGCGCCAGCACCGCGCCGGCGCCGGCACCGAAGCCGGCACCAATGGCCAACGCCATGGCCGACGCCGACGCCGCCGTCAAGGCCGGCCGCACCGATCAGGCCTACAGCATCCTGAAGGCGGCGACGGTGGCGCACCCCACCGACAAGTCGCCGTGGCTGCGCATGTCCCAGCTGCGTTTCGACGACAAGAATTATGGCGAAGCGATCGTCGCCGGCCTGCAGGCGATCGAGCGCGACCCCGACGACATGCTCGCTTACAGCCTGGTCGCCGTCAGCGGCCTGCGCGTATCGAGCAAGGCGCTCGGCGACCTGACCCAGAAAAACGGCTTCTCCGGTTCGGTGCGCAGCGAGGCCCAAGACCTGGCGACGCTGTTGCATACCAAGCTCGGTGGCCCGATCGTGCCGGTCAAACGCGACGAGAAGCCGCGCGCTGCCGGCATCAGGGCGGCGGCGCCGGCTGCGGTTCCAGCCATCAAGTGCAGCGGTCCGTTCTGCGGCCTCAATTAATTCCCGGGCCGGCACTCGCCGGCCCTAGTCCCGTAACTCTCGGAGTCCACATGGCCAAGAAAGAAAGCGTGCAGAAACGCCTGCAGAAAGTACGCGCGCCGCGCGTGCAGATGACGTACGACGTCGAAATCGGCGACGCCCTCGAAAACAAGGAACTGCCCTTCGTGGTCGGGGTGATCGGTGACTTCGGCAGCGATCCGGCGGTCGGCAAGAAGTCCCTCAAGGACCGCAATTTCGTCAACGTCGACAGCGGCAATTTCGACGAGGTTCTCGGCGGCGTGGCGCCGGTGGCGACGTTCCGCGTCAAGAATCACCTGAGCGAGGAGGGCGGCGAATTCGGCGTCCAGCTGCAGTTCAAGGAGATGGACGACTTCCGGCCTGAATCGGTGGTGCGCCAGGTGGCGCCGCTCAATGGCCTGCTCGAAGCGCGCACCAAGCTGGCCGACCTGCGCAACAAGCTGGCCGGGAACGACAAGCTCGAAGACATCCTGTCGGAAGTGCTGACCAATACCGAAAAGCTGAGCAGCCTGCACAAGGCCGCCAAAGTGGGAGCGAAATAACATGGCCGCCATGCTTGAAAAAATCAACGCGCCGATGGAACTGGAAACGAGCCTGCTCGACCAGATCGTCGAGCAAAGCCGGGTGGCCAAGTCGACCAGCGAACATGAGCGCGCACGCGACATCATCTCCGAACTGGTCAGCCAGGTCATGGACGGCACGGTCGTTATGTCGGACAATCTGTCGGCCACGCTCGACGCCCGCGTCGCGGAACTGGACCGCATGATCTCGATGCAGCTGTCGGCGGTGATGCACGCACCCGAATTCCAGAAGCTCGAACGCAGCTGGACCGGCCTGCAGTACCTGGTCAAGAACACCTCCGGCACCAACCAGCAGATCCGCATGATGAATGCGACCAAGAAGGAACTGGTCAAGAACTTCCAGTCGGCCCTCGAATTCGACCAGAGCGTGATCTTCAAGAAGGTCTACGAAGAAGAATTCGGCACTTTCGGCGGCGCCCCGTACGGCACCCTGATCGGCGACTTCGAGATCACCCGCCAGCCCGAAGACATCTATTTTCTCGAGCAGATGTCGCACGTGGCCGCGGCCAGCCACGCGCCGTTCATCACTGCCGCTTCGCCGGAGCTGTTCGGCATCGAGACTTACGGTGACCTTGGCAAGCCGCGCGACCTCGCCAAGGTGTTCGACACGGCCGAATACGCCAAGTGGAAGGCATTCCGCGAATCCGAGGACGCGCGCTATGTCGGCATCACGCTGCCGCGCTTTCTCGGTCGCCTGCCGTTCAACCCGGCCGACGGCATGACGGTCGACGGCTTCAACTTCGTCGAGGACGTCGATGGCACCGACCACCAGAAGTACCTGTGGTGTAACGCCGCCTACGCGTTCGCCAGCAAGCTGACGCGCGCCTTCGAGGATTTCGGCTGGTGCGCGGCGATCCGCGGCGTCGAGGGCGGCGGCCTGGTGGAAGACCTGCCGACCCACACCTTCAAGACCGACGAAGGCGAAGTGGCGCTGAAATGCCCGACCGAGCTGGCCATCACCGATCGCCGCGAGAAGGAACTGTCGGACCTGGGCTTCATCTCGCTGGTGCACTGCAAGAACACCTCGTACGCCGCGTTCTTCGGCGCGCAGTCGGCGCAAAAGGCGAAGAAGTACGCCAACGAGGCGGCCAATGCCAACGCGGTGCTGTCGTCGCAGCTGCAGTACATCTTCGCCGTGTCTCGCATCGCGCACTATATGAAGGCGATGATGCGCGACAAAATCGGCAGCTTCTCGGCCGCTTCCAGCGTCGAGGAGTTCCTCAACCGCTGGCTGACGCAGTACGTGCTGCTCGACGATAACGCCAGCCAGGAGCAGAAGGCGCAGTTCCCGCTGCGTGAAGCGAGCGTGCAGGTGATGGAAGTGCCGGGCCGGCCCGGCGTGTACCGCGCGGTGTCGTTCCTGCGTCCGCACTTCCAGCTCGACGAGCTGTCGGTGTCGCTGCGCCTGGTGGCGGAACTGCCGCAATCGACCAAAAACTAGAACCAGTCCCCCCATCCAACTAGGAGCGAAAAATGGCAATTGACGTATACCTGCAAATCGATGGCATCAAAGGCGAATCGACCGACGACAAGCACAAGGACTGGATCGAATGCAAATCGGTGACCTGGTCGGTGTCGCAGCCGAAGTCGGCGACCGCGTCGACCGGCGGCGGCCACACCGCCGAGCGCTGCGAGCACAGCGAGATCAGCATCTCCAAGCTGGCCGACCTGTCGACGCCGATCCTGCTGCAGACCTGCTCGTCGGGCAAGACGATCCCGAAGGCGAAGTTCGAATTCATGCGCGCCGACGGCAAGGGCGAGCGCATCAAGTACTTCGAGATCGAGCTGGAAAATGTGCTGATCGGCGACGTCAGCCCGGCGGTGGCGGAAGGCGACATCCTTACCGAGAGCATGGGCCTGAAGTTCTCCAAGGTGAAATGGAAGTACACCCAGCAGAAGGTCGGCGGCGGCTCGGGCGGCAACACTTCCGGCGGCTGGGACCTGGCCACCAACAAGGTGGTGTGACGGCGGTGTCGGCCAAAGGCTTCGCCCCCGGCCTGCTCGACCGCCTGTTCGGCGATCGACCGCAGGCCGGCGCCGGCGGCGCGCCGTCGACCGTCACGCGGCTGTCGATGGAACAGCTCAAGGACAGCGTCGCGCGCGACCTAGAAGCGCTGCTCAACACCCGGCTCGGCATCGCGCCAGACCTGCTGGACGACTATCCGGAAAGCCGCAAGTCGATCATCAGCTACGGCCTGATCGACTTCGCCGGCTTCTGCCTGTCCAGCACGGACGACCGCGCCGCCATTTGCGCCAGCCTGAAGGCAGCCATCGAGCAGCACGAGCCGCGCCTGAAGGCAGTGAGCGCGTCGCTCGAAATGGAGCAGGGCAGCGTCAACCGCCTCAACTTCGTCATCCACGCCACGCTGCAAGTCGATAAGTCGGCCGAGCCGGTCAACTTCAACGCGGTGCTGCAACCTTCGTCGCTGCACTACTCGATCAGCAAGGCGGCGCGCACCGTGCGCGCCTGAGTTGCCACCAGGAGGCCGTCATGGCTTACATTTCACCGCGCCTGGCGCTCGCCCTGGCGCTGCTGGCTCCCGCGTGCGCGGCCCTGTCGGCGCCGCTGGCGGCGTGCCCGCCGCAGCAGCGCCAGGGTAGCCAATCGGCGCTCCTCGACAGCGCCAGCGTATTCGACGGCACGCCCGACAACAGGGTGGAGCTGCCGCCCGATTTCGCCAGCCTGCAGTGGGACCTGGCGGTCGATCAGCAGGAAGCGCGCGCCCGCGGCGAAGCGATCCACCTGGTCTGCAAATACAAAGGCATCAAATCGACCGTCACCCTCAAGCTCGCGTACGAGGCCACGCTGTGCAAAGCGGAAGGCGTCAAGAACCGGACAGTGGTGTCCTGCAGCGCAGCGCCCAAGACAACAGATAAGGATTAATCGCGATGGACATCAATCTCAAAACGCTGATCGGAAAACTCAACGACTGCAGCCGCGCCGCCGCCAGCCGCGCCGCCGGCATCTGCGTCAGCCAGGGTCACTACGAGGTCGACATCGAACACCTGTTCCTGGCGCTGCTGGAGCAGCCCAACTGCGACTTCGCCTGCATCGCCCGTCAATGCGGCATCAGCGCGACCGGGATCGAGACCGATTTGCGCAACGAGATCAGCCGCTTTGCCAAAGGCAGCGCGCGCACGCCAGTATTTTCGCGCCACTTGCCGACGCTGCTCGAACACGCCTGGCTGATCGCCTCGCTGGGCGGCGGCGGACCGCACCAGATCCGCAGCGGCCACCTGCTGCTGGCACTGCTGACCGCGCCCGACCTGGCGCAACTGGCGCAGCGCGGCTCGAAGCTGTTCGCCCAGGTGCCGATTGACCGCCTGAAGCACGATTTCGACAAGCTCACGCGCAGTTCGGACGAAGCCGTTTTGAGCGCGCCGAGCGAGTCCGGCGGCGGCGATCCGGTGTCCGATCTGGAGCACGGCGGCGCGCACAAGACGCCGGCGCTCGATCAGTTCACCACCTGCCTGACGCAGCGCGCCCGCGACGGCAAGCTCGATCCGGTGATCGGACGCGACCCCGAGATCCGCCAGGCGATTGACATCCTGATGCGGCGCCGCCAGAACAACCCGATCCTGACGGGCGAAGCGGGGGTCGGCAAGACCGCGGTGGTCGAGGGCCTGGCGCTGCGCATCGCCAGCGGCGACGTGCCTGAAGTGCTGTGCGGCGTCGAGATCCATACGCTCGACATGGGCCTGCTGCAGGCCGGCGCCAGCGTCAAGGGCGAGTTCGAGAACCGCCTGAAGAACGTCATCGATGAAGTCAAGAAGAGCCCGCACGCGATCATCCTGTTCATCGACGAGGCGCACACGATGATCGGCGCCGGCGGCGCGGCCGGCCAGAACGACGCGGCCAACCTGCTGAAACCTGCGCTGGCGCGCGGCGAACTGCGCACCATCGCCGCCACCACCTGGGGCGAGTACAAGAAGTACTTCGAAAAGGATGCGGCACTGGCGCGGCGCTTCCAGGTCGTCAAGGTCGAGGAGCCGGACGAAGCGACCGCCTGCGCCATGCTGCGCGCGATGGCGCCGCTGATGGAAAAGCATTTCGGCGTGCGCGTCTACGACGACGCGATCGAAGAGGCGGTGCGGCTGTCGCACCGCTACATCAGCGGCCGCCAGCTGCCGGACAAGGCGATCAGCGTGCTCGATACCGCCTGCGCCAAGGTGGCGCTTGGCCAGAGCGCGACGCCGGCGCTGGTGGAAGCAGGGGGGCGCCTGCTCGAACGGATCGACGCCCAAGTGGCCGCCCTCACGCGCGAAGAGAGCGCCGGCGCCGACCACGCCGCCAAGCTGACCGCGCTGCGCGCCGAGCGCCGCGCCGCCGTCGAAGCGCAGCGCGACGTGCAAAAGCGCTGGCAGCAGGAACAGGCGATCAACAGCGAGATCCAGGCCCTGCGCAGCAGCATGGAACAAGGCGGCGGCGACGGCGCTCGGCTGCGCGGCCTGATCGAGCAACTGCGCACGGTGCAGGGCGAAGCGCCGCTGGTGCCGGTGCAGGTGGACGGCCACGTGGTGGCCGAAATCGTCGCCGGCTGGACCGGAATTCCGCTCGGGCGCATGGTCAAGGACGAAATCAGGATGGTGATGAACTTGCAGGGCCTGCTGGAAGAACGCATCCTCGGCCAGTCGCATGCCGGCGCCGTCGTGGCGCAGCGCGTGCGCACGGCGCGCGCCAACCTGGACGACCCGAACAAGCCGAAGGGCGTGTTCCTGTTCGTCGGCACCTCCGGCGTCGGCAAGACCGAGACGGCGCTGGCGCTGGCCGACCTGCTGTACGGCGGCGAACGCAAACTGATCACCATCAACATGAGCGAATACCAGGAGGCGCATAGCGTCTCGGGCCTGAAGGGATCTCCGCCGGGCTACGTCGGCTATGGCGAAGGCGGCGTGCTGACCGAGGCGGTGCGCCGCAATCCGTACAGCGTGGTGCTGCTCGACGAAGTCGAGAAGGCCCACCCCGACGTGCTCGAACTGTTCTTCCAGGTATTCGACAAGGGCGTGCTCGATGACGCCGAAGGCCGCCAGATAGACTTTCGCAACACCATCATCATCCTGACGTCGAACGCGGCGTCGTCGCAGATGATGCAGGCATGCCTGAACAAGTCGGCCTCCGAGATGCCCGATCCGACCCAGCTGGCCGCGATCATCCGCCCGCAACTGATGAAGCACTTCAAGCCGGCCTTCCTCGGCAGGCTGACGGTGGTGCCGTTCTATCCGATCGGCGACGAGGTGTTGGGCCGCATTATCCGCCTCAAGCTCGAGCGCATTCGCCGCCGCATCGACCAGAATCACCAGGCGCAGTTCGACTACGACGATGCACTGGTGAACGCGGTGCTGTCGCGCTGCACCGAAGTCGATTCGGGCGCCCGCAACGTCGATACGATCCTGAACGGCACGCTGCTGCCGGAGATCGCCGATTCGGTACTGGCCCGCATGGCCGAAGGCGGGGCGATCGCCCGCATCAAGGTCAGCGCCACCAAAGCCGGCAAATTCAAGTATGCGGTCGAGCCATGCTGAACATCGACGAACTGCTCGAACCGGTCAGCGACGCCAATCCTTGCGGCGAGGACCTGGCGTTTTCCAGCGAGCTCGATGCGATCGCCAAGGCGCGCCAGGCCGACGATCCGACGATCGAGCGGGGCGCCTGGGTCACCGCGCTGAAGGAAGCGGACTGGAAGTTCGTCGGCAGCGGCTGCACCAAACTGCTCAAGACGCGCAGCAAGGACCTGCGGCTGGCGGTCTGGCTGGCCGAGGCCAGCGCCAAGACGGGCGGCTTTCGCGGCCTCGGCGACGGCCTGCTGGTGGCCGCGGCGCTGTGCGAGCGCTATTGGGACACGCTGTATCCGCAGCCCGATGAAGGCAGCTTCGAGCAGCGGGTCGGCAACCTGTGCTGGATCGCCGCGCGCGCGCCGCAACTAGCGCGTGAAGTGGCGCTCACCGAAGGCGCCGGCAGCGCGTTTTCGCTGATCGACTTCGAGAGCGCACGCACGCGCAGCGCCGACGACGACGGGCCCGATGTCGACGCGGCGCGGCGCCGCACGTCGCGCGCGTTTTATCAGGCGCTGCTCGACGACACTGCCCACTGCGTGGCGGCGCTGGCCGAGCTGGAACGGGTGACGGACGAGAAGCTGGGCGCCGATGGACCCGGCTTCACGGCGGCGCGCGAGGCGTTGCACAACGTGATCCATTTCATTACGCCGTTCGCGCGCGAGGCGGGCGCCGGTGCGCAAGCGGCGGCCGCGAACTCCCCGGAGGCTCCGGTTGCAGCGCCAGCGGCGCCGGCGCAAGCGGTCGCCGTCGGCACCAGCGGGTCGCTGCAGTCGCGCGCGCAGGCACTGGCGCAGTTGCGCGCGGTGGCTGAATTTTTTCGTCGCACCGAGCCGCACAGCCCCGTCGCCTACTTGGCCGACAAGGCCGCCAACTGGGGCGAGCAGCCCTTGCACGTGTGGTTGCGCAGCGTGGTGAAGGACCAGACGGTGTTCGAACAGTTGGAGGAAATGCTGGGAGTGCAGGCAGCGCCCGGCTAATTGACCTCGTACACTGAACGCGGCGAACTTTGTCGCCGCGTTCGGGTCTGACACTATGTGTCAGACTTCTTCATGCACCATGCTTCAGGAGTCGTTGTTCTGCGCTGCCTTGCCGGCCGCCGCTACGCCATCACCCACCTGCGCGGTCGCCTTGGCGATCTGCTCCTCCACCGTCTGCACCGCCTGGCGCGTCGCCTTGGTCACCTGCTCGTAACCCTGGAAGGCGTTATCGATGGCGGTCTTGATGATCTCCACGGCATTCGGCTGGCCCGGCTTGACGTTTTGCGTGACGTCGTAGATCAGCGCGGTGAGTGCGCTTTTCGCTTCGGCGACATGGGCGTCGGCCGCCTGGGTGAACTCGGTGCGGATTTCGTCGATGATGACCTTCATCTGGTCGCGGTATTCGACCACGCCTTCCATGCCGGGCTTGGCCAGCGAGGCGGCGGCGGCCATGGCAGCCTTCGGATCCTTGGCCTGGCTGATCTCCTTGCCGGCCGCCATCGAGCCTTCGACCGAATTCTTGGCGGTCGCCAGATTGAGGGCGACGACCTGCTCGACGCCTTGCACCGCCTTGCTGGTCAAAGCGTTAAAGGTCATCATCTGCAGTTCAAACAGGGTCTTGGTGGCGGACGCAAATTGTTCGGGATTCGTAAACATTAACTTCTCCTCGGATTGGATGGATGCAACGGACTACCTTCCTAAATCTCCCCACTTTTGTCGGTCTATTATTTAGCAGGTGATAACTTTTCGCAATGGCTATCTTGATAGGGGCCGCTGGCCTTTTCCCAGCCGTGGCCGAGCGACGTCTGGGCACAGAATTGCTTGCCGTCGATCTTGCTGCGCCACTTGAACCAGGGCGCGGGCGCCGCCGCCAGCGCCGTACAGAGGCCGGCTATCAGCAACCCGCTTCCTATTGTTTTTCCTTTTCGCATTGGCTGAGCATAACTTGTTGGCGCTGCAAGTCAAGGGTGCGCGGGTTCCGGGCGCGCGGGCGCGGCCAGCGGCAGCAGCAGCGTGACGCTGGCGCCGGCGTCCGGGGCGCTGCGCAGTGCGATGCGTCCGCCGAGGACGCCGCTGACGATGTTGTGCGCCACGTGCAGGCCGAGGCCGGAGCGGCCGGCACCGCGGCGGGTGGTATAGAAGGGGTCGAAGGCGTGCGCCAGCACGTCCGGCGTCATGCCGGCGCCGCTGTCAGCGACCGTCACCGCGACCAGGTTGTCGGCGCGCATCTCGGCGGCGATGCGCACCGTGCCGCCGTGGCCGTCGGGGAAAGCGTGGGCGACGCAGTTCTCGAACAGCTCGGTGACCACCTGCGACAACGGCCCGGGGTAGCTATCCATCAGCAGGCCAGGTTCGAGCGCCAGGTCGATCCTGACCCGGGCGACCTTGGCGGCCACGCGCAGCGGCGCGGCGAGGTCCGACAGCAGTGCGGTGAGGTCGAACTGGCGGCGCTCCGAGCTGGCATGGTCGACCGCGATCTGCTTGAAGCCGGCGACCAAGGTGGCGGCGCGCTTGAGATTGCGCACCAGCAGTTCGCCGGCCTCGCCGGCGGTGGCCAGGTAGCGCGTCAGGTCGGAGCGGCGCAGGCCGTCGGCCATGCTGGTCTCGAGCGCACGGGTGCGTTCGGCCAGCGAACTGGCCACCACCAGGCTGTTGCCGATGGGTGTGTTCAGTTCGTGGGCGACGCCGGCCACCAGGGCGCCGAGCGCGGCCAGCTTGTCGCGCCGCACCAGTTCGTCCTGCGCCAGCGACAGCGTCTCGACGGCGCGGGTCAGTTCGGCGGTGCGCGCGGCGACCAGGTCCTCGAGGTGCTCGCGATGCAGGGCCAGTTCGCGTTCGCGGCGGGTGCGTTCGATGGCGATGCCGGCCAGGTGGCTGGCGACGTCGATCAGGTGCAGCTCCTCGCTAGTGGGGCTGCGCACCTCGCGGTAGTACATGGCGAACGAGCCGAGCACGTGCTGGCGGTCCGGCGCGATCGGCGTGGACCAGCAAGCGCGCAAGCCATGCGGCACGGCCAGCGCGCGGTACGGCGCCCAGCGCTCGTCGGTGAGGATGTCGGGCACGATGACGTTTTCGTTGCTGAACATCGCCTCGCCGCACGAGCCGACGCCGGGGCCGATCGACAGGCCGTCGAGCGCATTCATGAAGCCGGGCGGCAGATTCGGGGCGGAGGCCGGATGGACGGTGTGGCCGTCCTCGTCGAGCAGCAGCACCGAGCACAGCACGCCGTCGGACTGGCTCTCGACCAGCAGCACCAGGTTGTCGAGGATCTCGGCCAGCGGCGCGCCGCGGGCGACCAGTTCGAGCACGCGGGCCTGGCCTTCGCGCAGCTGGGCGGCGCGCAGGTTGCGCGAGATGTCGACCATGCGCACGTGCAGCAGGCGGCGGCCGGCAAGCGGCAACGCAATCATCAGCACTTCACAGGGGATGGCGGCGCCGGCGGCGGTGCGAAACGTCATGGCGAACAGGCCCTGGTGGCCCTCGAGGGCGCGGCCGGCCTCGGCCTGCAACAGCGACGCCGATGAGCGCCCGCCCGGCTGCTGGGCCGGATAGAGGTCGGCCAGCGGCGTGCGCAGCAGCGCATCGCGGCAAAGGCCCCACAAGCTCTCGGCTTTCGGGTTGGCATCGGCGATCATGCCGGCGTCGAAGTCGAACAGGGCGCTCGGATCCGGCGACTGCATCAGCATCGCATGGTAGTTCACCTGCAGCGAATTGTGGTCCATCGGCAGCCTCGCGAAGCGGCAATGCTGGCAGTGTAGTACAAAGCTGGCGGCAACGGCCTACAGCACGGGATAGCCTTCGTCGGCCAGCCGCGCGCGCACGATGGCGGGATCGGCGCTGGTGTCGACGGTGGCGGTGCGGGCGGCGATGTCGACCTGCACCTTGGCGGCGGGGTCGAGTTCGAGGACGGTGTCGGTGATGGCGCGGGCGCAATGGCCGCAGCTGATGGCCGGGATGCTGAAGGTGAGCACGTTTTTCTCCTGTGTATAAACGAAACACAGTAAGCATAACAAAACGCCGCCGCGATTTAAGAAAACGCTAAATCGATCGACCATAGCAAAACCGCATCCGTTTTGCCAAGGATGCGGCGTAAGGATCAGCTCCAAAGCAAAACGCCGCATCCCTTTTGCAAAGGATGCGGCGTTTTCAGGCTGCTGTCTATCCGGTAGTTTGGTGCCCACGGAGGGACTCGAACCCCCACACCCGAAGGCACATGGACCTGAACCATGCGCGTCTACCAATTCCGCCACGTGGGCACTGCTACTGCTTCTACTGGACCAACCAAAACACATTTACTACAAACTAAAACGCCGCAATCTTTACAACGATCACGGCGCAGTAGGTGATACTTGCGGAAATAAATCCGGTAGTTGGTGCCCACGGAGGGACTCGAACCCCCACACCCGAAGGCACATGGACCTGAACCATGCGCGTCTACCAATTCCGCCACGTGGGCAATGTTACTAATCAGCGTTGCCGCCGACTTCTGCTATCATACTAGCCTTTGGAGTTTTGCGCCAGACTAACTTTCGTTACCCTCGGTGCTTTATGCCGGTGCCAGTACTCTGCTTTCTCTCGCTGTGGCTTGGTGCCGCCGCGAAAGACCGAAATTATAGCGGATCAATTTGAAATGTCAAAGCTCCCCACCAAGTATTTTCGGAGCACGGCACGTTAGGCGAAATGTAGTGTCCTCCGTTACACTACGCGTACCGACGTGTCAATCAAACCAACGTGTCAGTCATGCGGAACGGCATCCCGCAAGCGCTGTCAAAAACAATTATTGAAGACGATTTGAACCAACCTACACATACCATCCCTAGCCGCGAGGAAATTCTCGGCATCTTCCGCGACGCACAGTCCCCGCTCGACGCAGCAGCCCTGGCGCGCGCCCTCAAGGTCGATCCCGACGCGGTGGAAGTGCTGTCGCGTCGCCTGAACGCGATGGCGCGCGACGGCCAGATCCTTTCCGACAAGACCGGCATGTTCGAGCTGGCCGACCACACCGGCTTCGTCGCCGGCAAGGTCAGCGCGCACCGCGACGGCTTCGGCTTCGTCATTCCCGACGAGCCGGGCGAGGACCTGTTCCTGTCCGACAAAGAAATGCAGAAAGTGCTGCATGGCGACCGCGTGCTGGCGAAAGTGACCGGCACCGACCGCCGCGGGCGCCAGGAAGGCACCATCGTCGAAGTGGTGTCGCGCGCCAACAGCCACGTCATCGGCCGCCTGCTCAACGAAAACGGCGTCTGGCTGATCGCGCCCGAAGACAAGCGCATCGGTCAGGACATCCTGGTCGCCGGCTCGCCTGGCAAGGCGAAAGCCGGCCAGATCGTCAGCGTCGAGCTGGTCGACCAGCCGTCGCGCTTCAAGCAGCCGACCGGCACCATCGTCGAAGTGCTCGGCGACCTGGACGATCCCGGCATGGAGATTGAAATTGCCGTGCGCAAGTTCGGCGTGCCGCACATCTTCTCGGCCGCGGCCCTGAAGTCGGCCGCCAAGCTGCCGGCCGAAGTGCGCGATGCCGACCTGGAAGAGCGGGTCGACCTGCGCGACGTGCCGTTAGTGACGATCGACGGCGAAGACGCGCGCGACTTCGACGACGCGGTGTACTGCGAGCCGGTCAACATCGACGGCGACAATTGCTTCCGCCTGCTCGTCGCCATTGCCGACGTCAGCCACTACGTCAAGCCGAACGACGCGCTCGACGTCGACGCGCTCGAGCGCAGCACGTCGGTGTACTTCCCGCGCCGCGTGATCCCGATGCTGCCGGAAAAGCTGTCGAACGGCCTGTGCTCGCTGAACCCCGCGGTCGACCGCCTGACCCTGGTATGCGACATGGTGGTCTCGTCGACCGGTGAAGTGACCGCCTACCAGTTCTATCCGGCAGTGATCCATTCGGCCGCGCGCCTGACCTACAACGAAGTGGCCGACATCCTGGCCAACACGGCAGGTCCCGAAGCGCAGCGCCGCCCGGCCATCGTGCCGCACCTGCTGAACCTGAACGACGTGTATCACGCGTTGAACAAGGCGCGCCACGTGCGCGGCGCGATCGACTTCGACACCACCGAAACCTACATCGTCTGCAATGCGCTCGGCAAGATCGAGAAGATCATCCCGCGCACCCGCAACGACGCGCACAAGCTGATCGAAGAGTGCATGCTGTCGGCCAACGTGTGCGCGGCCGACCTGCTGATTCGCCACAAGCATCCGGGCACCTACCGCATCCACGCGTCGCCGACCGAAGAGAAGCTGGCGCAGGTGCGCACGTTCCTGCAGCAAGTGGGCCTGAACCTGGGCGGCGGCGACAAGCCGAGCGCGAACGACTACGCCGTGCTGATGAAGCAGGTCAAGGAGCGTCCCGACGCGCAGCTGCTGCAAACCATGCTGCTGCGCTCGATGCAGCAGGCGGTCTACAGCCCCGACAACATCGGCCACTTCGGCCTGGCGTACGAGGCGTATGCCCACTTCACCAGCCCGATCCGCCGCTACCCTGACTTGCTGACGCACCGCGCCATCAAGGCCATCTTGCTGGGCAAGAAGTACGAGCCGAAAGGCATCGAACTGGCCGGCCTGAACACGACCGTGTCGAACGCGACGCGCAAGAAGCAGGCGAAGGACAAGGCCAAGGGCACGCAAAAGCAAGAGAAGGACATGACGATCTGGGACGCCCTTGGCGTTCACTGTTCGGCCAACGAGCGGCGCGCCGATGAAGCCTCGCGCGACGTCGAAGCCTGGCTCAAGTGCTACTTCATCAAGGACAAGCTGGGCGAAGAATTCACCGGCGTGGTGTCGGGCGTGACCACCTTCGGCATCTTCGTGCAGCTCGATGCGCTGTACGTCGAAGGCCTGGTCCACATCACCGAACTGGGCACCGATTTCTTCCAGTACGACGATGCACGCCATGAACTGCGCGGCGAGCGCACCGGCAAGCGCTACCAGCTGACCGACCGCGTCACCGTCAAGGTGGCCCGCGTTGACCTGGAAGCGCGCAAGATCGACCTGGTGCTCGCCGGCGGCGCCGACGAGGTATCCGGCGTCGGCATGCCGAAGAGCAGTGCGGCAAAGGCGCAGGAAGCCAAGCCGGCCAAGTCGCGCAAGACCGGCGGCGGCGACAATTCGTCGCGCTACGAGCTCGACGAGAGCGTCGGCAGCGCGCCGGCCAAACGATCGAAGAGTGGGACGTCCGCCGGCAAGGCGCCGTCCCGTCCAGCAAAGACAGCAAGCAAGACCAGCAAGAAGAAGCGATCACAATGAAGAATAAAATGATTTTCGGGTTCCACGCGGTAACGTCGCGCTTGCGTCATGAGGCGTCGTCGGTGGAAGAGATCTTTGTCGATGCAACGCGGCAAGATGGCCGCATGCACGACCTGATCGCCGCCGCCAAGGCAGTCGGCGTGCGTGTGATGCCGGTCGATTCGGCGCGCCTCGACAAGATCGTCGGCACCCGCCGCCACCAGGGCGTGATCGCGTTCGCCAGCCAGCTGTCGCTGGCGCGCAACCTTGACGAATTGCTCGATGCGGTCGATGGCCCGCCGCTGCTGCTCATTCTCGATGGCATCACCGATCCGCACAACCTCGGCGCCTGCCTGCGGGTGGCCGACGGCGTCGGCGCGCACGCCGTCATCGTGCCGAAGGACCGTGCAGTGGGCCTGAACGCCACCGCCGCCAAGGTTGCCAGCGGCGCCGCCGAGACGGTGCCGTACATCACGGTGACGAACCTTGCGCGCACCATGCGTGAGCTGAAGGAACGCGACATCTTGCTGATCGGCACAACTGATGATGCCGACAAGGGCTTGTACGAAGCCGACTTCACCGGGCCTGCCGCGCTGGTGATGGGTTCGGAAGGCGAGGGCATGCGCCGGCTGACGCGCGAGACGTGCGACGTGCTGGTCGGCATCCCGATGTTCGGCTCGGTCGAAAGTTTGAACGTGTCGGTCGCGTCCGGCGTGTGCCTGTACGAGGCGCGTCGCCAGCGCCTGGCGCGCGAAGCTTAAGCCACTGGCCTTGATGACGTCGTCCTCGCGTACGCGAGGATGACTGTCTCACGGGTAACGGTTTCGGTAAGCAGCTCAGCCTGCCGGAATTGACCCCTCGTAAGCGGCCATGGATCGAATGCGCTACCATGGCCACATCGCAACTGTCTGTTCCCTCCCAATGTTTCCCAATCTCAGCGACGACATCAAAAGCATCATTGCCCGCGATCCCGCGGCGCGCAACGGCTTCGAAGTGTTCACCTGCTACCCCGGGTTCCAGGCGATCATGATGCACCGCTGGGCGCACGCGTGCTGGATCAACCAGCTCAAGTGGATCGGCCGCTTCATCTCGTACCTGGCGCGCATCATCACCGGCATCGAAATCCATCCGGGCGCGACCATCGGGCACCGCGTCTTCATCGATCACGGCTTCGGCGTGGTGATCGGCGAAACGGCGATCGTCGGCGACGACTGCACCATCTACCAGGGCGTCACGCTGGGCGGCACCTCGCTCACCAGCGGCGCCAAGCGCCACCCCACGCTCGAGCGCGGCGTCATCATCGGCGCCGGCGCCCAGGTGCTCGGTTCGTTCACGGTCGGCGAGTACGCCAAGATCGGCTCGAACGCGGTGGTGGTCAAGCCAGTGCCGGCCGGCGCCACCGCGGTCGGCAATCCGGCCCACATCGTGCGCAAGGATGAAAGCGGCCGCAGCGCCCACTTGTTCGCCGCCTACGGCGTGACGCCAAACGGCGACGACCCGTTGACCAAAGCGCTGCACCGCTTGATCGACCATGCCGCCCGCCAGGACGAGCAGATCGAACGTATGATGGCGGTCATGCAGGAAGCCGGGCTGTGCTGTCCCGCGATGGCCGAAGGCGACAAGATCGACACGATACAACTGAACCGGATGGTGGAATAAGGAATGATGGATGACCAATGAATCTGGCGGCGACGCCTTGCTCGACCCGTTTGAAGTGCGCGTGCTGGCGGTGCTGGCCGAAAAAGAAGCGCTGACGCCGGACAACTATCCGCTGTCGCTGAACACGCTGACCAATGGCTGCAACCAGCTGTCGAGCCGCGACCCGGTGATGCAGCTGTCGGAGGAAACGGTGCAGGATGTGCTGCAGCGGCTGATGCAGCGAAAGTTCGTCAACGGCATCACCCAGGCCGGCGCCCGCGTGACGAAGTACGAGCACCGGATGCGCATCAAGTGGACGCTCGAGCAGGACAAGATGGCGGTGCTGACGATCCTGATGCTGCGCGGCCTGCAGACGGCCGGCGAGATCCGCACCCGCAGCGGCCGGCTGCAGGAGTTCAAGTCGGTGGCCGACGTCGAATCGTGCCTGCAGTTCCTGATCGACAAATACCCGCCGCTGGTGGCACGCCTGGCGCTGGCGCCCGGCGCCAAGGAGCCGCGCTACGGCCAGTTGCTCAGCGGCGACGCCGCGCTGGCGCAGCAGGAGTCGGCGTTCGGATCCGTGTCGGCGCCGGCGCAGGGCAGCAGGGTGGCGCAGCTGGAGCAGGAAGTGGCGGCGCTGCGCGGCGAGGTCGACGACCTGAAGGCGCAGTTCGACTCATTCAGAAAGCAGTTCGAATAGCAAAACGCCCCGGACCTCGGGGCGTTTCTTCATCCAAAGAACAGGTGTCAGGTCTGACATTCGGACATTTGGCGTCTCAAATGTCCGAATGTCAGACCTGACACCAGCGTTTAGCCTTCGTCCCGATAGCGGCGCAGCCGCATTGCCGCGTAGATCATCGCGGCGCCGACCACCACGCCGGCCCACATGCCCGGCTGCGACAAGCTCATCCAAGATTGCTCGAAGAAGACGCCGGCGTCGACCGTACGCTTGCCGCTGGCCGACATCGCGATGGCAGTGACGTCGCCGTAGGTGGCCCAGATGCCGGGCACCAGACCGGCCAGCCCGCGCGCCGCAACGTCCACCACGACCGGGTAGATTGCGGTGTTGGCGTTGGCGAACTGGGCCAGCATGTAGTCGGCCCACTTGGCCAGCACTACCAGCAACACCGGCACGGCGACTGCCCACACCAGCACCTTCGAGCGGGCCCAGCTCGACACCAGCAATAGCCAGCCCACCGTCGGAATCGCCCACAGGATGTACACCGGCAGCAGCCCGACCAGGCGCAGCGGCGCCAGGTACAGCGCCGGCTGGCTCAGCACGAGGCCGAACAGGTTCAGGCCGGAAGGGACCACCGCGGCCAGGCCGACGAACAGCATCAGCAGCGATACCACCGTGCCGATGACAATGGCGATCAGCGGCGCGACCAGCAGGGCGGTGAGCACTTTTGAGAGCACCGTCATCTGGTCCGACACCGGCAGCGACTTCCAGAACAGGATGCTGCGGTCGCGCCGCTCGTCGTACAGCGCGGCCAGGCAGTAGAAGAACACCACCAGCGGCAGCAGCCCGAACAGCGGCAATGCGGCGGCGACGTAGGTGTTGGCGATGACACTGGCAATTTCGGTCTGCGCCGCCAGCGGCAGCTCGGCCAGCTTGCCGGCCTTGCTGACGGCGTGGCCGTCGATGACGATGGTGCCGCCGATGCCGTTGGTGGCCAGGGCGTACACCACCGAGCCGGTGATGAAGACAAACATTACCAGCGCCACGATTGCCGGCGCCCAGAAGAACGAACCCTTGTTTTCCCAGAATTCGCGGCGCAGCAGCCATTTCATATTGTTCATTGGGTCAGCTCCCTTGTTCATGGTTAGCCTTCGTCGCGCCAGCGGCGCAGGCGCATTGCAGCGTAAATCATTGCGGCGCCGGCGATGACGCCGATCCACAGGCCCGGTTGCAGCAAGGTCAGCCACGACTGGGCGAAGATGCCGCCGGCATCGATGCCGCGGCCGTGGGTGATCATCGCTTCCGGCGAGACGTTGCCGAACTTCATCCAGATGCCCGGGATCAGTCCGCCCAGAGCGCGTGCAACGATGTGCTCGAACAACTTGACGTTCAGGCCGCCGCCGAGGAAGTTGGTCGACATGAAGTTGATCCACTGGACCAGCAACAGCCCAAGCAGCGGCGCGCCGACCGCCCACAGGAACACCTTCGATTTCGCCCAGCTCGACACCATCAGCAGCCAGCCCACCGTCGGCAGCGCCCACAGCACGTACACCGGCAGCAATCCGATCAGCCGCAGCGGCGCCAGGTAAAATTCCGGGCTGCTCAGCACCAGGCCGGCGATCTGCAGGCCGCTGAAACTGGCCATGACAACGCCGATCACCAGCATCGTCAACGCGGCGGCAGTGCCGATCGCCATCGTGATCAGCGGCGCCACGCACAGCGCGGTGATCGCTTTCGACAGCACCGTCGACTGGTCCGAAATCGGCAGCGACTTCCAGAACAGGATGCTGCGATCGCGGCGGTCGTCGTACAGTGCGGCCAGGCAGTAGAAGAACGACACCAGCGGCAGCACCAGGAACAGCGGCGCGGCAAACGCGATGTAGGCGCCGGCCAGGCCGTTGGCGATCTCGGCGCGGCGCTCCAGCGGCATGGCGTTCCACATGCTGATCTTGCTGAGCGCCTGGCCGTTGACCGTCACTGAGTCGCCGAAGCCGCTGTGAAACATGCCGTATCCCACCATGCAGATCAGGAACGCCAGCATCGTCACAGCAATGATGACCGGCACCCTGACCATGGAGCCCTTGTTCTCCCACAGCTCACGGCGCAGCAGCCACTTCATGGTGATCATGCGTAGCTTCCTTTCATGGTCGCCACGAACAGGTCGGCCACGCTGATGTTGCGCGTCTCGCCCAAGCCGGACAGCTGCGCGCGCGGCACGCCGTCGAACAGCATCACCGACTTGCCGAACACGGTGCGGCGGTCGATCGGCAGCAGCGCGTTGGCGGCGTTGACCTTGTCATGCGGCACCATCACCTCGGTGTAGCGCTCGCCCACTTCATCCATCGACGCGGCCAGGATGATCTTGCCGTCGCGGATGAACATCAGGTCGGTGAGGATGTGCTCGACTTCTTCGACCTGGTGGGTGGTGATGATGATGGTCTTCTGCTCGTCGAAATAGTCTTCCAGCAGGTTCTGGTAGAACTGCTTGCGGTAGATGATGTCGAGGCCCAGGGTCGGCTCGTCGAGCACCAGCAGCTTGGCGTCGATCGCCATTACCAGCGCCAGGTGCAGCTGCACAACCATGCCTTTCGACATCGACTTGACCTTCATCGACGGCTTCAGCTTGGTGATGGCCAGGTAGCGCTCGGCCTTTTCGCGATCAAAACGCGGATGCACGCCGGCGACGAAATCGATCGCTTCGGACACGCGCAGCCAACGCGGCAGGATGGCGACGTCGGCGATGAAGCAGACGTCCTGCATCAGCTCGTCGCGCTGGGTGCGCGGATCGAGGCCCAGCACTTTCAACTCGCCCTCGAACGGCACCAGGCCCAGCGCCGCCTTCAAGGTGGTGGTCTTGCCGGAGCCGTTGGGGCCGATCAGGCCGACGATGCGGCCGGCCGGGATGTCGAAGCTGATGTTGTCGACCGCGGCCTGCTTGCCGTAGTGTTTCGACAGGCCCTTGGCGGAAATGACGGCGTTCATGCCGGCGCTCCGGGAACGGCGCGCAACAGTTGTTCGATGTCGAGGCCGAGGCGGCGGATCCGCTCGACCATCGCCGGCCATTCTTCGCGCACGAAGCGCTCACGTTCACTTGCCAAGAGTTTTTCGCTGGCGCCTTCGGTTACGTACATGCCGATTCCCCTTCTTTTTTCTACGAGATTGTCATCGACCAGTTCCTGGTAAGCCTTGGAAACGGTAATGGGATTGAGCTGGTATTCGGCGGCAACATGGCGCACCGAGGGCAGGGCGTCGCCTGCCTTCAGGGCGCCGTCGAGCATCATGCCGATGACCCGGTCCTTGAGTTGCCGATAAATCGGTGTGTTGTCGTTCCAGCCGATACTCATGGTCGAGTCTCCTGGGCTAAGGGTGCAGCGCGTGGTCGCATTTTGCCTCCCGGCGGGTGATTTAATGAGGTGGTGTTGTAGTGAAGTATAACAGTGACCTAATCATTGTCAACAATTTATTCACAACCCCTCGCGATCAGTCCAGCGGCGGCGCCGGAAAAGCGACCACGTGGTCGACCGCCATGCGAATTCCGATCGGCTCGCCGATGGCATGGTTGTGGTGGCTGGGCACCAGCGACAGCAGCTGGGCGCCGCTGGCCAAGGTCAGCGTGTAGAGAAAGTCGGCGCCGCGGAACGCTTTGGCGGCAACTTCCGCCTTCTGGTCGCTGGCGTCGTCGTGCAGGATATCGTCCGGGCGCAGCAGCACGCGCACCATCGTGCCTGGCTCGGCGCTGCCAGTATTGGACGTCAGCACGCCCAGTTCAATCTGGATGCGGCCTTTTGCAACGATGGTGCCCGGCACGAACACGCCCTGGCCGACGAAATCGGCGACGAAGCGGTTTGCCGGCTGGTGGTACAGGTTGTAGGGCGTATCCCACTGCTGGATACGGCCCTCGTGCATCACGCCGATCTGGTCGGCCAGCGCGAACGCTTCGTGCTGGTCGTGGGTGACGAGGATGGCGGTGGTGCCTTCGGCCTTGAGGATCTGGCGCACCTCGAGCGCGAGCCGCTCGCGCAGGTCGACGTCGAGATTGGAGAACGGTTCGTCCAGCAATAGCAGGCGCGGCCGCGGCGCCAGCGCGCGCGCCAGCGCCACGCGCTGCTGCTGGCCGCCGGACAATTCGTGTGGATAGCGGCGTTCCTGCCCGGCCAGGCCGACTGTGTCGAGCAGTTCGGCCACGCGCGCCTGCCGCTCCCGCGCGCTGGCATTGCGCAAGCCGAATGCGATATTTGCGGCAACCGTCAGGTGCGGAAACAGCGCGTAATCCTGAAACACCATGCCGATGCGGCGCCGTTCTGCCGGCAGGTGATGGCGCGCGTTGCCGATCACCTGGCCGGCCAGCACGACCTCGCCGGCGTCGACATGTTCGAAGCCGGCGATACAGCGCAGCACCGTTGTCTTGCCGCAGCCCGACGGCCCGAGCAGGCAGCCGATCTCGCCGGCCTCGAGCTGCATCGACAAGCGGTCGACCACGGTCTGCTTGCCATGCGCGAAGGAGATATCGTTCAGTTCGAGGATGGGCATTGGCAGCAAGAAATTGTTGAGTAATCCATTATAATTCTCATTCTCACTTACGGGACGCGCTTTGCAGACATCAGGACTTTCCTTCATGAAGCTAAGCGGCCGCGGCAGCTTTTCCGCGCTCGTCGCCGGCTCCCTGCTGGTGGCGCTGATGATTGCCGTGCCGATCTTCAGCATCGCCGCCAATTTGCTGCTGGGCGGCGCCGGCGACACCTGGCGCCACCTGGCAACGACCGTGCTTCCGGACTACATCCTCAACACGCTGATTCTGTGCGCCGGCGTGGGCGCCGGCGTCATCGTGGTGGGCGTATCGACGGCATGGCTGGTCAGCATCCACGATTTTCCGGGACGCCGCATGTTCGAATGGGCGCTGGTGCTGCCGCTGGCGGTGCCGGCCTACGTCATGGCCTACGCCTACACCGACCTGCTGCAGTTCGTCGGGCCGGTGCAGACGTGGCTGCGCGAAACGTTCGACCTGGCGCCGGGCAGCTACTGGTTTCCCGATATCCGCACGGTCGGCGGCGCCTGCGCCGTGTTCGTGTTCGTGTTGTACCCGTATGTGTACCTGCTCGCGCGCGCGGCCTTCGTCGAGCGCGCCGGCGGCATGCTCGAAGCGGGGCGCTCGCTCGGGCTTGGGCCCTGGGAAAACTTCTGGCGCGTGTCGCTGCCGCTGGCGCGGCCGGCAATCGCCGCCGGCGCCTCGCTGGCGCTGATGGAGACGCTGGCCGATTATGGCGCCGTCACCTATTTCGGCGTGCCGACCTTTACCAGCGGAATTTATCGCGCCTGGTTTTCGCTGGGCGACCGCGTCGCCGCGGCGCAACTGGCGGCCTTGCTGCTCGGCTTCGTCGCGCTGGTGCTGTTCCTCGAGCGCGTCACGCGCGGGCGGGCGCGCTTTCACAACACGACCGGGCGCAGCCGGCCGCATCCGGGACGCCGGCTGCATGGCGTCAAGGCTGCCGGCGCGGTCGCGGTGTGCCTGTTGCCGCTCGCGCTCGGCTTCCTGGTGCCAGGCGCCGCGTTGCTGGAGATGGCCTTGTCGGAGGGCGACGCACAGTTCGGCGAGCGCTTCGTGCAACTGGCGCGCAACAGTTTCGTGCTGGCGGCGGCGACCGCGGTGGCGGCCGTGATCGTCGCCGTGCTGCTGGCGTACGCCGCGCGGCTGTCGGGCCAGTGGCTGCCGCGCATGGTCAACCGGCTGGTCGGCCTCGGCTATGCCGTGCCCGGCTCGGTCATAGCGGTCGGCATCCTGATACCGGTGACGCGGCTCGATCTGTGGCTGGCCTCGCAGGTGCAGGCGGTCACCGGCCAGGCGCCCGGGCTGCTGCTGACCGGCGGCATCGCGGCGATGGTGTATGCCTACCTGGTGCGTTTCCTGACGGTGTCGCTGCAGACGGTGGAGGCGAGCCTGGGCAAGATCACGCCGACGATGGACGACGCCGCCCGCTCGCTCGGCTTCGGCCATGCGGCCACGCTGCAGCGCGTGCACCTGCCGCTGTTGCGCGCCGGCCTGCTGACGGCAGGCCTGCTGGTATTCGTCGATGTGATGAAGGAGTTGCCGGCCACGCTGGTGATGCGGCCGTTCAATTTCGATACCTTGGCGACGCAGGCACATGCGCTGGCGTCCGATGAGCGGCTGGCGGAGGCGTCCACGGCGGCGCTGGCGATTGTCGTCGTCGGCGTGCTGCCGCTGATCCTGCTGTCGTGGCAGATCGCGCGCAGCCGCCAGAAATAAGCTTGCCTCTATAAGAATTACTTCCAGCCCGCCCGGTCGTAGATCTTCTGCACCGTCGCCTGGTTCTTCGACAGCCTGCCGACGTGGATGGTATCGGCCTTGAAGCTGCCCATCGCCGTCAGCGCGGGATTGGTGACCTTGACGCTGGCAACCACCGGCCACTCGTTATTGCCATCGGCGAAGTAGATCTGTGCCTGGTCGGACGCGAGGTACTCGAGGAACTTGATCGCCGCTTCCTTGTGCGGCGCGTTCTTCAGGATGCCGCCGCCGGAGATGTTGACGTGCGTGCCGCTCGACTTCTGGTTCGGCCACACCACGCCGAAACTGGCGACGAATTTCTTGTCCTCGGGCTTGTCGGAGCGCATCATGCGCGCGACGTAGTAGCTGTTGGCCAGTGCGACGCTGCACTCGCCGGCGGCGACCGACTTGATCTGGTCGGTGTCGCCACCCTTCGGCGCGCGCGCGAAATTGGCCACCACGCCCTTGGCCCACGCTTCGGTCTGCGCTTCGCCGATATGTTCGACCAGCGCGGCGCCGAGCGACAGGTTGTACGGGTGCGAGCCGGAGCGCACGCAGACCTTGCCTTTCAGCTTGGGATTGGCCAGGTCCTGGTAGTTCTGCACGTCGGCCGCGTTGACCGTCGCCTTGTTATAGACGATCACGCGGGCGCGCGTCGAGAACGCTATCCAGTCCTCGGTGCGCAAGTGCGCCGGCACGCGCGATTCGAGCAGTTTCGACTTCCATGGCGCGAACAGCTGCAGTTCGTCGGCCTTGGCCAGGCGCGCCGCGTCGACAGTGATGAAGATGTCCGCCGGACTGTTGGCGCCTTCATTCCTGATGCGCTCGAGCAGCTCGTTTTCGCCGGCTTCGATGCGGTTGATCTTGATGCCGGTCTGCTTCGTGAAGTTCGCGTACAGCGCCTCGTCGGTCTGGTAGTGGCGCGAGGAGTACAGGTTCACTTCGTTTTGCGCGAGGGCCGAGCCGGCGGCGCCGGCAACGAGGACGGCGACAACGCCGAGTTTCAGATTGTTCATGGCAGGTGGCTCACTGAGGAAAAGGTCAGCCCCAATCATAAATGATTCTCATTTAGCGTGCAGCGCTAACTGAACAGCCTCAGACCAGAAGCGCGCCATCGAGCGCATGGCGCGTGATGGCGCCGCTGCTGTCGACGGCGATCCAGCCGCCGCGCCGCGGTTCGGCATCGGGTTCCCAGTCGGGCAGCACGTAGCGCCGCTTGCCGCCGGCCTCGTGCAGGGCAGGGCGGTGGGTGTGGCCGTGGATGATGGTATCGGTGGCGGTCGCGGCGAACAGGTCGTCGACCGCATCGGCCGTCACATCCATGATGTCCATGGTCTTGCCGGCGTGCGCTTCGCGGCTGCCTTCGCGCAGGCCGGCGATGATGGCCTTGCGCTGCGCCAGCGGCATGGCCAGGAATTGCTGCTGCCAGGCCGGGTCGCGCACCTGCGCCCGAAACGCCATGTAGCTGGCGTCGGCGGTGCACTGGGCGTCGCCGTGGACGAGCGCGATGCGGCGAGCACCGATGGTGGCGACGTGCGGCTCGGCCAGCAAGGTCAGGCCGGCGGCGTCGGCAAAGCCCTGGCTGACGAGGAAATCGCGGTTGCCGGCGATCCAGAAGACGGCCACGCCGCTGTCGGCGACGGCGCGAATCGCGCGAATGATGGTTTGGTGGAATGGGGCTGCGAGGTCGTCGTCGCCTGCCCAGTATTCGAACAGGTCGCCGAGCAGATACAGTTCGCGCGCCGCCGCGGCGTGTTCCACAAGAAAGCGGAAGAAGGCGTCGGCGGTGCGCGGGTGCGACTCCTGCAGGTGCAGGTCAGAAATGAAAAGCGCGACAGGGCGCGCGGGCAGGCTGGGCGGTGTTGCCGGATTCGCCTGCCCGGCTATCATGCAAGGACTTCGACTTTTTCGATGATCACCGGCTCGGCAGGCACGTCGGCGAACATGCCGCTGCGGCCGGTCTTGACCTTGTTGATCTGGTCGACGATATCGGCGCCTTCGGTCACCTTGCCGAACACGGCGTAGCCCCAGCCGTCCTGGCCCGGATAGTCGAGGAAACTGTTGTTCTTGGTGTTGATGAAGAACTGCGCCGATGCCGAATGCGGATCCGAGGTGCGCGCCATTGCCAGCGTGTACTTGTCGTTCTTCAGGCCGTTCTTGCCTTCGTTTTCGACCGTCTGGTCGGCCGGCTTCTGTTTCATGCCTGGCTCGAAACCGCCGCCCTGGACCATGAAGTCGGAGATGACGCGGTGGAAAATGGTGTTGTTGTAGTGGCCCTTGTTGGCGTAGTCGATGAAGTTGGCGACCGATTTCGGCGCTTTGGCATCGTCCAGCTCGGCGGTGATGTTGCCCATGTTGGTGGTAATGAGTACTTTGGTCATGATATGTCCTTTGTAGTTGGTGTTGTAGGTGTTCGTCGATGCGTGAGCATCCGCCATTTTACCGTTTGACGACGCTGGCCGACTGAATCACGATCGGCACGATGGGCACGTTGGCCTGGCCGCGCACGTCGTCGACGACGACGGCCTTGATCTTGTCGACCACTTCCTGGCCCTGCACGACCTTGCCGAACACGGTGTAGCCGAAACCGTCGCGGCCCGGATAATCGAGCGGGGTATTGTCGGCCACGTTGATGAAGAACTGCGACGTCGCCGAATCGGGATCGGCGGTGCGCGCCATTGCCACCGAATAGGAAACATTGCGCAAGCCGTTATTGGCCTCGTTCTTGACCGGCTTGCCGGTTTTCTTGGTGACCAGCTTGGCGTCCATGCCGCCGCCCTGGATCATGAAGCCGTCGATCACGCGGTGGAAAATGGTGCCCTTGTAATGGCCCGTCTTGACGTACTGGAGGAAGTTGGCGACCGTCTTCGGCGCTTTTTCCTGATCCAGTTCGAGGACGATGTCGCCCATCGTCGTCTTCAGCGTGACCTGCGGCGCATCGGCGGCCAGCACCGCGGCGCTGAACGTGACGCCGAAAAAGACGGTCAGAAAGCGGGCGAGCAGTGGCTTGAAGGGCGATTTCGAGAAGTGCATTTGGGGCTTCCTTTTGATGGATATGGCGCAAAGAGCTGTCAAGCCTTTTGCTGAAAAATAAACCTTAACCATATGCGGTCAGTGGGGTTTTTATCAATGCTATACTTTGCGCAGAACGTCCATTCTATCAAAGAAGAACAATACAGCGGGTTCCGACGATATCGAATTCATACCGGTTTAAATGGCGCATGCCCGTTGGGTAGATTGCGCCGGCTAGCGGTATTGTCCGATCGTCGTGCCCGCTATTATTAAGCATGAGTCCGATGAGCCAACTTAAGATCTACAACACGCTGGCGCGTGACAAGCAGGAATTCGTCCCACTCGTCGCCGGCAAGGTCGGCATGTATGTCTGCGGCATGACGGTCTACGACTACTGTCACATCGGCCATGCGCGCATGATGATGGCGTTCGACGTCATCTACCGCTGGCTCAAGGCATCGGGCTACGACGTCACCTACGTGCGCAACGTCACCGACATCGACGACAAGATCATCAAGCGCGCGGTCGAGAACGGCGAAACGATCTCGCAGCTGGTTGCGCGCTTCGAAAAGCTGATGGACGAGGACACGACCGCGCTCGGCATCCTGGCGCCGACGGTGGTGCCGCACGCCACCGAATACGTGCCGCAGATGCTGGCCATCATCGAGCTGCTGGAACAGAACGGCCTGGCGTACGCGTCGGCCGATGGCGACGTCAACTACGCTGTACGCGGCTTCACCGGTTACGGCAAGCTGTCGGGCAAGTCGCTCGACGACCTGCGCGCCGGCGAGCGTGTCGACGTCAACACCGGCAAGCGCGACCCGCTCGACTTCGTGCTGTGGAAGGCGTCGAAGGAGTCCGAGCCGGTCGAAGTGAAGTGGCCGTCGAAGTGGGGCAGCGGCCGGCCGGGCTGGCACATCGAGTGCTCGGCGATGTCGTGCGCCACCCTTGGCAAGCACTTCGACATCCACGGCGGCGGCGCCGACCTGCAGTTTCCGCACCACGAGAACGAGATCGCCCAGTCGGAAGGCGCGTTCGGCGAGCCGATGGCCAATTTCTGGATGCACAACGGTTTCGTGCGCGTCGATAACGAAAAGATGTCCAAGTCGCTGGGCAACTTCTTCACGATCCGCGACGTGCTGAAAAAATACGATGCCGAAGTGATCCGCTTCTTCATCCTGCGCGCCCACTACCGCAGCCCGCTGAACTATTCGGACGCGCACCTCGACGACGCCAAGCTCGCGCTGACGCGCCTGTACACCGCGCTCGACGGCGTCGACCTGGGCGCCGGCGACATCGCCGTCGACTGGGAAGAAGCGCACGCAATCCGTTTCCGCGAGGCGATGGACGACGACTTCAACACGCCGATCGCGATGGCCGCGCTGTTCGACCTCGCCACCGAAGTGAACAAGAGCCAGTCGCCGCAGATGGCGCGCCAGTTCAAGGCGCTCGCCGCGGTGGTCGGCCTGCTCGAACGCAGCCCGCACGAATTCCTGCAAGGCTCCGGCGCGCAGTCGCCGGAAGCGATCCAGCAGATGATCGCGGCGCGCATCGTGGCCAAGAAGGCGCGCAATTTCGCCGAGTCCGACAAGATCCGCGCCGACCTGCTGGCCGCCGGCATCATTCTGGAAGACAAGCCGGATGGCACAACCAATTGGCGCCGCGCATGATGGCGCTGAACAGGGACGCAGTGGGCACGACATCGTTGATTCTCGAAGTGCCGTCTTACTGGGAAGATGCCAAGGCCGAGCTGATGAAGCGCGACCGCATCATGAAAAAGCTGATTCCGCAGTTTGGCGACCTGCACCTGGTCGGCCATCCGGATCCGTTTACCACGCTGGCGCGTTCGGTGGTGGGCCAGCAGGTGACCAACAAGGCGGCCGACATTGCCTGGAACAAGCTGCTGATCGTCTGCCCGAAGATCACGCCGGCGCAGGTGATCAAGGCCGGCGCCGAGCAGTTGTCCGGCTGTGGGCTGTCCAAGCGCAAGACCGAATACATCCTCGACCTGGCCGACCATTTCAAGGCCAAGCGCGTGCATGCGAACCAGTGGGCGGAGATGGTCGACGAAGCCGTCATCGCCGAGCTGGTGCAGATCCGCGGCATCACCCGCTGGACGGCGGAAATGTTTCTCATCTTCAACCTGCTGCGGCCGAACGTGCTGCCGCTCGACGACCCCGGCCTGATCCTCGGCATCAGCCACAACTATTTCTCCGGCGAACCGGTCTCGCGCAGCGACGCGCGCGAGGTATCGGCCAACTGGGAGCCGTGGCGCACCGTCGCTACATGGTATTTGTGGCGTAGCCTCGATCCGGTTCCGGTAGAATAGCGCCTGCATCAGCCGCGCTGAGGGTGAGCTGCGGCTGGTAAATAACACTCGGAGCAAAAATGAATAAAACAACCTTCCTCAATTTTGAGCAGCCGATTGCCGAGCTCGATTCCAAGATTGAAGAGCTGCGATTCGTGCAGGACGATTCGGCCGTCGACATCTCTGAGGAGATCGACCGCCTGGCCAAGAAGAGCCAGCAACTGACCAAGGACATCTATGCCAAGCTGACGCCGTGGCAGGTGTCGCAGATTTCGCGCCATCCGCAGCGCCCGTACACGCTGGACTACATCAGCGAAATCTTCACCGATTTCCACGAACTGCATGGCGACCGCTCGTTTGCGGACGACCTGGCCATCGTCGGCGGGCTGGCCCGTTTCAACGGCCAGTCGTGCATGGTGATTGGCCACCAGAAAGGGCGCGACACCAAGGAGCGCGCGCTGCGCAACTTCGGCATGCCCAAGCCTGAAGGCTACCGCAAGGCGATGCGCCTGATGAAGCTGGCCGAAAAATTCGGCATCCCGGTCTTCACGTTCGTCGACACCACCGGCGCCTGGCCCGGCATCGACGCCGAGGAGCGCGGCCAGTCCGAAGCGATCGGCCACAACCTGTACGTGATGGCCGAACTGAAAGTGCCGTTGATTGCCACCATCATCGGCGAAGGCGGCTCCGGCGGCGCGCTGGCGCTGGCGGTCGGCGACGCCGTGCTGATGCTGCAATACGCGACGTACTCGGTGATTTCGCCGGAAGGCTGCGCCTCGATCCTGTGGAAGACCGCCGAGCGCGCGTCCGACGCCGCCGACGCGCTTGGCCTGACGGCGCACCGGCTAAAGGCGATGGGCCTGATCGACAAGATCATCAACGAGCCGCTCGGCGGCGCCCATCGCGATCCGAAAGCGATGGCCGTGATGCTCAAGCGCGCGCTGGCCGACACGCTGCGCCAGTTCCACGGCATGAAGACCAAGGACTTGCTGGAAGCCCGTCACGAAAAACTGATGAGCTACGGTAAATTCAAGGAAACCACGCCCGCAGAAGAGTGAGCCGGCAGCACACCGGGGCCCTCCCGGACACGTTCGCGCGCGCACTCGATGCCTTGCGCGGACTAGAAACCCCGTCGATTGCAATCGCCTTGTCCGGCGGCCTGGATTCGTCCGCGCTGCTGCACCTGGCGCATGGCTACGCGCGCCAGCATGGCCTGGCGCTGTTCGCCTTTCACGTCCACCACGGCATCAGTCCGAACGCCGATGCGTGGCTTGCGCATTGCAAGGCCAGCTGCGACGCCCTCGGCATCACCTTCGACGCGCGCCGCGTCACGCTGGCCAAGGGCAAGTCCGGCGTCGAAGCGGCGGCCCGCAAGCTGCGCTACGCCGCGCTCGGCGACATGTGCCAGGTCCACGGCGTGCGCCTGATGCTCACCGCTCATCATCTGGACGACCAGGCCGAAACGGTGCTGCTGCAGTTGCTGCGCGGTTCAGGCACCGCCGGCCTGTCCGGCATGGACGCGGCCAACAGCGCGCCCGAGCTGCTGGGCAACCCCGAGCTGGTGATGGCGCGTCCCTTGCTGCCGGTGGCGCGCGAGGCGCTCGAGGCCTACGTCAGCGCGCAAGCCATTCGCCACATCGATGACGAATCGAACACCGACCCGCGCTACGCGCGCAATGCACTGCGCCTGCAGGTGATGCCGGCGCTGGCGCAAGCGTTTCCCGGCTTTCAGGAACGCTTCGCGCGCAGCGCCGCGCACGCCCAGTCGGCCCAGCGCATGCTCACCGAACTGGCCGCGCAGGACCTGGCCGGCTGCCTGGTGGACGACACCATCGACGTCGCAAAGTTGCGCGCGATGAGCACCGACCGCGTGCAGAATCTGCTGCGCCACTGGTTCGCCACGCGTGCGCTGCGCATGCCGTCAACCGCCTGGCTGGGCGAAATGGTGACGCAGCTGGTGGAGGCGCGCCCCGACGCGCAGTTGCTGGTGACCCATCCCGACTGCCACATCCGGCGCCACCGCGACCGCCTGTACATCACGCCCAAGCTGGGCGACCTGGCGGGGCTGCGCGATCCCGACGATGAAGGCGTGTTCGTCAAGAACGGACAGGCCTTCCGCTGGCAAGGGGAAGCGGAAATTGCGTTCCCCGATTACGGCGGCACGCTGTATTTCGACGAAGGCGAGGAGGGCATCGATCCGGCCTGGCTGCGCGCGCAGCCGCTGCAGATTGATTTCCGCAAGGGCGGCGAAAAGCTCAAGCCGGCGGCCAACCGGCCCACGCGCAGCCTGAAGTACCACTACCAGGCCTGCGACGTGCCGGCATGGGAGCGTACGCGCCTGCCGATCGTCACGGCCGGCAAGGCGCTGTTGTTCGCCGCCGGCATCGGCATGGACTGCCATCACCTCGCCGCGGGCCCGGCCCCGTTGATCCGCTTCCGCTGGAAAAGCGATGTCGCCAGCTGACTATTCGGAAAGTGCATTACCATATGCCTATTCGGTATAGCTTTCCGAATTTTTTCGGCTTGTGATTTTGCACTGCAGCATGTAGAGTTAAGCCCTCTTTTTTATTCTACTTAGAGCGGAAATAGCACCCATATGGCTTTAATTGTCCACAAATACGGCGGCACGTCGATGGGATCGACGGACCGTATCAAGAATGTCGCAGCGCGCGTCGCCAAATGGCACGATGCCGGCCACCAGATCGTCGTGGTGCCGTCGGCCATGTCAGGCGAAACGAACCGCCTGATCGGCATGGCGCGCGAAATCATGGGCGACCAGCCCGATCCGCGCGAGCTGGACATGATCTGCTCGACCGGCGAGCAAGTGTCGGTCGGCCTGCTGGCCATGGCACTGCTGGCCATCGGCAAGGATGCCGTGTCGTACGCCGGCTGGCAAGTTGCCATCAAGACCGATTCGTCGTTCACCAAGGCGCGCATCCAGTCGATCGACGACGCCAAGGTGCGCGCCGACCTCGACTCGGGCAAGATCGTCATTATCACCGGTTTCCAGGGCGTCGACGACGACGGCAACATTTCGACCCTCGGCCGCGGCGGTTCCGACACCTCGGCGGTGGCAATTGCCGCCGCGATGAAGGCAGATGAGTGCCTGATCTATACCGATGTCGACGGCGTTTACACGACCGACCCGCGCGTGGTGTCCGAAGCGCGCCGCCTGAAGACGGTGACGTTCGAAGAGATGCTCGAGATGGCCTCGCTTGGCTCGAAGGTGCTGCAGAGCCGTTCGGTAGAGTTTGCCGGCAACTACCGCGTGCCGACGCGCGTGCTGTCGTCGCTGACAGACCCGCTGATGCCGCTCGAAGAAGAAGCCAATTCGGGCACCCTGATTTCGTTTGAGGAAGATACAAATATGGAACAAGCCGTCATTTCCGGCATCGCGTTCAACCGCGATGAAGCCAAGATCACGATCCTGGGCGTGCCCGACAAGCCGGGCGTGGCCTACCACATCCTGGGACCGGTGTCGGACGCCAACATCGAAGTCGACATGATCATTCAGAACCAGTCGGTAGCCGGCAAGACCGACTTCACGTTTACCGTGTCGCGCGGCGAGTACACCAAGGCGATGGGCGTGCTCGAAGGCGTCAAGGGCGAAATTGGCGCCGCCAGCGTGCTCGGCGACGCCAAGGTATCGAAAGTGTCGGTGGTGGGCGTGGGCATGCGCAGCCACGTTGGTGTGGCCTCGCAGATGTTCCGCACCTTGTCGGAAGAGGGCATCAACATCCTGATGATTTCGACGTCCGAGATCAAGATTTCGGTGCTGATTGACGAAAAATACATGGAACTTGCTGTACGGGCGCTGCACAAGGCGTTCGATTTGGAAAAAGCATAACTTTTTTAAAAAAAAATTGGGCTGTTCCATTGACCGAACAGGTCTGCAACAAGTACCATTGCGGTCTTCTGATCTGGCTAAGTTTGCTGGATGGGAAAGGAGACGTGGCCGAGTGGCCGAAGGCACATCCCTGCTAAGGATGCATACGGCTTATACCTGTATCGTGGGTTCGAATCCCACCGTCTCCGCCAGATACTTGTCCTAGGTCATTCTAGGACGTTTAAAACCCGCTGTTCTCCTTGAGGCAGCGGGTTTTTTTTTTTTTTTTGTGTGCGCCCAGCATGGGCGCACTCTTGCGGGTGCAAGTCCCGCCGCGAGCTGACCACAGCGAGCGAAGCGAAGCGCAACTGCGGAAGGGCGACCGACTGTGGGGAGGAAGCGTGGAGCGAAACTGCGAGCCGATGAACAAGAATCGGATACAAGGCGCTGCTTTGCAGGGCGAGCGGGCACGAAACCGCGAAGCTCTTGTGGTCAAT
>NZ_PDOC01000014.1 GCF_002760655.1 Massilia eurypsychrophila | reverse complement strand
CGGCGCACGCGGTTCACGCGGCGGGCGCGGCTCGCCCGGCGGCTGGCCGGCCCGCGGCTCCTGCGGCGCGCGCGGAGCACGTGGCGTCTGCTGCGCGCGCGGCTGTCCGGGCGCGCGCTGACCTTCGGCGCGCGCTGGGCGCGCTGTCGCTGGCAAGTCGGTCCGGTCGGGGGAAGGCTGCGGCGCTGAGGCTGGCAAACGCTTGTTACTCTGTTCTGACATTGTTTTTACATGAATTTGGCGCGCAAGTCGCGCAGCGAATTATAATGCGGCAAATGGAAAACTCTACCCAATTCGTCCAATGGCTGCGCTCGGTCGCGCCGTACATCCACGCCTTCCGTGGCAAGACCTTCGTGATTGCCTTCCCGGGTGAACTCGTCACCGCCGGCGCGCTGACCGTGCTGGCGCAGGATTTGTCGCTGCTGGTGGCGCTCGGCATCCGCGTCGTCATCGTGCACGGCTCGCGCCCGCAGGTGGCCGAACAGCTGGCGCTGCGAAACGTCGAAGGCCGCTTCCACAACGGCATCCGCATCACCGACACCGCCGCGCTTGAGTGCGCCAAAGAGGCGGCCGGCGAACTGCGCCTCGACATCGAGGCCGCATTCAGCCAGGGCTTGCCGAACACGCCGATGTCGAATGCCGCCATCCGTATTATCTCAGGCAACTTCGTCACGGCGCGCCCGCTAGGCGTGATCGACGGCGTCGACCTCGAGCTGACCGGCGTCACCCGCAAGGTCGCCGCCGAGACGATCCACCCGATCCTGGCCACCGACAGCGTGGTGCTGCTCTCGCCGCTGGGCTTTTCGCCGACCGGCGAAGTGTTCAACCTGACGATGGAAGACGTGGCCGTCTCGGCCGCGGTGGCGCTGCAGGCCGACAAGCTGATCTTCATCAGCGAGACGCCGATGATGCTCGATGAAGGCGGCGCCGAAATTCGCGAGCTGTCGTCGCACCAGGCCGAAGCGGTGCTGCACGCCGGCTTCCTGCCGTCCGACGCGGCGTACTACCTGCAACACGCCATCAAGGCATGCAACAGCGGCGTCGATCGCGCCCACATCGTGCCGTTCGAGATGGACGGCTCGGCGCTGCTGGAGTTGTTCACCCACGATGGCGTCGGCCTGATGGTCAGCCACGAAAACCTGGAAAGCCTGCGCAAGGCGAACATCGACGACGTCGGCGGCATCATCAAGTTGATCGAGCCGCTGGAAGCGGACGGCACGCTGGTCAAGCGCGGCCGCGAGCTGATCGAGCGCGAGATCGACAACTTCTCCGTCATCGAGCACGACGGCGTGATCTTCGGTTGCGCCGCGCTGTACCCCTTCCCTTCGGCCAAGATGGCCGAAATGGCGTGCCTGACCGTCAACCCCGAGGTGCAGACCCAGGGCGACGGCGAGCGCATCTTGCGCCACATGGAAAACCGCGCGCGCGCCGCCGGCTTCAAGCAGCTGTTCGTGTTGACCACCCGTACATCGCACTGGTTCCAGAAGCGCGGCTTCGTGCCGGCGACGGTCGATGCCTTGCCGAAGGATCGCCAGCACATGTACAACTGGCAGCGCAAATCACAGGTTCTGATTAAGTCTTTATAATCACGGCTTCATCTCTATCGTCGCTTTAGGAGCACAAATGGCCCGCACCGTCCACTGCATCAAACTGAACAAAGAGGCCGAAGGGCTCGACTTCCCGCCGTATCCGGGCGAGCTGGGCAAGAAGATTTACGAGCAGGTGTCGAAAGAGGCGTGGGCTGGCTGGCTCAAGCACCAGACCATGCTGGTCAACGAGAATCGCCTGAACCTGGCCGACCTGCGCGCGCGCAAGTACCTGGCCGCGCAGATGGAAAAGCATTTCTTCGGCGAAGGCGCCGATGCCGCGATGGGCTACGTGCCGCCGGCAGACTAAGCAGCCGCAAGTCGTTCGCACGGCCAGAAAACGTCATTTCCGCTCAGCGGGGATGACGTTTTTTGCGTTCGCGACAACAACATATTCCGCCATCGCGGGCATTTTTCTAGCTGCTGCGCGCGGACATTGCGCACGTCGCCGATGCCAGCACGATGCACGCAATCGCCATCCACTGCGTGCCGGTCAAGTGTTCGCCCAGGATCAGCAAGCCGGCGATGGCGGTGACGGCCGGCGCGGCGCTGCTGAACATGCCGTACAACCCCTGCGGCAAGCCGCGCAGCGCCAGCATCTCGAGGCAATACGGCACCGCGCTCGACAGCACGGCAATGACCAGGCCGATGACCAGCACGTGCGGCGTGATCGACGAAGCGTCGGTGTAGGCCACGCCTAGCGGCACGATGAACAGCGACGCCACCAGCATGCCCAGTGCCACGCCCTGCCCGCCCGCGATGCTCGAGGCGCGCTTGCCGAACACGATGTACAGCGCCCAGCACGCCGCCGCGCCGAAGGCGTAGGCAACGCCGACCGGATCGAGCCGGCCGGCGGCGCTATTTATCGGCAGCAGCAGGTAGAGGCCGAACACGGCCAGCGCGCACGACGCGATATCGCGCGGCCGGCGTGACGACAGCAAGGCCACCAGCAGCGGGCCGGTCACCTCGATGGCGACGGCAATGCCGATCGGAATGCGCTGGAACGCGCGGTAGATGAGCAGGTTCATCAGGCCCATGACGGCGCCGTAAATGACCAGGTTGAACACGTCGCGGCGCTTCAGCGGCGAGCGCCACGGACGAAAGATCGCCAGCAGGATCAGCGCCGAAAAGCCGACCCGAAATGCGGTGATGCCCTCGACCCCGATCACGGGGAACAGGTTCTTGGCCACCGCGGCGCCAAGATTGACGGAGATCTGGCTGCCGAACAGCGCCAAGGTCGGCAGCAACATGCCGTCGCGCCGGGTGTCGGGCACGAAAATCGTCACATCGCCTTACATTGCCGCAGTTCGCAGCGCGCCATGAACACCTTGCCGCTCGAGCACACCATGCGGTACACCTCGACCGGGCCGGGCGGCGTCACCAGGCCGGCGCCTTCGTTGCTGTTGCAGTCGCGCGCCTTGCCGAGCCGCTCCACCGTCACCGACGACACCCCGGCGCGGAACGGGATCCGTTCAATCGGCACGCCGTTGGCGTCGAGCAGCCGCGTGTCTACCGGCTGAGCCGGCGACACCGCCACCGGCTCCGTCTTGGTGCGCAACATCGAACAGGCGCTCAGCACAACAACGCACGACACCAGCAGCAATCGCTTCATGAATTTTCCTTGGTTTAGAAAGTGAGCGTCTTCACGCCGTCGCTGGTACCGAGCAGGCATACATCGGCGCCGCGCAACGCGAACAGTCCGACCGCCACCACGCCCGGCACCTGGTTGAGGTCCTGCTCGAGCGCGACCGGGTCGGTGATCGACAGGCCGGCCACGTCGATGATTTCGCCGCCGTTGTCGGTGATGAAGGCCTGGTCGCTGCCGGCCTTCAGGCGCAGCTTCGGCTGGCCACCGAGCGCGGCCAGCTTGCGCATCACGGCCGCGCGCGCCATCGGCAGCACCTCGACCGGCAGGGGAAACTTGCCCATCACGTCAACGAGCTTGGAGCCGTCGGCGATGCAGACGAACTTGGCCGACACGGAGGCGACGATTTTTTCGCGCGTCAATGCCGCGCCGCCGCCCTTGATCATCGCGCCGCTGTGGGTGATTTCGTCGGCGCCGTCGATGTACACCGCAATCGCCGTCACGTCGTTGAGGTCGAACACGTCGATGCCGTGGCCGCGCAGGCGCGCCGCGGTCGCCTCCGACGAGGCCACCGTGCCCTTGATGCGGTGCTTGATCTTGGCCAGTTCATCGATGAAAAAATTGGCGGTCGAGCCGGTGCCGACGCCGATGATCTCGCCGTCGACGACGTACTGGATGGCGGCTACGGCTACAGCTTGCTTGAGTTCGTCTTGGGTCATGGTCTTGGGTAAAGGAGGTAGGCAAATCAGGAATGCCGACATTTTAGCGGATCGACCGTTGCGTCACCTCCTTTCAACAATAAATACCTTTGTCCGGCAGCAAGCGCGACCCCGCGCCAGCGCAAACGAAGTTCCTTTTGGACAAAATCGAAAAAGAATTGATGAGAGAATGGTCGTCGACTAAAAGTTACTTAGAGGAACCAAAAATGAACGATTCCAAAACCGTCCTCGTGGTCGACGACAGCCGCGTTTCCCGCCTGATGGCGCGCCAGTTCATCCTCACCAAGCAGCCGGGCTGGCTGGTCGAGGAAGCGGCCACGGGCGAAGAAGCGCTGGTCAAGGTGCAGTCGATGACCGCGCCGACCCTGATCCTGGTCGACGTCAACATGCCCGGCATGGGCGGTCTGGCCGCCGCTGGCCACCTGCGCGCGATGTGCCCGCAGGCGCACATCTCGCTCGTCACTGCCAACGTGCAAAACACCACGCGCAACCGCGCCACCGAAATGGGCATCGGCTTCATGGAAAAGCCGATCACCGAGGCGCGCATCCATGCCCTGCTGGGCGCGCTGGAGTAAGGCATGCTCAAGCTCAGCGAACTGCAGCATGACGCTCTGGTGGAGATATTCACCATCGGCGTCGGCCAGGCCGCCCGGGCAATGAGCGAGATCGTCAGCGAGGAAGTGACGATGTCGGTGCCGTCGATCCGTTTCCTCAACCGCGCCGACGCCGCCGCCATGCTCGGCCATCCTGACCGCCAGCGCGTCTGCGGCATCAGCCAGCACTACGAGGGCGCCTTCACCACCGAAGCGATTCTGATGTTCCCCGAGGACAAGAGCCTCGACATCGTGCGCCTGATGGTCGGCGAATCGGTGCCGTTCAAGGAACTGACCGAGATGGAACAGGAAGCGATGAGCGAAATTGGCAACATCATCCTCAATTCCTGCGTCGGCACGCTGGCCAACGTATTCGACCGCGAACTGCGCGGCTCGCTGCCGGTGTATCACCTCGGCAGCAGCGAAGACATCCTTACCGCCTCGTGCGGCCTGGCCGACACCGTGGTGCTGATGCTGCATATCGACTTCATCCTCGAAGCGCACCAGATTCACGGCTATGTCGCCTTCATCCTCGACGTGAGCGCGCTGGCGGACCTGCAGGCGCAGGTCGACGGCTATCTCGCCAACATTACCGGCCAAGCCTGACATGGATAGTGTCGCAACGATTCACCCGGGCATGCTGGAACATGTTCTGGGGGCCATCGACGTCGGCGCCGTCGTGCTCGACGCCGATCGCCGCGTGGTGCTGTGGAACCGCTGGATGGCGCAGCATTCGGGCCATCCGCCGGCCGAGGTGCTGGGGCGCGATTTCCTCGCCGTGTTCCCCGATCTGCGCGGCAAGCGCCTCGACGGCGCGGTGCGGCAGGCGCTGCGCGACAACTTTCCGGCGGTGCTGTCGCAGACGCTGCACAAGGCGCCGCTGGCCTTGTATGCCGACCGGGCCGCGCGCAGCCGCGGCGTGCGGATGCAGCAGGCGGTGGCCGTTACCCCGCTCGACGTGGCCGGCGCCGCGCGCCATTGCCTGATCCAGGTCAGCGACGTCAGCGCCGCGGTGCACCGCGAGCGCCTGCTGCGCGACCAGGCGATGGAGCTGCGCTCGCAGACGTTTTCGGACGGCCTGACCGGCATCGCCAACCGCCGCCACTTCGACCTGTCAATGGAAAAAGAACAGCGGCGCGCCAAGCGCACCGGCATTTCGCTGACGATGCTGATGATCGACATCGATTTCTTCAAGGCCTACAACGACCACTACGGCCACCAGCAGGGCGACGACACCTTGATCCGGGTCGCCAACGCGCTGGCCGGCTCGCTGCAGCGCCCGCTCGACCTGATCGCCCGCTACGGCGGCGAAGAGTTCGCCGTGGTGCTGCCCGACATGGACAGCGCCGGCGGCGCCCGGGTCGCCGAAAACCTGCGCCAGCGTATCGCGCAGCTGGCCATTCCGCATGCGGCGGCGACCGGCTCGCGCCTGGTTACAGTCAGCATCGGCGTGGCGACCCAGTCGCCGCACAACCCGGTCGAGGTGGTGCAGCTGATTGGCGCCGCCGACCGCGCGCTGTACGCCGCCAAGCGCTGCGGGCGCGACCGCGTCGTCATCGAAAACCCGTAGCCTGTAGCAACGCAACACTGGGGTCAGGTCTGACATTCGGACATTTCCTATTCGAAATGTCCGAATGTCAGACCTGACCCCAGAAATTCGCCGCCCGTCGTCCCTCCCACCCGCAAAATCGTATGCATGTTGCAACATTTTCATAGTTATTGCACACTGCCCCATCGCGCCGCGGCGCTTCACGGTTCCAGTGCATATATAACGATGAAAATATTTACCAAGAAACGCGTGTTCGTGGGCATTGGCTTGCTCGTCGTCGCCGCCGCCGCCGCCGCAGCTTACCTCCAAAGCAAAAAAGAAAAGCCGGTGCCCGATTCGAAGTACCGCAGCGCCGTCGTCGACAGCGGCAACATCATCCAGACCGTCACCGCCACCGGCACCATCAATCCGGTCGCACTGATCAACGTTGGCTCGCAAGTGTCCGGCACCGTCGTCGAACTGAAGGCCGACTTCAACGACCACGTCAAGAAAGGCCAGGTCCTGCTCAAGCTCGACCCGACCATCTTCAACGCCCAGATCCGCCAGGTCGAAGCGAGCCTGGCGTCGGCGCAGGCGTCGATGCGGCTGGCGCAATCGAACTTCGAACGCAACCAGCGCCTGGTCGCGCAAAACTACGTGTCGGCGCTGACCTTGGACCAGTCGCGCCGCGAACTCGACGTTGCCAAGGCCAACATCAAGCTGGCCGAAGCGCAGCTGGCGCGCTCCCAGGCCGACCTGAACAACAGCGTGATCCGCGCCCCGATCGACGGCGTCATCATCAAGCGCACCATCGACCTCGGCCAGACGGTGGCGGCGTCGTTCACCACGCCGAACCTGTTCCAGATCGCGCGCGACCTGACCAAGATGCAGATCGACACCAGTGTTTCCGAGGCCGACGTCGGCGCGCTGAAAGACGGCCAGGCGGCACGCTTCGTCGTCGACGCCTACCCCGACCGCGAGTTCGACGCCAGCATGCGCCAGTTCCGGCTGGCGCCCAACGTGGTGCAGAACGTCGTCACCTACAACGTCGTCCTCGACGTCGAGAACAAGCAGGAGCTGCTCAAGCCGGGCATGACGGCGCAGGTGCGCCTGGTGGTCGGCAACCGCGACAACGTGCTGCGCATCCCGACCGCCGCGCTGCGTTTCCGCCTGTCCGACGAGGAAATCGAAAAGGAAGCGAAAAATCTCAAAGAAAAAGGCGGCAAGCCGGAGCCGGCCGTTGTCGTCGCCGCCGAGGAGGACGACCTGTCGTTCCGCAGCAAGAACGAAGCGGCGCGCCAGTACAAGATCTACAAGCTCGACGCGCGCAACCAGGCGGTGCCGGCCGACATCAAGATCGGCCTGTCCAACTTCCGCTACACCGAAGTGGTCGCCGGCGACCTGAAAAAAGGCGACAAGGTCGTCACCCGCGCGCTAGCGCCGCAGGGCAAGAACGAATGAGTGGGCCGCTGATCGATATCCGTGGCGTCACCAAGAGCTACTTTTCCGGCAGCATCGAAACGAAGGTGTTGTTCGGCATCGACCTGAGGGTGCCGCGCGGCGACTTCCTCGCCGTGATGGGCCAGTCCGGCTCGGGCAAATCGACCTTGATGAATATCTTCGGCTGCCTCGACCAGGCCAGCGGCGGCACGTACCTGCTCAATGGCATCGACACCTTGACCTTGTCGCGCGCCGAGCTGGCGATGATCCGCAACCGCACCATCGGTTTCGTGTTCCAGAGCTTCAACCTGATCAAGCGGATGAGCGTGGCCGAGAACGTTGCCCTGCCGCTGATCTACGCCGGCGTCTCGCGCGCCAAGGCGCATGCCAAGGCGCTGGCCGAACTCGACCGCGTCGGCCTGGCCGGCTTCGCCAAGCGCACGCCGAACCAGCTGTCCGGCGGCCAGCAGCAACGCGTCGCGATCGCGCGCGCACTGGTCGGCGACCCGCCGCTGATCCTGGCCGACGAGCCGACCGGCAACCTCGACACCCAGACCAGCGAAGAAATCATGCGCTCCTTCCAACAGCTCAACAGCGAGCGCGGCATCACGATCCTGCTCGTCACGCACGAGCCCGACATCGCCGCCTACAGCAAGCGCCTGATGCGCCTGAAAGACGGCCGCGTCATCTACGACGGCCCCGCCGCCGAAGGCCTGCGCCAGTTCGCCCACGGAGGCAGCGCATGAATTTCTTACAGGTCGTCAATGAAGCGTTCCGCTCGATGGGCGCGAACCGCCTGCGCACGGCGCTGACCATGCTCGGCATCGTCATCGGCATCACCTCGGTGACCTTGCTGCTGGCGCTCGGCGACAGCATGCAGCGCTTCATCGGCAAGGAACTCGAAGCGCTCGGCACCAACATGCTGTACGTGTTCCCCGGCGGCAGCCGCACCGACGAGCGGCGCCTGCGCAACAATGCCGCGCCGTCGCTGACGATGGCCGACGCGCTGGCGCTCAACGCGCTGCCGAGCCTGACAGGTTCGGCGCCTACCTTGCAAGGCAGCTTCAAGGTGTCGGCCGGCAACGAGACGTCGAGCTTCATGGTGTTTGGCGTCACGCCGGAAATGTTCAAGATCCGCAACTGGCGCATCGACCAGGGCAGCGTGTTCAGTGAAGCGGACGTGCGCGCCGCCTCGCGCATGGTGGTGATCGGCCAGAAGGTAGCCGACCAGTTCTTCTATAAGGCCGATCCGCTGGGCAAGTCGCTGCGCATCGAGAACGTCGCCTTCCAGGTGGTCGGCGTGCTGCACGGCGAAGGCAAGCAGATCGACGGCGGCAACCTGGCAGACATGGTCATCGTGCCGATCACGGCCGCGCGCGCCAACCTGGTGCGCAGTCCGTTCCCCGACAACGTCCACTACGTCGCCACCCAGGGCAAACCAGGCCAGAACCTGCTCGACGCCATTGAAGACATCAAGGGCATGCTGCGCGACCGCCACCGCATCAAGGTCGACGCGCCGGACGACTTCCGCGTCGAGAACATCGCCTCGTTTGCCGAGACGGCCGCCAAGATCAGCGCCGGCATCGCCCTGCTGCTCGGCATGATTGGCGCCATTTCGCTGGTCGTCGGCGGCATCGGCATCATGAACATCATGCTCGTGTCGGTCACCGAGCGCACCCGCGAGATCGGCATCCGCATGGCGATCGGCGCCAAGCCGCGCGACGTGCTGCTGCAATTTTTGACCGAGGCGGTGGTCATCTGCCTGGCCGGCGGCGTGGTCGGCATCGCGCTGGCCGCCGCCGCCGCCGCCGGCATCACCTCGACCGGCAAGTTCGACGTGTTCATCACTGCATCGGCAATCCTGGTCGCCTGCAGCTTTTCCACTTTGGTGGGCGTATTCTTCGGCTTCTATCCGGCGCGCCGCGCGTCGAAACTGCTGCCGGTCGACTGCCTGCGTTATGAATAAACTTTCTAAAAGGCTCCCATGAGAATCTCCCACGCAATCGCCGTCGGCGCGCTCGGCCTGCTGCTGTGCGCACAAGCTTCGGCCAACGAGTACTCGGCCCTGATGAAGGCGCGCAAGTTTGACGACGTCGCACGTATCGCCAGTGCCAAGCTGGCGCAGGATGCCGGCAACGCCGACGCGCTGGTCGTCACCAGCGAAGTCGCGCTGGCCGAAGGACGCATCGACGATGCCGTCAAGCTCGGCGAGCGCTGCATCGCCGCCCAGCCGAAGGTGTCGAACTGCCACCTGGCCTACGGCAACGCGCTCGGCACCAAGGCCGTCACGGCCGGCATCATGTCGGCCATCGGTTACGCCGGCAAGATCCGCGATGCATTCAAGACGGCAGTCGAGCTCGATCCGCAGAACATGGATGCGCGTTTCTCGCTGATGACCTATTACATGCAGGCGCCAGGCGTGGTCGGCGGCGGCACCGGCAAGGCCCAGGCGCTGGCGGCGCAGACCGCACTGATCAATCCGGAAGCCGGCAAGCTGATGCTGGCGCGCCTCGACGCGGCCGACGACAAGTTCGCCAAGGCCGAAGCGACGGTGCTGGGGATGCCGGTCAGCAGCAACGAGGCAGTGGCCGAAGGCCAGCGCGACCTGATCAACAATCTGGGCCAAAAGTACCTTAGCGACAAGAAATACGCCGACAGCGAACGCATGTTCCGCGAGGCGCAAAAACGCTTTCCCGACAGCGAGAACGCCGTTTACGGGATGGCGCGCGTGCAGCAGGAACTGGGCAAGCACCGCGAAGCGATCGCCGGCTTCGAGCAGGCCAATGCAATGACCCGGCGCGCCACCAGCTGGTACCGCATCGCCAAGTCGCAGCAGGCGCTGGGCGACATACCGAATGCTGTGGCGTCGTACGGCAAGGCGCTGGCATTCAAGCCGGCGCTGCCGCCGAAAATGCGCGCCGACGCCGACGAGCAGTTGAAGTTGGTACGGCAGTAACCGCTGCTTATTTCACCGCTTCGAGTTTCGTCACGATAAATTTACCGTCCACTTTTTCGGCGAAGAAGGTGACCTTGTCGCCGATGCGCACCTGCTCGAGCATGGCCACGTCGGCCACCTTGAACGCCATCGTCATTGCCGGCATCTTCAGGTTTTCGATGAAGCCGTGCTTGATGGTGATCTTGCCGGCTTCCTTGTCGACCTTCATGACTTCGGCCTTCGTCAGCGGGGCCGCTGCCGCGGCATCGATGGCCGGCGCGCCGTGCGGCTGCTGGCCGAACACGGCGCCGGCCGACAGCGCCAGCGCGAACAAGCACACAGTAAAACGGTTCATGGCAATGTTCCTTGCAGGTTAAGTTCGCTATTGTAGTGGCCGTGCCGATCAGCGCGCGGACAGTGTCATGATGACGGCCCTGTCGGGCGCGCGCCTTGAGCGCGATGAACGTGCGGCCGATTTGCAGGCGGCCGAGCGGCGTCGCGTCTCACGAAAAGAAAGTGTTTGCGGAGGGTGACCCGGCCGGATTATTTCGGCGGGACGCAGCCGTACACGTTGCGCCCCTCCTGCTCGCCGGCGGCGATGTGGCGCACCTGGACGCTGCCGTCGCGCTGCTTGGCCAGGCAGAAACGGGCGTCGTAGCGGCGCGGCTGGTTCGGTCCGCCGCCAGGGCGCACGTCGATCTGCACCTCGTAGACCTTGCCGTTTTCCAGCATCACCGATTTGGTCTGCGGCAGCGACTGCACCCTGCCCGCGTATGGGATGCACATGGTAAACAGCACCGGAAAGGTGCGGTCCGGCGGCATCGCCATCGTCCACATCTTGGCGCGCGGCCGGCTCGACGGGTCGAACACGGTGACGGCCTGGAAGTCGGGCGCGCCGCCGCGCTGCTCTTCGCGCTGTGAGATGGTAAAGCATGGCAGGCCGCCTTTGGCTTCCCGCACCTCCGCCTCGCCACTGCGCGGCGCCGGGGCGGCATGTGGCCAGGCCGCGGGCAGCAGCAGGATCAACGGAAGAAGAAAACGCAATGACATGGGGCCCTCGCCGGGGAAAAGATTGCATTTAGAAAACTCTTAGCGTACGGCTTGCAGCCCAAATGGGGTTGATTTGGCGCAAAAGCTACGCCGCCGACACCCCGCGGAAACGTCGCGCAAGCGTCCGCGGCAAGTGGGAGCGATTTGCCGGATCGACCAGAAAGCCGTCCAGCACCTCCTCGAACAGCGCCAGGCTGGCGGCGTTGCGGCGCCAGCGCATCACTTTCGGCGCGTCGCGGTGCTTGAGGACAAAATAGTCGGCCAGCAGGTCGCCCTGCGCCTCCATGTTGAAGTCGGCCAGGGTGGCGCCGGCGTGCAGCAGATACTCGTAACTGAGCCCGAGCCGCACGGCGCCGCGCAGGCGCACCGGGTAGCCAAGCTGGTGCTGCCAGACGTGCACCATCTCGTGCATGAACCAGTGCTGCGCATGGATGTCGCCGGCGGCGTAGTCGTCCAGAAAACACGAATGGTGGAAGTACATGCTGCCGTTCGGCGTCATCGCGCAGTTCTTGGGCTGAAATGGCATGTAGCGGCGCCTGTGGATGCGCACGCGCGAATAATCGATGGCATCGCCAAACAGTAGCGACGCCATTACAGTTTCGCCTGCGGTGAGCGGGCGCCAGCGACGCGAATGTAAAAGGCTGAAAGCGAGGGCGGCCACGTTTTGGTTTTGCGTTGGGAGATGGCAATTTTAAATTAAATTGCGGCAGGTACGTTTTGAACGTGCTATCGCTATTCCATTTTGAAAGGAACCACGACGTCACAAACACTGAAATCTGCTGCCTTCTCATGCCGGACCTTTTGGATAAATGCGCGTAAAGCTGTGCCGGTCAAGATGCTGACTTTAGGCCGCTCGAACCCCGGCAGATCGGACAGCAAGCGAACCGATTGCATGATGTCCGGACTTGGTGGCGGCTCGCCCTGCTTCAGCGTCCGCAAAACGTCCATTCCGACGACCACGCGCCCGACCACGGTGTAGTCGTGGTCCATGTCGCGGCTGGTCCCCAGCATGAAATAAAGCTCGCTGTTCCCCGAGTCCAAAGGCTTGTCCCGCCCCATTCCCATGACACCAGCGCAATGCACGCCCCAGCCAAGCCAGTCTTGCTGATTTGCAGAAATTGGTATGGACTGAAATGGCACGCTGCCAAAAAACCCGCTGGCGGCGTCGCTGGCATTGCTGGCCCAGACTTCGATTGCTTTGCGTTGATGCTTGAACTTCATTTCAGGCGCCAGGTTTGGATAGGCCGACTTGCCGTTATCCTTGTTGTCTGGATTGCCGGTTTGTGCAACGAAGTCTCCAATGACGCGATGGAACTGCAGCCCGTTATAGACTTTTTCACGCGCCAGAATCTTCACCCGCTCGACGGATCGTGGCGCCATGTCAGGGCGCATTTCGATGATCACGCGGCCCTTGGCGGTATCGATGACCAGCGTGTTTTCAGGATCGAGCGCGCGCCAGGTTTGCTGCGCTTGGCAAACCGGACTCATGCCAATCGCCAAGAGCCATACGATGCCGTTGAGATCGCTCAAAAATTGCATACATGCCTGCTCTTTCGTGTTGACCCGGGGTTGTCGTTTAAATTTTTCCAGGCGACTTTATCATCGTGGTAGACCTCAACTGGAAATGACCGCCTTGCGGTGGCCGAGAGCGGTCTCATAATTGAATTTGCTTGCAACAGTATGCAGCCTGTCACGCTTTACCATCTCGTGCATGAACCAATATTGCGCATGGAAGATGCGCACCCTGGCGGAATCGATGGCCGCGCCGAACAGCGCCGACGCCATCGCCACTTCGCCTTCGGTAAGCCGGCGGCTGGCCAAGAATTACCCCAGCGCCGCCGCCGCCCTCGCCAGCTCGGTGATGCGCGCCCAGTCGCCGGCCTGCAGCGCATCCTTCGGCGTCAGCCACGAGCCGCCGACGCAGGCGACGTTTTTCAGCGCCAGGAACTGCGGCGCGCTGTCGATCGAGATGCCGCCGGTCGGGCAGAACGTCACGTCCGGAATCGGGCCGCCGATCGCGTTGAGCAGGCCCACGCCGCCGGCCGGCACCGCCGGGAACAGCTTCAGTTCGCGAAAACCCGCTTCGCGCGCGGCCAGCACTTCCGACGGCGTCATCACGCCCGGCAGCAGCGGCAGGCCGCTTTTGCGCGCCGCCTCGATCAGCGTGGCGGTCAGGCCGGGCGAGACGCCGAACACGGCGCCGGCGTCGCGCGCGGCGGCAAATTCGGACGGCTGCGTCAGCGTGCCGACGCCGACGATGGCGCCCTCCACTTCGCTCATCGCGCGAATCGCCGCCAGGCCGTGCACGGTGCGAAGAGTCACCTCCAGCACGCGGATGCCGCCGGCCACCAGCGCCTTTGCCAGCGGCACCGCGTGCGCCGGATCGTCGATTGCGATGACGGGAATCACGCGCGCGATGCGCATCATGTCGAGAATGGTCATGCTCATGGTGCAGCCTTTACCAGAAAGTCTTCGTCGGAGCCCGGCATGATGTCGCCGCTGTCGACGCCTTCATGCAACGGTACGGTGGTCGACATCGGCGACGGAAGCGGGAACGTCGCGGCGCCCTGTTCGGCCGGGCCGACGACGTGGCGGAACATCGAGAACAACTCGCGTCCCATGCCGATGTGCGACGGCGACATGTCGGCCGTCGCCTGCGCGCGCGCGTGCCAGACGGCGTCCGGCACCAGCGCCTGCAAGGTGCCCATGCCGGCGTCAAGGCGGATGATGTCGCCGTCGCGCACCAGCCCGAGCGGGCCGCCGGCGAGGATTTCGGGCGACACGTGGATCGCCGACGGCACCTTGCCCGACGCACCCGACATGCGACCGTCGGTCACCAGCGCCACGTGGCGCCCGGCGTCCTGCAAGTTGGCCAGCGCGGGCGTGAGCGCGTGCAGTTCCGGCATGCCGTTGGCGCGCGGCCCCTGAAAGCGGAGCACCGCCACGAAGTCGCGGTCGAGCCGGCCCGCCTGATAGGCGTGCATGAAGTCTTCCTGCGAGTTGAACGTCAGCGCCGGCGCCTCGACGACGCGGTGCTGCTCCTTCACGGCCGACACCTTCATCACCGCCCGCCCCAGGTTGCCCTTCACGAGGATCATGCCGCCGTCGGGAGCGAACGGCGCGCTGGCCGGACGCAGCACGTCAAGATCGCCGCTGACGGCCGGCGAGTCTTTCCAGTACAGCTTGTCGTCGTCGAGGAACGGCTCGGCGCAGTGCGCGCGCAGGCCGTTCCCGAGGATGGTGTTGACGTCCTCGTGCAGCAGGCCGGCGTCGAGCAGCTCGCGCATGACGAAGCCGGGACCGCCGGCGGCATTGAAGTGGTTGACGTCGGCGTCGCCGTTCGGGTAGATGCGCGCCAGCAGCGGCACCACCGCCGACAGCTCGTTGAAGTCGTCCCAGTCGATGACGATGCCGGCCGCGCGCGCAATCGCCACCAGGTGCAGCGTGTGGTTGGTCGAGCCGCCGGTCGCCAGCAGGCCGACCACCGCGTTGACGATCGACTTCTCGTCGACCACGTGGCCGACCGGGATGTAGTTACCGTTCTGCTGAGTGATGGCGACCGCGCGCTGCGACGCGGCGACCGTCAGCGCGTCACGCAGCGGCGTGCCCGGCGTGATGAAGGCGGCGCCCGGCATGTGCAGGCCCATGAACTCCATCAGCACCTGGTTGCTGTTGGCGGTGCCGTAGAAGGTGCAGGTGCCGGCGCCATGGTAGGAACCCATTTCGCACTCGAGCAGTTCTTCGCGCGTTGCCTTGCCCTGCGCGTAGAGCTGGCGGATGCGGGCCTTTTCCTTGTTCGATATGCCCGACGTCATCGGGCCGGCCGGCACGAAGATCGCCGGCAGGTGGCCAAAGTGCAGCGCGCCGATCAGCAGGCCAGGCACGATCTTGTCGCATACGCCGAGGTACAACCCGGCGTCGAACATGTTGTGCGACAGCGCAATCGCGGTGCTCATGGCGATGGTATCGCGCGAAAACAGCGACAGCTCCATTCCCGGCTGGCCCTGCGTCACGCCGTCGCACATGGCGGGCGTGCCGCCGGCGAACTGGGCGACCGCGCCAACGTCGCGCACCGCCTGCTTGATCACCTCGGGGAAGTAATGGAACGGCTGGTGCGCCGACAGCATGTCGTTATACGACGAGACGATGGCGATCGACGGCTTTTTGGTTTCCTTCAGCTTGAGCTTGTCGTTGGCCGGGAATGCCGCGAAGCCGTGCGCCAGGTTGGTACACGACAGCGTGGAGCGCTGCACGCCCTGCACGCGCGCAGCGTCGAGGTGCGCCAGGTAAGCCCCGCGCGACGGCCGGCTGCGTTTGACAATGCGGTCGGTAACCGCCTGAACCACTGAATGGAGCGCCATGATCGTCCCTTAGAATTCGATTTCTGAAATTTTACTACGTTTTGAAAACCTTGGTCGTTTTGCGTTTATTTCTCTATGAAGAACATGCGCCAGCCCATATATAAGACAGCTGGAGTCGCTGATGGTTCGAGGTTTTTTTTGGTCCAATCGTAGTGAATTTACGTTCATTTCAGGTATTATTCACTAAACCACAAACCGTCCAAGAAACGCCATGCGCCAGCCTGCCCTTACCTCTACCGCCAGCTTCCAGGCGCTCGCCACCCACGCCGTCGACATCAAGGATGCGCGCATGCGCGACCTGTTCGGCGCCGACCCGCAACGCTTCAAGACGATGTCGCTGGAAGCGGCCGGCCTGTTCCTAGACTATTCAAAAAACCGCCTTGACGGGCGCACGCTTGAATTGCTGGCCGAGCTGGCGCGCGAGCGCGGCGTCGAAGCGCGGCGCGAGGCGATGTTCGCCGGCGAGAAAATCAACCTTACCGAACAGCGCGCGGTGCTGCACACCGCCCTGCGCGCCCCAGGCGACGCCACGCTCAGCGTCGACGGCCAGGACGTCATCGCCGACGTCCATGCGGTGCTGGCGCGGATGCGCGCGTTCAGCGACGCGGTGCGCTCCGGTGCGTGGCTGGGCCACAGCGGCAAGCCGATCACCGACATCGTCAACATCGGTATCGGCGGCTCCGACCTTGGCCCCAAGATGGTGTGCCTGGCGCTGCGCCAATACGCCCATCCGCGCGTGACGATGCACTTCGTGTCGAACGTCGACGGCCACGACATCGACAACACGCTGTCGCAGGTCGATCCCGAAACCACGCTGTTCATCGTCGCCTCCAAAACGTTCACCACCAGCGAGACGATGCTCAACGCGCAGACGGCGCGCATGTGGTTCCTGGCGCATGCCAAGCCGGCCGCGCTGGCGCGCCACTTCGTGGCCGTCTCCACCAATGTCGAAGCGATCAAGGAGTTCGGCATCGACCCGGCCAACATGTTCCCGTTCTGGGACTGGGTGGGCGGGCGCTACTCGGTTTGGTCGGCGATCGGGCTGCCGATCGCGCTGGCGGTCGGCTTTGGCTACTTCAGCGATTTTCTCGCCGGCGCGCACGCGATGGACCAGCACTTCGTCGAAGCGCCGCTCGAACAGAACATGCCCGTGCTGCTCGCGCTGGTGGGCTTCTGGAACCGCCAGTTCCTCGACTGCGCCTCGGTCTCCATCGCGCCCTACCACCAGGACCTGAACCGCTTTCCCGCCTACCTGCAGCAGCTCGAGATGGAGAGCAACGGCAAGCGCGTGACCCGAACCGGCCAGGCGGTCGACACGGCGACGTGTCCGGTCATCTGGGGCGACTGCGGCACCAACGGCCAGCACGCCTACTTCCAGCTGCTGCACCAGGGCAGCGACCTGACGCCGATCGACTTCATCGCCAGCCTGCGTCCCGGCCACGAGCTGGCGCAGCACCATGCCGCGCTGCTGGCGAACTGCTTTGCGCAGTCGGAAGCGTTCATGCGCGGCAAGGACATCGACGAAGTGCGCGCCGACCTGCAGGCGCAGGGCCTGACGGCGACCGAAGTCGAGCGCCTGGCGCCGCACAAGACCTTCCCCGGCAACCGTCCCAGCAACACCATCCTGATGGAGTACCTGACGCCGTACACGCTGGGCGCGCTGGTGGCGCTGTACGAACACAAGACGTTCGTGCAAGGCGTGCTGTGGGACGTCAACAGCTTCGATCAGTGGGGCGTCGAACTGGGCAAGGTACTGGCGAAAAATATCGAGGCCGAACTGACCGGCGCGCCGCGGCCGGACCTGCACGACAGCTCCACCAATGGCCTGATCGCGATGGCCAGGGCGGCGGTATGAACGACGGTCTGCAGGTCGCATACGACCAGCCGATGGCGGTCGGCGAATGTCCACTGTGGGATGCGGGCGCGTCGATCCTGTACTGGGTCGACATCGACGGCTTCGCGGTGCACAGCCTTGAACCGGCCAGCGGCGCACATACAGCCTGGCCGATGCCGAGCGAGCCGGGCGCGCTGGCGCTGCACGCCGGCGGCGGCCTGCTGGTGGCGCTGCGCTCCGGCTTCGCCCATCTCGACACCGGCAGCGGCGCGCTGACGGCGATCGCGCCGGCGCCGTACGACACGAAACTGTATCGCTTCAATGATGGCCGCGCCGACGCTGCCGGCCGCTTCTGGGTCGGCACCATGTACGAGCCGCGCACGCAGGCGGCCGCCGAGATGTTCTGCCTCGAACGCGGCGAAGTGCGGCGCGCGTGGTCGGGCGGGATGACGGTGTCGAACGGCCTGGCCTTCAGCCCGGACGGCAAATCGATGTACCACGCCGACACCACCAGCCACCGGATCGACCGCTATGCGTTCGACGCCGGCACCGGCGTGGCGTCGGCGCCGGCGCCGTTCCAGCGCTTCGACACCGACAAGGCGGCGCCGGGCTACGGCGGACGCCCGGACGGCGCCGCGGTCGACAGTGAAGGCGCCTACTGGTGCGCGATGTTCGAAGGCGGCCGCGTGCTGCGCTTCTCGGCCGCTGGCGCCCTGCTGCGCGAAGTGAAGGTGCCGATGCGCTGCCCGACCATGGTGGCGTTCGGCGGCGACGACCTGCGCACGCTGTATATCACCAGCGCCGGCCTGAAGCGGCCCGACGCCGAGCGAGAACAGTATCCGCTCAGCGGTTGCCTGCTTTCCCTGCGCGTCGAGGTGCCAGGCATGCAGGAGCCGCAATACCAGCCGTGACCGTAATGCAACACCCTATCCTTGCGTGCGCCTGCGTACAAAGTGGCGCTGTAAAATGGCAACCGATTTTAACTAGTTGCGTCGAAGGATCTACGTGGATATGGTCAAAACGGGCATCGCCGGACTCGATGAAGTTCTGCTCGGCGGTGTGCCGCGCCATAACAACCTGGTCGTCGAGGGTCCGCCGGGCTCGGGCAAGACGACGCTGGGCCTCGGCTTCATTTATGCCGGCGCCACCGAATTCGACGAACCGGGCGCGATAGTCTCGTTCGAGCTCGATGCAGCCAAGCTGCTGCGCGACGCGTCCGGCTTCAACTGGGATCTGCAAGGCCAGATCGACGCCGGCCGGATCAAGGTGATCCAGACCAGTCCCGCGGTGTTACTGAGCGAGTTTCGCAATCCCGACGGCGCCTTTGCCGCGTCGCTGAGGGCGATGGGCGCCAAGCGCCTGCTGATCGACGGCCTGACGCCGATGCGGCTGTACGCCGAAGTGCACGATCTGCCGTTTCGCGAAGACGTCCACGTGCTCATCGAAGGGCTGAACCGGCTCGGCGTGACGACCATGGTCACGGCCGAACGCGACGACAGCATCGACTCGGTGCCGGCGCACGAACGCTTCGTGTTCGACACCATCGTTTCGCTCACGCGCGGCGAGAACAAGCGACGCGTGCAGCGGCGCCTGACGGTGCTCAAGTCGCGCGGCCAGGATTTCATCGGCGGCAGCCACACGATGCGCATCGAAGCGGGCCGCGGCATCCACGTCTACCGGCGCGCGCAATCGCGCCCGGTGTATTCGAACGACCAGCCGACGTCCGACGTACGCCTGTCGATCGGTTCGGCGGCGATCGACACGATGATGGACGGCGGCATCTACCAGGGCTCGGTGACAATGGTCAGCGGTATCTCCGGCACCGGCAAGACGGTGCTCAGCGTGCAGTTCCTGTCGTCGGCGATCACAGCCGGCCACAAGACGCTGCTGGTGAGCCTCGACGAGCATCCGCGCCAGCTGATGCGCAACGCCGGCTCGCTCGGCTTCGACCTGGCCGGCATGGTCGAACGGGGCGAGCTGTTCATCCACTACGAGTCGCCGCTCGAACTCGAACTCGACGTCCACTTCGATCGCATCATCAAGCTGGTCGAAGAACAAGGCATCGACTGCGTGGTATTCGATTCGTGCGCGGTGTACGAGATGACCAGCCCCGATGAAGTGGCCGACTACCTGTACGCGATGGCGACGTTCTTCAAGAACCGGCTGGCGACCGTGTTCTTCAACTACGAGAGCCCTGAGCTGCTGGGCCTGTCGCAGATCAGCCAGGAGCTCAAGGGCTCGCACCTGGTCGACAACATCATCTTGCTGAACTACGTCGAGATCTCCACCATCTTGCGCCGCGCGATCGCGATACCGAAGGTACGCGGCAGCCACAACCTGCAGATCACGCGCGAGTACGTCATCGCCGTCGGCGGCCTGCAGCTGCTCGATGAAGCGAGCGGCGACGGCGAATCGGCGGTGGTGCCGCAGCTGCCGTTCTCGTCGTACTACGGCCTGCTGTCGCGCTCACCGTCGCGCCAGAGTCCCTTGATCGAAGACGCAGTCGCGCATGGCACCAAGATGCCCGACTCGATCCAACTGCCGTCGCAAACCGAGTCGTGATCAGCGTCGGCCGGCCGCAGCACCCTGAAGTCGACTGGGAGGAATGGGGTCCGCCGCTGCACCAGTTCGCGCACGCGACCGGGCTGACCGTGTCGGCGTACGACGCCGGCGGCATGCGCATGGTCGGCCCGCTGGGGGCGTCGCGCACGGCCCACTTTCTGCAGGCGTCGACGCTATGGCACGACGATGGTCCCGGCAGCGAGCTTGAACGGCGCATCGTCGACGCGGTCGCGGCCAGCGGCAAGGCCGTGGAAGACGAAGACTTCCACGGCCTGCGCGTTTGCAGCCTGCCGCTGACCCAGTTCGGCAAGGTGTACGGCGTGCTGGTGTTCGGCTGGTGTTTTCGCGACTTCAGTTCGCCGATGGCGTGCGAGCAGATCGGGCGCCTGATCGGCGCGCCCGGACACGGCCTGTGGAACGAGGTGAGGCTGGAGACGCCGATGTCGGACGCCCGCATGGCCACCAACGTGGCGCTGCTGCGCACGCTGGCCGGGTCCATCGACCGCCAGCGCGAGACGATCGAACAGCTCAACCGGGTCAGTCGCACGCGCGACCTGTTCCTCGCCACCGTGTCGCACGAAATGCGTACGCCGCTGGCGGCGCTGTCGATGCGCGTCGAGCTGATGCTCAAGACCCACCCCGACCTGCCGCCGGCGGTGGCAAGCGGCCTCAATGCAATGCGCGTGCACGTGCGCCAGGAAGCGGCGATGGTCGACGACCTGATCGACGCGGCGCGCACGCTCACGGGCCAGCTGTCGGTGCTGCGCGCGCCGGTGACGCTGGGGCGCATCGTGCGCGACGCGGTGTCGACGATCGAAGTGAACGCCCACGAAAAAGGCATCGCCTTCAGCGTCTCGCCGTTTGACCACGGCGACGGCATCGCCATCGCCGGCGACGCGCGGCGACTCCAGCAGGTGCTGTGGAACCTGCTGCTCAACGCGATCAAGTTCACGCCGGCGGGCGGATCGATCCAGGTCAACATCAGCGCCACCGCCGGCCAGGTGCGCATCGATGTCATCGACAGCGGCCAGGGCATCGACGAGGACGACCTGCCGCTCGTGTTCGGCGCCTTCACGCTGCAGACACACGCCAACGCCACCGGCCTTGGCCTCGGCCTGTACATTGCGCGGCGCATCGTCGAACTGCACGGCGGCGAGCTGACGGTGAGCAGCGGCGGCATCGGCCAGGGCAGCACCTTCACCGTCAGGCTGCCGCGCGAGCTGATACGCTAGTTGTTGACGCCGTTTCCGTAGTAAAATTTCTTGATAATCGAGCTTTTGTGTAGTAAATTTACACAAACAGCATATTGCTTCACTCGCGCTCCCATGTCCGCTGTCGTGCGCCAGCGCCGGCGCGATAGCGCCATCATCCATCCGGCTCCTTATTTTGCGATCACACTACTATGGCTCTTAACGATTTTGACCTTGTCCTGTTTGGCGGCAGCGGCGACCTGGCGATGCGCAAGCTGCTACCGGCCATGTATTCGCGCGACGTCGCCGGCGACCTGCCCGATGGATCGCGGATTATCTGCGTTGGCCGCCACCAGTGGTCGCAGGAAGAATTTCTGCAGGAAGTCGAGACCACGTCCAAGTCGCACATCAAGGCGCCGGCTGAGCCGCAATGGGCGCAGTTCCTCGAGCGCGTGGTGTATGTCACGCTCGACGCGACCAACGTCGCCAGTTACGGCGCGCTGGCCGACGTCCTGCGCAAGGACGACAGCCTGACCCGCGTGTACTACCTGGCCACGCCGCCGCACCTGTTCGCGCAGATCTGCGACAACCTCGCCGAAGCCAAGCTGGTGACGCCCAATTCGCGCGTGGTGCTGGAAAAGCCACTCGGGCGCGACCTCGCCAGTGCCAAGCGAATCAACGCCGAAGTGGGCAAGGTGTTCGCCGAAACGCAGATTTACCGTATCGACCACTACCTCGGCAAAGAGACCGTGCAGAACCTGCTGGCGCTGCGCTTCGGGAACATCCTGTTCGAGCCGCTGTGGCGCCGCGAATGGATTTCCGACGTCCAGATCACCATCGCCGAGAAAATCGGCGTGGGCAACCGGATGGGCTACTACGACACCTCCGGCGCGCTGCGCGACATGCTGCAGAACCACCTGCTGCAGCTGCTGTGCATCGTCGCGATGGAGCCGCCAACGTCGATTTCTTCGGACGCCGTGCGCGACGCCAAGCTGCAGGTGCTGCGGTCGCTGAAGCGCTTCACGCCGACCACGCTGGCGCAAAACATCGTGCGCGGCCAGTACCGCGCCGGCCACGTCGAAGGCCAAGCGGTGCCGAGCTATCGCGACGAGCCGGACGCGCCGGAAAAATCGAGCACCGAGACCTTCGTCGCGCTGAAGGCCGAAATCGATACGTGGCGCTGGGCCGGCGTGCCGTTCTATCTGCGCACCGGCAAGCGGATGGCCGACCGGCTGGCTGAAATCGTGGTGCGCTTCAAGCCGATTCCGCATTCGATCTTTAACCAGCCGACGTCGAGCTTCCAGCCAAACAGCCTGGTGATTCGACTGCAGCCGGATGAGGGCCTTTCGCTGAACCTGATGGCCAAGACGCCGGGCGACAGCATGCGCCTGAAGCAGGCCGAGCTCGAACTCGACTTCCGCGAGCAGTTCAAGACGCCGCGCATGGACGCATACGAGCGCTTGCTGCTCGACGTGCTGCGCGGGCAGCTGACGCTGTTCATGCGCGGCGACGAACTGGAAGCGGCGTGGGAATGGGTCGAGCCGATCCTCGACTACTGGGAGCAGGACGACAGCAATCCGACGCCGTACACTGCGGGCACCTGGGGGCCGGCTGCGGCTAGCGCGCTGATTGGGCGCGATGGTCTGCAGTGGCGTGAAGAAGCCTTGCCCGAGGACTGACCGATGCTCCTCGATTCAATCCGCACTCAGCTCGACACGCTCTCCAAGTCGGAGCGTAAGGTCGCGCTGGCGGTGCTGGAACAGCCTTCGGCGACGGTAAGCCAGAACATCACCGCGCTGGCAAAAAGCGCGCAGGTATCGGAACCGACGGTGGTGCGTTTTTGCCGCACGCTTGGCTACGATGGCTGGCACGAGTTCAAGCTGAAGCTGGCGCAAGGCCTCGCGCTTGCGCTGCCTGGCGTGAGCGAGCAGCCGGCTCAGGACGACCTGGCGTCGGACCTGGTTAACAAGATCTGCAGCCGATCGATCAACACTCTCCTGGACCTGCGCAACAACCTCAATCCCGAAGCGATCCAGCGGGCGCTCGATATTCTCTCGCGCGCAAACAAGATAGAGTTCTACGGACAGGGCACGTCGGGCATCGTCGCCGCGGACGCGCAGCACAAGTTCTTCCGCTCCGGCGTGCCGACGGTGGCGTATGCCGACCCGAACATCCACAGCATCGCCGCGGCGTTACTGCACGGCGGCGACGCGGTGGTGGCCATTTCGCAGCGCGGCAACAGTCCGGCGCTGGTTCGCTCGGTGAAGCTGGCGCGCCGCGGCGGCGCCGATGTGATCGTGCTGGCGCCGTCGGGAACGCCGCTGGCGGAACTGGCGACGGTGCTCATTCCGATTGACCTCGTTTTTAACACCGATCCGTACACGCCGATCTCGGCGCGGCTGGCGTACCTGGTGGTGATCGACGTGCTGGCCGTTGGGCTGGCGCTGCAGCGCGGCCCCGAGTTCCGCAAGAAGATGCAGAATGCCCAGAAGGCGCTGCAGGAATTTGATATGCAGTTCGATTCGTTTATCGGCTGATCTGACGACACTATTGAGTCCTAGTGCATCTTCACTGGCCGCTTAGCAGCGAAAGCTGATCTTCAAGTTCATCTCCGGCTGCGAATGTCACGAGTCGCACCTCGTACGGCTGGCCAGCTTCCTCCAGCGCCCAGCGAACGCGCGTGTCGCGCGCTAGTCCCTTGCCCCGGTCGGGTGATGCTTCAAAGGCAGTAATGGTGATGGTCACTTTGGCGGCTCCCTGATCAAAACAGCGGCACTGGTGTGCGCAGTATAGCTGCATGGCCGCCGCGACCATTTGCTTGCGGTGCAGCGCGGGCGAAGCAGATATATTCTCCGGCGATTGGCACCCCTTCCGGCCCAAGCGCCTGGCGCTGTGCCTGGCCAAGGAGCTCGACGCTTTCATGCGCGCCTTCCATGGCGAAACCGGCGTCGCGGAGAAAGCGAGCCAAACCCGCGCGCGGCATGCTTGATAACATCGGCTCGCCTCGCAGCTTGAGCCAGAAATCGACCAGCCGGCTAGGCCGGCTGAAATTGGGACGCCCATCCGCCTGAGGTTCCATCCACGTAAAGGCCACGCGGCTGTCGGGCGCGGCCGCCGCCATTTGCGCAAACAAGGCAGCCACCGCGGCAAGAGGCATATACATCAGCAAGCCTTCGGCCACAAACAAGGTCGGTGCGTCACGCCGGAAGGCTGGGCAAGCAGCCAGCACCTCGCCCAGCGAGCGCTGTGCCAGGTCGGCGCCGATGAAATGGATGCGGCGTCCATCAGCGCCAGCCGCCCGAAGCTTTACGTGCTGCGTCGCCGGGTGGTCAATCTCGATGCAGCAAAGCGGCGGGTACGCGGCCTGCAGTTCCAGGCATAGCGTGTCGAGGCCCGCGCCGAGCACCACGACCTGGCTGCTGCCAGCGACGATCGACGCCTCGGCATGGTCGCGCATGGCACGCTTGCGCAGCGCAAAGTGCAGGCATATTCCGCGCAAGGTCGCGCGTTCGAGCGTGAGGCACAGCGCGCGGAACCATGCCCTGCGCAGCAACCCGGCCATGCGTGGATGCGCGCCGCGCAGTAATGCTTCGCCGCGGCGGATCGCTTCGCCGGGCAGCAAGGCGGCGACCGCAGCGACGGGCCGCACCAGTTGCAGGCCGGCGGCCACAATCAACGCCGTATTGCTAGGACTGCCCGCTTTCACGCGGCCAGCTCCGCCGGCGCGGCGGCCAGCAGGTCGCGGTAGTGGCGGTACCAGTTGCTCTGGAAGCGCTGCTGCGGATCGAGGCGGCGCTTGGCGTCGAGGAATCGGTCGAAGTTGGGGTGGCAGGCCCTGACCTGACGGGCGCTGGCCGCCTTCGAATAGGTCAGGTAGTAGCTGCCGTTACGCGCGATGGCCATGTCGATCAATCGGCGGAACGCACGCGCGGTCGCTTCGATGCCATCGGGCGTGAGCGCGGTGTGCAGGTTGAAGATGACGCAGGCGTAGTCCTGTTTTGCCCACGGCAGAAAGCTCTCGCCATCGCGCTCGATCAGGCGGATCGTCCCGTAGATCAGGTCCACCGCGTGCTTGCGGAAATCGGCAGCCGCTTCGCGCATGAAGCCGGCCAGGCTGGCGCGCGGCACATAGATTTCGCCGATCATCTCGGCGCCGCAGTAGCCAAGCACGCCATCGATTTCGTGGTGGTAGCCTGCGAGGTAGGTGCTCTGCTGCAGGCGGTCGCTCCAGTAGACCTGGCCGTCGGTGGCGAGGTAATGCGCTGCATAGCACTCGAACGCGGCGGTCTTGGCGGTATGGGCGAGGCACAGCAAGCGGCGCCAGTCATTTTCCGACAGCTGCTTGTCGTCGTCGCCGATCGGCGTCGCATCGTCTACCGGGACATAGCATGAGAAAACGCCACGCTGCAGGAAGTCGGCGCTGTCAGGATCGATCGCGAACTGGAAGTCGCCATACGCGTAACCGGCAGCGATGCGCTGGTCGAACGCAGGCAGAAGTTCGTCGATCCCGAGCAGGGTGACGTCACGCCGCATCTTGCGGCGCGGCGCCAGGCGCAACGTAACGCTGGCGATCACGCCGAACATGCCGTAGCCGCCAATCGCCAGGCCGAACAAGCTGCGGTTGCACGCGCGGCTGCACAGGTGCACGATGCCGTCGGCATCGATCAGCGTGAACGCTTCCACATCGGCGATGAAGGGCTGCATCGTCAGGCCGCGACCGTGCACATTGGACGACAGGCAGCCGCCCAGGCTAAGCGTATCGGCGCCGGTCTGCTTTTGCCGAATGCTCCAGCGTGGCCCGCGCTGGGGCGCAGCTTCAAGGTAGTCGATCAACGCGGGCCACTCGATGCCGGCTTCGACTTCGATGAGGCCTTCGATATCGTCAAAGGCGATGATGCGGTCCATGCCGCGCATGTCGAGCAGCAGCGCGCCTTCGCCGAACTGCTGCCCGCCCATCGCATGGCGGCCGCCACAGATAGCGAGCGGCAGGCCGCGGGCCGCAGCGTCGGCAATTGCGGCCTGAATCTCGGCCACGCTGCGCGGGAAGACCATGTCGGCGACACGGGTGGCGTTCTGCAGGGAATGCACATCGTTGACCAGCAATTCGGAGGAGCGGTTCATGGGTCATCCTTATTGAGGGAATGACCGCAGTATTGTGGGGAACACGGTTTCCGCCTATCGATTCCGCACAGGTACTGCTGGATGCCACTCTAGGTCGCGCCTGGCGAAACGAAGATGAGGCCGTGTACGATTGCCGGCACTGACCCCGGGGGTCTCAAGGTTGCGCGTGGTGAAACGACAAGGTCGCCCCGTGCACGACCCAGAGCGTCTACGCGCTATTCTTGTGAGCGCACTGCGCCATGTAAGTTTCATGTAAGGAAGCAAGCACACGCTTGCATGCGTATCAAATATTTAACAGAATGGAGGTGCTTGAAATCAGCATATGGATTTTGTCGGTATTGTCAAACTATTACTAGAACATAACTAGAATCAGGAGACTCACGATGAACAGCGATACCCCACCAAAACAGGCGGCAGCCAGCCGTCGCAAATTTCTCGGTCGTGCAGCGGCAGGTACCGCAGGCGCCGCGCTTGCCGTGCCGATGATCGCAACGGCCCAGACGCCAACCCAGTTCCGCTTCCAGAGCACCTGGCCGAGCAAGGATATCTTTCACGAATATGCGCTCGATTTTGCCAAGAAGGTCAACGACATGACCGGTGGCGAGCTGAAAATTGAAGTGCTGCCGGCCGGCGCCGTCGTGCCTGCCTTCGGCCTGCTCGACGCGGTGTCCAAGGGCACCCTCGACGGCGGCCACGGCGTGATGGGCTACAACTACGGCAAGCAGGCGGCGATCGCCTTGTGGACCTCGGGCCCCGCATTCGGCATGGACGCCAACATGGTACTGGCCTGGCACAAGTACGGCGGCGGCAAGGAACTGCTCGTCAAACTGTACAACTCGATCGGCGCCAACGTAGTGTCCTACCTCACCGGGCCGATGCCGACCCAGCCGCTGGGCTGGTTCAAGAAACCGATCACCAAGCAGGAAGACTTGAAAGGCATGAAGTTCCGCACCAACGGCCTGGCGATCGACCTGTTTACCGCCATGGGCGCGGCAGTCAATGCCTTGCCGGGCGGCGAGATCGTGCCGGCAATGGACCGCGGCCTGCTCGATGGCGCCGAGTTCAACAACGCCTCCTCCGACCGCCTGCTCGGCTTCCCGGACGTGTCGAAGGTGTGCATGCTGCAAAGCTTCCATCAAAGCTCGGAACAGTTTGAAATCACCTTCAACAAGACCAAGTTCAACGCGTTGCCGCCGAAAATGAAGGCGATCATCGACAACGCCGTCGAAGCCGCATCGGCCGACATGTCGTGGAAGGCAATCAACCGCTACTCCCAGGATTACCAGGAATTGCAGTCCAAGCACGGCGTGAAGTTCTACAAGACGCCGGACGTGCTGCTGCAGCAGCAACTGGCGGTCTGGGACACGGTGGTGGCCAAGAAAGGCGCCGACAATCCGCTGTTTCGCGAAGTGGAAAAGTCGCAGCGCGACTTTGCCGAGCGCGCCATGAAGTGGGACATGGATACCAACAATCCACGCCGCATGGCCTACAACCACTACTTCGCCCGCAAAACGGCGCCGAAGAAGGCGTAACAGCGCCGTCCTGGGCGTCACGAACGCACCCTCCGGCGACGCCGGAGGTGCGCTCGTGCGCGGCTCGGGCACGAGGAGCAACTCAATGCAGAACGTTTTATTCTTTGTCGACAGGCTCAGCAGTTGGGTGGGCCAGGCATTTTCCTGGCTGATCGTCGCCCTCACCTTCCTGATCAGCTGGGAAGTGTTTTCGCGCTACGCCTTTAACAATCCGAATCCGTGGGCCTTCGACCTGATGATCATGATGTACGGCGCCGCATTCATGATGGCCGGCGCTTACACCCTGGCCAAGAACGGCCACGTACGCGGCGACGTCCTGTACAGTTTTTTCCCGCCGCGCCTGCAAGCGGGGCTGGACTTGCTGCTGTATTTCGTTTTTTTCATTCCCGGCGTGGTGGCGCTGGTCTGGGCCGGCTACACCTATGCCGCCGAGTCGCTTGCAATTAACGAACACTCGACCCTCACCGCCAACGGGCCGCCGCTGTATCCATTCAAGATGGTGATTCCGATATCGGGGGTCTTGCTGCTGTTGCAAGGCCTGGTCGAGGTCGCCCGCTGCATTATTTGCCTGCGCACGGGCACCTGGCCGGTGCGCGAGCGCGACGTCGAGGAAGTCGACGTCGACAAGCTCAAGGAGATGGTCCACGTGACCGATGCCGATATTGCCAATGCCGCCGGTCCGGCCGGCGGCGCATCGGGAGCACCGCGATGAGAAAAGAAATCTGGTTCGGCTTGTCCATCCTGGTAGCCATCGTGATCACCATGTTCGTGTTCCTGCCGGCGCCGGCCGAGATGACAAGCGGCCACGTCGGCCTGTTGATGCTCGGCCTGGTGGTGGTCGCCATCATGCTCGGTTTTCCCACCGCGTTCACGCTGATGGGCATGGGGGTGATGTTTGCCTGGTATGCGTTCCACAGCCGCGACCCTGGGCAGGCCGTGCAGATGACGCTCGACCTGATGGTCCAGCGCGCCTATTCGGTGATGGCCAACGACGTGCTGATCTCAATCCCGCTATTCATCTTCATGGGCTACCTGGTCGAACGCGCCAACCTGATCGAGCGGCTGTTCAAAAGCCTGCACATCGCCATGGCCCGCGTGCCCGGCTCGCTGGCGGTGGCCACCATCATCACCTGCGCCATTTTTGCCACCGCCACCGGCATCGTCGGCGCCGTCGTTACCCTGATGGGCCTGCTCGCGCTGCCGGCGATGCTCAAGGCTGGCTACAGCACCCAGTTGTCGGCTGGCGCCATCACGGCCGGCGGCTGTCTGGGCATCCTGATCCCGCCTTCGGTGCTGCTAATCGTATATGGCGCCACTGCCGGCGTTTCGGTCGTTAAACTGTATGCTGGCGCGCTTTTTCCCGGCATCATGTTGGCCGGCATGTACGTCATTTATGTGCTGCTGGTGGCCAAATTCAAGCCGAGTGCGGCGCCTCCCTTGTCGGCCGAGGAACGCCGGGTCGAATTGCCGACCTTCGTGCACGCGCTACCCGCGTCGAGCAGCACCACGGCGGTCGCGCGACTGGCGCGCGCACTGACGGCGCCACGTATTGCCGGCGCGCCAAACCGGACCTTGCTGTCGCAACTGTTCATCGCCCTGCTTCCGGCGCTGGCGTTCGCCGTTGTTATGGGGATTGGTTATCGCGCTGTGACGGCGCCGGCCCCGGCGCCCACCGAGATGGTTGAAATGGGAACGGAAGCGACGCTCGGCGGCGACCAGGGCGGTCTCGCCGAGCCGCCGGCCGAGGGCCAGTTGGCGGAACCGCCGGTCGAAGGACAGCTGGCCGAACCGCCCGTGGAAGGTCAGCTGGCCGAGCCGCCGGTGGAAGGCCAGCCGGCCGAACCGCCGGCCCCGGCTGCTACCGCCCCGCCGGCGCCGGCCGCCGCTACCGCAACAACAACGGCCCAGCCAGCAACGGCGGCGCCGACCAGCTATTGGATCACGCTGGGAATTGGCCTCGCGGCCATGGCGGTGTTCTACCTGTTCTTCACCTTTGCCAGGCTGGAGATTTTCAAGATGCTGATGGGCTCACTGTTTCCGCTGGCATTCATGATCCTGGCCGTCCTCGGCAGCATCGTATTTGGCCTGGCCACGCCGACCGAAGCGGCGGCGATGGGGGCGCTCGGCGGGATTATCCTGGCCATCGCCTATCGGCGTTTCAACTACGGCATGTTGAAGGAATCGGCGCACCTGACCGCAAAGACGACCGCGATGGTGTGCTGGCTGTTCGTCGGCTCGAGCATTTTTTCAGCCGCGTTCGCCCTGCTGGGCGGGCAAGAACTGATTAATGGATGGGTCCTGGGGATGGACCTGACGCCGGTGCAGTTCATGATCCTGGCACAGGTCATCATCTTCCTGCTCGGCTGGCCGCTGGAGTGGACCGAAATTATCGTCATCTTCATGCCGATCTTCGTTCCGCTGCTGCCGCATTTTAATATCGACCCGCTATTTTTCGGCCTGCTGGTGGCGATGAACCTGCAAACGGCGTTCCTGTCGCCGCCGGTGGCGATGTCCGCGTTCTACCTCAAGGGCGTGGCGCCGCCGCATGTCACGCTCAATCAGATCTTCCTGGGCATGTTGCCGTTCATGGCGATCCAGGTCGTCGGCATTGTGCTGCTGTACATGTTCCCGGCAATCGGTCTGTGGCTGCCGGAGGTTCTTTACAAATGACGCGGCAGGCGTGCGGGATGACGGCGCGATCAGATAAAATAGCTGTTTCAACCAGCCAATTTTTGACGACCATGCACATCACTCCCGCCGCCAGCACCAAGCCCGACTACGCCATGTTGGTGCGCCAGGTCGACAGTATCCTCGAAGGCGAGCGCGACCTCATGGCCAACGCTTCGCAATTCTCGGCCTTTATCTACGACACCATCGGCGAACTGAACTGGGCTGGGTTTTATTTGACGCGTCCGGCGAAAAACGGTGACGGCCAGGAGTTGCTGGTCGGCCCGTTCCAGGGCAAGGTGGCGTGCGCGCGGATCCCGTTCGGGCGCGGCGTGTGCGGGGCGGCGGCGGCAGAGCGGCGCACGATGCTGGTGCCGGACGTGCATGCGTTCCCGGGCCACATTGCGTGCGACTCGGCGTCGAATGCCGAGATCGTGATTCCGCTGATCAAAGATGGCGTGGTGCTGGGCGTGTTCGACATCGACAGCCCGACGCTGAACCGGTTCAGCGAGGAAGACCAGGCGGGATTGGAGGCGCTGGTAGCGGCGTTGATGGCGGCCACTGATTTTAACTAGCCGGGATCAGCATGATGTAGCTTCAACGAAAAAGCCCGCCGAAGCGGGCTTTTTTACATCACGGTCGTCTTAGAACTTGTACGAAACGCCGATGCTGACGTTGCTCGCATCGCTGCTTGGCTTCTGGATTTCAACGCGTGCGGAGACCTTGGCGTTGAACGCGTAGCCGACGCCGACGCCGTACAGCGCGCCGTTGTCCGACTCGCTGGCGCTGAAACCGGAGACGCTGCCTTTGGCTTCGATGTGGTTGTAGCCGAGGCGGCCGAACACGTTGAAGCCGCTCGACAGTGGCAGCGTGCCGATGAACGAGACAGCGCTCTGGTTCAGCTTGACGCCGACCTTGGAGCCGGCAACGACGGTGTCGAAGTCAGCCAGGCTGCGGTAGCCCAGTTCGACTGCCATGTTCTGGTGGAACTGATAGCCGATGAAACCGCCGAAGCTGGTCTCGCGATCCGAAAAACCATCGACCTTGGTCGAACCGACGTCGACGCCGGCGTAGATCGATGGGTTCTCTGCGGCGAACGACGAAGTCGACAGGATGGCCAGTGCAGCGGCGAAAGCGATCTTTTTAAACATTGGTGAAGCCCTTTAGAAAATCAAATTGAGGCCGGCCGATGGCAACCATCGTCCGGCGGGCCGCATTATTGCACAATTTGCCGTAACGCAACTGAGTGCCGCTATTCGTGAAAGCTAAAAAAAAAGCCCCTGTCGTCAGGGGCTTTTTCGTTGCTGCGCAAGCAAACTTACATGCTCGCCGCCTTGGCCGCCTTGGCTGCCTTGCCCGCCTCGGTCGTGCCGCCGGCCGACGAGTGATCATTCGACTCACCGGTGACCGGGGGCTTGACCTTGGCGCTTTTCGCCTTCTCGCCCATCGGCTTGGCTTTCGGCGTGCCCGTCTGGGCGGCGTTTGGCGACGTGTGGTCGTTCGCCTCGCCCACTTTTGGCGCCTTGAGCGCGCCGCCTTCGTTCCCATGGTTCATCGGCTTGACCTTGCCGTCGGGACGCTTCTCGGCGCCGGCCGAGGTGTGGTCATTCGCTTCGCCGGTGACCGGCGCCGCTTTCTGCGCCTGGGCGGAAAACGCACCGAGCAGGACGACGGTGGCGGAAACGCCGAGGATAGACTTGATTGCTTTATTTGCGAACATGTGGATCTCCTGAAGAGGTTGGTGGAACGAAATAGCCTGGGAGAAAATTGGTTGGTATTAACAAGCCGAGCCCAGTGTAGCGTCGGCAACTCGTCGGCAGCGCGCGTTTGCAAACGGGCAACTTATCGCGCTGGCCGATCGCTTGCGACATGCGCCCGGCCCCTGCTTGGTACAATACGGCCTCGACTTCCTACACCAGCGTGGACCACCATGAATCAACTCGAACAGCTCAAGCAATTCACCACCGTCGTCGCCGATACGGGCGACTTCCAGTCGATCAAGGCGTACACCCCGCGCGACGCGACCACCAACCCATCGCTGATCCTGAAGGCAGTGCAAAAGCCCGAGTACCGGCCGTTGCTGGAACAGGCGGTGCGCGACTTTCCCGACCTGTCGACCGGCGACGTGATCGACCGTGTGCTGATCGCTTTCGGCGTCGAGATCCTGAAGATCATTCCGGGCCGCGTTTCCACCGAGATCGATGCGCGCCTGTCGTTCGATACCGAAGCGAACGTGGCCAAGGGCCGCGAGCTGATCGCGCTGTACGAGGCAGCCGGCATCGGGCGCGAGCGCGTGCTGATCAAGATTGCTTCGACGTGGGAAGGCATCCGCGCCGCCGAAATCCTCGAACGCGACGGCATCCGCTGCAACATGACGTTGCTGTTCGCGCTGCCGCAGGCGATCGCCTGCGCCGAAGCGGGCGCCCAGCTGATCTCGCCGTTCGTCGGCCGCATCTACGACTGGTACAAGAAATCGACCGGCATCGAGTACACCGGTGCGGACGATCCGGGCGTGCAGTCGGTCAAGCGCATCTATAACTACTACCGCAAGTTCGGCTACAAGACCGAGGTGATGGGTGCGAGCTTTCGCAACACGTCGCAGATCCTCGAACTGGCCGGCTGCGACTTGCTGACCATTTCGCCGGACCTGCTGCAGCAGATGGCCGACACCGAAGCGCCGGTCGAGCGCAAGCTGGCCAACGACGCCGCCGGCGCCGTCGTCGAGAAAGTGTCGATCGACGAGAAGACGTTCCGCTTCATGATGAATGAAGACGCGATGGCGACCGAAAAGCTGGCCGAAGGCATCCGCGCGTTCTGCGCCGATTCCGGCAAACTGAAGCAAATCATCGCCGGCATGCGCTAGCGCGAGCGTCACGTGCAGCTGGCAACGCCGGCGTGCATGCATGGCGATACGGCGCGTGCGGCAGTCTGGCGTCGTCTGCAGCACGGATGTATTTACTAAAGCTTACAGATGACACACACGAAATACACCTGAGATATGTCTCGGCGGCTATTGTTCTTCCACGCACTCGGCTCAACCGCAGTTGAAGCCAGGCGCGATAGCCTTCCGCAGTTCATCCTCTCAAGGAGATTTCCATGAAATCAGGTGTTTTCGTATTCTCAGCCCTCATCCTTTCCGCCCCGGCGTTCGCGGCGAATGACATTTCTCTTGGCACGCCCGGTTACGGCGGCACCGGTTGCCCTTCAGGATCCGTGTCGGCCACCCTTAGCCCTGACGCTAAATCCCTAAGCCTGCTGTTCGATCAGTACCAGGTCGCCGTCGGTGGCACCACCGGCAAGAGCTTCGATCGCAAGAGCTGCAACATCGCCATCCCCGTGCACGTGCCGCAAGGGATGAGCGTTGCGGTGATGAAGATCGACTACCGCGGCTTTAACCGGCTGCCGGCAATGGCGTCGTCGCAGTTCAATGTCGAATACTTCTTCGCCGGCACCAGGGGCCCCGCATTTACCCGCAGCTTCCGCGGCGTGCTCGACGAGGACTACCTGATCAACAACGAATTGGTCGCCGAGTCGATGGTCTGGTCCGGATGCGGCGCCGACGTCAACCTGCGGACCAATTCGAGCATGAAGGTGCAGACCTCTGCCAATAAAGAAGCGGTCTCCTCGATCGATTCTCAGGACGTCAACGCCGGCATCATTTATCAGCTGCAATGGCGCAAGTGCGGCAGCTAATCGGCTGCCGATCCGGTTGGCCCCCTCGGGGGCCACATTCACGACGAGGAGGATCACCATGACGTCGAACATAGCGATGTTGCTGGCATGCGGCGCAGTATTTGCGCTACCGGCGCAGGCAGCGCAGGATGGTTGCCCGCCGGGAAGTTATTCGGTGGTCGTCTCCCCCGATCATGCCACCCTCAGCATCTTGTTCGACAAGTTTCACCTCAACGGCGCCGGCGCCGCATCGGCCGCCGTCGCCACCGTGAGCACGCTGTGTCGAATTGAGCATCCGCTGACGCTTCCGGCCAATATGTCGCTCGGTGTGTACAAGGTGGACTACCGCGGCTTTGCCAAGCTTGGGGCGAACGAGCAAGCGTCGCTCGAGGTCCGCTATGCGCTCAGCCCGCACGGCAATGCGCAGGGCCGCGTGTTCCGGCGCAAGGTCAAGGGCGCACACGACGGCGATTATGTGTTTTCTGAAAACATCGGCGCGGGGCAGATGAAGCGGGTCGGATGCGGCGCCGGCGCCAAGCTCGACATGACTATCGGCATGGCGCTCACCGCCGGCGGCGAGTCGATGGCATCGCTCGACACGAGCGATGGTGCGGGCGCGGCAGTGGTCTACCATCTGAATCTGAAAAAATGCGATACCTAGTCTGCAGGCGCGGTCAGCTGGCGTTGCGCTAGCTCGTCTGCGCCTGCTGCGGCCCAGGCCTTGCTACGCCGCGCGGATCGATTGCAGGTGGGTATCGACGATCCGCGCGCCGAGCGCCACGAGATCGAACGCCTGCTGGTCGAGCAGCCACGCGCGCAGCAAGCCGTCGATGATCGCCCATAACCCCAGCGCCACCGCGTAAGGATCGACGTCGCTGCGGACCTGACCGTTCGCCATGGCCTGGCGAATACGCTCTTGCGCGCGCTCCATCCACCCCTGCTGATTTTGCTGCCGGCGCTCGCGCACCGCGTTCAGTGCATCGGTAAATTCCAGTTTCAACGTCGCGATCTCGAAAACAGCGCGCGCTTTCGGATCCGTCACCGTGACGCGGAATACACACATCGTGTTCTCGCGCAGCGCCTCGAGCGGGTCGGCGGCGTTGGCCTCGTCGCGCAGCTGCATCGCCGACTCGAGCGGCATCTTGACGCGCTCCATCATGGCGTTGAACATGGCCCCCTTGTCGAGGAAGTGCCAGTAGATTGCACCGCGCGTCACGCCGGCCGCCGTCGCGATATGCTGCAAGGTCGTACCTGACACGCCCTGTTTTACAAACAACTTTTGCGCCGCATCCAAAATGCTGTCGCGAGTTGCCAACGCATCTTCCTTGGTCCTGCGTGCCATCGCCATCCTTCCGTTTTCTGGGCCCTGCAAACATTAAACATACAGTCGTGATAGTATATATCAAATTCAACAAAAGCTGGCGGTATGGGAAGTTCAGCCTGCACCCAGCCCGCCGAACCCATAAGGATGCCCACCGAATGCGCCACGCCCACCGCTCCACCTTGTCCATGACGCGCATCGCCGTCTGCACCCTCGCCGCACTGGCCGCGCTGACCGCGTGCGGCCCGAAAGACGCCGCCGCACCAGGCGGCGCCCCGGGTGGCGCCCGGCCGCCGCCGGAGGTCGGCGTCATCGTCACCAAGTTCGAGCCGGTCGCGCTGCAGACCGAGCTGCCGGCGCGTGTCGAGCCGGTGCGCGTGGCCCAGGTCCGCGCCCGCGTCAACGGCGTCGTGCTCAAGCGCACCTTTACGGAAGGCAGCGAGGTCAAGGCCGGCCAGACGCTGTTCCAGATCGACCCGGCGCCCTACCAGGCCGCTCTCAACAGCGCCCGCGCCAACGTCGGCAAGGCCGAAGCGAACCTGAACCAGGCCGCCACCCAGGCCGCGCGCTACAAGCCGCTGGTCGAGGCGAACGCCGTCAGCAAGCAGGAATACGTCAATATCGTCGCCGCCCAGAAATCGGCCGAAGCGGACGTCGCCGCGCAGCGCGCGGCGTTGCAAATCGCCCAGATCAACACCGGCTACGCCAACGTGCAGGCGCCGATTGCCGGACGCATCGGCCGCGCGCTGGTCACCGAAGGCGCGCTCGTCAGCGCCACCGAGGCGACCCAGCTGGCGGTGATCCAGCAAACCAGCACCGTGTACCTGAACATCACCCAGTCGGCCACCGAACTGCAGCGCCTGCGCAAGAATGCCGGCAGCAAGCTCGGCGGCGCTCTGCCGGTCACCGTGCTGATGGAAGACGGCACCGAACTGCCGCGCAAAGGCAAGCTGCTGTTTTCCGACGTGACGGTGGACCCGACCTCGGGCCAGGTCACCTTGCGCGCCGAAGTGGCCAACCAGGACGGCCTGCTGTTGCCGGGCCAATACGTGCGGGTGCGCCTGTCGCAGGCCGAACTGCCGGCGGCGATCGTCGTGCCGCAGCAGGCGGTCACGCGCGGCACCCAGGGCGACACCGTCATCGTCGTCGGCGCCGACGGCAAGCCGGCGCCGCGCCCGATCAAGATCGGCTCGCAACAAGGCGCGAACTGGATCGTCCTCGAAGGCCTCAAACCAGGTGAGCAGGTGGTCGTCGACGGCTTCCAGAAGATGATGGTGCCGGGCGCCCCCGTCAAGGCCGTGCCATGGACAGCCACGGCGGCCGCGGTCGCTGCCGCACCGGCCGCCGCGCCTGCCGCCAGCCGTTAATAATTTACAGGAATCCCTTTCATGGCTCGTTTTTTTATTGACCGCCCGATTTTTGCATGGGTGATCGCATTGTTCATCATGGTGGTGGGCGGCGTGGCAATTACCCAGTTGCCCGTCGCCCAGTACCCTACCGTCGCGCCACCTTCGATCGTGGTCAGCGCGGCCTATCCGGGCGCGTCGGCCCAGACGCTCGAAGACAGCGTCATCAGCGTCATCGAACGCGAAATGAACGGCTCGCCCGGCCTGATCTACATGGAGTCGATCAGCCAGGCCAACGGCACCGGCTCGCTGACCTTGTCGTTCGAGACCGGCACCAATCCGGAGCTGGCCCAGGTCGACGTGCAGAACCGCCTCGGCCGCGCCACCCCGCGTCTGCCGCAGGCGGTGGTGCAGCAGGGCGTGCGGGTCGACCAGGCCCGCGCCAACTTCCTGATGTTTACCATCCTGTCGTCGGACGACCCGAAATGGGACCCGATCGCGCTGGGCGACTACGCCTCGCGCACCGTGCTGCCTGAAATCCAGCGCATCAAGGGCGTCGGCCAGGCCCAGCTGTTCGGCACCGAAAAAGCGATGCGCATCTGGATCGATCCGGCCAAGCTGCAAGGGTTCAGCCTGTCGCCGAACGACGTCAATGCGGCGATCCGCACGCAGAACGCGCAGGTGGCGTCCGGCTCGATCGGCGACCTGCCGATTGAAGCCGGCCAGACCATTTCGGCCACCGTCGTCGTCACCGGCCAGCTCAGCTCGGTCGAGCAGTTCGGCAACATCGTGCTGCGCGCCAATCCGGACGGCTCGACCGTGCGGCTGCGCGACGTCGCCCGCATCGAAATCGGCGGCCAGAGCTATGCCACCGCGGCGCGCCTGAACGGCAAGCCGTCGACCGGCATCGGCATCCAGCTGTCGTCGTCGGGCAACGCGCTCGAGACGGCCACGCTGGTCAAGCAGCGCATGGAAGAACTGTCGAAGTATTTCCCGCCTGGCGTGAAATACGCGATTCCGTTCGACAGCTCGCGCTTTGTCGACATCTCGATCAAGCAAGTGGTCGTCACGCTGGCCGAAGCCATCGTGCTGGTGTTCCTCGTGATGTACCTGTTCCTGCAGAACTTCCGCTACACCATCATCCCGACCATCGTCGTGCCGGTCGCGCTGCTCGGCTCGCTCGGCGCGCTGCTGGCGCTCGGTTTTTCGATCAACGTCTTGACCATGTTCGGCATGGTGCTGGTGATCGGTATCGTCGTCGATGACGCCATCGTCGTGGTCGAAAACGTCGAACGCATCATGAGCGAAGAAGGCTTGCCGCCGCTGGAAGCGACGCGCAAGGCGATGGGCCAGATTTCCGGCGCCATCATCGGCGTGACGGTGGTGCTGATGTCGGTGTTCGTGCCGCTGGCGTTTTTCGCCGGCGCGGTCGGTAACATCTACCGCCAGTTCTCGGCGGTGATGGTGTCGGCGATCTTCTTCTCGGCCTTCATGGCGCTGTCGCTCACGCCCGCCCTGTGCGCCCACTTCCTCAAGCCTGTCGAAAAAGGCCACAGCCACGCCAAGACCGGTTTCTTCGGCTGGTTCAACCGCGGCTTCACGCGCACGGCCAAGAACTACGAAGGTTTTGTCGCCGCCACGCTGGGCCGCACCGGCCGCGCACTGCTGTCGTTCGTGCTGGTGATCGGCGTCGTCGCACTGATGTTCGTGCGCATGCCGTCGTCGTTCCTGCCGAACGAAGACCAGGGCTACATCATCGCCAACATCCAGCTGCCGGCCGGCGCCACCACCCAGCGCACCAGCAAGGTTCTGGCCGACGCCGAAGCGTTCATCATGAAGCAGCCGGAAGTGGCCAACATGGTCGGCGTGGTCGGCTTCAACTTTTCCGGCCAGGGCCAGAACGTGGCGCTCGCGTTCATTCCGCTGAAAGACTGGGAGGATCGCTCCGGTCCCGGCCAGAGCGCGCAGGACGTCGCCAACCGCATCACCGGCGCGATGAGCCGCCAACGCGACTCGTTCGTGTTCGCCCTCTCGCCGCCGCCGATTCCCGAACTCGGACGCGGTACCGGCTTCTCGTTCCGCCTGCAGAACCGCGGTGGCCTCGGGCGCGACGCGCTGCTCGCCGCGCGCAACCAGATGATGGGCATGGCCAGCCAGAGCAAGATCCTCACCGGCGTGCGTCCCGAGGGACTCGAAGACGCGCCGCAGGTGCAGCTCGACATCGACCGCGACAAGGCCAACGCGCTGGGCGTGTCGTTCGACTCCATCAACGCCGCGCTGTCGACGACGCTCGGCTCGGCCTACATCAACGACTTCCCGAACGCCGGCCGCCTGCAGCGCGTGGTGGTCCAGGCCGATGCGCCGTCGCGCATGCAGCCGGACGACCTACTGCGCCTGAACGCGATGAACGCCAAGGGCCAGCCGGTGCCGCTGTCGACATTTGCCACCACCCGCTGGGTGACCGGCCCGATGCAGACGGTGCGCTACAACGGCTATTCGACCATGCGCCTGTCGGGTGACGCGGCGCCGGGTTACAGTACCGGCCAGGCGCTCGACGAGATGGAACGCCTGGCGGCGCAGCTGCCGGCCGGCTTCGGTTTCGAGTGGACCGGCCAGTCGCGCGAGGAAAAGCTGTCCGGCTCGACCGTGTTCATCCTGCTCGCCTTTGCGATGCTGGCGGTGTTCCTGGCGCTCGCCGCGCTGTACGAAAGCTGGACGATCCCGGTGGCGGTGCTGCTGGTGGTGCCGCTCGGCGTGCTCGGCGCGCTGCTGGCCGCCACTGCGCGCGGCATGCCCAACGATGTCTACTTCAAGCTCGGCCTGATCACCATCATCGGCCTGGGCGCCAAGAACGCGGTGCTGATCATCGAGTTCGCCAAGGATCTGCAGGCGCAGGGGGTGCCGCTGAAGGAAGCGGTGCTGCGCGCCTGCCACCTGCGCTTCCGCCCGATCCTGATGACGTCGATGGCGTTCATCCTCGGCGTGCTGCCACTGGTGATCGCCAGCGGCGCCGGCTCGGCCGGCCAGCGCGCGCTCGGCACCGGCGTGATGGGCGGCATGGTCACCGCGACCGTACTGGGCCTGGTCTTCGTGCCGGTGTTCTTCGTGGTGGTACGTAATCTATTCAAGGGCAGCGATCGTCAGCGCAAGAAATATGCGCATGAAGACGACACCGCGCCAGCAATCGAGGAAAAAATATGATGACAAAAATGACCCTGCGTACCACCCCGCTGATGCTGACGATGGCGCTTGCGCTGTCGGGCTGCATGTCGCTGGCGCCCAAGTATGAGCGGCCGGCGGCGCCGGTGGCCGCGGCATTCCCCGCCATGGCCACCAGCAGCGTCTCGAACGAAGCGGCCGCCCAGATCGAGTGGCAGCGCTTCTTCGCCGACGCGCGCCTCAAGCAGTTGATCGACCTGGCGCTGGTCAACAACCGCGACCTGCGCGTGGCGATCCTGAATATCGAACAGGCGCGCGCGCAGTTCCAGATCCGCCGCGCCGACCAGTTGCCGACGATCGCCGCTGCCATCTCCGGCAACCGCGCGCCGGGCCCCAACGACAGCACCACCAGCACCTACAGCGCCGGCTTTGGCGTCAGCGCGTTCGAACTGGACTTCTTCGGCCGCGTGCGCAACCTGTCCGAGGCGGCGCTGGCGCAGTTCCTCGCCACCGAGGAAGCGCGCAAGAGCACGCAAATCAGCCTGGTGGCGTCGGTCGCCAACACCTACCTGGCGGTGCTGGCCGACGACGAGCTGCTCGACCTGACGCGCCAGACGCTAGGCGCGCGCGAAGAGTCGCTGAAACTGACCCAGCTCAAGTACGACAACGGCGTGGTCTCGAACCTCGACTTGCAGCAGGCGCTGTCGCTGGTCGACACGGCGCGCGTGGTGCTGGCGCAGCAGCAGCGCCAGCGCGCACAGGACGCCAACCTGCTGGTGCTGCTGGTCGGCGGGCCGCTGCCGGACACGCTCGCCGCCGGCAACACGCTGGCGCAAACGGCGCTGTCGGAGCTGCCGGCCGGGCTGCCGTCGGACCTGCTGTCGGTGCGCCCGGATATCCGCGCCGCCGAGCAGCAGCTGATCGGCGCCAACGCCAACATCGGCGCCGCGCGGGCCAACTTCTTCCCGCGCATTTCGCTCACCGGCACCGCCGGCAGCGCCAGTTCGGAACTCTCGGGCCTGTTCAAGGGCGGCTCGTTTGGCTGGACTTTCGCGCCGCAGGCGGTGCTGCCGATCTTCGACTATGGCCGCAACGTCGCCACCCTGGGCAGCGCCCGCGCCGGCCGCGACATCGCCGTCGCCCAGTACGAGCGCAGCATCCAGGTCGCGTTTCGCGAAGTGTCGGATGCGCTGGCCGGCCAGGCCACCTTCGCCGAACAGCTGCGCGCCCAGCGTTCGGTGGCGGCGGCCGAAGCGGAGCGCTTCAAGCTGTCGGACCTGCGCTACCGCTCCGGCGCGTCGTCCTACCTCGACCTGCTCGACGCCCAGCGCTCGCTGTTCAACGCCCAGCAGGCGTCGGTGCAGGCCAATTTGCAGCGCCTGCAAAACCAGGTCACGCTGTACCGCGTGCTGGGCGGCGGCTGGACCGAACCGGCACGCTGAGGTGAGGTAAAACCAGGCCGGACAGCGCGTCCGGCCTGGCGCTGTGCCTACGCCATCCTGTCCTGGACGGCAACTTCCCCAGTTTCCGATGCGCGCACTGAAGGCGATGAACGAGTCGCAGTTCAACGTGGTGTCGGAAGTGCAGTCGGGCACCCGCTCGATCGCCACCGCGTCCAATCAAATCGTCGCCGGCAACCTCGACCTGTCGGCGCGCACCGAGCAGCAAGCCAGCTCGCTCGAAGAGACCGCGGCGTCGATGGAAGAACTGACGTCGACCGTGCGGCAGAGCGCCGACAACGCCGAGCAGGCCAACCAGCTGGCGCTGACCGCGTCGGGCGTGGCCGCCAAGGGCGGCGCCATCGTCGGCAAGGTGGTCGACACGATGGGCCTGATCGACGCCTCCTCGCGCAAGATCGTCGACATCATCGGCGTCATCGACGGCATCGCATTCCAGACCAACATCCTCGCGCTGAACGCGGCGGTGGAAGCGGCGCGCGCCGGCGAACAGGGGCGCGGCTTTGCGGTGGTGGCGTCGGAAGTGCGCTCGCTGGCGCAGCGTTCGGCCAGCGCCGCCAAGGAAATCAAGGACCTGATCGGCGACTCGGTCGGCCAGGTCAACATCGGCACCAAGCTGGTACAGGAAGCCGGCGCGACGTGGTCGACAGCGTCGCCCGCGTCAACGACATCATGTCCGAGATCACGTCGGCGGGCAAAGAGCAGCGCATCGGCATCGACCAGGTCAACGAGGCGATCGCGCAGATGGACCAGGTGACGCAGCAGAACGCGGCGCTGGTGGAAGAAGCGGCGGCAGCGGCGGCGAGCCTGGAGGAACAGGCCCAGGGCCTGGCCAACATCGCCGCCGGCTTCAAGCCGGCAAGCGCTCCGGCCGCCGGACGCCGCCGTCCCGACGCCGCCGCGATGCAACCGAAACTGCAGCTCGCCTAAAAATCGTCAGCGGTTGCGCCGCCAGCTTCAGCCGGCCAGGAACATCTGCTGGAGGTCGTTGAGGAAGCGCTGTCCCAGCTCGGTCGGCCGAATGATCATGTGGTCGCGGTACAGCAGGTCTTTCGCCTCGGCCGCATCGAGCATCGCATCGATCGCGTTGATCCCCATGCCGGTGCGCTCGCCAAACAGGTTCGGCGAGAACCCGCCCGTCAGCCGCAAGGTGTTGAGCATGAACTCGAATCCCATGTCGGCACGCGCGATTTCGTGCTCTTCCTGTACCGGATTGCCGGCGCGCGCGGCGTTGATGAACGACTCGGGCTGCTTGAAGCGGGCCTGGCGCAGCACCCGGTGCGGGAACGATATCTTCGAATGGGCGCCGGCGCCGATGCCGAGATAATCGCCGAACTCCCAGTAATTGACGTTGTGCCGCCCACGCCGCCCCGGGCGCGCATACGCCGACACCTCGTAGTGCTCGAACCCGGCCGCCGTCATCGTCTCGGCGATCATGTCCTGCATGTCGGCGCTGGCGTCGTCGTCCGGCAGCGCCGGCGGGTACTTGGCAAACACCGTGTTCGGCTCCATCGTCAAGTGATACAGCGACAGGTGCGGCGGCGCGAACGACAGCGCCGTGCCGAGGTCTTGCCTGGCCTGTTCCAGCGTCTGCGTCGGCAGCGCGTACATCAGGTCAAGGTTGAAATTGTCGAAATTGGCGTGCGCGATTTCCACCGCGCGCCGCGCCTCGTTATCATCGTGGATACGGCCGAGCGCTTTAAGGTGATCGGCGTTGAAGCTCTGGATGCCGATCGACAGCCGGTTCACGCCGCTGGCGCGGAACGACTTGAATTTCTCCGCCTCGAACGTGCCGGGATTGGCTTCCATCGTGATCTCGGCGTCGATCTCGAGCGGCAGCAGGGTGCGCACGTCCGACAGCAGGCGGTCGAGCCCCTGCGCCGACATCAGGCTCGGCGTGCCGCCGCCGATGAACACGGTGTGGATCTTGCGGCCCCAGATCAGCGGCAGCGACTGTTCCAGGTCGAGCCGCACCGCGTCGAGGTATTCCTGTTCCGGAAAAGCGCCGCGCGCCTCGTGCGAGTTGAAGTCGCAATACGGGCACTTGCGCACGCACCACGGAAAGTGTATGTACAGCGACAGCGGCGGCAGCGCCGTCAGGTTCAGCGCCCCAGGCTTGAGGTACTGCAGCGCGCTGGCGGCGGGCGAGCGCGGCGCCGCGGCCGGCGCGCCGACGACTTTAATGGGAATCATGTGAGCTTTCCGACCAGCGCGCGCAGCGCCTGGCCGCGGTGCGACAGCGTGTTCTTTTCCGCCGGGGTCAGTTCGGCGGCCGACTTGCCCAGCGCCGGCAGCCAGAAGTGCGGATCGTAGCCGAAGCCGTTGGCGCCGCGCGCGGTGGCGCTGATTTCGCCGGCCCAGACGCCGTCGGCAATCACCGGCTGCGGGTCGTCGGCGTGGCGCACATACACCAGCACGCAATAGTAATAGGCCGACTTGTCGGCGTGCGCTTCGAGGTCGGCGATGACCTTCTGGTTATTAAGCGCGTCCGATTTCGGTTCGCCCGCGTAGCGCGCCGACCACACGCCCGGAGCGCCGCCGAGGGCGTTGACGCACACGCCGGAGTCGTCGGCCAGCGCCGGCAGGCCGGTCAGGCGCGACGCATGACGCGCCTTTTCGAGCGCGTTCTCGACGAAGGTGGCAAACGGCTCGGCGCATTCGGGCACGTTGAGCTCACCCTGCGCGTGCAGCTCGAAGCCGAGCGGCTCCAGGATCTGGCCGAATTCTTTCAGCTTGCCGGCATTGTTGGAGGCGAGGACGAGGCGTTGGGTCATGGCGGTGCTAACACTTGGGAGGAAGCGAGCATTTTACCCCGTCATCGCATCGAGCATACTTCGTCATGATGCTTGCTCAGCATAGGCTCCGCCTGCGCGGGAGCGACGGTTTTACGTATGTTGGCTGAAAAACCCGCGCGGACGGGAACCCATGCTGAGTTAGATTAAATCCCCAGCGCCTGCTTCTGCAAACGCACCAGGTCGGTGATGCCGCCCTGCGCCAGGTCGAGCAGCCGGTTCATGCCGGCACGGTCGAACGCGGCGCCTTCGGCCGTGCCCTGCACTTCGATGAAGTGTCCCGCCTCGGTCATCACCACGTTCATGTCGGTGTCGCAGCCGGAGTCCTCGACGTAATCGAGGTCGAGCACCGGCATGCCCTGGTAGACACCGACCGAGATCGCGGCCACAAAGCTCTTTACCGGCATCGCGTCGATCGCGCCGCGCGCCTGCAGTTTCGAAAAAGCGTCGTACGCGGCCACCATCGCGCCGGTGATCGACGCGGTGCGCGTGCCGCCGTCGGCCTGGATGACGTCGCAGTCCAGGTGCAAGGTGCGCTCGCCGAACGCCTCGAGGTCGAACGCGGCGCGCAACGAGCGGCCAATCAGGCGCTGGATTTCCTGGGTGCGGCCGGACTGCTTGCCGCGCGCGGCCTCGCGATCCATGCGGGTGTGGGTCGAACGCGGCAGCATGCCGTATTCGGCCGTCAGCCAGCCCATCCCCTTGCCCTTCAAGAAACCCGGCACCTTGTCTTCGATGCTGGCCGTGCAAATGACCTTGGTGTCGCCGCACTCGATCAGCACCGATCCTTCGGCATGCTTGGTGTACTGGCGCGTGAGGATGATGTCGCGCAGCTGGTCTACTGCGCGCCCGCTCGGGCGGCTTTCAAAATTCATGGCATTCCTTGTGTGATGGTTATTTGACGACGTGCGTCGATTTGCCGATGGCGTCGCGGATCTCGGCGATCGCCTTCTCGATCTCGTCGTCGTTGAAGGCGTCGATCTCGAGCGGCGCGTCCGGCTCGGCGGTGCTCTGGATGGTGGTGCTGACCAGGTTATCGGGCAGCATCTTGGTCGAGATGACGGTGGCCATGTCGGCCGTCAGCGTCGACGCCATCTCGATATCGGGAGAGCCCTGCCACATGATCGCCAGCGCCGTCGTGTTGTCGCTGGTGGCGCCGGCGATGGCGACGGCCTTTTCGATCAGCTCGGGCACGGCGCGCACGATGGTCTGGGTCGACAGGCGGTGCGTGATCTCTTCGTCCGGCAGCATCGCCCACAGGCCGTCGGAGCACAGCAGCAGCACGTCGCCGGACTGCAGGCTGGCCTGGCGCCCCACTTCGATCTTCGGCAGCGACGACGCGCCGACGCAGTTATACAGCTTGTTGCGGTCCGGGTGCGTCGAGCGCTCGGACGGATCGGCCAGGCCGCGCGCGATCAGGTGCTCGATGTGCGAATGGTCGACCGTGCGCGCCAGCACCTGGCCGCGCCGCAGCCAGTACAGGCGCGAGTCGCCGCAGTGCGCCCAGATCGCCGTGTTGTGCTGGATCAGGCAGGCAACCACGGTGGTGCGCGGCGTCTCCGGCATGTTGTTCTCGGCACGGTAACGATGGATCTCGTGGTGCGCCTCCATGAACGCCTCCTCGAGGAAGCGCTCGGGCTTCTTGACGTACGGCGTGGCGTGCTTCTGGAACAGGGTCGACATCGTCTGCATCATGATGGTGGCGGCCATCTCGCCGCGCAGGTGGCCACCCATGCCGTCGGCCAGCACCAGCAGCAGCGCGTCGCGCGTGAAGCTGTAGCCCATGCGGTCCTGGTTGACCTTGCGGCCACCGATGTGGCTCTCCTGGTAGACTGAAAATTGCATCGATGGCTCCGAAATCAGGTGTTGGTTTTCTTGCGGCCGAAGGCGCCGACGCGCTCGACCAGCGCGCGCCACTGGCCACCGAGCTTGTCGGCCGCGGCTGCAGGCGGCGGCGCCGGCATAGCCGTCTGCAGCACCTTCTGCAGCGCGAACACGCTTTGCGGGCGCGCCAGCGGATCCATGTCCAGGCACGAACGCACCATCGCCACCAGCTCGGGCGAATAGCTCGCCGCCAGCTTGTCGTAGTGCGGTCCCATCTTGTCTTCCGCCTTGCGCTGGTCGGCCGCCTGCGCCGGCGCGCCGGCCATGCAGGCAAACATCGACGCGCCGATGCTGTAGATATCCGACCACGGCCCCAGGGTCGCCGCTTTCGAATACAGCTCGGGCGGCGCGAAGCCCGGCGTGTACATCGGCGTCAGCTTCGGCACGTCGGCGTTGATGGTCTGGCGCGCGGCGCCAAAGTCGAGCAGGATCGGGGTGCCGTCGGTGCGCAGGTAGATGTTGGCGGGCTTGAGGTCCAGGTGTAACAGCTTGTTGGCATGGACCTCGCGCAGGCCGCCGCAAACGCCGCTGAAGATCTGGCGGATGAACGCCTCGCCCAGTCTGCTGCCCTTGGCGTTCAGGCGCGCGATGTGCTCCTGCAGCGAATAGCCTGATTCATATGCCATCACCATGTAGACGGTTTCGTTGGCGCGGAAGAAATTCAGTACCCGCACCACGTTCGGATGGGCGATCATCGCCAGCGCCCTGCCTTCTTCGAAAAAGCACTTCAGGCCGATCCGATAGACCGGCAGATTCTGCTTGGCGATGACGGGAATGAGCTCGCCCGGCTGGCGCAATGCGAGCGCGCTGGGCAGGTATTCCTTGATGGCGACGGCGTTGCCGTCAGCGTCATACGCGAGGTATACAATACTGAACCCACCGGACGCAATTTTCTTTACAATGCGATATCCAGCAATTTCCAGCCCATCGGGCAATGGAGCGTTGTTCTGTGCGGCCATGAGGGGAGTTCCTTGCTTAACACGGCGATTGTGTGGATAAATCACAGCTTTGTAAAGAAAAGATAAAAAACAAAACCGGGGACTCCATTGAGCATTTCAAGCATGACAGGTTACGCGGTCGCCACCAGCGAAGGCGCCGCCGGCACCCTTACGATCGAGATCAAAAGCGTCAATTCACGTTTCCTGGATCTGCAGTTCCGTATCAATGACGAACTGCGCGCGCTGGAACCGGACTTGCGCGCTGCGATTATGGCCGCCATTACCCGCGGTAAAGTTGAGGCGCGTCTGAGTTTCGGCCGCAAGGTGGCCGGCGGCTCGCAGGTGCTCAACGCGTCGATGCTCGCCGACCTGGCGCGCATGCAGGCCGAAGTGGCGCGCCACTTCACCGCCGCCCAGCTGATGTCGGTGGCCGAGCTGCTGCGCTGGCCTGGCGTGATCGAAGAAGCGCAAGTGGGCCAGGAGTCGCTGCAGGCCGATGTGGCCGCCTTGACAGCGCGCACCGTCGTAGCCTTTGTCGACAGCCGCCAGCGCGAAGGCGCCGCGCTCGAAGCGATGCTGCTGACCCGGATCGACGCGATGGACGTCATCGTCAAGCGCATCACGCCGCTGATTCCGCAGGTGATCGCGCAGTTCCAGCAAAAGGCCATCGAGCGCATGCAGGATGCGCTCGGTCTGGCCGGCCACGGCGCGCCGTCGACCTTGACGCGCCAGGAAGCGTTCGAGCGGATCCGCCAGGAAGTCACGCTGTACGGCATCCGCATCGACGTCTCGGAAGAGCTGTCGCGCCTGACCGCGCACCTGATGGAAACGCGCCACATCCTCAAAAAAGGCGGCCAGGTCGGCAAGCGGCTCGACTTCATGATGCAGGAACTGAACCGCGAAGCGAACACGCTGGGCGCCAAGGCATCCGTCAAGGAGCTGGCCGACGCGTCGATGGAACTGAAGCTGCTGATCGAGCAGATGCGCGAGCAAGTGCAGAACCTGGAATAAGTAATCAAGCTTCGCAGGCGGAGCTGAAAACCAAGGAATTTATATGAGTATCCAACCCGCCCTTGCCGGCAGCCTGTTCATCGTCGCGGCGCCGTCGGGCGCCGGCAAGTCGACCCTGGTGAACGCCTTGCTGGCCGAAGAACCCGGCATCAAGCTGTCGATCTCGACCACCACGCGCGCACCGCGCCCGGGCGAGACGCACGGCAAGGAGTATTTCTTCACCAGCGCCGACGACTTCATCGCCCGCGCCGATGCCGGCGAATTTCTCGAGTGGGCCGAAGTGCACGGCAATTACTACGGCACCTCGCGCTTGATCGTCGAACAGGAAATGAAGAGCGGCACCGACATCCTGCTCGAAATCGACTGGCAGGGCGCGCGCCAGGTGCGCAAGCAGTTCCCCACCGCGGCCGGCATCTTCATTTTGCCGCCGTCGATTGCCGCGCTGGAAGAGCGTCTTTACAAGCGCGGCCAGGACGAACCGCACGTCATTACCAAGCGTTTGCTGGCCGCCGGCGGCGAGATCGCTCACGCTCCGGAGTTCGAGTATGCTATTATTAATGAAGAGTTCAACGTCGCCTTGTCCGAGATGAGAGCGATTGTCAGAGCGACACGTGCCCGCTTTCCCCAGCAAGCCGCGCGTAACGCCTCGCTTTTTGCCCAACTGGGTATCCATGCGCTGCAGTCGTCGTAACCCATCCGTTCGGCACACACATCACCAGATCAGGAGTAATAATGGCCCGCATTACCATTGAAGATTGCTTGAAGCAAATCCCTAACCGTTTCCAGCTGACCCTGGCCGCGACCTATCGCGCGCGTCAGTTGTTGCAAGGCCACACCCCGAAGGTCGACGCCAAGGACAAGCCGACCGTCGTCGCGCTGCGCGAAATCGCCGCCGGCAAGGTCGGCATCGAGATGCTGAAAAAGGTGCCGATGTAATCGTGTTCGGCTAGCCTGATTACGTGTCAACCCGCCATTCTGGTATCCTTTCATCACACTGCGGCTGATTGACTTTGCGTATGAACCTGACCACACCGGATTCGACACACTCAGGCACGCCAAAGACCCGCGCCGCACGCGCGGCGTCGAAGTCGCTAGACAACGCCGTCCCGGCCACCGCGCCGGGCGTCGCTTCGGTCACCCAGCTGTCGGCCAAGCTGTCCGAATACCTCACCCCTTCCGAGCTTAAAAAGGTCAAGGAAGCATATCGTTTTTCAGACGAGATGCATCTCGGCCAGGTCCGCAAGTCGGGCGAACCCTACATTTCCCATCCGATCGCGGTCGCCGAAATCTGCGCCGACTGGAAGCTTGACGCCCAGGCCATCATGGCCGCGCTGCTGCACGACGTGATGGAAGACCAGAACGTCAAGAAGGAAGAGCTGATCGAACGCTTCGGCGCGCCGGTCGCCACCCTCGTCGACGGCCTGTCGAAGCTGGAAAAAATCGAATTCCAGACGCTGATCGAGGCGCAGGCGGAAAACTTCCGCAAGATGCTGCTGGCGATGGCGTCGGACGTGCGCGTCATCCTGATCAAGCTGGCCGACCGGCTGCACAACATGCGCACGCTCGAGCACATGACGGCGGTCAAGAAGCGCCGCATCGCCGCCGAGACGATGGAAGTGTATGTGCCGATCGCGCACCGCCTGGGCCTCAACAACATTTACCGAGAACTGCAGGACCTGTCGTTTTCGCACCTGTACCCGATGCGCTACCGCACCTTGTCGAAGGCGGTCAAGGCGGCGCGCGGCAACCGCCGCGAAGTGGTCAAGAAGATCCTCGAATCGGTGAAGGCCACGCTGGCCAATGCCGGCATGCAGGCCGAAGTGTACGGGCGCGAGAAGACGCTGTACGGCATCTACAAGAAAATGCGCCTGAAGCACCTGTCGTTTTCGCAAGTGCTCGACGTCTACGGCTTTCGCGTGGTGGTCGACAGTTTTGCCGACTGTTATGTGGCGCTCGGCACCTTGCACGGGCTGTACAAGCCGATGCCGGGCAAGTTCAAGGACTACATCGCGATCCGCAAGCTCAATGGCTACCAGTCGCTGCACACCACCTTGATCGGCCCATACGGCACGCCGGTCGAGTTCCAGATCCGCACCCAGGAAATGCACCGCACCGCCGAATCCGGCGTGGCCGCCCACTGGCTCTACAAGAGCGGCGAATCGAACCTGACCGAGCTGCAGCAGCGCACCCACAGCTGGCTGCAGTCGCTGCTCGACATCCAGCAGCAGACGGGCGACTCGGCCGAATTTCTCGAGCACGTCAAGGTTGACCTGTTCCCCGATTCGGTCTATGTGTTCACGCCGAAGTCGAAGATCATCGCCCTTCCGCGCGGCGCCACCGCGCTCGACTTCGCCTACACGATCCACACCGGCATTGGCGACCATACCGTGGCGGTCAAGATCAACAACGAAGCGGCGCCGCTGCGCACCGAGCTGCGCAATGGCGACATCGTCGAGATCGTCACCGACCCGAATTCGCGCCCGAGTCCGACCTGGCTGGCGTTCGTGCGCACCGGCAAAGCGCGTTCGGCGATCCGCCACCACCTGCGCACGATCAACCTCAACGAGTCGGTCGAGCTGGGCCAGGAACTGCTGGCGCAGGCACTCACCGCGCTCAACATCAACCCCGACCTGCCGCAGCCGACGATCGAAAAGCTGCTCAACGAATCGTCGGCCAAGTCGATGGATGACCTGTACGCCGAGATCGGCATCGGCAAGCGCATGGCCGCGCTGGTGGCGCGCCACATTTTCGGCCTGATCGACGACGACCTCGGCAACCTGCCGTCGCCGCACCACCTCGTGCCGGCCGAGCTCGATCCGGTGACGATCTACGGCAGCGAAGGCGTGTCGGTGCAGCTGGCGCCGTGTTGCCTGCCGATTCCAGGCGACCAGATCATCGGCCAGCTGCGGCGCGACCAGGGCCTGGTGGTGCACACCAGCGACTGCATGCCGGCCAAGCGGCTGCGCATGAAAGAGCCGGACCGCTGGATCGCGGTGCAGTGGGGCACGGAACTGAACCGCCGCTTCGACTGCCGCATTCGCCTGCTGATCAACAACGAAAAAGGCATCCTCGCGCGCGTGGCGGCCGAGATCGGCGAGTCGGACGCCAACATCACCTACGTCGGCATGGACGAGGACGAAGAACACGTGATGACGCAGCTGCGCTTCACCATCCAGATCAAGGACCGGGTCCACCTGGCGGCGCTGATCCGCAACCTGCGCCGGGTGGTCGGCGTGACCCGCGTCGAGCGCGAGCGGGCCTGACGCTACTCAACAAGCCGGCAACAACTCCACCTCCCAACCTTTGCAACAGCCCGGTGATAGGGTCTGACCCCAATGACGGGTCAGACCCGGGAGCCGTCATCCTCGCGCACGCGGGGATCCATGCTGAGCCTGCAAATGCACGCAACGTCAATCGCATCTAACTCGAGTTATCGTTTAAGCTACCTATTCAGTTATCCAACGGAGAGCTAACATGGTCAGCAAAAATACAGTTTGTATTTGGTATGACGGCACCGCATTAGAAGCAGCGCAGTTCTACGCCGACACGTTTCCGGACACCACGGTAGGTACCATTCACCGCGCGCCCGGCGACTACCCTTCAGGCAAGGAAGGCGATGTCTTGCTCGTCGAGTTTTCCGTGATGGGGATCCCGTGCATCGGCCTGAACGGCGGATCCGGGGTACAGCACAACATGAGTTTCTCGTTCCAGGTTGCGACCGAGGATCAGGCCGAAACCGACCGCTTGTGGGATGCGATTGTCAGCAATGGCGGCCAAGAAAGCCAGTGCAGCTGGTGCACGGACAAGTTTGGTGTGTCGTGGCAAATCGCGCCACGCGTGCTCACCGAGGCGATCGGCGGACCGGATCGGGCGGCGGCCAAGCGGGTGTTCGAGGCGATGATGACGATGGGGAAAATCGACATCGCGGCGATTGAAGCGGCGCGGCGCGGTTAAGCGCAGACTCGTGCAACAAGCCGCTGCGTTCGTTCCTTGGCATTCAGACTAGAATTAATCATGGACAGCGATGATGTCTGGTCTATACTACAGCCCTATTTATTTCTAACCTGACACGTGCGCCGACCCATAACGCTACTGCTGATGTTCTTCCTGCTGCTCACGCAGCAGGTTGCAGTGCCGCATGCGTTTACCCACTGGATCCCGGCAGCGCTCGCCTCAGCCGCGGGCGATGAACGTGTCAGCAGCGACTCCGACCTGCGGGCGCACGCATGTGAATTATGCGCTGCCGCTCAGTACGCCTCACCCATTCCTGGCGAGAACTATCGCCTGCGGCCACCCGAGCCCATCCGGCAGGTGTGTGTCGAAACACGCGAGTGCGCCACGCAGGCCGCGCTCACGCTCGCCTTCCACTCCCGCGCCCCTCCCCTCCTGTAAGCCAACGCTGCCGTTAACGTCCGCCTGGCTTTGCCAGCGCGTTGTCGCGCCCTGACCCTGCATCCGCTGCGGCACGCCTGTGCCTGTCTGTCGGAAATTTGCGTCTGATTGGATCTCGCTCCTTGCAGGCATTCCGGCCATCCACGTTGGAGGGCCGTGACGCCTGCGCGGCTGTCCATGCTGCCGACATCGCTTGCCTGGTTCGCCCCGGCTCGTCGGACGTTTGCTTGCGCGACGGCGCCCCTCCAATCAAACCTCGTTTCGGCGGATGACCGCCCGAGCTAGGTCCGTACGCCCGGCGCGAACACGCCCGCGCCGACGCAATTACCGCATTCAAGAAAGTACAAAATGAAACAAAAATCCCTGAACACAATGCTCGCGCTCGCCCTGCCGCTGGCCACTCAGTTTGCCCACGCCAACGATCCGACGATTGTGATGGGCGAGGTCCGCATCACGGCGCAACGCAATGGCGGTCCACTGCTGGCCCATCGGGTCCTGACCTCGGTCGATGTGCTGGGCGCCGACAAAGTCGAGGACAAGAATGTCATGAACAGCTGGGAGCTGATCGGCCAGCTGCCCGGCGTCCAGCTGACGGAAACGCGCATGGGCGCCGAGTCCGGCAAGGCGACGTTCCGCGCCTTCAACGGCGAAGGCTATATCAACGGCATCAAGGTGCTGATCGACGGTATCCCGAGCAACGTCAACAGCGGCAACCAGCGCTTCATCGACATGATTTTCCCGCTGGAGATCGACTACATCGAAGTGGTTCGCGGCACCAATGATCCCCGCTATGGCCTGCACAACATTGGCGGCAATATCAATTTTGGAACGCGCCAGGGCGGCAACTACACCGATGCCCGCTTCACCTACGGCAGCTACGATACCCGTGAGGCGCAGCTTGCCGTTGGCCGCGAAGCGGACGGATTGGCCCAGAACTATTTTGTGGCCAAGCAGGTCTCCGACGAATACCGGGGCAGCGGGTCGGACAAGTACTCGGTCGGCGCCAAGTGGTTCCTGACGTCGGCGAACAAGGCGGTCAAGGCGGGCCTGGTCGTGCGCGCCTACCAGCACCAGGCGGGCGAGCCGGGCTTTTTGACGGCCGCGCAATTGGCCGACAACCGCCGCCAGTCGCCGGCGAAGAACGCCAACGACGCGACCGACCGCGAGATGGGGCACGCCAGCTTGCACCTGGACTGGCAGATCAGCCCGGATGCCTTCCTCAGCAACAAGCTCTACTTCAACAGCTATGCCGACGACCGCCGCGTGACCTTTACCAGCAATCCCGCCGGCACCGCGCCAAGACAGCGTCGCATGTGGGATGAAGACCAGCTCGGCTTCATGAGCAACCTGACATGGAGCGTCAGAAACGAGCTCGTTGTCGATGGCGGCATCAACATCGAACAACAGGACAATCGCTACCGCCGCTACCGCTTCACTTTCGCCAGTCCGACCAATTTCGATACGCCAGCACAGACGCAGAACAACGACAGCTACAGCCTCGACAACATCGGCGCCTACGTGCAGGCCATTATCAAGCCGCACGCTACCTTGAAAATCGTGCCGGCCTTCCGGGTCGACAAGTTCTCCGGTGACAACCGCACCAACCTGACCGCGGCCGTGGCGCCTTTGCAGGACTACGGCTGGATCAAGCAGCCTAAGCTGAGCATGGTCTACAACCCGTCCGAGAACATCAGCGTGTATGCCAACTGGGGGCGCACCTTCCAGGTGCTAACCGGCTCGGACGTGCCCGCCTACCTGCGCCCGGGCCAGGCGACCTTCGAGCCTTCCGTCAATACCGGCAAGGAAATCGGCGTCAAGTTCAAGCCGGCGCCTGGCGCCAATGTGCGCTTCGCGGTGTGGCGTCAGGATGCCACCGGAGAAGTTGCCAACATGCCCGCCACCGGCACCACGGTCGGCCTGGGCCAGACCCGCAGGGAGGGCGTCGACTTCCAGGTGTCCGGACAGGCCACGGCCAAGCTCAACCTGTGGCTGTCGCACTCGCTGCAAAAAGCGCAAGTCGTGAGCGCCTTTGCGGCAAACGGCATCTCGCTGGCCGGCAAGGAAGTGTTCTCCACGCCGCGCTTCATTTCGAACGCCGGCATGGAATACCGGGCGTCCGACAGCCTGCGCTTCGGCCTGCAGGGACGCGCGCAAGGCGACTACTTCATCGACAGCCCGAACGAACAGGGCAAGTACGGCGGCTTCGTCGTGTTCGACGCGAATGTCCGCTACAACATTTCCAAGCGGACCAGCATCGACTTCCAGGTCAAAAACCTTGCCGATCGCAAGCATGAATATGTCTGGTACGACAATTTCTTCTGGCCTGCCAACAATCCCCAGCCGATGTTCTCCGCCGCGCCCGGCCGTGCGGCCTACCTCTCGCTGAACGTCAAGCTATGAGCAACTCCATCTTTGCCCTTGAGGCAAGCGGCGTCGACGTCGCCTATCACGGCAATCCCGTCCTGCGCGACCTGAACGTGCAGGTCAGGCGCGGCGAAATCTACGCTTTGCTTGGCGGGAACGGCGCCGGCAAATCGACCACGCTGAACACCTTACTTGGCTTTGCCAGGCCCGATGCGGGGTCGGTGCGCGTGTGCGGCATCGACGTCGCCGCCGACGTCCTCGGCGCCCGCGCTCAGCTGGCGTATGTGCCGGAGAACGTCGCGCTGTACGAGCACCTCGACGCGCGCGAGAACATCGAATACTTCCTGCGCCTGGCGAACACGGCGTCGACGGACGACCAGATTGCCGATGCGCTGCGCGCCGTGCGGCTCGACGAATCGGCCTGGAAACGCCGGCTGGGAGGCTACTCGAAAGGCATGCGCCAGAAAGTGGCGATCGCGCTGGCCGTGGCGCGCGCAGTGCCGGTGCTGTTGCTCGACGAGCCGACCAGCGGTCTCGACCCGCAGGCCACCAGCGAATTCAATGCGCTGCTGCAAACCATGCGTGCCAACGGCGCCGCGATCTTCATGGTGACGCACGACTTGCTCGGCGCGGCCGAGGTGGCCGACCGCATCGGCTTTCTCGACCGCGGCCATATCGGCCACGAGAGCGCGGCAAGCGGGGCCGACCGGTTCGACGTGCGCGACCTCTACCAGCGCTATGCCGGCGCAAGGGAGGCTGCATGAGCACACGTTTGCGCGGGGCCATCGCGGCGGTCGTTGCCAACGAATGGCGCGCCATGCTGCGCAACCATGTCGCGCTCGCCGCGGCGGCGCTGATGCTGGCGCTCACGCTGGCAGCGATCCTGGTCAGCCATGAACGTGTCGGCGCGGTCAATGCCGAGCGTGGCCGCCTGCAGGCAAGTGCCGATGAACAGTGGCGCAACCAGCCAGACCGCCATCCGCACCGCGTGGTGCACTACGGCCACTACGTGTTCCGGCCGCTCAGTCCGCTGGCCTTTTTCGATTTCGGCGTCGACCCGTTCACCGGCCACACGCTGTTTTTGGAAGGACACCGCCAGAACAGCGCCAACTTCAGCGAAGCCGGACAGTCCTCGGTGCTGCTGCGCTTCGGCCAGCTGACGCCGGCGTTCGTGCTGCAGGTGCTGACGCCGCTGCTGATCGTCTTTCTGGCCTTCGGCAGCATCGCAGGCGAGCGCGAGCGCGGACAGTTGCGCCTGCAGCTGAGCCAGGGCGTCGGCGGCGGCACTCTGCTGTCGGGCAAGCTGGCCGCGCACGCAGGCATTGCCATGGTGCTCGCCTCGCCGGCCCTGATCGCGCTCGGCGCCATCGCCGCACTCCACCACGCGGTGGCGGCCGAAGCGCTGGCGATGTTGGCCGGTTACGCACTGTATCTGCTGTTGTGGGCGCTCGGCGCGGTGCTCGTGTCGGCGCTGCTGCCGCGTGCGCGCGACGCCCTGCTTGTGCTGGTGGCGGCCTGGATCGTGACGACTATCCTGCTGCCGCGCATCATGCCCGACCTTGCCATGCTCGGCATCGAGCGCCCCACGCGTATCGAGACCGAGGCGGCGATCCACCAGCGCATGAAGGCGCTGGGCGACAGCCACAACCCGGATGACCCCTACTTCAGCCGTTTCAAGCAGCAGGTGCTGGCGAAGTACGGCGTCAGCCGGATCGAGCAGCTGCCGGTCAACTACGGCGGCCTGGTGATGCAGGAAGGCGAGCGCCTGACCAGCGAGCTGTTCAATGAATTCATGCGCGCCGACTACCAGCGCCAGGTGGCGCAGAGCGGCATTGTGTATCGCGCCGCGCTGGCCAGCCCGGTGATCGCGCTGCGCCGCATGTCGACGGCGCTTGCCGGCACCAACCTCGACAGCCACACCCGCTTTCTCTTCGAAGGCGAGAGATACCGTTATGGCTTCGTCCAGGCGCTCAACACCTTGCACGCCACGGCGATCCGCCACGAGAACGATCGTGATCAGCGCGTCGCCAGGCACCACTGGGACGAGACTGCGCGCTTCGGCTACGCACCGCCGTCCTTCGCTGCAGTGGCGGCGCGCCATGCCTGGCCGGCCTTCGCGCTTCTTGGCGGCTGGCTGCTGGCATTGGCCGTTGCCGGCCGCGTGATTGCCCGACGACTTGAAAGGACTGGCAAGTGATGAAGACCCTGATGTTCGAGATGCGCCTCGTGCTGCATTCCCGCCTTGCACTTGGGGCTGTCGCCCTGCTGCTGCTGCTGTCCGCACTGTCTGTGTGGAGTGGCCTGCAGGCTGCCGCCGCGCAGCGCGATGCGCTGGTGCGCGTGGCGGCAAGCCACCAGGCCGAGGTGCGTGCGTTGGCCCACAAGCTCGCAAGCGCCGCCGACGCCGGTCAGGTCGCCTATGACACGCCGCACCTGACGACCAATCCGCCATCGAGCCTGGCGTTCGCGGCCATCGGTCAGCGCGACCTGCTGCCGTTTGCGCTGCGCGTGCGTTTGCTGGGCCTGCACTCCCAGCTGTACGAATCGGAGGCCATCAATCCGGAACTGGCCATGGCCGGCCGCTTCGACTTTACGTTCCTGCTGGTGTACCTGGCCCCGCTGTTCGTCATCGCGCTGATGCACGACCTGGTGACGGGGGAGCGCGAGGCCGGCCGTTTGCGCCTGCTGACGTCGTTGCCGGCAAATGCCGGCAGATTCTGGCGGCGCCGGATCGGCCTGCGTTACGCCCTGCTGTGGCTCGCCCTGCTGGTACCGCTCGCTGCGGGCGTCGCAATTGCCGGCGCCGGGGCCGCTGCGCTGGGACAACTCGCGCTGGTCGTGTCGCTGTACCTGGCGTTCTGGCTTGGCGTGGCAGCGTGGGTCGCCGCCCGAGCGAGCACGTCGGCCACCAGCGCGGCGATCCTGCTGGCCTGCCTGGTCGGCCTGACGATGATCGTGCCGACGGCCCTGGACGCGGTGATCGCGCGCACCATTCCGGTGTCGAAAGGCGTGGAGCTCGCCCTGGCCCAGCGCCAGGAAGTGCATGGCGGCTGGGACCTGCCGAAAGCGCTCACATTCGAGAAATTCTTCCGCGCCCATCCCGAGTGGAAGGACACCGCGCCCGTCACCGGACGCTTCCACTGGAAGTGGTACTACGCGATGCACCAGGCCGGTGACCATGCCGTAGCGGCGCAGGATGCGCAGTACCGCGCCAGCTTGCAGGCGCGCGAACAGTGGACCACGCGCGCCGGCCTGTTGCTGGCGTCGGTCAACGTCCAGGTATTGTTGCATCGCATGGCCTTCACCGACCTGCGCGCGCAACTTGCGTACCAGGAGCGCATCGCAGGTTTTCACGCCGAACTGCGGCGCTTCTTTTATCCCTACTTCTTCCATGAGCTGCCGTTCGGGAAAGCCGATTTCGCCCGCATGCCCGCCTACGCTTCGACCGCACCGCAAGGCCGCTTGCCGGCGGGCCCACTGGCGGCGCTCGCCGCACTGGCCTTCGCCGCATTGCTGATTGGCATGCGCCACTTGAAGAAGCTGGCATAGCGGCGACAGCGCCGGCGCGCGCTTACCGGCGCATCAGAGTGCGGGCGCGGGCTGGTCACCCAGCATTCGCAAACGCTCCAGCTTGGCGGAGTACCGTTCGCGGCCGTCGGGCGTTGCACTGGTTTTCGCGGCCAGCGCCAGCTGTTCGCGCGCCTTGTCCGTTTCGCCCAGGTACAGGTGGGACAGCCCGAGCCAGAAATGGAACTCGTCCGAATATGGCGCGCGCTTGACCTCGCGCGCGAACAGTTCCCTGGCGGCGCCGTAATCGGCGCGATCCATCGCCGCCCGTCCCAGCGTGAAGAAGTGGTATGCCGGTTCCGGCTCGATCGCCGCCAGCCGCTTCTCGAGCGCCTGCGCTTCGGCGCCCTTGCCCAGCTTGGCCAGCACCGGCGCCAGGTTGCGCATCGCCACCAGGTTGTTCGGCGCATTCTCCAGCGCGGCGCGAAACGCGCGCTCGGACATTGGCAGGTCGCCGTGGCGGCTGTAGATCACGCCCAGCGTGTTATGCACGATCACCGATTCCGAATCGAGCGTCACGGCGCCGCGCGCCCACCAGTAGGCGTCGTCGACGCGTCCCTGGTACAGCGATTCGACGGCGCGGTTGTTCATGTAGCGCGCCTTGAGCGCCTTTTCGTCCATCGCGTAGACGCGGTAACCGCTCATGTCCTTCGGCGGCAGGAAATCGATCGTCAGCTGGCTGGCAGCGTCGGCCGATTCGCCACTGTCGAGCCGCAGATTGACGTGGTTGCTGGCAACGTAGAGAGCGCCTTCGCGAGTCCAGGATTGATCGATCACCACGTTCTGGAAGCGCACGCCAATGCCCAGCTCCCTGGCGAACGCCGCGGTCATGATGACCAGCGACATGCAGTTGCCGCTGCCGGCCGCGTAGGTCGTAGCGGCGTTGCGCGTCGTCGTTGCGTTGTAATCGAGCTGCAGCTCGCCCTTGCGGTACAGCGCGTCGAACAGGCCGCGCTCTGGCCCTTTGGCGCGCAGCTCGTCGCGGAACGAGGAACTGTTGAGGTAGGCACGCATCTCGGCACTGAGGGTGAACAGGTCGTCGACGCCGACGCGTTCGGTCGGCGCCTTGAAGGCGGCGTCATTGAACAGGCCGGATCGATCCGGCGGCGTGCTGGCGCAGCCTGCCAGCAGCAGCGAGAGGAACAGGGTCGCGAGGTATTTCATACCGCCTCCATTCAGATCATGCGCCGCTCGCGCAGGAAACTTCCTGAATGCAGTATCTCGCTGAAGCCGATGCCTGTCAAAGACATCGTCACGGCCCCGGACGGCATAAGTTCCAAAACCGGGGTCAGACCCAGTTTTGCACTTTGGCCCGCATTTAACGCGCTGGACCAAATAAAAACGGGGTCTGACCCTGGTTTATGGGAAACGAAATAGTGCGGCGTGAGAGTGAGTGTCGAAAAACTGGGTCTGACCCCGGTTTTGGAAGAATACGGTGAAGCCAAATAAAAACCGGGTCTGACCCTAGTTTTCAGGAAACGCGTTGTAGGTCCAAAACCGGGGTCAGACCTGGTTTTGCGCTTTCAATGACATAAAAAAAACCTGGCATCCGCATCAACGGAGGGCCAGGTTTTTGAACGACAAATATTCGTGGTGCCAACTGCCGGATTCGAACCAGGCGACCTGATGATTACACTTCATCCACTCTTCCAACTGAGCTAAGCCGGCACGTGTTGTTATATTAACTGATCAGCTAGTTGCGCTTGCGCACGATTGAAAAAATTCATATCGTCGACGCGGAAGGGCTTGGCTTCTTGCCGAGCCATATCGCCTGCGGCCTGGTAGCATAAGGCAGGCGGCGAACGCAGCTTACAGGCTCCGACGATGAGCAAGAGGATCCCGCTACGCGCAGATGACGCGTTCCTAGCCCTTTTGCTTGGCGAGCTCGGCGCGCTGGCGCTCTTCCTGGGCGCGCAGTTCGGGCGTGAATTCCGCGCCAAAATCTTCCATCTCGAAGATCTGGCGGATTTCGATCACCGCTTCACCGCTGAGCATCGGCATCGGCACCTTCTTGACCCATTCGATCGCCTCTTCCTTCGACTTCACTTTCCAGATCCAGAAGCCGGCCAGCATTCCGCCCGTTTGAGGGAACGGTCCCTCGGTGACGCTGACATTGCCGCCCGAAAAATGCACACGCGCCCCTTTCGAACTAGGCTGCAGCCCCTCGCCCGCGTCCATCACGCCGGCCTTGATCAGCTGCTCATTGAAGTTCCCCATGTCGGCCAGCAGCTGCTCGCTCGGCATGACGCCGGCTTCGGTATCCTTGTCGGCCATTAACAGAATCATGAATCGCATGCTCGTCTCCCAGTGGTTTTTTGGATAGATAAAATTATCACAAAACCGCTGGGCGCACCGGCAAAAAATCCGTGTCAATCAGTCTTTGGCAGGCGCCGGATACTCCACGCTGAGCAGTTCGAGCTCTTCCGGCCCAAGCGGCGTTTGCAAGGTCACGACGTCGCCCTCGCGCGCCTTGGTCATGGCGCGCGCCACCGGCGAGACCCAGCTGATCTTGCCTTTGAGCGGGTCGAGTTCGTCGATGCCGACGATGGTGACGGTGTGCTCTTCGCCGGCGGCATTGCGGTAGCCGACGGTGGCGCCGAAAAACACCTGGTCGTTGCCGTAATGGACGCTGGGGTCGACCACTGCGGCCGAGTCCATGCGCTTGGTCAGGAAGCGGATGCGCCCGTCGATCTGGCGCAGCCGCCGCTTGCCATATATGTAGTCGCCATTTTCCGAGCGGTCGCCGTTCGACGCGGCCCAGTGCACGATGCGCACCACCTCGGGCCGGTCGACGTCGATCAGCTGCAACAGCTCGTCCTTGATGCGCTGGTAGCCGGCCGGCGTGATGTAGTTCTTGGCGCCGGCGGGAATCGCCTGCGCCAAGGCGACGGCTTCGTCGTCGTCATCGTTGTCGGACTCTTTGACAAATGCTTTATTCATCAGCCTATTGTAACGGCATGAAGCCGTCCTGTCCGCGTGTGCGCGCCTGAGCTTTTGACGTATGATGGCCGCAATGAAAAGTTCCCGCACATTGCGCAACCGGCTGCTGTCGCCCCTGGTGTACCTGGCCGCGCTGTTGCTGCTGCTCGAGGACTGGCTGTGGGATCTCGGACTGCGCCTGGTGCGGCTGGTCGCTGCCTGGCCGCCATGGAAGGCGCTCGAACGCCACATCATCGCGCTGCCGCCGTATGCGGCGCTGGCCGCCTTCGTGCTGCCGGCAATCTTGTTGCTGCCGGTTAAACTGGTGGCCCTGTTCGCCATCGCCAGCGGCTATCCGATGTCCGGCATCAGCGTCATCATCCTGGCCAAGGTCGGCGGCGCGGCGGTGGTGGCGCGGCTGTATGTGCTGACCAAGCCGACCCTGCTGTCGCTGCCGTGGTTTGCGCTCTGGCACGAAAAGTTCATGACGTTCAAGTCGTACTGGATCGGCCGCCTGAAAGCGACCGACGCGTTTCGCCGCGTCAGCATGCTGTCGCAAATGATGCGCGGCGCCGCCCGCGCCGCCCTCGCCCGGCTGCGCCCGAAGGCCGGCTTCGGCGCCCGCCACGCCAGCCGTCCGGCGCGCATGCTGCGCCGTTTCATTGCCATCTGGCGCGCGCGCCGCCGTTGAACCTGTCCACCTGCCCATGACCACCACGCCCGCGCCGTCGCCCCGCGAATCGGACCTCATCGAAGAACTGGCCCGCTACCAGGCGCGCTTCAATGCCATCGTCAGCAATACGCCCGGGCTGGTCTACCAGTTCGTGCTCGGCGCCGGCGGCGCCGGCGGCGCCGTCAGCTTCCCATACCTCAGCGAAGGCTGCGCCGCCCTGCTGGGCCTCCCCGCCGCGGCGTTGCAGAAAAAGCCGCAACTGTTCCTCGGCCTGATCCTGCCGGAAGACCGCAAGGGCTACAGCGACTCGATGCACGCCTCGGCGGCCGGCATGTCGAGCTGGAACTGGGAGGGCCGCATCTGGGTCGACGCCTGGAAAGACGTCAAGTGGATCAACCTGCGCTCGAGCCCGCGGCGGTTGCCGGACGGTGGCGGCGTGCAGTGGGAAGGCATCATGACCAACATCACCGCCAGCAAGGCCGAGCAGCTGGAAGTGACCAACTCGCGCGCCCGCCTGGCCGAGCTGACCGCCCACATCGAGGAAGTCAAGGAGCAGGAGCGCACCCGCATCGCGCGCGAAATCCACGATGACCTCGGCGGCAACCTGACGGCCATCAAGATGGCGCTGGCGATGCTGTCGAAGCGCCTGCCGGCCGACCAGCCGCAGCTGGCCGACAAGGCCGCCTACGTCGATTCGCTGGTCGACCGCACGATCGAGGCGGTGCACCGCATTTCGCTCGACCTGCGCCCGTCGATGCTCGACTTCGGCATCGTCGCCGCGCTCGAATGGCAGGTCAAGGAATTCGAGAAGCACATCGGCGTGCCGTGCAGCTTCACGTCAAACGAGAAGGACATCGACCTGGCGCCCGACCATGCCAGCGCGCTGTTTCGAATTTTCCAGGAAGCGCTGACCAATATCGCCAAGCATGCCCACGCGACGCGGGTGACGGTATCGCTGACGCGCCTGCGCCATCACATCTGCTTGAAGATCAGCGACAACGGCGGCGGTATCCAGGCGGCCGACCGCATCAAGCCCGGCTCGTTCGGCCTGCGCGGCATGAGCGAACGCGCCCTGGCGCTGGGCGGCACAATGGCCTTGTCGCGCGGGCGCGGAGGTGGCACCATTGTGACCATCAAGATCAAGCTGGCCTCGCCAGGAACCGAATCGCCCCAATGACCGAAAAAGCCACCATCCGCGTCTTCATCGCCGACGACCACGCCATCGTGCGCGAGGGTCTGAAGCAGATCCTCGCCGAGCAGCGCGACATCATCGTCGCCGGCGAAGCCGAAAACGGTCTCGACGCCATCAAGCTGTTTCGCAAGGCCAAGTGCCACGTGATGCTGCTCGATATCTCGATGCCGGACCGCAGCGGCATCGAGGTGCTCAAGCAGGTCAAGAAAGAACACCCCGAGATGGCCGTGCTGATGCTGTCGATGCACCGCGAGGACCAGTACGCGATCCGCTCGCTCAAGGCCGGCGCGGCCGGCTACCTGACCAAGCAGAGCGCGCCGCAGGAACTGGTGGTGGCGATCCGGCAGGTCGCCGCCGGCCAGAAGTATGTCAGCGCGGCGCTGGCGCAGGAGCTGGCTAGCCAGCTCGGCGACGGCCACGACACGGCGCCGCACGAGGCGCTGTCGGACCGCGAATACCAGACCCTGACGATGATCGCCTCCGGCAAGACGGTCAGCGCGATTGCCCAGGAACTGTCGCTGTCGGTCAAGACCATCAGCGAATACCGCGCCCGCCTGCTGGTGAAAATGAAGCTGAAAAACAGTGCCGAACTGACCCATTATGCGATCAAGAATCAGCTGATCGAATAGGCACGTTAATGCTGCCGGGAAAGAGGGCTTTTCTTCCTTCTATTCAAACATTCGCCTGACGGCAAAAACGCTTATCATGTCAACATCAGATACCAACCCGAGCCGTTCCTGCTGCCGCCATGTCGCTCCCTCCCGCAAAACCGCCGGCCGCTCCCGGCCAGAATCCCGCCGACATCGCGCGCGAAGCATTTCGCCGCCTCGCCACGCGCCGCATCGCGCCGACGCCGGACGCCTATCGCGCCATCTATGACGAAATCGCCGGCATCGTCGCCGAGCCGGTGGCGCCGCCCGCGCCCGCCGACAGCGGCGCCGAGACGGTGCTCGGAGGTTTTGCCACCAGGCTGACCGAGACGCCCGGCGAGCTGGCCGAGTTTGGCCGCCGCTTCAACCGCGCCGTCAAGACGCGCGACTGGGACGGCTACGCGCGCGGCCTGTCGCAGCTGGTGGAAAAACATTTTCGCAAGGCCAGTGCGATCGAGCTGGCGCCGCTGTCGGAAGCGGCCGAGTCGAAGCAGCTGCGCGACTTGCTCAGCCGCACCTTGACGTTCGCCGTCGCCTCGCTGCTGACCGGCACGCCGGCGCTGGTGACCGAGGCCGAATCGCTCGGCGCCGCCACCAAGGTCGCCCACACCGACGAAGCGCTGGGCGAAATCGCCGTGCGCCTGAAGCAGTTGTGCTACCAGATCGAGATCAAGAGCGGCGACGTCGCCGAACAGCAGGAATTGCTGCTGCGCCTGTTCAAGCTGCTGCTGGAAAACGTCAGCGAACTGCTCGACGACGACAGCTGGCTGCGCGGCCAGATCGACGCCGTGCAGGAACTCATTTCCGGGCCGATGGACCAGCGCGCGCTGGAAGACGCCACGCGCAGCCTGAAAGATGTGATCTACAAGCAAAGCCGCCTGAAGCACAGCCTGTCGGACGTCAAGTCGACCGTCAAGAACATGATGATGACGTTCATCGACCGGCTCGGCTCGGTGGCGGCCAGTACCGGCGACTTCCACGAAAAGATCGGCGGCTTCTCCGAAAAAATCAGCAAGTCCGACAACATCGAGGATCTCAACGTGGTGCTCGGCGACGTGCTGCGCGAGACGCGCCTGGTGCAGACCGAGGCGCTCAAGTCGCGCGACCGCATGATCGCCGCGCGCCAGGAAGTCCAGGAAGCCGAGCAGCGCATCGTGTCGCTGGAGGCGGAGCTGCGCCACATGAGCGAGCTGGTGCGCGAAGACCAGCTGACCGGCAGCCTGAACCGGCGCGGCCTGGACGACGTGTTCGACCGTGAAACGGCGCGCTCGGACCGCCGCGGCACGCCGCTGTGCCTGGCCATCCTCGACCTCGACGACTTCAAGCGCCTCAACGATACCTACGGCCACCTGGCCGGCGACAACGCCCTCAAGCACCTGGTCAAGATCGTCAAGGAAACGCTGCGCTCGATGGATGTGATCGCCCGCTTCGGCGGCGAGGAATTCCTGATCCTGCTGCCGGAAACGACGGTCGAGGCGGCCGCGCAGACGATGACGCGCCTGCAGCGCGAGCTGACCAAGCATTTCTTTCTGCACGAAAACGAGAAGCTGCTGATCACCTTTTCGGCCGGCGTGGCGTTGCGCTTGCCGAACGAAGCGCAGGCGGCGCTGGTGGCGCGCGCCGACAAGGCGATGTACCAGGCCAAAAAAGCCGGCAAGAACCGGGTCATCGTTGCCGACTAGTCGAACAGTCAGCGCCGAAAGATGTCGTCGAGTACGTCCCTGCCGGGCGGCTTGAACACGAGCGCGCCGGCCTGGCCCGCGTACACCACGCACTGCCCCGGCACATTCTGGTTGATGACGCTGGTGCCTTGCGAGACGACACTGCCGTCGCCGACGTGGCAGCGGCCGATGATGGCGCTGTTCGGATACAGCACGACGCCTTCGCCGATGACCGGCGCCACGCCATGGTTCTTGCCCACCGTTGAATTTTGATACAGCACCAGGTAGTTGCCGTAGCTAGCCTTGGCTAGAACGATACCGACGGAATGACCGATAAAAAATACGTCGGGCATGGCGATGTCGTAGAACAGGTCGATCCCGTTGAGCGCCTTGTTAAGCAAGAACAGCTTGGTGCACACGTCGATATCGCCGCCATTGCGCCGCATCGTGTTGGCAAGAAAATACAGGAAGGTGCAATACTGGGTCGAGTGCAGATAGTCGAACCGATCCTGCTGCCAGGCCCGCACGGCATTGATGCAGACCCCGGTGCGTTGCAGCGCCCGGTCGAGGTGCGCTTCGATATGGGCGGCGACCGGCGGCGAACCGGGCCGCGCGTCCGGAAAGAACGACGCCAGTTGCGCGGCCACGTAATCGAGCAAGCCTTGCCTGCCGATGCGGACGATCTCCACTCAGCTCTCCTGGTACAGCATGTAGACCAGGCTCGCTTCGGCGCCGGCGAGCCCGGCCGACTCGGACCAGGTGACGTCACCGCCATGCTCCTCGCGCGCCAGCGGCACCCGCTTCGTTTCCGTGAAACCGACCTTGCGGTAGAACTCGAGCGCGGTATTGTCGGACCGCACGCGAACCCCCAGCGAGATCAAGCCCAGCTGGTCCCTGGCCCACTTCAAGGTCGTCTGCAATGCCAGTTTCATCAGCCCGGGCGGCGCATCGCCGCCGCGCACGATGGCGTCGGCTTCGCCGTAGCCGCTGGTCCAGTCGATGAAGGCCAGGCCGATATGGCCGAGCGGCGTGCCGTCCAGGCTTTCCACCATGAACAGGATCTTGCCGTCGTTGCCGTGCACCGGGCCGGCCAGCCACGCCGCGGTGCGCGCGGGATGGGCGACGAATTCGGTCAGGAAGGACTTGACGAAGCGGTTGCGCCAGTCGCTGAGCAAGGCGACGTCGCGCGCATCAAGGCAGCCGGGCGCGGTAGGAATCGGGCGCAGGTATGCAATTACGGGTTTGCCGATCGGCAGTACCAGCGACGCCTTGCCGGGCGCCGCGCTTGCCTTCAGCAGCGCCAGGCATGCGCGCCCGGCCGGCAGCGGCGCCATGTTACGCACCACGCCGGACGAAGAACGCGTGGATCTGGTCAGCGACTTGCTGCACCACCGACAGCGGGATTTTCGAATGCAGCGGCAGCGAAATGATCTCCTTGCCGACCTTGTTGGTCACGCTCAAGTCGCCCGCACGGCAGTCTTTCCATAGCGAAAACTGGTGGCCGGGCATCCAGTGGATGCCCGTATCGACGCCGTTTTCCTTCAGCTCGGCGCGCAATTCATCGCGCAGCTCTTCCGGCACGCGGATGTAGTACAGGAACGGATTGACGCCGTCGAAATCGGTCTGCGGCACGCGCACCAGCGGCAGGTCCTTCAGCAGCGCGTTGTAGTGGCGCGATGCGGCGCGGCGGCTCTCGGCAATCACGTCCAGCTTGCCTAGCTGCGCCAGGCCGATCGCCGCATGCAGGTTCAGCATATGGTAGCGGAAGCCGACCCGCTCGACATCGAAGGTCCAGGCGCGCTTGTTCTGGTACATCACCGACGCCGGCTGCTGCATGCCGAGCAGCCGCAGTTCGTGCACATGCTTCAGTTCTTCCTCCGTCCGCACGACGATGGTGCCGCCGTCGAGGCAGGTGATGGTCTTGACCGGGTCGTGGCTGAACACGCAGATATCGGAAAAGCTGCCGACCATCTTGCCCTTGTAGCTGGAGCCGAACGAGTGGGCGGCGTCGTGGATGATGCGGATCTGGTGCTTTTCGGCGAAGGCGGCGATCGCATCGTGGTCGCACATGATGCAGTCGTAGTCCATCACGATCATCGCCTTGGTGCGCGGCGTGACCAGTTCCTCGGCGCGGCGCAGGTCGATTTCGAGGGTGGTGTCGTCGCAGTCGCAAAACACCATGTCGGCGCCGACCCAGCCGATCGCCTGGAAGTCGGCCGAACAGTTGAACGAGGAAACGATCACCTCGTCGCCCGGCCCTACCCCGGCCACCAGCAACGCAATGTGCAGGCCGGCCGTGCCGGTGCTGACGGCGGCGACGAAACGGTCTTCGGCGCCGATGATCTGCTTGACCTTCTGTTCGAACTCGGACACGTAGCTGCCCATCCCGAGCCACCCCATTTCCAGCGATTCGCGGCTGGCGTCGAGTTCTTCCTGTTCGATCAACGGTTTAAAGACTGGAATCATGATGTTCTCCGAATAGTTACTGCGTTACTGCCACAAAGGATGGGATTGGTCGCGCGCCGAGACGATCGGATCGGCCAGCGGCCAGGCGATACCGAAGGCGGGGTCGCTCCACAGCACGCCCCGTTCGGCCGCCGGGGTGTACGGCGCCGTCATCTGGTACAGCACTTCGGCGCTGTCGGTCAAGGTCTGGAAGCCGTGCGCCACCCCTTTCGGGATGTACAGCGCGGCGTGGTTGTGCGACGACAGCTCGATGCCGAACCACTGTCGAAAGCTCGGCGAGGCCGGCCGCAGGTCGAGGATCGCGTCCCAGATCGCGCCGCCGGTGACGCGCACCAGCTTTTCCTCCTCGTGCGGCGCGGCCTGGAAGTGCATCCCGCGCAGCACCCCGCGCCCGACGCTGCGCGAGATGCTTTGCTGGACAAAGCGCGCATTCAGGCCGTGCCGCGCGAATTCGTCGTCGCAGACGGTGCGGGCGAACAGGCCGCGCGCATCGGCATGCGGTTCGATCTCGACGACGAAGGCGCCGGCGATCGGCGTGGCGGTAAATTTCATGGCAGGATCTCGAGCGTCGGAATCGGCACCACGAAGCGGCCACCCCAGGCGCGGATGCCGGCCATCTGGTCGATCACCTCGTCCTTGATATTCCACGGCAGGATCAGCAGGTAGTCGGGCCGGCTGTCGAACACCGCTTGCGGCGCCAGCACCGGGATGCGGCTGCCGGGAAGCAGACGGCCCTGCTTGAGCGGGTTCCTGTCGACCGTGAAATCGATAAAATCGGTGCCTACGCCGCAATAGTTCAGCAGCGTGTTGCCCTTGGCAGGGGCGCCGTAGGCGGCGATCCGGCGGCCCGCCCGCTTGGCGTCGATCAGAAACGTCAGCAGCGCGCGCTTGGTCTCGCGCACCTGCTCGCCGAACGCGGCGTAGGTCTCCAGGCTGGTCAGGCCGGCGGCGCGTTCCTGTTCCAGGCACAGCGCCACCGCAGCGCTGTCGGCGTGGGTCGCCGCGGCGCGGCAGGCGAACAGGCGCACACTGCCGCCATGGGTCGGCAGGTGCTCCACGTCGAACACGCGCAACCCGGCCCGCGCGAACACCGGAGTCAAGGCGGTCAGCGACAGATACGAGTAATGCTCGTGATACAACGTGTCGAACTGATTCTCCGCGATCAGCCTGAGCAAATGCGGGAACTCCAGCGTGACGACGCCGTCGGGCTTCAGCATCGTCGGCATGGCGCCGACAAAATCGTTGATGTCCGGGACATGCGCAAGGACGTTGTTGCCAAGCAGAAGATCGACCGGCCCCGTCTCGGCCAGCAACCTGCTGGCGGTGTCGCGGCCAAAGAACAGCTCGCGCGTGTCGACGCCGACGCGGCGCGCCGCCGCCGCGGTGTTGGCGGTCGGTTCCACGCCGGTGCAGGCGATCCGCGCCTGGACGAAGTACTGCAGCAGGTAGCCGTCGTTGCTGGCAATTTCCATCACCCGGCTGCCGGTGTCGAGCCCGAAGCGGGCGATCATGGCGTCGACGTAGCGCTTGGCGTGCGCCAGCCAGGAACTGGAAAACGACGAAAAATAGGCGTAGTCGTCATGGAAATGCGACTCGGCGCCGCCGCCGCCGGCCAGCTGCACCAGCCAGCAGCGGTCGCACACCAGCGCGTGCAGGCGGTGAAACATCTCGCCACGTTCGGCGTCGCCGGCTTTGACGAAGGCGTTCGATACCGGCGACACGCCGAGGTCGGCAAAGGTGTGAACCAGGTCGGCGCCGCAGGCGCGGCAGGTGGGGCAGCTGTTCATTGGCAGAATCGATCGAGTTGTCGTTCCGAGATCGCGCGTGCGTCCGCCGGGCGCAGCGCCACGGCGCGGTACCAGGCCGCGGTCTGCTCGAGGCAGGTGGCCAGGTTCCACGTCGGCGTCCAGTCCAGCTGCCGGCGCGCCTTGCTCGAATCGAGATACAGGAAATTGGCTTCATGCGGCACCGCGGCGCCGGACTGGTCGAGCTGCCAGCGCAGTTCCGGCCAGTGCGGCTGCAGGCGGCCGAGCAGTTCGGCCACCGACACGTTGTCGGCCGCGTCGGGCCCGAAATTGAAGGCCTCGGCGTGCCTGCCCTGGCCGTCGAGCAGCAGCGTCGCCAGGCGCAGGTAGCCGTGCAGCGATTCGAGCACGTGCTGCCACGGACGGGTCGCGTGCGGATGGCGGATCAGCAGCGACGTGCCGGCAACAGCCGCGCGCGCGGCATCGGCCAGCAGCCGGTCTTCGCTCCAGTCGCCGCCGCCGATGACGTTGCCGGCCCGGGCCGACGCCAGTTGCGGGCCGCCGGCGGCGAAGAAACTGCTGCGGTAGCTGTGCACGACCAGTTCGGCGCCGGCCTTGCTGGCGCTGTAAGGGTCGCTGCCGCCGAGCGCATCGTGTTCGCGGTAGCCCCACGGCCACTCGCGGTTCTCGTAGCATTTATCGGTCGTCACCACCACCACCGCCTTGACGCTGGGGCAGGCGCGCACCGCCTCGAGCAGGTTGACGGTCCCCATCACGTTGGTCGACCAAGTGTCGGGCGCATCGCGATAGCCGCGCCGCACCAGCGCCTGCGCCGCCAGGTGAAACACCACCTCGGGCGCCGCCGCCTGCATCGCCGCGGTCAGCGCTGCCAGGTCGCGCACGTCCGATTCGATGTGGCGCGCGAGCGTGCCGCGCACCCGCGCCAGGTCGAACAGGCTGGGCGTGGTGGACGGCGGCAGGCCGTAGCCGGTGACGCGCGCGCCGAGCCGCGCCAGCCACAGCGACAGCCATGCGCCCTTGAAGCCGGTGTGGCCGGTGACGAACACGGAACGGCCGTCGAACACGGGACCGAGGCTGGCCGGCGCGTTCATGTCCACACCTTCCACGGCGCCTGGCCCGATTGCCACATGTCCTCGAGCTGGTTCTTCTCGCGCAGCGTGTCCATCGGCTGCCAGAAGCCGGCATGCTCGAAGGCCATCATCTGCCGGTCGGCCGCCAGCGCGGCCATCGGCTCGAGCTCCCAGCTAGTGGCGTCGCTGTCGATGTAGCCGACCACTTCCGGCTGCAGCACGAAGAAACCGCCATTGATCCAGCCGCCGTCGCCGCGCGGCTTTTCCTGGAAGCCGGTCACCTTGTCGCCCTGGCGCAGCAGGGCGCCGTAACGCCCAGGCGGCTGCACGGCGGCCACCGTGGCCAGCCGGCCATGCGCCTTGTGGAACGCGATTTCGCGCGTGATGTCGATATCGGCCAGCCCGTCGCCATAGGTGAAGCAGAACGGTTCGCCCGGCACCAGGTAGCGTTCGACCCGCTTCAGGCGCCCGCCCGTCATGGTGTCGGCGCCGGTGTCGACCAGCGTCACGCGCCACGATTCGGCGTGGCGCTCATGCACCTCGATGCTGTTCTTCTCAAGGTCGAACGTGACGTCGGACATGTGCAGGAAGTAGTTGGCGAAGTACTCCTTGATGACATACCCCTTGTAGCCGAGGCAGACGACGAAATCGTGGATGCCGTGTTGGGAGTAGGTCTTCATGATGTGCCACAGCAGCGGCTTGCCGCCGATTTCGATCATCGGCTTGGGCCGCAAGTGGCTCTCTTCGAGAATGCGGGTACCGAGGCCGCCGGCGAGAATGACGGCCTTCATGCCGGCTCTCCCTGGGTAGCGGGCCGATCGCACCATGCTAGCCACATGTCGCGGTAAGCCGCTTCCATGTCGCGCGCAAAGCCGGCGTGATCGAGCAACGGCGAATTGCGCATGGTGTCGCGCAGCGAGCCGCGCAGGCGTTCCATTGAAGGCAGATCTTGCGCCATCGCGACGGCCAGTTCGACGTAGGCGACATGGTCGGGCGCGACCCATTCCTGCTTGCCGATGGCCGTCAGGATGCTGGCGCCGAAGCGCCCTACCGACGGCCGGTCCAGCACCGACACCACCGGAAGGCCCATCCACAATGCCTCGAAGGTGGTGGTGCCCGAATTGTGCGGGAAGCAGTCGAGCACGATATCGACCTCCTGGTACACCCGCCACACCGGCGAGGTAAATCCGATTTGCAGGCGGCTGGCCGGCACGCCAAGGGCGGCGAAGCGCGCCTCGACGTCGCGGCACAGGTCCGGGTCGCTGAACGTGCGGGTATCGAGCCGCAGGCGGGCCTTCGGCAGCCTGAGAAGGATGGCGGCCCACGCCTCGATCAGTCCGGCATGCAGCCGGGTGGTGGTGGCGACGCAGGCGAACGTGACGTAGCCGCGCGCGCGCGCCGGCGACGGACCAGGTTCCGGCGCCGTGTCCTGCGGCTGGTAGGCCCATGGTGCGCGCGGCAGGCGGTACACCGTTTCGGAGAACACCGCCTGCGCCTGTGGTGGCGTGAACTGGGCGTCGCCGATGAAGTAGTCCATCGCGGACAGGCCAGTGCTGTAGCCGAATCCCATCCACGACACCTGCACCGGAGCAGGCTTGCGCGCGAATACCAGCAGGCGATTGCCCAGGGTATGGCCGGAGACATCCACCAGCACGTCGATGCCGTCGGCACGGATACGCGCGGCCAGGTCATCGTCGGACAGGTGCGAACAGGGCAGCCAGTGGTCGGCTGCAACGACCATGCGGTCGGTATGCGCGTCATGCTCGCGCTGGTTGGCGTAGCAGAACACCTCGACGCGCGACTTGTCGTGGTGCTCGATCAGCGGCCCGGCGAAATGGATCACGGAGTGGTTCCTGAAGTCGGCCGACAGATAGCCCACCTTCAGGCGCCGCGACCTATCGCGCGGGTTCAGCAGCGCCGGCGGGTTGGCCGCAAAGCGCGCCGCCTGGGACGCGTTCCAGCGCTGGTATGCCGCAAAAATGCGCTCGGCCGAATAGGTGGGGTGGTAATTGGCGCAAAACAGCAGATTGCTGTGGGCGCTGGGGTAATCGGGCGCCAGCACCAGCGCGTTCTCGAAACACGTCAGCGCATCATCGAGTTTGCCGATATCTTTAAGTACCAGCCCCAGGTTGTTGTGCGCCACATGCATCTCGGGCCTGATGGCGAGCGCGGCGAGAAAACTGTCAATCGCGGCATTCAGGTGCATCTGCACGTGCAGCACATTGCCGAGGTTGAAATGCGCTTCGGCCAACCCGGGATCGATGGCGATCGCCTGCCGGTAGCTGGTCACTGCTTCGTCGTTGCGGCCAAGGGCCTTGAACAGGCTGCCCAAATTGCTATGCGCGTCGGCATAGTCAGGGTTCGCCGCGAGCGCCCGATGAAAGCTGGCGATCGCCTCTTCCGGCCTGCCCAGCTCGTTCAGCGCATTGCCCAGGTTGTTGTGGGCAAGGGCAAAGTCCGGCTTGAGTGCCAGCGCCTGCCGATAGCTGGCGATGGCCTCGTCGTGCCGGTGCAGCGCCTGATAGGCCGCGCCAAGGTTGCAGTGGTACGCCGCCTGGCCCGGGTTGATGCCGATGGCGCCGGTAATGCGCTGCACCGCCACCGCGTTGTCGCCCTGTTGGGATGCAATCACGCCCAGCAGATGCAGCGCGTCCGGACTGTCCGGCAGCGCCGCATACGCCGCTTCAGCTTGCTGCAGCCGGCCGGCGCGATGATGCGCGATGGCGTCTTCGAGCGACAGTGGCATGGCCGCCGATTGCGTTGCACACCAGCGTTGCCACATATCGCGAAACGCCGCTTCCATGTGGCGCGCAAACGCCGCATGGTCGAGGAACGGCGAGTGCCGCATCGTGTCGCGCAACGCGCCGCGCGTGCGCTCGAGCGCAGCGACATCCTGCGCCAGCGCCACCGCGCGCCCGACATAGTCGTCATGGCTGGTGGCGACCCACTCCTGCTTGCCGATGGCCGACAGGATCGAGGCGCCGAAGCGCCCGACCGAAGGCCGGTCGGCCAGCGATACCACGGGCAGCCCCATCCACAACGCTTCGAATGTGGTGGTGCCCGAGTTGTGCGGAAAGCAGTCGAGCACGATATCGACTTCCTGATAGACCTGCCACACCGGCGAGGTATAGCCGATCTCGAGCCGTTCGGCAGGCACGCCGAGCGCGGCGAACCGCGCCTCGAAGTCGCGCCGCACATCGGCGTCGCGGAACATGCTGGTGTCGAGCCGCAGGCGTGCCTCGGGCAGGCGAAGCAGGATGGCCGCCCACGCCGCCACCAGCGGGGCATGGATGCGCGTGGTCGCGCTGACGCAGGCAAACGTCACGTAACCGCGCCGGCGCGCCGGCAGCGGCCCCGGCTCGGGCGCTTCCGCCTGCGGCTGGTAGGCCCACGGCGGGCATGGCAGGCGGTACACCGTTTCGGCAAATAGCGCGTCCGCCTCAGGCGGCGTGAACAAGGCGTCGCCGATGAAATAATCCATCGCCGCCAGCCCTGTGGTGTAGCCAAATCCCATCCACGACACCTGCACCGGCGCCGGCTTGCGCGCGAACACCAGCAGGCGGTTGCCGAGGGTGTGTCCGGACAAATCGACCAGCACGTCGATCCCGTCGGCGCGGATGCGATCGGCCAGTTCGGCGTCGGACATCGCCCGGCACGGTATCCAGTGATCGACGGCGGCCATGATGCGCCGGCTCTGGTCATCGGTCACGTACGAGTTATGATAACAAGAGATCTCGACGCGCGAGCGATCATGGTTTTCGATCAGCGGCGCGGCGAAGTGGATCACCGAATGGTTTCTGAAGTCGCCCGACACGTACGCAATCTTCAGGCGCGCGGCGGGATCGGGCCGGTTCGGCGGCGGCGGCAGACAATCGGCCAGCGGCGCGGCCAGCCGTTCGTTCCAGCGCTGGTAGAGCGCGAAGATCGCCTCGGCAGACAGGGTCGGATGGTAGTTGGCGCCAAATACCAGATTGCCATGCGCGTCGGCGAAGTCGGGGTCGATCTGCAACGCGTTCTCGAAACAAGCCAACGCGTCGTCGAGCTGGCCAATACTGCTCAACGCATTGCCCAGATTAAAATGCGCTTGTGCAAGCGCCGGGTTGAGCTCGATCGCTTTGCGTAGACTGGCGACGGCGTCCAGGTTCCGCCCGAGACGCTTGAACAAACTGCCAAGATTGCTGTGGGCATCGGCGTAATCGGGCTGCACTGCGAGCGCTCTTCCAAAACTGGCAATTGCTTCCTCAGGTCTGCCGCTATCGTTGAGTACATTGCCCAGGTTGTTGAGCGCCAGCGCGTAATCCGGCTGCAGCGTCAGCGCCTGCCGATAGCTGGCGATGGCCTCGTCGTGCCGGTGCAGCGCCTGATAGGCCGCGCCAAGGTTGCAGTGATAGGCCGCCTGGCCCGGGTTGATGACGATGGCGCCGGTAATGCGCTGCACCGCCACCGCGTTGTCGCCCTGTTGGGATGCAATCACGCCCAGCAGATGCAGCGCGTCCGGACTGTCCGGCAGCGCCGCATACGCCGCTTCTGCTTCCTGCAGCCGGCCGGCGCGATGATGCACGATGGCGTCTTCGAGCGACAGTGGCATGGCCGCCGATTGCGTTGCACACCAGCGTTGCCACATATCGCGAAACGCCGCTTCCATGTGGCGCGCAAACGCAGCATGGTCGAGGAACGGCGAGTGCCGCATCGTGTCGCGCAACGCGCCGCGCGTGCGCTCGAGCGCAGCGACATCCTGCGCCAGCGCCACCGCGCGCCCGACATAGTCGTCATGGCTGGTGGCGACCCACTCCTGCTTGCCGATGGCCGACAGGATCGAGGCGCCAAAGCGCCCGACCGAAGGCCGGTCGGCCAGCGATACCACGGGCAGCCCCATCCACAACGCTTCGAATGTGGTGGTGCCCGAGTTGTGCGGAAAGCAGTCGAGCACGATATCGACTTCCTGATAGACCTGCCACACCGGCGAGGTATAGCCGATCTCGAGCCGTTCGGCAGGCACGCCGAGCGCGGCGAACCGCGCCTCGAAGTCGCGCCGCACATCGGCGTCGCGGAACATGCTGGTGTCGAGCCGCAGGCGTGCCTCGGGCAGGCGAAGCAGGATGGCCGCCCACGCCGCCACCAGCGGGGCATGGATGCGCGTGGTCGCGCTGACGCAGGCAAACGTCACGTAACCGCGCCGGCGCGCCGGCAGCGGCCCCGGCTCGGGCGCTTCCGCCTGCGGCTGGTAGGCCCACGGCGGGCATGGCAGGCGGTACACCGTTTCGGCAAATAGCGCGTCCGCCTCGGGCGGCGTGAACAAGGCGTCGCCGATGAAATAATCCATCGCCGCCAGCCCTGTGGTGTAGCCAAATCCCATCCACGACACCTGCACCGGCGCCGGCTTGCGCGCGAACACCAGCAGGCGGTTGCCGAGGGTGTGTCCGGACAAATCGACCAGCACGTCGATCCCGTCGGCGCGGATGCGATCGGCCAGTTCGGCGTCGGACATCGCCCGGCACGGTATCCAGTGATCGACGGCGGCCATGATGCGCCGGCTCTGGTCATCGGTCACGTACGAGTTGTGATAGCAAGAGATCTCGACGCGCGAGCGATCATGGTTTTCGATCAGCGGCGCGGCGAAGTGGATCACCGAGTGATTTCTGAAGTCGCCAGACAAATAGGCGATCTTCAGGCGCGCGGCGGGGTCGGGGCGGTTCGGCGGCGGCGGCAGGGAGTCTGCAAGCGGCGCGGCCAGCTGTTCGTTCCAGCGCTGGTAGAGCGCGAAGATCGCCTCGGCAGACAGGGTCGGATGGTAGTTGTGGCTAAACAGCAAATTACTAAAACAAATGGTCGGATCGGCGCCCTCCTGCAGCGCTTGCTCGAAAGTGGCGATTGCCATGTCGAGCTTGCCCTCGTACAGCAGCGCATTGCCCATATTGTTCAGGGCCTTCGCGCGCGTCGGCGCCGATTGCATGGCTCGCTGAAACAAGACACTGGCCTGCTGCAGCTTTGCCTGGCCAAGCAGGACGGCGCCGAGGCTGTTCGACGCGTCCGCAAATTCCGGCGCGATCTGCAATGCCTGCGCAAAGCACGCCGCCGCCTCGTCCGCCTTGCCCTCAGTCGCGCGCAGGCTGCCGATGTTGAAATGCAGAACGCTCGAATCGGGCCGCAGCGCCAGCGCAGTGCGGTAGCTGATGGCCGCGTCGTCCAGCTTGCCTTGCTCCTTCAGCGCGGCGCCGAGGTTGTTGTGGGCGTCCACACAGTGCGCATCGAGCGCCAGCGCGCGCAGCGAACAGGCAATCGATTCGTCGTGCAGGTTCAGTTCGTTCAGCGCCGCGCCGAGGTTGCCGAGGGCGCCGACATGGTCGGGATTGCGTTCGAGCGCCAGCCGGCAATACGCCGCCGCCTCGCTGAATTTGCCCTGGTCCTTGAGCGCTGCGCCCAGGTTGGCGTAGGCGTCGACATAGTCGGGATTGAGCGAAATGACCTTGTAATAGCACTTGACCGCCTCATCGAACTGGCCGAGGTCGCGCAACACCACCCCGAGATTGTTGAGCGCATCGATATAGCGCGGCGCCAGCGCGACCGCCTTCTGGTAACTCATGCGGGCGTCGCCGAGCCGGTCCAGCGCACGGCAGGCCAATCCCAGGTTGAAGTGGTAAGTGGCGTTGGCCGGAATGGCGCGGATCGCTTTCCTGAACAACTCGACGGCCTGTGCATGGCGGCCGCTCTGATAAGCGACGACACCGGACAGGTTCACCGCATCGGCATTGTTGGGCAACTTGCGATAGATGGCGTCGGCCTGCTCCAGGCGCCCGGCCTGGTGATGCTCGATCGCGCTCTGCAGCTGGGAAGACGGGTTGCCCTGTTGCCTGGGTTTGCTCATGCAAAAACCTTGAAATTGAGATAAGCCGAGTCAGGTATGCGCCTGGCAGTGTGTTTCGGATCGCAGTACGCGGGCGCCCGGGCCTCACGCCGGACGACTGTTTAACCGGGCGATTCTTACCCAAGCGCACTAATTTGTACAGAACTTTATGCTTCGAAGTAAAACCGCGCGGCGCCCTTGTGTTGACATCCACGCAACGATGCGCGCGCCCGGGGGCGCCGCTCAATTTCCTGATCGCCACTGCCGGCCCGTTTTGGCGGGCAATAATAAAACTATTTTGCCCCTAAAGATGTCGGTATCGCTGTCGTCTAACGGGGCAGCGGCAGCGATATGTAGGGCGCAAAAGCGGATTTATTCACACATTGGCCCATCAACTTTTCACCCCTGCCTCCGTTACCAGCAACAACAGCGGTTTGATTGTTTCGGAACAGCGAGACAGACCAATGTGACCAAGGGCACGGCGCCCGACCAAGAACACCCAGTTTCGGAGTACACATCATGGCCGCATTCATCAATACCAACATCTCCTCCCTCAATTCCCAGCGTAACTTGAATTCGTCACAGACTGCCCTGACGACCTCGCTGCAGCGTCTCTCGTCCGGCTTGCGCATCAACAGCGCCAAGGACGATGCCGCCGGCCTGGCCATCAGCGAGCGCATGACGTCGCAGATCCGTGGTAACGACCAGGCAGCCCGTAACGCCAACGACGGCATCTCGCTGGCGCAAACGGCCGAGGGCGATCTGACCCAGATCGGTACCAACTTGCAGCGTATCCGCGAACTGGCTGTGCAGGCCGCCAACGGCAGCAACAGCGCCAGCGACCGTGCATCGCTGAACAACGAAGCGAGTTCGCTGATCGCCGAGATCGACCGCGTCGCTTCGAGCTCCTCGTTCAACGGCAACAAGCTGCTCGACGGCACCTTCACGGCGCAATCGTTCCAGGTCGGCGCCAACAACACCAGCAACGACCGCATCTCGATCGATGCCATCGCCAGCGCCAAGGCCAGCAGTCTCGGCGTCGGCTCCGGTTCGAGCTACTCGGCCAGCAAGGTCGGCACCGGCAACGTCACCACCGCCGCGCTGACCGCCGGCGAACTGGCCGTCAACGGCTACAGCGTCGGCGCTTCGACCAACGATGGCGTCTCGTTCGCCAATGCCGACGCCAGCGGCATTGCCAAGGCTGCGGCCATCAACGCGGTCAGCTCCCAGACGGGCGTCACCGCAACTACCGGCGCCACCGCCGCAGTGGGCCAGGTCGCAACCGCCTTCGGCTCGACCTCGACCGGCGACGTCCTGATCAACGGCGTCGACATCGGCGCCATCGGCGCCGGCACCAACGCGGTTGACCGCGGCACCCAGACCGCAGCGGCCATCAATGCCAAATCGGCCCAGACCGGCGTGACGGCATCAGCCGACGCTACCGGCATCGTCTCGCTGGCGGCTGCCGATGGCCGCAACATCACCGTCAAGACCACCACCGCCGGCGGCGCCGGCACCGGCCTGAACGCCGGCACCTCGTCGGCCGGCACCACCACCACGTCGAAGCTGACCCTCACCTCGAGCGGCGCGGCCGGCATCACGGTCGGCGGCACCAGCGGCCTGGCCGCGACCGGCCAGTCGGTGACGTTCGCTGCGTCAACGGCGACCGCCGGCGCCGGCGTGTCCTCGCTGAACCTGACCACCGCGGCAGGGGCGCAGTCGGCCCTGTCGACGCTCGACTCGGCCCTGGCCACGGTGAACAACTCGCGCGCTTCGCTCGGTGCTTACCAGAACCGTTTCGCCTCGGTGGTGACCAGCCTGCAAACGACGTCGGAGAACTTGTCGGCCTCGCGCAGCCGGATTCAGGATACCGACTTCGCCAAAGAGACCGCTTCGCTGACGCGCGGCCAGATCTTGCAACAAGCCGGTACCGCGATGCTGGCCCAGGCCAACTCGCTGCCGAACGGCGTGCTGGCGCTGCTGCGCGGCTGATCGCCAACCGCTCCTGCTCGCTGAGCCCGGCCCGGATCTTCCGGGTCGGGCTTTTTTGCTTTTGCGCGCGGCGTCGACATGTTGCCAGTTCGATTACAAAACGCGTCCGCCTTTCGTCATGAAATAAATTATTTATCACCTAAAGATTTGCCATCTCCTGCCGTTTAACGGGACCGCCCACCCGAATTAAAGGGCAAAAATAAACATAATTAATGTTTTCCAGTATCAACTTTTTGAACGCAGCACCGTTACCAGATTCAACTGCGGCTTGATTGTCCCGGATTAGCGAGACAGACCAATGTGAACAAGGGCACCGTCGCCCACCCCAGAAATACCTAGTTTGGAGAAATACCATGGCCGCATTCATCAACACCAATACCGCTTCCCTTAATTCCCAGCGTAACCTGAGCTCGTCGCAGACCTCCCTGACGACCTCGCTGCAGCGCCTTTCCTCCGGCTTGCGCATCAACAGCGCCAAGGACGACGCCGCAGGCCTGGCGATCTCCGAGCGCATGACGTCGCAGATCCGGGGTAACGACCAGGCAGCCCGTAACGCCAACGACGGCATCTCGCTGGCGCAAACGGCTGAGGGCGATCTGACCCAGATCGGTACCAACTTGCAGCGTATCCGCGAACTGGCTGTGCAGGCCGCCAACGGCAGCAACAGCGCCAGCGACCGTGCATCGCTGAACAACGAAGCGAGCTCGCTGATCGCCGAGATCGACCGCGTCGCTTCGAGCTCCTCGTTCAACGGCAACAAGCTGCTCGACGGCACTTTCACATCGCAATCGTTCCAGGTCGGCGCCAACAACACCAGCAACGACCGCATCTCGATCGATGCCATCTCCAGCGCCAAGGCCAGCAGCCTGGGCGTCGGTTCAGGTTCGAGCTACTCGGCCACCAAGGTCGGCACCGGCAACGTCACTTCGGCCGCGCTGACCGCAGGCGAACTGTCGATCAACGGCTACAGCGTCGGCGCCTCGAGCACCGACGGCGTCTCGTTCGCCGACGGCGCTGCCAGCGGCATTGCCAAGGCTGCGGCCATCAACGCTGTCAGCGCCCAGACCGGTGTCACGGCAACTACCGGCGCCACCGCCGCAGTGGGCCAGGTCGCAACCGCCTTCGGCTCGACCTCGACCGGCGACGTGCTGATCAACGGCGTCGACATCGGCGCCATCGGCGCCGGCACCAACGCGGTCGACCGCGGCACCCAGACCGCAGCGGCGATCAACGCCAAAACGGCCCAGACCGGCGTGACCGCATCGGCCGACGCGACCGGCATCGTCTCGCTGGCCGCTGCCGATGGCCGCAACATCACCGTCAAGACCACCACCGCCGGCGGCGCCGGCACCGGCCTGAACGCAGCAACCTCGTCGGCCGGCACCACCACCACGTCGAAGCTGACCCTCACCTCGAGCGGCGCGGCAGGCATCACGGTCGGCGGCACCACCGGCCTGGCCGCGACCGGCCAGTCGGTGACGTTCGCTGCGGCAACGGCCACCGCCGGCGCCGGCGTGTCCTCGCTGAACCTGACCACCGCGGCAGGGGCGCAGGCGGCCCTGACGACGCTCGACTCGGCCCTGGCCAACGTCAACAGCTCGCGCGCTTCGCTCGGTGCTTACCAGAACCGTTTCGCTTCGGTGGTGACCAGCCTGCAAACGACGTCGGAGAACTTGTCGGCTTCGCGTAGCCGGATTCAGGATACCGACTTCGCCAAAGAAACCGCTTCGCTGACGCGCGGCCAGATCTTGCAGCAAGCAGGTACTGCGATGCTGGCCCAGGCCAACTCGCTGCCGAACGGCGTGCTGGCCCTGCTGCGCGGCTAAGCGCCAAGCATCTGGTTCTATGCCTGACCCGGCCCGGATTTTCCGGTCCGGGTTTTTCTACATTTGGGACTTACCATGAATATCAGTCAAATCAGCAGCAGCGCGGCTCCGGCCGCCGCCACCGCCGAACGCAAGGCCGCGATCGAGCCGCAGGCACCCAAGGCCACGGCGCGCAGCGGCGGCGCCGACAGCCTCAAGGAGACGTCCGCCGAGGAGCAGCAGCAATTGCCCGAAGCCCTCAAACGCATCAATACGGTGCTGCAGGTGCGCGCCCCCGGTCTCGAATTTTCGGTCGACGACGACAGCGCGCGTGCCATCGTCAAAGTGATCGATACCAACACCAACGAAGTGATCCGCCAGATGCCGTCGAAAGAGGCGCTCGAGATCGCCAAGGCGCTCGAACGGCTTGACAGTCTGCTCATCCGCGATAAGGCTTAGTGTTAGCCAGAAATAGAAGGTGAATCCCCTTCTCAAGTTCGAATAGCCACTGCCGTTAACAAGTTATATTCTAGACTTTCGCGGGAGCACAAATGGCACTTTCCTCAGCAGGCATCGGTTCGAACCTCGACGTCGACGGCATCGTCTCGAAGCTGATGTCGGTCGAGCGCCAGCCACTGACGAAACTGGCCAGGCAAGAGGCCAGCTACCAGACCAAGCTGTCCGGCTTCGGCACCCTCAAGGGCGCCCTGACCTCGTTCCAGACGTCGGTGCGCAACCTGTCCGACATCAGCAAATTCCAGGGGCTCAAGGTCAGCGCCGCCGACGCCACCGTCGTCACCGCCAGCGCCACGGCGGCGGCCGTGCCAGGCACCTACGCACTCAACGTCACCCAATTGGCGCAAGCGCAGAAACTCGTCGCCGGCGGCGTTGTCAGCGACATCGCCCCGGTCGGCAAAGGCGTCATCACGTTCGACTTCGGCACCATTGCAGGCGGCGCCTACGACGCCGTCACCGGCAAATACACCGGCTCGACCTTCACCACGGCCGGCTCCGGCGTCAAGACCGTCACCATCGATTCGACCAACGACTCGCTCAGCGGCATCCGCGACGCCATCAACAAGGCCGCCATCGGCGTCACCGCCACCATCGTCAACGACGGCAGCGGCACGCCGTACCGCCTGTCGCTGAGCTCGAGCACGACCGGCGCGGCCGCCAGCATGAAGATCTCGGTGGCCAACACGGCGCCGGACACCGGCTTGGGCACGCTGCTCAACCACAACCCGGCCGGCAGTCAGGCGCTGGTGCAAAAATCCACCGCACAAAACGCCGAATTCACCGTCGACGGCATCGCCGTGTCCAAGCCTGCCAATATCGCCAGCGACGTGATCGGCGGGGTCACGCTCAATCTGCTCAAGACGACGACCACGCCGACCACGATCAGCATCGCGCGCGACACCGCGGCGGTGACCACCGCCGTCAATGACTTCGTCAAGGCCTATAACGAGATCAGCAAGAATTTCGTCGATGCCACTGCCTACAACGCCTCGACCAAGACCGCGGCGATCCTGAATGGCGAGGCGTCGGTGCGCGGCATGCAAGCCCAGGTGCGCGCGGTGCTTACCGCCCCCATCACCGGCGGCGCCAGCGCCTTTTCGAGGCTGTCGGAAATCGGCGTGGCGGTACAGAAGGACGGCTCGCTGGCCGTCGATGCCACCAAGCTCGGCAACGCGATCACCAACAACTTTAGCGATTTCGCCGGCTTGTTCGCTTCCGTCGGCAAGAGCAGCGACAGCCTGGTCGGCTACAAGGGCTTCACCAGCGCCACCAAGCCCGGCGCGTACGCACTCGACGTGTCGCAGCTTGCCACCAAGGGCAGCGCGACCGGCACCGCCGCCGTTACCGGCACCGCGCTGGTGATCGGCGCCGGCAACGACACGCTCGAGGTGCTGCTCAACGGCGTCAGTTCGACCATCCAGCTGACGCAAAAAACCTATGCCAGCGCGGCCGACCTGGCCGCCGAGGTGCAGTCGAAAATCAACGGCGCGCCGCTGTTTTCCGCTGCCGGCTCGGCCGTCGCGGTCAGCGCCCCCGGCGGCATCTTGTCGATGACGTCGAATAAGTATGGGTCGGCCTCGACCGTGTCGATCACCGGCGGCAGCGGCCAGGCCAACCTGAACTTCGTCGCCAGCGGCGCCACCGTGGTAACCGGGCTCGACGTCGCCGGCACCGTCAACGGCATGCCCGCCACCGGCAACGGCCAGGTGCTCACCAGCAGTTCGGGCGACTCGGCAGGACTGGCGCTGACGGTCGGCGGCGGCGCCATTGGCGCGCGCGGCACCGTCAATTACTCGCAAGGCTACGCGCACCAGTTCGACACGCTGGCCACCTCGATCCTCGGCACCACCGGCTCGCTGCTGGCGCGTACCGACGGCATCTCGGCGTCGATCAAGGGCCTCGGCAAGAGCCAGGAGGCGTTGCTTGCACGACTCGCCGTGGTTGAAAAGCGCTACCGCGCGCAGTTCACCGCGCTCGACCTGACCATCAGCAGCATGAATACGACCAGCAATTTCTTGACCCAGCAGCTGGCGCAGTTCGCCAACCTCGCTTCGCAGTAACCCGATAAAACAGAAAGGAACCGTCCATGTTTGGATCGTCGCACAAGGGAGCCAACGCCTACGCCAAGGTCGGCCTCGAAACCGGGGTCGTCGCCTCCAGCCCGCACAAGCTGATCGTCATGCTGTTCGACGGCGCGCTGGTGTCCTTGCGGGCCGCCGTCGTGCACATGAAGGCGGGCGAAATCGAAAAGAAGGGCAATGCGATTTCGAAAGTCATCATGATCGTCGAGAACGGCCTGCGCGCCAGCCTCGACAAGACAGCCGGCGGCCAGATCGCCCACAGCCTCGACGCCCTGTACGAATACATGGGGCGCCGGCTGATGCTGGCCAACCTGACCAACGACACCGCCATCCTCGACGAGGTGCACACCTTGCTGGCCGACCTGAAGGGCGCCTGGGAAGCGATCGGCGACAGCGTCAATACGGTTGCCGCGCCGCCGCCGCGGCCGACCGCCTACGACAGCCTTGCCCCACGTACTGCATCTTTTGTGAGCGCCGGATAATGATGAATAGTGACCAGGTAATTTCGCTGTACGAAACCGTGTCCGAACTGACCGGCCAGATGCTGCAGGCCGCCCAGGTGCGCGACTGGGAAAACCTCGCCGCGCTCGAGTCGCATTGCGCCAGCCATATCCAGTCGCTCAAGGATGGCGAGCCGGTCGTCGCGCTGAGCGGTGACAGGCGCCTGCGCAAGGTCGCCATCATCCACCAGATCCTCGCCCACGATCGCGAGATCCGCAACCTGACGACGCCGTGGATGGCCGAACTGTCGGCCCTCATCAACAGCAGCGGCGCCTCGCGCAAGCTGTCGGCGGCGTACGGCGCCTGATCGGAATTGACCGCCATGCCCGCCCGTGCGGTGACTGACGCCGGCGGCCTGACTGCAACAGGGGCGCAATGAGTCCCGCCGACAGCATCCACCTCGCGCCGGTCGGCCGCGTCACCGCGGCCACCGCCGTCGAAGCGGTCGCCGATGCCCGCCAGCAGGAGTTCCAGCGCTCGCTGGCCGGCCAGCTCGGCAAATCGATGCCCGCCGAAGTGCTGGCGCGCCTGACCGACGGCAGCTTCCTCGTTCGTGTGGCCGGCACGCCGGCGCGCATGATGCTGCCGGCGAACGCGCAGCCGGGCGCCGAAGTACCGCTGACCTTGGTGTCGATCAGTCCGCGCCCCACCTTCCAGGTCACCAACGCGCCGCAGTCGGCGCCGTTCCAGGCGTTCGCCGACAACCTGCCCGACCAGCCGTCGCTGTACGGCGCCAACGGCAATGCGGCCGGCAGCGCGGCCGGCAGCGCGGCCGGCACCGCCCGCGCCGGCGCCATGCAGCGCGCCGCCGGCCTGTTCAGCGATGCCCCGCCGGCCGGCCAGCTTGCCGACTCCGACTCCTCCAGCACGCGCTCGACCATCAGCGAGGCTGCGCGCGTCATCACCACCGTCCTCGGCGCCGCCGGCCGCGCGCCCAATCCCCAGACGACCATCGTCGCGCCGCTGCCGCTGATGGCGGCGCCGAGCGCCGACCCGGTCAAGCTGGCGGCGGTGCTGAAGGACGCCATCGGCGCCAGCGGCCTGTTCTACGAATCGCATGTCGCCGAATGGTCGGCCGGCAAGCGAGATCTCACCGAGCTGCAGCGCGAGCCGCAGATGCAGCGCGCCGCAGCCAGGCAGGAAGCCGGGCCCGCGGCGCCGGCGCCTGCATCTGCCGCGGCCGCCGCAGCATCGGCCGCGTTCGCGCCGGGCGGCGCCATCCCCGCCGATCCGGCCACCGCCCAGTTCATCAACCTGCAGCTGGCCAGCCACGAGCAGGGCCGCGTCGCCTGGCAGGGCCAGTTGTGGCCGGGTCAGGACATGTCGTGGCAGATCAGCCGCGACCCGCCCGAGCGCGGCGAGCGCCAGGCGAGCGGCGGCGAAGCGCCCGAAGCGCCCTGGCGCAGCGCGCTGCGGCTGCGCTTTGCCGCGCTCGGCGAAATCGGCGCCACCGTGGTGCTCGCCGGCGACCAGCTGCACATCCAGCTGCAGCCGGGCTCGGACGCGATCGGCAACCTGCTGCGCGCGCGCGCCGGCGAACTGCAGCGCTCGCTCGAAGCGTCCGGCAATCCGCCCGCCTCGCTGACCGTCGGCGCCGCCCGGGAGCCGGGCAATGTCTGACGACGCCGCCAGCCGCCGGCACCAGAACGCGGTCGCGCTGGCCTACCAGGACGGCGACGGCGCGCCCAAGGTGGTGGCCAAGGGCAAGGGCCTGATGGCCCAGCAGATCATCGGCCGCGCCCAGCAGGCCGGCGTGTTCGTGCACGAGTCGAAGGAGCTGGTCGCGTTGCTAATGGAAGTGGACCTCGACCGCCAGATTCCGCCGGCGCTGTACCGCGCGATTGCGGAACTGCTGGCCTGGCTATATCATATTGAATCTGCACAAGGAAATGGCGGCCCGGCGACGCCGGTTCCCGACGTGGTCCGACTCATCAATACCTAACATACCCGGCTGGGAACGATGCAACCAATAAACGATGTAGGTCTGGAAAACTGGCACGATTTCGAGGTCAGCTCGCGCCGTGAAATCATCGCGCTGCTGCGCAGCATCGGCGAAAAGAACCAGCTGGTACGCATGCTGGTCCAGGGCGAGGCCGACGTCTGCGTCACCTCGGTGCTCGACGTCGACGCCGACACCAATTCCGTCATCCTCGACCGCTCGATCGACAGCGCCCAGAACCTGCGCATCCTGCGCGGCCAGCGCATTTCCTTCGAAACCTCGCTCGACAAGATCCGCATCCTGTTTTCCGGCGAAGGCGTCACCGAGACCACGTTCGAAAACGCGCCGGCGCTGAAACTGGCCTTGCCTGTGTCGCTGATCCGCCTGCAGCGGCGCGAGTTCTACCGCATGGCCACGCCCCTCGGCAACCCGGTGCGCGCGATGATCCAGATGCCCGAGGAACTCGGCGGCACCACGGTCGGTTTTCCGCTGTCGGACATCAGCTGCGGCGGCATCGCCATCCTCGACAACAAGCTGGTGCTGGGCGACACCATCGGCATCAACTACGAAGGCGTGCGCATCGACCTGCCCGAGATCGGCGCCGTCACCACCACGCTGCAGGTGCGCAACTCGGTCGACCTCACGCTGCTCAATAACAAGACCAACCGCCGTCTCGGCTGCCACTTCATCGACATCTCGCGCGGCAACCTGGCGATGGTGCAGCGCTACATCACCAAGCTCGAGCGCGAACGCAATGCCCGCATCGCCGGCCTGAACTGATCACTTCGCGCTGATCGGCGAAGACATCGCAAACACCCGGCACGGATCTTGCTTGCAGCACCGGCATGAAATCGCGTCAACCTCCTCCCCCGAAGCTGCGCATCGTCGTCGCCACCACCATCGTGCCGCCTGGCGAGCACGATGACGCCGCCCTCGCCGCCCAGGTTCGGCGCGGCAACGCGCTGCGCATCGGCCTGCTCGAAGCCGGCTACGACCTGGTCGCCTCGCTACCGGCCGACATGTTCCTGCCCGAGCGCATCGCCCAGCTGCAGCCCGACCTGATCATCATCGACGCCGAATCGGACGCCCGCGACGTGCTCGAACACATCGTCATCACCAGCCGCGACGAGAGACGCCCGATCGTCCTGTTCACCGAGGACGACACCACCTCCAGCATGGAAGCGGCGATGGCGGCCGGCGTCTCGGCGTACATCGTCGCCGGCCTCAAGGCCGAACGCATCAAGCCGGTGCTCGGCGTGGCGCTGGCGCGCTTCCGGCAGGAACAAAAGCTGCTCGACGAGCTGGCCGACACGCGCCACAAGCTGGCCGAACGCAAAGTTGTCGAGCGCGCCAAGGGCGTGCTGATGGCGCACCAGCAGCTGACCGAGGAACAGGCCTTCCAGAAGCTGCGCAGCATGGCCATGAACAAGAAGCTGAAACTGTCCGAGATCGCCCAGCGCATCCTCGACGTCGAAGACCTGCTGGGCTGACCCGGCGCACCAAACAAGGAGTGGTATGGCAGGAGTGGCAAATGCGGGAGTCGGCGCACCCGAGCAGGAAATCGTGCGGGTCGGCTTCATGCCGCTCACCGACTGCGCCTCGCTGGTGATGGCGTCGGTGCTCGGCTTCGACCAGCGCTACGGCATCCGCATCGAACTGTGCCGCGAGATGTCCTGGTCGTCGGTGCGCGACAAGCTGTGCGACGGCGCGCTCGACGCCTCGCACGCGCTGTACGGCCTGGTCACCGGCGCCCACCTCGGCTTTGGCGCCCGCCAGCGCGACATGGCCGTGCTGATGGGCCTGAGCCAGAACGGCCAGGCCATCACGCTGTCGCGCCGCCTCGCCAGCCGCGGCGCCGTCGACGGCCCCTCGCTCAAGGCGCTGCTGGCGGTGACCGAGCGGCGCATGACCTTCGCCCATACTTTCCCGGGCGGCAATCACGCATTGCTGCTCAACTACTGGCTCGCCGCCCACGGCATCGATCCGCAGCACGACGTGCGCCTGGTCACCTTGCCGCCGTCGCAGATGGCCGCCAGCCTCGAAGCGGGCCACCTCGACGGCTTTTGCGCCGGCGAACCCTGGAGCGCCCGTGCGGTGCAGGACAACTGCGGCGTCACCGCCTCCACCAGCCAGCAAATCTGGCGCAACCATCCCGGCAAGGTGCTTGGCGCCAGCGCCGACTTCGCACGCCGCAGTCCGCGCACCTGCATCGCGCTGGTCGCCGCGGTACTCGACGCTGCCCGCTGGATCGAGGCCGACGAGGCCCACCGCGAGGCCGCCGCCGAAGTGCTCGCCAGCCCGGCCTACATCAACGCTGCCCAGGAGCTGATCGCCGCGCGGCTGCTGGGGCGCTACCAGGACGGGCTCGGCAAGAGCTGGACCGACCACGACCGCCTGCGCTTCCACGGCGAAGGCGACGTCAATTTTCCGTGGCTGTCGGACGCAATGTGGTTCATGACCCAGCAGCGCCGCTGGGGCATGCTGAAGACCGACCCCGACTACCTGGCGGTGGCCGGCGCCATCAACCAGGTCGAGCTGTACCGCGAAGCGGCCGAGCTCAGCGGCACGCCGGTCCCGGCCGGCGTGATGCGCTCTTCAACGCTGATGGACGGCAAGCCGTAGGACGGCAGCGACCCCGCCGGCTACGCCGCCTCCTTCACCGCGGGCATATCTCCGACCGCTATCCGGTGATCCGTCGAAGCAAAAGCTAGCGGTGTGAACATCGCATGCACGTTTCACGCTGCATCGCATCATTTTCGGGCATGCACGCACCGCGATGATGCGTATCGGTTTGCCCGCTCACCTCAGCACGGGCACGCGCCTCTGGCACGCTTCCTGCTCATACAACCATAACGGATCAACGGCGATCCCCTTAGATACACAGCGCTGGTCCAAAGGCGGACCGGCAAGGACAACGGCGTCCGCCCAACCTGGTTATACCAACCGGGCTTGTGCGGACGCCTTTTCGTTTTTAACGGGACTGACATGGCCAGCAAAGCAACCAGCATCAAACTGTTCTCCTTCTCGACGCCACCGATGCGCGCCTTCCACCTGACCTGGATGGCGTTCTTCGTCTGCTTCTTCGCCTGGTTCGCCTGCGCCCCGCTGATGCCGGTCATCAAAGGCGAATTCGGCCTGTCGATCGCCCAGATCGCCAACATCAACATCGCCGCGGTCGCCATCACCATCCTGGTCCGCCTGATCATCGGCCCGATGTGCGACCGCTACGGCCCGCGCAAGACCTACACCGGCCTGCTGCTGCTCGGCGCCATCCCTGTACTCGGCGTGGCGCTGTCGCAAAGCTACGAAAGCTTCCTGTTCTTCCGCCTCGGCATCGGCGCGGTCGGCGCCAGCTTCGTCATCACCCAGTACCACACCTCGGTCATGTTCGCGCCCAACGTCGTCGGCACCGCCAACGCCGCCGCCGCCGGCTGGGGCAACACCGGCGGTGGCGCCGCCCAGGTCCTGATGCCGCTGCTGATGGCCGCCGTCATCATGATGGGCGTCAGCGAAACGCTCGGCTGGCGCGTCGCCCTGCTGGTCCCTGGCGTGCTGATGATCATCATGGCCGGCCTGTACTACCGCTACACCCAGGACTGCCCGCAAGGCAACTACTCCGAGATGCGCGCGGCGGGCATCGCCGTTGACGGTGGCAAGAAGGGGGGCTGGGACAGCTTCAAGGCCGCCGCCGCCAACTACCGCGTCTGGCTGCTGTTCGTCACCTACGGCGCCTGCTTCGGTATCGAGATCTTCATCCACAACATCGCCGCTGTTTACTACGTCGACCACTTCGGCCTGTCGCTCGGCGCCGCCGGCATGGCCGCCGGCAGCTTTGGCCTGCTGGCGCTGTTCGCCCGTGCCCTCGGCGGCTACCTGTCCGACCGCGGCGCTGCCCGCGGCAACCTCAACAGCCGCGTCACGCTGCTGTTCATCATGATGATCGGCGAAGGCCTGGGCCTCTTGTGGTTCGCCAACGCCGACACCGTCACCTACGCCGTCATCGCCATGCTGTGCTTCGGCCTGTTCACCCACATGGCTTGCGGCGCCACCTACGCGCTGGTGCCCTTCATCGACAGCAAGGCGCTTGGCGGCGTGGCCGGCATCATTGGCGCCGGCGGCAATGTCGGCGCAGTCGCAGCCGGCTTCCTGATGAAAGGCACCGGCGACATCCAGCAAACCCTCAGCATCCTGTCCGCCCTGGTGGTGATCGCCGCGCTGTGCGCCATCGCCGTCCGCTTCAGCATCAACACCACCACCGAACTTGCACCGGCCGGCGCCGCGGCATAAGGAGAACACGCATGAAAATCATCGTCATCGGTCACGGCATGGTCGGCCACAAATTCCTCGAAACGCTGGCCGCGGAAGCCGCGCACCTCGAAGTGACGGTGCTGTGCGAAGAGCCGCGCCCCGCCTACGACCGCGTCCACCTGTCCGAGTTCTTCGCCGGCAAATCGGCCGACGACCTGTCGCTGGTGGCGCCTGGCTTCTTCGACAAGGGCAACGTCGCGCTCAAGCTCAACGCCAGGGTAACGGCGGTCGACCGCGCGGCGAAGACCGTCACTGTCAACAGCGGCGAAGTGCTCGCCTACGACAAGCTGGTCTTCGCCACCGGCTCCTACCCGTTCGTGCCGCCGCTGCCCGGCAAGGACCGCAAGGACTGCTTCGTCTACCGCACCATCGAAGACCTCGAAGCGATGCTCGAATGCGGCCAGCGCTCGAAGACCGGCGTCGTGATCGGCGGCGGCCTGCTAGGCCTCGAATGCGCCAAGGCGCTGCGCGACATGATGCTCGACACCCACGTCGTCGAATTCGCGCCGCGCCTGATGGCCGTGCAGGTCGACGACGGCGGCTCGCGCGTGCTGCGCAAAAAGATCGAGCAGCTCGGCGTCACCGTCCACACCCAAAAGAACACCCTTGAAATCATCGACGGCGAAGACGGCACCCACCGCATGCAGTTCGCCGACGGCAGCCACCTCGACGCCGACATGATCGTCTTCTCCGCCGGCATCCGCCCGCGCGACGAACTGGCACGCGACTGCGGCCTGGCCGTCGGCCCGCGCGGCGGCATCGCCATCGACAACAGCTGCCTCACCTCCGACCCCGACGTCTACGCCATCGGCGAATGCGCGCTGTGGGGCGGCCAGATTTTCGGCCTGGTCGCACCCGGCTACGAGATGGCGCGCACCGCGGCGCGCCACCTGCTTGGCGGCGCGCCCGCCTTCACCGGCGCCGACATGAGCACCAAGCTCAAACTGATGGGCGTCGACGTCGCCAGCATCGGCGACCCGCACGCCACCGAAGAAGGCAGCCGCTCCTACCAGTTCACCGACGAGCGCAAGCAGGTCTACAAGAAGATCGTCGTCTCCAGCTGCGGCAAGTACCTGCTCGGCGGCGTCCTCGTTGGCGACGCCGCCGAATACGGCACGCTGCTGCAGATGATGCTGAACCGGATCGAGCTGCCCGAGTCGCCAGAATTCCTGATCCTGCCGCAAAGCGACGGCAGCGCGCGCCCCGCCCTCGGCGTCGACGCCTTGCCCGACACCGCCCAAATCTGTTCCTGCAACGACGTCTCCAAGGGCGCCATTTGCGCCGCCGTGTGCGGCGGCGCCATCACCATCGGCGAAGTAAAAAGCTGCACCGCCGCCGGCACCAGCTGCGGAGGCTGCGTCGCCCTCGTCACCCAGGTCATGAAGGCCGAAATGAGCAAGCAGGGCCTGGCCGTCAACAACAACATCTGCGAGCACTTCGCCTACTCGCGCCAGGAGCTGTTCCACCTGATCCGCGTCGGTCAGATCAGGACCTTCCCCGAGCTCTTGGCCGCCCACGGCAAGGGCCTCGGCTGCGACGTCTGCAAACCCGCCGCCGCCAGCATCCTCGCCTCCACCTGGAACGACTTCGTCTTGACCCCCGTGCACGCCGCGGTACAGGACACCAACGACTACTACCTCGGCAACATCCAGAAGGACGGCACCTACTCGGTGGTGCCGCGCATGCCGGGCGGCGAAGTCACCGCCGACGGCCTGATCGCCGTCGGCCAGGTCGCCAAGAAGTACGGCCTGTACACCAAGATCACCGGCGGCGCCCGAGTCGACCTGTTCGGCGCCCGCGTCGACCAGCTGCCGCTGATCTGGGAAGAACTGATTGCCGCCGGCTTCGAATCCGGCCACGCCTACGGCAAGTCGCTGCGCACCGTGAAGTCCTGCGTCGGCAACACCTGGTGCCGCTACGGCGTCGGCGACAGCATGGGCTTCGCGATCGCGCTCGAGAACCGCTACAAGGGCCTGCGCACGCCGCACAAGATCAAGTTCGGCGTCTCCGGCTGCACCCGCGAATGCGCCGAAGCGCAAGGCAAGGACATCGGCCTGATCGCCACCGAAAAGGGCTGGAACCTCTACGTGTGCGGCAACGGCGGCATGAAGCCGCGCCACGCCGAACTGCTCGCCACCGACCTCGATGAAGCGACCGCGGTTCGCTACATCGACCGCCTGCTGATGTTCTACACCCGCACCGCCGACCGCCTGCAGCGCACCAGCGTCTGGCGCGACAACCTCGAAGGCGGCCTCGATTATTTGCGCGCCGTCGTCGTGAACGATTCGCTCGGTTTGGCTGTCGAACTTGAAGCGGACATGCAGCGCGTCGTCGACACGTACACCTGCGAATGGAAGGCTGCCATCGAAGACCCGGAAACGCGCAAGCGCTTCCGCCACTTCGTCAACAGCGAGCAGGCCGACCAGAACGTGGTGTTCATGTCCGAACGCGGCCAGATTCGTCCCGCCACGATCGAAGAACGCCAGCGCAAGACGATCCCGATCATCGCCCTCACCGCCTAGGAGAACCACATGAACCGCGACCTTCAAATCGCTAACTGGACGGCAGTCTGCGCGCTCGCCGACATCGTGCCCAACACCGGCGTGTGCGCGTTGTTCAACGGCGAGCAGGTCGCCGTCTTCCATGTCGACGACGGCGCCTCGCACGTCTACGCGATCGGCAATTACGACGCCAACTCCGGCGCCTCTGTCATCTCACGCGGCCTGGTCGGCAACCTGGGCGAGCGCATCGTCGTCGCCTCGCCCATCTACAAGCACCACTTCGACCTGCGCACCGGCGAATGCATCGAGGCGCCGGAGCACTCGGTCGGCAGCTTCCACGCCCGCATCGCCGAAGGAAAGGTCTGGGTCGGCGCATGAACGCGCCGCGGCAGTCGCTGGTCGTGATTGGCAACGGCATGGCCGGCATGCGCACGGTCGAAGAACTGCTCAAGCTCTCGCCCGAGCTGTACGACATCACCGTATTCGGCGCCGAGCCGCACGGTAACTACAACCGCATCCTGCTCTCGCCCGTGCTGGCGGGCGAAAAGAACATCGACGACATCATGCTGCACCCCCGCCAGTGGTATGCCGACAACGGCATTACGCTGCACGCCGGCGATCCGGTGGTCCACATCGACCGCCGCCGCCGCATGGTGCGCTCCAAGTCCGGCCGCGAAGTCTGGTACGACCGCCTGCTGCTGGCCACCGGCTCCACGCCCTTCATCGTGCCGGTGCCTGGCCACAAGCTGGCCGGCGTGATCGGTTTCAGGGACATCTGCGACGTCGACACCATGCTCGAAGCTGCGCGCAGCGGCGGCCGCGCGGTCGTCATCGGCGGCGGCCTGCTCGGCCTCGAAGCGGCCAACGGCCTGCTACGGCGCGGCATGCACGTCACCGTCGTCCACGTCACCGACAGCCTGATGAACCAGCAGCTCGACAAGCCGGCGTCGCTGCTGCTCAAAAACGCGCTCGAACTCAAGGGCCTGCACTTCATGCTGGACGCACACACCGCCGAAATCATCGGCGGCAAGCGTGTCAGCGCCGTGCGCTTCAAGGACGGCAGTGAGATCGCCGCCGACCTGGTCGTGATGGCCGCCGGCGTGCGCCCCAACATCGCGCTGGCGCAGGAAGCAGGCCTGCACTGCGAGCGCGCCATCGTCGTCGACGACACCTTGCAAACCTACGACCCGCGCATCTACGCTGTGGGCGAATGCGTACAGCACCGCAGCAGCACGTTCGGCCTGGTAGCGCCCATCTGGGACCAGGCCAAAGTCTGCGGCGCCCACCTGGCGCGCAGCGGCCACCGCCGCTACGTGCAGACCGCCACGCCGACGAAACTCAAGGTCACCGGCGTCGACCTCTATTCGGTGGGCGACTTCATCGGCGCCGAGGGCACCGAAGACCTGGTGCTGCGCGATCCGCGCCGCGGCATCTACAAGCGGCTGGTCCTGAGCGGCAACCGCATCGCCGGCGCGGTGCTGTACGGCGACGTGCAGGACGGCCCGTGGTATTTCGGCCTGATCCAGGACCGCACCGACATCTCCTCCATGCGCAACCGATTGTTGTTTGGCGAAGCGCTGTGCGCGCAAGCCGCCTGACGAGGAACCCTTCAATGAATCTCTCCCCCATTCCACTGGCCATTCGCACTGCCTGTCCGTATTGCGGCGTTGGCTGCGGCGTGTTGGCCACCCCGGTCGGCGACGGCGCCGTCATCATCGCGGGCGACGACGCCCACCCCGCCAATCGCGGGCGCCTGTGCGTCAAAGGCTCGGCGCTCGGCGACACCCTTAGCTTGGACGGCCGCCTGCTGCATCCGTCCGTGCGCGAAGATGGCGCGCTGCGCCAGGTATCGTGGGACGCCGCGCTCGACAAGATCGCCGGCGGCTTTCGCGATATCATCGCCGAGCACGGTCCCGATGCGGTCGCGCTGTACGTCTCCGGCCAGCTGCTGACCGAAGACTACTACGTCGCCAACAAACTCATGAAAGGTTACATCGGCAGCGCCAACATCGACACCAATTCGCGCCTGTGCATGTCGTCAGCCGTGGCCGGCCACAAGCGCGCCTTCGGCGAGGACCTGGTGCCTGGCTGCTACGACGACTTCGAGCAGGCCGACATGGTGGTGCTGGTCGGCTCCAACACCGCCTGGTGCCACCCGATCCTGTTCCAGCGCATCTCCGCGATCAAGGAAGCGCGTCCCGAATTCAAGGTCGTCGTCATCGACCCGCGCCGCACCGCCACCTGCGAGCTGGCCGACCTGCACCTGCCGGTCAAGCCCGGCACCGACGTCTGGTTGTTCAATGGCCTGCTCAGCTACCTGGCCCGTAATGGCAAGGTCGACGCCGGCTTTGTCGCCGCGCACACCAGCGGCTTCGATGGCGCCCTCGACGTGGCGGAACACGACTGCGCCGATCCGCTGGCGGTGGCCAAGGCCTGCCGCGTCGAACCGGAAGCGCTGCTCGACTTTTACCGTTCGTTTGCCGCCACCACGAAGGTCGTCACAGCCTTCTCGCAGGGCGTCAACCAGTCGTCGGCCGGCACCGACAAGGTCAACGCCATCATCAACTGCCACCTGCTGACCGGCCGTATCGGCAAGCCTGGCATGGGACCGTTCTCGCTGACCGGCCAGCCCAATGCGATGGGCGGGCGCGAAGTCGGCGGCCTGTCGAACATGCTGGCCGCCCACATGGATCTCGACAACCCGCTGCACCGCGAGACAGTCCAGGGATTCTGGCAGGCGCCACGCATCGCCGATAAACCTGGCCTGAAAGCGGTCGACCTGTTCCGCGACATTGAGGCGGGCAAGGTCAAGGCCGTGTGGATCGTCGCCACCAACCCGCTGGTCAGCCTGCCGGACGCCAACCAGGTGCAGCGCGCACTCGAAAAATGCGAGCTGGTGGTGGTGAGCGACATCGTCGCCGGCACCGACACCAACGCCTTTGCCGACGTCCTCCTGCCGGCGCTCGGCTGGGGCGAAAAGGACGGCACCGTCACAAATTCCGAACGCTGCATATCTCGCCAGCGCGCATTCCTGCCGGCGCCCGGCGAAGCGCGCGCCGACTGGAAAGCGCTGTGCCAGGTCGCGCAGCGGATGGGCTTCGACGGCTTCGATTTCGACGGCCCGCATCAGATTTTCGACGAACACGCTCGCCTGAGCGCATATCGCAATACGCCGGCGGCCGCGCCGCGCGCTTTCAGCATCGGCGGCTTGAGGGGCCTGACGGCGCGCCAGTACGATGAACTTGAGCCAGTACAGTGGCCCGTGTCACCAGGTGGCGCCGGCACCGCCCGCCTGTTCGCAGACGGCGGCTTCGCCCACCGCGACGGCAGGGCGCGTTTCATCGCCACCGCCACCCGCGCGCCGGTGCACATGCCGGACGCCGAGTACCCGCTGGTTCTCAACACCGGGCGCGTGCGCGACCAGTGGCACACGATGACGCGCACCGGCAAGGCCGCGCGCCTGTCCGGCCACGTATCCGAATCGTTCATCGACATGCACCCGCAAGACGCGCTCAAATTCGGCGTGCGCGAAGGCGAACTGGCGCGCGTGTCGAGCCAGTGGGGCGCCATGGTCGCGCGAGTGCAGCATGGCGGCGGCATCGCCCGCGGCGGCGTCTTCATTCCGATCCACTGGAACGGCCAGACCGCGTCCGACGCGCGCGTTGGCACGGTAGTCAATCCTGCCGTCGACCCGATCTCGGGCGAGCCCGAATTCAAGCACACGCCGGTGACGATCGAGCGCTTCGGCGTATCGTGGCACGGCTTCATCCTGAGCCGCAGCGACCTGCCGCTCGACGGCGTGGCCCACTGGACGCGGATCCAGGGCCAGCAATTTACGCGCTACGAGATGGCCGGGCGAGGCGCAATTCCCGACCATGGCGCCTGGGCGCGCGCGCTGCTCGGCGTGGCCGATGCCCACGCCGACTGGCTCGACTACGCAGATCGCAGCGGCGCCGTCTACCGCGCGGTGCACATCGTTAACGAGCGCATCGAACAGTGCGTGTTCATCTCGCCGCGGTCGGACCTGCCCTCGCGCGCCTGGCTGGAGAGCCTGTTCGCCAAGGACGAGCTGTCGCAGCTTGACCGCGTGGGACTGCTAAGTGGGCAGGCAGCCGAAAAAGGTGTCGACGTCGGGCCGACGGTGTGCTCCTGCTTCGGCGTCGGCCGCAACACGATTTGCGATGCGATCCGCGCCAACCGCCTGACAACAGCGGCCGAGATCACTGCGTGTGTGAAAGCCGGCGGCAACTGCGGCTCGTGCGTGCCCGAGCTCAAACAACTGCTGGCACAGACGCGGGCAGCCGAGGCCCTTGCGTAATTCACCGTAGGCTAAACGCGAATGGCGTTGCGCTGCTTGATCCAGTAGCACGCGGCAAGCACAACGACCCATGCCGGCATCATGGCCACGGCGATCCGCATCGACGGCGTCAGCAACATGATCACCACGATCCCCGCCATGAACGCCAGGCACAGGTAGTTAGTCCAAGGCTTGCCCCAGCTCGGAAATGTGGTGGTCTGACCTGCCAACTGCTTGCTCTTGCTGAATTTAAGATGCGTGATGCTGATGGTTGCCCAGTTGATCATCAAGGCCGCCACAACCAGCATCATCAATATCTCGAACGCTTTCTCCGGCATGACATAGTTCACCACGACGCCGAAGGCGGTGGCCGCCGCCGACACGCCCAGCGCATGCAGCGGGATCCCGCGCGCGTTGAGGTGCGCCAGCTTGCGCGGCGCGTGGCCCTGCAGCGCCAGGCCGAGCAGCATGCGGCTATTGCTGTAGACGCAGCTGTTGTACACCGACAGCGCCGCCGTTAGCACCACCATGTTGAGCGCGGATGCCACCCACCCGTTGTCGAGCGCCTGGAAAATCAGCACGAACGGGCTGCCGCCTTGCTGGACCTGGCTCCACGGATACAGCGACAGCAGCACCGACAGCGCGCCGACATAGAAAATGAGGATGCGGTACACGACCTGGTTGGTCGCCTTCGGAATAGTCTGTTGCGGCGACTGTGCTTCGGCGGCGGTAATGCCGACCAATTCCAGGCCGCCGAACGAGAACATGATGATGGCCATCGCCATGACCATGCCGCCGACGCCATGCGGGAAAAAACCGCCCAGCTGCCACAGGTTGGCGACGCTGGCCTGCGGTCCGCCGGTACCGCTTAGCAGCAAGTAGCTGCCGAAACCGATCATGCCGACGATCGCCGCCACCTTGATGATGGCAAACCAGAATTCCATCTCGCCGAACAGTTTCACGTGCAGCAGATTGATACAGTTAATCAGCACGAAGAAGCCCAGTGCAGAGGCCCACATCGGCACGCCGGGCCACCAATACTGGATGTAGATGCCGACGGCCGTCAGTTCGGCCATGCTGACGAGCACGTACAGGATCCAGTAATTCCAGCCGGATGCAAAGCCGGCGAACGGGCCCCAGTAGCGGTTGGCGAAGTGGCTGAACGAGCCGGCGACCGGCTCATCGACCACCATCTCGCTCAGCTGGCGCATGATTAAGAAGGCCATCAGGCCGGCAATCGCGTAACCGAGGATGACCGATGGCCCGGCGAGCTTGATCGTTTGGGCGACGCCCAGGAACAGTCCGGTACCGACCGCGCCGCCCAGCGCGATCAGCTGGATGTGACGGTTGCTCAGACCGCGCTCGAGCGTGTTTTGATGGGATTGTTGGATCATTGAGTCGGAAAATAGTGGAAATGGGCGGGCAAGCGTTGCGCCGTCCCGATGCCGCAAGCCGCACCGGCGCGCCCGCGCGAACTGCGATTGCGTCGCCGCAAAGCCATCTATTCTAGCGCCTTGTTCGCGTTCGCATCTTCACGCCGGCCGCCGAGTTGCCCTTCGCCGTCCATCCGATGCCGGTGTCCGATGCCGGTGTCAGGTCTGACATTCGGACATTTCGTTTTTGAAATGTCCGAATGTCAGACCTGACACCAGCTTTTAGCGCAGCAACGCCGCTACATCGGCAAGGCATACATCATGCATTTGATGCAGGTAAGCGTCAAAGTAAGCCTTGTGCGAGGCCCCGACGACTACCAGCAAGCGGCTGCCAGGCCGCGCCGTCAACACGTCGCGGATGTTCGCCACCATGCGCAGATTGCGTGTTTCCCAGTAGCCGACATAGTTGCGGCCGAAGCGCTGCGGCGACGGCTCGTTGAGCGCCGCGCCGAAATCGCTGTCGAACACCAGCCGGCCCACACCCGGCCCGTTGTGCGCCCGGTACATCGCCAGCACATCGTCGGGCGTGCCAAGCCGTTTGTTCAGCTCTTCATTTGCGCGCATGCGCTTTTTCGTCGCAGGGTTGTCCCATGCCTTCATGACTGCTTCGCCATACGCTTTTCGGTCGGTACTTATCGAGTCGGCGGATTGATCGTCCATCGCATAGACCCGTTCGTGGCCCAAGCGCGCCGCCAGCCGCGCGGCGATCTGGTAGCTTTCGTCACGCTTGCCCTCCAGCGTGCGCAGTTGTTCGACCAGCGTCGCATCGAGGCCGTCGCCGGCTTGCCGTTCGCTTTCCGGCAGCCGCAGCCACTGGACGACGGCCGGTGCCCGCTCACCGCCAGCGAGGAACACGGCTGCCAGGTGCCTGCGCTGGGACGCGCTCGGTGCTGCAGGCCAGGCGGCAAGCAGCTGCTCGGCTTGCGCCGCGGCCGCCGGGACATCGAGCCCGGTAGCCGCAGGCGCCGGCGCCAGGTCCCAACAATAGGAGGCGATGGATTCCTTGTAGCGATGCGGAAAACGGCGCAGAAAATCGCACTGCATCCCGGACAGCGCTTCGATCGCGATCGCCTGCGGCTTCCAGCTCGCCAGCCGGTCGTTCAGCAGCTGCAAGTTGGTAGCGTCGAAGGAAGCCGGCAGTTGCGACAGGTGCGGCGTGGCCAGTACCAGCACCTCATTCGGTGTCCCCGTGGCAGGACCTTTGAGCGCACTGGGACTGAAATCGAGCTGATAACCCTGCGCGGCAGCCAGGCTGGATAGCGCCATCGACACAAGCAAGCAAAATAGGCGCGACACTCAGTTTCTCCCTCAGGTTGATGATTTTTTTGGATATTTACATCAGCGCCGAAAAATGTCACTTCAAGATGGATGCATATGCCCGCTCGCTTGCGCTATATTGTTTATAGATTTTGATCCCCACATTCAGCCCAAGGCCAGTCGATGCACAGTATCCCATTCAAGCAAGTCGATGTCTTCACCGCCGTCCCTTTCAAGGGCAATCCGCTGGCCGTGGTCCTCAAGGCCGACGGCCTCACCGGCGAGCAGATGCAGCAGATCGCCAACTGGACCAACCTGTCGGAGACCGCGTTCGTGCTGCCGGCCAGTTCGTCCGCCGCCGACTACCGCGTGCGCATCTTCACGCCCGCATCCGAATTGCCGTTCGCGGGCCATCCGACGATCGGCACGGCGCACGCGCTGCTGGAGGCCGGGCTGATCGAAGCGCGCGACGGCGTACTGGTGCAGCAATGTGCCAAGGGGCTGATACCGCTGCGCGTGGAATCCGACGCCGCTGGCGGCCGCTGGATTTCGTTCGAACTGCCAAAGCCGGAGTTGACGCCGCTGACCGAAGCTGAAACGCGCGACCTGGAAGCGAACCTCGGTTGCGCCGTATCGCGCGACGCCCCGCCGCAACTGGTCGATGTTGGCGCCCGCTGGATTGTCGCGCAGTTGACGGATGCGCAGGCCGTGCTGGCTTGCCAGCCTGATTTCGCGCGCCTGAAAATCCAGGATACCAAAGCGCGCGCGACCGGCGTCCTCATTTTTGGCGCTCACGCAACGGGCGCAGCGGCGCAGGTGGAGGTGCGCGCGTTCGCGCCGGCAAGCGGCATCGACGAAGATCCGGTTTGCGGCAGCGGAAACGGCTGCATGGCGGCGTTTATTCGGGCAACGGGCCAGATCGAGCGTTTCGGCGCGCGCTTTGTCGCCTCACAGGGAATGGCGGTCGGCCGCGCCGGGTTGATCCGCATCGCCATCGACGTCGACCGGATTGAAGTTGGCGGCATGTCGGTTACCTGCGTTGACGGCCAACTGCGGCCGGAACGGGAATGACAGCTTAAGCGGGCGGCACAGAAGACCGCGGATTACACCTGCATATTCATCATCTCGTGGTACGCCGACACCATCTTGTTGCGCACCTGGACCGTCGCCTGAAAGCCAATGCTGGCCTTTTGCATCGAGATCATCACGTCCGACAAGCTGACCGAATCGTCGCCCATGGCGAACTTGTGGCCCAGTTCCTCGGACTTGAGCTGCGCGCCGCTGACCTGCTCGAGCGACGACTTCAGCGCGTCGGAGAAGTTGACCTTCGCCGCCGGCGTCTCGCCCGCGCCAACCGGGGCCACCGGCGCGCCGGTCGGCTTGGTCGCCGCCGCCTTGAGTTGGGCCATCATCGCTTCGATGCGCCCACTGTCGATTCCGCCTACATTCATTGCTGCCTCCTGTTATGCCGGCCCGCGCGCAGGTACAATGTGCGTACAAGCGGACTCAGGCTGTCACAATAGCACCGCGTGCAGACGTATTCCCGTGGAGCAAGGCCGCAAACCACGCTCTGTTTCAGCGATTGACTGTGGTGCGGCAACCCCATAATTGTGGTTAAGCCCCATTCCTTGTTCAAGGTGCGGGAAGAATTCACACATTGGGCGTGTCGCTCTCGGAAATCAACATGGCAGCAGCAGCGGAAAACCTGGTCCTCGACCCACCCGGGCAACAGACGTTCCTCCAGACTTCGTTTGGACGCAACATCGTGCTCGGCGTCGGTGCGGCGGTCGTGCTGGCAGTCATGGCGGCTGTGTGGATGTGGAGCCAGCAGCCGGAATACCGTGTCCTGTTTGCCAACTTCACCGACCGCGACGGCGGCGCCATCACCGCCTCGCTCGACCAGATGGCAGTCAAGTACAAATTTTCCGAAGGCGGCGCCGCGATCCTGGTGCCGGCCAGCCAGGTCCACGACATCCGCCTCAAGCTGGCCGCGCAGGGCCTGCCGAAAGGCGGCAACGTCGGCTTCGAGCTGATGGAAAACCAGAAGCTGGGCGTGTCGCAGTTCCTCGAACAGGTCAACTACCAGCGCTCGCTCGAAGGCGAACTGGCGCGCTCGATCCAGTCGCTGGCCGCCGTCAGCGCCGCCCGCGTCCACCTGGCGCTGCCGAAACCGACCGTGTTCGTGCGCGACCAGCAAAAGCCGACCGCCTCGGTGCTGCTCAACCTGCAGACCGGCCGCGTCATCGATGCCGCCCAGGTCAGCGCGATCGTCCACCTGGTCGCCTCCAGCGTGCCGGAACTGCCGCCGTCGAACGTCACTGTCGTCGACCAGGCCGGCAACCTGCTGTCGGATACCTCGAAGCCGGCCGGCGCCAAGAACCTCGATCCGAACCAGCTCAAATATGTCATGCAGATCCAGCAGGGCATCGTCAAGCAGGTCGAGTCGCTGATCGTGCCGCTGGTCGGCCAGGGCAACGTGCGCGCCGAAGCGACCGCCGACGTCGACTTCGCGCAGGTCGACACCGCCGCCGAAATCTACAAGCCCAATTCGCCGCCGGCCGCGTCAGCCATCCGCAGCCAGCAGTCGTCGGAAGCTGCCACGCCAGGCGCCACCGCCGGCGGCGTGCCGGGCGCGCTGTCGAACCAGCCGCCGGGCGTGGCCACCGCGCCGATCACCGGCGGCGCTCCCGCCCCGGGCGCGCCCGCGGCCGGCGCTGGCCCCAGCCGCAAGGACAGCACCACCAATTACGAAGTGGACAAGACAGTGCGCTTCGAGCAGCGCCCGATGGGCGGCATCAAGCGCCTGTCGGTCGGCGTGGTGGTGAACTACCGCCGCATCGTCGACGCCAAGACCGGCAAGGTCACCATCAAGGCGCTCACCACCGCCGAAGTGGCGCAGATCAATGACCTCGTCAAGGAGGCAATGGGTTTCTCGAAGGAGCGCGGCGACACCCTCAACGTGACCAACGCGCCGTTCGACGGCGTCGACAAGCCGGTCGCGCCGGCCGAGGCGCTGGCGTGGTGGCGCGATCCCGAGCTGCAGGAGATCGGACGCCAGGCGCTGAAGTACCTCGCCGCCGGGCTGCTGCTGCTGTTCCTGTACTTCCGCCTGCTGCGCCCGATGCTGCGCCCGGTGATGCGCAAGTTCGACCAGATCACCGACCTGCCGCCGGCGCCGGTCAAGCCAAGTATCGAAGAAGTCGAGGAAGAAGCCGAGCGCGCCGAACAAAGCGCGGAAGTGTCGCAGCAGGTGGCTGGCTACCGCGAAAATTTAAACATGGCGAAAAAGCTGGCCCACGAAGATCCGCGGGTGGTGGCCAACGTCGTCAAGGCATGGGTAGGCGCAAATGAATGATAACGGCATCCAGAAGGCTGCCATCCTGATGCTCGCCATCGGCGAGACGGAAGCTGCGGAAGTGATGAAGTTCCTCGGCCCGCGCGAAGTGCTGAAACTGGGCGCGGCGATGGCGACGATGAAGAGCGTGCAGCACGAACAGGTGGTCACCGTGCTCGACGCGTTTCGCGCGCAGACCGAACTCAATTCGACCGTCGGCCTCGATTCGGACGAATACATCCGCCAGGTGCTGACCAAAGCGCTCGGCGACGACAAGGCGTCGGTGCTGCTGTCGCGTATCCTGGGCGGCAAGGACGCTTCCGGCATCGAGAGCCTGAAGTGGATGGACGCGTCGTCCGTGTCGGAGCTGATCCGCAACGAGCACCCGCAGATTATCGCCACCATCCTGGTCCACCTCGAGCGCGACCAGGCCTGCGAAATCCTCGGCAATTTCACCGACCGCCTGCGCAACGACGTGGTGCTGCGCATCGCCACATTGGATGGCGTGCAGCCGGCCGCGCTGCGCGAACTGAACGACGTGCTCACCAAGCTGTTGTCGGGTAACGAGAACATCAAGAAGTCGTCGCTCGGCGGCGTGCGCGCGGCGGCCGAAATCCTCAACTTCATGAGCGGCGAGCAGGAAGGCTCGGTCATGGACAACATCAAGAACTACGACAACGACATGGCGCAGAAGATCATGGACGAGATGTTCGTGTTCGATAACATCATCGACATCGACGACCGCGGCATCCAGCTGCTGCTGCGCGAAGTGCAGTCGGAGATGCTGATCATCGCGCTGAAAGGCGCCTCGCAGGACCTGCGCGAGAAGATCTTCCGCAACATGAGCCAGCGCGCCGGCGAGATGATGCGCGAGGACCTCGAATCGAAGGGCCCGGTGCGCCTGTCTGAAGTCGAAGCGCAGCAAAAACAGATCCTGCAGATCGTGCGCCGCCTGTCCGACGAAGGCCAGATCGTATTAGGCGGAAAAGGTGAGGATTCGTTTGTCTGATACGCCCAAAGAGATGCAAACCGCTTACCAGCGCTGGGAAATGAACTCGTTCGGCGACGACCGTCCGAGCGTGGTGGCCAAGCGCGCCGCCGCCGCGCCGGTCGAACCGGTCGTGTTGCTGCCGTCCGACGAGGAACTGGCCGCCATCCGCGAGCAGGCGCGCGCCGCCGGCCACGAAGAAGGCCACGGCGCAGGCTACGCCGACGGCCTGGCGATCGGGCGCGCCGAAGCTGCGCGCGAACTCGAACACCTGCAGGCGATCGCGCTCGAATTCAGCGGCGCGCTGGCCGCCGCCGCCGAGACCATCGCCGCCGATGTGCTGGACCTGGCGCTGCACCTGGCCAAGGGCATGCTGCGCAGCGCGCTGGAGATCAAGCCCGAACTGGTGATCCCGGTGGTGCGCGAGGCGATCGAATACCTGCCGGTGGTGCAGCAGCCGGCGGTACTGATGCTTAATCCCGCCGACATGCCGATCGTGCGCGAAGCAATCGGCGAAGAACTCGACAAGGGCGGCTGGCGCGTGGTGCAGGACGCCAGCATCGCGCGCGGCGGCTGCAAAGTCGATACCGCCACCAATCAGATCGACGCCCAGCTGGCGACGCGCTGGGAACGCATGACGCACGCGCTGGGCAAAGACCTCGACTGGCTCGGCCCGTGAGCGTGCCGCCGGACCGCCACACCGCGCGCTGGAAGTCCTACCTGCGCGACTGCGATTCGCTGCTCGACTTTGTCGAACCGATGCAGGTGTCGGGCCGCGTCACCCGCGTCGCCGGCCTGGTGATGGAATGCGTCGGCCTGCGCCTGGCCGTCGGCAGCGCCTGCACCATCCCGATGGCCAACGGCATCCGCGTCGAAGCCGAAGTAGTCGGCTTCGACGGCGACCGCCTGTTCCTGATGCCGCAAAGCGATGTCGAAGGCATCGTGCCCGGCTCGCGCGTGTTCCCGATCGAGGCCTCGGTGCCGAAACCTGGCAGCGTGGCGCACCCGCGCCGCCGGCCAAGCGACCGCGCGCGCCACCTGCCGGTCGGTGACGCCCTGCTCGGACGCGTGGTCGACGGCGCCGGCCGCCCGCTCGACGGCCTGGGTCCACTGGGCGCCCAGCACATGGCGCCGATCAGCGCGCGCCCGGTCAATCCGCTCGACCGCGCGCCGATCACCGAAACGCTCGACGTCGGCGTGCGGGCCATCAACTCAATGCTCACCGTCGGCCGCGGCCAGCGCCTTGGTCTGTTCGCCGGCACCGGCGTCGGCAAGTCGGTGCTGCTGGGGATGATCGCGCGCTACACCACCGCCGACGTCATCGTCGTCGGCCTGATCGGCGAACGAGGCCGCGAGGTGAAGGAATTCATCGAGCAGATTCTGGGTCCCGTCGGGCGCGCGCGTTCGGCCGTGGTGGCGGCGCCCGCCGACAGCCCGCCGCTGATGCGGCTGCAGGGCGCCGCCTACGCCACCGCGATCGCCGAACACTTTCGCGACGAGGGCAAGAGCGTCCTCCTGATCATGGATTCGCTGACCCGCTACGCGATGGCGCAGCGCGAAATCGCGCTGGCGATCGGCGAGCCGCCCGCCACCAAGGGCTATCCGCCGTCGGTGTTTGCCAAGCTGCCGGTGCTGGTCGAACGGGCCGGCAATGGCCTCGAGGGCGGCGGTTCGATCACCGCGTTCTACACCGTGCTGTCGGAGGGCGACGACCAGCAGGATCCGATCGCCGACGCCGCGCGCGGTATTTTGGACGGCCACATCGTGCTCGACCGCCACCTGGCCGAAGCGGGCCACTACCCGGCGATCGACATCGAGCAGTCGATCAGCCGCGCCATGCACGGCATCACGTCGACGCCGCACCAGCACGCGGCGCGCCGTCTCAAGCAGCTGTATTCGCGCTACCAGCGCTCGCGCGACCTGATCAGCGTGGGCGCCTACGCGCCCGGCAGCGACCCGGTGCTCGACCAGGCCATCGCGCTGCACGACCGCATCGAAGCCTTTCTGTGCCAGGAGATCCCGGACAAGGTCGACATGCAGGAGAGCTTGACCCAACTTACCGCTCTGTTTGAGTGATGGCGGCGGTGCCAGGCCGACTATAATCTTTCACTATGGCAAGCCTCTCCGCACTCGACACCCTGATCGACCTGGCCCAGCGCGAGTGCGACGCGGCGGCCAAGCGGCTCGGTGCGGCGCTGAAGGCGGCCGAGGAGTGCGAAGCGAAGCTGACCATGCTGCTTGGCTACCGCGACGATTATGCGATGCGACTCGACGCGGCCCAGGTGGCCGGGATCACACCGATGGCGTACCGTAATTTTGTCGCTTTCCTGGGCAAGCTTGACAACGCCATCAACGGCCAGCGCGAGGTAACCAAGCACGCGCACCACAAGAGCGCGGTGGAGAAGACCAGCTGGCAAACGAGCGAGAGGAAGCGCCTGTCGTACCGCACGCTGTCCGAACGCGCCGCCGCCGAAACGCTGCGCATCGAGAACAAGCGTGACCAGAAGCAGGTGGACGAATTCGCGGCTCGCAAGGCCTTTTACAAACGCTGACCTGATAGACAGCCAACGAACCCAAACGACCATGCACACTCCTCCCCTGCCCCAGATTTCCGCCGCCGCGCCGCGCGCGAACGTCAACGCCAACGCCAACGCCAATGCGTCCGGCGACGGCGCGCAATTTAGCCAGGCGCTGTCGCGCGAGATCGAACAGCGTAAGCCTGCCCCGAGCCCGGCCGCCGCGCCGGTCAAGCCGCAGGCCGCCGCCGCCAAGCCGCAACAGGCGGCACCGGCGCAGCAGGCCGAACGCCAGCCGGCGGCCGCGCCGGCCACGCCGGCCGACGGCAAACGCACCGCGGCAAGCGGCGACGCCGCCACCGACGAGGCCAAAGACGACGCCGCCGACGCGGCCGCGGTCAGCCCGGTGGCCGACATGCTCGCGCTGGTCGCCGCTTTCAACCAGCCGGCCGCGGTTGCCGCCGCACCGGTCACCGATCCGCTGGCCGCGGCTGCCGCACTCGCCGCGTTGAAGAAGGCGTCCGCGCCGATCGAGTATTCCACCGAGCCTGTCAAGCTCGACTCCACCGCGCTGAGCGAAACGCTCGCCGGCGCGGCGCTGCCGGCCGCCGATGGCAAGACGTTGTCGTTCAAGGAAGTCGCCGCCGCGGTCGACGGCGCCGCCGCGCGCATGATGGATGCACCGGCGCCCGAGCCGCTCAAGGTCGACCTCGCGCTGCAGCGCGGCGCGGTCGATGCCGACGCCACTGCCGTCGCCGACAAGGCCCCCGCCAGTTTGACACCGCTGGCTGCGGTTGCCACTCAGGGCGACGGCGAGGCCGTGCCGGCGATGACGAAAGCCGAACCGGCGCTGGCGCCGACGATGGTCAAAGTCGATGCCGCCGCGCCGCGTGCACGCGAAGGCGCGGTCGACATCACCGCCATCAAGGAGCCGGCCGCGGTTGCCGCCGCGCCGGTCAGCGCGCCGGTGCAGCAGGCGTCGCAGGTGATGGCGCAGGGAGTCAATGCCGCCAACCCGGGCGAGCGCATCGCGGCGCGGGTCGGCACCCCCGGCTGGGATAACCAGGTTGGCCAGAAGATCGTCTGGATGGTCGCCGGCAAGGAGCAAAGCGCCACGCTGACCTTGAACCCGCCCGACATGGGACCGATGCAGGTGGTGCTGAGCGTGACGAACGACCAGGCGACGGTATCGTTTACCGCCGCGCAGCCGGAGGTGCGGCAGGCGCTGGAAAACGCGATGCCGAAGCTGCGCGAGATGATGAGCGAGAACGGCATTTCGCTGGGCAACGCGTCAGTCAGCGAAGGCGCGCAGGATCAGCGCCAGGCGCAGCACGGTGAGAAGTCGCGCGGCCAGGGCGGCGGCAACCGCTTCGGCGACGGCGGCGACGTCGCCGGCACGGCCGAAGCGCCACGCGCGACCCGCGGCGGCACCGGCCTGGTCGATACGTTCGCATAAACGCCCGCACCTGGCACCGTCATCCTCGCGCATGCGGGGATTTATACTGAATCAGTCGCAGTGGCAAAACCCAATTCGCCACTGCGTTATAAATGGCAGCGGTTCCCGCCTTCGCGGGATGGCGATCGCTTTACTGGATTATCGACCGCCGTATTGGCTTATCGACATCCATTCCCGCGCCGTTTGTTTTTACTTTCGCATTAATGTCCCCAGCAAGCCACGAGTTGGAAGCTGTTATTCCTTCTTTTCCACGCATCCGATCGCCCGGTTAATCCCGATAATGACATAATGACGGCGACGATCCACTTACAGCATCTGGAGTATCTTGAAAGCGAATGACAAAATGAAGGCTGATTCCAAAGCAGAGCCAGCGTCGGCGCCGAATGGCTCGAAGAAGAAAATGCTTATCATGATAATCATGGCCGTCGTGGTCATCGGTCTCGGCGCCGGTGCGGCCTGGTTTTTCATGCAGGACAAGCCGGCCGGCGCCGCCCAAAAGGTCGCCAGTACCGAGCCGCCCGTCTACGTGCCGATCGAATCGTTCACCGTCAACCTGCAGCCGGAAACGGGCGAACAGTTCTTGCAGATCGCATTCACGCTGCAGGTGCAGAACGCGAAAGAAGGCGAAACGATCAAGGCCAACATGGCCAAGGTGCGCAGCCGCGTGCTGCTGCTGTTGTCCGGGAAAAAAGCGTCCGAAATTTCGACCGTCGAAGGCAAGCAATTGCTGGCCAAGGAAATCGTCGCCGCGGTCAAGCAGCCGTTCGTCGACAAGGGCGAAGCGCAGCAAGTGAGCGACGTGCTGTTTACCGCTTTTATCATCCAGTAACGCTCAATGGCCGATAATTTTCTCTCCCAGGAAGAAGTTGATGCCCTCCTCAAGGGCGTCAACGGCGATCAGGACGACGCTGCCGCGCCGGAAGAGAGCACGGGTGTCCGCACCTACAACCTGGCGACGCAGGAACGCATCGTGCGCGGCCGTATGCCGACGCTCGAGATCATCAACGAGCGCTTCGCGCGCCTGCTGCGCGTCGGCCTGTTCAACTTCCTGCGCCGCAGCGCCGAAGTGTCGGTCGGCTCGGTGCGGGTGTCCAAGTACAGCGAATTCATCCGCAACCTGGTGGTGCCGACCAACCTGAACCTGGTGCACATGAAGCCGCTGCGCGGCACCGCCCTGATGGTGTTCGATCCGGGCCTGGTGTTCCTGCTGGTCGACAACCTGTTCGGCGGCGACGGCCGTTTCCACACCCGCGTCGAGGGCCGCGACTTTACCCAGACCGAGCAGCGCATCATCTTGCGCATCCTCGATATCGTGTTCGAGGCCTACACCAAGTCGTGGGAGCCGGTCTTCCCGGTCGAGTTCGAATACATCCGTTCCGAGATGAACACCCAGTTCGCCAACATCGCCACGCCGAATGAGGTGGTAGTGTCGTCGACCTTCACCGTCGAGCTCGGCTCGGTGTCGGGCCAGATCCACTTCTGCATGCCGTACTCGATGATCGAGCCGATCCGCGATGCGCTGACGTCGAGCCTGCAGGGCGAGGCGCTGGAAGTGGACAAGCGCTGGATCCGCCTGATGACCCAGCAGATCCAGATCGCCGAAGTCGAGCTGATCGCCACGCTGGGCACCGGCCGCGCCTCGTTCGACGACATCCTGAACATGAAGGTGGGCGACATCATTCCCCTCACCGTGCCGGAAACGATCCAGGCCACGGTCGACGGCGTGCCGGTGATGGATTGCACCTACGGCGTGCTCAACGGACAGTACGCGCTGAAGGTCGAGAAACTGCTCGCCAATTCCGATTCCACTAAATAAAAGCAGCACCACAGGAGAGCACGATGTCCGATAATCAAGACGACCAGAGCATGGATGACGACTGGGGCGCCGCCATTGCCGAGCAGGCCAAGGCGGAAGCCGACGCGCTGCAGAACCAGGCCGCCAGCGCCGCCGTGTTCAAGGATTTCTCGAACAAGGGCACCAAGCTCGATACGCCGAACGACATCGACTTCATCCTCGATATCCCGGTCCAGCTGACGGTCGAGCTTGGCCGCACCAAGATCGCCATCAAGAACCTGCTGCAGCTGGCGCAAGGTTCCGTGGTCGAACTCGACGGCCTGGCCGGCGAGCCGATGGACGTGCTGGTCAACGGCTGCCTGATCGCCCAGGGCGAGGTGGTGGTCGTCAACGACAAGTTCGGTATCCGCCTGACCGACATCATCACGCCGTCCGAGCGGATCAGAAAACTGAATAAATGATGGTCCGTTTCCTTCTCGCCGTCGCCGTCGCAGCAACATTTGCGGGCGGCGCGGCGCAGGCCCAGGCGCCGGCGGTCCAGCCGCCGGCCGCCACCGTCCCCGCCCCTGCCACCGCCACCGCGTCCGTCCCCGCCGAGCAGAACACCACCACCGCGCCCGGCCGCCCGGTCGTGGTGCAGCCGATGACGTCGGCGCCGGCCGCCGGCAGCCTGATCCAGACCATCCTGGCGCTGTGCGCCGTGCTCGGCCTGCTCGCGGTGCTGGCCTGGTTCATGAAGCGCTATGGCCCGAAGGCCATCGCCGGTTCGGCCCACGTACGCCTGGTCGGCGCCCTCAACCTTGGCGGGCGCGAGCGCATCATGGTGGTCGAAGTGGGCGACCAGTGGATCGTGGTGGGCGCCTCGCCCGGCCGCGTCAACGCGCTGGCGACGATGCCGCGCCAGGCCGCCTTTGACGCCGCCACCGCCGCGAATGCCAGCTTGCACCCGCACCAGCCACCGGCGTCCAGCTTTGCCGAATGGCTCAAACAGACGATCGACAAACGTAATGCGAAATAAGAAACTCCTGCTGGCGCTCGCCATCCCCGCGCTCGCCCTGCCCGCCTTGGCGTTCGCCGCGCCCGGCATTCCTGCTTTCACCAGTGCGCCGGCCGCCGGCGGCGGCACCGCCTATTCGCTGCCGGTGCAAACGCTGCTGTTGATGACGGCGCTGTCGTTCCTGCCGGCCGCGCTGTTGATGATGACCAGCTTTACCCGCATCATCATCGTGCTGTCGCTGCTGCGCCAGGCGCTCGGCACCCAGTCGGCGCCGCCGAACCAGGTGATGGTCGGGCTGGCGCTGTTTCTCACGCTGTTCGTCATGGGCCCGGTGTTCGACAAGATCTACACCGATGCTTACTTGCCGCTGCAGGAAAACAAGATTCAGATGAGCGAGGCGATGGACAAGGGCGTCGCGCCGCTGAAGGCGTTCATGACCAAGCAGACGCGCCAGTCCGACCTGGCGCTGTTCGTCAAGATTTCGCGCTCGCCGGCGCTGCAGGGCCCGGAAGACATCCCGCTGCGGATCCTGATCCCGGCGTTCGTCACCAGCGAACTGAAGACGGCGTTCCAGATCGGCTTCGCCATCTTCATTCCGTTTTTGATCATCGACATGGTGGTCGCCTCGGTGCTGATGTCGATGGGTATGATGATGATGTCGCCGGCGGTCATTTCGCTGCCGTTCAAGCTGATGCTGTTTGTGCTGGTCGACGGCTGGCAGCTCCTGCTCGGCTCGCTGTCTCAAAGTTTTTACTAGGGGAAGCGAGATGACTCCGGAAACCGTCATGACGATGGGCCGCAACGCGATGGAAGTGACGTTGATGGTGGCCGCGCCCATGTTGCTGGTGGCGCTGATCATCGGCCTGATCGTCAGCATCTTCCAGGCCGCCACGCAGATCAACGAAGCGACCTTGTCGTTCATCCCGAAACTGGTCGGCATTTTTGTCGCGCTGATCATCGCCGGGCCATGGATGCTGGCCGTCATGCTCGACTACATGCGCCAGGTATTCACCAGCATTCCCGGCCTGATCGGCTAGGCGCGCGGCGCCTTCCTTACCATGCTGACGCTTACCAGCGGCGAGATGAACACGTGGATCGCGGCCCTGTTGTGGCCGCTCACGCGCATCCTCGGGCTGATCGCCGCCTCGCCCCTGTTCGGCAACAGCAGCGTGCCGCAATCGATGAAAATTTCGCTCGGCGTGCTGCTGGCGATGATGATCGCGCCGGCCATTCCCGCGTTGCCGGCGGTCGACCCGATGTCGATGGCGGGCTTTCTGATCCTGTTGCAGGAGTTGCTGATCGGGCTGTCGATGGGCTTTGCCATGCGCATCGTGTTCGCCGCCATCGAGATGGCCGGCGAGGTGTCGAGCCTGACGATGGGCCTCGGCTTCGCCACCTTTTTCGACCCGCTGTCGAAGGGCCGGTCGTCGGCGGTGAGCCAGTTCCTGGCGCTGATCGCCACCATGGCGTTCCTGGCCGTCAATGCGCACCTGGTGCTGCTGGAGGCGCTGGCCGAAAGCTTCATCAGCATGCCGGTGTCGGCCACGCCGATGGCGGCCGGCGCGCCGCTCGAGCTGGCGCGCTGGGGCGCGCGCATCTTCAGCGCCGGACTGCAGCTGTCGTTGCCGATCGTCGCCGCGCTCTTGATCACCAACGTCGCTCTCGGCATCCTGACGCGCGCCGCGCCGCAGCTGAACATCTTCGGCATCGGCTTTCCGGTGTCGCTGGGCGTCGGGCTGCTGGTGATCAGCATGTCGCTGCCCTACCTGAGCGCGCCGATCCTGAACCTGTTCAACCAGGGCATCGAAGCGGCGCGCAGCCTGCCGCGCGCCGGCGCCGCGCGCACGCCGCCGCCGGCGCCGCCGCCGCCGCCGCGATCGTAAAGAGCGTCAACCTCGCGCAGCGGGGATGACGCTCTGGAGTGAGAGGGAAATTGTCGGGCGTTTCAGTAGCGCGACCGCCAAGGGACGACGCTATTGAAGCCGATGGGAAGTGACGCGGAGGTGGCGGCGCGCACCGCCCGTGCGGCTTTACCTGATGTAATTGAACAGCGACAAGCTCGAGATCGTCTTGAAGGACATCTGCGCCGCTTCCAGCGACGATTTCTGCTGCGAAAACTGGGTGATCGCCTTCAGCACGTCGAGCCCTTCCAGGTCCTGCAAGGTTGCCGTGTACTGGATGTCGGCGTCGTCGCCGGCCAGGTCGAGGGTGTCGAATTCCTTCATGCGCGAACCGACCGACGAGCGCACCGTCAGCACGTTGTCGAGCGCGGTGCTGAGGTTGCCGTTCGCTTCGGCCAGGCCAGCCGTCATCGCTTTCTTTTCGACGTCGGTGTTGGCCGGCGCGCGCAGCGTGTCGATCATCTTGCTCAGCGTCTGGAACAACGACTGGCGCTCGCTCGGCTTGACGCTGAAGTTGTCGGTGTTGGCCGGCGTGCCGGTGACCTCGAATTTCATGCCGCCAACCAGGATTGGCTGGCCGCTGGTGTATGGCACCGACGCCACCGCCGGCGCCGGCGGCACGGTCACGCCCATGGTCGTGTCGGTGATCACGTAGCTCACCTGTTCCGGCGTGCCCGGCACGGCAGGCACGACGGTGAAATCGATGCTGTAGGCATGGCCCGTCAGCTGGCGCGCGTCGGCCACGGTGCCGGCCGAAATGACCGCGCCGCCGGTGTTGGTGCCGCCGGCGCCGGTGACGAAGTTGCCGTTGCCGGTAGGCAGATTGGTAAACACCGAACTGCCCGAGTCGCCGATCGCCACCTTGCGCGACGCGGCGATCTGCAGCTGGGCCTGGCCCTGGTCGCCGTGGTAGTCGACGCCTTGCGACGTCTTGACGAATGGAACCGTGTTCGACTGGTAGCCGGAAAACACATAGCCGCCATTGCCGTCGGAACTGTTGGCCAGCGACATCAGGTCTTCGAGCCGGCCCTGCAGTTCGTTGGCGTAGGTGGTGCGGTCGCTGTTGTTGTTGGCGCCGCCGGCGGCCGCCACCGCGATCACCTGGACGTCCTGGATCAGCTGCTGCACGCCGGTCAGCGCAACTTCTTCCTGCGACAGCGCGGAGCGGGCGTTCTGCCGGTTCGTGGCGTACTGGGCATTGATCGATTGCGATTGCGTCACTTCCAGCGCGCGAGCGGCGGCGATCGGGTCGTCCGCCGCGCTGAGCATGCGCTTGTTGCTCGACAACTGCTGCTGCGTGCGCGCCAGCTGGCTTTGCAGGCTGCTGAGCTGGTTGGTCGACGTCGTGTACATCATATTGGTGCTGATACGCATGATCATCCTTGATTATCGTCCGAGCGACAGCAGCGTGTCGAACATGGTACTGGCAATCTGCATCACCTTGCCGGCGGCCTGGTAAGCCTGTTGGTATTTCAGCAAGTTGGCCGCTTCCTCATCGAGGTTGACGCCCGACACGCTCTGCTGCACCGCGTTCGCGCGCGCCAGCATCGATTCGCTCGCCAGGCCGTTGACCTGCACTTCGCGCGCCTTGTTGCCCACCGAGCTGACCAGCTGGGCAAAGCCGGCCTGGTAGGTCGCCGTACCCTTGTCGAGCAGCGGCTTGGAGGCCAGCTCGCCCATCAAGACCATGTTGCGGTTGTCGCCGACGCCGCCGCTGTTGCGCTTGACGGTGAACTGGTCGCCGTCGACCGGCAAGCCGCGCATCGTCATCGTCACGCCGCCGAATTCGTAGCTGGCGCCGGCGACGAACGGAATCACCGGCGCCGTGCCGGCCGTGTATTGCGTCTTGACGCCGGCGACGGTGACTTCCACCGTCTGGTTGTTAACAAAACCGCTCAGCTCGTTGGTGGCGGCGTTGTACTTGATCGTCACGGGCGCGAATGCCGGATTCGGCGGCAGGAAGTTGCCGTTGACGCTGCCGTCGCTGACGACCGCGTTGCCCTTGTTGCCCGTCCAGCCCGGTGGCGAAGCCGGCAACGGGCCGATGATCACCGGCGAGGCCGCGGCGATGTCGCCGACCTGGCGTGGCACGACGGCGAACTGGGCGGCGCCGTTGATGGTCGGGCGTACCAGGAACGCGTCGCCGCTGACTTCCTTGCCGGTAATGGTGAAGCTGATGCCGTCCTTGGAACCGACGTGCGCGCCCGACGGCGAATACGGCACAATCGTGACGTCGCGGTCGGACAGCCTGGTGATGGTGTAGGCGGCCTCCGAATCGTTCCACTCGACCATGTAGTCGCTGGTGGTCAGCATGCTCGGGTCGATCACCTGCGCGGTGACGTCGGAGGGCGGCGAATCTGGCGGCGCGCTGTTCATGTTCGCGCTGACCGACGCCGGCGCCACCTTGAACAGGTCGCCGCCGAGGTTGCCGGCGCTATCCTGGCCCATACGGTGCTGGGCATTGAAGCTGACGGCCATGCCGATGGCGACGCGGCCGATGGCATTTTGTGCGTGGTCGAGCGTGGTCGAGCGGAAATCGAGCAGGCCGCCCAGTTCGCCGCCGCCAAGCGATGCTGCCGACAGTTGCGTGACCCTGGTGCCGGTGACATAGCCCACTTCGAGACGGCTGCGGTCGCCCGGCGCCGGCGTCACCGCCAGTTCGAACGACTTGTTGCCCACTACCAGCGGCTGGCCGCTGCCGATCGACACCGTGATCGTGTTGTTGTCGCCGCGCATCGCAGTCGCCTTGATCTGCTTGTTCAAATCGAGCACGATCTGGTCGCGCTGGTCGAGCAGGTCGTTGGGGGCATGACCGGTAGAATTGCTCAGCGAGCTGATCTGGTCATTCAGCGTGGCGATCTGGGTCGCGTACGAATTGATCAGCGTGACGTTCGACGTGATCTGGCTGTTGACGCCGGAGCGCATTTCTTCGAGCTGGCCGTTGATGCCCTGGAAGCGGGCCGCCAGCGTTTCCGCGCTCGACAGGAAATTCTGGCGCGACGGCGTCGAGGCGGCGTTCGCACTCAGGCTTTGCACCGACTTGAAGAAATCCTGCAGCGCCGGCGACAGGCCGGACGTGGTGTTGGCCAGCAGGTTGTCGACCTGCGTGATCTGGGCATTGTAGGACGCCAGCGCGCTGGTGGTGCTTTGCGCGTTGCGTACCTGGACGTTGAGAAACTCGTCCGAATAACGCTTGATGTCGGCCACCTGGGTACCGCTGCCGACGAAGCCGTAGCCGGCGTCTTGTGCCGTCATGGTCGTTTGCACGGTCTGCTGTCGGCTATAGCCGGGCACGTGGGCGTTGGCGATGTTGTGGCCGGTCGTCGCCAGGCCTGCCTGCGCCGCGAACAACCCGGTCTTGCCGATACTGAGGAGATTTCCAGCCATGATGGATTCGATTCTGTTTGAATTCGTTACTCTACTCTACGGCAGATTTGCGGAAAACTTGACTTGCCGTAAACACAAGCCCGGTTTTGGCTAGCCGACCAGCGAGTGCGTGATGATGCGGCTAAGCTTGGCAGCGTACTGCGGATCGGTGGCGTAGCCCGCCTTTTGCAGGCCGCGCGCGAAGCTGGTGGCGTCGCCGGCGCTGGCCATGACCTGCTCGTAGCGCGGGTTCTTGCTGATCAGCCTGGCGTAATCCTTGAAGCCGTCGGCGTACGTGTCGTAGGCGCGGAACTTCTCGACCCTGGTCTGCGGCACGCCGTTGACGTACTCGGTCGTGACCGCGGTGGCAACCTTGCCTTTCCAGCCAGGACCGGCCTTGATGCCGAACAGGTTGTGGCTGGCGCTGCCGTCGGCGTTCTTGATCTCGCGCTTGCCCCAGCCCGACTCCAGCGCCGCCTGGCCGAGCATGAACTTGGCCGGGATGCCGGTGCTGCGGCTCGCTTCTTCGGCGTGGGCGCCGAGCTTGTCCTGGAACGAGCGCACGTGCGGTGCCTGCACGCGGCCCGACGCCGTCAGCGCCGCCGGTGCGGCCGCCGCCGACGCATTGTTGGCGGCGCGGTTGACGGCGCCGTTGACAGCGCCGGCGGCCGCGCCGTATTGGAGCGCGGCCGGCGACAGCACCGGCGGGCGCGACGGCGCCAGCAGCGCGCCGGGCGTCTTGAGCAGCCCGTCGGCCGCCATCGGCGCCGGCATCGCACTCGACGTCGGCACGTTCTGGTCGCCGCCGATGGCCAGCGCCTGCGCGTTGGTCGCCTGCGCCGTCAGCTGGCGGATCAGCACGTCGGCCAGGCCGACGCCGCGCTTGGCCATGTTCTGGCTCAGCTGCTGGTCGAGCATCGACGTAAACATCTTCGTCTGCTGGTTGTCGAGCATGCCTTCCTGCGGCGTGGCGTCGCGCATGCTCTTCATCATCATGTTGATGAACATCGCCTCGAACTGGGTGGCGGCGCCCTTCAGCGCTTCGGGCGAGCCAGCTTTGGCCGACTGTTTCAGTTCGCCCAGGCCCTTGGTGTCGAACGCGAGTTTGGACGACAGGTCGTTGGATGTCGGAATCATGGCGGCGCCTAGATGATCTCGAGCTCGGCGCGCAGCGAGCCGGCCGCCTTCAGCGCCTGCAGGATCGACAGCAAGTCTTGCGGCGAAGCGCCGATCGCGTTCATCGCCTTGACTACTTCGGCCAGCGAGGCGCCGCCCTTGACCATGACGACCTTGCCCGGATCCTTCTTCACTTCGACCTGGCTGGCCTGGGTGACAACAGTCCTGCCGCGGCTGCCCGGCGCCGGCTGGCTCACCTGCGGCTCCGGGCTGATCGTCACCGACAGGTTGCCGTGCGAAATGGCGCAGCTCTCCAGGGTCACCGCCTGGTTCATCACGACCGAGCCGGTGCGCGCGTTCATGATCACCTTGGCGTTGGCGGTGGCCGGGTTCACTTCGAGCGACTCGAGGATGCCGAGAAAGGCGACGCGCTGGTCGGACGACGACGGCGAGCGCACGCGGATGACGCGCCCGTCCAGCGCGGTAGCGATGTCCGGGCCGAAATGGTTGTTGATCGCTTCGACGACCCGGCTGGCGGTCATGAAGTCGGTGGTATTGAGCTCGAGGCGGATCTGGTTGTCGGCGCCAAGGCTGTTGGCGACAGCGCGCTCGACGGTGGCGCCGCCGGAAATCTTGCCCACCGCGAGGTGGTTGACCTGCACCACGGCGCCGCCGGCGGCAGCGCCGACGCCGCCGACCAGCACGTTACCCTGAGCCATTGCGTAGACCTGCTGGTCGGCGCCGTGCAGCGGCGTCATCACCAGGGTGCCGCCGCGCAGGCTCTTGGCGTTGCCGATCGACGACACGGTGATGTCGATCGTCTGGCCCGGCTGAGCGAACGCCGGCAGCGAGGCGGTGACCATCACGGCGGCGACGTTTTTCAGCTGCAAGGTGGTGCCGGCCGGCAGGTTGACGCCCTTTTGCTGCAGCATCGCCATGATCGACTGCACCGTAAACGGCGTCTGCGTGGTCTGGTCGCCGGTGCCATCCAGGCCGACGACGATGCCGTAGCCGGACAACTGGTTCTGGCGCACGCCGGCGATGCTGGCGAGGTCCTTCAGGCGCTCGGCGTGGGCGAGCGGCGCCAGCAGTGCCGTTGAGACCAGCGCGCAGGCAATGGCGGCGAAAAAGCGCATCGGGATTCCCATCAGAATGGCAGCAGCGACTGGAAGAAGCGCGACACCATCGCCGTCATTTCCGCGCGGTCGATCTGGCTGTTGGTGCGGTACTCGATGCGGGCATCGGCGACCTGGGTCGACGCCACCGTGTTGCCGGCGCCAATCGTATCCGGGCTGACCATGCCGGAGAAGCGGATGAACTCGACGCCCTTGTTGAGCGCGATCTGCTTCTCGCCGGCGACGATCAGGTTGCCGTTGGAAAGCACCTCCGTCACCGTCACGCCGATGACGCCGGAAAACGTGTTGGTGGCGCTCTGGTTGTCGCCGTCGGCAAACTTGTTGGCCGCATTGGCCGCCACGTTGACGCCGAGCCGGCTCTGCAACAGGCCGGGGGCGTTGAAGCTGACCGAGCCGGACTTGCTGCCGGAACTGGCGCCGGCCTTCATCGCGTTGGTGCGCTCGGTGATGCTGATGGTGAGCATGTCGCCGATGTGGCGCGCGCGCCGGTCTTCGAACATCGGCTTGTAGGCCGCCGCCTGGTAGATGGCGCCATTGCTGGCCAGCGCAGGTTCCGGCAGCATCGGCCGCACGCTGGTGGGACGCTGCACGATCGAGGTCGGGGTGGCCGAGCAGCCGGCCAGCGCCAGCAGCGCGAGAATAGTGAGCGATTTCATAACTGGGACAGCTTTTGCAGCATCTGGTCGGAGGTGGTGATCGCCTTGCTGTTGATCTCGTAGGCGCGCTGGGTCTGGATCATGCTGACCATTTCCTCGACCACGTTGACGTTCGAGGTCTCGACATAGCCCTGCATCAGCACGCCGGCGCCGTTGGTGCCTGGCGTGTTGGTGTTGGCGGTGCCGGAGGCGCCCGTCTCGACGTACAGGTTCTCGCCCTTCGACTCCAGCCCGGCCGCGTTGACGAACGTGGTCAGTTGCAAGCTGCCCACCTGCGACGGCGTATTGGTGCCGGGCAGGGTCACCGACACGACGCCGTCGCGGCCGATCGTGATCGACTGCGCGTTGGGCGGAATGGTAATGGCCGGCTGCACCACGTAGCCGGACGACGTTACCAGCTGGCCATTGGCGTCGGTCTGGAACGAACCGTCGCGGGTGTAGGCCGCGGTGCCATCAGGCAGCAGCACCGACAGGAAGCCGGCGCCATTGATCATCACGTCGCGCGAATTGCCGGTGCTCTGGGGATTGCCCTGGGTGAAGATGCGTTCGGTGGCGACGGCGCGCACGCCGGTGCCGATCTGCAGGCCCGACGGCAAGTTGGTCTGCTGCGACGACTGCGCGCCCGGCTGGCGTATGTTCTGGTACAACAAGTCCTCGAACACGGCGCGCGAACGCTTGAAGCCGTTGGTGCTGACGTTGGCCAGGTTATTGGTGATGACGTCCAGGTTGGTCTGCTGTGCTTCCAGGCCACTCTTGGCGATAAATAGGGAACGGATCATTTGATTCTCCAGTAACGTGGCAGACGAACACCGCCATGCACACGTTAATTATGCCTTGGAGAAACTCAACTCAAAGCGAGGATCTGGGTTGCTTTCGCCGCGTTATTCTCGGCGTTCTTCATCAGCGACATTTGGGTGTCGAAAGAACGTGCCAAAGCGATCATGTTGACCATCATGTCGACCGGGCTGACGTTGCTGCCCTCGAGCGTGCCGCCGGCCACCACCACGGCCGGATCGGCCGGCGCGGCGGCGCCGTCGCGCAGCCGGAACAGGCCGTCGTCGCCGCGCACCAGGTCGGCCTCGGGCGGGTTGACCAGCTTCAGGCGCCCCAGCACGGCCGCCGCGCCCGGCGTGGCGCCGGCCGCCACCGTCGAGACGGTGCCGTCGCCGCCGATCGTCACCATCACCTCCGGCGGCACCGTGATCGGGCCGCCCTCGCCGGCGATGTTAAAGCCGCCGGCGCTTTGCAGCACGCCGTTGGCATTGGTCTGCAAGGCGCCGTTGCGGGTGTACGCTTCGGTGCCGTCGGGCATCTGCACGGCCAGCCAGCCCTTGCCGCGCACCGCCACGTCGAGGTCGCGTCCGGTCATCTGGATGGCGCCGCTGTCGAAATTGGCGCCGGCGGTCGAATTGACGACGAAGGCGCGCGTCGGCAAGCCGCCGGACTCGACCTGCACCGCGCGAAACGCATCGATCTGCGCGCGAAAACCGGTGGTGCTGACGTTGGCCAGGTTGTGCGCCGTCGTCGCCTGCTGCTCCAGGATGTGCTTGGCGCCGCTGGCGGCCGTGTAGATTAAACGATCCATCTGCTCCCTCTTGAAAAAATACCGGTGCGTTTGACCTTGCTTGAGCTGCGCTTAGCGCAGGTTCACCAGCGTCTGCAGCACCGAGTCCTGGGTCTTGATGGTCTGCGCATTGGCCTGGTAGACGCGCTGCGCGGTGATCATGTTGACCAGCTCGGCCGTCAGGTCGACGTTCGAGTTTTCCACCGCCGACGATTGCAGCACGCCGAGGCTGCCGGTGGTCGGCGCGCCGACCAGCGGCACGCCGGATGCGGACGTTTCGGCCCACGCATTGTTCCCCAGTGGCGACAGGCCGTTCGGGTTGGCGAAGTTGGCCAGCACGATCTGGCCCAGCGCCTGCGACTGGCCGTTGCTGTACTGCCCGAGGATCCTGCCGTCGGCGCTGGCGGCAAAGCGCTGCAGGGTGCCGGCGGTATAGCCGTCCTGGCTCGATTTCTTTTCACTGGTGGGCGCGCCGTACTGCGACGAGCCGGTGAAGTTGAGCGTGACCGACAGCACCGCGGCGGCGCCGGTCGGTGGGAAAATCGGCAGGTCGACCTGGATTGGCGCGCTCGCGGCGATCAGCGAACCTTTCGAGTCGAACTTCAGGCGGGCGACCGGTTCCGGCTTCATGCTGACGGCGGCGGCGATATCCCTGTCGACGGCTTCCGGCGTGTTGCTCTGCACCCGCGCGGAGTCGTCGCCGGCGGTGGTGATGGCAGTTGCCTGCACAGCGTCGCCGCCGGCCAGGCTCGAGGCCGCGGCCACGGCGTCGCCGGCCGCGTCGGCGTAAGCGATCAAGGCGTTGCGCAGCTGCGCCGGGGTCGATGCGGGGTCGGCCGCCAGCGTGCGCCAGGCGCCGCGCTTGGCAGTGATGTCGTCAAGCACCACCGTGCCAGTGCCCTGAGCGGCCGAGGCGACCGCCAGGCTGTTCACTTCGGTGCCATCGTTTGCGACGTAGACGTCCCATTCGCCGGCGTCGGTGCGCACGTAAAACGACGACATCACGTGTGGATTGCCGAGCGTGTCGTAGACGTCGATCGGGATTTGCTTGTTATAGGTGTTTGGATCGCTGGCGTCGAACGGGTTCTTGACCGGGTTCAGCGAGCGGGAATCGAGGTTCAGCTGGGTATCGATCCTGGTGGTGGCGACCGGCTTCAGGTCGGCCGTATTGACCTGGATTGGTACGGGCGAGCCGGCCAGTATGCCGCCGGTGGCGCTGGTGGCGTAGCCGGTCAGCTTGGCGCCCTGGGCGTTGACCATGAAGCCGTCTTTATCGAGCGAGAACTGGCCATTGCGCGAGTATTGCGTGGCGCCGGCGACGGTGGTGCGGAAAAAGCCGGCGCCGTTGATGGCGATGTCGAGCGGGTTGGCCGACGACTCGACGTTACCTTGGGTAAATTGCTGGGCGATCTGAGACACCTTGGTGCCGATGCCGGCCTGGTTACCGCCTGCGCCGTTGAGCGAATTGGCGTAGACGTCGGCGAACTGCGCCTGCGAGCCCTTGAAGCCGACGGTGCTGGCGTTGGCGATGTTGTTGCCGATGACGTCGAGCGATTTCGCCGCGCCGTTCAAGCCGCTAAGTCCTTGTTGGAAAGACATGATGTTCTCCTGGTAAAAGTTATTGTAAACGGCCGGGCTTACAGAATTTGCCTGATATCAGCCATCGACACGACACCCGAGGTGGGCAGGTTCAGTTGGACGCCGTTCTTGGCGCTGGTGGTGACACTGGCGACGGTGTCGAACGACAGCGCCTTGACATCCTTGAGCACTTCCTCGCCGCGGGTGGCGACGATACGGATCAGGTATTTGCCGTCCTTCAGCGCGACCGGCAAGCCGTCGGCGCCGACCTTGGTGGCATCGACCACGCCGTCCCACGGCAGCGGGATGATGCCCGCCTTCTGCGCTCCGAGGTCGATCGTCTGCACGTCCTTGCCGGTGCTCGGGTCGGTAACGATCAGCTTGACGCTGTCGGCGTCGCTGCCGACGTCGACGCCCATGATGCCCTTGCCCTGGTACAGGTCGACGTGGCCGCCTTCGACCAGCACGCCGTGGCCGATCATGTTGGCCGCCTGCAGCGCTTCGGACGACACGTAGCTCGCCTTGAGCGACTCGAGCGTCGTGTTCAGCTTGTTGACGCCGGTGACGGTCGACAGTTGCGCCAGCTGGCTGGTGAGCTGCGCGTTGTCGAGCGGATTCATCGGATCCTGGTTCTTCAGCTGGGTGACGAGCAAGGTCAGGAACTTGTTGGTGTCGGCCTCGACGCTGCCTTCGGCGGCGGCCGCCTTCTTCGGGTTGACCGCGTTGAGCAGGTCTTGCGAGACGAACGGGGGAGCGGTATTGACGGTTGCCATAAAAGCCTAAAGTGGGTTATTGACCGAGCGTCAAGGTCTTGAGCAGCAAGGTCTTGGCCGCATTCATCGTTTCGACGTTGGTCTGGTACGAGCGCGACGCCGACAGCATGTTGACCATCTCGTCGACCACGTTGACGTTGGGCATCGCCACATAGCCCTTGGCGTCGGCCATCGGGTGCTTCGGGTCGTACACCTGCTTGAGCGGGCTTGGATCGTCGACCACCTGCGCCACCTTCACCGCGGTGCCGCCGGCGTCGAGCGGGACCGCTTCGAACACGACCTGCTTGGCGCGGTAGGCCTGGCCGCTGGCGCTGGTGGCGCTGTCGGCATTGGCCAGGTTCGAGGCGACCGTGTTGAGCCGCTGCGCCTGGGCGCTCATGGCCGAACCGGACACGTTAAAGATATTAAACAGCGACATGGTTACTGGCCTCCCTGGATCGCCGCGAGGATGCCGCGGATCTGGTGATTGATCATCGTGATGCCCGCTTCGTAGCGCAAGGCGTTGTCGGCGAACTGGTTGCGCTCGACATCCATGTCGACCGTGTTGCCGTCGACGGCGCCCTGCACCACGCCGCGGTATTTCAGCGCCGTGCCGTCGGGCAGCATGTCGCCGGTCTTGCCGGCGCCGCCGATGTGGCTCGCCGACGTCGCCGCCATCACGCCGGCCGCCGGCGCGCTGCGCGCCATCACGCCTTGCAGCGCGCTGGCAAAGTCGATGTCGCGTGCCTTGTAGTTAGGCGTGTCGGCGTTGGCGATGTTCGATGCGAGCACTTGCTGGCGCTGTGAGCGCAGGCTCAGCGCGGCTTCGTTGAAACGCATGTAGTCGTCGAGTTTGCCAATCATGTCAGCTCCAGGTGGGTCAAGGCGCCAGGCTGGCGGCAATGATCTTGTTATGACAGGATCGATCATACGGCGGCCGGCACCGACTCAATCGAAAGAGGAAGATGGGCAAAGCGCGGCTATTCGATGTTTCACCGGGGAATCATGCGATCTACCATGGCATCACTCGAACAGGCAGTCCCTTCATGAAACCGACCCTCTTTACCGCTCTCTTTCTCGCTTCCTCGCTGGCCTTCGGGCAGCAGGGGGCCAGCCCGCGCCAGGACCTTTCGGCGCTGCGCGCCGTCGCCGAGCAGTTCCTGCAGGCGCAAAGCGCCGGCATGCCCGGCCAGGTGCAAGTCGAGGTCGGCGCCATCGACCCGCGCATGAGCCTGGCCGCGTGCGCGGCGCCGCAGGCCTTCCAGCAGCCCGGCGCGCGGCCGTGGGGCAAGACCACGGTCGGCGTGCGCTGCGCGGCCCCGACCGCGTGGACGGTATATATTCAAGCCAGGGTGGCGGTGCACGGCGAGTATGTTGCCGCCGCCGTGCCGCTGGCGCAGGGCCAGCCGATCACGCAGTCGCAGCTGGTCGTCATGAGCGGCGACCTGGCGGCGCTGCCGGCCGGTGTGGTCACCGACATGGCGCAGGCGATCGGGCGCAGCGCGACGATGTCGCTGCCGTCGGGCGCGCCGCTGCGGCTCGACGCGCTGCGCAGCAAGCCGGTGGTGCAGAGCGGCCAGCAGGTGCGCGTGGTGTCGAGCGGGGCCGGCTTCAAGGTGTCGACCGAGGCGCGCGCGATCGGCAATGCCGGCGAAGGCCAGGTGGTGCAGGTACGCACCGCCGCCGGCGCCATCCTCAGTGGCGTGGCGCAAGCGGGAGGCCTGGTCGAAGTGGTTTTTTGAACTTTCGTTTCGGAAAATCCATTGATGTGCGCTAAAGTTTGGGACGGCATCGCCGTTACTTACGCATATCCCGGAGTTTGATGCTCTGGTCAGAGAAGGATACCGCTGTGAAAATTAACGATACATTAAAGACAACCCCTGGACTGCCGGCGGCAAATACGCCCGCAGCCGGATCGAAAGGCACCGAACGTGCCGCCGGCGCCAATGCGGCACCGAGCGACAACGTGCGCCTGTCTTCGCAGGGCCAGGCCCTGGCCGCTACCGCCGGCGCCAGCGCCGTGTTCGACACCAAGAAAGTCGAACGCATCAAGCTGGCAATTGCCGACGGCCAGTTCCAGGTCAATTCAGAAAAAGTGGCGGACGGCTTGCTGGAAACAGTGCGCGACCTGCTGCATTCCCGCAAACGGTAAAACACCATGCCCAGCCCGACGACCACCCTGCCCGACGAACAACACCTGATCGCATCGCTGATCGAGTTGATGAAACAGGAACAACAGTTCCTGGTCAAGGCTGACACTGACGGGCTCGACCAGATCACTCCGCAAAAAGCCGAGCTGGTGCAGCAAGCCGCGCGGATGGCCAGCGTCCGTCACCAGGCGCTCGGCGCCGCCGGCGTTGCCGCCAGTGAAGCCGGCATGGAAGACTGGCTGGCCAGCAGCGGCGACGCCGCTGCGCGCGCCGCATGGGTCACCTTGCTCGATCTGGTGCGCGAAGGGAAAGAACTGAACCGCGTCAACGGCATGCTCGTCAACAAGCAGATGACCAACACCCAGGTGGTGATCAACGCGATGCGCACGCCGACCGGCGGCAGCGACGCCGGCGTCTACGGCCCCAGCGGCCAGACCGGCGCCGGCGGACCGTCGCGCCGCTTCGTCGTCGGCTGACCTGGGCCCGCAGGTCAGACCCCTACCGCGCCGCAATACCCTTGCGTTTTAACGCGTGCGCGCCAGATAAATTTTACTTCCCCGCAGCGATCCGTGATCATCAACTGATGAGTTTGTCACATCTACGGAGACCAGCATGAACCATATCTTTAGGGCAGGTATCGCGGCATTGACGGTTGCCGTGTGCGTCGGCGCGCAGGCGGCGTCGAACGGCATCGCCGTCAGCATCAGCACCGACAAGTCATCGCTCGGCAAATCCGACGACGTCGTCGTCACCGTCACGCTGACCAACACCTCGGCCACTCCCCAGGCGGTGCTGCGGTGGCACACGCCGTTCGGCGGCGAGATCGAAGAGCCGCTGTTCGATATCCGGCGCGACGGCGCCAAGGTGCCCTACCTCGGCGCGCGCTACAAGCGCCCCGCCCCCACCGCGGCTGATTATTACGTGCTGGCGCCGGGCGCGTCGCGCAGCGCCCGCGTCGAACTGTCGAGCCTGTACGAGATGAGCGTGACCGGCGACTACACGATCCGCTACGACACCGAGTCGCTGACCTTGTTCAATCCGCACGTCAACGGCCGCGGCACCGTGGCGCAGCGATTCGGCGAACTGAAGTCGCAGCCACTGACCTTGTTCATCGACGCCCGCCTGCCGCGCGGCGCGGTCAGCCAGCCGGCGCCGGAGCTCGACGCCGCGCGCGGCAGCGGCGCCAGCTTGTCGTTTGCCAAATGCAGCGCCTCGCAGCAGAGCGCGCTGACGACGGCGGTGGCGGCCGGGCGCGCGATGGCCGACGATGGCGAGCGCTACCTGATGGCGCGCAAACTGCTCGGGCCGCGCTATACCAACTGGTTCGGCGCCAGCGACCCGGCGCGTCAGGCCACGGTGCGCGGCAACTTCGCCGCCATCAAGGACGCGTTTGCCACCAGGCCGGTGACGGTCGATTGCGGCTGCAACAAACCGTATTTCGCCTACGTCTATCCGACCAAGCCATACGCAATCTACGTGTGCCGCGCGTTCTGGACGGCGCCGATGACCGGCACCGATTCGAAAGGCGGCACGATGGTGCACGAGATGAGCCACTTCAACGTCGTCGCCGCCACCGATGACTGGGTGTATGGGCAGGAAGGCGCGGCCAGCCTGGCCATCAGCGACCCGGCCAGGGCCGTCAACAACGCCGACTCCCACGAGTATTTCGGCGAGAACACGCCGGCGCTGGACTAATTACTGTTTGCCGACGTGGGCGAACATCGTTGCCCCAGGCTCGACCGGCGTAGTCTGGTCGAGCTTTTTCAGGTCGGCGACGTAGTGGCCGCTGTGGTGGAGCTGATAGGCGCGCCGGCCCGGCAAGAAGGCGTAGGCGTCGGTGATGTCGATCAGGTTCTGATGGCGCGTGTGCGGCTTGACCGCCAGAAAGTCTTCCTTGCCGAGCGGGCCGCGCTTGACCATCGGGCCGATGTAGTTGAGCGGGTCGCCGTTGGAACTGTCGCGCACCTCGAAGTAGTTGCCGAACAACTCCTTGTCGGAGGCGACCGAGCGCGGCACGTAGATCGTGTGTTCGCTCTGGTTGTCGAACGTCAGGCGCACCAGCACCTTGCCGTCGCGCGATTCGACCTTGACCATTTCGTGGACCATGTCCCTCACCCCATCCTTCGCCGCCGCGCTGGCGGTCAGCATGAATGCTGCGCCCAGCAGCACCGTGTTTGCTACCTTCGTTGCCAGACCCATTGCTGCTCCTTCGCTGAATAAGGCGGCATTCTGTGCCGGTGCCTTGGCGCTGCCAAGCCCAGTTGCGCATGGTTACAATCACGCCGCCGCAACGCTGGTGTCAGGTCTGACATTCGGACATTTCCACGTCAGAATGTCCGAATGTCAGACCTGACACCCGAACTTGATCGGCTAGCGGGTGGGGATTTCGGTGGTGGTGTCGGGCAACGCCGACAGGATCGTCACCGCCACGCGGCGATTGCGGGCGCGGCCGTCTGGATCGGTATTCGCGGCCACCGGAATGTTGGCGCCGTGGCCGATGACGGTCATGCGCGTTTCCGGCACGCCGGCCTCGGCAAACAGGCGCACCACGCTGCTCGCGCGCGAGGCCGACAGTTCCCAGTTCGACGGGAACAGCGGGCTGCGGATCGGCGCGGTGTCGGTGTGGCCTTCGACCTGCAGCGCATGCGGATCGTTCTTCAGCAATACCGCCAGCGCCAGCAGCGCTTCCTTCGAGCTGGCATTGAGCATCGCGTCGCCCGAATCGAACAGCACGCTGGCATTGATTTCGACGCTGACGCCGCGGCTGTTCTGCGTCACCCGCACCTTGCCTTCCTTTACCAGCGGCGCCAGGGTCGACGTCAGGTCGCGCGCCAGCAACGTCAACAGCTCGCGCTCGCGCCGCATCGCTTCGGCGCGCCGCCGGCCGGCCAGGTTCGGCAGCGAAATGCTCGGCTGGATCTCGTCGACCATTTTTGGCGCCACCCGCTTGCCGCCGAAGGCGTCGCCGAGCGCGTTGGAAAACACCCGGTACTTGCCTTCGTTGACCACCGAAATGGCGTACATGACGACGAAAAATGCGAACAGCAAGGTGATGAAGTCGGCGTACGAAATGAGCCAGCGTTCGTGGCTTTCGGTTTCTTCGTCGAATTTCTTGCGCGCCATGACGTCCGGCTACGGTCGCGACATCAGGCTGGCCACACGCTCGTCGATGACGCGCGAATGGTCGCCGCTGGCGATGTCGTAGAACACGTCGGTGAGGATTTCGTACTGGGTCACCGTCTCGGCGACGATGCTTTTGAGCTTGTTGGCCACTGGATAAAAGAACAGGTTGGCCAGGCCGACGCCGTACACGGTCGAAACGAACGCGACGGCAATGCCGGCGCCCAGCTTGGACGGGTCGGTCAGGTTTTCCATTACGTGGATCAGGCCGAGGACGGCGCCGAGGATGCCGATGGTCGGCGAATAGCCGGCCGCCGCCTCCCAGATCTTGACCGCCTGGCGCTGGCCGAATTCATACGCCGTCACTTCCGTCTCGAGCAGCCCGCGCAGCTTGTCCGGATGGATGCCGTCGATCATCAGGCGCAAGCCTTTCTGGACGAACTTGTCGGTCGAGTCGAGCATGTGCTGCTCGAGCGAGAGCAGGCCGTCGCGCCGCGCGTGCAGGCTCCACAGCGCGATGTCGCGCGCCAGCTTGGCGCGCTGGCTCGGCGGCGGCCGGAACACCCAGCGCAGCATGCGCATGCCGCGCGTAAAGGTCGGCGCCTCGGTCTGCAGCAGCACCGCACCGAAGGTGCCGATGACGACGATGGCGAACGCGGCCGGCTGCAGCAGCGAAGCGAGCTTGCCGCCGTCGAGGCCGTGCCCGATGAACAGCCCGGCCAGCGCGAGGGCTATGCCAATTACGCTGGCCCAGTCCACGCCTGCTCCCGTAATGCCGCACGCAACCGCGCCACCGCCTGCGTGTGCAGCTGCGACACGCGCGATTCAGACACACCCATGACGGCGCCGATTTCCTTCAGGTTCATTTCTTCCTCGTAGTACAGGCCCATCAGCATCTTTTCGCGCGGCGGCAGGTTGTCGATCGCATCGACCACGGCCTGGCGGAAGTCGCCGTCGAGCAGGCTGCGCAATGGATCGGCATCGTCGACCGCATAGCGGTCGAGGAAGTTGTCGTTGCCTTCGTTATCGTGGAAATCTTCGTAGTACACCAACTGGTGGCCGCCGCCGTCGCCGAGCATGTCCTGGTATTCCGACAGCGACAGCTTGAGCAGCTTGGCCACTTCCGATTCGGTCGGCGGATGGCCGAGCTTTTGCTGCAGCGAACTCATCGCCGCTTCGATCTTGCGCATGTTTTGCCGCATCGAGCGCGGCAGCCAGTCGCTGTTGCGCAGCTCGTCGAGCATGGCGCCGCGGATGCGCAGCACCGCATACGTTTCGAACTGGGCGCCGTGGGTTTCTTCATAGCGGCTGATGGCGTCGAGCAGGCCGATCATGCCGGCCTGGATCAGGTCGTCCACTTCCACGCTCGGCGGCAGCTTTGCCTTCATGTGGTGGGCGAGACGCTTCACCAGCGGCATATGATCCGTCAGCAAGTGATTCTTGTCCGCTTTCCCTTTGACCGTGTACATGGTTAAACTTTGTTATCAAGAGCCAAAACGGGTGTTCCCCCCTGTCCGACCGAGCTGAGGCATTCCAGACAGGGCAAAGCGCCCTGCCAGGCGGCGAAACGCAACCGATGCGCCCGCCAGCGGGAACGCATCGACTACCGCGCGCCCGAGACGCGCGGCGCGTTGCAGATATTCGTCGGCCGGAACCGAACCCATCGAGATGAGCTGGACCGCGAGATACCGACTTGCCGCGGAACACATATTATCGTATACCACCTTTGCTTCGATTTCGGAAGCGCCCGTCACCAGGATGCCGAACGGGCGGCGCCCGAGTTGCTGCGACAGCCGCTTGATCAGGCTGTAGGCGGCGGTGATCGAGGCGGCCGACGTCGACACCTGCACGACGATCTCGGAGCTGTCCATGATCGGCACCGGGAAGCTGTCGTCGTCGGAGAATTCGCCGTCGACGATGACGATGCCGGTCTGCTTGACCAGCACGTCGAAACTCTTGGCCAGGCGGCGCAGCTCGTCGGGGCCGGGACGCTGGGCGCCCTGGCCGCGTTTCAGGCTGGCCACGCCGAAGCCTTGCGGCACCTGGTGGATCACTTCATTGAGGCCGCATTCCTGGCGCGCCACCTGCAGCAAGGACACGCCGCGGTCGACGCCGAGGCGCTGGGCGACGCCGTACTCGTGCAGGCAGGCATCGACGATCAGCACGTCGTTGCCGGCGCGCGCCAGCGAAGCGCCGAGGTTGACCAGCATCGCGCCCTTGTCGTCCTGGGCGGTGGCGGAAAGAAAGGTAACGATGCGCGGCTTCGGGCCGGCGAGCATCCGGCGCAGGCCTTCGGCCTGGTCAAAATCGAAATTAGCCAAGGGACACCCCGCGCAGGCTGCGATCGTTGGCGGCGTTGCCGGCTTGCGCCATCAGCAGCGGCAGCTCGTTGTCGGCGTACTGGGTGGCGGCGTTGTCGCGCGTCAGGCGGAAGGCGCGGTCGACCAGCATGGCGCGGTCGGCCAGGTGCAGGTCTTCCGGCACGCGCTGGCCGTTCGAGATATAGAACAGGCGCAGCTTCTGGCGGATCACGACGTCGAGCACGTTGCCGATCGAGGCCGCTTCATCCATCTTCGTCATGATGCAGCCGGCCAGGCCACTGCCCTGGTAGGCACGCACAACCTCGTTGAGCGTTTCGTTGGTCGACGTGGCGTTCAGGCACAGCAGGCGTTTGACGTCGGCGCCGGACTCGCTCAGCATGGCAACTTGCTCGGTGACCATCTGGTCGCGCTGCGACACGCCGACCGTGTCGATCAGTACGGTGTGCTTGTTGCGCAATTCTTTCAGGGCGATGCGCAGGTCCGCTTCGTCCTTGACCGAGTGCACCATCACGCCGAGAATCTTGCCGTAGATGCGCAGTTGTTCGTGGCCGCCGATACGATAGGCGTCGGTGGTGATCAGGGCCAGCTTTTCCGGGCCGTGGCGCATCACGCAGCGCGCCGCCAGCTTGGCCGTGCTGGTGGTCTTGCCGACGCCGGTCGGGCCCACCAGGGCAAACACGCCGCCCTTTTCCAGCACTTCGTCCTCGTCCGTCATGCTCGTCAGGTTACGGCACAGTACCGTCTTAATCCAGCGCATGCTCTCGGCCGCGTCCTTACCGGACGGCATTTTCTCGATCAGGTAGCGCGCCAGCGTGGCGGAAAAGCCGGCCGCCAGCATTTCGCGCAGCACGCCGGCTTTTTCCGGCTCGCGCTGCTGGGTGGTGCCCCACGAGATCGCCGCCAGCTGGGTTTCCATCAGGCCGCGCATGGCGCGAATTTCGCTCATCATGCCGGACATCTCGGCGGCGGCGGTGTCTTTGGCGTGGGCGATGGCGGCGGCCATCATCGAGCTCATCTGGGCCATGTCGACGCTGTCGGGCTGCGGCAGCGGCGCGCGGCGATTGGCGTAGCCCTCAGGCGGCGTGATGTGTTGCAGGGCCGGCGCAGGCTGGGCCATCTCGGTGCCGTGCGCCGGCGACGAGATCGAGGCGACGTCGTCGTTGGCGAGGGCGAGGATCTCGACGACGCCATCGACCGGGCGATTCGACAGGATTACCGCATCCGGACCGAGGGCGTCGCGCACTTTGCGCAGGGCTTCACGCGAGGTGGCGGCGGTAAATTTTTTGACATTCATCGATCAACTCCTGGGTACCTGCGCTGCGTGCCTCAAATGAGCCACTGCAACTTCTCACAGTCACAAGTATCGACGATGCCGCACGGAAACCATCTGGCGAAAAGGTGGGTGAAAGTGCAGCTATTCGCGCGCGCCGGGGCCAAGCGCGGACGCCATGGTGAGGATCATTCGGTCAGGGTGACGATCCGCACGCGCCGGTTTTCGGCGGCGGCCGGGTGTTCCTTGTTCAGCTGCTCGGTGTCGCCCTTGCCGAGCGCGACCAGCCGCGCCGGGGCGACGCGCAGCTGGCCGACCAGGTGCTCGCGCACCGCCTGCGCGCGTTCCTGCGACAGCCTCATGTTGCGCTCGCCGGTGCCGCGCGCATCAGCATGCCCCTCTATATTGAAACGGAACTGCGCCAACTGCGCCGAATTGAGGGCGATGGCCAGATTGCTCAGGATCCGCTTCGAGTCGGCCGACAGGGTGCTCGACTCGGTCTCGAAGGTGATCATCACCGAGGCGCTGGCCGGTTTCGCCGCCACTTTGGCCGGCGCTGCCGCGGCGCCGCCGCCGCCTTCCGGCTCGCTCTTCATCACCTTCAGGCTGCGGCTTCGCCGCTCCTGCGGCAGCGGCGCCTCGCGCGCCGGCGTCAGCGCGTCGAGAAACGTCTGCGCTGTCGCGTCGCTTTTCAGGACGTCATGCGTCTGCGCCGCCGACGGCGCGCCCATCATCAGCAGCGCGCCAGCGATGCACGCCACGCCCAACTTACCAGCAATGCCTGACATATGACCTCCAAGAAAAAACAGCTTAACAACGCGACAACTACCTGGCCGCGACCTCTTCGATGCGCATCAGCGTGGCGCCGTAGCCGGCATCGCACCCGGCCGCGCCGGCGCAAACCGGGGTGCCGGCCAGCACCGGCGCCGCCGCCGGCGTCGCCGCCCAGGCGCGGCGTGCCTGCGCGAGATCGAAGCTTGGCATGGTGTCCCCGCTGCTCAGCCCGACGGCAGCGAAGTCGCGCGGCGCGCGCGAGACCATGACGAGTACGTGATTGACGCCCGGCGGGCCGGCGGCGCCAATCTGCCAGCTGTCGCGCGGCAAGTTCACCGTGGCGTCGGCGGCGATGCGGTTGTCGCGGTCGATCCCGTTCGGCAGCAGCAGCTGCATCTGCTCGCTGCCGGTGCCGACGAAGAACACGTACAGGTGGCCCGCTTCGCTCGATGTGACGCGGAACTGCATCAGGTCCTTGCCGATGACGATGCGTTCCTTCTGGGCCAGGGTGTTTACCGATATCAGCGGGTCGCGGTGGCGGACGATGTCGTCGAGGCCGGCAAGCGCGGTGAACGGCGCGCGCGCGGCGGCGGCGGCGGCGGCCGGCGCCGGCAGCGCCGCCGGCGCGGCGGCGCGGCTGGCGTACCACGCCGCGCCGGCGGCCAGCAACAGTGCCCCGGCCGCCGCGGCGCGCAC
>NZ_PDOC01000013.1 GCF_002760655.1 Massilia eurypsychrophila | reverse complement strand
CGGTCAGCTTCATCTGGCCAGGCGTCACGCCCGGCAGGTTCACCACCATCACCACGCCGCCCATGACGGCCGGGAACTGGACCAGGCCTTCGGCGGCCAGCTCTTCTGCCTTGAGCGGCATGTCGGAAGCGCCGAAGTCGACCGTCTTGGCCTTGATCTGCTTGATGCCGGCGCCGGAGCCGACCGACTGGTAGTTCAGGCCGTTGCCGGTGCTGGCCTTGTACATCTCGGCCCACTTGGCGTAGATCGGGTACGGAAAGGTCGCGCCGGCACCGGTCATGTCGGCGGCCAGTGCGCCCGACATTGCCACCATGGCGGACACGCCAACGACAACCGACTTCAACATCAACTTGATTTTCATTTTTTTCCTGTGTGGTTAGGTTTTGAAACGTGCCGAGTCTAAAGCGCGAATATGACGGGTGTATGACGGCCACAGCGTTTGAACTGTTGCGAATTTGTCCTGGACGTCAAATTCCCATTCCAATTTGTGTTGCTTACGGTCATTATCATGATGCGGCGCAACAATCCGCTCACTATTCTTCGAAAGAGCCGTCCATGAGTCTGAACAAACTGACAATCGCCCAGCGCCTTGGCGTGCTCGGGAGCTTTTTCGCCCTGGCCTTGCTGATTACCGGTTTGGGCGGCTGGCAGGCGCTGCGCTCAGCCAACGATCGCGGCGCACAGGCGATGCAACAGGCGGCGATGCTGACCGACGCGGTCGATACGGCGCGCAATGCCCAGGTCCTTTTCAAGATCCAGGTGCAGGAATGGAAGAACATTCTGCTGCGGGGCAACGATCCGGTGCAGCTCGAGAAGTACACCAGGTCGTTCACGGAGACGGCCGACAAGACCAGCGCCAGCCTGGCCAGGACCAGGCTGCTGCTCGAGCGGCTCGACATGCGCTCGCCGCTGGTGGACGAGGCGATTGCCGAACACGCGCAACTGGGCACCAGGTATCTGGCGGCGCTGAAGCAATACGACAGCGCCAACAACGACAGCTTCAAGATCGTCGATGGGCTGGTCAAGGGCATGGACCGCGCGCCGACCAAGAAAATCGACGACATCGTCGTCCACATCCAGTCCGGCGTGCGCACCGTGACGGCGCGGCTCGACGCCGAAAAAGCGACGGCGCAGCGCACCGCGAGCCTCCAGCTGGCGTCGATTCTGGCAGTAACGGCGGCGCTTGGCGCGGTCATCATGATCGGCCTGGTGCGCTCGATCACCGGCCCGTTGAATGAGGCGGTCAACATCGCACGGCGCGTTGCCGAAGGTGATTTGTCGCTGCACATCGACGCCCGCGGCAACGACGAGATCGGCATGCTGCTCGCCTCGCTCAAGCGGATGCACGACAGCCTCGCGTCGATCGTCGGCAAGGTGCGGCAGGCAACCGATGCGATCGGCGTGTCGTCGGGCGAAATCGCCCAGGGCAATTACGCCCTGTCGGCCCGCACCGAGGAGCAGGCCAGCTCGCTGGAGCAGACCGCGTCGTCGATGGAGGAACTGACCAGCGCCGTGCAGCAGAACGGCGCCAGCGCCCAGCAAGCCAGCGTGCTGGCCGACGCGGCCGCCGGCGTGGCGCGCCGCGGCGGCACGGCGGTGGCGCAGATGATCGAGACGATGGGCTCGATCAATGCATCGTCGCGCAAGATCGTCGACATCATCGGCGTGATCGACGGTATCGCGTTTCAGACCAACATCCTGGCGCTCAATGCCGCGGTCGAAGCCGCGCGTGCCGGCGAACAGGGCCGCGGCTTCGCCGTCGTCGCCTCGGAAGTGCGCAACCTGGCCCAGCGCTCGGCCGCTGCCGCGCGCGAAATCAAGCAGTTGATCGGCGAGTCGGTCGTCAGCGTCGACGCCGGCAGCAAACTGGTCGGCGAAACCAGCAGCACGATGGACGACATCGTCAGCAGCGTGCAGAAAGTCAATGCGCTGATCGCCGACATCGCGCTTGCCAGCGGCGAACAGAACATCGGCATCGGCCAGATCAACGACGCCATCGCGCACATGGATTCGGTGACGCAGCAAAACGCGGCGCTGGTGGAGGAAGCGGCCGCCGCCGCCGACGCGATGCAGCGCCAGGCCAGCGGCCTGCAGGAAGCCGTCAGCGTGTTCAAGATTGGCCCGGTGCTCGCCGTCCGCGATCGCCCGCGCCCGGCACTGGTCAACGGCTAAGCCTGGCTCGGCGCGGGCGCGGCGGGTCGCTGCCAGCCCAAATGCCTCGTTTTTTCTCGCTTTGCCTCGTTCTGCCTCGCGCGTTTTCGGCATTTTCGCGCTTTCCCCTATGAGAGCCGACGCTTCGGTGGATCGGCAAACGAGGCAAAACGAGGCATTTTGAGACGAAACGAGGCAGTGGCCGCAGGCTCGATGCCCACCACTGCGCCGCCGCATGAGACGGTTGCAAATCGTATGTCGTCGAGCCACTCGCCGTTAATCAAGAAACTGCTTTGCAGCCACCGCGCCTGCACGCGACGTAACAAGCCCGTCACATTCAGACCGTAGACTCCTCCCGGAATTGACCCCACCCATCAACACCGGAGAAATCGCACATGAACAAACTGAATGACTTTTCCCGATCGCTCACCGATCCGGATGACGACAACTGCAACGAATCGGGAAATGAAAACTTCAGCGCAGTCCTCGACGCCCGCCTCAGCCGGCGTTCCGTGCTCAGGGGCGGCATGGCGTCGGCGGCCACCGCGCTGTTCGGCGGCATTGGCCTGGCGGCATGCGGCGGCGACGACGCGCCGGCGGTGACCGCGCCGGTCGTGCCGGTGGTGCCGCCGGTGCCGGCCGAGGTGCTGCTCGGCTTCGGCGCAGTATCGAAAAGCCTGGCCGACAGCGTCGTCGTTCCGGCCGGTTACACCGCCAGCGTCGTCTACGCGCTGGGCGACCCATTGACGGCCGCCACCGCCGCCTACAAGAACGACGGCACAGACAGCGATTTCGAAACGCGCGCCGGCGACCACCACGACGGCATGGAGTTGTTCGGCCTGTCCGCTGCCGGCCTGCCTTCGGTCACCTCGGTCGACCGCGCCCTGCTCGCCATCAACCATGAAGCGACGACCGACCAGACGCTGTCGTCGTTCTTCCTGCACGCCAACGGCGGCACCCGAACCTTGCCGCGCCCGGCCGTCGAAGTGGACAAGGAAACGGCCATCCACGGCGTCGCCGTGGTGGAAGTGCGCAAGACAGGCAACGCCTGGAGCTACGTCAAGGATTCGTCGTTCAACCGCCGCATCACCGCCTTGAGCGAAGTCGAGATCAGCGGCCCGGCGCGCGGCAACGCGCTGCTGGTGACCAAGTACGCGCCAACCGCCACCCGCACGCGCGGCACGCTGAACAACTGCGGCACCGGCAAGACGCCATGGGGCACGTTCCTGACGGGCGAAGAAAACTGGAACGGCTACTTCACCCGCGGCGCCGCCGACGATGCCGCGCGCGGCAACGACAAGAGCGTCGTCTCGCTCAAGCGCTACGGCCGCACCCAGGGCGCGACGTCGCGCCACGGCTGGGAAAGCGCCGGCGCCGACGACAAGTACGCGCGCTGGAACAACAGCAAGCTGGGCGCCTCGCTCGACGGCAGCGACGACTACCGCAACGAGATGAACGGCATGGGCTTCGTCGTCGAGATGGATCCCTACGACAAGACGCGGATGGCAAAGAAGCGCACTGCCCTTGGCCGCTATGCGCATGAAAGCGCCGCCTTCGGCCCGGCCACCGTCGGCCAGCCGCTGGTGGTGTACATGGGCGACGACTCGCGCAACGAATACGTCTACAAGTTTGTCTCCAGCGCGCTGTGGAGCGTGGCCGACGCCACCGCCGTCGACCGGCTGGCAGTGGGCGACAAATACCTCGACAGCGGCAAGCTGTATGTGGCCAAATACGCCGCCGATGGCAGCGGCCAGTGGATCGAGCTGTCGATGAGCAATGCGGCCATCGCCGGCTTCGCTGCGTACAAGTTTGCCGGCCAGGCCGACATCTGCGTCAACGCGCGCCTGGCCGCCGATGCGGTCGGCGCGACGATGATGGATCGGCCGGAATGGTGCTCGGTCAATCCGGCCAATGGCGAAGTGTATTTCGCGCTGACCAACAACAGCAACCGCCGTGCCGAGCCGAGCGGTTCGTCGCAAGTGGCGCCGAACGGCCCCAACCCGCGCGCCTACACCGACCTGAAGGGCACCAGCGTGCAGGCCGGCAATCCGAATGGCCACATCGTGCGCATGAAGGAAGGCGCCGGCGGCAACGCCGCCACCACCTTCAGCTGGGACGTGTACCTGTTCGGCGCCGAGTCGGGCGCCAGCCAGAGCATGGTCAACCTGTCGAAGCTGACCGGCGAGCAGGACTTCTCGAGCCCGGACGGGCTGGTGTTCAGCCCGTACACCGGCATCTGCTGGTTCCAGACCGACGATGGCGCCTACACCGACGTGACGAACTGCATGATGCTCGCCGCCCTGCCAGGCCAGGTCGGCGACGGCGCCAAGCAGACGCTCAGTTATCCGAAGGCGGCCGGCGGCACGCTCGACGTCGACACCTTCGTCGGCAAGGCGCCGACGGCCAATACCCTCAAGCGCTTCCTGGTAGGCCCGGTCGGCTGCGAAATTACCGGCCTGTGCGAGACGCCCGACGGCAAGTCGATGTTCATCAATATCCAGCACCCTGGAGAGAACACCGACCAGGCCAACCTGGCCGATCCGGCGAAGTACACCAGCCAGTGGCCGTCGAACGCCGGCTACGGCGCCGGCAAGCGGCCGCGTTCGGCCACCATCGTCATTACCAAGAATGATGGCGGGCGCATCGGCAGCTAAGTCTCGCGTCTGAATCGAAAGGGCCGCAGCGTCAACGCGCAGCGGCCCTTTTTTTCATTCCGACCGGCAATTCGACCGCTCTTGCCCACCCCCCGCACCGTTGCAGAACCAGAACAGAAAATGATGCTTGCTCATGTAGAATTCCCAGCGTCACCAACCAGCATTCGGCCCGAACCCTGCCGACGACACCCGCCTCGATGTTTGAAGACCACCTGCACCCCTGTTCGGTCCTGCTGATCGACGACGAGTCGTTCGCCGAAACGCTGATCGAACACAGCTTGCGCGCGCTGCCGAACCTGCGGCTGCGCTACGACTGCGACGCCGCCCGCGCGGTCGAGCTGGCCAAGGAAGTGCTGGCCACGGTGGTGCTGGTCGACCTGCGCATGCCGGCCGTCGACGGCTTCGAGGTAATCCGGCGCCTGCGCGCCGATGCGGAAACCGAGCACATCCCCGTCATCTTGCTGTCGTCCGAGGAAGATGCCGACATCAAGGCCAAGGCATTTTCCACCGGCGCCAACGACTACCTCGTCAAGTGGCCCGATCCGCGCGAACTGGCGGCGCGGGTGCGCTATCACCACGACGCGTTCGTGGCGCGCCGGCAACGCGACGCCGCCTTTGTGTCGCTGCGCCTGAGCCAGCAGGAACTGGCGGCGAGCCAGTCGGCCCTGCACCAGGCGCAAAAGATGGAAGCGATCGGCCAGCTGACCGGCGGCGTCGCCCACGATTTCAACAATGTGCTGCAGATCATCGGCGGCAACCTGCAGCTGATCAAACTGCTCGGCGGTGTCTCCGACGGCGCGCGCAGCCGCATCGACACCGCGCTCGCCGGCGTCGAACGCGGCGCCAAGCTGTCCGCGCACCTGCTGGCGTTTGCCCGCCGCCAGCCACTGCAGGCGGTGGTGGTCGACCTGGCCGCCATGCTGCGCAACATGGAAGACATGATGCGGCACGTGCTTGGCCGGCGCGCCACCGTCGTCAGCGACATCGACGCCGACCTGTGGAGCGCCACCGTCGATCCGAGCCAGCTCAACAATGTACTGGTGAACCTGGTCATCAACGCGCGCGATGCGATGGCCGACGGCGGCACCTTGACCATCCGCGCCCGCAACGTTGCCCACGGCGCGCCGGCACTGGCGCAGGTCGGCTCGGGCAATTACGTCATGCTGGAAGTGGCCGACAGCGGCGCCGGCATGCCGGCCGCCGTGCTCGAGCGCGCGTTCGAGCCGTTCTTCACCACCAAGCCGATCGGCCAGGGCACGGGCCTGGGCCTGTCGATGGCGTACGGCTTCGTCAAACAGTCCGGCGGCGACATCTTGCTCAACAGCGAACCGGGCCACGGCACCAGCGTCCAGATCTTTTTGCAACGCAGTGCCGACGCGCCCGCGCCGGTGGTCGAGATCGCCGCCGCGCCGCTTGGCGGCGGCATCGAAACGATCCTCGTGGTCGAGGACGAGGAGGACGTGCGCGCCGCGACGACCGACCTGCTGTCGGCGCTCGGCTACCAGGTGCTGTGCGCGCAAGACGGCGCCAGCGCCGTCGCACTGGTCGACAGCGGCGTCCACCTCGACCTGGTATTTACCGATGTCATCATGCCCGGCGCCATCAGCAGCCTGGCACTGCGCGACCACGTGCGCACGATGCTGCCCAGCGCCCAGGTGCTGTTTACGTCAGGCTACGCCGAAGGGGTGCTCACGCATGAAGGCAAGGTCGACGCGGCAGTCAACCTGCTGCAAAACCCTACAGCGCGGACGTGCTCAGCGCCCGCATCCGCCACCTGCTGCGCCGCCCGGTCCCGCTCACTTCGGCTTGATGTAGCGCTGCGAGCCTGGCGGCGGCTCGTTGAGCACCGCCCAGAAAATGCCAAGGTCGGCGATGGCACGGACGAATTCGTTGAAGTCGACCGGCTTGACGACATACGCATTGACGCCCAGCTCGTAGCTGCGCAGCAGGTCCTGCTCCTCTTTCGACGACGTCAGCATCACCACCGGGATGCTGCGCGAGCCGGCGGTATTGCGGATTTCCTTCAGCACTTCGAGGCCATCGACCTTCGGCAGCTTCAGGTCGAGCAGCACGACGGCCGGGTTGCCGGCCTGGCGATTGCTGAACTCGCCGCGGCACATCAGGTAATCGAGCGCTTCGGCGCCGTCGCGCGCGATCACCACTTCATTGGCAAGCTGGCTTTTCGACAGCGCGATCAGGGTCAGTTCCAGGTCGTGTGGATTGTCCTCGACCAACAGGATGGGCTTTAACATGAATGCCTTAGATAGCTAATTCTTTGGGGATGCTGAAATAAAATGTCGCGCCCTGGCCTGGCGCCGACTCGGCCCACGCCCGCCCGCCGTGGCGTTCGACGATGCGGCGCACGTTCGCCAGGCCGATGCCGGTGCCGGGAAAGTCCTCCATCCGGTGCAGCCGCTGGAACACGCCGAACAGCTTGTGGACGTAGTCCATGTTGAAGCCGGCGCCATTGTCGGCGATGCGAAAAACCGTTTCCGTGGCTGCGTCGGTGGCGTCAATCCGGATGATCGCCGGGTCTTTACCAGTGGTAAACTTGACCGCGTTCGACAGCAGGTTGAGCACCGCCAGCTGCAGGAATGCCGGGTCGGCGCGCACGCCGGGCAGCGCGCCGACCTGCCACTCCAGGTGGCGCGCGCCGACGTCGGCCGACAGCTTGTCGATGCAGCCTTTGACCAGCTCGCCCATGTTGATGGCGACCGGGCGCAGCGCGGCGCGCCCCATCTGCGAAAAGCTCAGCAGGTCGTCGACCAGTTTGCCGGCCAGCCGCGCCGAATCCTTGATGTTGGCCAGGAAGCGCTTGCGCGTGGCGCCGTCGGCGTCGGCCGCCGACGTCATCAACAGGTCGGAAAAGCCGACGATGTGGCGCAGCGGCGCGCGCAGGTCGTGCGACACCGAATACGAGAACGCCTCGAGTTCCTTGTTCGAGCGGCCCAGTTCGGCGGCCAGCTCGGCCATCTGCTCGGCCCGCTCGAGCGCGATGCCGAGCAAGGCGGTGCGAAACTCGAGCGCCAGTTCGATCTCGCCGTTGTGCCACGGCGCGCTGGTGCCATGGATGGTCTCGCGCCAAGTGGCGAAGCTGGTGCGCGGCGTCAGTTGCGCGCTCGGGCCGGCGTCCTTGGCATGCGGATTGCCGGCCCAATCGACCGTGTGCACCACTTCCGGGCGGAACCACAGCAGGTAGTGCCGATGGATGCGCGAAATCGGCATCGCCAGCAGGCCGCTGGCGGCATCGGTAAAGTCGGCGGCCGGCGCGTACTGCGCCGACAGTTTGTCGGTGTGGAACAGGTCGTCATGGTTGTGCAGGTTCAGCCAGGCGACCAGCTCGCCGATCTGCTGGTGCGACGGCGCCTCGCCATAGCTGATGACGCGCTCGTCGACGACGATCGCCACGCCGCCGGCGCGGGCAAACTTGAGCAGGTCGGGAAACACGCTGCTCATGTTGTCGATGAAGTCGGCGCCGTTGGTCAGTCCCGCCAGCATCGACACCATCACGCGCCGCACGTCGAGGCGAAACTGCAGCTGGGCGGCATCCTCGCGCGACTCGATCGACAGCGACAGGATCTGGCCGAGCTGCTCGCAGGCGCTGCGCTTGTCGAAGGCCAGCGGGCACGGCTCGGCGTTGTGGCACGAAACCAGGCCCCACAGCTGGCCTTTGACCATCAGCGAGATCGACATCGACGCCAAGGTGTTCATGTTGCGCATGTATTGCAGGTGCACCGGCGAGACGCTGCGCAGCGCGGCGAACGACAGGTCGTTCGGCCGGCCGCTGTGCGGATTGGTTTCCGGCACCAGCCGTGCCGGCGTGTAGTTGGCGTCCTGGATCAGGCGGATCCGGTTGACCACATACAGCTCGCGCGCCTGGCGCGGAATGTCCGACGCCGGGAAGCGCTGGCCGAGATAGGACGGGTAGCCGTCGGTGCGGCACTCGGCCATCACGTGGCCGTTGCCGTCCTGGTCGAACTGGTACACCATCACCCGGCCGAAGCCGGTCAGGCTGCGGATCTGGCGCGCCGCCAGTTCGCTCATCGCCCCGACCGTGGCGGCCGACGGCAGCGCGAGCAGAAATTCGCTGACCAGCGGGAACAGGTGGCGAAAGTCGGCCTGCGCGCCGCGCTCGCTCGCCTCGAATTCAAGCAGCAGCAGGCTGTCGTAGCCGTGGCCGAGCACGTCGAAGCTGGCGCCATTGGCCAGGCTGATGGTGCCGAGATAGCTGGGGCGCGTGCCGATCTTGTCCATGCAGTTCGGCCGCCAGCATGCGCGCCGCTTCATTGCCGATGACGGCGGCGAGCGGCTGGCCGACAGCGCGCTCGGCGGCCACGCCGGTGTGCGCGGCGAGGTTGTCGCTGGCCTGTAGCACAGACAGCTGGCCCGACAGGCAGAGCAGGAAACCATGCGGTTGTATGCTGCCTGGAAAGCGGATTGGTTCCTTGTCGCAGCTGGACAAGTCCATCGCGGAAACTTCAGGGGTGGCCTGGTTCATCGATCAGTCAGTGCGCCAACACTGAAGGTTGCGGGAACGGCATTTTAGCGGGAAATTAATTGACGCGCCGCACGACAATTAGCAGTGTTGTGCCCGCCCAACGCGGCGCGCTTGGCCGATCAGCAAATCGACGTCGTTGCCGTAACGCCGGTGTCAGGTCTGACATTCGGACATTTCGTCTTTTGAAATGTCCGAATGTCAGACCTGACACCAGCTTTTCCGCAGTGCAGGCCCCTGCTGTTCCGCAATTACGTTGTCTGTTGCGGCGCGCGCGCGCCCAGCCAGTCGAGCAGCGCGCCAGATGACAGCGGCCGGCTGAACAGGTAGCCCTGCCCCTTGTCGCACTTCAGTTCCCGCACCACCGCCGCCTGCTCGGGCGTTTCGATGCCTTCGGCCACCGTGTCCATGCCCAAGCTGCGCGCCACCATCACGGTCGCCTCGATCAGCACGCGGTGGTGATGGCTGGTGTCGCCCTGGCTGACGAACGAGCGGTCAATCTTGACGGTGTCGACCGGCAGCAGGTGCAGGCTGGCCAGCGACGAGTAGCCGGTGCCGAAATCATCTAACGCGAGCTTGATGCCGAGCGCCTTGAGTTGATGCAACCGCTCCTGCACCTGCTGGTCCTGCGCGGCCAGGCTCTCGGTCACTTCCAGCTGCAGCCGCGGCGCCTGCATGCCGGTCGCGGCCAGGATGCCGCTCACCACCTCGGTCCAGCCAGGCTGCGCCAGCTGGGCGCGCGACAGGTTCACCGCCAACAGGCGCGGCGCGCCCTCGCCCAGCTCGGCTTGCCAGCGGACGAAATCCTCGCAGCTCTGGCGCAGCACGAAGTCGCCCACCGCACCGATCAGACCACACTCTTCGGCGACCTGGATGAATTCGACCGGCGAGACGATGCCGCGGGTCGGGTGCTGCCAGCGCACCAGCGCCTCGACGCCGGTGGCGTAATCGGTGCCGCCGCCATCGAGCAGGCCGACCACCGGCTGGTACAGCACGAACAATTGCTGCTCCTGCAGCGCGCGGCGCAGGTCGCCTTCGATGTCGCCGCGGCGCACCACGCGCTCGCGCATCTCCGTGTCGAACAGCACGTAGCGCCCGCCGCCGGCCCGCTTCGCTTCGGCCATGGCGATGCTGGCGTCGCGCAGCACTGCGTCGGCGTCGCCGCTGGCCTGGGCGCCGAGCACGACGCCCATGCTGACGTTGCAGATGATTTCCTGGCCGACAATCCGGTACGGCTTGCTGATCGTCTCGAGCAGGCGCCGCGCGACGCTTTCGATGTCGGCGGTGCAGCGCATGCCGTCGAGCACGACGACGAACTCGTCGCCGCCGATGCGCGCGGCCATCTGGCTCGGGCCGGCGGCCACCGCGATGCGGTCGGTGGGCGGGCGCAAGGCGGCGCGCATGCGCTCGGCCATGGTCGTCAGCACCTTGTCGCCGGCGGCGTTGCCGAGCGTGTCGTTGATCTGCTTGAAGCGGTCGAAATTGATGAACATGACGGCCGACTCGCCTTGCGCGGCAGCTTCCGGGCGCGTCATGATCAGGCGGATCTGCTCCTGCACCGCGCGCCGGTTCGGCATCTTGGTCAGGCCGTCGGTACGGGCGGCGTTGTCGAGGCGGCGCGTCAAGGTGGCCTGCTCGCGATGCACTTCGGCGGTGGCGTCTTCGAGCACCGCCATGAAGCGCTGCGCATCGAGTTTCAACAGGCTGATCGACAGCACCTGCGGCTCCGTCGCGGCGCCGGCGCGCGGCGGCAGGCGCACGCGCAAGGTCTCGCAGACGACGCCGGTCGGCGCGGCAAACGTGGATGCCATCGCCGACAGTTCCGGCGCGATGCCGGCCAGCACAGCGAACAGGTTGCCCAGGTTGCCGTCGGTCGTCAACGGCATCAACAGGCTCGACGACTTCGGATTGAGCATCTCGATGGTGCCGTCGGCGCTGATCTGCACCAGGCCGATCGGGGTGCGGTAGAGGAACTGGATCAACGCCTCGTAGGCGTCGGCGCTGTCAGGCTGAGCCGATGCTGGCGCAGTCACTTGATCTGCAGGCGCGCCCGTTGCCGGCGACGGCCCGGGCCGCTGCGGCTCGCCCGCGGCGCGCTTGTCGCTGATGTCGCGGATGATCAGGCTGTAGGCCGGCGCGTCCGGCGCCGCGTCCCGATCCGGCAGCGGCGAGATCATCGCGCTGGCCCAGAAGTGGCTGCCGTCGGCGCGCAGGCGCGCACCTTCGTCGAGGCTCCAGCCGTTCTTGTCGGCGTCGCGCAGGCGCTTTGCCAGGTCGGCCGGCGTGCTGGCGCCGGCCGGATGGAAGATTCCGTACGGCTGGCCGACCAGCGCCTCCGGCGCGTAGCCGAGCATGCGCCCGATGCTGTCGTTCCACCCGTCGATGCGGCCGAGCTGGTCGAGCCTGACCATCGCGTAGTCGCTGATGTTGGTGAGGATCGCGGTGAGCCAGGCGTCGGTCTGCTTCAGCTCGCGGTCGCGCTTGACTTGCGCCGTGACGTCGGCAAGCACGGCCATCAGGCGGTTCTCGTCGAGCTTGACGACGCTGAGCGAGACGACCCTGGTCGCCGCCGCGCGCTGGCTGACGGCGGTCAGGTTGATGTGCATGCCGTCACAGATGACGCCTTGCGTGGGGGAAAATTGCGCGCATAGCCGGCGTAGCTCGGGCGCCGCGCTGTCGAGCGCGGTGAACAGGTTGCTCAGGCCGCCATCGCGCGACAGCGGCATCAGCAGCTGGGCCGAGATCGGATTGATCATGCCGATGGTGCCGTCGTGCGCGGCTTGCACCAGGCCGACCGGCGCCAGGTACAGGAACTGGATCAGCGCCTCATGTTCGGCGTTGATGTCGGCGGCGCTACTGTCGCTCACGACAGGCGGTTGACCAGCACGTAGCGGGTCGCCGATCCTGGCGAGGCGATCAGCCGCAGCGCCACCTTGACCGGGCGCATGCGCAAGGTCAGCACGTAATCGATGGTGACGTCGAGCGCCTCCTCGGCGTCGAACGCGTCGTCGAAGCGCTGGGCGACCATGAAGTTGTTCATGCACGGCGCCACCACGGTAAACAGCGGCTGGCCGAGCACGCGCGCCGGCGCCAGGCCGGCCGCTTTCGCTTCGTACGTGTTGTAGAGGCGCACGACGGTGTCGTTGTCGAACCCGATGACGCCGAAATCGAGGGCGTCGAGCTGTTCGCTGTCCAGCGTTGCCAAGGCGGCTACGACATCGGCCTGGTCGAACAGAATGGGGGATGGGTCAATCATTAATGGTACTCCTGAGAAGCGGATCCAGCATCGCCAAAACTACTTGGAAACTACTTGGAAACTACTTGTTGTCGTAGAGAATTATGTTCACACAGATAGATATTGCTGTCAATGTTGTCCATGACATTTTAGGCGAAGTGTGATACTTAAATCCGCTTCGCACCACAAGTTCAGGATCATATCTGCCCGATCTGCATATCCCGCGATGCAGATTGTTTGGTCGTGATGCGGCGCGCGCCGCTTGAGATTACTGAACCCTGCCCTAGACTGGTTTTACAGTCCGCATCCAGCCTTTTCCCACCTTATGGAGGAACCATCATGCCTCTTCGAGCCCTGCTTTCTTGCGCTTCGCTGCTAATGCTCGCCGCCGCCGCCGGCGCCCAGACCGCGCCGTATCCGCGACCGGACAGCGCACCGATGTCGAGCGTGCAGGTGAGCGCGCCCGTGCGGCCCGTGCTGCTCAGGGCTGAGCAGGCGCGGCAAATCGCCGGATCCTACGAAATGTCGAACGGCTGGACACTGAAGGTGCGCCCGGGGTCGCGCTACATCGACGCCATCATCGACCGCGAACAACCGATGCGCCTGCTCGCCGTCTCGCCGGACAAGTTCGTCATGGGCGACGGCAATGTAGTCATGGAATTTAACCGCGGCGACGCGGGCGAGGACATGCTCATGAGCTATGTCCCCGACCCGCGCCTGGCCGACAGGGTGACGATTTCGTCGACGCTGGCGCAGCGCTGAGGCCGCGCGCCGCGCTTATTCGGCAACGATGCCGGCACGCCGGATGATGCGGCCCCATTTCGGCGTGTCGGTAGCGACAGCGCGGGCCAAGTACAACGGTGCCAAGTAGAAATACGCGCGCTGTACTCTTGGATGGATTGCTCTGTTAATATCCCCAGCCGTAAGGCCGGGAAAACAGATCCCGGCGGCGGCCACCGGGAGACATCGAATGAATACGAGCAGCGCAGCGCGGCCCCGCATAGTGGTCGGCATCAGCGGCGCCTCCGGCGTCATCTACGGCATCCGGATGCTGCAACTGCTGCGCGAGCTCGATGTGGAGTCGCACCTGGTGATGAGCAAATCGGCGCAGGTCACGCTGCAGTACGAGTCGGACCTGAGCATGGCGGAAGTGAAGGCGATGGCCGACGTGGTGTATGCGAACACCGACATCGGCGCGGCCATTTCGAGCGGATCGTTCAAGGTGGCCGGCATGGTGGTGGCGCCCTGCTCGATCAAGACGATGTCGGAGATCGCCACCGGCGTGACCGGTTCGCTGCTGTCGCGCGCGGCCGACGTCAACCTGAAGGAGCGGCGCCGCCTGGTGCTGATGGTGCGCGAGACGCCGCTGCACCTCGGGCACATCCGCAGCATGGCGGCGGTGACCGAAGCGGGCGCGATCGTCTATCCGCCGGTGCCGGCGTTTTATGCGCGGCCGGCCAGCCTGGAAGAGATGGTCGATCATTCGCTTGGCCGCGTGCTCGACCTGTTCGGCTTCGATACCGGCACCGTGCGGCGCTGGAATCCACGCGACGGCGCCGCGCCGGGGAGTTAAATCTTGGTAGCTGCCAAAACGCGACCGTATTTTGGCTGGGTCGGGTACCGAACATACCGCCACTGGATCGAATGCTACCTTGGATTTTTGGGTGCAGGAGATAGCCGTGAGCGGAACACTACGAACGTGCTACCGAGGTTGGAACATTGCAGTTCGCTGCCTCAGCAAAGGCGCCCCCGCCGCCAGGCAACCAGGTGTGGGAACCCACGCGGCAACCGCGCGAGCGTCGCTGGACGAGTCGGGCAACCACAGCGAGTGGATAGATCCCCGGCCGCAGACGGTGATGATACTGGCGCGCGATTTCGACACGACTTCGCATTGCTCGCAGGCCGTGCTGGCCGAAATTATGATCCTGATTGACGGCTTGAAACGATAACGTTTCAAGCACGCCAATCACGCGCTCGCATCAACGATTCGATTCGCGCCGCTTGAGCATGTAGTAGCCGATGCCGACGATGGCTGTGGCCACCACCGCCTTCTGCACCAGTCCGGCGCGGTTATGCTGCCACTCCGACTTGATGCCCATTTCTCCGACGATGCTCGGCACGTGTCCCTTCATCAGGTCTTCGGCGACGCCTTCAACGACGTTGACGCGGTCCGCCAACAGCAGCAGCATGAAGTGCCGGATATCGTTTTCGGTCATTTTGTAGGCCAGGCGGCGCAGCATGCCGGAGATGCCTTTCGGCGCAACACTGGTGCCAAACAGCGGCGTGATGCGCGGCCGCTCGGGCGAGACCAGAATTTCCATGCGCTCCGGTTGCTGCGACGGCGCGGCAATCGGCGCGCCTTCCAGGCGTGGCGGCGTACGCTCCATCGGCACGCCGGGACGGTCCTTGCGGTCCAGGTCCGCGCCCCAGCCTTGGATGTGCGACATGTCGCGCGCCGCGCGAGGCTGTGGCGCAAAAAAATGATCGTCGTGCTGATGGTCCTGACTGCTGCAGGGGCCGTCGCCGGTTCGCGTGATGCTGTTCTTGGTGTCCATGTTGTCCCTTTCTCAATGCAGTGTGCTGGCGGCAAGCCTGCGAACCTGGTGCGCATTCGGCGGAATCAGAATGGTCTTGATGCACTGATCGAGCTTGCTCGAAAAAATGTGATAGGCGTCGGACACCTCTTCGAGCGGCACGCGGTGGGTAATGATTTCCTTCGGATTGATGCGGCCGGCCTGGATGTGCTCGATCAGCCGCGGCAAGTGGCGTTTCACGCTTGCCTGGTTCATGCGCAATGTCAGCCCCTTGTTGAGCGCGTTACCGATCGGCACCGCGTTGAAGGTGGGTCCGTACACGCCGACAATCGACACGTTGCCGCCCTTGCGGACCGAGTTGATCGCCCAGTGCAGCACGGTAGCGCTGCCGCCCTGCAGCTTCATGTAGCGCCCGGTGAGCGTCTGGGCAACGCTGCCGGACGCCTCGCAACCGACCGCATCGATGCAGACGTCGGCGCCGAGCCAGTCGGTCATCTTCTTGATATGCAGCGCCATGTCGCCCACTTCCTTGAAGTTGATGATCTCGCACTGGGCATACCGGCGCACGAAGTCGAGCCGGTATTCGACATGGTCGACGACGATGACGCGCCCGGCGCCCATCAGCCAGGCCGACTTGGCGGCGAAGATGCCGACCGGGCCGGCGCCGAACACGACGACCGTGTCGCCTTCGCGAATGTCGCCCATCTCGGCCGCCTGGTAACCGGTCGGCAGCGCGTCGGTCAGCAGCACGGCGTCGTCCTCGTCAATGTCGGCCGGAATGACAGTCGGCCCGACGTCTGCCATCGGCACGCGCACCAGCTCGGCCTGGCCGCCATCGTAGCCGCCGGCGGTGTGCGAATAGCCGTAGATGCCGCCGACCTCGGTTGCCTCCGGATTGGTGTTGTGGCAGTTGCCGTAGAGCTCCTTGTCGCAGAAGAAGCAGGAGCCGCAGAACACGTTGAACGGCACCAACACACGGTCACCAACCTTCAGGCGCTGCACGCCGTCGCCAATTGCGTCGACCACGCCGACGAATTCATGGCCGAACGTGGTACCCACGCGCGTGTCCGGCACCAGGCCGTGGTAAAGGTGCAGGTCCGAGCCGCAGATGCATGAACGCGTGACGCGCACGATGGCGTCGCCAGGATGCTCGATTTGCGGATCACTCTTTTGCACCGCGCGCACGCGATACGGTCCCCGGTAGTCCATGGCCAGCATATGACCTCCGCTAGAGCTTGCTGAATTGATGGAAGAAGAAGCACCCCACCAACTTAAGCATGACGGCGGCAAAAGTCGATACGCGCACGGAAGGTGAACAGCTTTTTTACGCTGTATCGATCCGTCAGGAAAAGGAAGACTATCCGGTCGGCAGCTTTGGCCGGTTGCCGGGCCGCTCAGACCGCCTTGACCTGCTCCCAGTCCGTCACGCCCTGGAATATCTTGTCGATGCCGTCCTGGCGCATCGTGCGCATGCCCTGCGACATCGCCACGGCGGTAATCTCGTTGACGTGGGACCGCGAATGGATCATTTTCTTGATCACGGCTGTGTTGATCAACAGCTCATGCACACCTACCCGGCCCTTGTAGCCTTTTTGCTCACACTGGCTGCATTTTAGCGGTGAGTACAGGATAATTTCGCCATCCTCCCTCGCGTATTGCTCGCTCCATTGGTGCAAGATGGCGGATTGCTCGAGGTCGGTTTCGAAGCAATATTCATGCGCCAGCATCGCCAGCTCGTCCTTTGTGGCGATACGCGGCTTGCGGCAGGCCTGGCACATCCTGCGCACCAGGCGCTGCCCCACTACGCCAAGCAGCGCGTCGGCGAAATTGAACGGGTCCAGGCCCAGGTCGAGCATCCGCACCACGCTTTCCACGGCACTATTGGTGTGCATGGTCGAGGCGACCAAATGGCCGGTGAGCGAGGCTTCAATCAGGGTGCGGGCCGTCTCGGGATCGCGCGTTTCACCGACCATGATGACGTCAGGATCGGCGCGCAAGATGCTGCGCAGGACGCTGGCGAATGTCCAATCGATCTTTGCGTTGACCTGCACCTGGCGCAAGCCTTTTTGTGTGATCTCGATCGGATTCTCGACAGTCCAGATCTTGCGTTCCCGGCTATTGAGGCAACCAAGCAGCGCATGCAGCGTCGTCGTTTTCCCCGATCCGGTCGGTCCGCACACCAGCAACAGACCGTGCGGCCGCGTGACCAGGCTATGCAGGCCATCGAGCACCCGCGGCGCCAGGCCCAGGCTGTCGAGCGACATCACCCGCGGCGCGGCCAGGTTACGCAACACGATGTCCTCGAGGCCGTCGGTGGTTGGAATGGTCACGATGCGAAGCTCGATCCGGGTCGCGCCGGAGACCTGGAAATTGATTTTTCCATCCTGCGCATGGCGCTTTTCCGAAATATCGAGTCGACTCATGATTTTCAGGCGCGATATCAAGGCCTCGCGGAAACTCGCCGGCACTTCGGAATAATCGGCCAGCACGCCGTCACTCCTGAAGCGGATGACAGTCGGCTCGTTGCCCCGCATCGATTCGATGTGGATATCGGACACCCCGCGTACGAAAGCGTCGGTAATGATCTTGTTGACCAGCCGCACCAGGGCGCTGTCGGACTCGGTGACTGCGGGCGAAGTTTCGGCAGGCTCTTCATCACTGACGTGCAGTGCCGAGACGAGTTCGTCGATGTGCGTTTCATTGATTCTTGCGCCGTAATACCGTTCGATGGCCGCGGACATGTCTTCTTCGGACGCCATGACCGGGTCGATCGTCAGCTTGCTGAAGACCGACATCTCCTTGATGGCTTGGCTATCGAGCGGATTGATCATGGCAATGGCCATCCGAAGCTCACTGCGATACAGCGGAATGATCGAGTGTTTGCGGACGATATGGCGCGGTACAAACCTGATCAAGGCAGCGTCGAACTGGAATATCGACAAATCGACGAAGGGAATGCCGATCTTCTGGGCCAGGACGCGCTTGATGGTTTCCTTGTCGACCGATCCCATCTCGATCAGGATTTCACCGAGTTGCTTTTTGCGATCGCGCGACTGCGCCTTGAGCGCGATATCGAGTTGTTCTTGGGTGACCGATTTATCCTGCAGAAGCGCATCGCCCAGACGCAGCAACGGCAGGGCGCGCTGTCGCTTGAGCGCCGCTTCGATCTGTTCGTGGCTGACGATCAGCTGCTTTTGCAGGTAGTCGCCAACTTTCGAACTGCGCAGCTGCTCCTGCACGTCCAGGCCGGCTTCCAGTTCTTCGGGCAACAACACCTTCTTGTCGACCAACATCTTGCCGAGCTGCTCACCCAATTGATAATCCAGGATCGCGCGGGTCGGGATGAACCACCGCAGGACATTACGGCCATAGCTGATAATGAAAAGGAAAAGACCGTAGTCCCTCGAAACAAACCCGACCGTTTCGGAGACGAACCGGTCCCCATTGGTGAAGTTGACAGTGCATTTTTGCCTGGCAAACGCCGGATAGTTTCCGTGAATGGCGTTTGACTCCGACAAATCGACCGGGACGAGTTCAACAATATCGGTCAGGCACATGCTCTGCATGTCGTCGAAGGAGACACTGGCCGACGTCAAGGCCTCGTCGAACGTGAAGATCAGGGAAGAAGAGGCAGGCCAGAAGTGGGTCAGGTTGCCGACGCGCCGCGGGCCTTCTTTCATGACGATGAAACACGAATCGGTTTCGGCGCCCTTCAGTTTCGTCTTGGGCACGATCTTGAAATACGGCGGCAGCGGCCAGTCGAACTTCACCGCCGGCGCCGGCGGAGTGCCGCTCAGGGGTTGCTGCGCTTGCGCCTGGTGCTTATCTTGGTTCATACAAATTGCTCGCTTCACTATAAAACACTCAGAATTGACGCCAGGGGTGCGCGATCGAGCCCCTTTTTGCGATACGCGCGTGATATGCAAAGAGACTGACACAGATTAATTACGCTGCGGCGGCGCTGGGCGAATTCTTTTTGCATACGAGTTGTTTCGAAACAACAATACGGGACCAGATCAACGGTCACCTACCGGCCGGGCATGTCGTCCGCTCTTCTCGTCGAAGGCCGCCGCCTGGTGCACACCAACTTCACCACTGGCGCCCATAATGAAGCTGGAAGGCGTCGAAGGCGACGCTGCGCCACCAGACGGCCGCCGCGCTGTTCAACGACATGGCGGTAACTTCGCCGGTGTACCCTGACCGCAGCTGCACGACAGACCCGGCCGGCTGCGCCGCGGCCGGCGCGCAGAAAGGTATCAGCGAAGGCTGTCGCGCTACCTGGCGCTGGTGGCGGTGCCTGCTCAGCGCAGCATCGCCAGCGGCTTTCCGAAAGGCGTCGCACCGACCGAAGAGCTGAACGTCAATCCGGCGCAAGTGCGCGCCGGCGCCACGCTGTTCCAGGGCATGCGCTGCGCCGCCTGCCATACGGCCGAGATCAAGACCGGACCGGGTCACCTGTTCGCCGAACTGCGCAACCAGACCATCCGGCCGTACAGCGACCTGCTGCTGCACGACATGGGCGCCGGCCTGGCCGACAATCTGGTCGAAGGCCAGGCGAAGGGCAACATGTGGCGTACCGCGCCGCTGTGGGGCCTGGGTTACAGCGAGAAGGTCATCGGCGCGGCCGGCACGGTCGGCTACCTGCACGATGGCCGCGCGCGCAACCTGACCGAAGCGATCCTGTGGCACGACGGCGAAGGCGCCGCATCGCGCCAGCGCTTCGAGAAGCTGTCGAAGGTGGAGAGAGACGCCTTGCTCGCGTTCCTGAAGTCGCTGTAAGGCAGATACGTACCGGCGGACTCGGCAGGCCGGGGCCGTCGGTTGACTAATGACTTTTCATCTTCTTGAACATTCTCGACATGGTTTCAGGATCGAGCGCTTGCATATCAACCAACTTGAGTGATTTGACCATATGGGATGTCGTTGATTTGTATTTCTGGAAATGTGGGGTCTTGAGGTGCGCCTCATAAGCCGCGCGATTTGCATACATCTCAAGAATCCTGAACTCGGTATCCTTTTCCCGTTGATACTCGGGAAAATGGCGATCACTCCGGGCTCCAGTCTCACCGAGTCTTCCGCTTCCTCCTTGAGAACTGCTTTGTACTGTTCGAGGTACCTGGCGTCCACTTCAATTTCCGAGATCCGCACCATCATTTGTTGCCCTTGGGCGTAGGCGACGTTGAAACCATTGAAAAGAGGCGACTATCACCGCGGATAGCTTTCGGATCAGGACCGAAAACTGGTTGCAGATTTTCGGAAGCTACACAGGCCGATCCTTAGAAATATTCATTTTTATTCCCTGAAATTGTTTGCAAACTGGTAGCCATCCAGTGCGATTTTCCTAGCGGAGTTCGCCATTGCGTACGACCCGCAATGCACGCACGTCACGCATTGGCGATTGGCCAAAAAGCCGGCTGTATTCTCGATTAAATTGGCTGGCACTTTCGTAGCCGACCTCGAAGGCGGCATGCGCCGCATCCAGACCGTCCGCAAGCATCCGCCGGCGCGCCTCATGGAGGCGCAGCTGTTTCTGATATTGAAGCGGGCTCATGGACGTCAGCGCTCGGAAATGGTGGTGAAGTGTCGAGACACCCATGCATGCGACATCGGCCAGCATTTCCATGCGCAGTGGTTTTGTAAAGTTATCCCTAATCCATTCGACAGCCTTGGCCGTTCGCTGACTGTTCTCCCCTGTGGTCGCGATCGAGCGAAGACGTTGACCTTCGTCGCTGCCAAGGATGCGGTAAATGATTTCACGCATGATCAAGCCGCTCATGAATTCGACGTCGTGCGGAGCATGTTGAAGATCCAAAAGGCGGCAGAAGGCATCGAGAAAATCGGCGGTCGTTTCAGCAATCGCCATCGCCGGACCGCGGTCGTTGACCGGTGTCGCGACGGGTGCCGGCCCGCCGCTGACGAGTTCCCGGACCATTGCAATGTCCAGCTTCAGTCTCATGCACAGGTAAGGCACCTCGTGGCTGGCCTCGATGACCTGACTTGTCACAGGCAAGTCGAGTGAGGTCAGAAGAAAATGGGAAGGGTCATAGTTGAAGCTCATGCGGCCGGTCGCTCCCCCTGCACACTGATGGGAGACCCACGGGCGCGGACGCGGCCCGTGGCCGCCCGCAACCGCGCCAGGGGCCTCAGGTGGTGCGGAAAATCAGCTGGCGCATGCGGTTCAGGCGCGGGTACACCACCGGCACCGTCAGCATGGTGCTGGCCACCGCCATCAACAGCAGCGCGGTGAAGGTGGCGGCGGTGATGATCTGCTTGTCGAGCAGTACGTTGGCGAAAATGATCATGATCAGCGCCTTGGTCTGCAGCAGCCAGCCGATGATGCCCGCTTCGCCCGGCTCCCAGCCGAGCACCTTGCCGGCGATGTGGGTGCCGATCAATTTGCCGCCGATCGAGGCGACCAGTAGCGCGGCGGCGGCGACGAAGACGGCGGCGCCGCCCAGCTCCCAGCTGGTGCGCAGGCCGGTGCTGAGGAAAAAGACCGGCATCAGGACGATCAGCACGTGATTGCGCAGCATGTCCATCTTGCTTTGGTCGAACCAGGCCGCATCCATCACCACGCCGGCCAGGAAGGCGCCGACCATGTAGTGCAGGCCCGACCAGTCGGCGCCAAAAGCGCAGGCGGCCAGCCAGATCAGCGCCACGTACCAGCGGTCGGCATGGGGAATGCGCACCATCAGGCGGCGGTACAGAATAGTAGCGATGCCGAAGGCGAGCAGAAAGCCCACCTGGCGGCCGACTCGTTCCCAGTCCAGCAGGATCAGCGCCAACACGCCCCAGATGGCGATGTCGTCGATGCTGGCGTAGCGCAGGATGCGCTGGCCGATCGGCTGGCGCAGTATCTCCAGTTTTTCAAGCAGCAGCACCAGGATCGGCAATGCCGTGACGGCGCACGACATGCCAACGCCCAGCACGAACTGCCAGGGCAGCGCTTTGCTGCCGACCCATCCCGCATAGCCCAGCAAGGCGATGCCGACGACGCTGCCGGCGACCATCGGCACGCCCAGCGCCAGCGAGGCGGTGACGGCGCTTTCGCGGCGGTGCTGCCAGGCCTTGGCGAGATCGAGCTCGATCCCGGCAATCATCACGAACAGCATCACCGCCCACCAGGCAATGCCGTTGAGGGCGCCGATGACGGCGGGGTTGAAGATGAACTGGTAATACTCGGGATAGGCCCGGCCCAGCATGCCCGGTCCGAGCACGATGCCGACGATGATCTGCACCACCACCAGCGGCGCCCAGTAATCGGTGCGGCCAAGGCGCCAGATCAGCCAGGGAATCGAAAAGATCAACAACATCGCCAGCAGAAAAATCTCGGTGGTGTTCAAGACGACTTCCTTTCAGTGGACGCGAATCAGTGGGTAATGCTCAGGCGCTCTTGTGCAGGGCCGCGTACTTGAGGCCGAAGAACACGATGAAGGCATAGCACAGCGCCGGCACCACGAAGCTGATGCGCAGCCCCATGGTGTCGGCCATCAGGCCCTGGGCGAACGGCACCAGCGCGCCGCCGACGATGGCCATGCACAAGATGCCCGAGCCCTGGCCGGTGTGCTTGCCCAGGCCGTGCAGAGCCATGCTGAAAATAGTGGGGAACATGATCGAGTTGCACAGGCCGACGGCGAGGATCGCCCACATCGCCACCGGACCGTCGGCGACGATGGCGGTGACCACCAGGGCGATCGCGAAGCAGGCGTTGAAGGCCAGCGTTTTGCCGGGGCTGACGGTGCGCATGACGGCAAAGCCGATGAAGCGGCCGACCATGGCGCCGAGCCAGTAGACGCTGACGTACTTGGCGGCGGTGGCCGCCGGCATGGCGGCCACGTCCCCTTCGCCGAGGAAGTTGACCAGAAAACTGCCGATGCTGACTTCACCGCCGACGTACAGGAAGATGGCCAGCGCGCCCCACACCAGGTGGCGGTGGGCCAGCGCGCTGTCGCCATCGGCCTTGCCGGCGGCGTCCGGCGCATGGACGATTTTCGGCAGGCGCACGGCGGCAAAGGCCAGCGCCAGCACCGCCAGCGCGATCGCCAGCCCAATGTAAGGACCCTGCACCGTGGCCACTTCGCGCGCCCGGTAGGCTGCCTGCTCGGCCGCCGGCAAGGCCGACAGCTGGTCGGCCGCCAGCGCGCCGGCCGACAGGATCAGGATGCCGCCGACAAACGGGCCGACCGCGGTGCCGAGCGAATTGAACGCCTGCGTCAGCGTCAGGCGGCTCGATGCCGTGCGCGCGGCGCCGAGCACGGTGACGTAGGGATTGGCCGCCACTTGCAAGATGGTGATGCCCGAGGCGAGCACGAAAAACGCGAACAGGAACAGCGCATAGCCGCTTTGCGAAGCCGGATAGAACAGCGCGCAGCCGCCGGCGGCGATCAACAGGCCCACCACCGCGCCCTTCTGGTAGCCGATGCGGCGAATCAGCGCGCCGGCCGGAATCGATACCAGAAAGTAGGCGCCGAAAAAGCAGAACTGCACCAGCATCGCCTGGAGGTACGTGAGCGTGTAGATGGCCTTGAGGTGCGGGATCAGCACGTCGTTGAGCGACGTGAGCAAACCCCACATGAAAAACAGGATGGTGACGATCACCAGCGCGCTGCGGTGCGAACGTGCGCCGTCGCTGTCGATGTGGTCCTGGCCGGGCGAGAGCGCTGCGGGTTTGACTGCGGTTTCCATGCTGGTTCCTTTTGTTTGGTGACGATATGGACTTAACGCCCGCTAGTGTGCGTTGCCGGTTTGCGTGCCTGCGCCGCCGTCTTCCTCGATGGCCGCCGCCAGCATGGCCGCCACGCCGACCAGGGCCGGGTATTGTTCGGTGATCAGCCAGGTCGGAATGCGTGCGAGGTAGCTCGACAAGCGGCCCTTGTCTTCGAAGCGGCGGCGAAAGTCGGAGGCGGCGAACAAACGCCCAAGTCGCGGCACGATGCCGCCGCCGATGTACATGCCGCCGGTGGCGCCCAGGGTCAGGGCGACGTTGCCGGCCACGCTGCCAAGCACTCCGCAAAAGCACGCCACGGTGCGCTCGCACGCCGCATCATCGCCGGCCAGCGCGCGCCTGGTGATGTCGGCGGCGGCCAGGCGTTCGCCGGCCAGCACCCGGTGGATCAGCTCCAGGCCCATGCCCGACAGCAGGCGCTCGGCGGAGACGTGGCCGAAGTCCTGCCACAACGCCTGCAGGATGCGCAGCTCGTCGTCGTTACCCGGCGCGAAACTGGCGTGGCCGCCCTCGCCTGCCAGCGCCATCCAGTGTTCGCCGCAGGGCATCACGGCCGACACGCCCAGTCCCGTGCCGGGGCCGATCAGGCCAATCGGCTTGCCGGCCGTCTCGACGCCGCCGCCGATGCGCTCGCGCTGGTCGGCGCGCAAGAACGGCAGGGCCATCGCCAGCGCGGCGAAATCGTTCACCACCAGCAGCGTGCGCAGGCCGCGCTCGGCGCGCAGGCGGGCGATCGAAAAGCTCCAGTGGTGGTTCGTCATGCGCACCAGGTCGTCCTCGACCGGATTGGCAATCGCGATCGCCGCGCGGGCGATGGCGCCGGTGTCGATGCCCTGCTGCGCCGCGCGCGCCAGGTAGGCGTCGATGGCGTCGCCCAGGGTCGGGTAGTCGGCGCAGGCCAGCACGTCGATCGCTTGCAACGCGCCGGCGGCGCCCTGCAGCGCAAAGCGGGCGTTGGTGCCGCCGATGTCGGCCAGCAGGCGCAGTTCGGTCATCGCAGCGCTCCGCAGGGCACCGTGTCGGCGGCGCCGGCGGCGCCGCCCAACACTTCGATGTTGGCGAACGACGCGGCGAAAGGCCCGTCGGCGCTGACCGCGAACGGCGCATCGATGGCGGCCAGGTCGGCGCCGGCGGCGGTAAAGCAGGCCAGCGGAATCTTGACGGTCTGCTTGCCCTTGCCGGCCAGGCCGGCGAACAAGGCGGTGGCGGGAAGCGAAGCGCCGCAGGCATTGCCGTTACAGAGCATGCCGACGGTGACCTTGACGCCGGCAGCCGGCGCGCTGCCCACGATGGTATCGAAGCGCAGCACGCCGCCTTCGAGTACCGATTTCGGCAGCACCATCGGCCTCGTGCCGCGCGCTTCGAAAGCGGCCGGCCCGCTCCAGGTGGCCATGCGGGCGTCCTGCTGGGTGTTGATCTGCGCGGTTTTCACTGTCAGGCCAGGCACGCTGATGATGGCATTCAGGTCGGCGCCGAGCAAGGTGGCGACACCGCCGGCGCGCACCTGCAGCGGAAAGCTGGCGCGGTCGGCCTGGCCATGGATCGGCAGGCTGTTGCTGACGCCGCAGCCGCCGGCCGGATAGGCCGCGTCCAGCTGGCCCAGGCGCGAGCGGGCGGCGGCGCGCAAGCCGTAACCGTAGGCGAACAGCGGCGCGTAATTGGCGTCGCCGAGATTGAGCGACGTCTGGCAGGCGGCGCGCGGCCACGAGAAACTGAGCTTGCCGCTGAAGTCGACCCGCTTGCGGCCGGCCACCAGCAGGTCGGCGACGCCGCCGCCCTCGGTGCCGGGCAGCCAGGCGGCGACAAATACGTCCGACAGGTTGAGCAGGTCGTTGACGAACAAAGGTCGCCCGGCGACGAACACCGTCACCACCGGCTTGCCTTTGCCGGACACTGCCTGCAGCAACGCCAGGTCCTCGGGATAGCGGCTGCTGTGGCGCAGCGTGCCGGCCGGGCCGATGTCGCCGTCGCCCTCGGCGTAAGGGCGCTCGCCGATGACGGCGACGACGGCGTCGAACTGCCTGACGTCGAGCGCCTTGCCATCGCTGTCCCGGCCATCGAGGCTGTAGGTGACGTTGGCGGCGCCGGCGGCCTGGCGGATGCCGGCCAGGATGGTGTCGGCGTGTGGGAAATCGGCGTTGACGTTGTCGCTGCCCTGCCAGGTCAGCGACCAGCCGCCGGTCTGGTTGGGCAGGCTGTCGGCGCTTTTACCAACCACCAGGATTTTTTTGCCCGCGGCGATCGGCAGCGCGGAACCCTTCGCTTCGTTCTTGAGCAGCACCAGCGACTGGCGCACGGCGCGCCGCGCCAGCGCGCGGTCCTGCAGCGCGGCGTCCTTGCCAGCGTATGGATTGTCGGACGGCCGCTTGCCGAACAGGCCGGCGCGCAGCTTGACGCGCAGGATGCGGGTGACGGCGTCGTCGATGCGCGCCATCGGGATCTCGCCGCGCTCGACCTGGGCGATGGTATTGGCGATGAACGCTTTCCAGGCATCGGGCACCATCACCATGTCCATGCCGGCGTTGATCGCCTGCGGGCAGCTGTCGTCGCGGCAGCCGGGTACTTCGCCGATGCCGTTCCAGTCGCTGACGACAATGCCGTCGAAACCCATCTTGGTCTTGAGCAGATCGGTGAGCAGCGCGCGGCTGCCATGGATCTTGCCGTAATCTACGCCGGCGGCGGCGTCGTGCCAGCTGTTAAACGAGGCCATCACGGTCTGCGCGCCGGCGCCCAGCGCGGCGCCGTAGCCTTGCGCGTGGACAGCGCTCATCTGCGCGGCGTCGATGCGGGTCACGCCGCGGTCCTTGCCCTGGTCGGTGCCGCCGTCGCCGATGAAGTGCTTGGCGGTGGCGATCACGCCGTCGGCACTACCGAGTTTTCCCTGCAGGCCGGCCACATACGGCCCGGCATAGCTTCTCACCAGTGCCGCGTCTTCCGAAAAGCTCTCGTAGGTGCGCCCCCAGCGGTCGTCGCGTACCACGGCGATGGTCGGACCGAACACCCAGGCGATGCCGGTGGCGCGCACGGCGCGGGCGGTGGCCGCGCCAATTTGCTGCACCAGCCGGCGGTCGCGCGCGGCGCCAAGGCCAATATTGTGCGGGAACAGCGTGGCGCCATACACGTTGCTGTTGCCGTGGATGGCGTCGATGCCCCACACCACCGGCACCTTGACGGCCATGTCGGTGGCCATCGAGGCATCGTGATAGCGGTCGGCCAGCGCCAGCCAGGCGGCGGCGGTTGCGTGCTTGTCGTTGTTCGGCCAGCTGCCGCCGCCGTTGAGGACCGAGCCGAGGTAGTAGCGCCGCACATCGTCCGGGGTGGCGTTCTTGATTTCCGGCTGGGTCATCTGGCCGACCTTCTGCGCCAAGGTCATGCCGGCAAGGATCGAGGCCACGCGCGCTTCGATGGCGGCATCGCGGGCGATCGGGCTGCTGGCGACGGGCCAGGCGGCTGTGGGAGCGGCGTGGGCAAGGCTGGCAGTCATCGCTGCCAGGGCGCACGCCAGCGCCAGGGGACGCAGTTGAATGTTCATGCAGTGTCTCGACTTTATTATGGTGGTAAAAATGTCCCCGGCAGGCGCTTCGGCATGCTTTTGGAAACGATTCCAATTCTCGCCGCAAAGACAGGCGGCGTCAACATAAATGCATCAGGATTCCGCCCTACTCTTCGCGTTGCCCTCTCTCTTCAGGAACTGGCCGTACCACTGGCCGCTCGCCTTCAGGCGCCGCTGCTGGGTAGTGTAATCGACATGCACCAGGCCGAAACGGCGCCGGTAACCCTCGGCCCACTCGAAATTGTCGATCAGGCTCCAGGCGAAGTAGCCCTTGACCGGCACGCCGCCATCGATCGCCTGTTTCAACGCGGCCAGGTGGCGCTGCAGATAGTCGCGCCGGCCGACATCGAGCACGGCGCCGTCGGCTTCCACCGTGTCGTCGTAGCAGGAGCCGTTTTCGGTAATGTAGATCGGCCCCGGGTGATAATCGGCCTCGATGCGCGCGAGCAGTTCGGGCAGGCCGTCCGGCGCCACCGGCCATCCCAGCGCGGTCGTCTCGCTGCCCGCTTCCGGCGCGGCGACGACGGCGTTCAATGGCCCGCTGCCGGGAGCATCCTGGATCGTCTCGGGAAAATAGTAGTTCACGCCGAGGAAATCGGTGGCGACGGCAATCGCCGCCATGTCGCCGTCTTCCACCCGCGGGGCCGCCGCGCCGACCTGGTCGAGCGTGGCCTGGGGGTAGCCGCGGCCGAACAGCGGATCGAGGAACCAGCGGTAGCGCAGCCCGTCGTGGCGCGCCAGTGCTGCCTGGTCGGCGGCGCTGTCGCCGGCCGCGCGCACCGGATGCAGGCTCAGGGCGATGCCGACCTGCGCGTCGGGCACGTTGGCGCGGATCAGCGGCACCGCCTTGCCGTGCGAGAGCAGCACATGGTGGCACACCTGCAGCGCCGTCTTGAAATCGGTCAGGCCCGGTGCGTGCAAGCCCTCGTAATTGCCGATGATGGCGGTGCACCACGGCTCGTTGTGGGTGATCCAGTGTTTTACCCGGTCGCCGAGGCGGCGCGTCATGACGTCGGCGAATTCGAGGTAGGCATCGACGGTGGCGCGCGCGTTCCAGCCGCCTTCGTCCTGCAGGTACTGCGGCAGGTCCCAGTGGTACAAGGTGGCCCACGGCTGCAGGCCCCGTTCGAGCATGCCGTCGACCAGCCGCGAATAAAAGTCGAGGCCCTTCTGGTTCGGCGCGCCGCCGACGGCCGAAAAAATGCGCGGCCAGGCAATCGAGAAGCGGTACGCGCGCATGCCCATGTCGCGCGCCAGGTCGAGGTCCTGCGGCCAGCGGTGGTAATGGTCGCAGGCGACCTGCCCGGTGGCGCCGTCGCGCACCTTGCCGGGGGTGGCGGCGAAGCGGTCCCAGATCGACTCGGCGCGGCCGTCCTCGCCGGTGGCGCCTTCGATCTGGTAGGACGAAGTGGCGCTGCCCCACAGGAAATCGTCGGCGAAGTCGCTGCGCACGGGTGCTTGAAAGGCGGGGCAAGATGGTGTCGTCATGGGCATTGGGGTCGGGGGAATAATCAATTCTGCCAGATTGGCGGCACAGTTGGAAAGGTTTCCAGCTGAAGTATAAAAAAAAGCGTCATGGCTTTTTCAACGGCGAGGCCGTCGCCAGCGACGCGCGCAGGGTCATCGTGACGGGGAAATTGCGCGCCACCGGGCGCTCCAGGTCATAGCAGCGGTTCAGCAGCGCATTGACGCCGTTGAGCGTCATCTCGCGCCACGGCATGTGCACCGACGTCAGGCGCGGGGCCGAGAATTCGGCGCTCGGGGTGTCGTCGTAGCCGATCACCGACAGGTCGTGCGGCACGCGGATGCCGGCTTCCTGGAAGTAGCTCAGCGCGCCGACCGCCATCTCGTCGTTGGCGCAAAACAGCGCGCTGATCGGCTTGCCCGATTCGATCAGTTCCTTGGCCGCGTTCCAGCCGCCGGCCGGCGAAAAATCGCTCTCGGCGATCCACATGCTGGCCGTGTCGATGCCGTTTTCGCTCAGCTCGGCCATGAAGCCGGAGATGCGCGCCACGCTGTCGGCCAGCCGCGCCGGCCCGGCAATGACGGCGATGTCGCGGTGCTTGAAGTCGAGCAGCGTGCGGGCGGCGCGCCGTCCGCCGAGCGCGTGGTCGACCGTGAAACACTGGTCGGCGATGGCGCCGCACATGTGGTTGAGGATCACCATCTGGCTTTGCTTGGCGCCGAGCGCCTCGATGTCGACGTCCTGCAACGCGCTGGTCATGACGATCAGGCCGTCGCAGCCGCGCTCCATCAAAAATTCAATGCCGTCGATGGCCTGGCGGCGCTCGTCGCCGAGGCCAACGCCGAAGGCCACCACCATGTGCAGACCGGCGGCGCGCAGCTCGGTGTCGATGATCTGCAGGATCGGCGTGTAGAAGGTGCCCGACAACACCGGGATGTACACGCCCACCATCTGGCTAGATCCGGACAGCAGCGAGCGGGCCGCGTGCGACGGCCGGAAGTCGAGCGTCTCGATCGCCTTCTTGACTTTTTCGAGCGTGGCCGGCGACACCGATCCCTTGCCGCTGACGACGCGGGAGGCGGTGCCGAGTCCGACGCCCGCCAGGCGGGCTACATCCTTGATGGTGGCCACTATATACAATCCGTTTCTAAAGTCAGTGCTTGTTCGACCGCATATGATAAAGCCTTTCCGCTATCGGGATCGAACAGCGACACCCGCGCCGCGTCGATATTTAAGCTGACCGCCTGGCCGTGCGTGAAATGGCGGCTGTCCTGCACGACGACGGAGAGCTGCTGGCCGGCGCAGGCCAGCCACACGACCTGGTGGTTGCCCATCGGTTCGACCAGCGCGACCGTGGCGGCCAGCGCGCCGCCCGCCTCGATGCGGATGTGCTCCGGCCGCACGCCCAGCACTGCCCGCTGCGGCAAGGCCTGGCGCAGCTTGACGTGCAGCGGCCCGGCGCGGAAAAAACCGTGGGCGTCGACTTCGCCGGCGATGAAATTCATCGCCGGCGCTCCCAGGAAGCCGGCGACGAACAGGTTGGCCGGACGCTCGTAGACGTCGGCCGGGGTGCCGATCTGCTGCACCTGCCCTTCGCGCATGACGACGATGCGGCTGGCCAGGGTCATCGCCTCGACCTGGTCGTGGGTGACGTAGATCATGGTCGCGCCAAGGTTCTGGTGCAGCAGTTTGAGTTCGCGCCGCAGCTCGGCGCGCAGCTTGGCGTCGAGGTTCGACAGCGGCTCGTCGAACAGGAACACGGCCGCCTCGCGCACCAGCGCGCGGCCGATCGCCACGCGCTGGCGCTGCCCGCCCGATAACTGGGCCGGCTTGCGCTTTAACAGTTCGCCCAGCTGCAGCATGGCGGCCGCGCGCGCCACCCGTTCGGCGATCTGCGCCTTCGGCAGGCCGGCGATGCGGGCGCCGAACGACATGTTTTTTTCCACCGTCATGGTCGGGTACAGCGCGTACGACTGGAACACCATGCCGATGCCGCGCTGGCTCGGATCGACGCCGCGCATGTCGCGCCCGCCGATTTCGACGCTGCCGCCGTCGATGTCGTTCAGGCCGGCGATACTGTGCAGCAGGGTCGACTTGCCGCAGCCGGAAGGCCCCAGCAGCACGAGGAACTCGCCGTCGGCGATGTCGAGGTCGAGGCCGCGGATGACCTGGTTGCCGCCGAGGGTGATCGACAGCTTGCGCAATGCGACGTTGGCCATGGATTAGTTTTTCATCTCGGTTAGCCCTTGACCGCGCCGGCGGCGATGCCGCGCACGAACCAGCGGCCGGACAGGAAGTAGACGGCCAGCGGCAGCAGCGCGGTAAGCACGGTGGCGGCCATGTTGACGTTGTACAGCCGCGTGCCGGTGGTGGTGTTGATGACGTTATTGAGCTGCACCGTCATCGGCAGGTTGTCGCGGCCGGCGAACACCAGGCCGAGGATGTAGTCGTTCCACACGCCGGTGACCTGCATGATGGCGGCGACGACGATGATCGGCGCCGACATCGGCAGCATCACCTGCAGGAAGATGCGCCAGAAGCTGCCGCCGTCGATGCGCGCGGCCTGGAACAGCTCGCGCGGCACGCCGGCGTAGTAATTGCGGAACAGGAGCGTCATCAAGGGCATGCCGAATATCGTGTGCACCAGCACGATGGCCGGCATCGAACCGAATACGCCGAGCGTTGCCATCATGCGCACCATCGGGTACAGCATCACCTGCACCGGAATGAAGGCGCCGGCCAGCAGCACGGCAAACAGCACGGCGCCGCCGCGCGGCTTCCAGAACGACAGTGCATAGCCGTTGACGGCGCCCAGCGCGATCGGCAGCAGCGTGCTGGGAACGGTGATGGCGACCGAATTCCAGAAGCCGGCGCGCACCCCTTCGCAGGCCGCGCCCGTGCATACCTCGCTCCAGGCCAGGCGCCACGGCTCGAAGGTCGGCGCCAGCGGCAGCGCGAAGATGCCGCCGGCGCGGATCTCGTCCATCGACTTGACCGAGGTGACCAGCATGACGTACAGCGGCAGCAAAAAGAACAGCGCGGCGCTGAAGAGGAAGGCGTAGATGCCGATGCGCTCGGCGCTGTGTTTCATCGCGCGCCCTGCCGGCGGCGGCTGCGGCCGTACGCATACGGCACCAGGATCGCCAGCACGGGCGCCAGCAGCACCATGGCGCCGGCCGACGCCAGGCCGATATTCGAGCGCAAAAACAAGTGGTCCATGATGAACTTGGCCGGCACTTCGCTGGCGATGCCGGGCCCGCCCTGGGTCATGGCGACGACCGCGTCGTACAGCTTGACCACCGCGGTCGACAGCAGCAACAGCACGGTGGCAAACGTCGGGCCGAGCATCGGCAGCACGATCGACAGGTACACGCGCCAGGCCGGGATGCCGTCCAGGCGCGCCGCTTTCCAGATTTCAGGGTCGACGCCGCGCAGGCCGGCCAGCATCAGCGCCATCACCAGGCCGGATGCCTGCCAGACGCCGGCGATGACGACGGTGTAGATCACCATGTCCTGGTCGACGATCCAGTCGAAGCTGGCGCCCGGGCCGGGCGTGAGCAGCCATTGCCACACCAGGCCGGTGGCCACGAACGACATCGCGTACGGATACAGGAAAACGGTGCGCAGCACGCCTTCGCCGGTCACGTGCTGGTCGATGAAGATCGCCAGCAGGCAGCCGATCACCACGCAGGCGGCGATGAACAGCACGCCGTAGATGGCCAGGTTATGCAGCGACAGCAGCCAGCGCTCGTTGCCGAACAAGCGCTCGTACTGCGCCAGGCCGATGAACTGGTCGGATGCGAAAGTGCGCGAATTGGTAAACGAGGTGCGCAAGGTCCACAGCACGCCGCCGATGTAGGCCACTAGCACCGTCAGCGCCATCGGTAGCAGCGCGGCGTACGGCGTCACGCGGGGCAAGCGCCAAGGCGCGCGGCCTGGCGCCAGTGCTGCCGGCCGCAATACGCTGGGTTCTGGCATCGTCATCTAGCTGTTCTTCAGCGCCGCGGCGAAGTTCTTCTGCGCCTTCTCGACCGGCATGGCGGTGTTCCAGTAGGCCGTCAACACGTCCTGGATGGCGCCGTTCTGGTCGGGCGTCAGGTACACCTCGGTCACGCCGATCTGGCGCGCTTTGTCCTTCATGACGGCCATGCCCTTCTGCGCGCAGGCATCGAGCTTGGTGGCGTCGACATCCATGCGCACCGGGATCGATCCTTTGAGCTGGCTGAAGGCGAGCTGGGTGGCCGGCGCCACCACCACGCTGGCGAGCAGCTTTTGCGCGCGCACGGCAGCCGGGTTCGACGTTTTCGGGAACACGAACACGTCGCCCTGGATCAGGTACGGCACCGTCGGCCCGAGGCCGGCGATGCAGCCGTAATCCTTGCCGGCCACTTGGCGCGCGGCGGTGAATTCGCCCTTGACCCAGTCGCCCATGATCTGCACGCCCGCTTTGCCGCCCGAGACCATGGCGGTGGCGTCGTTCCAGTTGCGCCCCGGCGAGCCGGCATCGACGTAGGTCTGCAAGCGCTTGAAGGCCAGCAGCACCTTCTTGAAGGCGTCGGACGCAATCGCTTTCTGGTCGCGGTCGCGGATCACCGCCAGGTACAATTCGCGCCCACCGAGGTTGGCGAGGACGGCGGAAAACAGCACCGTCTCCTGCCAGGCCTGGCCGCCGTGGGCCAGCGGCACGATGCCGGCGGCCTTGAGCTTGTCGAGCGCGGCGAACAGTTCGTCCATCGTCGCCGGCTCTTTTGCGATGCCGGCCTTCTTGAAGGCGGCCTGCGAGTACCAGATCCAGGTCTGCATGTGGATGTTCAGCGGCACCGCGTACCAGTGGCCCTTGACCTTGATGACGTTGACGATCGGCGCCGGCAGCATCTGTTCCCAGCCCTCCTTCGCGGCGACGTCGTCGACGTTGTTGAGCATGCCCTGCTCGATTACGTCGAGGAACTGCTTGGAGGTGTTGAACTGGGCGGCGGTGGGCGGATTGCCGCCGACGATGCGGTTGATGGTGACGGCGCGCGACTGGTCGCCGCCGGCAATTGCCGTGTCGATCCAGGTGCCGCCGGCGGCGCGGTAGGCCTGCGCGACCTGCTTGACCGCGGCCGATTCGCCGCCCGAGGTCCACCAGTGGATCACTTCGGCGGTGGGACCGCGCGCCGGCGCCGCGGCCGATGCCAGCGGGCTCACCGCTGCCAGCGGCAGCGCGGCGCACAGCAAGGCGCCAGCCAGCGCCGTCATGCGATTTGGGTGCATCCTGTCTCCTGAGGTGCGGCGGACCTGGGATCCGCTCATTATCTTGCGCCAAGTGGAAACGTTACCACTTTGCTGGCCCGACTATAGCACCGGGGTAAAACCGATGTCAACGATTCAAGGCCGCGCTTGCTGACAGCGCACTTTGCCATAACTTCGCCGGGGCGGCAATCCGGCCCGCGCGGAACCCTACGGCTGCGTAAAAAGCAACACATCGGAGCACGCCATAAAATATTTTTTTCGCCCCCTGCGCCGCTCTGCGCGACGCTCTTCCCGCCAAGGAATTTGCCGATCCGTGCGGCGCTGCAAATTGACTTTAAAAATATAAGGGTGCTATATTCAAGCCACAAATTGGAAAGGTTTCCAAAGGACCCGCGAATGGATCATTTCAGTACCAGAACAGCGTCATGGATCGGCATCTGCCTGGCGCTCGTCGTCGGCTCAGCCCATGCCGCTGGTGCCGGCACCGCCGCGACGGCGATCACCGTGCCGGCCGGCTGGCAGCTGACCTGGTCCGACGAATTCGACCAGGACGGCTTGCCCGATGCGGCCAAGTGGGCCTACGACACCGCCTACAACAAGCAAGGCTGGTTCAATCACGAGCTGCAGTATTACGCCCGCGCCCGGCTGGAGAACAGCCGCGTCGAAGGCGGCAAACTGATCATTACGGCGCGGCGCGAAAGCTTGCGCGGCCTGCCCGACCACGGCGGCCAGGCCTACTCGTCGGCGCGCCTGTTCACCCGCGGCCTGGCCAGCTGGACCTATGGCTTCATCGAAGTGCGCGCCAGGCTGCCGTGCGGCGTAGGCACCTGGCCGGCCATCTGGATGCTGGGCACGAGGGGCAGCTGGCCGGTGGACGGCGAGATCGACATCATGGAGCATGTCGGCAGCAAGCCGGGCGAAGTGCTCGGAAGCATTTACACGGGCGCCCAGAACTGGCCGAAAAATACCCCGAACACGAAGACGACGCCGGTGCCGGACGCCTGCACCGCGTTCCACAACTATCAGCTGCGCTGGACGCCGGACCAGCTGGTGATCGCCGTCGACGGCCGCGCCTACAACGAACTGCGCAACCCGGGCGACGGCGACTATCAGAAATGGCCCTTCGCCAGTCCGCAATACCTGCTGCTCAACCTGGCCATCGGCGGCGACCTGGGCCGCGCGGTGGTCGACAGCAGCCTGCCGCAGCAGATGGAAATTGACTACGTGCGGGTATATCAACCGGCCGCAAGCAAAAGCTCCCAATAATCGATTGACAATATTTTTCAGGAACCTTAATATTCACGAAACCTCGGATGGAAACGTTTCCACTCCATAGAAAGCGAGGCACACGCAGCACAGCGACGAACCGTAGTACAGCAACAGCGATACGGCAGCCATGACCACTAACGAGCATGCCGGCACATAAACAATTAGGAGACAAGATGCAATATCCAAAGGCAAAGCAGACTTACCTCAGCCTTGCGGTAGCCAGTGCCTGCGCGGCCCTGGTGACGCCAGGTGTTACTTTCGCTCAATCGACCGCCGGCGCCAGCCTCAGCCCGGCCGGCGCTGAAGTGCAGACCGTGGTCGTGACGGGCTTGCGCGCCAGCTTGCAATCGTCGCTGAACCTCAAGCGCAACTCCGACGGCCTGGTCGACGGCATCGTCGCCGAGGACATCGGCAAATTCCCCGACACCAACCTGGCCGAAGCGCTGCAGCGCATTTCCGGCGTGTCGATCGACCGCAACAACGGCGAAGGCCAGAAGGTGACCGTGCGCGGCGTCGGTCCCGACTTCAACATGGTGCTGTTCAACGGCCGCCAGATGGCGACTTCGAACCTGGGCGACCTGAACGGCCGCTCGTTCGATTTCGCCAACCTCGCTTCGGAAGCGGTGTCGCAGATCCAGGTCTACAAGACAAGCCGCGCCGATTCGCCCACCGGCGGCATCGGCGCCACCCTCAACGTCATGACCGCCCGCCCCTTCGCGCGGCCGGGCCTGGTCTCGAGCATCGGCGTCAAGGCGGTGCACGACACGTCCAACAACAACCTGCCGGGCGACGTCAAGGATAGCAAAAAGGTCACGCCGGAGATTTCCGGTATCTACAGCAACACCTCGGCCGACGGCCGCTTCGGCGTGGCCGTATCGGGCAGTTACCAGGAGCGCAACAGCGGCTCCAACCAGGCCGCGGTGTCGAGCGGCTGGCATGGCCCGTTCAGGGGCGACGAAAACAACTGGGGCACGATTCCGCAACCAGGCACGCCTGGCGCAGCGGGCATCACCAACCGCCCTGCCCCGAACGACATCTATTCGGTGCCGCAAAACCTGAATTACAGCATGACCGGCATCAAACGCCAGCGCACCAACGGCCAGTTGACGTTGCAATTCGCACCCATCAAGGAACTGGTGACCACGCTCGACTATACCTATTCCGAAAACAAGATCCAGACCAAGCGCAACGACATCTCGGCCTGGTTCAACTTCGGCCCGTCGACCAGCACGTGGAGTCCGGGCCCGGTGTCCGGTCCGCTGGTCTACACCGAAATCATCAACCCGGCCAACAGCGACATCGCCATGGGCGCCGCCGATTTCGCCACCAAGACGCAGAACAATGCGATCGGCATCAACCTGGCCTGGCGCGCCACCAGCGACCTGAAACTCGAATTCGACGCCCACAAGTCGACCGCCGAATCGAAGGCCGACAGTCCGTTCGGCTCGAACAATACGCTGGGAAGCGCCAGCTTCTCGCGCGGCACCACCAGCGCCGACTTCACGAAAGACTTCCCGGTGCTGTCGATCGAGGGCGCCGATTTCGTCAAGGCGCGCCAGCAGGTCACCGGTTCGACTTTCCAGAACGGCTACATGAAAGGCGAAGTCGCGCAGGCCCAGGTCAGCGGGCGCTGGAAGGTGCGCGAAGCGTCGCAGCTGAACTTCGGCCTGGCCGCCACCAAGGTCGACAACCGCTCGGCCTTCTCCAACCAGCAGCGCGACACCTGGGGCGGCGCCACCAGCCCGGCCGACTACCCGAGCACCGTGTGGCACGCCGATACGGTGCGCCAGTACTTCGACCAGATCGACGGCAGCGACAGCACCAAGCTGTTCAACCAGTTTTACACCTTTAACTTTGCCCAGGTACGCCAGCTCGCCGCCAACGCCTCCGGTTTGCCAAACCTGTACCTGCCGAAAACGACCTACGACACTGACCGCCGCACCGGCGAAAAAACCAGGAGCGGCTTCCTGCAGTTCAACACCGACTGGAACACCGCCATGCCGATCCACACCGGCATCGGGCTGCGCTACGAGAAGACCGATGTCTCGTCAACCGCGCTGGTGCCGTCGGCCACCAGCATCACGATGGTCTCGGCCAACGAGTTTTCGGTCGGATTCGGCGCCCCCACCTTCACCACCCTGGGCGGCAGCTATCACCACCTGCTGCCAAGCCTGGACTTCGACATCGACGTGCGCAAGGACGTCAAGCTGCGCGCCAGCTACGGCGAAACCATCGGCCGGCCGCGCTACGACCAGATCCAGGGCGGCCAGACGCTCGACCAGCTGGCTCGCGTCAACGGCGGCACCGGCTCGCAAGGCAATCCTGCCCTGAAACCGGTCAAGTCGAAAAACCTCGACCTGTCGGCCGAGTGGTACTACACCAAGTCCAGCTTCGCCTCGCTCGGCGTGTTCCACAAGAACCTGAAGGACTACGCCGGCCAGAGCACCTTCACCGCGCAGCCGTTCGCCCTGCATACGCCGGTCGGCGGCGCCCTGTGGAACCAGGCCGCGGCCAGCGGTTGCGGCACCGATGCGGTCTGCATCCGCAACTTCATCTTCCGCAACCACCCGACCGCGCCAGGGGTCACCCGCGGCAAGGACGACGATACCGGCAACGCCACCGGCACCATCGTCGGCCAGCCGAGCGACCCGATCGCCAACTTCCGGATCAACTCCTTCAGCAACGCGAAGGACGCCAGCCTGCACGGCGCCGAGGTCAATCTGCAGCACATGTTCGGCAACAGCGGCTTTGGCGTGCAGGCCAACTACACCTGGGTGCATTCGGGCCTGAAGTACGACAACGCGTCGCAGGGGGAACAGTTCGCGCTGCTGGGCCTGTCGAACTCGGCGAACCTGGTCGGCATCTTCGAAAACTCGAAGTGGACCGCGCGCGCGGCCTACAACTGGCGCGGCGAGTTCCTGTCGTCGACCTTCGACGGCTACGGTCCGAACCCGAACTACACCGAACCGTTCGGCCAGCTCGATGTATCGGTGACGTACGCGTACAACGACAAACTGAGTTTCCAGGTCGAGGCGATCAACCTGACCAACGAAACCCAGCGCGTCCACGGCCGCACCAAGACGCAGGTGCTGTACGCCACCCAGGCCGGCCCGCGCTACATGATCGGCGCGCGCTACAAGTTCTGAGGCGCGCCTTGTTGAACGATCGCGGCCGCTGTCTCACAGCGGCCGTTTTCGGTTAGACTTTCCCGGGCTTCGGACCTTCTCCACCTCCAGACGAATGGATCATCGTACCTTGAACAAGCCACAGCGCATCGTCATCGTCGGCGGCGGCTCGGCCGGCTGGCTGAGCGCAGCCATCATCGCCGCCGACCATCAGCGCGGCGGCGTGCAGGTCACCGTGATCGAATCGCCCGACGTCGCGCCGATTGGCGTGGGCGAAGGCACCTGGCCGTCGATGCGCGATACGCTGCGCCGCATCGGCGTGCGCGAAAGCGATTTCCTCACCGCGTGCGACGCCGCCTTCAAGCAGGGCTCGCGCTTCGACGGCTGGGTCGATGGCGGCCCGGGCGACTCCTACTATCACCCCTTCGTGCTGCCGCAAGGCTTCGGCGAGACCGACCTGGTGGCGCACTGGCAGAGCCGGCATGGCGAGGTGCCGTTTGCCGACCTTGTCAGTTTTCAGCCGCACCTGTGCGCGCAGGGCAAGGCGCCCAAGCAGGCATCGACGCCGCAGTTCGCAGCGGTAGCCAACTACGGCTACCATCTCGACGCCGGCAAGTTCGGCGCCTTCCTGAAGACGCACTGCGTCGAAAAGCTCGGCGTGCGCTTTATCGCCGATCACGTCGACGGCGTGCGCAGCGACGCCGCCGGCGACATCGCATCGCTCTCCACGCGGGAGCACGGCGAGCTGGCCGGCGACCTGTTCATCGACTGCACCGGCGTGCGTTCGCTGCTGCTGGGCCAGCACTTCGGCGTGCCGCTGGTCAAACAAAAACACGTCCTCTTCAACGACACCGCGCTGGCGGTACAGCTGCCCTACCCGGATGCCGATAGCCCGATCGCTTCGCAGACCACCGCCACCGCCCAGCGCGCCGGCTGGATCTGGGACATCGGCCTGCCGACGCGGCGCGGCGTCGGCCACGTGTATTCGAGCGCCCATTGCAGCGACGCCGACGCGGAGACCGCGCTGCGCGCCTACATCGACGCCACCAGCGGCGGGGTCGACGTCCGGCAGCCGCGCAAGATCAGTTTTACGCCCGGCTACCGCGAACGCTTCTGGCAGCGCAACTGCGTTGCCGTCGGCCTGTCCAGCGGCTTCATCGAGCCGCTCGAAGCGTCCGCGCTGGCACTCGTTGAAATGGCCGCCATCGCGATATCGGACGACCTGCCGGCCGACCGCGCGACGATGGACATCATCGCGCGCCGCTTCAACGACAGTTTTACCTATCGCTGGGAACGGGTCATCGAGTTCCTGAAGCTGCACTATGTGCTGAGCCGGAGGAACGACAGCGACTTCTGGCGCGACCACCGCGAAGCGGCCAGCATCCCCGAGCGCCTGCGCGAACTGCTGCAGCTGTGGCGCCACCGCGCTCCCTCGCGCAGCGACTTTCCGCGCACCGGCGAGGTGTTCCCCGCCGCCAGCTACCAGTACATCCTGTACGGCATGCGCTTCGATGGCGCCGCCACCTTGCGCGGCAGCGACAGCGCGGACCTGGCCGACCAGTACTTCCGCGAGGCCGCCACGCTGACCCGCCGCATGCTCCCCGCCCTGCCCGACAACCGCAGCCTGCTGGCCCACATTGCCCGCCACGGCCTGCCGTCCATCTGAAACCGCCACCAATCGAAAGCACCGCATGTCCAACCCTGTCCTGCTCAACAACGTCGACCACAAGCACCTGCGCATCCGTACCGGCCATGGCGAGGGCCTGGGCGACCAGCACATGTTCGCGCCCACCTTCCCGGCCGAATTTCGCGAGCTGCAGGCGCACTACCCGATCGTGTTTCGCAAAACCGACGACGGCGCCCGCTTCGAACCGGTGGCCATGCTGGGCCTTGTCGAAGGCGAGAACCTGTTCTTGAGCGAGGCGGGCTGGGACAGCCCCACCGTGCCGCTCAGCGTGGCGCGCCAGCCGTTCCTGATCGGCGTCGCTGGCGACGAGCTGATGGTGCACGTCGACATGGACAGCCCGCGCTGCTCGAACATCGATGGCGAGCCGGTGTTTTTGCCGCACGGCGGCACCACCGAGTACCTGGAAAACGTCAATTCAAGCCTGCTGATGCTGCACCAGGGCCTGCAGGCCACCGCGCTGTTCATGTCGGCGCTGGTGTCGCTCGAACTGCTCGAATCGTTCGTGCTCGATGTGGAGCTCGACGACGGCACCCAGGGCCGCCTGGCGGGCTTTTATGCGATTCATGAGGAGCGCCTGGCGCAGCTCGAGGCATCGGTGCTGGGCGAACTGCACCGCGCCGGCTACCTGCAGGCGATCTTCATGGCGGTGGCCTCGCTGTCGAATTTTCGCGCCCTCATCGAACGCAAGAACCGCCTGCACGCCGCGCGCGCAACATGACGGCGAACGTGACGCCTGCCAGGCCGATGCGCGAGATCGACGCCGCCTCGTTTGACGACGCGATGCTGGCGTCGGCCGAGCCGGTCGTGCTGCGCGGCCTGGTGCGCCACTGGCCGATGGTGGCGGCGGCGCTGGCCGGCAACGCCGACGCCTACCTGCGCGGCTTTTACCGCGACGCCACCGTCAACGCGATGCTGGGCGCACCAGGCATCGACGGCAGGTTTTTCTACAACGACGATCTGTCGGGCTTTAATTTTGCGCCGGTGCGCGTGCGCCTCGACACCGTGCTGGACGAGCTGAAAAAACACGCGGCCAGCGCGCCGGCGCCGGCCATCTACGTGGGCTCGACAACCGTCGACACCTGCCTGCCTGGTTTCCGCGCCCACAACGACATCGACCTCGGTGCGCGCGACGCCCTCGCCAGCATCTGGATCGGCAACCGCACCCGCATCGCTGCCCATTACGACGTGCCCGACAATATCGCCTGCGTGGCGGCCGGGCGCCGCCGCTTCACCCTGTTCCCGCCTGGCCAGCTGAGAAACCTGTACGTCGGCCCGCTCGACTTCACCCCGGCCGGCCAGGCCATCAGCCTGGTCGACGTCAGGCAGCCCGACTTGCAGCGGTTTCCGCGCTACGCCGAAGCGCTGGCGAACGCGCAGGTGGCCGACCTGGGGCCCGGCGACGCCATCTTCATCCCCAGCATGTGGTGGCACCACGTCGAAGCGCTCGACGCCTTCAATGTGCTGGTCAACTACTGGTGGCGCTGTGTGCCGGACTACATGGACACGCCGACCAACGCGATGCTGATGGCGCTGATGACGATCCGCGAGCTGCCGCCAGAGCAGCGCGCGGCCTGGCAGGAGCAGTTCCGCCACTACGTGTTCGAAGCCGGCGCCGACACCGCCGCCCACATCGCACCGGCGGCGCGGCGCGTGCTGGCGCCGCTGGACGACGACGCCACGCGCACCCTGCGCGCACAGCTGCTCAAAAAAATAAACCGCTGAACGATAACCGCAGCATCAGGAGACCGCATGACCACGAACCGCAATGCCATTGTTCCCAAGCCGATCCGCCGCGTCGTCATCGCCGGCGGCGGCACCGCCGGCTGGATGGCCGCCGCCGGCATCTCCAAGGTGCTGGGCAAGCGCCTCGACATCAAGCTGATCGAGTCCGACGAGATCGGCACCGTGGGCGTCGGTGAAGCCACCATCCCGACGCTGCTCAATTTTCACGGCCTGCTCGAGATCAACGAGCAGGAATTCATGGCCGCGACCCAGGCCACCTTCAAGCTGGGCATCAGCTTTGAAAACTGGCGCGCCGCCGGCGAAGACTATATCCACTCGTTCGGCAGTACCGGCATCGACCACTGGACTGCCGGCTTCCAGCATTTCTGGCACAAGGGCCGCGAGCGCGGCCTGGCAGGTGACTATGGCGACTACTGCCTCGAGCTGAAGGCAGCGCAGGCGAACCGCTTTGCCCACCTGCCGAAAAGCGGCATGAACTACGCCTACCATATGGACGCGTCGCGCTACGCCAAGTACCTGCGCAAGTTCGCCGAGGGCTTCGGGGTCGAGCGCATCGAGGCGAAGATCGCCCGCGCCCTGCGCGATCCGGCCAGCGGCGACATCACTGCCCTGCTGCTCGATTCGGGCACGCTGGTCGAGGGCGACCTGTTCATCGACTGCACCGGTTTTCGCGCGCTGCTGATCGGCCAGGCCATGGGTCAACCCTACCAGGACTGGTCGCACTGGCTCTACTGCGACAGCGCCATCGCGGTGCAGACCGAAGCGGTGCGCGAGGCCGTCCCCTACACGCGCTCGATCGCGCGCGAATCGGGCTGGCAGTGGCAGATCCCGCTGCAGCACCGGGTCGGCAACGGCATCGTGTTCTCCAGCCGCTACATCGACGACGACGCCGCGCAGGCGAGCCTGATGGCCAACATCGACGGCGCCGTGCTGACGCAGCCGCGGGTGATCAAGTTCCAGCCGGGCCAGCGCCAGCAGACCTGGACGGGCAACTGCGTGGCGCTGGGCCTTGCCAGCGGCTTTCTCGAGCCGATCGAGTCGACCAGCATCCACCTGATCCAGCGCGGCATCGTGCGGCTGATGCAGATGTTCCCCACCGACGGCATTTTTCAGAGCGACATCGACGAATACAACCGCCAGACCACCACCGAAATCGAGCATATCCGCGACTTCATCATCCTCCACTACCACGTGACGAACCGCCGCGACACGCCGTTCTGGCGCGACTGCGCCGGCATGGAGGTGCCGCCGGCGCTGCGCCGGCGCATCGACCTGTTCGCCGACAGCGGCCGGGTATTTCGCGTGCCGAACGAGCTGTTTGCCGAAAACTCGTGGGTCCAGGTTATGTTGGGCCAGGGCATCCACCCGCGCCAGCACCACCAGAGCGCCGACTTGATGGGCGACGACGAACTGCACGGTTTTCTCGCCGGGATCAAGGGCTCGGTCGACCGGACGGTGGCGCAGCTGCCGGGGCACGAGGCGTATGTTGCCCGGTACGGCAGCAGCAATCCGACGTGACGCCGGTATCAACCAAAGCAATATCCGGCGGATAAAGTTGCTTTGGAAGTGTGTTTTTATATCCGAAACCATTGGTGATGCAGGGCTTCAGTTTCGATTACTGTGCAGTCTGATTATTTAAGGCTTCCCAATCGCTCAATAAGCGCATCCGTAAACTGCTGAGTCGTAGCTGTGCCCATGAGGTCACCCGTGCGTACCTGGCTAATGTTCAGAGTGTCGAAAATTGCATTGTGCAAGCGTGCCGAGAGGTCAGGAAGTCCTACATGGTCCAACATCATCTTCGCACCGAGAAGCAATGAGATCGGATTAGCAATACCTCGACCAGCGATGTCTGGCGCCGATCCATGAACAGCTTCGAATATCGCGGTGTCTGCGCCGAAATTGGCGCCTGGGGCCATCCCCAAACCTCCGACCAGACCGGCTAACTCGTCAGACAGGATATCTCCGAATAAGTTCGTACATAACAGCATGTCAAATTGCCACGGATTTAACACCAACTGCATTGCGCAGGCATCGACTATCATGTCGTTCATCGTCACGCGGCCCTCATATTCTTTGGCCACTTCGCGCGCCGCCTCCAGGAATATTCCGGTCAAGGCCTTTAATATATTGGCTTTATGAACGACGGTGACTTTTTTCCGACCATTCTTTACCGCATACTCAAACGCGAACCTTGCTATGCGTTTGCTACCCTCGCGTGTGTTCATTCCCGTAGACACTGCTACAGCTTTTGGATCATCGCCCACGGGTATGTAGTATTCATGGGCGACATAAAATCCCCCTAGATTTTCCCGTATAAGCACGATGTCGATATCGTCGTAACGACCGGCGATCAAAGTCTTTACTGGCCGCACATTGGCGAAAAGCTGGAACTCCTCACGTAACCGCACGTTGGCGGATCGAAACCCCTCGCCGATCGGGGTTGTCAAAGGGCCCTTGAGGGCAAGCTTTCGCTCACGAATGCTGGCTAATGTTTGCGGAGGCAATGCATCACCATGGGCCTCGACGCCGGCAATTCCGGCATGCTGAATGTCCCACTCAAACGGCGCGCCCAATGCATCGAGTACCTTGACAGTGGCGTCGACGACTTCGGGGCCAATGCCGTCGCCAGGAATGAGCGTCGCGTTGAATTTTTGCTGGCAATTTCGAATCATTGGAAATTCTCCGATTAAACTAGATAAGCTTTCCTCGCGTGACCGAGGCGTGAGCGAAAAATCAGACGCTATTGCCTGGCGAGCGCCGTTTTTACAAAGGTATCAGCAAGCTGTTGTTCAGACAACAGACCTTACTATCAAAATAAGCAGGGAAACAAACACGGCTACACCCAGCAATCCAGCCGCGACAATGTACACAGGGTGAAACTTTAAATCTCCACTTTTTCGAATACCCGCAAATGCACAAAGCACCGCCTTTATCGTTCCAAAGAAAGATGCTGTCTTGATCGTTCGATCTTGCTGACCCATATTTGCTCCAAATCTCATGATCGCGTTATTCGGTTCCCTGGCGCTGGAGCATAGGGATCAAAGTCAACCCTGTGATACACCCGGCAAGTCATCGTGGAGCGGGTGTCAAGACGCTCTCTGCTCTGAATGTTCGTTTGGGAACGATAGTCAATCCCGGGGCATGTGTGTATAATTATCACACGATTATCATTATTCAGGCATCTCATGGAAACCAAGTCTGCAAGGCTTACCATTCTCATTGATCCGGTGAAAAAGCAGGCTTTTGATGAGCTTTGTGCGTCTCAAGACCTGACGCCTTCTCAAGTGATCCGCCAGCTCATCCGCCAGTATCTGGACGATCATCACATCGACTATGCCACCAAAGTCAAGAAACGGACGCCGCAGGATGATCGCGCTTCCGCCGAGAAATAAGATGCCATCAGCTGCATCCCAGGGCGTCGGCCTTGGGGAAATAAAGCTCTCTGCTCACCCGTAGAACTTCTTCTACCGCTTGAAGAATATTCCGGTTGGTGAGCTGCTTGATACCAGTCGGCGCGCACGCGCCACTCCTCTTTCCCGCATCGGTTGTCCGGTCTTCTTCGCTGAGATCAAGCCGTTCAAATTCATCAATTTGCGCCTTGGAAAGTTCATTCCTCATACGTGCCTTCGCCTTCCATACAACTTTCTGTATTCCCCGTTTGTTCTTCTTCCCGCTCACGTATTGATATTTTCACAATCATAATAGGAGTTCACTGAGGGTTGCCCGTTTGCGGGAGGAAAGAAAGCGTCCGTGTTGTTTTTGGGTCCAGCCAGTTCGCCTTTCATTATAACTCCATTATCATGGTATTGTAACGTTTGTAGTCACCCAGCGACTCGTAGCTGTTTAGCAAGATCCACACGAAATGCTCGTGCCGGAGGGCACGCGAAACCACAAGATCAACCGGCACATGTTTTGGAAGAGCTTTATATGATGCGCAATCGAAAGAAAATTCGCTTTTTCCGCAGCCATATCCCCGAGTTTTCCTGCGTCCCTGGATGCCACGATTGCTGCGGACCCATAATGGCTTCAACGGAAGAAATGTCGCGCCTTCCGCTGGTAGAGGACGCGAAGCGCGAGACGGCTCTGGCAAAATGGGACTGTCCACACCTCGGGGTATCTGGTTGCCAGGTGTACGAGGAACGCCCGCTGATCTGTCGTCTATTCGGTACCACGCCACGCCTGAAGTGCCCTCACGGAAAGCAGCCTGAGACCATGATCGATGCTGCGATCGAAATGAAAATTGAGATATATTTTCGCAAAGTCCGCCATGTGATGGTGTAGCGCCAGCAAACTCGAGAAAACGTAAAAAAGGTCGAAAAAGATCGGCGTTGCGACGCATGAGCATCGCTACTACCCGTGCGATCGCAGCCCCAAATGATTGCCAGACAGTCGTAGCGCTCGGTAAGGGGGAGTGGAAATCCTGACCTGTATTGCTCACATCGAGCATTCTGTTACAACCCCGTCGCGCGCATAGGCGATTCCGTGAGCAATCAAGCGCAACGTGGCCGAGTGCAGGCAGGGGATAAATCGTGTCCTTTCCATCATCGTCCGCAGGTCCACCTTAAGAAGATCTCCTTTGCAGGCAAAAGCAATTTGATTGAGCGAGTCATAGGCGTCAATCACGTAGACCTCTCCCTTGAAGGCATCCCGCATGGCATCGACCTGGGCGTCGGTATTCTTCTCTCCACCGAGGACGTTGGTGACCATCATTCCTTGTGGTGCCAATGACGCATAGCAGTCATCGTAGAAACGCCTGCTCGACAATTGGGGAGGTTGCCCTGCTTTGTCGAATCCATCGTTCAGAAGTACATCGAAGCGAGACTTGTTGCGGGCGACAAAATCAGCGCCGTCCTGGCAATGCACCTTAAACCGGGGACCGTCAGGCGGGATCATGAATTCGCCTCTGACGGCGATGACTTGTGGGCATATTTCCGCTACTTCTATTAGCGCGTCGGACAAGTGCCGATAACAAAATTTGGCCAGCGAGCCACCACCGAGACCAATCATTCCAATGCTTCTCGGCGCCGCGTTAAATAGTAAAAAACCCATCATCAGCTGCGTGTAGCCCAAGACCAGTTCATCCGGATCGGCCAGCGACATTTCGCTCTGTACTGCGAATACGTCAAACAGTAGCGCCAGGGTATGGCGCTTCTTGTAGAGAACGGGCCCAGCCTGCAACTGGGTTACCAAATTTGTAAGGTTGCTCATCAATCTCGCAATATGCCTGGGTATGGGGTCGAGGTTCTCGGCCGCCAACATGGAAGACAAGTAACGCTGCAGCCACGGCATTACCGCAGGGGGAGGGAAAATCTCGGCTCGACGACTCTCGAGGGCGGATACGGCGGTAAGCATCCGGAGTTCGAACATGGGTGGCCATACGGCACGGGAGACTTGGATGTACATCATTTCATTATAACGAAATTACCATTGCATTATCATGCACACAGCGTAGCATGTGAACGCGGCTTCGTCCAGTTGGCCGTACTTTGGGCAGCGAGCACTACAGTGGATTGATCGTAAGCATGCTGACAATCGGGGGACCATCAATGGGTATCATTCACGAACATGTTGACCGGGACAACCGTCCGGGCAAAGGGCGCCCCCCGGCTTGGCGCCTTAAAATCTATACCGTCGAGGGTCCGTTATCTTTTGTGCTCGCTGACATCATCGAGCATGCCAAGGCGTGGCCGGAACTGAACCTGAGTGCCCTTCTGTTGCGGCTGGAACGAGTAGAAAAGATTGATGGGGAGGGATTGCTCGTCATGCGGAACCTCATGACGCATATGGAAACGCTCGGAATTCCGGTCGTTTTATGCGGTGCACACGCTGATGTGGCCGCTCGCCTTGCAGAAGCGGGCCTGCATCGTTTCCACGATAAAGTTTCCTACTGTGACGACATTTCGGTGCTCTTGTGAAGTCACGACCGATGCAGGCCTCGTGTGGGCACAAGGATGACTGCCCCCGGCGCCGCGTCCCATGGCGCCGGCCGCAGCTGCCCGCGGGCATAGGCTATTCGTGGCGCAGCGCCTCGATCGGATCCATTTGCGCCGCCCGGCGCGCCGGAAAATAGCCGAACACCACCCCGATAAACAGGGAGAACAGCAAGGCCAGCACGTTGATGCCGACATCGAAGGCGTACGGGATGCCCATCAGGGCGGACAAGCCGTACGACGCCAGCGTAGCCAGCAGCACGCCGATCGCACCGCCCAGCGCCGACAGCACCACCGCTTCGATCAGGAACTGCAGCAGGACCTCGTTCTCGAGCGCGCCGACGGCCAGCCGCAGGCCGATCTCGCGCGTGCGCTCGGTCACGCTGACGAGCATGATATTCATGATGCCGATGCCACCCACCAGCAGGCTCACCGCGGCGACCGCGCCGAGCAGCCCGGTCAGCACGCCCATCGTGCTCGACAGCGTCTCGGCCAGCTGCTGCGTGTCGAAGATATTGAAGTTGTCGTCGGCGCCGTCTGCCTCTCCCAGCCTGCGCCGCTCGCGCAGCAACTGGCGCAGGCTGGCCTTCAGGCGCGGGGCGTCGCTGCCGTCCTCCATCGACACCGCCAGCGTGCTGACCTTGCTCCCACCGGTAATGCGCCGCTGCAGCGTGTGCAGCGGCACCAGCACGAGATCGTCCTGGTCGCCCATGCCGCCCTGCCCCTTGGCCGCCAGGATGCCGATCACTTCGCACGAAAACTGTTTGACGCGCACCTGCCGGCCAAGGCCGTCCTGGCCGACGGCGCCGCCGAACAGTTCGCGCCTGACTGTCTCGCCGAGCAGGCAGACGGCGGCGCCGGCGCCCAGTTCGTTTTCCTCGAATTTGCGGCCGGCGCTGATCTTCCATTTGCCGGTGTCGAACCAGGCATTGGTGCTGCCGGTCGCGGTGGACACCCAGTTGCGGCCGTTGGCGACGAGCGTGACGCCGGCGCGGCTCTGCGGCGCCACCGCCGCCACGCCGCCGATCTGCGCTGCGATGGCGTCGGCGTCGGCCTCGGTAAACTGCGGCACGCCGCGCCCGCCGCCGCCGCCGCCGCCGGGCTGGCGCTGGCCCGGATTGACGATCAGGAGGTTGGTGCCCAGGCTGGTGATCTGGGCCTCGATCGCCCGCGTGGCGCCATTCCCCAAGGTGACCATGGTGATCACGGCGCTCACGCCGATGACGATGCCGAGGATGGTCAGGAAGGAGCGCAGCATGTTGCGCCGCACCGAACGCAAGGCCAGCATGAAGACGCTGAACAGCATCAGAGCACCTCGCTCATGTCGAGGCCGGCCGGCGCCGCCGTGACGGGATCGGCATTGAGCTCATCGCGGGCGACGCGCCCGTCGACGAACGTGATCGCGCGGTGCGCGTAAGCGGCCATGTCCGGCTCGTGGGTGACCATCAGCACGGTGATGCCGTGGTCACGGTTCAGGCCCAGCAGCAGGCCCATGATCTCGTGGCTGCGCCGGGTGTCGAGGTTGCCGGTCGGTTCGTCCGCCAGCAGCACTGCCGGTTCGGTCACGATGGCGCGCGCAATCGCCACGCGCTGCTGCTGTCCGCCCGACAGTTCGGCCGGCGTGTGATGCTCCCAGCCGGCCAGGCCGACCGCCGCCAGCGCGCGCGTGGCGGCGCTGCGGCGCGCGCCGGCGCTGTCGCCGCGGTACAGCAGCGGCAGCTCGACGTTTTCCTGCGCCGAGGTACGCGCCAGCAGGTTGAAGCCCTGGAACACGAAGCCGAGAAAGCGCCGCCGCAAGCGCGCTCGCTGGTCGCGCGTGAGCGTTTCGACATGCACGCCCTTGAACAGGTAGGCGCCGCTGCTGGGCTGGTCGAGGCAGCCAACGATGTTCATCGCGGTCGACTTGCCCGAGCCGCTGGGCCCCATGATGGCGACGAACTCGCCGGCGCCGATGATCAGGTCGATGCCTTTCACCGCCAACAGTTCGGTGGCGCCGCTGCCATAGCGCTTGCTCACGCCACGTAGCTCGATCAGCGGTTCAACGCCGCTCATTTCGCCACCGTTGACTTCTGGTCGGTGATGACCAGCATCGCCGCCTTCAGGTTGCCGCCGGTGATCTCGGTCACGTGGCCGTCGCTGATGCCGGGCGTGACGGCCACCGCCAGCGGCGCTCCCTTGCCGCCCGCAGCGAGCACCCAGACCTGTTTGGCGTTGGCGGTGCTGGCGCCGGCGGCGCCCGAGCGGCGCGTACGGCCGCCGCCCGGGATCGACGGCATCAGGCTGGCGGCGATACCTTTCTTGGCCGCCGGGGCTGGCGCGGCGGCGCTCGGCGAGAAGCGCAGCGCCGCATTCGGCACCAGCAACACGTCCTGGCGCCTGGTCGCGGTGATCGTCGCCGTCGCCGTCATCCCTGGCCGCAGGCTCAGGTCGGCATTGTCGACGTCGAGGTAAGTGAGGTAGGTGACGACGCTGTCGGTGATGGTCGAACCGAGGCCGACCCGGGTGATGACGGCCGGATAGTTGCGTGCCTGGTAGGCGCTGACGGTAAACGTGGCGCTCTGACCTTGCCGGATCGCGCCGACATCGGCTTCGTCGACGTACACCCACAGGCGCAGCCGGCTGAGGTCTTCGGCGACGGTCAGCAGCGTCACCGCCTGCAGCGACGCCGCCACCGTGCTGCCCGGGTCGACCGCGCGGGTCAGCACGACGCCATCGGTGGGCGCCACGATCGACGCCTTCGACAGGTTGATCTGGTCGGTCGACAGCGCCGCCCTGGCGTCCTTGATCCCGGCGCGCGCGCCGGCGTCGTCGGCGACGGCGCGCGCCAGCGTGGCGCGCGCACCATCGAGTTCGGCCTTCGACGGCACCTGGCCGTGCGACAGGCGCGCCACTTCTTCATAGCGGCCCAGCGCGGCGCGCGCTTCGCCCACGGTGGCGCCGCTTTGCGCCAGCTTGCCGCCCGCCGCCTCGAGCGCCGCCTGCGACCGCACGATCTGGTCGCGCAGCTTTGCCGTGTCGAGCACCACCAGCACGTCGCCCTTCTTGATGCGATCGTTGACGTCGACATTCACCTGCCGCACGGTACCGGACAGCTCGCTGCCGATGTTGACCGAGCGGGTCGGCTGCAGGGTGCCGTTGGCGTTCACCGTCAAGGTCAGATCGCCGCGCGAGACCGCCTGTGTCGTGTAGCGCGGCGCAGCGGCGTCGACCCGATGGCGCTGCCACGCATAGGCGCCGGCAGCGGCGCCAATCACCGCGGCCAGCGCCAGCCACACCGGCCAGCGACGCCACCAGGGGCGCGCGGGCGGTTCGCCGAGCAGGGTGGCGATGTCGCCGCCGGCCGCGCCCGGCACGGGCGCTGATGCCGCGGGGGCTGGTGTCAAGGGTGTTGGGGTACTGGTCATGGGGGCGTTTCACGAAAGGTGACGCCCTTCGGCGCCGGAAAAAGGATCGGCGTGTCAGATCCCCAGCCGCCGCCCAGTGCCTTGTACAGGCGCACATGGTCGGCGAGCAGATCGGTGGTGCTGGCAGCGACCGCATCTTGCGTGTTCAAGCTGGTGCGCTCGGTCTCGAGCACCACCTGGAAATCGACCAGTCCGGCGCTGTAGCGCTGGCTGGCCAGCAGCGCCGCGTTGGCCGCGGCCGCGGCGGCGATGCGCAGGCTGGCGAGCCGGTTGCGCTCGTTGCGCAATGCGACCATCTCGTCTTCGACGTCTTGCAGGGCGCCGAGCACGATGCCGGCATAGGCGGCGCCGGCCTGCTCGAGTTGCGCCTGCTGCGCCCGCACGCGCGCCTTTCCGGCGCCGCCGTCGAACAGCGGCGCGGTGACCCGGGCCAGCAGCGTGGCGACGACCGAAGCGCCGTTCGGCAGCGCGGCCGCCGTGAGCGCGTTCAGGCCAAGCGAGCCGCCCAGCGAAAAATCCGGCAGGCGCGCGGCATCGGCCTGGGTCACCAGGGCCGCCGCAGCCGCCACGCGCTCTTCGGCCGCCCGCACATCAGGGCGCTGGCGCAATGTGGCCGCCGGGATCGCGATCGCCAGTTCGGCCGGCTCGGTCAATGCCGTTGCCGGTGCAGCCGCCAGCGCCGTGACGAGCGCCGCGGGCGCGCGTCCGGTCAACACGGCCAAGCTGTATTGCGCCTGCGCGGCGGCCGTCTGCAAGGCCGGGATCCGGGAGCGCGTCTGTTCGGTGGCGGCGCGCGACTGGTCCATCTCGAGCACCGTCAAGAGGCCGGCCTGCACGCGCCAGCCGGTCAGCTCAAGCGTCTTTTCCTGGCTGCGCAAACTGGCCTGCGAGATCGCAAGTTGCGCCTGCAGGCCGCGCAAGTTGAGGTAGTTGATCGCAACCTCGGCCGCGACCGAGACCTGGATGTCGGCCAGGCTGGCGGCGCTGGCGCGTGTGTTGGCATCCACCGCCAGCATGGCGGCGCGCTGGGCACCGAAGACGTCGAGTTCCCAGCTGGCGTCGAACCCGGTCCGGAAGCTGCTGGAATCGGCGTCGCCGGCATGGTTGCGCTGCGCCGATGCCGACCCGCTCAGCACCGGCAGGCGCGCTGCCGACTGCACGGCGGCGGCGGCGCGCGACTGGGCCAGCGCCGCCCGCGCGCCGAGAATCGACGGATTGCGGCCAAGCGCATCGTCGACCAGGCGCACCAGCAGCGGATCGTCGTAGCGGCGCCACCATGCCGCCAATGGGGTCACTGGCGCGGCGCGGCCGGCGACGATCCATTGTGGCGGAATCGCCAGGTCAACGGCTGGCGGCGGCGCTGGCGTCATGACCGCGCAGCCGCCCAGCGCACCGGCGACGGCGAGGCCGGCGAGGACTGTTCTTGCTATGGGACTACACCGCTGGCGCGTGAAACCCCGGGTCGCGCTCGGTTCGTTGAACATCTGTTGAAATCCTTGGTGGTCCGCGGCTGAAGAAAAACGAGCAGCGCACGGCGGGTGAAAGCAGCACACCAGCGCCCGGCAAGCCGGACGTTGCAAGCGCGGTGGCAAGAGCAAGCTAGTCGGCGCCCGGCAGCATTCTTCGCAGCGTGTCGTCGCGCAGCAGGTAATGGTGATACAGCGCGGCTGCCGCGTGCGCGCCGATCAGGAAGTATCCTGCCGCCGCCACCGTCTCGTGAAGTTCCTTGATCGATACCGCCAACGCCTTGTTCTCATTGATGAGCGCGACGAGATGCAGTCCGAAAAAAGGAATCGGCGTTCCCTTCGCGCTGAGCAGAAGCCAGCCTAGCAGCGGCATGCCTATCATCAACAGGTACAGCGCCACCTTCAGCACACTGGCCGACGCGCCCATCCACTTGGCCGGGCGCGGCGAGATCGCCGGCACCGGACCGATGCGTTGCACGGCCAGGCGCAGCATCGCCAGCGCAACGACCGTCAGGCCCAGCATGTAGTGCCAGGTTTTCATCGCCTCGCGTACCGCGCTGCCCTTCGGATAGAAATCACGCAACTCCATGCTCGCATACACCGCCATCAGCAACATCAGCATGAACCAATGCAGGCCGGCCGATAGCCAACCATATCGTAGCGGGCTATTTCGCCATTTCATGTGTTCTCCAGGACGCTTCGGTCAAACGGACTGGCGGCCGCCACCGCGCATGTCCGGCTACGGCACGATGCCGATGAACCTGCCGGCAAGCAGCGCACAGATGCCCTGCTCACGGCTCCGTCCCTGGCACCAGGAAAGACGTTTCCATGTCGGCCGGCATCGCTGCCAGTTCGTCCGCTGTCAGGCGCGCGTAGATTTCGATCCCATACCCTGTGGGGTCGCGAAGCCATAACTCGTGCAAAGGCGTGCCGCGCCAGGTGGTCCTTGGCGGCTTGACGATCGGGACTCCCTGGGCCTTCGCCCGCAGGTAGGTCTCGATCACGGCGGCCTTGTCGGCAACGCCAAGACCGATGTGATACAGGCTGTAAGTATCGAGCGGCTTGCCGCTGTCGTTGACCAGCAGGACCAGGTTCAGGCGCAGCTCCGGCACGATGAATGTTGAAAATCGCTCTGTGCTGTCTTTCGGCTCCACACCCAGAAACGAGGTGTAGAACGCGGTGCTTTCGTCCAGGTCGCTAACCCGTATGCTGATGTGAAATTCTGCCGGCGAGACGATCATGCTCATGCGTCCTCCTTGCCGGCCTGGTGGTTCACCAGTTTGGACAACTCGGCCAATCCGATCGGTGGGCGGGTACGCCAGGGCACGATGAAGCTGCGCGCGGCCAAACCACCGGCCATGCGCGTCATCTGCTTGCGTTCGCCCGCCAGGCGCGCTGCCAGCAGCGGATCGTGCGTGCCCGCGGCCAGCACGCTCTTGTTGATCACCCAGGCGTATGGCTCGATGCTTGCGCGGCGCAGGTCGTCTTGCAGGGCCGCCGCTTGCGACACCGGGGTAATTTCCGGCAGCGTCACCAGAATGATCCTGGTATATGTCGCGTCCTGCAGCCGCATCAAGGGGGTGGTCATGCGGCCGCTGCGATGGCCTTCGAAATCGCGCAGCGTTTGCCGATGGTAGGCGCCGGCAGCGTCCATCAGCAGCAAGGAATGCCCGGTCGGCGCGGTGTCGAGCACGACAAAGGCGCTGCGCGCTTCGTTGACAATCTTCGAGAAGGCGTGAAAGACCGCCACTTCTTCGGTGCAGGGGGAGCGCAAGTCTTCCAGCAGCAGGGCTTGTTCCTGGTCGTTCAGTCCGGGCGACTTGCTGGCCATCATCCTGTCGATGTAGCGCTGCGTCTCGACCTTGGGGTCGATGCGATCGACGCGCAGGCCCGGCACCTCGCCCTCCAGTGTGCCCACCAGGTGCGCCGCGGGGTCGGTGGTGCTGAGATGAACGGTTTTGCCGCGCTCAACCAGCCCGAGGGCCAGAGCGGCGGCGACGGTCGTCTTTCCCACCCCTCCCTTACCCATGACCATGATCAGGCCGTGGCCGGTCGCCGCCAGCTCGTCGGCCAATACGTCCAGCCCCGGCAAGTGCTGGTCCGCCGCGCTCGAGGCCTTGCCAGCGCTGGCGCTGGGGGCGGCATGCGTTGCAAGCAGCGCGCGCAAGGCTGGCAACCCGACCGTGTCGAACGCGCGCAAGGGCACCTGGTCTTGCGGCAAGGTCTGCAGAACTTGCGGCATCGCGTCGAGTGCTTGCTGTCCCAGCGCCGCAATGGCACAAGCGACCGCATCGGTAGGATCGCTGGCGTGGAACACGCCGTTGATAATCAGCCGCTGGTTGTTCAGTCCGAGCGTGCGCAATTCCTCAGAAGTGCGCGCCGCCTCGGCAATTGCGCTCTTGTCGGCGCGCGCGACCAGGATGACGGTGGTCTGGCCCGGGTCGCTCAAGGCATCGAGGGCGGCCTTGAAACGCACTTCCTGCATCTTCAATCCCGAGTGCGGGCCAAGGCACGAGGCGCCGCGGTCGTTTCCGGCTAAAAATCCGCTCCATGCCTGCGGCAAGCTCAGCAGGCGCAAGGTGTGTCCGGTCGGCGCGGTGTCGAACACGATATGGTCGTAGGCGCCTGCATCGCCGGAAAGCAGTGCGGCAAATTCGTCGAAAGAAGCGATCTCCGTGGTGCAGGCGCCGGACAATTGCTCGCGGACGGTTGCGCGCTCTGTTTCAGTGGCATCCGCGTCCATCTGCACCAGCACGCGCTGGCGATACGATTCCGCCGCGTTGTCGGGGTCGATATTCAATACCGACAAACCCGCTACGCCAGGCACCGGCGTGGCGATGTTGCGCAGTTCTATCCCCAGCATTTCATCCAGGTTCGAGGCGGCGTCGGTGCTCACCAGAAGTACCTTTTTCCCGGCATCGGCAAGCCTCAGTGCGGTGGCGGTCGACAGCGACGTCTTCCCCACTCCGCCTTTGCCGGTAAAGAAAAGGTGCCGCGTCGGCCCTTTGAGGAAACCGGGAACCTCGGCGTCGAACCACCCCGCCACCGCTTCGTGCGTGGGAATGCCGCCACTGTGCACCAGCACGCCATCAACGAAAACAGCCGGCGTCGACGTGGCGCCGAGACGCTGTATTTCATCGGCGCCAGTCACCTTGTCGATGTCGACCGCAACGCCGGCCGCCCGCGCGAGCTTATCGATCAATTCGATCGTGTACTGGCACTTGCTGCATCCGGATCCTGCCACTTTGATGAGCATCTGATTTTCCACTGGCGTTGGAGATTTTTTAGGAGAAATATCGTTTGCGGCGCGCCATCACCTGGCGGCACCGAGTCCAGTGTGGGCGATGCGAAGCGCATTTTCCTTGACCCACATCAAACAGCTTGACATAGATGCATTGTTTAAAAGTATGACCCGCCGCTGTTGCAACTTATTCAGATGTTGAGCTACATCAAATACTTGGCGGAACGACACTTGCAATAATGAACAACATTAATGAGGAGCGATTGTGAAATTGACTGACATGAGTTCGATGGCAAGTCTCGCACCTGGAAAGACGAGCCAGTTCTATGCCGAGGAAGCGGGACCGAATCTGCTGGACTTGCAGGCGCAAAGCGGCGTTGCCCGGATCACCGGTGGCGTCTCGCCGATCGCACTTGCGCTCGCTTTTCAGGACTGGTTCCTGCATCTGGCAGCGTCGCCCGGCAAGCAGATCGAACTGATGACCGGACTGTGCCGTCCCGCCAGCGTTGGCGGCGATGCCCGTTTTGCCGATAGCGAATGGAACAAGTGGCCGTTCAACGTCTTTGTCACCACCTTTGCCAGCACGGGGCAATTCTGGCAGCAAGCCACCAGCGAGGTGCGCGGTGTGGCGCCCCACCATGCGCAAGTCGTCAACTTCGCGGCGAGGCAAGTGGTCGATGGATTTTCGCCTTCTAACTTTTTCTGGAGCAATCCCGAAGTATTACGGGCGGCACGCGACAGCAAAGGACAGAGCCTCCTGGCCGGCTTGGCCAATTTGCGCCAGGACCTGCGCGCTCCCCTGACGCCGGCGGCGGCGCATGCAGCAGTCGGGCGCGACGTTGCACTGACACCCGGGAAAATAGTGTATCGAAATGAACTTGTCGAGCTGATCCAGTATGAACCGCAGGGCCCGGCGGTGTATCGCGAGCCAGTGCTCATCGTGCCGTCGTGGATCTTGAAATATTACATCCTCGACTTGTCGGCCCACAATTCGATGGTGCGCTACCTGGTCGGACAGGGCCATACCGTATTCATGGTCTCCTGGCGCAATCCGGATGTGCGCGACCGCAACCTGGGCATGGACGACTACCTGGCGCGCGGACTATTCGACGTGCTGGACGAGGTGGCGCGCATCGGCGCCACCCCCGACGTCCACGCGGTCGGTTACTGCCTCGGCGGCACCCTGCTGGCCATCGCGGCGGCGGCGCTCGGTTCAGGGCGTCAGGCGTGCGAGGCCCGCTTGCACAGCGTCACTCTGCTTGCCGCCCAGACCGACTTCAGCGAGCCGGGCGAGCTCGGCCTGTTCATCGACGACAGCGAGATGAACCTGCTGGACGCCATGATGTGGCAGCAAGGCTATCTGGACGGCGCCCAGATGGGCGCCTCGTTCCAGTTGCTGAACGCGCGCAGCATGATCTGGACGCGCATCGTGCGCGAATACATGCTGGGCATCCGGGCCGAGCGGAGCGACCTGGCGCACTGGAATGCGGATGCCACGCGCATGCCCTACCGCATGCACAGCGAGTATCTGAAGCGCCTGTTTCTCGACAATGATCTGGCGGCCGGGCGGTATTGCGTGAACGGCAAGCCGGTGGCCCTGAAGGATATCAGGGCGCCGCTGTTCGTCCTCGGCACCGAGCGCGACCAGGTGGCGCCATGGCGCTCAGTGTACAAGATCAACCTGCTGTCGAATGCTTCGGTTGACTTCGTGCTCGCTTCCGGCGGGCACAATGCAGGCATCGTGTCCGAACCTGGGCATGCCCGCCGCAGCTACCGGTTCACGGCCCCGCAACCTGTCGGCCAAGCCTGGGTCGGCCCGGACGAGTGGCTGGCGAAGGCGCAGCAGGCCGAGGGCTCCTGGTGGCCCCACTGGCAACGGTGGCTGGTCGCGCATTCCGCCGCCGAACAGATTTCGCCCCCGGCGATGGGAGCAGGCGTGACCCTGGCCGACGCGCCCGGAATGTACGTGCTGGGAGACTGACCGCCGACTGAGGGGCAGCCGCGCGCCGCAGGCATCCTGCTCGTCGGGGATGCCGGGCGGCTGGGCGCGACTCATGATGCCGCATCGGTGAACCAGCTATCTCTTCACGGCGCAAGTGCGTATGCCGAACGGCAGGTACACCGGACAAAAACGAAACACACCAGTGGCAAGCGGGACAAGGCCGAGCCAACCCCACGGACCGATGGCGCCCATCAGTGTTGCCGCGATCAGGCCCAGCCCCAGCACGACGCGAATCGTCCGATCGATAGTTCCTACGTTGGCTTTCATTATCTTGTCCTCGTTAGTAAAGTTGTTCAGACGCCGGCGCCGGCCGGCCCATGCAGCGACAGCGCCTGCTCGAGCACGCTGATGCGCCGCAGCAGCGTCATGGCGAGCGCCACGCCATTGCTGTCGAGCTCGAAATCGTCGCGCAGGCGGCGCGCCTGCCGCACCGTCACCACGTGCAGCAGGTGGAAGCTGCGCGGCTGCGCGGCCGCGTCGGCCGGCCAGATCACGCCGCTTGCGGCCAGGTCTTCGACTTCATCGACCGACAGGCCGGACACTTCGGCCAGGTGGTCGATCGTGCAGACCTCGACCTCGCCCAGCCAGACCGCGTGGGTCATCGGGTAGCTCATGCTGCCTCCCCTTGCGCGAATTGCGGCCGCGGGTTGAAATCGGATGCGTCGGCCAACTGTTGGTACAAGGCCCGCTCGGTCTCGCTGACAGAAGAAGGCACGGTGATGACGATGACCGCATGCAGCGCACCGCTGCCGCCGTCGCCCGTACGCAATCCGCGCTTGGCCAGGCGCAGCTGTTGCCCCGCGGTGGCGCCGGGCTTGACGGTCAGTTCGACCGGGCCGTCCAGGGTCGGCACGCGGATCACCGCCCCCAGCACCGCTTCCCATGGCGCCAGCGGCAGGTCCATGGTCAGGTCACGCCCGCTGATCCGGTACAAGCGGTGCGGAATCAAGGCCAGCGCGACATACAGGTCGCCCGGCGGGCCGCCATGCGTGCCGGGGCCGCCCTTCGCCCCAAGGCGCAGGCGCTGGCCGTCGACGGCGCCGGCCGGCACGGTGACGCGGAAGGTCCGGCTCGAGCGATGCGGCAGGCCGTGCGCGTCGAATTCGGGGATCTGTGCGCGCACCTCGATTTCGCCGCCGTGATGAATCTGCTCTAGCGAAACGGCGGCGCTGATTTCAAAATCCTGGCCGCGCGCCGGGCTTGGTCCGCGCGCTTTACCGCTCCGGTTCGAGCGCCCGAAAGCGGCGAACAGGTCAGCCAGGTCGACGTCGTCGTAGCTGGCCGCGCCGGCGTCGAAATTGCCCTGCCAACCCGGCGGTGGCGAGAAATCCTGGCCAGCTTGCTTCTTGCCGAGCTGGTCGTAGGCCGCGCGCTTTTCCGGGTCTTTCAACACCGCATACGCTTCGCCGATTTCCTGGAAGCGCTCTTTGCCGAGCGGATCCTTGGAAATATCGGGATGAAATTGGTGCGCCAGCTTGCGATAGGCTTGCTTGATCTCGCTGACACTCGCCGCTCGCTCGACACCCATGACCTGGTAGTAATCCTTGAACTTCATGCCAGTACCGCTGAAGTGCGCAAGCTAAATCCGGCGCCGTCGACCATGCGCCGGCCAGCCAGCAGCGCCTGCTGCTCGGCGGCGCCGGCCGCGATGCATACCGGAAAGATGCCCATTCCCTCCGCCACGAAACCATTGCGCTCGACCAGCAGCTGCGACTGCCATTGGCCGGGCGCCAGTTCGAGCGCCTGGCCGCTGATCACGTAGCCGTTATATTCACATGGATTGCTAAACAACATGGTGGGCCTTTTATTCACATTTGCGGCCAGTCTACGAAGCGCGCGCAATAAAAACGTTGATGTGCGTCAAAAATGCCCATGCGCAGCAAATATGTGCTTACGTTAGAAATTTGATGTGCATCATGAGTTTTTGACATCGCACGTGCGAAGGTGCGTTCAATAAATATTACCGAGACAAAACCCTGAACCATGATGACCGATAGAATCCGCACCTTGCTGGCTGAAATGAATACGCTTGAAGAAGAGATGGCCACTGCGTTGCGGGAACAGCAGAGCAAAATGTTCTTCCAGATCGACGGCAAGCGGGTGGAATTCGAACGCACGCTGCGCGAAGAACACCGCAAACTCAAGAGCAGCCTGCTTCAATGGCTGGTCGCGTATCGCCCGCAAAACCTGCTGACCGGCCCGATCATCTACGGCATGGCGATTCCATTGCTGCTGGTCGACCTGTGCATCAGCTTCTACCAAGCTTGCTGTTTTCCGATCTATGGCATCGTCAAGGTGCGGCGCGCCAACTACATCATTTTCGATCGCCAAAATCTCGATTATCTGAACATTATCGAAAAATTCCACTGCACCTATTGCGCGTACGGCACCGGGCTGATCGCCTATTGCACCGAAATCATTTCCCGCACCGAACAATATTTTTGCCCGATCAAGCATGCACGGAAAATGCTCGGCAACCATCGGCGCTACGCGGGATTTCTGGAATTCGGCGACGCGCTGGACTACGAAAAAAGACTCGAAGAATACCGGATTGCCTTGGGCAAGCCGAACTAGGCATTTCCATTTTCCAGGAGCGACACCATGCGGCAAGAAAAAATGACGACCAAGTTACAGGAAGCGTTGTCCGACGCCCAGAGCCTGGCGGTCGGCCACGACAACCAGTACATCGAGCCGGTCCACCTGCTGACGGCGCTGCTGAACCAGGACGATGGCGCTGCCCGCTCGCTGTTGCAGCGCGCCGGCGTCAACGTCGGCGCCCTCGCCAACGCCTTGAAAAGTGCCCTCGAACGTTTGCCGAAAGTGTCAGGTACGGGTGGCGAAACCCAGATCGGCCGCGAGCTGATGTCAGTGCTCAATCTGGCCGACAAGGAAGCGCAACAGCGCGGCGACCAGTTCGTTTCGAGCGAGATGATCCTGCTGGCGCTCAATGAAGACAAGTCCGACGCCGGCAAGCTGGCCCGCGAAGCAGGCCTGTCGCGCAAGGCGATCGACGGCGCGGTCGACGCGGTGCGCGGCGGCGAAGCGGTCGGTTCGGCGGACGCCGAAGGCCAACGCGAATCGCTCAAGAAATACACGCTCGACCTGACCGAGCGCGCGCGCCAGGGCAAGCTCGATCCGGTGATCGGGCGCGACGACGAAATCCGCCGCACCATCCAGATCCTGCAACGGCGCACCAAGAACAACCCGGTGCTGATCGGCGAGCCGGGCGTCGGCAAGACCGCCATCGTCGAGGGCCTGGCGCAGCGCATCATCAACGGCGAGGTGCCCGATTCGCTCAAGGGCAAGCGCGTGCTCTCGCTGGACATGGCGGCACTGATTGCCGGCGCCAAATTCCGCGGCGAGTTCGAGGAGCGACTGAAATCCGTGCTCAAGGAGCTGGCGATGGATCAAGGCCAGACCATCGTCTTCATCGACGAGATGCACACGATGGTCGGCGCCGGCAAGGCCGAAGGTGCGATGGATGCAGGCAACATGCTGAAACCGGCGCTGGCGCGCGGCGAGCTCCATTGCGTCGGCGCCACCACGCTCGACGAGTACCGCAAGTACATCGAGAAGGACGCCGCGCTCGAGCGCCGCTTCCAGAAGGTGCTGGTCGACGAACCGAGCGTGGAGGACACGGTCGCCATCCTGCGCGGCCTGCAGGAGAAATACGAGCTGCACCACAAGGTCGAGATCACCGATGCGGCCATCATTGCCGCCGCCGAGCTGTCGCACCGCTACATCACCGACCGTTTCCTGCCCGACAAGGCGATCGACCTGATCGACGAGGCGGCCGCGAAGATCAAGATCGAAATCGACTCCAAGCCGGAAGTGATGGACCGGCTCGAGCGCCGCATCATCCAGCTGAAGATCGAGAAGGAAGCGGTCAAGAAGGAGGAGGACGAAGCGTCGCTGCGACGCCTGGGCCTGATCGACGACGAGATCGCCCGCCTGGAGCGCGAGTACAACGACTACGAAGAGATCCTCAAGGCCGAAAAAGCGATCGTGCAGGGCACTACCCACATCAAGGAAGAGATCGAACGGATCCGCCACCAGATGGACGAAGCGACGCGCGCGAGCAACTGGCAGCAGGTCTCCGAGCTCCAGTACGGCAAGCTGCCCGAGCTCGAGGCACAGCTCAAACGAGAGGAAGATGTGAGCGCGCGCGACGCGGTCGATGCCAGGCCAAAGCTGCTGCGCACCCAGGTCGGCGCCGAGGAAATCGCCGAAGTCGTGTCGCGCGCGACCGGCATCCCGGTGTCGCGCATGATGCAAGGTGAGCGCGAAAAGCTGCTGCACATCGAGGACCAGTTGCACAAGCGGGTGGTCGGCCAGGACGAGGCGATCGTCGCGGTGTCGGACGCGATCCGCCGCTCGCGCGCCGGACTGTCCGATCCGAACCGCCCGTACGGCTCCTTCATGTTCCTCGGCCCCACCGGGGTCGGCAAGACCGAGCTGTGCAAGGCACTGGCCGGGTTCCTGTTCGATACCGAGGAATCGATGATCCGCATCGACATGAGCGAATTCATGGAAAAACACTCGGTCGCGCGGCTGATCGGCGCCCCGCCCGGTTATGTCGGCTACGAAGAAGGCGGCTACCTGACCGAGGCGGTCCGGCGCCGGCCGTACAGCGTGATCCTGCTCGACGAAGTCGAGAAGGCGCACCACGACGTCTTCAACGTGCTGCTGCAGGTGTTGGATGATGGCCGCATGACGGACGGCCAGGGCCGCACCGTCGACTTCAAGAACACGGTGATCGTGATGACTTCTAACCTGGGTTCGCACATGATCCAGTCGATGGAAAGTGACGATCCGGCGCTCGTCAAGCTGGCCGTGATGGGCGAGGTGCGCAGCCATTTCCGGCCCGAGTTCATCAACCGGATCGACGAGATCGTCGTGTTCCATGCGCTCGATCAAAAGAACATCGGCGCCATCGCCAGGATCCAGCTGCGCCAGCTCGAGGCGCGCCTCGAGAAGATGGACATGGCGTTGGTGGTGTCGGAACAGGCGCTGCAACAGATTGCAGAAGCCGGCTACGATCCAGTGTACGGCGCGCGTCCGCTCAAGCGCGCGATCCAGCAGCAGATCGAAAACCCGCTGTCGAAGCTGATCCTGTCGGGAGAATTCGGCGTCAACGACACCATCGCGCTCGACGTCGAAGCCGGCCGGCTGGTGTTCAACAAGCCTTGATCAGCGCTGGCGCTGCGGGTTGGATATCCCGATCAGGGTGAAACCCACGGCTGCGCCTGGTGGATGTCAGGAATCGGCCAACTCCGGCCTGGCCATCCATTCGCGCCCTTTCAACATGGCTTTCCAGTACAGCGGCGGCAAGATGCGTTCCTTCAGAAACCATGCCAGCCGCGACGGCCGCGTGCCGTCGATGAGCCACGCTGGAAAACTGGGCGCGAGCTTGCCGCCGTAAGTGAACTCGGCCAGCACGATCTTGCCGCGCTCCACCGTCAGCGGGCAGGAACCATAGCCGTCGTACCGCGCACGGCCGGTCGCGTTGGACAAGGCCGCCAGCACATTGTGGGCAACCACAGGGGCCTGCTTGCGCGCGGCGGCGGCGGTCTTGGCATTGCTTGTATTGGCGGCATCACCGAGCGCATGGATATTTGCCCATGTCTTGTGGCGCAGGGTGGCAGGATCGACGTCGATCCAGCCGGCCGCATCGGCCAACGGGCTGACGCGGATGAAATCGGGCGCAACCTGCGGCGGCACCACGTGCAGCAGGTCGAACTGGCGCGTGACGACGTGCTCGCTGCCGTCCGGATCGCGGCGCGTGAACGTGGCGGTCCTGGCCGGCCCGTCGACGCCCGTCAGCGTGTAGCCGAAGTTGAGGTCGATGCCGTAGGCGTCGATGTACTCCATCAGCGCCGGCACGTAGGCTGCTACGCCGAACAGCACGGCGCCGGCGCTGCAAAAATCAATCTTGACCCGATCCAGCACGCCGCTGCGCTTCCAGTGATCGGCCGACAGGTACATCGCTTTCTGCGGTGCGCCGGCGCATTTGATCGGCATCGGCGGTTGGGTGAAGATGGCCCGGCCGGCGCGCAGGTTGCGCACCAGTTCCCACGTATATGGGGCCAGGTGGTACAGGTAGTTCGACGTGACGCCATTGCGCCCGAGCGTCTCGGACAGGCCTTCGATCGCCCGCCAGTCCAGTTTCAGGCCGGGGCACACCACCAGCTGTTCGTACTTGACTACCCGGCAGCCGTCGAGAATGACGGCGTTGCTGTCGGGTTCGAACGCGGCGACCGCGGCCTTGATCCAGTGGACGCCGCGCGGGATGGTCGATGCCATCGTATGGGCCGTTGCGGCGCCATCGAACACGCCGCAGCCAACCAGTGTCCAGCCGGGCTGATAGTAGTGCACGTCGGCCGGGTCGATGATCGCGATATCGAGGCCGGGTTGGCGCGCCAGCAGGCTGGCCGCCGTCGCAATGCCGGCGGCGCCGCCGCCGATGATGACCACCGCATGCGACACTTCAGCCACGTCGACCGGCGTACGGCCATGGTTGGCGATGCGGCGCATCACCCCTTTCATGTCGAAGCCCGCCTTTTTGGCCGCGTCGACGATCTGCGGCAGCGGCTCGCGCCCGGCTTGCGACAGGGCCCACATCGTCGTCGAGCGCATGCCGGTCCGGCAAAACGCCAGCACCGGTTTCGGAACGCTGGCAAGCAGTTCGCCGAATGCCGCGCCCTGCTGGTCGGTGACCTTGCCCGACTCGGCCGGCAGGTAATGGGGCTCGATGCCCCACGCCTGCGCCGCGCGTTCGATCTCGGCAAACAAGGGCTGGTCGCCGCCTTCTCCATCGGGACGGTTGCAAATGATGGCGCGAAATCCGGCTTCCCTGATCGCCACCATCTGGTCGGGCATGATTTGTCCGGATACCGATAATCCGGGCGCGAGAGCTTGAATATTCATGGCTGTCTCCGTCATATTCTTGTATATGGCTCAGACCACGTTGAGCGGGATTTTCAGGTAACGCGTGCCGTTTGCCTCGGGCTCCGGAAAATGTCCGGCGCGCATATTGACCTGAACCGACGGCAGGATCAGTATCGGCATTTCCATCGTCGCGTCGCGCCTGGTGCGCATGGCAACAAACTCTTCCTCGCTGATGCCGTTGCGGACATGGATATTGTTGGCCCGCTCGTCAGCGACAGTGCTGACGAATTGCACCTCGCGGCCATGGGGCTGGTAATCGTGGCACATGTACAGCAAGGTATCTTCCGGCAAACTCAACAGTTTATTGATTGAGCGAAATAGCGTACGCGCATCGCCGCCAGGAAAGTCACACCGAGCGCTGCCGTAGTCCGGCATGAACAAGGTGTCGCCGACAAAGGCGGCCCTGTGCGTGCCACTGCTGACGACATACGACATGCAGGCCGGGGTGTGTCCTGGCGTGTGCAGGGCACGGCATTCCAGAGTCCCGATCGCAAACTGTTCATCGTTATCGAACAAGTGGTCGAACTGGCTGCCGTCACGCGCCATCTCGCTGCCGACATTGAAAAGGTCGCCGAACACCTTCTGCACGGTCGTAATGTGCCGGCCAATGCCGATCTTGCCGCCAAGCTTTTCTTGCAAGTACGGCGCCGCGGTCAGATGATCCGCGTGGACATGGGTTTCGAGGATCCATTCGACCTTCGCGCCGAGCTCGGCCACGCGGGCAAGCAACTTGTCGGCCGACGTCGTGGCGGTTCGGCCCGATTTCGGGTCGTAGTCCAGCACACTGTCGATCACGGCGCAACTACGGCTAGCAGCGTCGAGGAGGATATAACTGATGGTGCTGGTGGCGGGATCGAAAAACTCTTCTGCGTAAAACGGTGCGCTACTCATGATCTGTTGATCTCCTTGAACGGTGACTCGGCGGGCACTCACAACATCAGTTGTGCAAAAAATGTGCCACCGAAAGGCGGCGTCGCGATCGAACGCAGGTGATTGATTTGATTGAATTTTTTTATTGAATCGAAAAAGGTGCATCGAACTGGCTATGATTGACTGCCATTTGGCAGTCACTCTTGACACCCATGGCAGCGCTGTGGCAGGATAAAACGCTGACTGGAGTAACAATGTCCCCCACCCTACCTGGCGTCGATTCGCCGCTACAACCTTCGCAGGTGCAGTCGCTGATCTCGTTTCTGGAACACGAGGCGCAGCCGATGATTGTGCTCGACCCGGACTACAACATCCTGGCGGCCAACACCGCGTACCAGCGCCAGTTCGGCAGTGTCGACCAGCCGTACATCGGCCAAAAATGCTACCGGATCTCGCATCATTACGATGTGCCGTGCGACCAGGCCGGCGAGCATTGTCCAATGAAGAAGGCGCAGGAGATGCGTGGCCCCGATCGCGTCCTGCACATCCACCATACCCCGCGCGGTCCCGAGCACGTTGAAGTGGAATTGCGTCCGATTCTTGACCAGCGCGGCGCGATCACGGCCTACGTGGAACGGCTGTCGGTGGTGCGCAGCGCCTCGGCGCGGCCCAGCGACGACGGCCTGGTCGGCCGCTCGCCGGCTTTCAATCTGGCCCTGGCGGCCCTGCAGCGGGTGGCGCCGTCGATGTTGCCGGTGCTGCTGCTGGGCGAGTCGGGCACCGGCAAGGAACTGTTCGCGCGCGCCGTGCATGAAACGAGCGAGCGCGCCAGCGGCCCGTTCGTTGTCGTCGATTGCTCGGGATTAACCGAAACGCTGTTCGAAAGCGAACTGTTCGGCCATGAAAAAGGCGCGTTCACCGGCGCCACCACACGCAAGCCGGGGCTGGTCGAGACGGCCCAGGGCGGCACGCTGTTTCTCGATGAAATAGGCGACATTCCGTTGGCGATGCAGGTCAAGCTGCTGCGCCTGATCGAATCGGGCACCTACCGGCGCGTCGGCGGCGTCGAAACCTTGCATGCCAATTTCCGCCTGGTGGCCGCGACCCACAAGCCGCTCGAGCAGATGATGGCGCAGGGGCTGTTCCGCCAGGACCTCTACTACCGCATCAGTGCCTTTCCGATTCAGCTGCCGCCCTTGCGCGAGCGTGCCGAAGACATCGCCCTGCTGATCAATTCCTTCCTTCAACGCGCCGGCGCCGGCAAGCGCAAGCTGACGATTGATGCCGGCGCCCTGACGCAATTGCAACAGCGCGCGTGGCCAGGCAACGTCCGCGAATTGCGCAACGTCCTGGAACGCGCCCGGCTGTTTGCCGACGACGGCGTGATCCGGGTCGAGCACCTTCCCGCCGTGCCAGACGGCCAGCTGCGCGCGCCGCCAATGCCGCGCCACGCCGACTCAGCGTCGCCGGCGCCAATCGCCGCCACGTTCGGCGGCACCCGCGCCGAGCTTGCCGCCCACCTCGGCATCAGCGAACGCACGCTGTACCGGCGCTTGAAAGCACAAGGGCTGGCCTGAGCGCCGGACCTCGCAGTCACTGCCAAGCGCTGCCAGACTCCCAGATTGGCAGCGTACCGCCGACATCGGGCCACACTCGCTGGCCCAACAACATCCCGCAAGTCATTGTTTTAAATCACTAAATTCACGCTCAATGCCGTTGGCATGAAACGTGCGTTAGTCGTTGGCATGACCGGTCTCGACAAACGCCTGTTACGCCACCTGACAATCGCCGTGCTGATCAAGCTGGTAGTGCTTGGCGTGTTGTGGTCGCTGTTCATCCGCGACGGGCGGGTCGGTGTCGATGCGGACGCCATTGGCGAGCGTCTCGGTACAACCGTCCCGACTCAAGGAGAAAGCAAGTGATTTCAGAACAACTGGTGGACTTGTCACGGCTGCAGTTTGCAGCCACCGCGATGTACCACTTCCTGTTTGTGCCGCTCACCGTGGGCATGGTGTGGCTGCTGGTCATCATGGAGAGCGTGTATGTGATGACCGGCAAGGTCATCTGGAAAGACATGACCCGATTCTGGGGCAAGCTGTTCGGCATTAATTTCGCCCTTGGCGTCACCACCGGCATCACCCTCGAGTTCCAGTTCGGTACCAACTGGGCATACTATTCGCACTATGTGGGCGACATCTTCGGCGCCCCGCTGGCGATCGAAGGCATGATGGCCTTCTTCCTCGAATCGACCATGATCGGCCTGTTCTTCTTCGGCTGGGATCGGCTCCGTAAAGAGCACCATTTGCTTGTGACGCTGCTGATGGCCATCGGTACCAACCTGTCGGCGCTGTGGATCCTGATCGCCAACGGCTGGATGCAAAATCCGGTCGGCTCGGAGTTCAGCTATTTAACGATGCGCATGGAGATGGTCGACTTCTGGGCGGTCGTGTTCAATCCGGTGGCCCAGGCCAAGTTCGTGCATACGGTTTCAGCCGGCTACGTCACCGGGTCGATGTTTGTGCTGTCCATATCGAGTTGGTACTTGCTCAACAAGCGCGACGTCGAATTTGCCAGGCGCAGCTTTCGGGTGGCCGCGGCGTTCGGCCTGGCGTCGGTGCTGAGCGTGATCGTGCTGGGCGACGAGTCGGGCTACACGGTCGGCGAGGCCCAGGAAACGAAAATGGCAGCCATGGAAGCGATGTGGGAAACGCGGCCGGCGCCGGCCAGCCTGACGCTGGTGGCCAGCATCAACGAAGCGGAGTCGAAGAACAACTGGGAAGTCGAGATCCCCTGGGTGATGGGCCTGATCGGCACGCGCTCGGCCAGCAAGCAGATTCCCGGCATCCACGACATCAAGCAGAAGAACCGGGCCGGCATCGTGCGCGGCATCATCGCGGTCAATGCCCTGGAGACCTTGCGCAAGCATCGCGCCGATCCGGCGGCGCGGCGGGCATTCGAGCAATACAAGGCCGACCTCGGTTTCGGCCTGCTGCTGAAGAAATACGTCGTCGACGTCAACCAGGCTACGCCGGCCATCATCGAGCGTGCCGTCAACGATACCGTGCCGCGTGTGACGCCGATGTTCTGGGCATTTCGCCTCATGGTCGGCCTCGGCTTCGCCATGCTGCTGCTGTTCGCGCTGGCCTTCTGGAGCACACTCAGGTCCGACTGCACGCAGCGCCCCTGGCTGCTGCGCTGGGCGCTGTGGATGCTGCCGGCACCGTGGCTTGCCTGCGAACTGGGCTGGTTCGTCGCCGAATATGGGCGCCAGCCCTGGACCATCTACGGCGTGCTGCCGACCCACATGAGCGTGTCCACCCTCAGCGTCGGCAACCTGTACGGTTCCCTGGCCGGCTTCATCGCCTTCTACACCGTCTTGCTGATCGTTGAAGTGTTCTTGATGGTTAAATTCGCGCGCCAGGGACCCGGCAGCCTGGGCACCGGTCGCTACGCGCACCACGCTAGTTTGAAGGAGGCGCTGCATGCTTGACTATTCCACCTTGAAGATCATCTGGTGGCTGCTGGTCGGCGCGCTGCTGATCGGATTCGCCATCATGGATGGGCACGACATGGGAGTCGGCACCCTGCTGCCTTTCGTCGGGCGCGGCGACATCGAGCGGCGCGTCGTCATCAATACGGTCGGCCCGCACTGGGATGGCAACCAGGTCTGGTTCATCACCGCCGGCGGCGCGCTGTTCGCCGCCTGGCCGGTTGTGTATGCAACCGCGTTCAGTGGCTTCTACTGGGCCATGATGCTGGTGCTGTGGGCGCTGTTCTTTCGTCCGGTCGGCTTCGACTATCGCAGCAAGATCCACAATGCGGCCTGGCGCAGCACCTGGGACTGGGGCCTGTTCATCGGCGGCGCGGTACCGCCGCTGGTGTTTGGCATCGCCTTCGGCAACTTGCTGCAAGGCGTCCCTTTCCAGTTCGACGATTACCTGGTCTCCACTTACACCGGCAGCTTCTGGCAGCTGCTCAATCCGTTTGCCTTGCTGACCGGCGTCGTCAGCAGCGCGATGATCACCCTGCAGGGCGGCACCTACCTGGCGCACCGGACCGAAGGCGCGATCCAGGCGCGCGCCATCAAGGGCGCGGTTGGCGCGGCGATCATTCTGCTGTGCGCCTTCGTGGCCGCCGGCTGGTGGTTGCAATCGATCGAAGGCTACCGCATCACGTCGGCAATCGATAGCGGTGCGCTGCCGGACATCCTCGCCAAGTCGGTGGTGCGCGAAGCGGGGGCCTGGATGGCCAATTACGCTCGCCAACCGCTGCTCTGGTTGCTGCCGGTGCTGGGCCTGGCGGGCGCGGTCACGGCGGCAGCGCTGCTGCTGTCGCGCCACACGCTCGGCGCGTTCGCGGCTTCGTCGATGGCGGTGGTAGGCGTGATCGGCACCGCTGGTGCATCGATGTTCCCCTTCATCATGCCGTCGTCGTCGATGCCGGCCGCCAGCCTGACCGTGTGGGACAGCGTCTCGAGCCATCTGAGCCTGGCGATCATGTTCTGGGCCACGCTGATCTTCCTGCCGCTGATCGTGGTGTACACCTCCTGGGCGTATCGGGTCATGCGCGGCAAGGTGACGGTTGCGCACATCGAAGCCAATGAGCATTCCGCTTACTGACAGCCGTTCAATTAAAAAGGAAACATCATGTGGTATTTCGCCTGGGTGCTCGGAGTCGGGTTTGCATTGTCGCTGGCTATCTTGAATGCGATGTGGGGTGAGAACGAAGCCGGCCGGTCGATGGCCCGGGGCGACGAGGCAGGACCATGATCGCGCGCGCCCCGTCCACCCCCGCTGCCTCGCGCATTCACGCGCCGAGTTTGACCGTCGCAGTGGCAATCATGCTCGCGTGCACCCTGTACCCCCCGATGCTGGCGGACCTTGGCGGCAACGTCGACCATGGCCTTGTCACCGCCTTGCTGGTGGCGATGAGCACCGGCTTCGTGCGCGGCGTGGGGTTCATCCCGCGCGCGCCTGTCTGGCGCTGGCTGTTTTCCGGCTGGACTTGCCTGGCGGCGCTGGTGCTGTCCGGGGCACTGAGGTTTTCACATTGAGGCGACCAATACGACTGAGCCGAGCAAGCCACAGCACATCCATGCCGACTGTTGCCCCGGTCGACTGCTTACTTGCCATATTCAAGCATTAACAAGTTTTTATAATCAGTCTCAACAGCACTTCACGCCATTTCAAAATCAAGAGGAAAATCATGCAAGCAAACTTGGGAAGTATTGACCGCACAATCCGCATCCTGGCCGGCCTGGGCCTGATCGCTGCCACCTTATCCGGCGCGATTGGCACGTGGGGCTGGGTCGGCGTGATACCTTTGGCAACGGGTATCTTTCGCTTCTGCCCTGCCTATTTGCCGTTTGGCATACGTACCTGCCCGATGCGAACCAACACGCCCAAAGGGAAAAAATGATGAGCACCGCTCCAAAAGGCTACGGCGAACTGACCGCATCGGTGTCGAAACAACTGGCCACACTGCGCAACGACCTGCCCGATGTAATGAAAGGGTTTGGCGACCTGGCAAGAGCCGCATCGCGTGACGGCGCCCTTGACAGGAAGACCAAGGAACTGATTGCGCTGGCCTTGGGCGTCGCAGCCCATTGCGATGCATGCATCGGATTTCATGTCCAGGCCCTGGTGAGGCTGGGCACCACCAAAGCCGAACTCGAAGAGGCCCTCGGGATGGCGATCTACATGGGCGGCGGGCCATCGGCAATGTATTCGGCCAACGCGTTGGCGGCATTCGAAGAATTTTCCGCGTCCAGCTGAGCAGCGTTTTCCTTCACGGCTGGCCTACGCGCTGCCGTTGAAGAATCTGACGCTGTTTTTGCGTTGGCGTTTGGCTGGTCCTGGTCCTGGACCTGCTGGCTGCTACTGGCGCCCTTTGATCAGGTGGCGTCATCCGGTACAGCCAGCGCGCATGCTGCCCCAGCCAAACCGCTGTTCAAGGCGCTGCTCGATTGGGCCGACGTACGGGAAGCGGCCGGCGCGACGCTGCAGGTGCCGATACCTAAAAATGGCTGAGCATGATTGAGCCCAACATCACATAGGTGATGCCCTTGGAAGACAGCGTAGCGAGATCAGATGCTTCCGTCACGTTCAACAACCAAAATGCGTGCTTCTCCGCGAGGATGTGCGACGTGCTCACATCCCACGTGCGCGAAAAACACGTCTCCAACCACCAGGGTCACGACGTGCTCAACGCCCAGCTCGCGGTAGTGCATATCGACCGTGCCGTCGAGAACTGCGAATACCTCTTCACCGTCGTTTATATGCCACCTGTACGGCTGGTCCGTCCAGTGAAGTCGGGTCGTAGTTCCACCCATGTTAGCGATGTCGTCAGCACCCCAAGCACGCGTTGCGGTGAAATCCTTGCTTCGAATAATTCTCATCGTTTGTCCCTCTCGAATACCAATTGATGTTAGTAGTGTAACGAAACTTTTGACAACTCACTGCCAACGGCCGACAGTGGCGGCATACAGGGCTGTGGAAACAGTGAACCGCCTTTAACCTTTTTTACCGGAGCCAATATGGAAGAGAAATCGATATTTCGCGATGCCGAGCAGGCCGACTGGCCGGCGATTGAAGCGCTGCTACAGTCGGCGGCATTGCCCCTGGACGGAGCGCGCGAGTGTCTGGCCAATTTCATTGTCGGTGAGGCGGATGGCGCACTGTGCTGCGTAGCGGGCTTCGAACATTACGGGCGCCACGGTCTGCTACGCTCGGTTGCAGTGAGCGAGTCGATGCGCGGCCGCGGTGTGGGGGAACGCTTGCTCGACGCAATCAAGTTCCGCGCGAACAGCCATCGCATTTCCAGCCTATACCTGCTGACGACCACCGCGTCGCATTTTTTCGTATCGCGCGGCTTTACCCACATCGAACGCGTGGAAGTCCCGATCGCGGTGCATGCTTCACTTGAATTCAAGGGAGTTTGCCCAGCTTCCGCCAACGCAATGGTGGCGTATCTGAACTAAGGAGTCCGACCTGTAAGCAAACAGCCGAGTAACCTAGCTGCGCCGCACAAAAAGTCGCTTTGGCCAGTTTTGCATGAAAAGTGTCAGGATCCGCCATTCTCTTTCTGATCAGTCCGGATAATACTCTCGACAAGCGCGCGACTTCCTTGCGCGCCCCGTTGAACAAGGTGGCCACAACTGGCCGTAGAGATTAATGGCGCAAATATCTATTTTGCTGACTCAGGCAGTGGGGTGCCGACCCTCTTTTTTGCATGGAATACCCGACTCCGGTTCGGTTTCGGATGAAGTTACCCCGGGTAGTAAGCAGTTCTGTCCGTTGCATCGTGCCAGACCTCCCTGGGTTTTGAGCGAGCGGCTGATCCTGACCTCCATTTCGGCCAGTACCATCAGCGAAAAACTCGGATTCAGTAGCGACTCAAGCATGCGGCGCATGTTCAAGGAACTGACGGGCTTGACCCTGACGGAATATCGTCTGGCATTCGGTCGCGGCTGAGAACTGACAGCTCCGTTGCTTGTTGCCCCAGTGTGAAAGGCACGGACTCGAGCTCGAAGCGGGCGATCTCTGCCAGCAACCAGGTTCGGAACGCCTGCACCTGGGGCTTGCCCTCGTTCGCTGGCAGGCACACCAGGTAGTAATCGTTCGGACTGGCGATCGCCAGATCGAACAGGCGAACCAGTTGGCCTGATGCGACCTCCTGCACCGCCACCACATGGCGCACCAGCGCCACCCCGTCGCCGCCCTGCGCGGAGCGGATCAGCATCGATAGATCCTCGTACATCACGCCGCCCACCGGTTCGGGAATGTCGAACCCGGCCGCCTTGAACCATGGCCGCCACGGATAGTCCGAGCGCAACAGGGTCGCCGTTGCCAGCTCGGACGGGGTTGCCGGCAGCCTGCCGTTGCGGTAATTCGGACTCGCCACGGGGTACCACCAGTCTCCCATGAGACGCTCGGACACCAGCCCCGAATACCCGCCGCGTCCGAAGCGTATGGCCACGTCGATCTCGTCGCGCTCGAGGTCCTGCAGGTGGCTGCCCGATTGCAACACCACTTCGGTATCCGGATGCAGCTCGATAAAACGGCCCAGACGTGGGGCCAGCCAGCGCGCTGCGAACGACGGAATGGTAGACACGGTCAGGCGCTTGCGGCCCCGCTGCGCGCGCACCGCATCGACGCCGGCGGCGATATCGGAAAAGGCGCGTGCCAGCGTCTGGGCCAGGCGCAGCCCTTCGAGCGTCACGCTCACATGGCGCCCGTTGCGCACGAACAGTTGGGCTTCGAGTTCGGCCTCAAGTCGACGCACCTGATGACTGATGGCCCCGTGCGTGAGGAACAATTCGTCAGCGGCGCGGGAAAAGTTTTGATGGCGGGCCGCCGCTTCGAAGGCGCGCAGGGCAGGGAAATTCGGGATTTTGGCCATGTTATGGTGAATGTATTTAGCAAGAACCAGCAAAATATATCGTTTTGGCAATACCGTAGCAACACTTAATATGTGAAATTCATTCACTACTGGAACAATCATGCGACCTCGTTCTTTCCATATGGTGGCGCTAGTCATGGGCCTGTTGTCCCCGGCTGCCTTTGCGGCCGCCCCCGCCTCCCAGATTCCTCCCAGTACGGCTGCGACGAAGGCCGCCACCCACGCGCTCAAGACCTACAGCGGCGATATCGTTGCCAGCGTTGCCAAGATGGTCAGCTATAACACCGTGGCTGTTCCAAACGTGCCGATCGCCGCCAACCCGGCCCACATCGGCTTCAAGCAGTACCTCAGGGAGCATGGAGAGCATCTTGGCTTCGACGTCACCGACTACGGCTCTGTGGTCGTGGTCGGCATGGGCAAGGGCCCTCAGCGCGTCGGCATTGTCACGCACGGCGACGTCCAGCCGGTCAATCCGGCCAAATGGGCAAAGTCGCCGTTCGAACTTGATACAACCAGCGAGCCGGGGCGTCTGATCGGGCGCGGCACGGAGGACGACAAAGGGCCGATCGCCACCGCGCTGTACGCGATGAAGGCGATCAAGGACCAGGGCATCGTGCTGTCGAAGCGGATCGAGTTATATGTTTACATGGCCGAGGAATCGGACTGGGACCCGCTCGTCGCTCACCTCAAAGAACACGCGCCCCCTCAAATGAACATCACGCTCGACTCCGAGTACCCAGTGGTGACGGCTGAAAAAGGGTTTGGCAGCGTAAGCTTCATGTTGCCAAATCAGCCTGCCCGCATCGATTCGGTTGAGCCGGACCTCATCGCTTTCACAGGCGGTTTTTTCGGCAGCCAGATCCCGGAAGACGCGGGCGCGGTGATCGCGAACGCTACGCCGCGGCTTGAAGCGCAGATCCGCCAGCGTGCGGCGGCCCAAAAAGGCATGCGCTACCAATTCCTCTGGCAGGACAAGCAACTGGCAATCACAGCGCTGGGCGTGTCGGCGCATTCGTCGCAGCCCGAAAATGGCGTGAATGCGATCAGCATGCTGGCCGACGCACTGGCCGTGCGCCCGTGGGCTGACAGCACCGCCGGTGCGCTGGTCAACTTCCTCAATGAAGTCATCGGCACCGGCGTGTACGGCCAGAAATTTGGCAATGTGGCCTACCGCGACGACTTCATGGGGCCCATGACGGTTGCGCCGACGGTGATCAAGCAAAGCCCCGAGGGCATTAGCCTCAATATCAATATCCGCCGTCCGAAGGGCAAAAGTAAGGACCAGGTGGTAGCTGAGATGAGCGCCGCCCTGACCCAGTGGCAGGCGCGCCATGTTGCGCTGACGAACATTAAACTCAATATCGGCGACCCGTGGGTCCAGGCCAACGCGCCGCAGGTCGATACGCTGCTGTCGGTGTTCTCGCATTACACAGGCATCAAGAATGCAAAGCCGCGCTCGATCGGGGGCGGAACCAATTCGCGCTTGTTCCCGAACGCTGTCAGCTTCGGGCCAGCCATGCCTGACGCAACATATAGCGGCCATTCAGAGCACGAGTTCATCACTCTCAAGCAGCTGCTGCTGAATCTCCAGATGTACACGGCGGTGCTGGTGGAATTGGCGAAATAGGATAACAAGCGAGAGCGACGCGGGGCAAAGGCCCTGCGTGGCGACAAAAGCGTTGGAATCAGCGCTTTTCAGCTGGCTTTCCCGCAGCTTTACTGGCGCACGAGCCACTCTTGCCTCAGCCAAAACCGCAAAGCCTCAACTGCTCCACCTGACGCGAAAATGCCTTTACGGCCGACCAAATAGTAGCCTTCATCAACCGCCAGCTGGCCTTCAAACGGTTCGATCAACTCGTCGCTTGCGATTTCTTGCTCTACGAGCGACGTACTGGTCAGCACGGCCGCTTGATCGCGCTTGGCGGTGTCAACCGCCAAGCGGGATGCATCGAAATTGATGGTGGGGATCTCTCCAATCTCTTGCTTCGACAGCTTTGTAAATTGGAGGAGCCAACTTTCCCAATAGGAGTGGATCCTGGCTGCCAGAATAGTCGCATTTCTTAGATTGCCCGGCTGATTGAGCTCCTAAGGACAACCGATTCCATGTGATCTCCGAACACGCGCATGCAGATCTGTTGATTGACCCGACTTACTTTGGCATCGACAGAAGTGAAGGTGCCATCATCATCCAGGTCATGCTCAACGAGAGTCGGGCGAGAGTAGAAAAGAAGAAGCTGTTCTTCAAGGCTTTGGTCGATGGTTTGCACGAACGATTGGGGATGCGCCGTGAAGATGTGGCCATCAACCTGGTCGAGGTCAAAAAAGAAAACTGGTCCTTGGGAAATGGCGAAGCGCAATACGCCAACAACTGGAGCTCATCCGGCCCACGCCGACGTTGTGGCCTACCAGAAAGTGGCCGCCAAGCTGGCGGAGACGGTGGGATTCGCATTGCGGCTGGCGCCCCGCACGCACACTGGCTTTCGGCGATCGTGCTTCGCTGGTATCCGGCTTGCTCGTCGTGGGCGGCCTATCAGTCGTTGTGCCGGCGCTGCGACGATAAGCCGACTTGGACAGGCACTTAATGGCGTGGACGGCAGGCCGGTGTCGTTGACCGATATCCACGTTCCGATTTTCGCTGTCGGCACACCGTCCAGCCGCGTGGCAGCGTCACGGTGCTGCTCCAGCTTGACGCCGGCGCCCAGAAAAGGGGGCAGCAAGGGTGCGAGCATGCGCAGCAGTCCCGTCGCCTTGCTTTCCATCAAGTCCATTAACTTTCCTGCCGATAAAATTCCCTCTTGAACCGCCTCCTCGTTCTGACGAGCAAGGCGGTACCCACGCTGAGGGAGATTTAGGATGGGCCGATACGTTGCGCGCAAGCGAGATCATGGCAACGGGAATGTGCGCCGCGATGGCGCAGCCACGTTCCGGCCTTCCGTCAGAGGCGATCCGCTGAAGAAACAAGGCGGCGTCTACCTCATGATCTTCAGCATGTCGCTGCTCTTCATACTTGGCCTGTGCGGCTTCGCGCTGGATATTTCGCGCATCTACAACCGAAAGGCGGAGTTGCAGTCGATCGCTGACGCAGTCGCGCTTGCCGCGGCCAGAGAGCTGAACGGGAACCTGTCCGGCGTCAACAATGCAGAGACGAAGGCAGCATCAGCGTTGTCCCAGCTACGTTATCGATACTCGACCACAGCGATCACGTGGTCAGCCAGTGCGCTGCGTTTCAGCGCGTCGGCAACTGCGCCCGAGTCTGGCTGGCTGGAGCTGGCGGCAGCAAAGAGCGCCCCCGGCGGTCTGATGTTCGTCAGGTTCAACACTCAGCAGCTTGATGCAGATGTTGGCCGCGTCGACACCACTCTCCTGCGCGTCCTGCCCAACGCGCCGCTCGCCACAGAAGTCACCGCCCGGGCCATCGCCGGCCGTATCAGCATCAACGTCAGTCCTTTGGCTGTATGCGCCCTGAATAACACGCCTCAGGAAGCGCTCGATCATCCGGGTCCGCCCGTGCTCAAGGAGCTGGTCCAGTATGGCTTCCGACGCGGCAATACCTACGATCTGATGGCGTTGGGTTCGAATGGCATCCTGCCGGCGCACTTTGCCGTCGATGCTGGCGATCCGCTGGGCACGCGCGATAACGCCGTAAACGTGTCCGCATCGTTTATAGGGCCCTTTGCCTGCACCGGCACCTCGCTTGCGACCAAGCTGGTCGGCGAGAACATTCACGTCGCCGCACCTTTCCCAATTGGTACACTCTACAAGCATCTGAATACCCGGTTCGGCGTCTACACGGACACAGGCTGCAACTCGCTGGAGTCGCCGCCCGACAGCAACATCAAGGCGCATCAGGCCACCGCCACGGTCAATCCGATCTGGTCATACGCCAAAGCCATTCCGTATTCATCCTACACATCGCAAGGCGCAACCGAGCCTGTGGCCGGGTACAACGCGGTGAGCCCGACCGTGTTGTCGTGGACGACGCTGTACCCTGGCCTCGGGCCCTACCCCGGCCAGGCGCCAAAGGTCGCCTACCCCGCGACCACTCCGTATCAGACTACCTCCGACGCCAACTTTGCCCAATCAGCCGGGCCGGCGTTGGCGCCGTCGAAGCAACATCGCCGCGTGTTGAACGTGCCTTTGCTTCAGTGTCCTCTCAGCACCGCCGGATCGGTCCAGGCGAATGTTCTTGAAATCGGCAGGTTTTTCATGACAGTCCCAGCGACATCCACCAGTGTCAAGGTGGAATTCGCTGGGTTAATGCGCCAGCAAAACATTGACGGCGAAGTGGAGCTTATCCAATGAAGCAATCGACCAATTGTCGCAACCATCGCTGGCAGCGTGGCGTGGCTGCCGTGGAACTGGCGATCATCCTGCCAATACTGTTGATGTTGTTGACCGTGCCGTTCTATTTCGGCCGCGCGTTCTGGCCTTACACCGTCGCGGAAAAAGCCGCTCACGACGCGGCGCGCTATTTGTCCTCCATCCCTGTCACGGAAATGAAGTCGCAGGCACGTATCGCCGCAATAGTCGATGTCGCACGCCAGATCTACGATCAGGAGGTCGCTGAGCTAAACCCGGGTATGTTCCCTCCCACCCCGACCATTACATGTGGCAACTTTACTTGTGATGGAATCTCGGTCCCGGACACGGTGCGGGTCGCCGTCCGGATGCGCGTCTTCGACAACTTCGCGGGCACGTCGAACAGCGAGTACAAGGACGAGGAAGGGGGCATTGTCCTTACTGCCGACGTGACCCTGCCCTATGTCGGAAAATAATCGTCGTGAGGCTTTGATGCATCGCTCAAAAAACTTTCAGGGCGGCACAGCGGCCGTCGAGTTCTCGCTGACGTTGATGGTCTTTTTTCTCTTCATTTTCGGGATAATTGAAATGGCCAGGGTCTTGTACGTAATGAACACGGTGCAGGAAGTGACGCGCAGTGCAGCCCATGCGGCAGCCAAGGCCAACTTCGCCGACAGCAGCGCAATGGAACATATCCGTCAACGCGCGGTGTTCCGGGCAGACAGCGGATACCTGCTCCTGGCCGAGCCGATAACCGATGCGCACGTTCGGATCGACTACATGGCCCTGGTGCGCGCCGGCAGCCTGCAAGTGCTGACGCGTGTGCCGACCTTGCCCGCAAGTCCCATGATGAACCGGTCGACCTGTATCGCCGATCCGAATGACGCGAATTGCATCAGATTTGTCAGAGTCCGGATCTGTGGACCGGGCACTGCCGGCGAATGCAATCCGGTTCCGTACCAGACAATCGTTCCGCTGGTCCCACTGACGTTTAACGTGCCGATGGCGACCACGATCGTTACGGCGGAATCGCTGGGTTTGTAGTTTCGGCGGAAAATGGGCGATTCGGAGAGCCTCGCGCTAGTACGCGCGAGTCTTCGAATCCACGGGGGCGCCGAGCCCGTCTCCGTCCGAACAAAGAAAAATGGCCTCCCGCAGGGGAGGCAATTTTTCTTGGTTCTGGCGCAGACGGTGGAATCGGTACTGCGGCCCGAAACCCGCATGGATACTAGCTTCTGACGATACGGATGTTCTCGCATACCCTCACCTATGCCTTCATTAATACGAACTCAACAAGAAGTCCCTTACCTTGACGTTGGGCCGATTTTACCTCGGTTTTTTCGAAACCTCTTGCCCTGTTGTGTTGCCGTTCCGGACCGCATTTTTTGCCTCGACGTACCATCCGATCGTAAGCGGCTTTGCAGGCCGTATTGATGGGTAAGGAATCAAGCACTTGGAGCTAAACCGCTCGTAGCGCCTCCCACAGTCTCCAATTTCCGTGCGGCAGCAAATTAACTCCCGGGCAGACGCTATTCGGAATGCCTGGGAGGAAGCGCGTAGACGCCCACCCTTTTACCATATCGCTCAGCATGCGCTTGTACCATTACACCTCGGTCGCTCTCTTTGATGGGGCTCTACGGACAGACCTTTCCTTAGGCCATTTGAACATGGTCGGGGAGGTCATAAAGCCGGTCGCGTGGCTCGCCACGGCCGAAGCCACAATCATGAAAACGAGAGGAGTGGCCACCGACCAGTAGCGGACCCGATCGAGCCATCGCGCGACCCGGCCGGCGGGTGACGTCCTCGATTCGATGCTGGAGGTTTTGTAGCTCGACCTCGCGCAGTTGGATCAGCGTGAAAGCGGGCTGATAAAGATTTATCGGTTCGTTAGTCGGCGCTGGGAGATCGACGTGCGAATGCACTGGTGGACCAATGTTACGGCTGAAATCATGAGCCATATCGACACAGCGGCAGCACCCGCAGCGATTGGCGCCGAAGCAGTTGCCGTTTCGGTATATCGCATTGCAAGGGCGAGCGCACCTCCCAAGCCAGTGATTAGGATCGTGAGCATTACGGCTGACTCTTTGGCAAGCGCTTCAAAATTCTGGAGTCGAAATTTCATGTTTTCGTTGCCGGCTTTTTCGGCCCAGTCTAGAACGTCGGACATTTTTGTCTCCGATGGTTGATCGGCGACGAATGCTCGCTCTGTCGGCTTCGAGACCGTCGATCTGTCGCAGGATGTTTCGCTTGCGGATCAGATCGCCCATATCCTCGGCACCCCTGAAGTTGACTGCGCGGTCGATTGCGTTGGTTCCGAAGCGCGCGGACATGGCCATGCCGGAGCTCAGCATGAGGCATCGGCGACGGTGTTGAACTCGTTGCTGGAAATTATGCAGGTCTTCCCCGCCTTGGGCTTGGAACGCTGTAGTCATGCTGCTCGCCCGGTAGATCTTCAGCGGAACAACGCCACACCATCTTGCGGGTGGATCAGGCATCCAGCTTAAACAGGCTGGTCGCTTGCAGTTCCAGCACCGTGATAGCGTTCTGATTCACCAGCCGCCATTTCCACTGGACCACGCCCAGCCAGGGCTTCGAGGTCGATACCTTCGACTCGATCACTTCGACGTGCAACGTCAGCAGATCGTTGGGGCGCACGGGGTTTGGCCACTTCACGTACGACAGGCCGGGCGAGGCATACGATTCGGAGCCTTCCAGGATGGTGGCCGCGACCATTTGCATGGCGATCGAACAGGTATGAAACCCGCTGGCGATCAGGCCATTCCAGACGCCCGACTCTGCCCGCATCGGGTCGGTGTGGAACCACTGATTGTCGAACTTGCGCGCGAATTCGACGATCTCGGACGCCAGCACGCGCACTGGTCCCGCCTCGATGCGCCGGCCTGCCGTCAAATCGGAAAACTTCATGGATACCCTCCGCCGAACTGCGGGAGCCGCTTTTCTTTGAGCGCCGCCAGGCCTTCGCGCGCGTCGGCTTCGGCAAAGCCCATGAACTCGGCATTGAGGGATGCTTCAAACACTGGCCAGGCGGCTTGCAGCCACAGGTTGAGGGAGCGCTTGGTATGCGCCAAGGCAGCTGGGCTGCCCACCGCCAGGCGCTTTGCTATCGCGAGCGCCTCCGGCCCTACTAACGGCGCCTCGAGCGCAGCGCTGACAAGGCCGATCCGCTCCGCTTCCTCGCCGGTGACCGTCTCGCATAACAGCAGGTAGTACTTCGCCTTCGCCATCCCGCATAACAATGGCCACAGCAGCGCCGCATGGTCGCCTGCCGCCACGCCCAGTTTGGTATGGCCGTCGATCAGTTTCGCGCCCTTCGCGACGATCGAGATATCGGCCAGCAGCGCGACGGCCAGGCCGGCACCGACTGCAGCGCCATTGATCGCTGCCACGATCGGCTTGCCGCAATCGACCATGCCGCGCACCAGGTCGCGCGCCTCGGCCATCACGCGCGCCCGCACCGCCTGACTGTGCAGCATGTTCTCCACCATCGCCATGTCGCCGCCGGCGCAAAAGGCTTTGCCTTCGCTCTCGACCAGGATCACTTTGACGCCGGCATGCTCATCGAGCCGGCGCCAGATGCCCGCCAAGGCGCGGTGGCCATCCATGTCAAGCACGGGCATGCCGCCGGCCGGCTGGAACACCACATGCGCGATGCCACCGGCGTCGATGTCGACCCGGAAGTTCGTTGTGTCGACCAATACCTGTTCCATCATGCCGTGCTCCGTTCAATCCAGTAGCGTTGGCGCAGCAGCGGGCTGACGCGATAGCGCTCGCCACGGTACGTTGCGTCCAGGTTGTCCAGCATGCCCACAGTGGCATCGACGCCGATCTGTGCCAGCCATTCGAAGGGGCCCATCGGATAGTTCGTCCCCAGGCGCATCGCCTGGTCGACGCTGGCTTCGTCGCACACGCCCTGCCACACAGCGTCGGCCGCTTCGTTGATCAGCATCGCCACGGTCCGCGCAACGAGGAGTCCAGGAATATCGCGCAAGACGCGCACCTGCCACCCGCACGCCGCCAGCGCGGCTGCCACCCGTGCCTGTGCGTCGGTATCCGCGCCAGGCGCGAATGCGACGGCTAAGGCAGCTGCGTTTGCACTTAACGGCCAGTCGATGACGCCCAGCGCTGCCTTGCCCGCGATCTGCGCCGCGCTGCGACCATCGGTCAGGTGCATCGGCAAGCCGTCGATCACCAAACCGTTCCAAACGCTGCCGGCCACGCGATGAAATTGGATCGAGCGCGCGTCCAGTATCTGCGCGAGCCGCTGCGCCATCGGACTGTCCCCGTGGACCTCAACCTCTCCGGCGGGCGAGGCTTCGATCACGTCGCTTTCACCTGCAGCACCCTCGTAGAAGCCCTTGCCGGCCTTGCGGCCGAGGCATCCGCCGTCAACCAGTGCCTTCTGCACGAGCGACGGCTGGAAGCGGCGATCGCCATACGTCGCGTTGAATACGGAGCTGGTCACGGCATAGTTGATGTCATGGCCGATCAGGTCCATCAGCTCACAGGGCCCCATGCGAAAGCCTGCGCCGCGCGCACACTCGTCCAGCTGCGCCGGCGTGCCCGCCTGCTCGAGAAGCAGCTGCAGGGCCTCCGCGTAGAAGGGTCGGGCGATCCGGTTGACGATAAACCCGGGCGTAGACTTGGCATGCACGGGCGTCTTTCCCCACCTGCGCACCAGTTCGAAGATAGACGTCGCTACGGCCGGCGACGTCTCCGCGCCCGACACTACTTCGACCAGCTTCATTTGCGGCACCGGATTGAAGAAGTGCATGCCGACCACCCGGTGCGGATGGCGCATGCCCTGTGCAATGGCGGTGACGGAGATTGTCGACGTGTTCGACGCCAGGATGGCATCAGGGGCGACGTGGGCCTCAAGTTCGCGCAGCAGTCCCTGCTTGGCGGCGAGATCTTCGACAATCACTTCGATGACAATCGTAGCCGCGGCAAGGTCGGCCAGCACTTCAACCGCTGTGATCCGTGCAAGCAGATTCGCGCGCGCGGTCTCATCGAGCTTTCCCTTGGTGACCAGGATCGACAGGCCCGCGGCGATCTGCGCGTGCGCAGCCGCGGCCGCGCCCGGCCGCGCGTCGAGCAGCAGCACCGGGTGTCCGGCGGCGGCCGCCACCTGTGCGATACCGGCGCCCATTGTGCCGGCGCCAACCACCCCAACCAACTGTTCGCCGACCGCGCCGATCATGGCTGCACCCATGCTGCGGAACGCTTGCCGAGGAATGCGGCGAAACCCTCACGCGCCTCATCGGTGCAACGCACGCGGGCGATCGTCGTCGCGCTCTGTTCGCGCACCCGCTCTTCGATAGGCCCGACCTGGAGCTGGTCGAACCAGCGCTTGACCTCGCCCAGCGCGTTCGGCCCGTTGCGCAGCAGGTTGCCGACGATGTCCTCGATCGCGTCATCAAGTTCTTCCGGTTTGACCAGCTCGTGTACCAGACCGATCTCTGCGGCGCGAAAACCCTCGATCACTTCCGCGGTCAACGCCAGCCTCAGTGCGTGGCGCTTGCCGACCGCGTTGGTGAGATACGGACCAATCACCGCCGGCAGTATGCCGAACCTCGCTTCGCTGACCGCAAACTTCGCCTGCGGCACCGATACCACGATATCGCAGGCGCACAACAGTCCGACGCCGCCGCCCAGCGCCGCGCCATGCGCCCGCCCGATGACCGGCTTCGGGCACGAATGCAGCGCGTGCATCATGTGCGCGAAACGGCGCGCGTCTTCCAGGTTGGCCTGCTCGTTGTTGGTGCTCGCACGCTCCATCCAGCGCAAGTCGGCGCCGGCGCAGAATGCGCGGCCGGCTGCGGCAAGGATGACAACCCGCGTGACGGAATCGGCGGCAATCTGTTTGAATACCGCTGACAGCTCACCGATCATGGTCTCGTCGAAAGCGTTCAAAACGTTGGGACGATTGAGGGTGACCCTGGTGACGCCACGGCTGTCGGTGGCGACGTCGAGCGTCTCATAGGATGATGCTGTCAAGATAACTCCAGTTTGGTGAATCCGGCTTCGCGAGGAAGCCGATTGATAATCGCGTCAATAAGTCTCGACGTGGAAGCGGCCTTCCTGGACCATGCGCGCGTGCAGCGCCGGCCAGTCGATGCCGGCGGCGCGGCAGCTTTCTGCCAGCGCTTCCAGCACGCCGGTCTCCATGCCTTTCAGGCCGCAGATGTAAACGTAGGTGTCGCCGCCGAGAACATCTGTCACAGTGTTGCCAGCAGCACGGATCTTGTCCTGTACGTAGGTGCGCGGCTGGCCTTCGACACGCGAGAACGCCAGGTGGATATCGATGAATGCGGGTGGAAGCTTGAGCAATGGGCCGAAGTACGGCAGCTCTTCCGGCCGGCGCGCGCCGAAGAACAGCATCAGCTTGCCGCCAACGGGCTGGCCTTTTGCGGCCAGCCGGCGCCGGTGCTCGGTCATCGCGCGCATCGGTGCCGAGCCGGTACCCGTGCAGATCATGATGATGTTCGAGCCATTCTGGTTCGGCATCAGGTAGTTGTTACCAAATGGTCCGACAACCTGCACCTGCGCCCCCTTCGGCAAGTCGCACAGGTAGTTCGACGCCACACCGAGTGCGGGCGCGCCCGCATGGTCCGCCACTACCCGTTTCACCGTCAGCGCCAGGTTGTTGTAGCCATCGCGCTCCCCATCACGAGGACTTGCCACCGAATACATCCGCAGGTAATGCGGCTTGCCGCTCGCATCGACGCCAGGCGGCACGATGCCGATCGACTGCCCCTCGAGCAGCGGGAAGAAATTGGCGCCGAAATCGAGCACGATATGATGAATATCGCTTTCGGTTTCCTGCGCCGTAAGGCGGAAGTTCCCGGCTACAGTGGCCAGCACCGGCGCCTTGACCGAATACAGATTAAGGTAGGGGTGGGCTGCCGACCAGGGCGCGCGCGTTGATGATGCAGACGTCGCCGCATTGACCTGCTGACCGCCCTGCAACAGCGGCGCCGCCGGCTCGTCACCCGCCTCAAGCTCCGGGAGGTCCTGTTGCGCCGGCAGGTCGTCCCATGTCAGCTGCTCGGCGATGCTGTACGCATTGCTTGCTTCGACCGTGCGCCAGTGATCGATCGATCCGGTCGGGCACGGCGAAATGCAGGCATTGCAGCCATTGCAGATCACAGCATCGACTACGTAATTGCGGTCGTCATGGGTGATGGCGTCGACCGGACAGGTTTCCTCGCAGGTGTTGCAACGAATGCAGACCTCAGGGTCGATCAGGTGTTGCCGAATCAGGACGATTGGGAGCGCAGCGTTCATGTCAGGACCATCCAGTGAAAGCGGGTAAATCGCCGCCCCCTCGATCCTGCCGCTCCTTTTAACGGAGCGACAGTGGGAGAGCCAGCTTGTCTTAGTTGAAGCGGACGTATTCGAAGTCCGCTGCCTGGCGGTTGATGCCCACCGGCGGCGGCGCGATCCATCCGGCCATCTTGCCCGGCTCGGTCACGCGTCCCATCAGCGAAGCCACGTAAGCACGGTCTTCCTCGCTTGGCAGCCAGGCGCGCGATTTGGTCGCCCATTCCGCTTCCGACAGGACGCGGCCGTCGGGCGAGATCTTGAAGTCCGAAAAGCTGCCGATGTGGCGGTTGAAGGCCTTGTGCGGGGTAGTCAGGCGGAACGCCAGGCCAGCCTTTTCGATCACCTTGTTCCAGCGCGCCACGCCGGCGACCGAATCACGGATGTAATCGTCGCGCAGCACTTCGTTGAGCGAGTTCAGCATCGGCATTTCGCGCTCGACCAGGCGGTCGCCCGATACTTCCAGGATGCGATACTGCTGGTTCTTCAGCAGGTGGTCGTCATCGCGCTTCATCTCTTCGTAGCGGCCTTTTAGGCCAGCAGTGTAAAACGCCGCTGCATTGGACGACTGGTCAGCGCCGAACAGGTCGATCGTCACGCTGAAGTGGAAGTTCAGGTAGCGCTGGATGGTCGGCAGGTCGATGACGCCCTTGCTGCGCACCTGCTCCGGATCCTCGATACCGAACTCCTTCATCACCGAGCAGGTCCGGTTGAGGACACGTGAAATCCCCGACTCACCGACGAACATGTGGTGCGCTTCCTCGGTCAGCATGAAGCGGCAGGTGCGCGCCAGCGGATCGAAGCCGGATTCGGCCAGCGCGTTGAGCTGGAATTTGCCATCGCGGTCGGTGAAGTAGGTGAACATGTAGAACGCCAGCCAGTCCGGCGTCTCTTCGTTGAACGCCTCCAGGATGCGCGGCTTGTCCTGATCGCCAGAGTTACGCTGTAACAGCGCCTCGGCTTCCTCGCGGCCGTCGCGGCCGAAGTACTTGTGCAGCAGGTAGACCATCGCCCAAAGGTGGCGGCCCTCTTCCACATTAATCTGGAACAGGTTGCGCAGGTCGTAGTTCGATGGTGCGGTCAGGCCCAGGTGGCGCTGCTGCTCGACCGACGCTGGCTCGGTGTCGCCCTGCGTCACGATCATGCGGCGCAGGTTGGCACGGTGCTCGCCCGGCACTTCTTGCCAGGCGTCCGAGCCTTTGCTTTCGCCGAAATTGACCTTGCGGCCCTGCTCCTGCTGCGCCAGGAAAATGCCCCAGCGGTAGTCCGGCATCTTGACGTGGCCGAAGTTGGCCCAGCCTTCCGGCGTGACGTTAATCGCGGTGCGCAGGTAGACGTCGTGGTTGCTGGAGTTGTCCGGCCCCATATCGCGCCACCAGTTCAGGTAGTTCGGCTGCCACTGTTCGAGTGCACGCTGCAGCGTCTTGTCCTCGGAGAGGTTGACGTTGTTCGGGATGGTTTCGCTGTAATCGATTGAGCTCACGGTAGATTCCTTTGGATGGTGGTTGGCGCTTACACGCGGTTCATGTCGAATTGGGCTTTGTTGCCACTGCCGTAGACTTTCAGCGCGCCGAATTCGCCGACGGCGTTCGGACGGATAAAGATCCAGTTCTGCCACGCGGTCAGGCGGCCGAAGATCCGGGTGTCCATATTTTCCTTGCCATTGAAGCGCAGGTTCGCTTCCAGGCCGGTCAGTGCGTCGGGCGACATGCTGGCGCGCTCTTCCAGCGCCAGGCGGGTCTCGTCAGCCCAATCGAGGTCATCCGGGTCGGCGGTGATCAGGCCAAGCGCCAGCGCCTGTGCGGCGTCGAGCGGCCGGCCGACGGTGGCGCGCACTGCGCCCACCTGTGCGTCGTCCTCATAGAAGCGACGGGCGATGCGCGACTGCGCGGTTACCATGGGCAGCATGCCGAAGTTCATCGGCGACACAGTAATCTTCGGAGCGCGGTCAGGTGCGCCCGGCAGCGCCAGCATGTAGATGCGGTCGGCGCTGAGCGCGATTTCGAGCAATGTGCCGGCCGAGCATGAATCTTCGTCGATCAGGGCAAACAGCGAACGGGAAGAGACATCCAGACGTGCCAGCGTACGGCGCAGCAGGCCGATGGTCTCGCGGACCAGCCAGTGCGACTGATGCGCTTCAAGCGTAGCGTCGACGGCGAGGACCGCGGCGGAATCGCCACGCGTCTTCAGGATCCAGGTGCCGATGTCGAGCTCATTGGTACGCATGTGCAGGATGGCGTCGTCCAGTTCCCGCGCCATCTGCAGCGGCCACCACTTCACCCCAGCCGCCTCGATGCCGGCGATGTCGGCCGGCTGCGCACTGGAAGGAGCGCGCACGGTCAGCGTCGCATTACGGCTGGCGCGGTCGATGACGATGCTGACGAACTCATAATCGAGCGTGTCGGCGCCCTTCTCCTTGCGCAACGGGGTCAATTGGACGCCCTTGCCGTCCGCAGGCCGGTCGCTGCCGGCAGCCAGCGCCAGCGCGCGGTCGGCCACCACCTGCTGAAACTGGGCCGGCTTGGCGACTTCGTCGACCAGGCGCCAATCTTTCGCCTTCTGGCCGCGCACGCCTTCCGAGGTCGTGCAGAAGATATCGGCCAGGTCATGGCGCACCTTGCGCTTGTCGGTAAGGCGCGTGAGGCCGCCGGTACCTGGCAGCACGCCAAGCAGCGGGACCTCGGGCAGACTCACCGACGACGAGCGGTCATCGACCAGGATGATCTCGTCGCAGGCGGCAGCAAGTTCATAGCCGCCGCCAGCGCAGGCGCCATTGACGGCGGCGATGAACTTCAGGCCAGAGTAGCGGCTCGAGTCTTCCAGGCCATTGCGCGTCTCGTTGGTGAATTTGCAGAAGTTGACCTTCCATGCGTGGGTCGATTTACCCAGCATGAAGATGTTCGCGCCGGAGCAGAAAATCCGGTCGCGGCTGCTGCCGACGACAACCGTGCGCACTGCCGGATGCTCGAAACGGATCCGCTGCACGGCATCGTGCAGCTCGATGTCGACGCCAAGGTCATACGAATTAAGCTTGAGCTTGTATCCTTCCTTGATGCCGCCGTCTTCGTTCACGTTCATCGTGAGCGCCGCGACCTGGCCTTCGCAGGAAAGGGTCCAGTGTTTGTACCGCTCGGGAGCGGTCTCGTAATTAACGTGCGGGTTGGTAGTCATGACGCTCCTTCGGGACGGTGTGAAAAGTTCAGATACACGCAATATGCTGCATCTCATACTCGATGAATGAACTATATTGCACGTTGAAGGCATCGTCAAGCAAAAAAATGCAGTAATGTGCAGACGGGGTGGAAACGCCATGCCGGCAGGCAGCGCTGAGGATGGTCGACTAAGGGAGATGCACGGCGCCGGGCGGCGCCGTAGCAGTACAACTAGAAGAAAGCTTTGTCCTGCTTGAGGACGGCGTTGCGTAGCGAGTCCAGCAGACCGACGAAGCTCGCTTCCTGGGTCATTTCGCTGGTGTCGAAGGTCTGGTCGGCCTTCGAGTAGAACTGGGCGCGGCTTTCGAGGATCTGCTTGAGGTCCTCCATCGCCTCCTTGTTACCGGACATCGGCCGCGTATCGCCCTGCGCCACGACGCGGCCCATGTGCTCTTCCGGCGACGCTTTCAGCCACACTGTATAACAGTGCGACAGCAGCAGGTTGAACGTGGCGGGGTCGGACACCACGCCGCCAGGCGTGGCGATCACCGCGCGCGGAAAATTGCGCACGGTCTCCTCCAGTGCGCGACGCTCGTAGCGGCGGTAGGCATTCGGGCCATACAGCGCGTGAATCTCGGCGATGCTGCAGCCTGCGATCTTTTCGATCTGTCGACCCAATTCGACGAATGGCACCATCCAGTGATCGGCCAGCATCTGCCCCAGCGACGACTTGCCGGCGCCGCGCAATCCGATCAGCGCCACCCGCTGGCGCCGCGCCGAATCGCTGGTCGGCGTGTCGAAAATCCCGGCCAGCGCAACGCGCGCCTTGGCCAGTTCGTCCTCCGGACGTCCGCGCAGGATCTCCCTGATCATCAGCCATTCCGGCGACGATGCGGTTTCGTCGCCGATCATTTCGGCCAGGGTGCAGTTAAGTACCTGGGCCAGCTGGCGCAGGAACTGGATGGAAGCGTTGCCAACTCCGGATTCCACGTTCGCCACATGCCGCTCGGAGACATCGGCCAGCTGCGCCAGGGCCTTGCGTGTGAAGCCGCGCCGGCCCCGCAGGCTTTTCAGCCGTTCCCCCAGCGCGATCAGGAAGGGGTCCTTGTCTTGTTCAGTCAACTCGGTCATAGGTCTGGGCATATCATTCTTGGTGATGAAATATATTATGAATCACTATCTTGACATACGCAAGATATTGCATCTATACTCGATTCAAGATGCACTATAAGTAAGCGCCTTGGGGGTATTTTACCTGTTTGGCACGCCGCGAACCCTGCTCGGAGAACTAAATGGATGTGAATGCTTTTCAAACCCTGGTCGCGCGCATCACCGGCGAGATCGCCGGCGCCCCACTCGACTCGTCGCTCGAGGCGCATCTCAATGCAGAGCACGGCCCTGGCAGCGATACTTACGATGCACTCGCCGCGGCTTGCCAGGCTGGCGTACGCGACGGCTGGCTGTGCAACCGCGAAGGCGGCGGCATCCGCTACGGCCGAGCGCTCAAGGCCACCGACGCTACCCATGGCTTCAGCGTCGACGTCGTCGACATGGAAAACATTGCCGGCCCGCACCATGCGCACCCGAACGGCGAGATTGATCTGATCATGCCACTGACATCGGGCGCCAACTTCGACACCTGCCCGGCCGGCTGGTGCGTCTACGAACCGGGCAGCGCGCATCGCCCTACCGTTACCGAAGGGCGCGCGCTGGTCCTCTACCTGCTGCCAAACGGCGCCATCGACTTCACCGCGGCGGCGGCATGATCCCCTATCTGCAAAACTACCTCGGCGGCGCCTGGCAGGGTCAATCCGCAATCAGCGCCACCCTGCTCGACCCCGTCACCGGCGCGGCTCTGGCAACCGCCGGCGGCCCCGCCACTGGACTCGCCGATGGTTTCGAATTCGCCCGCAGCCGCGGCGCGGCCGCCCTGCAGGAAATGAGCTACGGGCAGCGTGCCGCGATGCTGGGCGAGGTGAACAAGGTCCTCCAAGCCAACCGCGACAGCTATTACGACATCTCGTGCGCGAATTCCGGCACCACCAAGGCCGACTCCGCGGTCGACATCGAGGGTGCCTGCTTTACGCTCGGTTACTACGCCAAGATCGGCGCCGCGCTCGAAAGCGGTTCGCTGCTGCTCGACGGTGAAGCTGCCATTCTTTCCAAGGACAAACTGTTCCAGTCCCAGCACGTGCTGGCCCCCGTGCGCGGGCTGGCGCTGTTCATCAACGCCTTCAACTTCCCGGCATGGGGCTTCTGGGAAAAAGCGGCCCCCGCACTGCTGTCCGGTGTCCCGGTGGTGATCAAGCCGGCGACCGTGACGGCCTGGCTGACGCATCGCATGGTAGCCGACGTCGTCGCCTCCGGCTTGCTGCCGCCCGGCGCGCTGTCGCTCGTCTGCGGCAGCTCGGCCGGCCTGCTCGATGCCCTTGGACCGTTCGACGTGCTGTCGTTCACTGGTTCGGCCGATACCGCATCCTTAATCCGCTCGCACCGCGCCGTGGCACGCAATTCCGTGCGCGCCAACATCGAGGCGGACAGCCTCAATTGTTCCATCCTCGGCCCCGATGCTGCCCCTGGCAGCGCCGCCTTCGAGTTGTACATCAATGAGCTGGTGCGCGAAATGACCACCAAGAGCGGCCAGCGTTGTACCGCAGTGCGGCGCGCGCTGGTGCCGGTTGCCTGCTACGACGCGGTCGCCGAGGCGGTCAGTGCGAAGCTGGCGCAAGTGGTGGTCGGCAATCCCCGCAATGCCGAGGTACGCATGGGATCCCTGGTCAGCCGCGAGCAGGTCGAGTCGGTCGAATCGGGCATCTCCAAACTGGCAGCCGAGGCGCAGGTACTGTACTCCGGCGCCGGCGCCACGCTGGTCGACGCCGATCCTGCCCTTGCCTGCTGCGTGGCGCCCACGCTGCTCGGTGTGCGCGACGGCGAACAGGCGCGCCTGGTCAACGAACACGAAGTATTCGGCCCTGTATCGACGCTGGTCGGCTACCGCGACGGCGCCCACGCCATGGCGCTGGCCCACCGCGGCCACGGCTCGCTGGTAGCGTCAGCGTTCAGCGACGACCACGCATGGCTGGCAAAGGCCGGGGTAGAACTGGCCGGCTCGCACGGCCGTGTGCACCTGGTCAGCGCCGATGTCGGCAAGACCCAGACCGGGCACGGCAACGTGATGCCTGCTTCTGTCCACGGCGGCCCTGGCCGCGCGGGCGGCGGCGAAGAGTTGGGCGGCCTGCGCGCACTTGGCTTCTATCACCGGCGCACCGCACTGCAAGCGTCAACGGCCACCCTGCAGCACCTGGCGCCATCGGCAGTCCGCTGGAACAGTTAGTCCAATACACCATGCCGGAAGTTAAAGCGGCAGGAGGAGACACAATGGAACACCCGACCATCCGCGTACCGGATCGCTTCAACTTCGCCCATCACATTCTGGCGCTGAACGCCGACAGGCCCAGCAAGCTCGCTTATATCGACGACACCTGCGAGCTGACCTACGGCGAACTTGACCGGCGCGTCAAGGCATGCGCCGCCGGCCTGCTCGCGCTTGGCGTACGTCCCGAGGAGCGTGTGCTGCTGGTCATGCAGGACAGCGTCGACCTGCCGGTCGCCTTCCTTGGCGCACTGCTCGCCGGCGTGGTGCCGGTGCCGGTAAACACCTTGCTGCCGCCGGAAGACCATGCCTACATGCTGGGTGACAGCAGCGCCCGCGCCGTCATCACCTCGGCGCCGTTGCTAGCCGGGCTCCAGCAGGCGATGGCGCTTGCCGGGGTCGATATTCCGCTGATTGTCGCCGGCGCCATCGACGGCTTGCCGCATGGCGCGCTGGGCTTCGGGCAGCTGCTCGACCATGCGCCGTTGGCCGCGCCGGCTGCCAGCGCGGCCGATCAGTTCGCGTTCTGGCTGTACTCCTCCGGTTCTACCGGGCGCCCGAAGGGCACCGTCCATTCGCACGCAAACCTGTTCTGGACCGCCGAGCTGTACGGCAAGGCAGTGCTGGGCGTGCGAGAAGACGACATCGTGTTCTCCGTCGCCAAACTGTTTTTCGCGTACGGACTGGGCAACGCGCTCACTTTCCCGCTGTACGCCGGCGCGACGACCGTTCTGATGGCCGAGCGCCCTACCCCGCAAGCGGTGTGCGATCGGCTGGTACGCCACCAGCCCACCGTGTTCTGTGGCGTGCCGACCCTGTACGTCGGCCTGCTCGCGTCGGACTGCCTGCCGTCAAAGACCAGCGTGGCGCTGCGGGTCTGCACGTCGGCCGGCGAAGCGCTGCCGCAACATATTGGCGAGCGCTTTACCAATCACTTTGGCTGCTACATCCTCGACGGCCTCGGTTCGACCGAAATGCTGCACATTTTCCTGTCCAACCAGCCAGGCGACATCCGCTACGGCGCCACCGGCAAGCCGGTCCCGGGCTACGACGTTCAGCTGCGCGACGACGCCGGCGCACCGGTGGCGGCGGGCGAAATCGGCGACCTGTACATCCGCGGCCCGAGTTCGGCGCTGATGTATTGGAACAACCGCGCCAAAAGCCAGGCTACCTTCCTCGGCGAATGGACTCGCAGCGGCGACAAGTACGTAGTCGATGCTGACGGCTACTACACCTACTCCGGTCGCAGCGATGACATGCTCAAGGTCAGCGGTCAGTATGTTTCGCCGATCGAGGTCGAGTCGGTGCTGATGGGCCACGAGGCGGTGTGCGAGTGCGCCGTGGTGGGCGCCCCCGACTCGCAAGGACTGACACGGACCGTGGCCTACGTGGTCGCGCATACCGGCCGCGAGGGCAACGCGGCGCTGGCCGAAGAGTTGAAGGCATGGGTCAAGGCGCGCCTGGCGCCCCACAAGTATCCGCGCGACGTGGTTTTCCTCGTCGACCTTCCGAAGACCGCTACCGGAAAAATACAACGCTTCAAGCTGCGGGCCGCGCCGTGATGGACACCTCAGCGCAAATCGCCTCCATCGACTGGCAAGGTCGTCAGCTTGCGCTTGAATATGCGTGGGTGGGAGCGCCATCGTCGGAGTACCCCGTGGTCGTCTTCCTCCATGAAGGATTGGGCTCACTTTCGATGTGGAAGGACTTCCCCGCGCACTTCTGCACAGCGAACGGTCTGCGCGGCCTTGTGTTCTCCCGTTACGCTTACGGTAATTCGACCGCCCGACCGGCCGAAGAACACTGGCGGCCGGACTTCATGCACCGCCAGGCGATAGAGGTGCTGCCGGCATTGTTCGCGCAGCTGGGGATCGAACGTCCGTGGCTGTTCGGCCACAGTGACGGCGGCTCGATCGCCCTGTTGTACGCAGCGCACTTCCCGAACGAAGTGAGCGGCGTGGTGACAGTGGCGCCGCACATCTTCGTCGAAGACATCAGCATCGCCAACATCCGCGCCGCCCGTGAAGCATACCTTCACGGCGATCTGCGCAGCCGGCTGGCCCGCCACCACGCCGACGTCGATTCGGCCTTCTGGGGCTGGAACGACATCTGGCTCGATCCCGCCTTCCGCGACTGGAATATTGAGGATGAACTGGCCGGCATCACCTGCCCGGTGATTGCCATCCAGGGAGAGGACGACGAATACGGCACCCTCGAGCAAGTGCATGGAATCATTCGCCGCATATCGTCGGCGCGTCTGTGCGTGCTGTCGCAATGCGGGCATTCGCCGCACCGCGACCAGCCGTCCGAATTAAGCCGTGAAGCAGCCGAATTCATCACGACCCACAGAGTTTATAAAAACCACACTGGAGACAACCATGCATAGCCCGTTCCGCTTTCCCCGCCTCACCGCCGTCGCTGCAGCCACTCTGATCCTCGCCGGCCAGGCAGCCGCACAAAACTCCCCGGTCAAAGTCGGCCTGATGCTGCCGGCCACCGGCACTTACGCCAATCTCGGCAGCATGATTGAAAACGGCTTCAAGCTGTATGTGGCCGAACAGGGCGGCAAACTTGAAGGCCGCGATATCGCCTACTCCAAGGTGGACGACGAGTCTGATCCGTCCAAGGCCAGCGACAACATCAACAAGTTGATCAAGCGCGACCAGGTCGACGTCGTCGTCGGTACAGTGCACTCGGGCGTGGCGCTGGCGATGGCCAAGGCGGCCAAGGAAAGCGGCACCTTGTTGATCGTTCCGAACGCCGGCGCGAATGCAATTACCGGTGCGATGTGCGCTAAAAATATCTTCCGCAGTTCGTTCTCGAGCTGGCAGTCAGGTTATGCGATGGGCCAGGTCGCCGCCCAGCGCGGCCACAAGAAAATTGTTGCCATCACCTGGAACTACGCTTTCGGAAACGAGTCGGCGGCGGCGTTTACCGAGGGTTTTGAAAAGGCCGGCGGCACCGTCACGCAGAGCCTGAATCTGCCGTTCCCGAACGTCGAGTTCCAGGCCCTGCTGACTCAGATCGCGGCGCAGAAGCCGGATGCGGTGTACGCCTTCTTTGCCGGTGGCGGCGCCGTCAAGTTCGTCAAGGACTACGCCGCCGCGGGCTTGAACAAGACCATGCCCTTGTACGGCCCCGGCTTCCTGACCGACGGCACGCTCGAAGCGCAGGGCGCGGCGGCGCAGGGCATGTTCACCACGCTGCATTACGCCGACAACATGAACACCCCGCGCGACAACGCGTTCCGCCTCAGTTTCGCCAAAGCGTACAAGCTTAACGCGGACGTATACGCGGTGCAGGGCTACGACGCCGCGCAAATGCTGCATGCGGGCCTGAAGGCGGCCGGCGGCGACATCAGCAAGCAAGATAGAGTGATCGCAGGGATTGCCGCGGCGCAGATCGACAGCCCGCGTGGCAAATTCCGCATGTCGCCGGCCCACAACCCGGTGCAGGACGTCTACCTGCGCCAGGTGAAGGGCAACAACAACGAGTTCAAGGGCATCGCCATGAAAGCGCTCGCCGATCCGGCCAAGGGCTGCCGCATGTAATTACGCTCTCGCGGGATCATTCCGGCCACGCGCGGCCCGTCACACGGCCGCGCGCAGGACCCGCCACGCCCAATGTTCGGTTTAACGCTTTCGCCGGAACGACTTTCTCGAGTACCAGGAACCATCATGGATATATCTACCTTCCTCGCGCAATGCCTCAACGCCGTCCAATACGGGCTGCTGCTGTTTCTGGTCGCCAGCGGCCTGACCCTGATCTTCGGCATCATGGGTGTCATCAACCTGGCGCACGGCAGCTTCTACATGATCGGCGCGTACATGGCGTGGGCGCTGGCGCCGTTGTTCGGCGACCAGTTCCTGCTGCAGCTGCTGGCCGGCGTGGTGCTCGCCGCGGCGCTTGGCTTCGTGCTCGAGTGGATATTCTTCAGCTACCTGTACCAGCGCGACCACCTGCAGCAGGTGTTGATGACGTATGCGCTGATCCTGGTGTTCGAGGAACTGCGCAGCCTGTTGGCCGGGAATGAAGTACATGGCGTCAACATCCCGCCATGGCTGTCCGGATCCATCGCGCTGGGTGACCTGATGTCCTACCCGGTATACAACCTGTTCGCCTCGGCGGCGTGCCTGCTGGTGGCGTTCGGCCTGTACTGGGTGGTCAACCGCACCCGGCTCGGCATGATGATCCGCGCCGGCGCCAGTAACCGCGACATGGTGCGCGGCCTGGGCATCAACATCGGAATGCTGTACCGAATCGTATTCGCGGCCGGCGTGGCCTTGGCCGCACTGGCCGGCATGATCGCCGCGCCGATGGCATCGGTCTACCCCGGCATGGGCGGCCAGGTGCTGATCATCTGTTTCGTGGTGGTCGTCATCGGCGGCATCGGCTCGATCTCGGGCGCCCTGATCGCGTCATTGCTGGTCGGTTTCGTCGACACCTTCGGCAAGGTGCTTTTCACCCAGTTCAGCGGCCTGAGTATCTATCTGCTGATGGCGCTGATTCTGATCTGGCGCCCGCAAGGCCTGAAAAGCAAAGGATATTAAATCATGAGCACCTCCACCCTGACCTCCCCACGCGTGGCGACGCCACGCAGCGCCGCACTGCACGGCGTCTGGCCGCTTGCTGTCGGTTTGATACTTGCCGCCCTGCCGCTGGTGCTCTCGCCCTACCTGCAGGAACTGGTGCTGAAGATCGCGATCTACGCCATCTTCGCCCTCAGCCTCGAACTGCTGGTTGGCTGGACCGGCCTGATCAGCCTTGGCCACGCCGCCTTTTACGGCATCGGCGCCTACATCACCGTGCTGGCGTCGCCTGAATCGGATCCCGGCGCGCTCGCCGTGCTGCTGCCGCTGGCGATGCTCGGCGCCGGCGCTTACGCACTGGTAGTTGGCGCTCTCAGCCTGCGCACCAAGGGCGTGTATTTCATTATGGTGACACTGGCGTTCGCGCAGATGGCGTACTTCGTCTTCCACGACACCAAGGTGGGCGGCGGCAGCGACGGCATCTTCCTCGCCATCCGCCCGCTGCTGCAAGTCGGTCCACAGGTGCTGGTCGACCTCGAGAAGCCCCTGCACATGTACTGGCTCGTCGTCGCCTGCCTGGCCGGCTGCTACGGCTTGCTGGCGTTAATACAGCGCTCGCGCTTCGGTCATGCGCTGGCCGGCATCCGCGCCAACGAACAGCGCATGCGCGCCACCGGCTACAACACTTTCGCCTACAAGCTGGCCGCCTTCGTGATCGCAGCCATGCTGGCCGGCGCGGCAGGCTTTCTCACAGCGGCTCGCAGCGGCGCCGTCAATCCCGAAATGCTGTCGTGGCATGAATCGGGCGCGGTCCTGCTGATGATTATCCTGGGCGGACTTGGCAGCCTGCGCGGCGCAGTTCTTGGCGCTGTCGCCTTTATTCTACTCAAAGAGCTGTATTCGGCCGAGGCGATCATGGGGCCGGCGGCCAGGCACTGGCAACTGACACTCGGGCTGACAATGATCTTTTTCGTCGCAGTGATGCCAAACGGGTTGATCGGCATGGCCGCCCAATGGAAAGCGCGCCGTAACGCCGCAGCCGCCAAAGGAGAACGCGCATGACTACCGCCACCAACGCGGCACCGCTAATGCAGGCAACATCGCTAAGCCGGCATTTTGGCGGCCTGGCCGCGGTCGACCAGGTCTCGGTCGTGCTGCAGGCCGGCGAAGTGCACGCCGTGATCGGCACCAACGGCGCCGGCAAGTCGACCCTGATCAACATGCTGTCGGGCGAAATTGAAGCCTCCGGCGGCGCGATCATGCTGCGCGGCGCGGACATTACCGGCTGGAGCCAGGCACGCCGTGCCCGCGCCGGCGTCGGCCGCACCTACCAGCGCACCACCATCTTCCCGAAGTTTTCGCTGCTGGAGAACTGCCGGCTGGCGGCGCAGGCAGCGGTGCAGCGCCCGTGGAGCCTGTGGCAGGCGGCGACTTCGTGCCGCCAAAGCCTGGATCGCGCATGGGAAGCGCTCGAAGCGGCCGGCCTGCAGGAATCGGCGCACAAAATCGCCGGCGCCATCAGTCACGGGCAGCAGCGCCAGCTCGAGATTGCGATGTGCCTGGCGACGAGTCCGGCCGTGCTGCTGCTCGACGAACCTTTGGCCGGCATGGGCGCCGAGGAGACCGACCGCATGCTGTCGATGCTCGAACGCCTCAAGCAGGCGCACGCGATCCTGCTGGTGGAGCACGACATGGACGCCGTGTTCCGCGTCGCCGACCGGATCACCGTGATGGTCAATGGGCAGGTCATTGCCAGCGACCTGCCCGACAACATCCGCACCAGCGCCGCCGTCAAGACCGCATACCTGGGCGAGAGCCATGCCGAGAAAGCCAGCCATGCTTAAGATCCGATCGCTTAACACCTACTACGGCGACAGCCACATCCTGCACGGCGTCGACCTCGACATCCCCGAAGGCAAGGCGATTGGCCTGCTGGGCCGCAACGGCATGGGCAAGACCACGCTGATTCGGACGCTGATGGGCTTCGTGCCCGCCACTTCCGGCAAGTTGGCGTGGCGCGGCCAGGACTGCACCGGCGCGGCGCCCGAGCGCATGGCGCGGCGCGGCATCGGCTACGTGCCTGAGGGGCGCGGCATTTTCCCTAACCTGTCGGTGCGCGAAAACCTGGCGATGAGCGCGCGGCGCGGACCAGCCGGACGCAACGACTGGGATTTCGAGCGCGTGATGGCGACCTTCCCGAGGCTGGCCGAACGGCTCGATCACGGCGGCCAGCAGTTGTCGGGGGGCGAGCAGCAGATGCTGGCCATCGGCCGCGCGCTGATGACCAATCCCGACCTGCTGATCCTCGACGAGGCGACCGAAGGCCTGGCGCCACTGATCGTGCAGGAAATCTGGCGCGTCATCCGCCTGATCGGCGAAACCGGCATTAGTACACTGATCGTGGATCGCAACTACCATGCCGTGCTGTCGCATACAGACCTGGCGGTGGTGATGGAAAAAGGGCGAATCGCCCGCGCCGGCAGCTCGGCCCAGTTGCTGGAGACGCCCGAAGAACTGGCGCGCCTTCTCGGCGTATAGGGGACGACATGAAAGCGCTTGCCAAAGCATTCCTTCCAATGCTGCACCGCCGGCCCAGCGTTGAGCCAGCAGTCGAGCAACAACAAGTCGAGCCAATCGGCGCCGACCCGGCTGCCCCGCTTGACCTGACGCATTGTGACGAGCATGTCAGGCAGCTGCTCGCCTCGATTCGCAAGGCGATCGACGACATGGCCAGTGCCGGGGTTGTCGCCAGGGCATCCGGCGAGAGCGTGGTGCGTGGCACCGACGCGGTGCGGCAAACGGCCGCTGCGATCAACATCGTCGCCCAGTACCTGGAACGGTCGTTCGAGATCCACCATGCGCTGGCCAAACAGTCATCGATGATCAGCGAGATTGTCGAGACGATCCAGGGCATCGCCAACCAGACCAACCTGCTCGCCCTGAACGCTGCCATCGAAGCAGCACGCGCCGGAGCCGCGGGACGCGGGTTTGCCGTCGTTGCCGCCGAAGTGCGCCACCTGGCAGAACGTTCGCGTGTGTCGGGCAAGGAAATCGGCGTCATCGCCAACCAGCTCAAACAGTCGTCCCACAGCGCTATCGCGGAAGCGGAAGCGACGCTGGCCAATGCGCGGGATGGCGCGCGCCGCGCCAACCTTGCGCTGGTCGCGATGGAAGAGATCGTGGCCGGGGCCAAACAGCGCGTGGTAATCGTCGGCCAGGTCGGGTCGGCCCTCGATCACCAGCTGGTGCTGGGCGAAAGCCTGGCAGGCGACATTGCGGGCCTCAGTTCCCCCTGTGCAGCGGAGGTGAACGGCCGCGCAAAACGATTGTGAACATAGTTGTCAGAAAAATTACAACAAGGAGACCGAAGCATGAAAAAAGTACTAGGTAGTGCGTTAGCAATCGCAGCGGGTTTAGTTTCAAGTGCCGCCATGGCGCAAGTGACGGTGTACGGCATCGTCGACGTCGGCATCGAGCGTGTCACCAATACCAATGCGGCGGGGGACTCCGCCGTCAAGATGCCGTCCCTCACCAGTTCGTTCCCTTCGCGCATCGGCTTTCGCGGCAATGAAGATCTCGGTGGCGGCGTGCAGGCCGTGTTCACGCTCGAGACCGGCTTCGCGCCGGACACCGGCACGATCGGCCAGGGCAACCGTCTGTTCGGTCGCCAGGCGTGGGTAGGACTGAAAGGCGCATACGGCACCCTGATGCTGGGCCGCTTGCCGAACATGACCTTCTACTCGATCCTGAAGGCCGACGTCATGGGCCCGCACATCTACAGCATCAGCAGCCTCGATGGCTACCTGCCGAACTCACGAAGCGACAATGCGATCGGCTACATGGGCACTTTCTCCGGGGTGACGGTCGGCGCGACATACAGCCTGGGGCGCGATACTTCGGCCGCCGGCGGACCTGGCGCCACTGGCTGCGCTGGCGAAGTACCGGGCAACTCCCGGGCCTGCCGCCAGGGCACCGCGCTGCTGTCGTACGACTCCAAGGATTTCGGCGTGCTCGGCGCCTACGACATGCTGTACGGCGGCCCCGGCGCCAACAACGGCATGACCAGCAGCAACTTCAGCGACCGCCGCCTGTCGTTCAACGGCTACGCCATGGTCGGCGGCGCCAAGCTCGGCGCCGGCCTGATCGACCGCCGCACCCGCATGCTCGTCGAGACCGGGACCAAGCTGTACTACTTCGGCGGCACCTATCTGTTCGCGCCGCGGTGGCAGGTCGATGCGCAGGTAGCGCGCCTGTCGGTCGACGACACCGCGAGAAAATCGACGTTGTCGGTGGCGCGCGTGAGCTACCTGCTGTCCAAGCGCACCGCCGTGCATGGATCGCTCGGTTACATGCGCAATGCGGGTGGCGCGGCGCTCGCGGTGGACGCCGGCGGCACGGTCGGCCTGGGCCTGAACCAGACCGGCGTGATGCTGGGGATTCGCCACAACTTCTAAACGACACAGCGGCGGCCGGCATTTCTTCGACAGCCGCCGCCGTTATCCAGCATCAGGACGGGAGAGCACATGCGCGAGATGACGTCGAGCCCTGGAGCGGTGGTCAGGGCACGCGAACTGTTTTTCAATGAAGGCACCTTGCCTCAGGGCCTGGTGCAGGAAGCGGTCCTGCGGTCATGGCAGCGCTGCGCGCAGCGCGGCCGCGACGCCGGCGAGGCGATCGAATTCAACCATGTCAGCCGCAGCGCGCTGTCCGCTTCGGCCGAGCGTAACCGGCGACTGATCATGGCCTCGGAATCGCCCATCCTGAGGCTGGCCGATGCGATGAAGGGCGTCGGTTATGGAATTCTCGTCACCGATCGCGAAGGCGCCTGCGTCGCGGTGCATGGTCCCATCGACAGTTGCGGAAAGATGCTTCGGCAGGCACTGCGCCCCGGCATAGATCTGTCGGAGACCGCAGTGGCCACCAACGCCATGGCCCTCGCCATGGCCGAGGGGCGTCCTATCGGCCTTTGCGGGCCTGAGCATTTTTTCTCGCAAAACCAGACATTTCAATGCGTCGCCGCGCCTATATTCGATGCCAGCGGTGCCTTGGCCGGATCCATCGACATTACCCGCGACACTGGGGCGCCGCGGTTCGGCGCTGTGTCGCTGATCCTCAACTGTGCCGCTGCGATCGAAACCGCGCTGTTCTTGCAAACGCCGGCACATTGCCTGGTGACGCTAAGCTGGAATATCGATGCGGTCATCTCGACCCCGCCCGCGATCGTGGCGTTTGGCGCTGACGGCGAAGTACTGGCCGTCAGCCGCGGTGCGCGCGATTTGCTCGAGCTCGGCGCCATCCTGGCCAAGCTCCGTTTTCAAGATCTGTTCCACGGCAGTTATGCTCACTTCCTGGACCAGGCCAGCCAATCGAATCGCGGCTCACCTCTGACCTTGCAATCGGGACTGCGCATATTCGCACGCGCGCTGGTTGTCAAGCGTGGCGAAGTTGCGGCAGTCCGGGCGGACGCGGCCGGCAAACAAGTTCAGCTGCCCGAGTTTGGCGATGAAGGATGTCAGGCCGCCTTACACAGGGCTACGCGCGCACTCGGCGCCGACTTGCCGGTGCTGCTGCGCGGGGAAACGGGGACTGGAAAGGAAGTCGCTGCACGCGCGCTGCACGCCAACAGCGCCAGGCGCCGGGGGAACTTCATCGCTATTAACTGCGGCGCGATCCCCAGAGACCTGATCGAGGGCGAGTTGTTCGGCTATGCCGACGGCGCCTACACCGGCGCGCGTCGCGGCGGCGCACGCGGCAGAATCGAAGAGGCGAACGGCGGCACCTTGTTCCTCGATGAGATCGGCGACATGCCGCTCGAATTGCAGACGCGGGCCGATCCCCGACAGCATCAACAGCTTCGGCGAATTGAGGGCGCCGGTGGACAAGACCACTTCCTTCGCGGCGCGAATCTTGCGCAGCTTTCCTTGCCAGAGAAATTCAACGCCGGTAGCCCGCTTGCCGGCCAGCGTGACTTTCTGCACTTCGGCCTGGGTCAGCACCGTCAGGTTCGGCCGATCCATGGCCGGGTGCAGATAGTGCGCCGCCATATTCAGCCGCCGCCCGTCCTTGATGCTCGTGTTGGCGATCGAGCAGCCGCCGGGTCCTTCCATCATGGCGCCGTTGTGATCGGCGAACGACGGAATTCCCACAGACGCAGCAGCTTTCATCATGGCCGGCGCGATTGGGTTCGGATTGTGCGCGGGCTGTACCCACACATTGCCGCCTTGTCCGCGGTAGGCGGGATCGGGCGCACCCTGCCAGTTTTCGATGCGCTTGTAGATGGCCAGCACGTGCTGGTAATTCCATGAGGGATCGCCCGCTTCGGCCGCCCAATGGTCGAAATCGTTCTTGTGGCCGCGCACGTAGGCCATCACATTGATGCTGCTGCCGCCGCCGACCGCCTTGCCCATTGCCAGCGAGAGCTGGCGGTTGTTCAGGTGGCGCTGCGGCAGCGATTTGTCGCCCCATTCGCGCTCGGTGCCGAGGTTGGTGAACCAGATGCCGGGATCCTGGATGCTGGCGACCTGGTCGCTTCCGCCGGCTTCGATCAGCAGCACCTTGACGTCCGGGTTCTCGGACAGGCGACTGGCCACGACGCAGCCCGATGAGCCAGCGCCGCACACGATGTAGTCGTACTGCGTCAGCAGGTTACTGGCCAGGGCGGACTGGTTGGCGTCGATCGCCGACGCCTTTTGCGCCATCGCCGACGCCGAGGTGGCCGACAGACCCAGCGCTGCCGCAAATTTCATGAAATTGCGCCGGTCGATCTGGCCGCGCATCATGGCCTGTTCAAGCAAGTTGATACGGTCGCCGCGTTCGAGTTCGCCGCCCTCGGGGAATGCCTTTTTCATCTCGTCTCCGTCCAATATTTGAATGGTGTGCGTCTATCGCGCACGCTGTTGCTGCACTCTCTGCAATGCAAGAGGCATGCCATTCGCAACTGGACCGGATCAAGCGGCCAAGTGACTGATTCTCATGGGGTGATCGATACGCCGCACAACGGTGTCGGGGCGCTGCTGCTCGTCGACACTGTCAGAATGCGACGCGGTAGTAGCGATGTGCGACAGTGCAATGCTATTTGCTGGCGGCGCGGGAAGTCTAGAAGTCGAACCCGGCTATTTGGTGAGCCAGCGTCCGGCCAGCCGGATCAGTGCGGGCATCAGCCAATACACCATCACGCCCGAGATCGAGGTGGCGATCACTCCCTTGAGCAGCAGGTCGTGCAACCCGGGCGCCAACGGATCGGCGACCGAGTGGACCAGCCAAGGCATGACAACTGTCAAAGGGAATACGGCAGCGGTGGACAGCATCCATTGTTTCCAGCGCCTCGGCGCCGGTCCAGCACCGGGAGGCGTGAACCAGAAATCAGAGCCGGAATGGACATGAAAGCGGTCTTCGCTAAGCAGCCATGGCATCGCGTCAACCAGCAGCCCGGCGCGCGTGTCCGACGCCAGCCACGCCTGCGCGCCAGCTTCGCTGTCGAAGCGAACGACCACGATGAAGCGCAAGCCGGAACCAACCGGGCGGATCACATCGGTGGCAAGAAATCCGGGAAAGCTCGAGTGGGCCTGGATGGCCCTGAGCATCCACCGCTCATAGTGCTCACGGTGATCAACGTGAACATCGTGGACGATGACGCTGGTGCCGTGGGCATCGGTGGTCGACATACTCATGTGAACTTTCCCTTCCTTTTAAAACGCCGTCGCCCTGCCTGATCAGCTCAGAACGAGTGACGCAAGCCGGCCGACAGGCCCGACTGGTTCATGCCAGCGCCAACCGTTCCGCCGACGTCGAGCGCGATCGCAGCCGACCCGCCGTTCTTCATATGCCCGAGTGAACTATACACAGCCGTACGCTTCGACAGACTGTACGTCAGGCGCAGGACCGACAAGGTCGAGTCGTTGGCGCTGCCGTCGACGTCGTGCCGCGCCACTTGGCCATCGAGCTGCAAGGCTGGCGTCAGCGGGTGACTGGCGCCGATGTAGTAAAGATCCGTCTTCAGATCGTTAACGGGGGTCGCCGCGACCTTCCTGCGCGCCATCGCGCCGGCGCCAATCTTCGTGGCGCCAACCATTGCGTAGCCATTGAGCGTCGTGCGCCGATCGCGCGATTCACTGGTGGTGAGACCGCCGGCGGCGCCGGTATTGCCATACATGATGTCGTAGGACGTGGTCACGCCCCAGGCCTTGTTGTCGTAGCCCAGCAAGGCAGTCACCTGGCGGCACGCCTTGGAGTTGCCGGCGACCTCGCCGGCGCAGTTCGTTGCCGATGGGCCACCGGCGGCGGAAGCGTCGCGGCCCAGGCTATACGTTGCGCCGACCGTGAACGCGGAAAAATTGCCAAGGTAGCCGATGGCGTTATCGCTGCGCGCGTTCGGAATGTACAGGTCGATGCTCGACATGCTGAACAGGTTCGGCCCCATCACGTCCGACTTGAGCGCCGACAGGAACGTCATGTTGATCTGGCGTCCCAGCGTCAGCGTGCCGAATTCGCCCTTCAATCCAACGTTCGCCTGGCGACCGAACAGTCGGTTGCCCTGTCCCATGGTGCCGGTGTCGAGATTCAATCCGCCTTCGAGCACGAAGATCGCCTGCAGCCCGTTGCCAAGGTCTTCGGTTCCGCGAAAGCCCAGGCGCGAGGGAGCACTGCCTGTCAACCCAGGCATCTTGACCATCGAGTCGCCGGCAGCATTGGTATTCGTCGTGTAGACCAGCCCGCTGTCGACAACGCCGTAGATAGTGACCTGGCTTTGCGCCACCGCCGAACTTGCGGTGGCGCCGCCGATGAGTGCCAGGGTGGCGGCGAGAACTACTTTTTTCATTACTATGTCTCCAGTTTTGTTTTACTTAAAGAAACTACGCGGGTTATTCGCTATCGGGTTGTCGCGCCGGATGGGCAAGCTGAAATTCGGGCAGCTCCTGGCACGCCGCGTCGATCGCGCGCAAGGTCGGAAACGGCGCCAGATCCAGCCCGAAGCGGCCGGCGGCAAACAGCTGCGGTACGAGGCAGCAATCTGCCATGGTCGGTGTATCGCCGACGCAGAAGCGGCCGCGTTGCGGGTCGCGCGCCAGCTCGGTCTCCAGCGCCGTCAATCCGGTGACGTGCCAATGATCGATCCATGCTGCCTTCGCCGCTTCGTCGGCGCCAAGCGGGCCGGTCAAATACTTCAGGACGCGCAAATTGTTCAGCGGATGAATGTCGCACGCCATCGCCAACGATAGCTGACGCACCTTGGCGCGCTCACGCGGCGCAGACGGCAGCAACGGCACCGCCGGATAGGTCTCGTCGAGGTATTCCATGATCGCCAGCGACTGGCTGATATCGATGTCGCCATCGCTCAGTACCGGTACCAGCTGCTGGGGATTGCGGTCGCTGTTGGCCGGATTGAACTGTTCGCCGCCATTGCGGTTCAGGTGTATCGAGGCGTACTCGAACGGCAGGCCTTTCAGGTGCAGCGCTATACGCACGCGATACGCCGACGAACTGCGAAAATAGTTGTGCAGTACCAGCTTTGAATTGCTCATGAAACCCCCATATATTGTTGAACGATGGCGGGCTCGTTGCGAAGCTGGGCCGAATCTCCCTGCCACACCACCCTGCCCTTCTCCATCACGAAGTGGCGGTCGGCCAGCTTCAGCAGCGCCCCGACGTTCTTGTCGATGACGATCTGCGCCAGCCCTTCCTGCTTCAGTTTTGCGAGCACGGCCCATATTTCGGCGCGGATGAGCGGCGCCAGCCCTTCGGTCGCCTCATCGAGCACCAGCAGCTGCGGGTTGGTCATCAGCGCGCGGCCGATGGCGAGCATCTGCTGCTCGCCGCCCGACAGCTGCCAGCCATGGTTGCCGCGCCGCTCCTTCAGGCGCGGGAAAAATCGGTACACCCGCTCCAGGTCCCACAATTGCAGGCTGGCTTGGCCGTGGCGCGGTGCGCGCGCGGTGGCGATCAGGTTCTCTTCGACCGATAACGTCGGGAACACCTGGCGCCCCTCCGGCACCAGCCCCAGGCCAAGCCGGGCGATGCCATGCGACGACATCGACGTCAGCGATTTGCCGCCGAAGGTAATGACGCCTGACTTCACCGGCAGCATGCCGAACAGGCACTTGATCGTCGTCGAGCGGCCCATGCCATTGCGGCCGAGCAGGGTCACCACTTCGCCCGCCTTGACGTCGAAGCCCATGCCGAACAGCGCCTGCGCGTGGCCGTAGGCGGCCTGCACGTTTTTCATTTCCAGTAGCGTGGTCATCTCAGTCCTCTTCTTCGCCCAGGTACACCGCCCGCACTTCCGGATGGTTGCGGATCTCGTCGGGGGTACCGGTAAACATCACCTTGCCGTACACCAGCACAGTGATGCGGTCGGCCAGCGCGAATACCGCTTCCATGTCGTGTTCGATCAGCAGGATCGTGTAGCTGCCCTTCAGGCGCGTCAGCATCGCCACCACGGCGGCCGACTCCTGCACGCTCATGCCGGCCATCGGTTCGTCGAGCAGCAGGAACTTTGGCTGGGCTGCCAGCGCCATTGCCATCTCGAGCTGGCGCCGCTCGCCGTAGGCCAGGTCGGCGGCCGGCACATCCGCGCGCGCCGCCAGGCCACAGGCCACCAGCGCCTCATCGGCCGCCCTGGCCGGCCCCGAGCGGCCCAGCATCGGCTGCAGGAAGCGCCAGCCGTGCTCGCGCGCACCGACTGCGGACAGCACGGCGTTTTCGCGCACCGTGAAGTCCTCGAAGATCGACGTGATCTGATACGAGCGCAGCAGGCCGCGCCGGGCCCGCTCGTGAATCGGCAGCGCGGTGACGTCGGCGCCGTCGAACCACACGCTGCCCGAACTCGACGCCATCTCACCGGACAGCTGGTTGATCAGCGTGGTCTTGCCGGCGCCGTTCGGACCGATAATGGCGTGCAGTTCGCCCGGCGTGATGTCGATCGATATCGCGTCGCTGACCAGGATGCCGCCGAAGCGCTTGACCAGGGATTCTGTACGCAGCATGCTCATGCGTGTTCTCCCACCGCAGCGACCTTCACTTCATCGGGGCGGCCGCGGCGGCGATGACCGATTTTTTCCAGCAGGCCGGCCAGGCCCGCGGTACGCAACAGCGCGATCAGGAAGATGGCGAATCCGAACACGGCCGGCCAAGCTTCCGTGAATCCCTTCAGGACCTCCTCGGCGCCGATAAAGGCCAACGCGCCGAGCAAAGGTCCGAACACCGTCCCCAGGCCACCGAGCACGATCATGACGATCAGGTCGCCGGAGACGATCCAGCTCAGCGTCGCCGGCGAGGCGAACGCGGTCAGGTTGGCCAGCAGCATGCCGGCGATGCCGCACAAGATCGCCGACATCACGTACGCGACCAGCTGGTAGCGCGTGCTGCGAAAGCCGATCGCGTTGACCCGGCGCGCGTTCTGGCGGGCGCCGCGCAGCACCATGCCAAATGGCGACGCGCGCAGCCGCGCACCCCACCAGATCACCAGGCACAGCACCGCCAGCGCGACCCAGTACAGCGGCAGCGTCTGGCCGAGGCTGACACCGAAGAATTCGCTTGGCGCGGCCACCGGGGTGCCGTCGTCGCCGCCATACTGCTTCAGGCTGACGAACACGAAGTAGCCCATTTGCGCGAACGCCAGCGTGATCATGATGAAGCCGATGCCGGTCGTGCGCAGGCTGACGGCGCCGGTCAACAGGCCCACCAGGCCGCACGAGACGACGCACACCGCCAGGTGAATCCAGCCATTGCCGATGCCGTGAAAGGCAGGAATGGCCACGCTGTAGGCGCCCAGTCCGAGGAACAGCGCGTGCCCGAGACTGACCAGGCCGCCGAAACCGAGCGCCAGGTTCAGAGCGGTGGCGGCGATGGCGTAGATGATAATGCGAGCGAAGAACGCGATATAAAATGACTGCCCGGTAGCGCCAGCGATAAATGGGACTAGTGCGAGCAGCAGCAAGAGCAGCAGCGGGACAAAGTTGCCCGGCCTGCGCAGTGTTTCAAATGACGACATCATGTCCTCCCGGCGGGAAACAGGCCTTGCGGACGCACAGCCAGCACGACGGCCATCAGCAAGTAAATAAGCATGGAAGCGAGCGCCGGACCGGCCGCATTGGCGACGTCGCGGCTGGCGACTTCACGCAACAGGGTCGGCAGGAAGGCGCGGCCGAGGGTGTCGGCGATGCCGACGATCAGCGACGCATACAGAGCGCCGCTGACCGAGCCGATGCCGCCGATGACGATCACCACCAGCGCGGTGATCAGCACTGGCTCACCCATGCCGGTCTGGATCGACATGATCGGTCCGGCCATGACGCCGGCCAGCCCGGCGAGCGCCGCGCCCAGCGCGAACAGCACCGAGTTGAGCAGCTTGATGTCGACGCCGAGTGCCGACACCATCGCCGGGTTCGACGCGCCGGCGCGGATCAGCATGCCCAGCCGCGTCTTGTGCATCAGCAGATGCGCCCCTACCGCCACCACCAGCCCGACCACGATGATGGCGAAGCGATAGCTCGGGTAGGTGATGCCGAACAGGTCGACCGTGCTTTCGAGGAAAGCCGGCAGCGGCAGGAAGTACGGCTGCGGCCCCCAGATGATGCGGGCCATCTCGTTAAAGAACAGCACCAGGCCGAACGTGGCAAGCACATGGTCGAGGTGATCGCGCCCGTACAGGCGCGAAATCGCGGTCCGCTCGAGCAGCACCCCCAGCACCACGCAGCCGGCCACCGCGGCCAGCACCGCCAGCGCGAACGAGTCGGTGTGCTGGTAGGCGGTGGCGGCGAAGTACGCGCCGAGCATGTAAAGTGAGCCGTGCGCCAGGTTCACGAAACTCATGATGCCGAACACCAGCGTCAGGCCGGCGGCAAGCAGGAACAACAGAACGCCGAACTGCAGGCCGTTCAGCAGCTGCGTCAGGATGAGACTGATACTCATGGGGATCTCCGCAACCTGGCTTTACGGCATCGAGCACTTGGCTTGATACGCATCCGAGTGATTTGCCAGTGGCGTGCCAAGCAGCTTGATGACCGGTGCAGGACCTGCGCTGGCAACCTGAAACGCATAGTAATTCTGGATCGGCATGTTGTTCTTATTGAAGCGGAACGGACCGCGCACCGACTTGAATTCCTGCCCGGCGCTCTTGACTGCTGCAGCCAATGCCTTCTTGTCGGCGTAGTTCGCACCAGCGCGGCGAATCGCCACATCGAGCAGGCGGGCGGCGTCATAGGCGGTGGCTGCATACTCGCTTGGCAGGCGCTTGTACTTCGCGCGGAACGCTTCGATGAACTGCTTGTTTTCCGGATTGTCGATGGCGATGTCCCACATCGCGCCCGAGATGGTGCCGGTGGCGGCATCGCGCAGCGCCGGCATGGTGGTGCCGTCGACGGTGAACACGGAATAGTTAGGAATCGATTTCAGCAGTCCGGCCTGGCTCAGCTGGCGGATGTAGTTCACGCCCATGCCGCCCGGGTAGAAGGCAAACACCGCATCCGGTTTGGCCGCCTGCAGCTGCGAGATCTCGGCCGAATAGTCGGACTGCCCCACTTGGGTGTACACCTCGTCGACGATCTCGCCCTTGAAGAAGCGCTTGAAGCCGATCAGCATGTCCTTGCCGGCCTGGTAGTTCGGCGCCATCAGGTAGACGCGCTTGATGCCTTTCTCCTGCATGTACTTGCCCATGCTCTCGGCGGCGCCGTCGTTTTGCCATGCCACCGAAAACACGTTCGGCGCGCAAGCCGCACCGGCCAGCGGCGACGGACCGGCATTGGTGGCGAGCGCCACCGTACCGGAGTCCACCAGCGGCTTCAGGGTCGCCATCAGCACGTTCGAAAAGCCCAGGCCCACGATCGCGTGGACCTTGTCCTTTTCAATGAATTTCCGAACGACCTGGTTGCCTACTTCCGGCTTGAGCTGGTCGTCCTCCTTGAAGATCGTAACGGCTTGGCCGCCCAGCTTGCCGCCGCCCTGCTCGAGCGCGAGCATGAAGCCGTCGACCTGGTCTTGGCCCACTACTGCGACAGGACCCGACAGTGGGCCGGAAAGGCCGATTCGTACCTGGGCGCTGGCTTGCGTTGTCACACCGGCGATCAGCAGCGCGGCACAGAGGATTTTGTAGTTGTTATGCATGAATGTCTCCTGGTGGGTAAAAACAGTTAGCCGAGATCGACGAAGACACGTCCGTTTTCGATCTTGACGGGGAAAATGCGCAGCGGATCAGTGGCCGGCTGGCACGTCGCGTGGCCGCTGCGGATGTCGAATTTCCCCTGGTGCAGGGGGCACTCGATCTCGTGGCCATCGAGGAAGCCGTCGCACAGGCGGGCGTGGCCGTGGGTGCAGATGTTGTCGGTCGCGAAGACGGTGCCGTCGACGCCATACAGCGCCAGCTCGGCGCCGCCGACCATCACCGCGGTGACGTCATCGTCCGGCACATCGGCCAGCGCGCTGACGTCGGTCCAGTTTTCTGCCATGGTGTTCTCCTAGATTGGGTAGATCAGCGAGTTCGGAATCATCTCGCTGTCGTAGATGCAGTGGCGTTGCTCGAAGCGCAGGCCGTCGGGGGTGATGCGAATCCGGTCCAGGTAGCGGCCGACGTTAAATACCGTCGTCTCCTGGCTCAACTTGGTGCGGAACACCGCGTAGTTGGCCTGCGCGACGATGACGCCGTCCGCCACCGTTTCGACCAGCGGCGCGCCGGTCACGTGGCGCTGGTAGTACGGATCGTGGAACAAAGTTTCCTTGATGCCGTAGGCGCGGTCGCGCAGCATGCCGCCGCTGATCAGGGCAAGCGTGGCAAGCGGCAGACCGCGTTCATGGTTCTCGCGCGGCTGGACGCGGTAGTCGCAGTCTTCGACAAACAGCGAGATCCACTTGTCCCAGTCGTTGGAGTCGACCGCCGCGGCGTACTCGGCATACAGTCGGTTGAGCGCCATCCAGGTATCGAAATCGAGCGTGTTCATACCTCCATTACCTTTCGCCAGTAGTTGTACATTCCGCGGATCAGCGTTTCGGTCACCATGTGGTCGGTGTTTTCGACGCCGTAGCCACCCAGTTCGGCCAGCGTGCGGTGGTTCGGCTTCTGCTCGAAGCCCATCTGCGACAGCTCGATCACCTCGCCGTCGTCGGCCGAGACAAAGCCGGCGGGCCCGAACAGGTTCGCCTGGATCAGGCGGCGTTCCGTCATTTCCGGCGTGTCGTCCTCGAAACCGAAGTGGGTCCAGACGAAGTCGAACGATCCGGCGCCGTCGGGCTGGATGTGGCGGGTCGATACGCTGTTGACCTGCTGCTGGAAGATCACGCTCGGGAACACCGTCATCATTACCGCCGTCGGGCCGTTCCACCAAGGTTCCGGCACGATGTCGAGCAGGCGCTTGTCGTTGATCTCCATGCCGGCCTTGAAGGACGTCACGCCGGCGGTCACTTCCTTGCTGGCCGCCTGCTGTCCGCGCGTCGAAATCATCGCCGCGTGACGGTACTGCGCATCCATCTTCAGTTCCGACTTGTTATCGGCGCGCCACAGCCCGTAAGTGACGAACCAGGTATGCAGCAGGCCCGGATGATAAGGGTCCTTGATGTTCTCCTGCATCAGCTTCCAGTTGCCCGGAATGCGCTGACGGTTGTAGCCGAGGATGGTCAGCTTGCGGCCGTTGAACAGGCGGTCGAAATACGCCGTCATGTCCGGCCCGAGGAAGTCCTCGAGCGACTCGATGTCATGGTCGAACGACGCGAACACCACGCCGCCGCGGGTGGCCACCTTCAGCTTGGTCAAACCGTGATCGGCGGTGTTGAATTCTTTCGGCATGCCGCCGTTGATCTTGCCGTCCTGTTTGACCCCGCGCCGGAACGGCACACCCTGCAGGTCGCCCGTCAGCGTGTAGGTCCACTGGTGGTAGGGGCAGACAAACTCGGTCTTGTTGCCATGGCGCTCGCGGCAGAACTGCATGCCGCGGTGCGCGCAGACGTTTTCGACCACGTTAATGCTGCCGTCGGCGGCGCGCGTCAGGATGACGGATCGCTCGCCGATGACCGAGCGCTTGTAGTCGCCCGGGTTGGGGATTTCCGCTTCCAGGCCGACGTAGCACCAGTGGCCGTGGTAGAACAGGCGCTCGAGTTCGCGCTTGTACAGCGCCTCGTCGGTGTACGCCCAGAACGGAATGCGGCTGGACCCTGGCTGGTCCCAGACCGGCTTGATCGGGAACACGGCAGCCATGTCAGCTCTCCACGCGCACGGTGATGGCGGTGAGGCCTGCCACCGAACCGTGCATGACGTCGCCGGGAACAACCGCGTTGACGCCTTCCGGGGTGCCGGTCATGATGATGTCGCCCGGTTCCAGCGTCTCGTATTCGGACAGGTAGGCAATCGATTCAGCGACCGACCAGATCAGCTTCGAGATGTTCGACGACTGGCGGTGCTCGCCGTTGACAGTCAGCGCGATGGTCGCGTCGGACAGGTGACCGACATCGCTCACCGGATGGATCGGGCCAATCGGCGCCGACTGCGAAAACGATTTGCCGAATTCCCACGGCCGCCCTTTGTCGCGCGCTTCGAGCTGCACGTCGCGGCGCGTCATGTCGAGGCCGACCGCGTAGCCGTATACATGCTCCAGCGCCTGTTCAACCGGGATGTTCTTGCCGCCCTTGGTGATCGCCACGACCAGCTCGATCTCGAAGTGGAAGTTCGACGTCTTCGGCGGATACGGTATCGTCACTTCGGCGTTGTCGACCGCCACCGCGGCGTTGGCCGGCTTCATGAAGAAGAACGGCTTTTCGCGGTCCGGATCGCGGCCCATCTCGCGCGCATGCGCGGCGTAATTGCGGCCGACGCAGAAGATGCGGTTGACGGGAAAGCGCTCGTCGCTGCCGGCGACTGCGAGTGTGTAGACGGGTGCTGGGGGAACTGCGTATTTCATGTTGGTCTCCATTGGGTTATGCCATTTTTTCTTCACGCCACAGGCCGAGCACCTGCTGCATCGGCCGATCCGAAAAGCTGAAAAGAATGCAGTCGCTCGCCGCGCGCAAGCGCAGCGGATGCCAGGACGGCACCACGAACACATCGTTGAGCGCGAAGTCGACGCTGACGCCGCCGATTTCCGCGCTGCCGCTGCCCTCCAAACAGACGTAAACCGTGCTGTCGGTGGCGCGGTATTGTTTGGTCTCGAAGCCGGCCGGCAGGTACTGGGCAAACGCGCCGATGGTGGGCATCGGCGAGGCGCCGGTGGCCGGATTGACATAGCGCAGCTTGTGGCCGAAGTGGGCGTCGATGGCGCCGCGGGCAATGCCCATCAGCGACTCACGCGTTTTGCTGAACGGGTAGACGAACACCTTGGTCGGCTGCGACGCGGTCTGCTGAAAATCGACCGGCAGCATGTTGTTGCCGTAGCGGGCCAGCGCGTCCCCTTCAGGACGCGCTGTTTCCTGCGTCGCGGCCGCGCCGTGCTCGGCGAAACCTGCATCGAAGAAGCGCACCGTCGGGATATCGAGTCCATCGAGCCAGACCACCGGCTGGTCGCCCAGGTTGCCGTGATCGTGCCAGGTCCAGGCCGGCGTGATGATGAAGTCGCCGCGCCGCATCGTGGTGCGCTCGCCGTCGACTGCCGTGTACGCGCCTTCGCCGTCAAGCACCAGGCGCAGCGCTGATTGCGCATGGCGGTGAGCCGGCGCGACTTCGCCTGGCATGATCAACTGCAGGCCGGCGTACAGCGACTGGGTGATTGACGAATTGCCGCGCAATGCCGGGTTCTCGAGAATCAGCACGCGGCGTTCCGCCTCGGCCGCCGTGATCAGGCGCCCTGCCTCCATCACGTGGTCGCGCACATCGGCGTAGCGCCACAGAGCCGCCTGCAGCGGCGAGGTCGGGGTTTTCGGCACCAGCGCGCCGAGGACTTCCCACAAGGGTGTCATGTGCTGCTGGTCGATCCGCTGGTAAAACTCCTGGCGGGCAGTGGTGGTCATCGCTTTGTTCTCCTGTCTTCTTAAATACCGCTTGGGTAAAACGCGTCGGCGTGGACGTTCAGCGCCGGCACGCCCTTTTTCTTGGCGAGCATGGCCGCCGACTCGACCATCGGCGGCGCGCCGCACAGATAGGCGCGCCATCCAGTCAGGTCGTCCCAGTCGGCGTTGAAGGCGTCCGTCACGAGACCGGAGCGCACCAGCGGATCGTCGTTGCCGCTGCTGATGACGACGTGCACGTGCAGATTCGCGTGGCGTTGCTGCAGGTCGGTGAGCCATTCGAGGCCATAAACGTCTTGCGGGCTGCGCACGCCGAAATAGACGTGAATCGGATTCTCCATGCCCTGGGCGAGCGCGCCGCGCACGATCGACAGCACTGGCGCCAGGCCCGTGCCGCCGGCCACGCACAGCATCGGTCCGGTGTGCTTCGCGCGCAGGTAGGCGGTGCCGAGCGGGCCGCTGACACGCACCGCGTCGCCCACTTTCAGCTGCTGTTCGATGTAGCCGGTGACGCGGCCGCCTGGCACCAGCCGCACGTGAAATTCGAGCTCACCGCTGCCGGGCACATTGGCCATTGAATACGGGCGGATATGGTCGGGCGTGAACTGCAGGTTGGCGTACTGGCCGGACGAAAATTCCAGTGGCTTGGCCGGCGCCAGCCGCAGGCGGCGGATGTCGTGCGTCAGCGTGTCGACGGCCGTGACGGTGGCCTTGATGATGCGGGCGGGATGAATGACGATTTCGTCCGTATCAGGCACTTCGATGACGCAGTCGCCAGTCAGCACGCTCATGCAGGCCAGCACGTAACCCTCATCGTCCGGATGGGTGATCTTCGATTCGCGCCCGTTCTCCAATACCTCACCCTTGAGCACCTTGCAGCGGCAGGTGCCGCAACGGCCTGCTGTACAGCTGTAGGAAATCGGTACCTGGTGTTCGCGCAGGGTGGCCAGCAGGTTGGCGCCCGGCTCCGCGTGAAGCTTGCGGCCCAGAGGTTGTACGAAAAGTTCCATGACGACGTCCGCTGCGAAAAGAGAAAGTGGTTCGAGTATAGGAAGTCGGGTAATATAAATAAATAGCATTCCACGAATGTTCTACATCACGAACCGCAATACTACTTTTGCCATGGAATTGAAAAATATCGATTTGAACCTGCTGCTGGTGTTTCATCAGCTTCTGGCCGAGCGCAGGGTGTCGAAGGTCGCCGAGACGCTCGGGATGACCCAGCCCGGTGTCAGCAATGCGCTGAAACGGCTCCGGGTCGTGCTCGGCGACGAACTGTCCGTGCGGACCGCGAAGGGCATGGAGCCGACACCATATGCGGCGCAGCTGGGCGAGCCGATCGGCTACGCGCTATCGACCATTTTCGATTCGCTCAATGAGGGGGTGCGCTTCGATCCTGGTACCAGCAGCCGGAAGTTCAAGATCGGCATGACCGACATTGGCGAGGTATATTTCCTGCCGGCGCTGATGGCAGCGCTGCGCCAAGTTGCGCCCGACGTGACGATCAGTACCGTGCGCAACACCGCCGTTAATTTGCAGGACGAGATGGAAGCGGGGCATATCGACATGGCGATCGGCTTGCTGCCGCAGTTGAAGTCGGGTTACTTTCAGCGCAAACTATTCCGCCAGCGCTACGTGTGCATGTTTCGGAAAGGTCACGAGCTCGACAAAGCCAGCATCACGGTCGAAGAATTCGAGCGCGCCGAGCATGTGGTGGTGGTCTCCGGCGGCACCGGGCATGCGATTGTCGATCAAACGATCGAACGGCTGGGCATCAACCGCCGGGTATGCCTGACCGTTCCGCACTTTGTCGCGGTCGGCCATATTTTGTCGGCCAGCTCGATGATCGCGACGGTACCGGAGCGGTATGCCATGGCCTGCATGAAGCCGTTTGGCTTGAAATACGTCACGCATCCCTTGTCGTTGCCGGAAGTGAGCATCAACATTTTCTGGCACGCGAGGTTCAACAAGGAGCCGGCCAATCAATGGCTGCGGCGCCTCATCTTCGAGCGGTTCGCGGACGGTGGAGTGATCAGCGCCGCATAAAGTGAATCGGCACCATGGATCACGAGTCGCTGTTCTGGAGTGCGCAGGATGTCGGGCGCGGTCGCCGACGACAGGTTCAATCGACGTGCGCGGCTGCGCCGACACCGGTTGTGGCAAAGCGCTCCCGATACATCCTCGGTGGGATGCCCAGCTTTTTCAGGAAAACGCGCCGCATGTGAGCCTCATCGCTAAAGCAGGCGCGCGCTGCAACGGTCTTGAGCGACAACGCCAAGTCTGCCAGCAACTGTGTGGCCCGCTCGAAGCGACATCCTTCGATGAACTCCTGGGTGCTCATTCCTACCTCCTGCTGGAACGTGCGGGCAAAGTGACGTTCGCTCATCAATGCCTTCTCCGCCAATTGCGCCACGGTGAATCGTTCGTGAAGGTTTTCCAGTATCCAGTTCTGCAGCTCGCGAATATTTGGCCGCGCCGTTCGCTCGCTCAGCAGGTGTGCGCTAAATTGCGACTGCCCACCCGGGCGCTTCAAGTACACCACCATTTCGGTGGCCACTTCCAGGGCCAGGTCGCGCCCGAAATCGTCTTCCACCATCGCCAACGCGAGGTCGATGCCGGCGGTGACACCGGCCGACGTCCATAGGTTATCGGCACGCAGGAAAATGGCGTCAGCATCGACCAGCACCGAAGGAAAGTCGGCCTGCAGGCGGTCGGCGACGCTCCAATGCGTGGTGGCGCGCTTACCATCAAGGACTCCGGCGGCAGCAAGGAAAAACGCACCCGAACACAGAGCGGCCAGGCGCGTGATGCGTGGACTCACTTGTGCGACCCAGTCGACAATGGCGGCGCCGTCCGCCAGCGCCGCCTGGATATGCCGGGCGCCGACGATGATGGCGCTATCGGGCAGCGCCAGTGAGCTCAATACTTTGGTCGCTTCCAGCGACATCAACGTGTCCGATGGCACCAGGCCCAGATCGATGGATGCGATGCGCACGTCGTATCCAGCAGGCCGGCCACGACGCTGCAAATGCAAGTTGGCATACTCGAATACCGACATCGGCCCGATCGCCTCCAGCGCTTTGAATCCCGGGTACACAACCATGTCGAGGGTGATTGTGGTAGTTAAAACTGTGCTGTTCATGTGGAGGCGCTTCTACCTTGTAGTATCCCGAAATTCCGGTCATTGTGCCACCAATTCCTGCCATTCGCGGGCGAGCTGCGCCTTGCTCGACATGCTCCCCGGCATAATCGTGGTCTGTAATTCACCCCCGGTTCATAGCAAGGAAAATATGAAAACCAAAGCAGCTGTTGCATGGCAGGCTGGCAAGCCATTGACGATCGAAGAAGTCGATCTGCAGGGCCCGCGCGAAGGCGAGGTCCTGATCGAACTCAAGGCCACCGGTATCTGCCACACCGATTACTACACGCTGTCGGGTGCGGACCCTGAAGGCATTTTCCCCGCGATCCTGGGCCACGAAGGAGCCGGCATCGTCGTCGACGTCGGCCCGGGCGTGAAGACCTTGAAGAAAGATGACCACGTCATTCCTCTGTACACACCGGAATGTCGTGAGTGTAAATATTGCCTCTCGCAGAAGACGAATCTGTGCCAAAAAATCCGCAGCACGCAAGGCCGCGGCCTGATGCCCGATGCCACCAGCCGGTTCTCACTGAACGGCAAGCCGCTGTTCCACTACATGGGCACGTCAACGTTCTCGAACTACATCGTGGTGCCGGAAATCGCCCTGGCGAAAATCCGCGAGGACGCACCGTTCGACAAGGTGTGCTACATCGGTTGCGGCGTGACCACCGGGGTCGGCGCGGTGCTGTTTTCGGCCAAGGTTGAAGCCGGCGCCAACGTGGTCGTATTCGGACTTGGCGGCATCGGACTGAACGTCATTCAGGCGGCCAGGATGGTCGGCGCCGACAAGATCATCGGCGTCGACATCAATCCGGCTCGCCAGCAGATGGCGCGCAAATTCGGCATGACGCACTTCATCAATCCGAAGGAAGTCGACAATGTCGTCGACGCCATCGTGCAGATCACCGACGGCGGCGCCGACTACTCGTTCGAGTGCATCGGCAACACGACGACCATGCGCCAGGCGCTCGAGTGTACCCACAAGGGCTGGGGTAAATCTTTCATCATCGGCGTCGCCGCCGCCGGCGAGGAAATCTCGACCCGTCCGTTCCAGCTTGTCACCGGCCGCGAGTGGCGCGGTTCGGCCTTCGGCGGCGCCCGTGGTCGCACCGACGTGCCGAAGATCGTCGACTGGTATATGGAGGGTAAGCTCAACATTGACGACCTGATCACGCACCGTCTGCCGCTTGAGCGCATCAACGAAGGTTTCGACCTGATGAACAGTGGTGAATCGATTCGGTCGGTCGTCCTTTATTGAGGATACCCGATGCGTCGCAATCGTTCAGCAGACGACAACAATCTTGCCTCCGGCCTGATTCGATTCCATCAGCCGATGCGCATCGACAATGTCGTCCAGCTTGAAAACACGGGCGGCTGCTACCGGCAGCCGCCCATCCGCTACCTGGTCGATTAGCTCCTGCAATGGCATCGCAAGGAAATCGGCGACGCCGCCTGAATAGGTCGTCAGCGACACGCCGGTCGGGATGACATCCATCGGCGCGAATTGTGCAAACGACCAGCGGTCACCGACCATGCCCGCCATGCAGACGATGCCCGGTTCCTGTACCGCCGCCAGCGAGTCTGCCAGCGTCGTCGTGCCAATCAGCTCGAGCACCTTGTCGGCGCCGCCCTTCCACGCCCCTCGAACCGTTTCGGCAACGGCGCCATCGTCGAGGAAGAAGTGATCGGCGCCGCTCGCCCGTACTAGCGCCTCGCTCGAGGAATGTCGCGAGGTTGCGCCGACCTGCACACCGTGCGCCCGCGCGATGGCCGCCGCGGCAAGCCCGATCGAGGTAGTGCCTCCCCGGATCAGCAGCCGCTCGCCAGGCTGGAGGCGCAGTCCACGAAACAATGCCCCCCAAACGGTCTGAAGCATTTCCGGCAGCGCACCGAGTATTTCCCATGGCAAGTCAGTGCGTACCGCCCGCACCTGCCCCGCGGGTACGCACGTATATTCGGCATAGCTGCCGTCGAATGCGCGGCCCATGCCACCCATCACTGTCGCGACCATCTGTCCCGGCGCGAATTCGCCGCCTGGCGCCGCCGCGACCGTACCGACGGCCTCTATTCCCAGGATGCGAGGAAAGAGGACGTTCGGCGAATGGCCCTGCCGCGTGAAAAGCTCAGAACGGTTCAGGCCGAACGCCGCGACACGGATCAGCAGCTCGCCCCGCTGCGGCACAGGAACGGGCCGGTCCTCAATCTTCAGTGCCTCCGGTCCGCCAGCGGCATGGATGACCGCCGCCTTCATCGTCGTCGCAATTGCCATCATTTTTCCTGTCCGTAGAAGTCGGGGTCTTGCTTGAGCAACGCGAGAATCTGCAGGCGCGCAACCACCTTCAATTGTAGCGGCCATTCGCGCCGCCAAGGCTGTAGCGGCCAGCTCCGAGCAGTGCAACCGTAACAGCAGCGATAAAAAACATGCCCTGCAGTTCAAGCGCCCAGCCGCCCGTCTCGTTAATAGTGAAGAACTGGCTGGTATGTACAAGCAGCACTGCCACAAGCATATTGATGGCCACCACCAGCGCGGCAGGACGGGTGAATATACCGGCCAGGATCATCAGCGGTGCGATCACCTCTCCCACGTAGACCAGGTAGCCCAGCGCCGCCGGGGCACCCGCCTTGGCCAGCATGTCGCCCACGAAGCCGATGCCGCCGGTGAGCTTTGCGTAGCCATGGAATAGCAAAATGATTGCCAGTGCTGCACGCAAGACAAGCTTGCCCGCATCGTCGGTATTGGTATGGATCGTCGTATTGGTTTGCATGATTGTTCTTTCTGTTGAATTAAGTATGGGAAGCGTCGGACTGGTCCAGTTGGCCGCCCAGCCATTGTTTGAAATCGCCTGTCATCGCCATGTCCAGCGAATGGCCGGCCTGGTACTCCTGGTACTGCAACGGCACACCGAAGCGATCGAGCACCTCCTTGGCATGCCGGGCAAAATGAATCCCCAGCTTCTGGTCCTGCACGCCGTGACTGACGAACGCGCGGACCTTGCCCAGCGCCGGTCCCGCCTGCACCAACGGCATCACTTCCGGCAAGATGCGCCCGCTCAGGATACCGAACCCGGCGACGTCGGCTGGCGCCGTGAGCCCGACGCTGGCGCTCATGATGCCGCCCTGGCTGAAGCCGGCAATCCAGATCCGCGCCGGGTCGATGTCGTGTTCGTTCGGCAGTTGCTCGATAAAACGGAGCAGCTTGGAGCGGGAAAGCTCGGCCTGCGCGGCGTTGATCGACGGGCCGTCTTGCGTAAAGCTCACCTGAAACCAGCCGAATTGCATCGGGCCGAACTCCAGCGGGCCCCTCACCAGCACCACCGCCAGCTGCGGATGCATCTGCCGCGCCAGGTCAATGAAACCGGCCTCGTTGGCGCCCACGCCGTGTAGCAAAATCAGGCACGGCGCCTTGCCCTGCCCTGTTGGGGCGGTTTGGATCCGATAAACCAGTCCGGACACGGGTTCGATCCGTGTGTCATTCAAAGTGCCAGTCATGTCAGTCCTTTCGTTAGTTGAATGCGTACGCGTCCATTGCCAGCACGCCGTGCTCGACACTTGAATGCAGCAGCTGCGCCTTCGCCCCAGCGCCAGCGGCGCCCATCGCCACAAACAGCGGCAACAGATGCTCCTCGGTTGGATGATTCTTAACAGCTGACGGCGCCCTCTTGCGATAGTCCAGCAGGGCCGCGCCGTCACTTGCCTCCAGCTGCTCACGCATCCAGAGTTCAAATTCGAGCACCCAATGAGGCGCGGGCGCGTCGACCTGCTGGCCGCGGAACTCGGACAAGTTATGGGTCAGCGATCCGGAACCGATCACCAGCACGCCCTCGTGCCGCAACTGCGACAAGGCGCGGCCGAGCTTTTCGTGAGCAGATGGATCGGCGCCTCGCACCAGCGAGATTTGCAATACCGGCACATCGGCATCCGGATACATCAGGCTGAGCGGTACCCAGGCGCCGTGGTCCAGGCCGCGTTGCGCGTTGCGCCCAACGGCGATACCGGCTGCTTCGAACAGCGACGCCGCTCGCTCGGCCAGTTCTGGCGCCCCGGCAGCCGGGTAGCGAATATCGAACAGTGCCTGCGGAAATCCACCGAAGTCATGAATCGTTTCCGGCTGAGCGGCAAGGGACACGGCTGGGCTGCCCGAGGTTTCCCAGTGGGCGGAGATGACGACGATCGCTTTTGGTCGGGGCAAGCTCTGCCCCAGGCCCTGCAAGAAGCGCCGCGCAGGACTATCCTGCAGCGCCAGCATGGGTGATCCGTGCGATACAAAGATGGTTGGTAACGGGGACATGTTGCACCTCCTGTGAAGATGCAACCATGGTATATAGATTTAAATCGTTGATAAAGACGCGCTGAGGGACTAAACTATTTCCTTTTACTTGACAATGGCACCATGGATCTGTTCGGATCAATGAAAATGTATGTAGCCGTCGTCGAAGGGGGAAGCTTCGCTGCGGCTGCCAGCAAGCTCGACATCTCGCGCGCGATGGTATCGAAACAGATTCAGAAGCTGGAAGAGCATCTGGGTACGCGCCTGATGAACCGCACCACGCGCCGGCTCAGCGTGACCGAAACCGGCCGCGCATTTTACGAGCGCAGCGCCCAGATCATCACCGATGTCGAAGAGGCCGAACAGATTGCCGGCCAGATGACGAGCACCCCGCAAGGCGTGCTCCGACTGACGATACCGCTGTCGTATGGGCAGCATCGGCTGGCGGCCATCATCGGCGCATATACCCAGGCCTACCCGCAAGTGCAACTGGATATTTCGCTTAGCGACCGCAAGATCGACCTGGTCGACGAAGGCTTCGACCTGGCGATCCGCATCGGCGCGATGCCGCAGTCAGACCTGATCGCGCGAAAAATCGGCGGCGTGCATAGCATAGTCTGCGCCGCGCCCGCGTACCTGGCCCGGCACGGCGCACCGCAAACACCGGCGGAGCTGACCGGGCACGCGTGCCTGGGCTACACCCTCACCGGCAGCGGCGCCGAATGGCGGATGGAAGGCCCCGACGGCGCGGTAACTGTCGCCATTTCCGGTCCAATACGGGCCGACAACGGCGACATCATTCGGCTCGCGGCGCAAAGCGGCGCCGGAATTGTCTTCCAGCCCCACTTTATCGTCGGCGACGACATAGATGCTGGCAGGCTGGTGCGTTTGCTGCCGGACTGGCAGTCGGCTGAACTCGGTGTGTACGCCGTCTACCCCAGCCGCAAACACCTGTCAGCCAAGGTACGGACCTTCGTCGATTTTATCGTCGCCGCGCTCGCGGTCTAGCTGTTTGACCTGGCGGCACCAAAGGTCGCGACCACAAAATCGACAAAGCTGCGCAGCTTGGGCGTCATCTGGCGGTCGGGGGCATACAGCAGATGCAGCGGCCTTGCCGGCGCCGCATGTTTCGGCAGTATCCTCACCAGCCTGCCGGCCGCGATCTCCGGCTCGATCAGCTCGGCGGGCTGCAACAGCACTCCCGCGCCGGCGCGCGCGGCGACCAGCAATGCCTCACCGCTGTCGACCATCAGCCGGCCCGCCACTGGCACCGTCACCAGCCCGCCCGGTCCGTCAAAGGTCCAATGCGTGCGCAGCTCCGTATAGGCAAAGCCGAGGCAGGTGTGACTCGCCAGGTCCATCGGCTTGTGGATCTTGGCGTGCGCCTCGAGGTACGACGGTGCTGCGCACAGTATCAGCCGGTAGGGCGCCAGGCGGCGGGCAATGCGGCTGCTGTCGTCCAGTACGCCGACGCGAAATACCGCATCGGCTCCCTCTTCCAGGGCATCGATATAGCGATTCGTCAGCGCCACCTCTACCTGCACCTCCGGGAAAGCCGCCATGTATTCGGTCAGGCGTGGCATCAAGGCGTGGATGCCGAAGGTGACAGGCGCATTGATCCGCAAAAGCCCACTCGGCGTGACCCGGGAATCGGCGGCGAGGCCTTCGGCAGAGTCGACTTCTGCGAGGATGATCTTCACCTTTTCATAATAGCTGGCGCCGATCTCAGTCAGGTGCTGTCTGCGCGTGGTGCGGTTAAGCAGCTGGACTCCAAGATGCTGCTCCAGCATGCGCACATGTTTGCCGACGAGCTGCGGCGACATCCTGAACACCTCCGCCGCGGCGGAAAAGGACCCCATTTCCACCGCTTTGGCGAACACGCTCATGCTCAGTAATCGATCCATTGGAAACGCCCTATTTCAAGTGATACATTTTAATCGATATTTATCCTGAGCCGTTTGCAGTTCATAGTGAGGCTTGGCGACTTCGGGTGCGCCTGCCGAGATCGAACGCGCTCATCAGGATGTGCCGGCGATCCATCAACCTATCCCATCGACTCCTGGAGCAAAGATCATGAAACCCATCCGTCTCGCCCTTGGCGGCGTCGCCCTCCTGCTTGCTTGCGCCACTGCGGCAGCCGCTCCCGCGCAGACCGTATTAGGCAAAGATTTCACGTTCCCCAACGCGATCGTGGGGCTGCCGTCGAAGCTGTCCGATTTCAAGGACCTGCAGATCAATCACTTCAGCACCAACGACGGCGTCAAGCTCGCCTACTGGGAAGCCGGCACAGGCAAGCCGCTGATCTTTATTCCTGGCTGGTCGGCCAACGGCGCGCAATACCTCAACGTGATGTACTTGCTCAGCAAGCGATACCACGTGTATGTGCTCGACCCACGCAACCAGGGCCTGTCGCAGCATGTCGACTACGGCAACCGCATCTCGCGTTTCGCCACCGACCTGAAAGAGTTCGGCGACCATCTTGGCATCAAGAAGGCGGACTATGTGGGCTGGTCGATGGGCGCATCGGTGCTGTGGAGCTATATCGACCTTTACGGCACCAAGGGGATCGGCAAGGTCGCCTTCATCGACGAACCGCCGTCGATCTACAGCCATGCCGACTGGACCGAGAAGGAACGGCTGGAGGCCGGCGCGATCACCAGCGACGCCGAGCGCATGATCGATTCGTTCACGTCGCCGAAGGCGCCCAACAAGATGGTCGTCGACAGCCAGGCGTTTCAACGCGCAACGCTGATGGACTCCCCCTACTACCAAAATTCGGAATCGTTCGCGCAAGCGTTCGTGAAGAATGATATCGAGGCCCTGAAGCGCGTCATGTTCGACCATGTCACCAACGATTGGCGCGACATCATCAGCAAGCGCATCAATGTACCGACGGCGATCTTCACCGGGGTTTACAGCGACTCGCTTGCCGCCCAGCGCTGGATCCACTCGGCGATTCCGAACAGCGTTCTGCACGTCTACGCGGCAAACGAACAAGGCGACCATTTTCTAGCGTTCAAGAATCCGCTCAAGTTTACGGCCGAGCTCGACGCGTTCCTCGCAAAGCCCAAATAAATCCAACATCACTTATCACGACTTACTTCTGGAGATTCCATGTCCGTTTCAGCATCAATCAAGGCCCGCACGTCCGCCAGCAGCTACGATCCATCCCGTCAGATTTCCGAAGCCGAGATTGACGAACTGATCGAACTGGCCACCCAGGCGCCCTCCGCCTTCAATCTGCAAAACTGGCGCTTCATCGCGGTGCGTAGCGCCGAGGGCAAGGCACGCTTGCTGCCATTGGCGTTCGGCCAGCCCAAGATCATCGAAGCGGCCGTCACATTTATCATCTGCGGCACGCTGGAGGAGCATCTGACGCTGCCGGCAGCACTGGCACCTACCCGCGACGCCGGCATCATTGACGAGGCAACCTATAACGGATGGGTAGGCGCAGCCCAGAATATGTACGGCGCAAGCGAAACCACGCAGCGAGACGAGGCCATCCGCTCCGGCGCACTGGCGGCCATGACGCTGATGCTGGCGGCGCAGGAAAAGGGCCTGGTGTCGTGCCCGATGATCGGATTCAATCCGGCGGCCGTGGCCGATGCGTTTCGGCTGAAAGCGACGGATGTACCGGTGATGATGGTGACGGTAGGCTACCCGGGACCAGCAAATTGGCCGAAGAAACCGCGCAAGCCGGTCGGCGATGTATTGACGTTCGCCTGATGAGGATCTTGCGGCGGCGGCCATCCACAAGCATGCATTCATGAGGATAGCAATGAACCTTTCACTTTATACCATCGCCATGCTCGCGGAGCGCCTGGAGCGGGCGGAGCTCACCGCCACAGCCGTGGCAAAAATCACCGACGACCATCCGGGCATGGACCTGGACGAGGCCTACGCCATCCAGGATGCAATCCGTGCGGCCAAGGCGGCGCGCGGATCGCCGGTCGCTGGCCTGAAAATGGGGCTGACGTCAGGCGCTAAAATTGCCCAGATGGGCGTCAAGGAGCCGATCTACGGCTTCCTCAATGGCGAGCACGAATACCAGAGCGGCGCAGCTATCCCAACCGCCCGGTTCATTCATCCGAAGGTAGAGGCCGAAATCGGCTTCGTGCTGAGCCGTCCCCTGCAAGGTCCGGGTTGTGACGTTGACGAGGTGTTGGCCGCTACCGCTTACGTGGTGGCCGCCGTGGAAATCATCGATTCGCGATACGAGCATTTCAAATTCGACGTCGCAAGCGTTATCGCCGATAACACCTCGGCCGCAGGCTATGTCACCGGCAGCGTTCGCCACGCCGCCACCGGACGCGACTTGCAAAGTATCGGCATGGTGCTGCGCAAAAACGGCGTGGTGACAGCAACAGCGACCGGGGCCGACGTACTGGGACACCCGGCCGCAAGCGTTGCGATGCTGGCCAACATGCTCGGCCAACGCGGCCGGGCAATACCCGCTGGTGTGCTGATACTTAGCGGCGGCGCCACTGAAGCGATACAGGTCGCGGCGGGCGACCAGATCAGCGTCGAGTACCAGTGGCTCGGTACTGTATCGATGCAATTCACCTGACCGCCCCGGTGACCGCGGGGGGAGACTACAGCGGAACGATGGTCTTGATCCAGAACGCCGCGCCCGAGGCCCGGTTGCGCACATCGTACTGACGTTCGTATTTTGCAGTAATCATCCATCCCTGTGCGGTCTTATAGCGCACCGACGGCCCGATCGCAAAGGCGCGGCCGCGGTTGCCTTCTACCGTACGGTCAGCGAGCTTGTCGTCAGTTACCTGCCGATACACATATCCGCTGACGCCGGCGACAAAGCCATTGCCCAGCCCCCATCCCAGCGCGTAGTCGGCATGCGCTTCCTGACCGGATTGGTAGCCGGTGTCCTTGTTGCGGAAATTGTAGTCATACATGAGCTTGATGTCCGCGTTCAATCCCTTTTCCTGGATATAGGAAACGGCCACCAGCGGCTCGATATTCCAGTGGTTGCGGCCGATGCTGGCGACATCGTTGCGATCATATTGGCCCGTGGGCGCATTGGCTTCGAGCGCCAACACATAGTGCAGCTTGGGCGACACGTGATAGCCAAGCGCCGCCGCCAGGTTCAGGTCGCCGATGCCAGTATTGCGGCCGCGATTGGCGCCGACCTGCACATCCACGTTCAGCACTGGAACGATCGCGTGCACGGCCAGTTGCCCGCCGAGCAGCTTCTGGCCCGTGACCCAGATGAAGCGCGGAATCACCCCGGCAACGTGGACGCGAAAACCGCCCACCGCAGAAGCGATGTCGTTGCCGCGGCCGTCGCGCAATTCCGTGGCCCGATAGCTGGTGGCGTACACCAGCGGATAAAAGCCTGGCGGTGGCATTGCGCCGACCAAAAAGTTTTCGACGCCATTCGGGTAGATGCTGCCTCCGCCCTCGGTGGCGGCGGCAGGGGCGCAGAGGACCAGCCCGAGCATCGCCGCTGCGGTCGCGTGGCGCACCGCGTTCGTTCGCTTGCTGTTTTTCATTCCATTGTCTCCAATTTTTATTGTATTTATCAGAACGGGTACTGCTGAACTTCCGGTTCAATGGTGATCCACTTGAGGTCGGTGAACTCGTCGATCACCGCGCGCCCGTCAAACTTGCCATAGCCGCTGTGCTTGGTCCCTCCGTACGGAGCTTGGGCTTCGTTCTGCACGGTCGCGCCGTTTACATGCACGCAGCCGGCATCGATGCGCAACGCCACTGCGAACGCACGCTGCACGTCGCGGCCGAACACGCTCGACGACAAGCCATAGGCGGTGTCGTTGGCCACCCGGATCGCCTCTTCCACGCCTGACACCCGCACCACCGTCGTGATGGGTCCGAAGGTCTCCTCGTCATAAATGCGCATGGCGGGAGTGACGTGGTCCAGTATCGTCGCAGGCATCACGGCGCCGTCGGCGTGGCCCCCACAAACGAGCAGCGCGCCCTTGCTGACGGCGTCGTCGATCAGCGTATTGAGGCGAGCGCCGTTGTCCGCGCTGACCATCGGCCCGATCACGCAGCCTGCGGTCGTTGCGGGGTCGCCTGCGGGCAGCTCCCTGGCGCGGGCGACATACTTCGCCACGAATGCATCGGCAACGGCTGAATCGACGACCAGGCGTTCGGTCGACATGCAGATCTGGCCCTGGTAAAGGAAGGAACCGAAAACCGCAGCCTTGACCGCTTCGTCGATATTGGCATCGTCGAGCACGACGAGCGGCGCCTTGCCGCCCAACTCCAGCAAACAGCGTTTCAGCTGGGTCGCCGCTTTTTGCGCGATGATGCGTCCAACCTTGGTGGAGCCGGTGAAGTTGATCCGCCGTACCGCCGGGTGGGCGATCAACGCATCGATGATTTCGGGGGCGTCGGCCGGCGCATTGGTCAGAAAGTTGAGCGCGCCAGCTGGCAAACCTGCCTCCACCAACGCTTCAGCGACCATCAGGTGGGTACGGGGACTCGCTTCCGATGCGCGGAACACGACTGTGTTCCCGCAGGCGAGCGGATAGGCGATCGCGCGCGCCGCCAATACCACCGGGCCATTCCAGGGCACGATGCTGAGCACCACACCGACAGGCTGGCGCACCGTCATCGACAGTGCGCCCGGCTTGTCTGTGGGGATGGTTTCGCCCTGAATCTGCGTCACCAGCGAGGCCGCTTCGCGGAACAGGTTGGCCGCCAACATGACGTTAAATCCGCTCCACAATTCAGAAGCGCCGACTTCTTGCGCCATCACGCTGATGAATTCAGGCGCTTTCGATTCCAGCACGTCCGCCGCTTTCAGCAGGATGCGGCGCCGCTCGGTCGGGCCGGTCAGCGACCAGGTCTTGAACGCCATCGCAGCCGAATCTACCGCCTTGACGGCATCTTCGACCGTTGCAGCGGCAGCGACCGTGACGGTCTTGCCTGATGTCGGGCTGACCCTTGCGTAGGTGGCGCCGCCGACAGCGGCAACATGTTCGTTGTCGATAATGAGTTTGGTTTCCATGCTTGTCTCCGTTAAGTGTACGTATCAGGTTTCTGTCTTCAAAATTTCAGCCATGCGTTCGCCGATCAGCACGCACGTCGCCATGGTCGCCACCGACACGATGCGCGGCATGATGGAACTGTCCGCGATGCGCAGCCGCTTGATGCCATTAACGCGTAGTTTGCTGTCGACGACAGCCCGGTCGTCCTTGCCCATCCGGCAGGTGCCGCTCTCGTGGAAGTAGGTGGTGGCGCCGTTACGGATGAAATCAGTCATTTCCTGGCCGCTGAGCTTCTTGCCAGGGGCGACTTCGCGTTTCGATAGCTGACGCAGTGGCGCGGCGTTGCCGATGTCGCGGCACATCTCGATGCCCACCGCTAGCGCCTTGACGTCGTCCGGGTGGCTCAGGAAGTTGGCATGCACCAGCGGCCGGTCGGATGCCTTGGCCGAGCGCAGCGCGATGTGCCCCCTGCTTTTTGGCTGGACCAGTCCAGCGCACAGCGCCCAGCTGTTCGCCGGCGGGCTGTAGCGTTTCGCCACCACCTCGCTGGCATACGGCAGCTCGATCTGCACCAGGTTGAGGTCCGGCGGACCAGTCCTGCCGCGCCTGCTGTGCATGAAGCCGGATGCTTCGGCGCCGCTGTTGCGCAAATCGCCCGGCAGGTTGGACTCCCATAAACAGGCGCCATGCAGTATGTGGTCCTGAAAGTTCTTGCCCACCTCCGGCGAATGCACGACGGTCTTGATACCGTGGCGTTTGAGTTCCTGCTGGTCGCCGATGCCACTGAGCATGAGCAGCTTGGGGGTATTGATGGCGCCGGTCGAAAGGATGACTTCCCGATTCGCCCTGACCCTGAATGGCTGGCCATCGCGGACGAGCTCGCCGCCGACCACTTCATTGCCAGACAGGCTGAGTCGGTCGACATGCGTGTTGACCAGCAGCGTGACGTTTTTCTGTCCAAGCACGGGATACAGGTAGGCTTGCGCCATGCTGTGCCGCTGCCCCTCTTTGATGATCTGGTTCATCAGTGCGAAGCCCGCATCACGTTCCTCGCGCACGCCATTCAGGTCATCGAAAACCGGCAGGCCGAGAGCGGCGCACGCCTGCAGCATGGCAGGGGCGATGGGTGCCGGATCGTGCGCCGGCTGGCACCAAACCGGCCCGCCCTGTCCACGATAACGTGCGTCGGGCTTGCCGCGCCAGTCTTCCACCCGCCGGTAGATCGCCAGCGCATGTTCGTAGCCCCAGGCCTGGTCACCGGTTGCCGTGACCCAGTAATCGAGATCCTTCTTGAACGGCCGCGACCAGATCGTTGCATTGATGCTGCTACCGCCGCCGACAACCCGGCCCATGTGTTCTGGAATGGCCCGGTTGTTGACGTGGATAGAGCGCTCGGCCACGTCGCCCCAGTCGCGCGGCGTACCCAGGTTGGTGAACCACACGCGCGGATCGGCGACCGACGGAGCGGTGTCCCAGTCGCCGGCCTCGACCAGTAGGATGCTGACGCTGGCGTCAGCTGCCAGGCGGTTGACGATTGCGCAACCGGCACTGCCCGATCCGCAAACAATATAGTCGTAGGCAGCGAGCAGCGTCTTGGCGCGTTCGGCCTGATTGGCCCGGATCGCGTCGAGCTGGTCGGCCAATGCCGGCACGCCTGCTCCGAACAGGCCGGCTGCGCCCATGAATCGCAAAAAGTCGCGTCGGTCGATGCGCCCTGTGATGAAACTCGCCTCCAGCGCTGCTTGGCGGTGATCCTTGATAGACATCGTCTCCTCCGGTTGTCACGAAGTACCGTTCGCCGGACAGGGATCTGCCGGCGGGCACTTCGAATCGGACCGTGCTGCCCTCTGATGGGGCAATAGCTGGGTCCGTTCGAACCAAAGAATAGGTGGAGAAAATGTTCTCGTCTTACGGGTTGCGGCCACCGCTGACGGATAAATGCCAGAATTTTGGCAGCGGCCAATGCCGGCGGCTATCTGATCAGGACAGCGCCTTACGCTGACGCGTCTGGGACGGCGTTTCGCCGAAGGCCTCTCGATATTTCCGATTGAATTCGCCAAGGTGCCGGAAGCCCCAGTGATAAGCGATGTCAGCGATCGTCTTTTGCTGAAGCGTTGAAAGCGCCAAGTCGGCTTTGACGCGCTGCAACCTCAATCCATGCACATACTGCATCGGCGTCGTGTCGCTGGCCTGGTGAAAGGCGCGCGTCAGCGAGCGGATGCTGCACGCTGCAGCGTCCGCGATGTCGGTGAGCCGAAGATCGGATTCAAGGTGGTCATTGATGTATTCCACCGCCTGCCTGAACTGGCGCGGCGATACTTTGCTGATCCGGCTCACCGGGTCGGCATGGTAATTGCTCGGCTGAATGCTCAGCAGTGTCAGCATCAGCAATTCTTCCATGCTGGCCAGTTCCATCGACGACGGAGTGCACGCGGCCGAGGTGTTGAGCGTCGCGACGACGAAGCGCAGCAACGACGTCCACCGGGCGCCGGCATCTGGCCGAGACATCAGATAGTCGAACCTCAACGGCCCCGCGGGCGCCTGATCGTGGACCTTGAAGGCAAACTCTTCAAACCGACGACGGTCAAAACGCAGCTTCAATACCTCCGTGTCGACACCGTAGAGAAACGTTGGCGCATCCTCTTCGTGAGAAACGAAGGTCGCGCCAGTGTCTATGCCGTGTGTACCGCCGCGCAAGGCTACCCCGGCTCGGCCGGCGATCGCCGTGGTCACGAGCAAGGCACCTGCCAGCCCCTGCGGCTCGATGTCCACCGTCCTGCCGAACTTGAAGGTGGATACGGCCACATGGCCGCACGAGGCAGCGCGGACGTACACCGGCTCGACGCTGGACACAATGCCTGCCCGCGGGCGCGCAAAAAAGTGTCCCTGCAGCTGCTCGATGGCTGGACTGGCTTCTGCGAGATCGCAGGTGTTCACTTTCGTAAACTGATCGGACAATCTTAAACCAGCTTCGCTCTCAACCATGTCGCTGTCTCCCCCAGTATCAATGCGATACGATGCCGCATTATTCTCTTAATCCAAACGCCCTTGCTTGGCCAGCTTCACAAGTGTATCGACGACATGACGCACCTTTGGTCGCAGATGGGCCGTACGCGGCCACACTGCATGGACGTCGATCGACCGTTGCGTACGAACATCGAGCACCGTCACCAGCTTGCCTGAATCGATGTATTGACGCAACAGGGCGAGCGGCATTTGGCAAAGGCCGATGCCAGCCAGCGCTGCATCGACCATCGCCTCGCCGTCGCCGATCTGATAGGTCGGCGGTGGTGCAAACCGAGCGGCCTGTCCGTCCACTTCGATATGCCATGCAAGCGGACGGCCGCGCCGGTAGCCGACGATGCAGCGGTGTCCGGCAATGTCGACTGGTGAAAGTGGCGTGCCATGCTGGCGCAAATATTCGGGGGTCGCGCAGATCACCCAGCGGTGGCTTGTCAGCTTGCGCGCCATGAGGTCGCTCGAGTCCTCCAGCGTGCCGAAGCGGATCGCCAGATCGACGCCCTCCTCCACGAGATCGATCACGTTGTCGCTAAAGGTCAATGTCATCTGCAAGGCCGGGAACGCCGTGCCGATGTCGAGCAAAATGGGCAACATCACTTTGCGCCCGAACGCCGCCGGCATGTCGATGCGCAGCCGCCCGGACGGTACCGCCAAGCGCGCGCCGAGGCTGCCCTCCGCCTCCGAGATCCCTTCCAGCGCGCGGGCGCACACCGCGAAGTAGGCTTCGCCATCGGCGGTCAGCGACAGCCGCCGGGTCGTGCGATGAAACAGCTTCACGCCCAGCCGCTCTTCCAGTCGTGCGACGGCCTTGCCGACGGCGGACTTGGAGACGCCCAGCTGTTCTCCGGCCTGGGTAAAGCTTTCCGCCCGCGCTACCGCAACGAAAGTGACGATGCCGCTGAGCGGCTCGAACGCAACCATTTGTGTTCCGTGGCCAGAAAAGACCTTAATTGTAGACATAAAGTTGACGCTATGGCGAGTCCCGGCCTGTTTATCTTCTTCCGCTCCTACCTTAAGCTATGTTTTTTACTCACCTGGAGAATATGATGCCTGTCGTAAGAGTTACTTGGTTTGAAGGTAAGGACGCCATCGCCAAACAAGCAGTGGCCGCCGAAATCACCGAAAGCATCGTCAAGCATACCGGCACCGATGCGAGCTACATTTATGTCGTGTTCGAAGACGTCAAGCCATCCGACTGGGCAGGCGCAGGCAAGCTGTATGGGTGACGAGCCGTTCTGGCTGTTTACACTGGACGTCAAGCCAGGAAAATTCGACGAATTCAAAAGCCTCGTGGCAGATATCGTCGCATCGACTCTAAAAGAACCGGGCACGTTGGCGTACCAGTACGCGGTCACTGAAGACAAGCGTTCAGTGCATATCTACGAACGCTATCGGGATTCCGAGGCGTTTGTAGTGCATGTGGAACAAAACTTCGCTGGCTACGCCGACCGATTCCATTCCATGGTGACGGTGAGGTCGCTGGTTGTCTATGGTGAACCAAACGCCAAGGCGCGCGCGGCGCTTGACACATTTAACGCAACCTATATGACCTTGTTCGACGGCTTCACGCGTCACTAGCGTGACCAGAACGTTTTTTCAGTCTGGTTTCAGGATGCCGCAAGCGATTCAAAAGTCGTTCTATATCGTCGTTATCAGGTGACAACCGCTCACATTGACAGTGAACACTCGATCACGCTGGCGGTGGCCGTCAAGCTAGTTGTCGCCTAATATAGTCGTTATGCTGCTTTCTTTTGCAGCACGGTTTCCTCTACTCGGGCGCCATCACTGATGGTCTTTTCCGGATTGAGGTGGACGACGGACACTGG
>NZ_PDOC01000012.1 GCF_002760655.1 Massilia eurypsychrophila | reverse complement strand
CCAGTGTCCGTCGTCCACCTCAATCCGGAAAAGACCATCAGTGATGGCGCCCGAGTAGAGGAAACCGTGCTGCAAAAGAAAGCAGCATAACGACTATATTAGGCGACAACTAGCTTGACGGCCACCGCTTGCGGCTCGCTGAGCAAGGCTGCGAACGCCGCAGCACCTTCCCTTAACATATCCATATGTACGTCCATTCGCAGGTGGCACGACGAAGTTGGATAGTATGGAATTCTTGCGTTTCGACAAATTGAGCTAACGCAAGAAATGCGGCCGGGAACTGCGAAGCCGGAGTAGCGCCTCTCTGCACAATTTAGGGTAGAGTCTTGCAGCACTCATCATTCATTAAAGGCGCGAATTGAAGAAGATTAATCACGCTGCATTCATCCGGCTCCTACTTGGCGCCCTCGCCTTGCCAGTGCTGGGTCTGGGCAGCGCGCAGGCGGCGATCCCGGTCTACAGCTTCATGGTCAAGCACGCCTACCCGCACGATACGAAGGCATTCACACAGGGGCTGTTCATCAAGGACGGCGCGCTGTATGAAAGCACCGGCATGAAGGGCCAGTCGACGATCCGCCGGGTTCAGCTTGAAACTGGGCGCGTGCTGCAAAAGCTCGACCTGGCGCCGGAGTTTTTCGGTGAGGGGATCGCTCCGGTCGGCAATGACATCGTCAGCCTGACCTGGCAGTCAAAGGTCGGCTTCGTGCATGACGCCAAGACGCTCAAGGTCAAACGCAAATTTACGTACGAGGGCGAAGGCTGGGGACTTGCAAGCAACGGCACGCAAGTGTTCATGAGCGACGGCACCCCGGCCATCCGCTTGCTCGATCCGAAGACGCTGAAGGAAACCAAGCGTATCCAGGTCAGCGCGGGCGGCAAGCCGGTGCCCAACCTGAATGAACTGGAATGGGTCGAGGGACAGCTGTTTGCCAACGTCTGGGGAACCAACGTGATCGCCCGCATTGATCCGGTGTCGGGCAATGTGGTTGGCTGGATCGATTTGACGGGCTTGCAGGATCCGGCCTGGAAAGCCGGGCCTGATGATGTGCTCAATGGCATTGCGTGGGATGCCAGCCGGCGGCGGCTGTTTGTCACCGGGAAGCATTGGCCCAAGCTGTTCGAGATTGAGCTGGTGGAGCGGAAGCGCTGAACAGTGCACAGCGTTTGTTTCGGTGATGCGGCGTCAGCATAGATTCCCGCCTTCGCGGGAAATCATCATGTAACGGAAGGAAGGTGGTCCGCTCTATCCTTCCCTTGAACGTAAAAAAAGGGGGAAAGGCTGCTGAGCCTTTCCCCCTTTTTTGCTGGCCAACGGGCAGATTACATCACGTGGGTGCCGATCCACCAGGCGATCGCGGCCATGAAGGCCGATGCCGGGATCGTGAAGATCCACGCCCACACGATATTGCCCGCAACGCCCCAGCGCACGGCCGACATCTTCTGCGCCGAGCCGACGCCGACGATGGCGCCGGTGATGGTGTGGGTGGTCGATACCGGGATGCCCATCGCGGTCGCGGCGAACAGCGTGATGGCGCCGCCGGTCTCGGCGCAAAAACCGCCAACTGGCTTGAGCTTGGTGATCTTCTGGCCCATCGTCTTGACGATGCGCCAGCCGCCGAACAAGGTGCCGAAGCTAATCGCCGTGTAGCACGAAATGATCACCCACATCGGCGGTGCGGCGTCAGCCTTGGTCGAAACGCCGGCAACGATCAACAGCATCCAGATGATACCGATGGTCTTTTGCGCGTCGTTGCCACCGTGACCGAGGCTGTAGGCGGCAGCCGACGCCATCTGCATGCGGCGGAACCAGGTGTCGACCTTGCGCGGCGTCGAGCGCACGAATAGCCACGACACAAGCACCATGATGATCGAGCCCAGCAGAAAGCCAACCAGCGGCGAAATGACAATGAACAGCACGGTCTTGAGCAGGCCGCTGCCGATCAGCGCGCCGGTGCCCGACTTGGCCACCGCAGCGCCAACCAGGCCGCCGATCAGCGCGTGCGACGACGACGACGGGATGCCGTAGTACCAGGTGATCAGATTCCAGATGATGGCGCCCACCAGCGCGCCAAAAATGACGTACTGATCGACCACGGCGGGATCGATCGTGCCCTTGCCGACGGTTGCCGCCACCTTCAGGCCAACGACGAAAATGGCGATAAAATTGAACACTGCCGCCATTGCGACTGCGGTCTGCGGTTTCAGTACGCCGGTCGATACCACCGTCGCGATCGCATTGGCGGCGTCATGGAAGCCGTTCATGAAATCGAAAATCAGGGCCAGCGCCACCAGCATCACCAGCACCCATAAGCTCATTTGAAGAGTTTGCATGTAGTGGCTTCCGCTTACGCGTTTTCGACGATGATGCCTTCGATGATGTTGGCAACATCTTCGCAGCGGTCAGTGACGGTTTCCAGGATTTCGTAAATGGCTTTCAGCTTGATCAGGTTGCGCACGTCCGGCTCGTCGCGGAACAGCTTCGACATGGCCGCGCGCATCACGTGGTCGGCGTCCGATTCGAGGCGGTCGATCTCTTCGCAGATGGCGACGATCTTGTGCGAATTGTCCATGTTGTGCAGCAGGCCAACGGCTTGCTGGACCTTCTGGCAGCATGCCAGGCACAGCTCGGCCAGGCGCTTCGCTTCCGGCGTGACCGCCTTCAGGTCGTACAGCGACACGGTCTGGGCCGCGTCTTCCATCAGATCGAGAATGTCATCCATGCGGGTGATCAGCTTGTGGATGTCGTCGCGGTCGATCGGCGTGATGAACGTCTTATGCAGCATGTCCACCGTGGCGTAAGTGATCTTGTCGGCCTGCTTCTCGATGCTTTCGATCGCATGCGTGCGGTTTTCCAGGTCGTCGAAATTGGTCATGAGGCCGACCATTTCGTGGGCGCCCTTCACGCACAACGCGGCGTGCTGATTAAACAAGTCAAAAAATTTGCCCTCGGTGGGCATCAAACGTCCAAACATATTATTCTCCGTTAGTCGTACTGAGATTTCTCGGAAACGCCGCAGGTCGCGCCGTCCCCTCTTGGTTTTAGTCGCCCTGGTAGAGCGCGAGGCCGCCGCTGTAATTGCCGAACTTGGTGTATTGCCCGATCCAGGTCAGGCGAATGGCGCCGATCGGCCCGTTACGCTGCTTGCCGATGATGATCTCGGCGGTGCCCTTGTCGGGCGAGTCCGGGTTGTACACTTCGTCGCGGTACAGGAAGATGATGACGTCGGCATCCTGCTCGATTGCGCCCGATTCGCGCAAGTCGGACATGATCGGCCGCTTGTTGGGGCGCTGCTCGAGCGAACGGTTCAGCTGCGACAGTGCGATCACCGGGCAGTGCAGTTCTTTCGCCAGGCCCTTCAGGCCACGCGAAATTTCGGAAATCTCGGATGCCCGGTTGTCGCCCGGCTGGTTGCCGGTCATCAGCTGCAGGTAGTCGACGATGATCAGGCCGAGTTTGCCGCACTGGCGCGACAGGCGGCGCGAGCGGGCACGCAGCTCGATCGAATTGAGCGCCGGCGTCTCGTCGATGTAGAGCTGGGCATCGTTCATCTTCTGGATCGCGTGCGTCAGGCGCGGCCAGTCCTCGTCGTTGAGCTTGCCGGTGCGCAGGCGGTGCTGGTCGAGCTGGCCGACCGAGCCGAGCATACGCATCGCCAGCTGGGTGCCGCCCATCTCCATCGAGAACACGGCCACCGGCAGGCCGGAGTCGATGGCGACGTTCTCGCCGATGTTGATCGAGAACGCCGTCTTGCCCATCGACGGACGGCCGGCGACGATCACCAGGTCGCCCGGCTGCAGGCCGGAGGTCATGCGGTCGAGGTCGATGAAGCCGGTCGGCACGCCGGTGATCTCGCTCTGGTTGTCGCGGCTGTAGAGCTCGTCGATGCGTTCGACCACTTGCGTCAGCAGCGGCTGCACCGCGACCCAGCCCTGGGCGCCGCGCGAGCCTTCTTCGGCAATCGCAAAAATCTTCGACTCGGCTTCGTCGAGCATCTGCTTGACTTCCTTGCCCTGCGGGTTGAACGCGTTGCCGGAAATTTCGTCGGCCACGGTGATCAGCTTGCGCAGGATGCCGCGGTCGCGCACGATCTCGGCGTAGCGGCGGATGTTGGCCGCCGACGGCGTGTTCTGCGCCATCGCGTTGAGGTACTGCAGGCCGCCGACGTCGTCGGCCTTGCCCATGTTGGTGAGCGCCTCGTAGACGGTGATGACGTCGGCCGGGCGCGCGGCGTTGATCAGCTTGACGAGCTGCTCGAAGATGATGCGGTGATCGTAGCGGTAGAAATCGTCGGCGTGCATGAAGTCGGCGATGCGGTCCCACGCGGCATTATCGCGCAGCAGGCCGCCGATGACGGACTGCTCGGCTTCGATGGAATGCGGCGGAATACGGATGGCGTCGACTTGCGGATCGGAAGGGGCGTTCATGGCGCGAATTATACCCGCTCCGGATGAACAGGCTGCAATAATCGGCGAGAAATCGCTTCGGTACAGACGTAAAAAAGCCGGGATGTACCCGGCTTCTTGACCGGATAACCCGGCATTATGGCGTCATCTCGCGGGCCCATGGCCCGCGCGACGAAGGCGATATTTAAGCAGCTTCGCCGACGACAGCGATGGTGATGTCGACAACGACGTCGGTGTGCAGTGCGACTGCAACAGCGTGATCGCCGGTCGTCTTCAGCGGGCCGTTCGGCATGCGAACTTGTGCTTTCTCGACAGCGAAACCTTGCTTCGTCAGCGCTTCAGCGATGTCGAAGTTGGTGACCGAACCGAACAGACGGCCATCGACGCCCGCTTTTTGCGCGATCGAGATGGTCATGCCGCTCAGCTTCTCGCCTTGGGCTTGCGATGCGGCCAGCTTGGCTGCAGCAGCTTTTTCCAGCTCAGCGCGCTTGACTTCGAACTCGGCGATTGCCGAGGTCGTTGCGCGGCGAGCCATGCGTTGCGGGATCAGGAAGTTACGTGCGTAACCGTCCTTGACTTTGACGACGTCGCCGAGGTTGCCGACGTTGACGACTTTATCTAACAGAATAATTTGCATATATTTCTCCAGGTTCTCTGCAACGCTTAAGCGTGGTGCAGGTCGGTGTAAGGCAGCAGCGCGAGGTAGCGGGCGCGCTTGATGGCGGTGTCAACCTGGCGCTGGTAGTGCGCCTTGGTACCGGTCAGGCGTGCTGGCATGATCTTGCCGTTTTCCTGGACGAAGTCTTTCAGGGTGTCGACGTCTTTGTAGTCGACCTGCTCGACGTTTGCTGCGGTGAAGCGGCAGAATTTCTTGCGCTTGAACAGTGGGTTCTGTTGTTTGCGTTTTTCTTTGAGCTTGAGCTTGTTCTTGTCGAACTTTTTACCGAATGCCATTTGAGGCTCCTGTATCTAAAAATGTGCTCCGCTTAGGCGGCGGCACTAAAATCAATGATGTGAAACACCAACGCTTTGCTACTGCGACTCTTCTTGGCCAGAAAACCGGTGAACTGGTGCGCTGCGCCTAACTCGGCCCGGGAGAACCGGCCTGAAATCTCGCCCGCGGCGAACGCGGTGATTTCAAACTCGGTCAACCTGCCTACCCCTGCTTCCACCTGCTGCGAACTATGCGTCAGGGTGGCGGACACGATCGGCACGCCGGCCGGGGTATAGCGCAATACGTCGCGCTCCGAAATTGAGGCTACAAACTGAAGTTGATTCACTGGTGTGATTCACTTCGCCAGCTGAGGGTCTCTTACCAAAAATCAGGCAGCTGCTGGGGCTGGTGCTGCTGCTGGAGCGGCTGCAGGAGCTGGCGCTTCCGAGCGGTGGCTCTTGGCTGCGTCTTCACGTTGTACCGACTTCATCATCGGCGACGGCGTGATTTCAGCCTTCTTCAACTTGACGGTGAGGTGACGCAGCACGGCATCATTGAATTTGAACGCGGTTTCGAGTTCCACGAGGGTCTCGTTGTCGCATTCGATGTTCAGGCAGATGTAGTGCGCTTTTGGCAGCTTCTGGATCGAGTAAGCCATCTGACGACGGCCCCAGTCTTCGACGCGATGAATGTTACCGCCGCGTGCAGTGACGCTGGCTTTGTAACGTTCGATCATCGCCGGGACTTGCTCGCTTTGGTCCGGGTGGACGATAAAAACGATTTCATAATGACGCATGCATAACTCCTTAGGGACGTTTAAAACAAAAGCCCACCTCGGCGTCAAGACGAGTGTGGGAAGGGAAAGCCGGCAATTATAGCGCGGAATGGGCAGATCGGGCAAGCGCCGGCCGTGAACCGACCGGCTAACCGTGGCTTTTAGCGCCTCAAGGCACGAAATCGAAGTCGAACAGCTGATCCTTCGAATACGGATTGAGCAAGGGGAAGGTGCTGCGAGGCAGCCCTGTCTGGGTAACCGCACGGCGCACTGAGAGGGGATACACTTTCGCGGCTACGTCCGTCACACCTGGACCCAGACTACGATTTTCATCGAGGAGCTTGGCGATTTGCGACCGCTGCTCGTCGAGGGTATTTAACCAGCTGCGCGAAATACGCTGGGGTTGAAACTGACACTTCAGTAAGTGAGTAAGCAAAACCTCTATTCTGCTGCTCAACTCCCTGCGCAAGTTTCCCACCGCGGCTTCCAGTTCATCAATCAGGTTGTTCACGTCGAGCTGGTCGAAACGGGATTCGCGCAATAACTCGGCCTGACGCGCGTACCAAAGCGCCAGATCCATCTCATGATCAGTGCTCGACTGGTTTTTCGCTTTGAGTTCCAACATGGTGCGCGACCTCTCTGTAAAAACCGTGTTCACATTGTGAGCACGCCGCTTCATTTGACTTGAGTTCCAACATGGCTGCCGCCTTACAAAGTCCACATTAGCACCCAACGAAATCTCAGTCCAGCGTCACGCAGCCGCTTTTTGATGCGCGAAATCGGACAAAAACCGCGTCTGACCCCTTTTTTGTGAACTTTTACTTGCATTGGACGAAATACTGTACAAAAATACAGTCTGTTTATATAACCAGCCTTCGGGCAACGCCAATGATCAAGCTCACCGCACGGCAAGAAGAGATCCTCAACCTGATCCGGGAAGCAATCGAAAACACCGGCTTTCCTCCGACGCGCGCGGAAATTGCCGCCGAGCTGGGCTTCAAGTCGGCCAACGCCGCCGAGGAGCATTTGCAGGCGCTGGCGCGCAAAGGCGCCATCGAGATTTCACCAGGCACGTCGCGCGGCATCCGCCTGATCGGTCCGGCCGTCGAGGCAATCCCGATGCCACCGCCGACCTTGATGATGGCGTTGCCGCTGGTTGGCCGCGTTGCCGCCGGCTCGCCCATCCTGGCGCTCGAACACGTCGAGGCCACCTACAGCGTCGACCCGGCCATGTTCGCGTCGAAGCCGGATTACCTGCTGAAGGTGCGCGGCCTGTCGATGCGCGACGCCGGCATCATGGATGGCGACTTGCTGGCCGTGAAAAAAGTCGATACCGCGAAAAACGGGCAGATCGTGGTCGCCCGCATCGGCGACGACGTTACCGTCAAGCGCTACAAGAAAACCGGATCGCTGATCGAGCTGTTCCCGGAAAATCCGGACTTCAAGGTGATCAAGGTCGATCCGGCGGTGGACGACTTTACCCTCGAAGGCCTCGCCGTCGGACTGATGCGCACCTGGCACTAGGCCAGGTGGCCTGGCCAGGACCTAGTTGTCGTACTTGCGCTTGGGTATGACAGCGGGCATGCTCTTGACGAGCTCATTGTGCTCTTTGACAAACTTATCGGTGGCGGCGCGCCATGCGTCAAAATCGGCCAGCAGCAGCTTGGCGCTGATGCTGGCATCGGCGCCCATGCGCGTATGGAGTTCGCCGAGGTAGGCCGTGGCGGTCTCGAGTTCCTGCTTGTTGAGCAACTTTGAAATGTCGTCCGGAATGCGCTTGGTCAGCGGCGCGCTGGCATTCAGGTTCACCACAAAGGCGTTGTAGCAATCCTGCCAGGCCGTCATGGCCGCCGCAATGCGGTTGATCTCCTCGTTCACCTTCGATACCGCCGGTATGCGCGGCGCAGGGCAATGGAACTTGCCGGCCTTTAGGTCGGCGCCATCGTATTTGGACACCCAGTAATCGATATCGGCGCGGCGAAGCTCGCGCTGCTTCATCACTTCCAGCGAGGCGGCGGCGGTCTTGTTGCCCTTCGCGGCCGACTTCTTCAGCCACGCGTCCGCCTTCACCAGGTCGATCGAGCCCGCCTCGCCATACCAGTACATCTGCCCGAGCTGCAATTGCGCTTCGGCGTTGCCGGCATTGGCCAGCTTGGTGTACAACTGCAGCGCTTGCGGATACGCCTTCTTCTGCAGCAAGGCGTTGGCATCGGCCAGCTCGTCGGCGTGGGCGAGGCTGGCGAACGCCAGGGTGAGGCAGAGCACGATCTTTTTCATGTTGTTCTCGACAGAGTAGTTTTACAGCGAAGGCAATGCGCCCTGAAAGTCGGCCAGCAGGTCGGCCGTGTCTTCGATGCCGACCGACACGCGGATCAGCGACTCGGCGATGCCCATGCTGGCGCGGCGCTCGGCGCCCATTTCGTAAAAGATGGTGTGAGCGACCGGAATGACCAAGGTGCGGGTGTCGCCCAGGTTGCTCGCGGGAATGCCGATCTGCAGGCGGTTCAAGTAGTCGAAGCAGTCGATGCCATCGCTTAGCTCGAAGCTGAACAGCGAGCCGGCGGCGCGGAACAGTTCGTTCGTAAGTGCATGCTGGGGATGCGACGCCAGCCCCGGATAATGCACCGCCGCCACGCGCGGATCAGCCTCGAGCATGCGTGCCAGCGCCAGCGCATTGGCGCAGCTGCGTTCCATGCGCAGCGCCAGCGTTTCGGCGCCGACAGCGATGTGGTGCGCAGCTTCCGGGCCGAGCGACGCGCCGAAGTCGCGCAGGCCCTTGGCGCGCAGCTGCGCCATGCCCCACTGCGCCGGCGGGTTGCGCTTGTAATTGGCGGCGATGTGCGGGTAGTTGCTCCAGTCATACTCGCCGGTATCGGTCAGGCTGCCACCGAGCGCAATGCCGTGGCCGCCGATCGACTTGGTCAGCGCGTTGACGACCAGGCCGGCGCCGACCGACTTCGGCCGGAACAGGTAAGGCGTCGTCATCGTGTTGTCGACGACGAACAGGATGCCGCGTTCGCGGCACAGCTGGCCGATGCGCGCCAGGTCGGCGACCTGGGTGCGCGGATTGGCGATCGTTTCGACGAACACGATGCGCGTTGCCGGCGTCAACGCCGCTGCGACGTTGGCAACATCGGTGGCATCGACAAACGCGACGTCGACGCCCTGCCCGCCGACCGTCTGCCACAGACTGTTGGTGTTACCGAACAGGAAGGCCGACGACACCACGTGGTCGCCGGCGCGCAGCAGGCCCTGGAACACCGCGCCGATCGCGCCCATGCCGGTGGCAAAGCACAAGGTCGACACGCCGTCTTCCATGCGAGTAAGCTTGTCTTCGAGCGCCGCCACCGTCGGATTGCCCTGGCGGCCGTAGCGAAACCCCGGCTCCTTGCCCTGAAACACCGATGCCAGCTGGCGCGCGTCCGTGTAGCCGTACGCGACCGACGTGTGCACCGGCTTGTGCAGCGAACCGTGCTCGATCGGCTTTTGCCGGTCGTTGTGCAGGATGGCCGTCGTAAAACCGAACTGTTTCTTCTCGCTCACGATGCCGCCCTATTCCGCCGTCGCCAGCGTCAGGTTGAGCTGGGTGCGGCCAGCGTCCTCGGCTGGTTCCTGCTTTGGATTGTGGCGGGCAAATTCGAGGCGGTCGAGGTAATCCTGGGTGACGTCGCCGGTAACGTAGACGCCGTCAAAGCAAGATGCCTCGAAGTTCTGCAGCACCGGGTTGACATCCGAAATCGAACGCTTGAGCGCGTCGACGTCCTGGTACACCAGCTTGTCGGCGGTGATCTCGCGGCAGATTTCTTCGTTGCTGCGCCCGTAAGCGATCAGTTCGCCGCGGGTCGGCATGTCGATGCCGTACACGTTCGGAAACAGTACCGGCGGCGCGGCCGAGGCGAAGTAGACGTTGCGGGCGCCCGCTTCACGCGCCATCTGGACGATCTCGCGGCTGGTGGTGCCGCGCACGATCGAGTCGTCGACCAGCAGCACGTTCTTGCCCTTGAATTCGGAGCCAATGGCGTTCAGCTTCTGGCGCACCGACTTGCTGCGGATCGCCTGGCCAGGCATCAGGAAGGTGCGGCCGATATAGCGGTTCTTGATGAAGCCTTCGCGGTATTCGATGCCGAGCTTGAGGGCGAGCTGAATCGCGGCCGGGCGCGACGAATCGGGAATCGGCATGACGACGTCGATTTCGCCGGCGGAAAATTCCTTGCGAATTTTCTCGGCCAGGTACTCGCCCATCTTCAGGCGCGTGGCGTACACCGAGGCGCCGTCCAGGATCGAGTCGGGGCGCGCAAGGTAGACGAATTCAAACGCGCACGGGTTGAGCGACGGGTTCTCGGCGCACTGGCGCTGGTGCAACTTGCCGTCGTTGTCGATGAACACTGCCTCGCCCGGCGCGATGTCGCGCAGGAAGCGAAAGCCGATGCCTTCGAGCGCGACCGACTCGCTGGCGACGAGGTATTCATTGCCTTCGTCGGTCTCGTTGACGCCGATGCACAGCGGGCGGATGCCGAACGGATCGCGAAACGCCAGCAGGCCGTGGCCGGCAATTTGCGCCACCACCGCGTAGGCGCCGCGCACACGCTTGTGCACCATGGCAACCGCCTTGAAGATGGCGTCCGGATCGAGCGAATAGCCGGTGGTCGATTCCTGGATTTCGTGGGCCAGCACGTTGAGCAATACTTCCGAATCGGAATCGGTATTGATGTGGCGGCGATCGTTCTGAAACAGCGCCTGCTTCAGTTCTTCCTGGTTGGTCAGGTTGCCGTTGTGCGCCAGCGTAATGCCGAACGGCGCGTTGACGTAGAACGGCTGCGCTTCCTCTTCGCTCGACGAGCCTGCGGTCGGGTAGCGGCAATGGCCGATGCCGGAATTGCCCTGCAGTGAACGCATGTTGCGAGTGCGGAACACGTCGCGCACGAGGCCATTGGCCTTGTGCATCGAAAACATGCTGCTGTGATTGGTTGCAATGCCCGCCGCATCCTGGCCGCGGTGCTGCAGCAGCAGCAATGCGTCGTAGAGGACCTGGTTGACGGGATTATGCGAGACGACGCCGACGATGCCACACATGGTGTGCTCCTAAGACTGAACAGCCGATATTGAAAATTGGTTCAAAAACGCACGTGCTGCGTCAACGCAGCAGGCAAGAAAGGTTTGACGGTGCGCGCTCCGGTTTCCGCCAGTGGCGAGAGCAACGCGTTTTGCCAGAAATCCTGTTGCGGGATCGACGTCATGCCACACAGTATGACGCCGAACAGCACAATTACAATGCCTCGCGCCAAGCCGAACAGGCCGCCAAGGCCGCGGTCGGCCAGGCCAAGGCCGCTCGCCTTGATGAGCGCGTCGACGGCCAGCATCAGCAGGCCCATCAGAATGCGCACGCCGATAAACAGCGCCACGAAGGCAACCATCAGGCGGACCGCCTCGCCAGGTATCATCGCCGGCAACATCGGCGCTAGGGTCGCGCCGTACAGGTTGGCCACGACAAAGGCGACCACCCAGCTGACCAGCGAAAGGATTTCCTTGACCAGGCCGCGCATGGTGCTGATTACCACCGAGGCCAACAGAACGAACAATACCAAGTAATCGAAAATGGTCACGCCCGGCATGCCCTGGTTTGTCTATTTTCCATCTGGCTTGACGATGCTGCCGGGCATGCCGACCTTGTCGAGCCTGGCGCGCATGCGGTCCGCCTCTTCGCGGCTGAACGGGCCGACTTGCACCTGGATGCGCTCGCCGCCGGCGGTCGATACCTTGTGGGTGAAGGAACGGATACCGGCGTCCTTCAGCTTGCCCTGCAATTCGGCCACTTTCTCGGCCGTGCCGAGCGCTGCCACCTGGACGACGAACTTGTCGGCCGCGACTGCCGGCGGCTTGCCTTCGAGGATGTTGAGCGCACGGGCGGCGTCTTCCGGTTTGGCGGCCGGTTTGTCTTCCTTGACGGCGACCTTCGCCGGCTTCGGCTCCGCCACCTTCGGCTCGACTGCCTTCGGTTCTGCCTTGGCCACTTTCGGCTCGGGCTTTTGTTCTGGTTTGGCTTCCGGCTTGGCCTCTGCCTTCGGTGCGTCCTTCGGCGGCGCCGGCTTCGGCTCGACTTTCGGCTCGGCGACGGCAACCGTCTTGATCTCGCGCGGTTCCGGCTTCGGCGGATCGATGAACTCTTCGCGCTTGTCGAGCGAATCGGCGGCTGTGACAGCGCCGGGCACTGCCGGCACCGGCAGCGGTGGCGCCTTGTCGCGCGATGGAATCTGGAACGCGATGTCGCCGGCCAGCGGCTTCGGCTCGGAGTCGAGCACCATCGGCAAACCGACCGCCACGGCCAGCGCCAGCGCGATGGCGCCTACCAGCCGGCGGCGGGCGCGTTTCTTCTCGGGCAATACGGGATCGTCGCCGCGCGACTTGCGTTCGCGCCGCGGCGCGGCCGGTTCGCCGGCGCTCGAGGCGCGCTTGGAGCGGGCGCGGCTTGCGACCGAATCCTCATCGCGGGAATAATAGCCACTGTCATCGGCAGTGGTGTCTTGCTTGTTTTTATTGAGGAACGAGAACAAGCCCATGCGGTATTTTTTCAGTGAGAGGAGGATTTTCGGGCTGCCATCACGCCTGCTACCGTGTAGAACGAGCCAAAGACCACAATTCTATCATTCTCCCCGGCCCGGCTCATCGCATTCGCAAAAGCTGACGCCGGGTCGGCGAATTCGGTGATCGAGCGCTCGCCCGGTTTGCCGTCGTCCGGGGTCAGGCCGGCAATGGTGGCCGCCAGGTCGCCGGTATGGGCCGAGCGCGGCGACGGCAATTCGGCGATGCACCAGTGGTCGACATACTGCGCCATCGGTGTGACGACGCCGGCGATGTCCTTGTCCTGCATCACGCCAAACACGGCGTACGTGTACGGATGGAACCCCATGTTGCCGAGGTTCAGCGCCAGCGCCGAGGCCGCGTGCGGATTGTGGGCGACATCGAGGATGACGGTCGGCCGGCCAGGCAGAACCTGGAAGCGGCCCGGCAACTCCACCGTCACGAGGCCGGTGCGAATTTCCTGGGCGCCGACCGGCAATTCGAGGCGCAGCACTTCGAGCGCGGCCAGCGCGGCCGATGCGTTGAGCAACTGGTTGGCGCCGCGCAGGCTCGGATACGCCAGCGAGTTGCGGCGCTGGCTGCGCCCGCCAAAGTTCCACTGCTGCTTGTCGCCGGAATAATTGAAATCGCGCCCGAGCAGCCACAGGTCGGCGCCGATCGCCTCGGCGTGCGCCACCAGCGACGCCGGCGGCACCGGATCGCTGCAGATCGCCGCTTTGCCAGGACGGAAGATGCCGGCTTTTTCGAAGCCGATTTCTTCGCGCGTGGTGCCGAGGAAATCGGTATGGTCGATGTCGACGCTGGTGACGATGGCCACATCGGCGTCGATGACGTTGACGGCATCGAGCCGGCCACCCAGGCCGACTTCGAGAATCGCCACGTCGAGGCCGGCGCCGGCGAGCAAGTGCATGATGGCCAGCGTGGTGAATTCGAAATACGTCAGCGGCACGTCGCCGCGCGCCGCTTCGACGTCGTTGAAGGCGCCGATCAGCTCGGCGTCGGTGGCCAGGCTGCCCTTGATGCGGGCGCGCTCGTTAAAGTCGAGAAAGTGCGGCTTGATGTACAGGCCGACCTTGTAGCCGGCGCGCAGCAAGATCGACTCGAGCATCGAGCACGTCGAGCCCTTGCCGTTGGTGCCGGCCACCATGATGACGGGGCAATCGAACGTCAATCCCATCGCTAGTTTGACCGTGCGCACGCGGTCGAGCCCCATGTTGATGTGGGCTTCGGCATGGCGCGACTCGAGCAGCGTCAGCCAGTCGGGCAAGGTGGTGGGGAGCGTTTGCATGGGATCGACTTCGGGTGGAGAAAGCGTGCGCAAGAGGCTTGCGCACGCAGCTGGAACAATGCAACAAGGCTGCGCTATTACGCGATGACTTCGGCCGGCTGGTTTTGCAGCAGGGCCATCAGCCGCGCGATCTCTTCGCGCATCTTGCGGCGGTCGACGATCATGTCGACGGCGCCCTTGGTGACGAGGAACTCGGCACGCTGGAAGCCTTCCGGCAGCTTTTCGCGGACGGTATTTTCGATCACCCGCGGGCCGGCAAAGCCGATCAGCGCCTTCGGTTCAGCGATGACGACGTCGCCCATGAAGGCGAACGAGGCGGACACGCCACCCATCGTCGGATCGGTCAGCACGCTGATGAACGGCAGCTTTTTTTCCGACAGCTTGGTCAGCATCGCCGTCGTCTTGGCCATTTGCATCAGCGACAGCAAGCCTTCCTGCATGCGCGCGCCGCCAGTGGCGGTGATGCAGATGAACGGCACTTTTTGCTCGAGCGCTGCCTTGGCGCCGCGCACGAAGCGTTCGCCAACGACCGAACCCATCGAGCCGCCCATGAATTCAAATTCGAAGCAGGCAACGACCACCGGCAGGCTCATGATGGAGCCGCCCTGCACGATCAGCGCATCGGTCTCGCCGGTCGCTTCCATGGCCGCCTTCAGGCGATCCGGATACTTCTTGCTGTCTTTGAACTTGAGCGTGTCAACCGGCAAGGTTTCCTGGCCGATTTCATAGCGACCGCCTTCGTCGAGCAGGCTGTCGAGGCGCTGGCGGGCGCGGATGCGCATGTGGTGGCTGCATTTTGGGCAGACATGCAAATTCGATTCGAGGTCGGTACGGTACAGAACCGCTTCACACGACGGGCATTTGACCCAAAGGCCTTCCGGCATTGTCTTGCGGGAAGCAGCATCCGAGCGCTGGATCCGGGGTGGCAGCAGTTTTTCCAACCAACTCATATATTCTCCTTCTGCGGCGATTCTTGGGTTGGCGGTAGTTTAGCCGCTAGACACCATCTTGTCGAACTTAAACACACCGAAATTGACAATAAGACAGCGTTGCCAGCGATGCAGGAATGACAAGCAGCTTAACACCGGTCGGCGCAGCGTGGCGGGAGATTGCCGTGCGTTCACTGCATGATGCGCGCAGTTGGCGCCGGCAGATCTCTATTCGCGCAACTGGAATCGCACCGCGTTGCGGGCCTTCGCGCGGCGTGCTTCGACTTCCCGGTCGCGAGGATCGGCGTTCGTCACCAGCGTGCCGATCAGTGCCGTCGCTGCCTTCGTCACCTCCTCGACGGCGTGTTCGAACGCGGCCTTGTTCGCTTGCGACGGGCTGTTGAAGCCGGACAGCTTGCGGACGAACTGCAGCGCGGCGGCGCGGATTTCGTCGTCGGTGGCGGGCGGTTCGAAGTTAAAGAGTGTTTTGATATTGCGGCACATACCTTACTCCGAATTTGTTGGTTCAGGGATGCACTGACGTTGCCGTTCTGATTTTCAAAGATCTCGCTAGAAAGACCGATAATTAAATAGACAATCGGAAATACGAAATTGATAAAAATTCATAAGTAGCCTTTTTATATTAAAAGAATATTATTGCAATTCCGTTAATCTAAAGGAATTGAAATGAGCACTTACGACACAATTCGTGACGCAATTCTCAAAAAACAACACATCTATGCAACCTATCAAGGGCACCGGCGTGAATTCTGTCCTCATGCAATTGGAATGAAGAATGGAAAACCGCAGGCGCTGTTTTATCAGTTTGGCGGGACAAGCAGTAAGGGCCCGTTGATAGTCGGCGCGGACGAAAACTGGCGGTGTATTACGATTAGCGGCCTTTCAGATGTCACCTCTTGCTCGGGTGTCTGGTATTCCGCAGACAATCACTCAACTGCCCAAAGGTGTGTCGGAGAGATTGACGTGCAAATCGAAGTTTAGTTCAAGCTCTGCAAAAGGCGGGGAAACGCCGCCTTTTATTAAGATTCTTTCACCTTTTATTAAGGTTATCGCGTATCCAGCGCGCTGCGAATGCCGGCCACGAAAGCCTGCACCGCGGCGACGGCGCCCTCCTTCGGCGTATTTTCCAGCTCCTGGATGATGCGGCTGCCGATCACCACCGCGTCGGCCACCTGCGCAACCGCCTTCGCGGTGGCGCCGTCGCGGATGCCAAAGCCGACGCCGATCGGCAGCTTGACGTGTTCGCGGATCGCCGCCACCCGGCGCGCGACGTCGTCGGTGTCGATGGTGCCGGCGCCGGTCACGCCTTTGAGCGACACGTAATAGCTGAAGCCCGAGCCCACCCTCGCCACCTGCGCGATGCGCTCCGGCGTCGACGTCGGCGCCAGCAGGAAGATCAGGTCGAGGCCATTGGCGCGCATCGATGCGGCAAACTCCTCGCACTCTTCCGGCGGATAGTCGACCACGATGGCGCCGTCGGCGCCGGCGTCCTTCGAGGCGGCGATGAAGGCGTCCGGGCCGATGCGTTCGATCGGGTTGGCGTACCCCATCAGCACGACCGGCGTGTCCTGGTTCGTCTTGCGGAACTCGCGCACGTAATTAAACACGTCCGGCAGGCCGATGCCGAACTTGAGCGCGCGTTCGCAGGCGCGCTGGATCACCGGGCCTTCGGCCATCGGATCGGAAAACGGCACGCCAAGTTCGAGGACGTCGGCGCCGCCGGCGACCATCGCGTGCATCAGCGGCACCGTCATTTCGGGACCGGGGTCGCCGGCAGTGATGAAGGTCACCAGGCCAGTTTTGTTATGCGCCTTTAAGGCGGAAAAAGTAGCTTCGATTCTGGACATGGAAATGCTTTCGTGTGGAGTGAATGGGGACAGGCGATTTTCAGTGATGACATCAGCTGAAATCGAGCCCCATCCGCTCGGCCACGGTGTGCATGTCCTTGTCGCCGCGGCCGGACAGGTTGACCAGGATGGTCTTATCCTTCGGCAGCGTGGCGGCCAGCTTGGTCGCGTACGCGATCGCATGCGACGATTCGAGCGCCGGGATGATGCCCTCGATGCGGCAGGTGTCATGGAACGCGGCGATGGCTTCGTCGTCGGTGATCGACACGTACTGCGCGCGGCCGAGGTCCTTCAGCCATGCGTGCTCCGGTCCCACGCCCGGATAATCGAGGCCGGCCGACACCGAGTGCGTCTCGATGATCTGGCCGTTCGCGTCCTGCAGCAGGTAGGTGCGGTTGCCGTGCAAAACGCCGGCGAAACCGGCACTGAGCGAGGCGGCGTGCTTGCCCGATTCGAGCCCCTCGCCGGCCGCCTCGACGCCGATCAGCTTGACGTCCTTCTGGTCGATGTAGGGATAGAAAATTCCCATCGCGTTGGAGCCGCCGCCGATACAGGCGAGCACGTAGTCGGGCTGGTGGCCCGTCATCTCGGGCATCTGCACCAGGCACTCTTCGCCGATCACCGACTGGAAGTCGCGCACCATCATCGGATATGGGTGCGGGCCGGCCACGGTGCCGATGATGTAGAAGGTGTTCTCGATGTTGGTGACCCAGTCGCGCATCGCTTCGTTGAGCGCGTCCTTGAGCGTTTTGGAGCCCGATTCGACCGGCACCACGGTGGCGCCGAGGAGCTTCATGCGGTACACGTTCTGCGCCTGGCGCCGCACGTCTTCGCTGCCCATGTAGATCACGCATTCGAGGCCGAAACGGGCGCAGATGGTGGCGGTGGCCACGCCGTGCTGGCCGGCGCCGGTTTCGGCGATGATGCGCGGCTTGCCCATGCGGCGGGCCAGCAGCGCTTGGCCGATGACGTTGTTGATCTTGTGCGCGCCGGTATGGTTCAGGTCTTCGCGCTTGAAGTAGATCTGCGCGCCGCCGATCTGTTCGGACCAGCGCTTGGCGTGGTAGATCGGCGACGGACGGCCGACGAAGTGCTTCAGCTCGTAGCGGTACTCGTCGAGGAACTCGGGGTCCTGGCTGTAGCGCGCGTACGCTTCGGACAGTTCGGCCAGCGCGAGGCTGAGCGTTTCGGCGACGAAGGCGCCGCCGTACGGGCCGAAGTGGCCGCGGGCGTCGGGCAGCTGGTAGTCGGTGGTCTTGAAAATTGGCGCGGCCGGGCCGCGTTCAGGAACTGCTTTCATGGGAGTTGTCGCTTTCAATAGTGGCATCTGCCGCCCGCACCGCATTGACGAAGTCGGCGATCTTGCGGGCGTCCTTGATTCCCTTCTGCTGCTCGACACCACTGCTGATGTCGACCGCGTAGGGACGAACGGAGGCAACCGCGTCAGTCGCGTTGCTTACGCTCAAGCCACCACTTAAAACGACCCGAGGCGCGAGTTCTTTTGGAATGAGAGACCAATCGAAGACCTTTCCTGCGCCACCGTAGGCATCCACATAGGTGTCGAGCAACAAACTCGAGAACAAGGGACTGGCGGCGCGGTATTGATGCTCGTATTCTAGCAAATCGGCCGCGCTCGTGTCGGCGCGCATGCGGAACACGCGCATGAACGGCCGGCCGACGGCGGCGGCGATCGCCGCGCACTCGGCCGCGCTCTCGTCGCCGTGAAACTGCAGCAGCGTAAACGGCGCCACTTTCGCCACCGCCACCACCTCCTCGACGGTGGCGTTGACGAACAGCGCGACGGCGGTGACGAACGGCGGCATGGCGGCGATCAGCGCGCCGGCCTGCGCGGCGGTGACGTGGCGCGGGCTGGGCGGATAGAACACAAAGCCGAGCGCGTCGGCGCCGGCCTGCACGGCAGCGCGGACGTCTTCCTCGCGCGTGAGGCCGCAAATCTTGACTCGGGTACGGGGCATGATAAAAGACAGGTTGGCTTAACTTCGGCCCGGCACGAACCAGGGCAAGGGACTGCTCGCTTCCTGCGGCAAGCCCCACTTGGGATCGTAATCTATTTTAGCCAGGTACAGGCCATCGGGCATGAAAGTGGGCGCGGCGTCGTTGCGGTCGAGCCCTGTCAGCACGTCGGCCAGCCAGGAAGGCCGATGGCGGCCATTGCCCACATAGATGAGCGAGCCGATCACGTTGCGCACCATGTGGTGCAAAAAGGCGTTGGCGCGCAAGGTGAACACGATCACCTCGCCGTGCCGGTCGACGCTGACCTCATGCATCTGCTTGATGGGCGACTTGGCCTGGCATTGCGACGAGCGGAACGCCGAAAAGTCGTGCGTGCCGACCAGGTGCTGCGCCGCTTCGCGCATCAGGTCCAGGTCGAGCGGACGGAAGGTCCACCCGGCGCGCCCGACCAGCAGCGGCGAGCGCACCGGGTTGTTGTACAAGACGTAGTGGTAGGTGCGCGCGCGCGCCGAAAAGCGGGCGTGGAATTCGTGCTCGGGGTCAAACGGGATGTCGGTTGCCCAGCGCACCGCGATGGAATCGGGCAGGAAGGCATTCACGCCGCGTACCCACGACTGCATGCCGCGTTCAAGGTCGGTGTCGAAGTGGACCACCTGCTCGAGGGCGTGCACGCCGGTGTCGGTGCGGCCGGCGCAGGTGGTGGCCAGGTCGACCCGGCCGAATTCCTTGAGGGCGATTTCGAGCCGGTCCTGCACGGTGTTTCGGTCCAGCTGCTTCTGGTAGCCGTTCCAGGGCGTCCCGTCGTACTGGACGCCAAGTGCTATCCGTTTCAAATCAACTCCAATTGCGTGTTGCGGTTCAGGCCAGTTTCGAGCGCATCGCGCTGGCTTTGCTTACCTGCTCGTTGCTGCCGCCCTTGATCACTTCGTCGAGCAGTTCGCGCGCGCCTTCCTTGTCGCCGATCTCCTCGTAGGCGATGGCCAGGTCAAGCTTGGTCTCCATCTCCATTTGCATGGCGGTCATCTCGCCGCTGGAAGACGATGCGCCCGTCTCCTCGAAAGCCGGGGCGTCGGCCGGCAGGTCCAGATCGATGCCGGACATGTCGAACTGCGGCGCGGCGGCGAAGCTTTGCGCGGCGGCCGGCACGGCGGTACGCTCGACGTCAGGGAAGTCCGGCAGGGCGAACGGGTCGTCGACCGGCGCTGCGCTGGCGGCGGCGGGAGCGGCTGGCGTCGTCGGGAAGTCGAAGTCCATATCGGCGAAATTGGCGACGTCGTCGGCTTTCGCGGCCACGGGAGCGGCGGCCGGCGTGCTGTCGGGCAGCGTCGGCAGGTCGAATTCGTGCGCCAGGTCGGCCATGTTGAATTCAGGGACAGGCTCGTGCGAGGCCATGTCGAGACGGATGTCGTCGAGCGACTTCGGCTCGGCGACCGGCTCGGCCGGGACCGCGGCGACAATCGTCTTGTCGGCGTCCGGCGTGTCGAAGGCCATGTCGAAGGCCAGGTCGAACGACTGCTCTTCCTCCTTCGGCGGCGCGGCGGCGACGACCGGGTCGGACGTGAACTCCATGTCGTTGGCGTCGAACGCCGGCGCGGCAGCGACCGTGCTGGCTGGTGCCGGCGTGTCGTTGGTGACCGGCTCGAAACTGAGGCCGCCCAGGTCGAAGTCGAGCGTGTGGTCGTCGGCCGGACTGGCCGCGCTTTGCACCGGCTCGGGCAGCGCGGTCGGAGTATTGTCGGCCAGGCCCAGGTCCATCAGGTCGGGTTCGGCCGAGACGCCTTCGGCGTGCATCTGGTTCAGGATCGCCTGCTCGGCGATGTCTTCCGGCGTCGATGACGCCGCGGCGGCCACGGTCTCTCCGGCCGTTGCGTACAGCGGATTGTGCGGATCGATCGACAGGCCAAGCGCTGCCGCCTGGGCCCATTCGTCGCCCTGCCCGCGCGTGATGCCGTACATTTCGCCGGCTTGCGCTTCGAACGCGCGCTGGTCCTTGCGGGCGGCGTAGATCTCGAGCAGCTTGAGGCGAACCGGCGCGCGTTCCGGATGGTTGCGCAGCGCTTCCTTCAGAATCTCTTCGGCCTGCGCATCGCGGCCGTAGGCGATGTAGACATCGGCCTCGGCGACCGGATCGACTTCGTTGGTGTCAAGCTGGCTGGCCGATGGCGCGAAGCTGGAGTTGAAGACGCTGTTGCTGGTGTCGATACTCTGGCCGCCGGTTTCGGCGAACAGCGAGTGGGCCTGGTCGGTCGGCGCGCCGAGGATCGACGGCTCGCCTGGCGCGATGGCGTCCTTCTTGCGGCGGCGCGACAGGCCGAACAGCGCCAGCAGCGCGACGGCCAGGCCGGCGCCGACGTAGGTGATGTTATCCATGATCATGTCGGCGAAGGTCGGCTCGGCGGGCGCCGGCTGCTTGACCACCACCGGCGCCGGTTTGACTTTCGCCGGCTCGACCGGCGCGGGCGCGGGCATCACTTCGGCTGCCGGCCTGGCCGCTACCGCCGCCGCCGGCGTCGTCACCACAGACACCGGCGCCACTTGCGCTTCGGTGCCGGCCTTGTTCTTCACCGTCATCAGCTTTTCGAGGTCGCTGACGTTGCGCTCGAGTTCCTTGACGCGGGCGGTCGCTTCGGCCAGCGCGCGCTCCTTGGCGATCTTGTCTTCGGCGTCGACCGCGCCGGTCTTGCCGGCGGCGCCGGCAGGCGCCGCCTTCGACAGCTTGAGCTGGTCCTTCGATTCGTTGGCCGCGGTCGGGCGTTCTTCGACCTTGGCGACGATCTTGCCGGCGCCGCTCTGGGTGCCTTCGGTTTCCTTGCCCGGCGCCGCATTGGCGACCTGGCCGGCCAGCTTGTTGCGGTAAGCGTTGAAGTCGGCCGCATGGGCCACCACCACGCCACGGGCGTCGCCCTCGCCGCCGCCCTTGATGGCGTCGGAGTCGGGCACCGACAGGATCTGGCCGGACTTCAGGCGGTTCATGTTATTGCTGATGAAGGCGTCCGGATTGGCGCGGTACAGTGCCACCAGCATCATGTCGAGCGAGATCTCGACCGGCTTGACCTGGGCAGCAATGCGTCCTAACGTGTCGCCGCGCTTGACCTTGTACTTCGAGGCGCCGTCGCCGGCGTCGCCCTGGTTGTCGGCGGTCGGCTGCTCGAGCTTCGGGCGCGGCTGCGGCGCTTGCGCGGCGGGCGCGGGCTGGCTCGCCGGGCTGGTTTGGCTGGTTTGGCTGGCCTGGCTGCCCTGGCGGGTCGGCTGGCCGGCCTGCCGCGCCGGCAGGCTGGTGCGCGAACCCTGGTTCAGCACATCGACCGGCGCGGCCACTTGTGCCGATTGGGTCGTGCGCAGTTCGGCCGGGTCGAGCAGGAAGGTGTATTCACGCACCAGGCGGCCGCTGTTCCACGACAGCTCGAGCAGCATGTCGACGAACGGCTCGTTGACCGGCTGCAACGACGAGATCTTGATGAACTGGCGGCCATTGCGCTGTTCGACCGCGAAACGCAGCGACAGCAGGGCCGGATTGAATTCGATGTTCGCCTGACGGAACGCTTCAGGCGCGGCAAGCTTGGCCACCAGGCCGGCGGCCTCGTCGTTCGACACCGACGTCAACTCGATTTCGGCGCGCAAAGGCTGGCCGAGGGACGACAGGACGGTCAGCTTGCCGAGTCCCGCAGCGCACGCCGCGGAGGACAAAAACACTGCGCTGGCAACAGCGCCATAAAGTGTTTTCAGCGCGAGCGACATGATCCGGGGGCGAGTTTTTAAAGGCATGATTGGGGGCGTCGTAAGAGTTGTCGAGGGAGAATGCAGGTTTCCCGGAGGTCTCAACATATCATCATGCTCTAGAGCATGCAAGCTTTAGGAGTGTTTCTCCGGCCACAACGCAAGGTATGTGAGCAGTATGCTCAGTTAATGCGACTTTTCAGCAAATCTTGCGCGCCCGATTGGCCAGTTCTCAGAGTGAAAACTGCGTTTCCAAAACACGTCGGGCCGGATAAATCCGGCCCTTTCGATGGCTTGCAGTTAACGACCGTTAGCAGAACTTTACTTGTCGAGAACGATGCACAACATGCGCCGCAGCGGCTCGGCCGCGCCCCACAGCAACTGGTCGCCGACGGTGAAGGCGGACAGGTATTCGCCGCCCATCGACATCTTGCGCAGGCGCCCGACCGGGATCGTCAGGCTGCCGGTGACGGCCGCCGGCGACAGGTCGCGCATCGACGCTTCGCGCGTGTTCGGCACCACCTTGACCCACTGGTTGTTCGACGCGATGATGTCGTTGATTTCGTCGAGCGGCACATCGCGTTTGAGCTTGATGGTCAGCGCCTGCGAGTGGCAGCGCATCGCGCCGATGCGCACGCACAGGCCGTCGACCGGAATTTCGGCGCTGCCGAATGCGGCGCCCAGGCCCAGGATCTTGTTGGTCTCGGCGCCGGCCTTCCATTCTTCTTTCGACTGGCCGTTGCCGAGGTCCTTGTCGATCCACGGAATCAGGCTGCCGGCCAGCGGCGCGCCGAACTGCTTGATCTCATCGGCAGAGTAACCGTGCTGGGTCGCCAGCACGGCGCGGTCGATGTCGAGGATCGCCGCGGCCGGGTCGTCGAGCAGCGGCCGCACGGCGGCATTGATGGTGCCGAACTGGGTGAGCAGCTCGCGCATGTGCTGGGCGCCGCCGCCGGACGCGGCCTGGTACGTCATCGACGTCATCCAGTCGACCAGCTTGTGCTCGAACAGGCCGCCCAGGCCCATCAGCATGCACGACACGGTGCAGTTGCCGCCGATGTAGTTCTTCACGCCCTTGGTCATCGCGTTCTTGATGACGTCGAGGTTGACCGGGTCGAGCACGATGACGGCGTCGTCGTTCATGCGCAAGGTCGACGCGGCGTCGATCCAGTAGCCGTTCCAGCCGGCGGCGCGCAGCTTCGGGAACACTTCGTTGGTGTAGTCGCCGCCCTGGCAGGAAATGATGATCTCGCACTTCGACAGCTCGGTGACGTCAAGCGCGTCCTTCAGCGTGGTTTCGTTCTTCGCCATCGCCGGCGCATTGCCGCCTGCGTTCGAAGTGGTGAAAAACACCGGTTCGATGTGGGCGAAGTCGCCCTCGTCGCGCATGCGCTGCATCAGCACCGAACCGACCATGCCACGCCAACCTACCAAGCCAACTAGTTTCATCATCTTCTCTCTATAAGTAAAAATCTATGCCAAAGCCTTGACCACCGCGTCGCCCATTTCGTCGGTGCCCACGCGCGTGGTGCCCGGCTCGTAAATGTCGGCCGTGCGCAGCCCTTGCGCCAGCACGGCCTTGACGGCGGTCTCGATGCGTTCGGCCTGTTCAGGGCGGCCGAGGGAAAAGCGCAGCATCATCGCCGCCGACAGGATCGTCGCCAGTGGATTGGCGATGCCCTTGCCGGCGATGTCGGGCGCCGAACCGTGCGACGGCTCGTACAGGCCTTTGTTGTTGGCGTCGAGCGACGCCGACGGCAGCATGCCGATCGAGCCGGTCAGCATCGCCGCGCAGTCGGACAGGATGTCGCCGAACATGTTGCCGGTGACGAGGACGTCGAATTTTTTTGGCGCGCGCACCAGCTGCATCGCGGCGTTATCGACGTACATGTGATCGAGCTCGATATCCGGATACTCCTTGTGCACATCGGTGACGATGTCGCGCCAGAACTGGAACGTCTCGAGCACGTTGGCCTTGTCGACGCTGGTGACGCGGCGGTCGCGCTTTTGCGCCGCCTGGAAGGCGACGTGGGCGATGCGGCGGATTTCCGACTCGGCGTAGCGCATCGTGTCGAAGCCTTCGCGCTCGCCCTTGAACGGGCCGTCCGGGCACTCGCGCACGCCGCGCGGCTTGCCGAAGTAGATGTCGCCGGTCAGCTCGCGGATGATCAGGATGTCGAGGCCCGACACCACCTCTGGCTTCAGCGTGGAGGCGCCGGCCAGTTCGGGATACAGGATGGCGGGACGCAGGTTGGCGAACAGCGCGAGCTCCTTGCGCAGTCCGAGGATTGCCTGCTCAGGGCGCAGCGAGCGCTCGAGCGAATCGTACTTGTAGTCGCCGACAGCGCCGAACAGCACAGCGTCGGCGGCGCGCGCCAGCGCCAGGGTCGACGCCGGCAGCGGATGGCCATGGCCGGCATAACCGGCGCCGCCGACATCGGCGGTTTCGAGTTCGAAGCGTTCGCCGAGCACGTTCAGCACCTTGACCGCCTGCTTCATGATTTCAGGGCCGATACCGTCGCCGGGCAGGATTGCGATCTTCATGTTCTGGCTTCTCGTTGTGGGTTCGGATAACTGCGTTAGATGACGTTGGCAAGCCACGGCTGGGCAGCCAGGTGGCGCTCCTCGAAGGCGCGGATCTCGTCGGCGTGGCGCAAGGTCAGGCCGATGTCGTCGAGGCCATTGATCAGGCAGTACTTGCGGAACGGGTCGATCTCGAACTGGTACGTCAGGCTGCCGTTGGAGGTCGACACGCGCTGCTGCTCGAGGTCGACCACCAAGCGAAAACCCGGAAAGGCCTTGACCTCGTTGAACAGGTGCTCGACCTGCGCTTCGGTGAGCACGATCGGCAGCAGGCCGCTCTTGTAGCAGTTGTTGAAGAAGATGTCGGCGAAGCTGGGCGCGATGACGGCGCGAAAACCGTACTGGTCGAGCGCCCACGGCGCGTGTTCGCGCGAGGAGCCGCAGCCGAAGTTTTTGCGCGTGAGGAGGATCGAGGCGCCCTGGTAGCGCGGTTGGTTCAGCACGAAGTCGGGATTGAGTGGGCGCGCGCTGTTGTCCTTGCCCGGTTCGCCGTGGTCGAGGTAGCGCCATTCGTCGAACAGGTTGGGGCCGAAGCCGGTGCGGTGAATCGACTTGAGGAACTGCTTCGGGATGATGGCGTCGGTGTCGACATTGGCGCGGTCGAGCGGCGCCACCAGTCCTTCGTATATCGTGAATTTATCCATGGTCCTTTGCGCGGACCACAGGGCCCGCTCTTTCGCGTTATTTTCTGCCGGCGCCTTCGACGACCTGGCCAATTTTTTGGACATCCTTGCCGACACCGGCGATGGTATTGCAGCCGGCCAGCAGCAGGGCGACGGCACCGAGGGCGAATAGCTTCTTCATTTGTTGGACTCTTATTTTAGTAGTTAGTTTTGGAGTAAAACCATTAGCGCAGCGCGCGGACATCGACAAAGTGGCCGGCGATACCGGCGGCGGCGGCCATCGCCGGCGACACCAGGTGGGTGCGTCCGCCCTGCCCTTGGCGGCCTTCGAAATTGCGGTTCGAGGTCGAGGCGCAGCGTTCGCCCGGCTCGAGCCGGTCGGCGTTCATCGCCAGGCACATCGAGCAGCCAGGCTCGCGCCACTCGAAGCCGGCGTCGCGGAAGATCTTGTCGAGGCCTTCGCGCTCGGCCTGGTCCTTGACGAGGCCCGAGCCGGGCACCACCAGCGCCAGGCGCACGTTGGAGGCGCGCTGCTTGCCGCGCACCACGGCGGCGGCGGCGCGCAGGTCTTCGATGCGCGAGTTGGTGCACGAGCCGATGAACACCTTGTCGATGCGGATGTCGGCGATCGGCGTGTTCGGCTTGAGGTTCATGTAGACCAGCGCCTTTTCCATCGCGTCGCGCCGCACCGCGTCTTTTTCGTTGTCCGGATCGGGCACGCGGCCATCGATCGAGGTCACCATTTCGGGCGAGGTGCCCCAGGTGACCTGCGGCTTGACGTCGGCCGCGCCAAGGGTGACGACCAGGTCGAACCTGGCGCCGGCGTCGGAGTGCAAGGTGCGCCAGTAGTCGACCGCGCGGTCCCAGTGCGGCCCGGCCGGAGAGTAGGGCCGGCCCTTGACGTAGTCGATGGTGGTGTCGTCGACGCCGATGATGCCGGCGCGCGCGCCAGCTTCGATCGCCATGTTACAGACCGTCATGCGACCTTCCATCGACAGCGCGCGGATGGTGGAGCCGCCAAACTCGATGGCGTAGCCGGTGCCGCCGGCGGTGCCGATCTTGCCGATGATCGCCAGCACGATGTCCTTGGCGGTGACCCCGGCCGGCATGGCGCCGTCGACCTGCACCAGCATGGCCTTCGATTTTTTTGCCAGCAGCGTTTGCGTGGCCAGCACATGTTCGACTTCGGAGGTGCCGATGCCGTGCGCCAGGCAGCCGAAGGCGCCATGGGTCGACGTGTGCGAGTCGCCGCAGACGACCGTCATGCCCGGCAAGGTGGCGCCCTGCTCCGGCCCGATCACGTGGACGATGCCCTGGCGCTTGTCGTTCATGTTGAAATAAGTGAGGCCGTAGCTCTTGGCGTTGGCGTCGAGCGTTTCGACCTGCAGGCGCGAAGTCGGATCGGCGATGCCGCCCTTGCGGTCGGTGGTGGGGACGTTGTGATCGGCCACGGCCAGGTTGGCGGAAGTGCGCCACAGCGGACGCCCGGCTTCGCGCAGGCCGTCGAACGCCTGCGGGCTGGTGACCTCGTGTACCAGGTGACGGTCGATGTACAGCACCGTGGTGCCATCTTCATCGGCCCGCACGACGTGCGATTCCCAGAGTTTGTCGTAGAGCGTTTTCATCATGGCGTCGCGGTCGGTTTGAAAGAACGAGTTTGATTATGCCATTATTTGTGCACTGCGTCAGTGCCGGGCTGATTTGAATATTCTTTGCATAATTAGACATTCATGCAAATTTTTAGTTCTTTGGAAATCCTTTTGGCAAATAAAAAATGCCCGCTAGTGACAGCAGGCATTTTTAGTGTCGTTTGGTGCAGCGCGGAGTATTTCCCTGCCGCCCCGTTTTCGTGCGTTTTTCTTTACGCCGCCAGCTTGACCGCTGCGCGGCAGCCGTCCATCAGGAACGACAGGCCGACCACCAGAACCAGTTCGCCTTCGGCCGAACGGGCGGTGCCGGTGATGCCTTCGACGGCGATGGCGGTCATCGGCTTGATCACCAGGTCGGCGGTGCCGTCGACCGCGGCGACCGCGAGGATGTACGGCTGCGGCGCGGCGACGACGATGCCGACCCGTTCCGAGCAGTTCTCGTAGCCGAGCGCGCCGGCGAGCGAGCGCACCGGCAGCGGGCGGCCCTGGTCCTTGAGCACCGGCGCGCCGCCGACCATCATGAAGGTCTCCGGCAGTTCGACGACGCGCTGAACGACCGCCATCGGCAGCGCCAGCGCGGCGCCGGAAGTCGATACCAGCATGGTCGGCACGATCGACAGTTCGATCGGCAGGCGGATCGCGAACTTGGTGCCGTGGCCAAGCGAGGACTCGATATGGATCGCGCCGCGGTTCTTCTCGACGGCGGTCTTGACGACGTCCATGCCGACGCCGCGGCCCGATACGGACGTGGCCTGCTCCTTGGTCGAGAAGCCCGGCAGGAACACCAGCTGGTAGGCTTCCTCGTCGCTCGGGGCGCCGTGTTCGTTGATCAGGCCTTTTTCAAACGCCTTCTTGCGCAGCCCGGCCGGGTCCATGCCCTTGCCATCGTCCTGCAGCACGATCATGACGCTGTTGGCTTCCTGCCAGGCCTTCAGCGAGATGTACGCCTTGGCAGGCTTGCCGGCAGCGAGGCGCGCTTCGGGCGACTCGACGCCGTGGTCGAGGGCGTTGCGCAGCATGTGCACCAGCGGATCGTACAGGCTGTCGACGACGACGCGATCGACTTCGGTCTCGGCGCCTTCGATCGTCAGTTCGACGTCCTTGCCGAGGTCCTTGGCCAGTTCGCGCACCAGGCGCGGGAATTTCTGGAACAGGCGGCCGACCGGCTGCATGCGGGTGGCCAGCGTGGCGCGCTGCAGTTCGGCCGAATAGCGCGACGCGCGCTCCAGCGTTTCGGTCAGCGTTGCCATCAGGCTGGCGGCGGGACCTTCGAATTTGTACTGCAGCAGGCGTTCGAGCAGCACTGCGGCCTGGTTGGCCGCCTGTACCGATTCGCCGGCAACTTCGAGCAGGGCGTCGAGCTTGACGGCGTCGACGCGGATGCTGTCTTCCTTGACGGGCGCGGAGGCGGCGCGGAATTCCTGCACCTTCTCTTCGCGGCGGTCGACACCGTCCCAGCCGGGCTGGCCGGGCTGGCCGGCGCCAGGCGCAGGCGCAGGCATTGCCGCCGGAGCGCTTTTGGCGACGGCGGCGCCAGCGGCGACGGCTTCGCTGCGCGCGCGGGCAGCCGGCGTCCAGGTACCGGCCGGGACGACGGCGATGTACATCGCTTCCCAGTCGAGTCCATCGGCGCCGGGCGCGGTGGCGACCGGTGCAGCGGCGGCGACTGACGCGGCGGCGGCGGCGACTGACGCGGCGGCGACGGCGACCGGCGCCGCCGCGGCCGGCTTGGCCGGCACATCGACGTTGCCTTCGATGGCGTTGACCAGAATGCGTTCGAGCGAATCGGGCATCGATGCGAGCTGCTCGGGAGCGGCGCCGTTCGACAGGTCGGTGAGCTGGTCGGCGACGAAGCCGGACGCCTGCAGCGCCGCTTCAATGGCCAGCGGGGTGACTGGCGCGGCGCCATTGCGCAGCGCGTCGAACAGGTTCTCGGTCAGGTGGCAGGCCGCCACCAGCGCCGGCAGGTTCATGAAACCGGCGCCGCCCTTGATCGTGTGGAAGGAACGAAACACGGCGTTCAGCGTTTCCTTGTTGTTCGGGTCGCGTTCGAGCCGAAGCAAGTGTTCTTCTACGTTTACTGCCAGATCCATCGCCTCGACGACGAAGTCCTTGAGCATATCGTCCATCAGAATCCCAGGTCGGCAAGAAGGTCGTCAACATTGTCCTGGTCAAGCGCCACCGATGGCAACGCCGGGCCGGACATCAGGTTCGGCTTGTGGGCGGCGAGTTTCTCGCGCACGGCCGGCGGCGCGTTGTCGCGCAGCAGTTCGGCCAGCTCATGCTCGACCGTCTTGGTAATGGCGACGACTTTCTTGATCAGTTGGCCGGTGATGTCCTGGAAGTCCTGCGCCATCATGATGTCGAGCAGGCGCGCCTTTTCGGCTTCGGTCGCTTCGGCAACCGCCTGGGCGAACTGGCGCGAGTCGCCGGCCAGCGTCTTGAATTCGTCGATGCTGAGCTTGCCGTCGAACAGGTCGGTCCAGCGCGTGTCCATCGCCTTCGCCTTTTTCGACAGCGCATCCTGCGCCGGCATGCCATCGTCGAGCGTGTTGAGCACCTTGTTGGCGGCCTGCTCGGTCAGCGAGGCAACATATTCGAGGCGGTCCTGGGCGTCGACGATTTGCGACCCCGCTTCGGTGAGCGCCTTGTCGTAGCCGAGTTCGCGCAGCGAGTCGTGCAGCAGGCGCACGATGCCGCCGAGGCGCTCGAACATCGGCTTGTCGGCAGCGCCAGTGTCGCCGGCGTCGTCGTCGTCGGCGCCGCTATCGGGTGCGGCGGCAGCCGCCGGCGCGGCGGCGGCAGGCGCGGCCACCGGCTGGGCGGCCGAAACCTGGTCGAACAGCGCATCCAGATCATCTTCGGCGGAGGGCGCCGCCGACGCGGCGGGCGTCACCGCCGGGGCGGCGGAACGCTGCGCGGACACCTCATCGAATAGTGCGTCGAAATCATCAGCGGCGTGGGTCATATCCCTGCTTCTCCATAATTTGCTAATTTGCAATGAATAATTGCGTGTCTGGGTGATGCTGTGCGGGCTCTCGGCATAGCAATGCAACGAAAACGTCGCGATGCCACGAGTTTAGCAGCGTAGTTGCCGTTGGTAAATCTTTCACCACGAAGCAACTGAATTGAGTGAGGAAACTTATCCAAAAGTTAATCAAATCGGCGTTTACCCACACTTTTCGATGAGCAAGTGTTGTATTCCGTTACCTTAACCTTCGCGCGGCAAGGCAGGATGCGTTCCGTACTGATGAGCATTTGAGCAAGATCAAACGGGTTTGTTCTTACAATAGTCGCAACGCCTACTACAATAGAGAATAAGACGGCTTTGTCGGAGATGCTGACCATGTACCGGAAAATCCTGATCACCACTGACGGCTCCGCCGTATCGAAACAGACCGCCTGCGCCGGCGTCGCCTTCGCCCGGCAGATGGGCGCCGAGGTGATGGCGCTGTACGTCGCCGCCGAATATCAATATCCGGTGTACGTCGAGATCATCCCGCCGTCCTATCCGCTCGAAGAGGAATATGTCGAGACGATGATCCGCACCGGCGAGGAACATACCGGGCCCATCATGCGCGCCGCCGAACAGGCAGGACTGAAACACAGCGCCGTCACCGCCTTTGCCGATTCGCCGGCGCTGAAGATCGTCGAAATTGCTGACAAGCACAACTGCGACCTGATTTTCATGGGGTCGCACGGACGCAGCGGCTGGGGCCAGCTGTTGCTGGGCAGCGTCACTAACAAGGTGTTGTCGCACACGTTAAAGCCGGTGCTGGTGCATCGCCTGATCCAGGAACCGGCGGCATAGTCCAATAATGTTGTTTCGTCAACCTATCAGTATCCATATTGCGCACCATGCAACCTGGACTTACGCTTGTCAATACGCCACCTCCGGATTTCGCGGTTTTATTCACCTTGCAAAATGGCGACCTATGATTCGCATTGTCATCGCTGACGACCACACGATCATGCGCGAAGGACTCAAGCGCATCCTCGATGGCGCCGTCGACATCGATATCGTCGGCGAGGCCATCAACGGCTTCGAAGTGCTGTCGCATGTTCGCCAGGGCGGCTTCGACCTGCTGCTGCTCGACCTGTCGATGCCGGGGCGCAGCGGCGTCGACCTGATCCGCCAGATCCGCAGCGAAGCGCCCAAGCTGGCGATCCTGATCCTCACCATGCACGAAGAAGAACAATATGCGGTACGGGCGATCCGCGCCGGCGCCCAGGGCTACCTGACCAAGGAAAGCGCGGGCACCCAGCTGGTCGGCGCGATCCGCAAGGTCGCGTCCGGCCGGCCGTACATCAGTACCGAGGTGGCCGAGCAACTGGCGCTGAACATCATGACGCCGAACGAGCAACTGCTGCACAAGCAGTTGTCGGACCGCGAGTTCGAAGTGTTTTCACTGCTGGTGGGCGGCAAGTCGATTACCGAGATCGCCAATAGCCTGCACCTGTCGGTGAAGACGGTCAGCACCCACAAGACGCGCATCATGCAGAAGATGGGGATGACGTCGCTGTCGGAAATGGTGCAGTACGCTGTGGCGCACAGGCTACTGTCGCCATTCAAGACTTGAGTGGGCGAAAAGATTTAGACATCGGCGCCATCGTTTTGTGCCGATATGCGTCACTTTGGTTCGACGACCGGTCTCTGCGGCATCTAGTTCACATCTCTACGGTAAGTGCACTCTCTCCTCTGGCACCCGTCCCTCAACGTAAGACTCTTCCTACAATGTCGCGCCGCCTCCTACTGCTAGATTCAGCGTTCGCTGATATCAATGACGGACTCGTGTTGGCATACTAAATCCAGCGATCCGACTTTCTCGCGAGAATTTTCATTCACCGTGAGTTTGGCCCAGCGCGCTGTTCCATCACTGATGAAGCACCGGTCAGGCAGTCACAGATCGTTGTTCGCACCTGTGATCGCCCGCAGCACTAAAAGTTACTTCACATGGAGATGAGAATGATGTCTACGCAAACGTCAGAACCACGTCCGAATTCTTCGTCGACCATGCATTCCTCTCCAATGGAAGCTGGCCGCCAACGTCAGGGCCGCCTGTGGTCCAATCTGAAAGAGGTGTGCGACCTGCTGCACATCACCGCCGCGGTGTCGGTGAATACCGAAGAATTGCTGTTCCAGCATGTCCAGTTCAAGACTGGGCAGCGCGTCCATACCATCGGACAAGCTTTCGACACGCTGTACATTGTCAACTCCGGCTTTCTCAAAACCGTGCTCATCGACGAGTTCGGCAATGAGCAGGTACTGAGCTTCCCGATGAAAGGCGACATGCTCGGCGTCGACGGCATCCATACCCGCCATTACGCCTCGGAAGCGGTCGCCTTGTCCGACTGCGACCTGATCTTGCTGCCGTTCAAAAAGCTGACCGCGCTTGGCCGCGTCCACCTCGAACTCGAAAACGTCATGTACGGCGTCATGAGCCGCGAACTGGTCCGCGAGCAGGCCATGATCGGCATGCTCGGCGCCCTCAGCGCCGAGGCCCGGGTGGCACGTTTCCTGGTGTCGCTGGCCGACCGCTTCGCCGCGATGGGCTACTCGAGCAAGCTGTTTAACCTGCGCATGACGCGCCATGAAATCGGCAGCTACCTCGGCCTGACCCTCGAAACGGTCAGCCGTACCCTGTCGGCATTCAACGAGATCGGCCTGATCACCGTCGACCAGCGCACCATCGGTATCAAGGATGCCGAGGCGCTCAAGACGCTGCGCCGGTTGCCGCCGTCGCGCTCGCGTGCCAAGCAGACCAACGCCGCCAAGCTGAAGGCGGAGCAAGAAGCGGCAGGCGACGACCAGGTGCTGGCCACCACAATCTAGCCTTCCCCCAGTTTGCCCCCAGCCCGCCGCCCGGCGGGCTTTTCATTTGGACAGACGAAAAAAAGCCGGCATCGTCAAGGATGCCGGCTTTTGACCGATGACGACGCAGATCAGTTATCGCGCGTGAGCACGCCGTCGTTGATCTTCACTTTTTCGCCGACGCGCATGCCCGGGTCGTTGGCATACTGCACCGTCTGGGTGCCGCCGTTGGCGAAGCGGATCACCACTTCAAAGTGACGGGTCTGCTTGGCGTTGGCGCGGTCGATGTTGCGACCGACGTAAGCGCCGCCCAGCGCGCCGGCAATTTGCGCTGCCGTACGGCCGTTGCCGTCACCGACCTGGCTACCGAGCAGGGCGCCGACGACGCCGCCGCCGACGGTGCCGAGGTAGTTGCCTTCGCCATTGACTTCAATGACGTTGATCGCTTCGACGGTGGCGCAGTTGCTGCAATAGCGCACCACGCGTGGCGCGCTCTGCGGCACGGTCGACACCAGTTGCAGCGGCTTGCCCAGCGTCGCGGTGGCAACGCGGCCGTTAATGCGCATGTTGGCCGTTACTGGCGTGTTCGTCGCGATGCGGTCGCCGCGGCGAATCACGTAGGAACCTTCGTACTCGCCTGGGCGCACTTCCGGCAGGAAGAACACGCCGCGGGTGCCGGCGATGGTCATGTCGACCTTGGCGCCTGGGGTGCCGCGCAGCATGAAGTCGAGGTCGTTACCTGGACGCAGGTCTTCGGTACCGCGCACGTCGAAGCGCTCGATGCGTGGCAGGCTGGCCAGGTCGCCGCGACGTGGGCCATTGTAGCGGCCGCCGCGCACCAGCGATTCGCTCAGCACGCCACTGGTGACCTGATTACCGACGCGCAAGTTAGCTGTCACAGCGCTGGTGGCGGAGATACGGTCGCGGCTGCCGACGGTGTAGGTGCCTTCATACTGGCCAGGCTCGGTTTCGGTCAGCTGCAGGTTGCGGTTGGCGCCGGCAATCTGCAGGACCACGCGGCCGCCCGGGGTGCCGTAGACGTCGAAATTGAGTTCCTGGCCCGGAACAATGCGGCGCACTTCATCGACATTGAAGCCGCGGATGACCGGGTTGTAGCCCTGGGCCTGCACCGGTGCGGCGGCAAGCGTCATGGACAGCAGCGGAATCACTGACACCAGTCCGGCGAGTAGTTTTTGTTTGGTTTTCATATATTCTCCTTGGAGGTTTGACAGCGGCGCTGAGTATTGACAGCGAGTAAGGGTAAGTTACGCTGAGGCCGCTTGGCCGTCCGTACGCTAGCGCACTAAGTGCACGGCCTCGCCGGAGGTCACATAAATGGCGTCGCCCGCCTCTGGCGTGATCAGGAAACCGCCGGTAAAGGCGCCAAACGAGGGCAGGATCATGCGCCGCGGGCCGACCACGAAACACGGCAGGCGCAACGCGTCGAAGCGGGTCGCCAGCAGGAAGGCCGGGTGGATATGCCCGGCCAGCGCGTAGCCGGCGGTGTCGACATCGGGATGGTGGCAGAACGCGAACGGCGCCACCGCATGCGGCTCGTCGACCAAGCCGATCATCATGGAAGCGGCCGGGTCGCCGGCGTGGCGGTCGTGGTTGCCGCGCACCAGCGTGAGTTTGAGCGATGGGTGGCGCAAGCGCCAGGCCAGCATCGCCGCCACCGTCGCCGTCGCATGGGCCGCGCGCGCGTGCAGGAAGTCGCCGAGGAAGGTGATGTGCCCGACATCGTGCGCGGCCATCAGGGCGTCCAGCGCGGCCAGGTTCTGGCTGGTGGTCCCGCGCGGCACCGGCACGCCGAGCGCGCGGAACGACGCCGCTTTTCCGAAGTGGATATCGGCGACGATCAGCATTTTGCGCGCCGGCCAGTACAGCGCTTTCTGCGCCAGCAGCAGCAGCGTCTCGCCGGCGACGAGCACTTCGCGCGCGGTCACGGCTGGGCCGCCTTTTCAAGCTCGCGCACCATCCGTGCCACCCGGTCCGACAGTTTTTCGGTGGTGACCTTTTCGCGGAAGCGCTCGACCATCAGCGCGAAGCCGAACGGCGTGGCGCGCTTGACGTCGCAATAGGCGACGCGGCGCGCGTGCAGCTCGGCGAGCGTGTCGCGCAGGCGCGTCAGTTCGAGTTCCTGCTCCATCACTTCGCGCTGCGCCTGCGTCAGCAGCAGGTTGCCGGCATCGTGCTTGCGGAAGACTTCGAAAAACAGCGACGACGACGCCTGCACCTGACGCGCGCTTTTCGGCTGGCCCGGATACCCCTGGAACACCAGCCCGGCAATGCGCGCCACCTCGCGAAAGCGCTGCTGCGACAACTGGGTCGCGTTCAGGCTTTCGAGCACGTCCTCGAGCAGGCGCTCGGTACTGAGCAGCCCCACCTCGGCGCCGGTGGCGCCGGCGAACAGCGTCTTCCAGTCGACCGGCTCGGCGGCCAGCAGTTCGAAGCCGTAGTCGTTGATGGCGATCGAAAAAGTGATCGGCTGCAGCCGGCCGACGCGGTAGGCCAGCAAGGACGCCAGGCCCATGTGGACCGAGCGGCCGGCGAAGGGATAGACGAACAGGTGATGGCCTTCGCGGCTTTTCATCGCCTCGATGACAAACACTTCGGTCGTCGGCAGTACCGACCAGCGCTGCTGGATCTCGATCAGCGGGCGCAGCGCCTCCATCTCGGGGCCGACGAACTGGCCCTCGGCGGCGCGGCGCAGCTGCTCGAGGGCGGCGTGTGCGAGCTCCGACGACAGCGGCATCTTGGCGCCCATCCAGCGCGTCACCGCGCCCTTCTTGCCGGTGGCGCGCTTGACGAACGCGGTCATCTCGTGCAGCCGGACGAATTCGAGGCTCTTGCCGCCGAAGATGAAATGGTCGCCCGCCTTCATGCGCCCGACGAACGACTCCTCGACACTGCCAATGCGCCCGCCCGACATGTATTTGACCTGCACGCTCGAATCGGAAACGATGGTGCCGATGCCCATGCGGTGGCGGCGGCCGATCGCCACGTCGGGCACGCGGAACACGCCCTCCTCGTCGGGCAGCACGCGCTGGTATTCGGGATACACCGTCAGGCTCTGGCCGCCGCGGGCGACGAAGTCGAGCGCCCACTGCCATTCCTCGTCGGTGAGGTGACGATACGACCAGGCGCCGCGCACTTCGGCCAGCAGCTGCTCGGAGCGAAAGCCGCCGCCCAGCGCCACCGTCACCAGGTGCTGCACCAGCACGTCGAACGGCTTGTTCGGCACCAGGCGTGCCTCGATGCGGCGCGACGCCACCGCTTCCTTGGCGCCGGCCGCCTCCAGCAGTTCGAGGCTATTGGTCGGCACCAGGGTCACGCGCGAGACCCGGCCGGGCGCGTGGCCGCTGCGCCCGGCCCGCTGCAGCAGGCGCGCGATGCCCTTGGCGCTGCCGATTTGCAGTACCCGCTCGACGGGCAGGAAATCGACGCCGAGATCGAGGCTGGCGGTGCAGATCACCGCTTTCAGCTCGCCCTTCTTGAGTCCCATCTCGACCCAGTCGCGCACCGCGCGGTCAAGCGAGCCGTGATGCAGCGCGATCAGGCCGGCCCAGTCGGGACGGGCCTCGAGGATGTTCTGGTACCACAGCTCGGACTGCGAACGCGTGTTGGTAAACACCAGCGTCGCGTTGAACTGCTCGATCTCGTCGATCACCGGCATCAGCATCTGGATGCCGAGGTGGCCGCCCCACGGAAATCGCGACACATTGGCCGGCACCAGCGAGTCGACGACGATCTGCTTGCGCAGGTCTCCCTCGACCAGCACGCCCTGCCCAACGCCGAGCAGCACTTCGCGCGCCTGCGCCAGGTTGCCCATCGTCGCCGACAACGCCCACACCACCAGTTCGGGATTCCAGTGGCGCAGCCGCGCCAGCGCCAGCTGCACCTGGACGCCGCGCTTGCTGCCCATCAGTTCGTGCCATTCGTCGATGATGATCATGTCCAGACCCGCGAACTGCTCTTTGGCGGCGGCGTGCGACAGCAGCAGCGACAGGCTCTCGGGCGTGGTGATCAGGGCCGACGGCAGCTTGCGCGCCTGGCGCGCGCGCTCGGCCGAGGTGGTGTCGCCGGTGCGCGCGCCGACGGTCCACCCGGGCGAGAGCGCGGCGGCTGATTCTTCCAGCGCGCGCTGCGTGTCGGCGGCAAGCGCGCGCATCGGCGTGATCCACAGCACCCGCAAGCCGCTGCTCTTGCGGCGCTTGACGAGGGCGCCGCGCATCAGGGCGGCGATCCACACCGCATACGTCTTGCCGGAGCCGGTATTGGCATGCAGCAGGCCCGATTCGCCGGCCAGCGCGGCGCGCCAGACGGCGCGCTGGAACGGGAACACCTTCCATCCGCGCCCGGCGAACCAGGCATCGACCGTCACCGCCATCTGGCTCTTGCTCACCCGCAGACCGCCGCGGCCAGCAGGCCTTTGAGCGTATCGAGCGAATCGGCGTCGTCGACGGTCTTGTCGTCACGCTTGCGCAGAATGCGCGGAAAGCGCACCGCGATGCCCGCCTTGTGCCGGCTCGACAGCGCGATGCCCTCGAAGCCGATCTCAAAGACCATGGTCGGGCGCACGCTGCGCACCGGGCCGAATTTTTCGACCGTGGTCTTGCGGATGGCCGAGTCGACCACCGCGATCTCGGCGTCGGTCAGTCCAGAGTAGGCTTTGGCGAACGGCACCAGCTTGCGCTCGCCCGTCTCGTCCAGGTCCCATACGGCGAAGGTGTAGTCGGTGTAGAGCGAGGCGCGGCGGCCATGGCCGGCCTGCGCATAAATCAGCACCGCGTCGATGGTGTAAGGGTCGATCTTCCATTTCCACCAGGTGCCGACGTCCTTGGTGCGGCCGACGCCATATTGCGCCGCCCTGGCCTTGACCATCATCCCCTCGACGCCGCGTGCGCGTGACTCGGTGCGCACCTGCGCCAGCTGTTCCCAGCCGTCGGCTTCGACCAGCGGCGAAATGCGCAGCTGTTCCTGGCCGACCTGGCCGACCAGCGCTTCGAGCAGGTTGCGCCGCTCGCACTGCGGCACGGCGCGCAGGTCGACGCCGCCTTCTTCGAGCAGGTCGTAGGCGACCAGCACGGCGGGCAGTTCGGCCAGCAGCTTGGCAGACAAGGTCTTGCGGCCGATGCGCTTTTGCAGGTCGGCGAACGGTGCCGGCACACCGTCGTTCCAGATCAGCACCTCACCGTCGACCACCGTGCCCTCGGGCAGGCGCAGCGCGGCCAGTTCGGGAAAGCGCTCGGTGATCAGGTCTTCGCCGCGCGACCACAGGTAGTTCTGGCCGCCGCGGCGCACCAGCTGGGCGCGGATGCCGTCGTACTTCCACTCGACCTGCCAGTCGGCGACGTCGCCCAGCGCCGCCGGTTCGCCCTGCAGCTGGTGCGCCAGGAAGAACGGATACGGCTGGCCGCCGCGCAGCTTGTGCTCGTCGTCCGACGGCGCTGCGATCAGTTGCAGGAAGCCGGCTGCGGTGGGCCGCACGCTGCCGTCGGTCCAGCCCATCAGCCGCTGCGCAATGAGCTTGCTGTCGACGGCGGCGATGGTCGACAGCGCGCGGGTAACCAGCAGGCGCGAGACGCCGACCCGAAAGCCGCCGCCGATCAGTTTCGTCAGCAAAAACCGTTCACGCGTATCGAGTTCGTTCCAGTATGTAAACAGCGCCTCGCGGATAACGGCCGGGTCGGCGCCGCGCAACGGCCCGATGCGTTCCTGCATCCACTCTGCCAGTCCGACGTCGCTGTGGCGCTGGGGCGGCGGCAGGATGTGGGCAATGGTTTCGGCCAGGTCGCCGACCGCCTGGTAAGACTCCTCGAACAGCCATTCGTCGAGCTGGGCGTAGTCGACCGCGTACTGGCGCAGCAGCTTGGTCGGCACCGCCTGGCGCGGCTTGCCGCCGGCCAGAAAATACACCGCCCAGGCAGCGTTTTCCGGCGCGGCGCTGCCGAAGTAGGCCTGCAGCGCGTCGAGCTTGCGATTGGTGGCGGTGGTTTCGTCAAGTTCGGCGAACAGGCGGGCAAATTCACGCATTGCCCGCCTCCTCCGGCACGTCCGCGGCAACCACTTCGTCGGCTTCGTCGTCGCCGTATTCGGTGTTGAAGCCCGATGCGTCGAGCCCCACCTGGCGCAGCCAGCGCACCATCACCGGAATCGAGCCGTGGGTGACGATCACGCGCGGCGCCTCGGTGGCGCGGATCGCCGTCATCAGGCCCGGCCAGTCGGCGTGGTCCGACAGCACGAAGCCGCGGTCGACACCGCGCCGGCGCCGCGCGCCGCGCAGCTGCATCCAGCCGCTGGCAAAGGCGTCGCTGTAGTCGCCGAAGCGCTTCATCCACGTGGTGCCGCCGGCCGACGGCGGCGCGATGACGATCGCCGTCTTCAGCGCCGCCTTGTCGACGTCGGTGACCATTTTGGTCGGCGGCAGATCAACGCCGCCTTCCCGGTAGACGCGGTTAAGCGGCTCGGCGGAGCCGTGGCAGATGATGGCACCGATGGTCGGATCGAGCCCTGACAGGATCCGCTGCGCCTTGCCGAACGAGTAGGCAAACACCACGCTGCAGCGTCCCTCGGCGGCGTTCTTGCGCCACCAGCCGTTGATGTCGTCGAAGATCGACTGCTCGCTCTCCCAACGGTAGATCGGCAGCCCAAAAGTAGATTCGGTAATGAAGGTATCGCAGCGCACCGGCTCGAACGGCACGCAGGTGCGGTCCGGCTCGACCTTGTAGTCGCCCGACGCCACCCACACTTCGCCCTTGTGTTCCATGCGCACCTGGGCCGAACCGAGCACGTGGCCGGCCGGGTGCAGCGAAATCCTTACGCCATTGTGCTCGACGCTGGCGCCGTATTCGATGCCGTCGATATGGATGTCCTGGCCGAGGCGCGACTTGAGCACGCCGACGCCAGAGGCGGCCGACAGGTAATGACCGTGGCCTACCCGCGCATGGTCACCATGGGCGTGCGTGATCACGGCGCGGTCGACGGGTCGCCACGGGTCGATATAAAATTGACCGGGAACGCAATACAGGCCCTCCTTGCGGACCACCACCATGTCTCCCATGCGGCCCCCTCAGGCCGGGGCCACGAATTCGGCCATGAACGTGCGGGTGCTCTGGTCGGGAAATTCGATGGTGATTTCTTCGCCCGCCACGGCCTGCACCACGCCGACGTCATACTTCGGTACCCGGACGCTGGCGCCGATCTCGAACAGCGGCGGCGGCGTCGGCGCCTCGACCTCGCGGTCGAATTCGTCGTCGCGGATCTCGGGCAGCTCCAGCGCGGCCGGCGGACTGATGCAGTTATCGCAGCGGCAGCACTTCTCGAAGCCGGGCACGTCGTCGCCAAAGTAATCGAGCAGCACCTTCCAGCGGCAAAAGCCACTGACCGCGTACGACACCATCTGTTCGAGCGCCTCGCGGTCGCGCTCCTGCTTGGTCTCGTAGATCTGCGCCAGTTCGCTAAAGAGCGCCCCGCTCGGCTCGGCCCTGGCGCGCACGTAGGCGAGCGCGCGGTTCTGGCGCAGCAGGGCGCCGTCCTTGAGCAGCTTGAGGCAGATCTTGAGCTTGCTGGACGCGATCTCCTCGACGGCCGCGTCGATGCGGTCGAAGGTGACCGGCTGGTCGCCCATCAGGCCGACCACCACGTCGTACACCGCCTTCAGGTCATTCGCTGTCGGGTAGTGCTTGACGAGGAAGAACTGCTGGACGCGCTTGTCGTCCTGCAGGAACAGCAGCGTGCACCAGGCGTCTTGGCCATCGCGGCCGGCGCGGCCCGACTCCTGGTAATAGGCCTCCAGATTGGCCGGCACCTGCAGGTGGATGACGAAGCGGGTGTCCGGCTTGTCGATGCCCATGCCGAAGGCGTTGGTGGCGACCATCACGCGGCGTTCGCCGGCCATGAACAGGTCCTGGTTTTCCTTGCGCTCGCGCGCCGTCAGCTTGCCATGATAGATGGCGGCGCTTTCGCCGGCCTCCAGCAGCGCCTCGTGCATCTCCTCGGCCGCCTTGACGGTGGCCGCGTAGATGATGCCGAAGCCGTTCGAGTCGCGCACGATGCGCAGCGCGGCGCCGACCTTCTCGCGCGCATTGACCACCTGGACCACGTTGTAATGCAGGTTCTGGCGATAGATGCCCGTATTGACGACATTCATGCGGGGCCGGCTGAGCTGCTTGCCGATGTCTTCGATCACGTCGTCGGTGGCGGTGGCGGTCAGCGCCAGCACCGGCGGGCGGCCAAGCGCCTGGATCGACGCGGCCATTTCAAGGTAGGCCGGACGGAAGTCATGGCCCCAGTGCGAGATGCAGTGCGCTTCGTCGATGACCACCAGGGCGATGTCGATGGCGCGCAGCACGGCGACGAAGTCGGGCTGGGTCAGGCGCTCGGGGGTGCAGAAGACGATCTCGTGGGCGCCATCGCGGATGCCATCGAGCGCGGCGGCCTCTTCCGCTGCCGACAGCGTGCTGTTGAGCTGAGCGGCGCGGATACCCATCGATTCGAGCTTTTCGAGCTGGTCCTTCATCAGCGAAATGAGTGGCGAGACGACCACGGTGGTGCCTTTGAGCATCTTGGCGGGAATCTGGTAGCACAGCGATTTGCCGCTACCGGTAGGCATGATTGCCAGCGTGTCCTTTCCGTCGAGAACGCTGTCAATGACGCGCTGCTGGCCGTCACGCAGGCGTTCGACGCCAAAGACGTTTCGCAGCAGTTTGGTGATGGTATTGCGGCGCACGGCGCGCAAGCCTTGATGCATCAGTTGGGGGTCATGTTTAGTCATAAATCAACTGTATTACGCACGTTATAAAATTTCCATAGGACGCAGCCTACACGCGGCGTAGGAAGTGCTCCCTACCCCAGCCGTGTCCCGTCATACAAGTCGCTTAGCGCTTGTCCTACAAGTTGGCGGACGCTTGGCCGATGCCAAGCGTGCTCGGCAGAACATAAGATGTAGTCATACCGAACACACCACTAACGAATTTTCAGGAGAGACATCATGATGAGCAAAATCGCAGTCACCTGGACCACGATCCAAATGGCCATCGCCGGCGTTTCCGCCTACGTCGTCTGCACCACCGACTTGCTGCGCAGCACCGCCCTGTTTATCCATTAACACGCGGTTTGCCCTCGTATTTACGCTTGCCCGACCACTTTACCTATTGGCAACACTAACGAAAACGTCGAGCCCTGCTTGCCGTCGCTGGCGACGAACAAGCGACCGTCGTGCGCTTCTGCCAGCTGCCGCGAAATCGCCAGCCCGAGTCCCAGGCCTTTTACTTCGCCATTCGCCGCGGCCCGCTCGAACGGCTCGAAGATGCGCTGCTGATCAGCCGGCGCGATGCCGATGCCGCCGTCGGTCACGTCAATACGTACCTCACGTTCCGCCGCCGTGACGATAATGTCGACCGGCGTACCGCCGCCGTAGCGCAATGCGTTAGTCAGCAGATTGATCACCACCTGTTCGATGCGCGACTCGTCCCAGCAGCCTGCGACCGGCGGATGGTCATGCAGCCGCAGGCAGCTGCCGTAGCCGCTGGCCTGCAGCGCCAGGTCGCTGGCGACGCGCTCGAGTAACGCCATCAATTCAATCGGCGTCGGCCGGATCGACAGGCTGCCGCTGCGGATGCGCGAGACATCGAGCATGTCGTCGATCAGCCGGATCATCGACTGGATCTGGCGCTGGTCGCGCGCCACCATCGACGGCAGCCGGTCCGGGCCGAGCGCTTCGAAATTCCCCCTTTGCAGCTGCAGGATGCGCATCTGGCTTTCCAGGAACAGCGTGTTGAGCGGCGTGCGCAACTCGTGCGCCACAAGCGACATGAAGTCGTCGCGCATGCGCAGCGAGCGTTGCAGCTCCGCTTGCGTGATGTGCAGTTCTTCCAGCAGCTGCTGCTGTTCCTGGCGGCTTTGCTCGAGCTGGGCGACCTGGCGCCGGCTTTCGTGGCGCTGCTGGTCGAGCGCGACGAACACGTTGACCTTGCTGCGCACGGCGTCGCTGTCGAGCGGCTTGTAGAGGAAGTCGACGGCGCCGGTTTCGTAACCCTTGAAGGCGTAGTTGAGTTCGCGCCCGGCGGCGCTGGTAAATACAATCGGGATGTGGCGGGTGCGCTCGGTGCCGCGCATCAGTTCGGCCAGCTCGAAACCGTCCATGCCCGGCATCTGGACGTCGAGGATGGCAAGCGCGAACTCGTGTTCGAGCAGCAGCTGCAGCGCCTGTTCGCCGGAAGCGGCATGGAACACGATGCGCTGCTCGTGGCGGATCAGGGCGTCGAGCGCCTGCAGGTTGTCTGCCAGGTCGTCGACGATCAGCACTTTGCTCAGTACCTGGGACGTCATTTTTTCTCTCCCAACAACTGCAGTAATTGACGGATGGCGGCCAGCGACAGCACCAGGTCGGGCGCATCGAGGTCGATGGCGCGCTGCGGCATCGTCGCCACTTGCGCCTCGGCCGGGTCCTGCACCACGGTCAGGCCGCCGCGCGCGTGGACCTGGGCCATGCCGTCGGCGCCGTCGTGGTTGGCGCCGGTCAGCAGGATAGCGGCCAGGCCGGCGCCGTACACGTCGGCGGCGGAATTGAGCAGCACGTCGATGGCGGGACGGGCGAAATGCACCGGCGCCTCACAGCTGAGCGAAAAGGTGCGATCCTGCTCGACCGACAGGTGGTAGCCGGCGCCGGCGAAGTAGACCGCGCCCGGCTCGACCGGCTGCTTGTCGGCCGCCTCCACCACCGGCACGGCCAGGCGCGCGCCAAACAGTTCGGCCAGGCGGCTGTCGCGATTGGCCGGCAGGTGCAGCATGCAGATCACCGGCGCGCCCAACGGCGAGGGCAAGCCGGGCAACAGCTGCAGCAAGGCGTCGACGCCGCCGGCCGAACCGGCGACGATGATCGCCTGCCAGTCGCGCGCGGCCAGCGCCGGCGTGAACCAGTCGGGCGTGCTCATGGCGCCAACTTCCGGTACACGCGGTCACGCTTGGCGACCGGCTCGAAGCGCGCGCCAAAGGCGGAAAACTCGATGCTCTCCTTGCTGCCAAGGGCGAGGAAGCCGCGGTGGCACAGCGACTCGTGGAACAGGCCGAACACGCGGTCCTGCAGGCGCTTGTTAAAGTAGATCATGACGTTGCGGCAGCTGACCAGGTGGGTCTCGGCGAACACGCTGTCGGTCGACAGGCTGTGGTCGGCGAAAGTGACGTTGTCCATCAAGGTCTTGTCGAACAGCGCGCCGCCGTAGGCCGCGGTGTAATAGTCGGAGAACGCGCGCTTGCCGCCGGCGGCCTGATAGTTTTCGGTGTACAGCCGCATCTGATCGAGCGGGAACACGCCGCGCCTGGCCGCCTCGAGCGACTGCGGGTTGATGTCGGTGGCGTAGACGATCGCGCGCTCGAGCAGGCCTTCCTCGCGCAGCATGATGGCCATCGAATAGACTTCCTGGCCGGTACTGCAGCCGGCGATCCAGATCTTCAGCGACGGGTAGGTGCGCAGCACCGGCACCACGTGCTCGCGCAGCGCGGCGTAAAACGACGGGTCGCGGAACATCTCGGTGACGGGAATGGTCAGGTACTGCAGCAGCTGCGAGAATGCGGCCGGGTCGTGCATCACGCGCGCTTGCAGCGCCGAGATGGAATCGCAGCCCATCTCGCTCAGCGCGTGCAGCACGCGGCGCTTCTGCGACGCCCCGGTGTAATCGCGGAAGTCGTAGTTGTACTGCAGGTAGACGGCCTCGATCAACATGCGCAATTCGATGTCGATGGCGGGCAGCTGAGGGTTCGAATGCGTCAAATGCGGTCCAGGTTAGGCATCCATACGCGCAGCAGCGAGTACAGGCGGGTCAGGTCGATCGGCTTGGCCAGGTAGTCGTTGGCACCCGCGGCGAGGCACTGCTCCTGGTCGTCCTTCATCGCCTTGGCGGTGATGGCGATGATCGGCAGGCGCGGGTAGCGGCCGTCGGCGCGGATGCGGCGCATCGCCTCAAGGCCATCCATTCCCGGCATCATGATGTCCATCAGGACCAGGTCGATGGCGGCCACTTCATCGAGCTTGCTGATCGCCTCGAAGCCGTTGCGGCCGATTTCGACCTTGGCGCCGCGCTGCTCGAGCGCGCTGGTCAGCGCGAACACGTTGCGCACGTCGTCGTCGACCAGCAGGATGGTGCGGCCTTCGAACACGCGGTCGCGCCCGCGCACGGTTTTGAGCATGCCCTGGCGTTCGGTCGACAGCTTGGCCTCGACCTTGTGCAGGAACAGCGTGACCTCGTCGAGCAGGCGCTCGGGCGAACGGGCGCCCTTGATGATGATCGAGCGCGAGTACTTGAGCAGGTCGTGTTCCTCGGCGCGCGTCAGGTTGCGCCCGGTGTAGACGATCACCGGCGGGAACGAACACAAGTCCTCGGCGGACATGCGCTCGAGCAGTTCGTCGCCCTGCATGTCGGGCAGCTTCAGGTCGATGATCATGCAGTCGAACACCTCGGCGCGCAGCAGCGCCAGCGCTTCTTCGCCGGAGCCGACGGCGGCGATTTCGACGTCGCTGTCGGCAATCAGCGCGACCACGCTTTCGCGCTGGCGCACGTCATCCTCGACCAGCAGGATGCGCTTGATCTTCTGGGTGAATTTCTCCTCGAGCTTGTGGAACACCGCTTCGAGGTCTTCACGGGTGGCCGGCTTGAGCGCGTAGCCGATGGCGCCGAGGCTGAGCGCTTCGCCGCCGTTGTCGTTGCTCGAGACGACGTGCACCGGGATGTGGCGGGTCTGCGGATTTTCCTTCAGCAGCTGCAGCACCGACAGGCCGGAGCGGTCGGGCAGGCGCATGTCGAGCAGGATCGCGTCGGGCATGTGCTGGCCGGCCAGCTGCAGCCCTTCGGCGCCGGTCATGCCGACCAGGCAGCGGTAACCCATTTCGTGGGCCAGCTGGAACAGGATGCCGGCAAAGGCCGGATCGTCCTCGATCACCAGCACCGAGCGGGTGGCGTCGGCGGCCGGGGTGGCGCGGTCGTCGTCGAAGCTGGCGATGGCGACCTGGGTGGCGGCAGCCGGGGCCGGCGCTGCCCGCACCACTAGCTGCGGCGCCGGCTCGGCCACGATTGCTTCCGCTTCTGCCGGGCAGGTGCGCGGCAGCACCAGCGTAAATGTGCTGCCGGTGCCCGGCGTGCTGGCGACGCTGATCTCGCCGCCGAGCAGCGCGCTCAGGTCGCGCGAGATCGACAGGCCGAGACCGGTGCCGCCAAAGCGCCGGCTGGTGGTGCCATCGGCCTGGTGGAAGGCGTCGAAGATCTTTTGCTGCTGTTCTGGCGCGATGCCGATGCCGGAATCGTGGATGTCGAAGCGCACCGGGCCGCCGGGCGTGCTGCTGACCTTGAGCGACACCGCGCCGCTGTCGGTAAACTTGACGGCGTTCGACAGCAAGTTCTTGAGGATCTGCTCGAGCCGCTGGCGGTCGGTCCACACGGTGGCCGGCACGGACGGGTCGACCTGCACGGTGAAGCTCAGCTGCTTTTGCAGCGCCATCGGTTCGAACGTCGACGCCAGGTTGTCGACCACGCGGCGCAGCGGCAGCGATTCGAGCACCAGTTCAAGCTTGCCCGCCTCGACCTTGGAAATGTCGAGGATGTCGTTGATCAGGTGTAGCAGGTCATTGCCGGCCGAATAGATCGTCTGGGCGAAGCGGACCTGCTCGTCACTGAGGTTGCCGTTGACGTTGTCGGACAGCAGCTTGGCGAGGATCAGCGAACTGTTGAGCGGCGTGCGCAGCTCGTGCGACATATTGGCCAGGAACTCCGACTTGTAGCGGCTGGCCCGCTCGAGGTCGAGCGCGCGCTGGCGCAGCTGGTCCTGCGCTTCGTGCAGCGCGACGTTCTTGGAATCCAGGCTGAGGGCCTGCTCGGACAGCTGGTCGTTGGTCTGCTCCAGCTCGGCCTGCTGGTTTTCCAGGTTCGAGCGCGACTCTTCCAGCACGCGCGACTGCTCTTCGAGTTCCTCGTTGGCCGTGCGCAGCTCTTCCTGCTGGACCTGCAGCTCCTCGTTGAGCTGCTGGGTTTCGGCGAGCGACTCCTGCAGCCGCTGGCGATACCGGGCGGCGGCCACGCCGGCGCCGATGCCGTCGCCGACCAGCGCAAGAAAATCATGCTCGCGCCGTCCGGTCGGATGCAGGAAGCCGATCTCGATGACGCCGTTGATCTCGCCTTCATTGCGGAACGGGGCGATCAGCAGCTGGCGCGGCGCGCTGCGCCCGAGGCCCGACGACACCTTGATGTAATCGGCCGGCAGCTCGTCGACGACGATGGCGCGGTCTTCGCGCACGGCCTGGCCGAGCAGGGACTCGCCCGGCTTGAAGATCTGCTGCTGCCCGGCCCACGATTCGGAAAAGCCATAGGTGGCGGTACGCCGCAGCGCGCCGCCGTCTTCGCGCACGTACAGCGCCGCCACCATGCCGTCGACGTAGCGGGCGACATGGTCGAGCGTGGCCTGGGTCATCTGCGCCATCGCATGGTGGCCGGCCATTTTCATCGCCAGTTCGGACTGGCCGGTGCGCAGCCAGCCCTGGTCTTCGAGCAGGTCGGTGTGGGCGCGCTGCTGGTCGATCGCGTTGGTATAGGAAGTCGACAGCGCGACCAGTTCGCGGCGCCCGAAAATGGCCAGCATGCCGGCCACGGACAGGCTAAACAGCAGGAACAGGCCGACCGACCAGCCGGTGACGTTGCGCGACGAGTCGCTGCGTTCCTGCAGCAGGCGCTGCTCGACATCGAGGAAGGCGGCGAACTGGCGCCGCACTTCGTCGGTCAGCGACTTGCCGCGCCCGCTCTGGACCATCGGCACGTAGTCGCCGCCCTGGCGGCGCACGGCGATCATCTCGCTGGCGAAGTCTTCCCACAGCTTCTGGGCGGCCTGCACCTTGCGCAGGCGCGACACCTGGACCGGGTTGTCGCGCACCTCGTTGGCCAGCGCGGCGATCTCGGACTCGATGCGCGGCTTGGCCAGCTGGTACGGCGCCAGGAACGATTCGTCGCCGGAAATGAGGAAGCCGCGCATGCCCGTTTCCATCTCGGCCGACAGTTTGCTGACCTGGTTGGCGTCGCCGATGACGCGCTGGGAATGTTCGACCCAGGAGAGAACGCTGATCAAATACACGATGATGCCGACAAACACGGCGGCGCTGACGATTCCGACGCCCAGCGGCAAGGCGACGTTGCGCGCGAGGATGCGCCGAAACTGGCTGTTATCGATCATGTGCCGTCATACCTGCTGGGTTATCAGAATGGTCGCTAGTTTAACAAAGAAGCGCAGCGGCAGCGATGCTGCGGCAATCGTTTGCGTACGGCAACAGCGACGACGGCGTCAATGGGCGAAATAGCGCGCCAGGTACGGCGCGGTCCGGCTGGCCTTGACCCTGGCCACCTCGCGCGGCGGGCCGGCGGCGACGATCGTGCCGCCCGCTTCGCCGGCGTGCGGGCCGATGTCGATTACCCAGTCGCAGGCGGCGACCACGCGCATCGTGTGTTCGACCACGATGACGGTGTTGCCCGCTTCGACCAGCCGGTCGAGCTGGACGATGAGTTTTTCGACGTCGGCCGGATGCAGGCCGGTAGTCGGTTCGTCCAGCACGTACAGCATGTTGCCGCGCGCGGCGCGCTGCAGCTCGGTGGCCAGCTTGATGCGCTGCGCCTCGCCGCCCGACAGCTCGGTGGCTGGCTGGCCCAGGCGCAGGTAACCCAGGCCCACTTCACGCAGCATGTCGAGCGAGCGCGCCACCTGCGCCTCGCCGGCGAAAAATTCGGCGGCGGCGTCCACCGTCAGCGCCAGCACCTCGGCGATGTTCTTGTCCTGGTAGCGCACCTCGAGCGTCTTGGCGTTGTAGCGCGCGCCCTCGCAGGTCGGGCACGGCGCGTACACACTCGGCAAGAACAGCAGCTCGACCATGACGAAGCCTTCGCCGTCGCAGTGCTCGCAGCGGCCCTTGGCGACGTTAAACGAAAAGCGGCCGGCGTCGTAGCGGCGCGCACGCGCCATTTTGGTGGCGGCGAACAGCTTGCGCACATGGTCGAACAGGCCGGTGTAGGTGGCCAGGTTGGAGCGCGGGGTGCGCCCGATCGGCTTCTGGTCGACCCGCACCAGCCGCTTGATGCCGGTCAGGCCGCGCACGATGCGCCCTTCAAGCGCCGCGGTTTTGGCGCCGGTCTCGAGTTCGTCGCCCTCTTCCGTTTCCGCTTCCAGCGGATGCCCGAGCGCGGCCGCGACCAGTTCGACGAGCACCTGGCTGACCAGCGTCGATTTGCCCGAGCCGGATACGCCGGTCACGCCGGTGAGCACGCCGAGCGGGAAGTCGACCAACAGGCCTTGCAGGTTGTTGCGGGTGACGCCTTCGAGCGTGAGCCAGTCGGCGGCGACGCGCGGCTGGCGGTGCGGCGGCTTTTCGGTGGTAAACAGGAAGCGCCGCGTATGGGACGCCTCGACATGCTGCAGGCCGGCCGGCGGGCCGCTGTAGAGCACGTGGCCGCCCTGCTCGCCGGCGGCCGGGCCGACGTCGACGATCCAGTCGGCGTGGCGGATGACGTCGAGCGCGTGTTCGACGACGAACAGCGAATTGCCGGCAGCTTTGAGTTGCGCCAGCGCGGTCAGCAGCGCCTCGGTGTCGGCCGGGTGCAGGCCGGCGGACGGCTCGTCGAGCACATACACGACGCCGAACAGGCTCGACCTCACCTGGGTGGCCAGGCGCAGGCGCTGCAGTTCGCCCGGCGACAGCGTCGGCGTGCTGCGCTCGAGCGCGAGATAGCCGAGTCCCAGGTCGAGCAGCACCTTCAGGCGCGCCACCACGTCTTCGGCGATGCGCTGGGTGACGATGATTTTTTCGGGATGGCGCGCCGCGTCTTGCGCGTTGCGCGGGGCGCTGCCGTCGGCGAACGGGGTCAGGATCTGCGCGAGCCGTTCGAGCGGCAGGTGCGAAATGTCGGCGATGTCGTAGCCGGAAAATTTGACCGACAGCGATTCGCGCCGCAACCGTTTGCCTTCGCACTGCGGGCAGTCGGCGCTGACCATGTAACGCGCCACGCGCTTTTTCATCGACGCGCTCTCGGTGTTGGCGAACGTCTGCAGCACGTATTTGCGCGCGCCCGTAAAGGTGCCCTGGTAGCTCGGGGTCTCCTTACGCTTCAAGGCCTGCTTGACTTCCTGCGGCGTAAAGCCGGCGTACACCGGCACCGTCGGCTGCTCGTCGGTGTAGAGGATCCAGTCGCGGTCTTTCTTGGGCAGGTCGCGCCACGGGGTATCGACGTCGTAGCCGAGCGTGGTAAGGATGTCGCGCAGGTTCTGGCCATGCCAGGCCGGCGGCCAAGCGGCGACGGCGCGCTCGCGGATGGTGAGGCAGTCGTTGGGCACCAGCGACTGCTCGGTGACCTGGTAGACGCGGCCAAGACCATGGCACTCCGGGCAGGCGCCTTCCGGCGTGTTGGGCGAAAACGATTCGGCGTACAACAGCGGCTGGGTGGCCGGGTAATCGCCGGCGCGCGAATACAGCATGCGCAGCGAATTGGACAAGGTACTGACGCTGCCGACGGACGAACGGGTGGTGGGCGAGCCGCGCTGCTGCTGCAGCGCGACCGCCGGCGGCAGCCCGACGATGTCGTCCACTTCCGGCACCGGCATCTGGTGAAACAGGCGGCGCGCATACGGCGACACCGATTCGAGGTAGCGCCGCTGCGCCTCGGCGTACAGCGTGCCGAAGGCGAGCGAGGATTTGCCGGAACCGGAGACGCCGGTAAATACCACCAGTGCGTCGCGCGGAATGTCGACGCTGACGTTCTTGAGGTTGTGTTCACGCGCGCCGGTCACCCGCACGAAGCCTGCCGGCGGCCCGCCGTTCTTGTTACCCATCCTGTTTCCCCGCTATGCAATCAATGGCGTATTAGAACTCTGCCGGGAAATTGCAACCGTGCGTTCACACACCGTGACGGCGATTGCAATGTAGGATCGACCAGGTTGCCAGCTTGCCGCTGCGCCAGCGCGCCGACCTGGCGCAGGCGCTGAACCGCGGCTTGCAGCAAGAAAAAACGGTGGCCCTGATCGACTCGGCCGGCGCGGCACACGCTTGCCCGCGCTGCCGCTCGACGCGGCTGCACCGCGATGGCCGGGTCGACGATCTGCAGCGCTACCGCTGTCTCGACTGCAAGCGCAGTTTCAATGCGCTGACCGGCACGCCGGTGGCGCGCCTGCGTCAGCGCAGCAAATTGCTGCCGTATCTCGAGTGCATGCTGCAATCGACGACGATCCGGCGCGCCGCAGCCGTCGTCGGCGTCCACAAGAACACCAGCTTCCGTTGGCGCCATCGCTTCCTCAGCAGCGTCAGGCACGACCGCACCTTGCCGCTCGGCGGCATCACCGAGGCCGACGAGACGTACTTGCTCGAATCGCAGAAGGGATCGCGTCACCTGGACCGGCAGCCGCGCCGGCGCGGCGGATCTGCGCGCCGGCGCGGCCTGTCGCACGAGCATGACTGCATTCTGGTGGCACGCGACCGCACCGGCAGGACGGTCGACTTCGTCACCGGACGGGCGCCGCTGCGGCCGGCCCATCTGAAACGATGCCGGCCGAGCGTGGTCGCGGCCGATATCTTGCTGGTCACCGGCGGCCATCCCGCCTATCCGGCGTTTGCGCGCGACGCGCACATCAGCCACCGCGCCGTCAACCATTCGGCCGGCCGGCGGGTCGACGGTGCGCTGCACGTGCAGAACGTGAACGCGTATCACAGCCGCTTCAAGCAGTGGCTGCGCCGCTTCAATGGTGTGGCGAGCCGCTACCTGCCGAATTATCCAGGCTGGCGCTGGGCAATCGACGCCGACCGCATCAGTTCGCCAGAAATGCTGCTGAGATCGGCGCTCGGCGCGTTCCCCGACTTAGCGGTGACATAGCCCAAAAAAAAGCCGCCCGGCTTACACCGGGCGGCTTTTACAGCAAGGAACCTGGATTACTTGGTGACGGTGCGGCTGCCGACCACTTCAACCGTCACGCGACGGTTCTTGGCGCGGCCTTCTGCGGTCTTGTTGTCAGCAACTGGCTGCGACTCGCCCTTGCCTTCAACGTAGACGCGGCCAGCTTCGATGCCTTTCGACACCAGGTAAGCCTTGACAGCTTCAGCGCGACGCAGCGACAGCTTCTGGTTGTAAGCATCGGTACCGATCGAGTCGGTGTGGCCGACGGTCACGATGGCTTCGGTGTTCATGCCAGCCAGGTTAGCGACCAGGCCGTCGAGTGCTGCCTTGCCGTCGGCTTTGACGATCGACTTGTCGAAGTCAAACAGCGACTCAGCCGAGAACGAAACCTTTTCCGACACGGCTACTGGCGCCGGTGCTGGTGCCGGTGCTTCGACGACGCGCGGTGCTGGCATTGGCTCAGCAGCTGGTGGCGGCGTGTAGACGACTGGACGAGCTGCTGGACGGCCGAGCTTGTAGACCAGGTTGATCGAAGCGACGTTGACGTCAGCACGGTTTTCCAGGCCATCCTTCAGGCGATAGCGCTCGACTTCGCCGCGCACTGCCAGCGCTTCGGTGAACTTGAATTCGACGCCGACACCAGCTTTAGGCTGGAACGTCTTGGCACGATCGTCGCCGCCGTTGTAGCCGCGGTTGTTGATGAACTGGTCGACCACGCGGGAGTAGTTACCACCGACGCGGCCGTAGACCGAGAAACGCTCCGACATTGGCAGCATCGCAACCAGGTCCAGGCTCACGCCACGGGCGCCGAAGTTGCGCACCATCGAACCACCGTTGCTGGTCGAGGCGGCGTAAGTGAACTTGCCCAAGTCGTAGTAAGCGGCTTCGATGGCGAAGTTGCGGCTCAGTTGCTTACCGATCAGCAGCTTGCCGGCGGTGTCTTTATGGTCTTGGGTGAACGAGTTGATCGTGCCGGTCGAACCGAAACGACGGAACATGTCGCTGTTATCGACGAAAGCGCGCGACTGGCCAATGCCTGCACCGATGTAGACAGCCTTGTTTGCCCAGTCAGGATTGACGAAGTCGCTTTGCGCCATTGCGCCTTGGCTGGCCAGAACGGCTGCGGCGATTGCGGTCAGGGAGATCATTTTTTTAGCAAGTTTCATTTTTTCTATCCGTATTAATGTTGTTGATGGTGAGTATTCAGCTTTAACTTCTTCCCGTGACCTACCGCGTCTTGCGGTAGCGGGAAACTTTGCGGTCGAGGCGTTTTGTGTTTCGACCTTGGACTCTACTATTGCCGCTTTACACTTTCTGCTCTGTTCGCTAACACTCATAGGGCATAGAATGTGAACAAGGTGTGGCAAGCGAACAACAGCGGAGTCCCTGTTTTATTTCGTTGTCGTGCGGGTGCCCACCACTTCGACGGTCACGCGGCGATTCTTGGCGCGCCCTTCGGCAGTCTTGTTGTCGGCCACCGGCTGGCTCTCGCCCTTGCCTTCGACGAACACGCGTGTTGCCTCGACGCCTTTCGACACCAGGTAGGCCTTGACCGCTTCGGCGCGGCGCAGCGACAGCTTGGCGTTGTACGCATCGGTGCCGATCGAGTCGGTGTGGCCGACCGTCACGATCGCTTCGGTGTCCATGCCCTGCAGGTTGGCCAGCAAGCCGTCCAATGCTGCCTTGCCGTCCGCCTTGACGATCGACTTGTCGAAGTCAAACAGCGATTCGGCCGAGAACGACACCTTCTCCGACACCGGCTGCGGCTGCGGCGGCGGCGGCGGCGCTTCGACGACGGGCGGCGCCGGCATCGGCGCGGCTACCACCGGCGGCGGCGTGTAGACGACCGCGCGCGCGGCCGGGCGGCCCAGCTTGTAGACCAGGTTGATCGACGCCATGTCGACGTCGCCGCGGTTGCCGACGGCATCGTTGATACGGTAGCGCTCGACTTCGGCGCGCACCGCCAGTGCTTCGCTGAACTTGTATTCCAGGCCCAGACCGGCCTTGGCATTGAGCTTGCGCTCGCTCGGGTTCGGATTGGTCACCGCGTACAGGCGGTTGCCGGTGAAGTGCGGGCTCGCCTTGGCGTAGTTCATGCCGGCACGTGCATACACCGAGAAGCGCTGCGACAGCGGCAGCTGGCCGACCAGGTCGAGGTTGACGCCGCGGAAACCGACTTCGCCGTTCAGCGCGCCGTTGCCCGACGTGGTCGAGTTAAAGCCGAACTTGCCGAGGTCGAACACGCCGGCCTCGATGGCGAAGTACTGGTTCAGCTGCTTGCCGATAAACAGCTTGCCGCCGGTGCCGCGCTCGTCGCTGGTGAAGCTGTTCAGCGTGGCGCCGTTGGCGGTCAGGCTGCGGATCAGGCGCTCGTCGTCGATGGTGGCGCGCGTCTTGCCGATGCCGGCGCCGACGTACCAGGCGCTGTTGGCCCAGTCGGGATTGACGAAAGTATCTTCACCTGCCCAGGCGGCCTGGCTGGCCAGGATGGCGCATGCGACCGCGGTCAGCGTGCCCAGTTTGTTAGCAAATTTCATATGATTCTCCGGGTTGGGTAGGTGATTACTTGGTGATCTGGTTGTTGCGCAGGGTCACCGCGGCGGCCGATAGCACGCGGCCGTTCAGCAGCGTGGTGTTGTCGCCGACCGTGATGGCGGCGGCCTGTCCGAGGACCGAGCCCTTGAATACGCTGTTCGCGCCCAGCGTGGTCGGGCCAACCGGCACCCAGGTAACGTTGTCGGCGGTGGCGCCGTTGTTCAGGGCGACGATCGAGTTGGCGGTCGTGTTCAGCGTGGTCTGGGTGCGGAAGATGTACACGCCAGGGCCGTTCAGGGTCAGCGTGCCGGTGATGCTGATGGCGCCGGCGTAGCAGTACACGCCAGGGCTCAGCGTAGCGCCGCCGAGGTCGATGCCGCTGGCCGAGCTGACGTCGCAGGTACGGCTGTTGGCGTCGGTGATGGCAACTTGCAGGTCAGCCAGCGCGTTGGTCAGCGGAGCGCCCGACTTGTAGTTGGTGAAACCGGCAGCCAGGGTCGGATCGGTGGTTTGCGAAGGCGAACCGACGTCGCCGGTGATCAAGGTGGTGCCGCCCGAGTTGTTGGTCAGCGCGGTGCCGGCCAGAACTGCAAAGTTGGTGGCGCGGCCCAGGTCGATCGGTGCCGAGGCAGGTGGTGGCACGGCGGCGCCGACGGTCAGGCTTGCGCTGCCCGACAGCAGACCGGAAGTTGCGGTGATGGTGGTGGTGCCGGCGGCAACGCCAGTGGCCACGCCGGTGTTGAGCACGGTGCCGATGGCGGTGTTGCTCGACGTCCACGTCACGGTCGAGGTGACGTTGGCGGTGGAGTTATCCGAGTAGGTAGCGGTGGCGGTGTACTGCTGGGTGCCGGTGAGGGCAACGTTGGCGCTGGCTGGGGTGACGGCGATGCGCGTCAGGGCGACGTTGGCGATCACGGTCGCGGTGGTGGTGGCGGTCTGGCCGTTGTAGCTGGCGGTCACGACGGAAGTACCGGCGGCGACACCGGTGATCAGGCCGTTGGCCAGGCCGACGGAAGCGTTACCGGCGATGCTCGACGAGAACGCGGTGGCGCTGGTGACGTCGGCGGTGGTGCCGTTCGAGAACGTTGCGGTCGCGGTCAACTGGCGCACGGCGCCAATTTGCAGCACTGGCGCCTGTGGTGTCAGTGCCAGCGAGACCAGCGTGACCGGGTTGACGGTCAACGTGGTGCTGCCCGACAGGGCGCCGGAGGTCGCGCTGATCACCGACGTGCCGGCAGTCAAGCCCAGAGCACGGCCGGTGACGGCGTCGATGGTGGCGACGGCCGGGGTGGCCGAGCGGAAGGTCGACAGCGCACTGATGTCACGCGTGGTGTTGTTGCTGAATGTGCCCATCGCGGTGAACTGCTGGGAAGCGCCGATGTTGACCGACGGGTTCGCCGGCAGCACGGCGATCGACACCAGCGCCGCTGGCAGCACGGTCACGGTCGACGTGCCGCTCTTGCCGTTGAAGGCAGCGGTGACGACGGCGTTACCGACGCTCACGCCGACGGCGACGCCGGAGGTGGCGTTGACGGTGGCGACAGCCGGGGTGGCCGAGGTCCACGCGGCGCCGACGGTGACGTCGCGCGACGAGCCGTCGGTGTAGGTCGCGGTAGCGACCAGCGTGCGGGTGGCGCCGATGGCGACCGAGGCGGTCGCCGGGGTCACTGCAACGCTGACGAGTTCTGCGGCCGGCAGGCCGAGGATCGGATCGCGGCCTTGATCACCGCCACCGCCGCAACCGGCGACGAGCGCGGCGGCGAACAAGCCGGCGGCGCAAAATAGAGTTCTGGAATAGCGCTTCAGAGCGTTCATAGTGTATTTCCTTCTTTTGGTAGCTGTAGCTTTTCGGGCAACACCGGGTGGGTTCACGCGGTGGATCGAAAACTCGGTTGGCCGATCTAACATTGGCAATCGACCATTGACGTTCACTATTACCTGTCGGGGATGACGAGTATGTTCGCTAACGCGCTTAGCTTTAAAGAGAGAAACATTTACACCGATTAACAACACTTTGCATGGCGGCAATGTCCGTAACGTCTGTTTTTCGGTTCTACGGTGAGCTAAACGTCTTCCTGGCGCCGGCGCTGCGGCAGCGGTCGTTCGCCAGCGCTTGCGCGCAGGGGGCCAGCGCCAAGCACATGATCGAAGCGCTTGGGGTGCCGCATACGGAAGTGGAGTTGGTGCTGGTAAACGGCACGCCGGCGCCGTTCGACTGCCCGCTGCGCGACGGCGACCGGGTGGCGGTGTACCCGCGCTTTGCCATGCTGGACGTCGGCGCGCTGGCGCAATTGCGCGCGCCGGCCGCCTCGCTGCGGCGCTTCATCGCCGACGCCCACCTCGGCGGCCTGGCGCGGCTGCTGCGCATGGCCGGTTTCGACACGCTGTACGACAACGGCTTCGATGACGATGAGATCGAGCGGATCGCCGGTGCCGAGCAGCGGGTGGTGCTAACGCGCGACCGCGAGCTGCTCAAGCGGCGCAGCATCGCGCACGGTCGCTATGTACATGCGCTGCGGCCGGCGGCGCAGCTGGCCGAGGTGCTCGACCGGCTGCGCCTGCGCGCCGGCGCCGCGCCGTTTTCGCTGTGCCTGCACTGCAACGCGCCGTTGCGCGGCGCCGACAAGGCGGCGGTGTTCGAGCGCCTGCCGCCAAGCGTGCGCGAGCTGCATCAAGAGTTCAGCACCTGCGACGTGTGCAACCGGGTGTACTGGAAGGGAACGCACTGGCGGCGGATGAGAGCGCTGCTGCAAGCTCCCTACTAACTATAGCGGTGGAACGGCAAAGCCACATTTCCCCAAAACCAGGGTCAGACCCCGTTTTGTTATTCTGACAGCTTTCCTCAAAATCAGGGTCAGACCCGTTTTGCTAATCTGACAGCTTTCCTCAAAAACAGGGTCAGACCCCGTTTTGTCGTTCTGACAGCTTTCCTCAAAAACAGGGTCAGACCCCACATTGTTGTTCTGACAGCTTGCCTCAAAAACAGGGTCAGACCCCGATGGGATGATGCGCCGGGCCGGGCTCGACGTAGCCGCGCTCCATGGCGGCGTCCTGATTCTGGAAGATCGCCATCGCGGTGAGCATGCGGCGAAAGCCGAACTTTTCGTAGAACTCTTCACTGCCGGGTACTGAATAGAGGATGACCTTCTTGTGGCCGGCACAAAGGCGCAGCAGTTCGGCGACGATCTGCTTGCCAAGGCCGATGCCGCGGTGCGACGCCAGCACGGCGATGTCGCCGAGATAAGCGACGTAGACGCCATCGGCCAGCGCGCGGCCAACGCCGACCAGCGCGGCGCCATCGTGCACGAAGCAGACGAACATGCTGTTGCCAAACGCGATGTTCAGCTCCGCCGGCGGCTTGTTGCCCATCGGCGGCGACGCCTCGAACAGCGCCGACAGATCCGCCAGGTCAATCCCGTCAAGCGAGTACGACCAGCGCAGCTCGCTCACGGCTTGACCGGGGTGAACGCCAGGTCGCCGACCACCGTATTCCACAGGCGCACGCGGTAGCTCGTCACCAGCCCGTGCGTGACGTAAGGGTCGGCCTTGGCGAACGCTTCGACCACGTCCGGGCTGTCGGCCTGGAACACCAGCATCGCCTGGTCGGCCGGGTCGGACAGCGCACCGGCCAGCACCAGCTCGCCGCGCGCCTGGGCGTCCCACGCCAGCTGCAGGTGCGGCGTGCGAAATTCGCCGCGGCGCTCGAGGTAGTCAGGCGCCAGGTCATAACACAACAGGTAATGCATGCGAACTCCTTGCAGTGCTTACAAAAAACGGTCGAGAATCTTGCGGCTGTGCTTGTCGATGGTGAACATGTTGCGCACCAGGAAGTGAATACCGTGGTTGTCGGCCACCAGTAACGACGCGTCGCCGATACGGCGGATGTCGCCCTCGTCCTTAAGCACGAACTCGGTGTCGCCGCGGTCGGTCTTGACGAACCAGGTGCAGGGCGTGGCGTAGCTGCTGACGCTGGCAATGTGGCTGATCTCGGGCATGAACTCGCGCCCGTCCAGTTCCTCCTGCAACAGCGCGCGGATCGGCGGCGGCAGGTCGGCCAGGTCGTCGATCCACGCCACTTCCTTGCCGTCATGCAGCACCAGCGAGATGCCCTGCGATGGCGACTGGATCGGAAAGGCGCGCACCGGCGACACGCCATGGTGCAGCAAGCCGTCATCTGTGGTGAGCACGAGCGCGCCGAAGCTGTCGCGGCTTAACTGAAATGTGCTGGTCGCCATTGCTTATCCTTCGTTGTCGTCGATGTCGCCGTCGACGTTGCGCGCCTGCGCCTCGTACAGCCGGTGGTAGGCGCCTTCGCGCGCCATCAGCTCGTCATGGCTGCCCTGCTCCACCACCACGCCGCGGTCGAGTACCACCAGCCGGTCGGCCCGGTGCAGGGTCGACAACCTGTGTGCGATGGCAATCGTGGTGCGGCCCTGCACCAGGTTGTCGAGCGCCTTCTGGATTTCCTTTTCGGTTTCCGAATCGACCGACGAGGTGGCCTCGTCCATGATCAGGATGCGCGGGTCGATCAACAGCGCGCGGGCGATCGAGATGCGCTGGCGCTCGCCGCCGGACAGGCCCTGGCCGCGCTCGCCGACCATCGAGTCGTAGCCTTGCGGCAGGCGCAGGATGAATTCGTGGGCGTGCGCCGCGCGCGCCGAGGCGATGATTTCTTCGCGGCTGGCGCCCGGCTTGCCGTAGGCGATGTTCTCGGCGATGGTGCCGAAGAACAGGAACGGCTCCTGCAGCACCAGGCCGATGTTGCGGCGGTAGTCGGACACGGCGAACGAGCGGATGTCGACGCCATCGAGCAAGATGGCGCCTTCGGAGACGTCGTAGAAGCGGCAGATCAGGTTGACCAGGGTGCTCTTGCCCGAGCCGCTGTGGCCGACCAGGCCGACGAATTCGCCGGCCTTGATGTTGAGCGTGATGCCGCGGTTGACCGCCCGGTTGCCATAGCGGAAACCGACTTCGCGCAGGTCGATGCGCCCCTCGATCTTGTCGAGCTTGACCGGGTTGGCCGGCTCCGGCACGCTCGACACATGGTCGAGGATGTCGAAGATGCGCTTGGCGGCGGAGGCCGACTTTTGCGTGACCGACACGATCCGGCTCATCGAATCGAGCTTGCCGTAGAAGCGGCTGCTGTAGGTGATGAACAAGGTCAGCACGCCGACCGTGATCTCGCCTTTCGACACCTGGTAGATGCCGAACACCCATACCACCAGCAGGCCAAGTTCGGTCAGGAACGACACGGTCGGCGAAAACAGCGACCACACCTTGTTGAGCTTGTCGTTGACAGCCAGGTTGTGCTTGTTCGCTTCACGGAAACGCACCGCTTCGCGCTTTTCCTGGGCGAACGCCTTGACCACGCGGATGCCGGGAATTGTGTCGGCCAGCACGTTGGTCACTTCGCCCCACACGCGGTCGATCTTTTCGAAGCCGGTGCGCAGGCGGTCGCGCACCAGGTGGATCATCCAGGCAATGAACGGCAGCGGCACCAGCGTGATGACGGCAAGCATCGGATTGATCGAGCAGAGAATCACGCCGGTCATGATGATCATCAGCACGTCGGAGGCGAAGTCGAGCAGGTGCAGCGACAGGAACACGCAGATGCGGTCGCTGCCGCTGCCGATGCGCGACATCAGGTCGCCGGTGCGCTTGCCGCCGAAAAATTCGAGCGACAGTTTCATCAGGTGTTCATAGGTGGCCGAGCGCAGGTCGGCGCCCATCCGTTCCGACACCAGCGCCAGCACATACGTCTTCCACCAGCCCAGCAGCCAGGCCAGCACGGCCGCGCCGAGCAGGCCCGACATATATAACCACACCAGGTTCTGGTCGACCGGCTGGCCGTTCTGGAACGGAATGAGCACGTTGTCCATCAGCGGCATGGTCAGATACGGCGGAATCATGTGCGCGGCGGTGCTGGCGAGCATCAGGAAAAAGCCCAGCCCCAGCTGGCCCTGGTACGGCTTGGCAAAGCGCCACAGGCGAAACAGGGTCCATGTCGACGGCGGCGTGTACAGCACCTTGGTGCAGATCGGGCACTCTTCCTCGTCCGGCTCGAGCGGCGCCTTGCAGCTCGGGCAGACGTTCTGTTCGGGCGCCTGCACCGGGCGTCCGCTGGCGTAGCTGTCCTGTTGCTCGCGGAAATGGTCGAGCACGCGGATCGCCTGCAGGTTCTGCCCCAGCGTGAAACGCCAGGCGGCCAGCCGGCCCTGCTGGTCGAGCAGCTCGAGGTGGCCGACGCCGGCATGATCGTCGTGCTTGAGCCGCAGGCCGGGCCGGTAGCTCCACTCGCGCCACTCCGATTCGCCCGGCGCGCGCGCGATCAGGCGGCGGTCGGTGACCACCACGATGCCCTTGGTAAAGCGCAATTTCGCGTCGAGGTCAACCTCCACGCTGGTTAAAACGTTCTCCCCTGGTAAGAGTTTTTTCTCGACGTCAGGCAACCACTGGTCGGGCAGGAAACTGGCCGCAACCGGGAGCAGCGCTGGAGAAGCAAGTTGTTGAGATGTCATTGTCGTGCCGCCCGTGACAGGCAAGTGTTCTCGGAATAAGGGAAAATGCAAAAGGAGACGGACACCGACAAACGCATCCAGACTGGCAGAAATCGGTTCGGCGCGGTAAGCTTCGTTACAGCAAGTATACAACATGAAGTGCCTCAGGAAGCCGCGGTTTCCTCGGGTGCAGCCAGATGCAGTCAAACACAGGCGTAGCCTCAGCACGGCCGGCGCCGGCGGCCGTTATCAAGAAATAATCTACATGATCAACAAGAAAGACCTTGCCCTGCTTCGCGTGACGCATCTGCGCGGCCCCAACATCTGGACCTACCGCCCGGTCATCGAGGCGGTGGTCGATATCGGCGCGCTCGAAGCATTGCCGTCGAACCTGATCCCGGGGCTGTACGATCGGCTCGTCGATTGGCTGCCGGGCCTGGTCGTGCACCGCTGCGGCGTCGGCGAGCACGGCGGCTTCCTCGAGCGCTTGCGCGAAGGCACCTGGGCTGCCCACATCCTCGAACACGTGGTGCTCGAACTGCAAAACCTGGCCGGCATGCGCACCGGTTTCGGCAAAACGCGCTCGACCGGCGACACCGGCGTCTACAAGATGGCGTTTCGCACCCGCGACGAACACGTCGGCCTGGCGGCGCTGGCCGCCGGCCGCGAGTTGCTGCTCGCCGCCATCGACGACACCGCCTTCGACCTCGCCGCCACCGTGGCCAGGCTGAAGGAGCTGGTCGACCAGCACTGCCTGGGCCCGTCGACCGCGCACATCGTCGAAGCGGCCACCGAGCGCAAGATCCCGTCGATCCGCCTGACCGACGGCAACCTGGTGCAGCTGGGCCACGGCGCCGCGCAGCGCCGCATCTGGACCGCCGAAACCGACCGCACCAGCGCCATCGCCGAGAGCATCGCCAGCGACAAGGACCTGACCAAGACGCTGCTCAAGTCGTGCGGCGTGCCGGTGCCTGAAGGCGCGCTGGTGCGCAGCGCTGAAGAAGCGTGGGAAGAAGCGCAGGACATCGGCCTGCCGGTGGTGGTCAAGCCGTACGACGGCAACCACGGGCGCGGCGTGTCGCTCAACCTGATGACCGAGGCCGACGTCGTCGCCGCCTATCACCTCGCCAGCCGCAAGGGCGACAGCAAAAGCGTGCTGGTCGAGCGCTTCATCGCCGGCGACGAGCACCGCATCCTGGTAGTCGGCAAACAGGTGGTGGCCGCCGCCAAGGGCGAAGCGCTGTGGGTCACCGGCGACGGCGCCGCCAACATCATCGACCTGGTCGACAGCCAGATCAACACCGATCCGCGCCGCGGCAGCGGCGAGGATTCGCCGCTGAACGCGCTGGCGCCGGAACGAGGCGCCGAGATCATCCTCGAACTGGAGCGCCAGGGCATGACGGCGTATTCGGTGCCCCTGGCCGGCCAGAAGGTGCTGATCCAGCCGAACGGCAACGTCTCGCTTGACGTCACCGACAGCATCCATCCGTCGATCGCCCATGCGGCGGCGCTGGCCGCGCGCGTGGTGGGCCTCGACATCGCCGGCGTCGACCTGGTGTGCGAGGACATCTCGCGCCCGCTCGACGAGCAGCGCGGCGCCATTATCGAAGTCAATGCCAGCCCCGGCCTGCTGGCGCACCTGAAGCCGGCCAACGGCGAAGCACGGCCGGTCGGCACCGCCATCATCGCGCACCTGTTCGAGCCGGGCGACAGCGGCCGCATTCCGATCGTCGGCGTCACCGGCACGCTTGGCACCAGCCTGATCGCGCGGCTGGTCGGCTGCCTGGTCAACCTGACCGGCGTGCACGTCGGCGTGGTCAGCGGCCAGGGCATGTACCTGGACCAGCGCAAGGTCGTCAGCGGCGACTGCATCAAGTGGGAAACCGGCCAGCGCCTGCTGATCAACCGCACCCTGAACGCCGCCGTCTTCGAGAGCAACGCGCGCATGATCCTGACCGAAGGCCTGGCCTACGACAAGTGCCAGGTCGGCATCGTCACCGACATGGAGGGCATCGATGATCTCGCCGAGTTCTACATCCGCGACGCCGACGCCATGGCCAACGTGGTGCGCACCCAGGTCGACGTGATCCTGCCGCACGGCGCCGCCGTGCTCAATGCCGACGACGCCGCGGTGGCCGAACTGGCCGACCTGTGCGACGGCGAAGTCATTTTCTACGCCGTCGATCCGGACAACGCGGTACTGGCGCGCCAGCGCGCCGACGGCAAGCGCGCAGTGTTCGTGCGCGCCGGCGCCATCGTGCTGGCCAGCGGCGCCGACGAAACCGCCCTGCTGCCGCTGGCGGCGCTGAAAAGCGCCAGCTCGAAGTACCCTGCCAGCGTGCTGGCGGCGGTGGCCGCGGCGTGGGCGCTCGACGTCGAGCCGGCGCTGCTGGCCGCCGGCCTGCGCACCTTCGACGCCACCCCAAAACAATCGACTCATTAATTTAATTCACTAAGCAGGACAGGAACACGGTTTATGCAAGTATCACGCGTACGGGCGCTGCGAGGCCCCAACCTCTGGAGTCACCACACGTCGGTGGAGGCGATCGTCGCCTGCACCCCGGACGAACAGTGTGTCGGCAACCTCGCCGGTTTCGAAACCCGCCTGCGCGCACGCTTTCCGGCCCTGTCGCCGCTGCAGCCGACCGGGCACGACGACACCATCCCGATGGCCCACGTGCTGGAACTGGCCGCGCTCGACCTGCAGGCGCAGGCCGGCTGCCCGGTGACCTTCAGCCGCACCACGGCGACGATGGAGGCCGGCATCTTCCAGGTGGTCGTCGAATATTCCGAAGAAGCCGTCGGGCGCCTGGCGCTCGACCTGGCCGAGCAGCTGGTCCACGCCGCCAGCGCGGACACCGCGTTCGACATCGAAGGCGCGCTGGCGCAGCTGCGCGAACTCGATGAAGACGTGCGCCTGGGGCCATCGACCGGCTCGATCGTGCAGGCCGCGGTGGCGCGCAATATCCCGTTTCGCCGCCTCACCGACGGCAGCCTGGTGACGTTCGGCTGGGGCAGCCGCCAGCGCAGGATCCAGGCCGCCGAGATCGACCGCACCGGCGCCATCGCCGAAGCGATCGCGCAGGACAAGGAACTGACCAAGAAGCTGCTCGACGCGGCCGGCGTGCCGGTGCCGCACGGCCGCGTGGCGCTCGACGCCGACGACGCCTGGGCCGCCGCGCTGGAGATCGGCCTGCCGGTGGTGATCAAGCCAAAGGACGGCAACCAGGGCAAGGGCGTCACCGTCAACATCACCACCAAAGAACAGATGCACGCCGGCTTTGCCGCCGCGTCCCAGTTTCGCGACGATATCCTGGTCGAGCGCTACCTGCCCGGTAACGACTTCCGCCTGCTCGTCGTCGGCGGCAAACTGGTCGCCGCCGCCCGGCGCGATCCGCCGCAGGTGATCGGCGACGGCGTGCTTACCGTGCGCCAGCTGGTCGATCTCGTCAACCTCGATCCGCGCCGCGGCAACGGCCACACGACGTCGCTGACCAAGATCCGCTTCGACGACATCGCGCTGGCCAGCCTGGCCGCCCAGGGCTACGAGGCCGATTCGGTGCCGCCGCGCGGACAGCGCGTCATCCTGCGCAACAACGCCAACCTGTCGACCGGCGGCGCCGCCACCGACGTCACCGACGACGTCCATCCGGAAGTGGCCGCGCGCGCGGTCGCCGCCGCCCACATGGTGGGCCTGGACATCTGCGGCGTCGACCTGGTGTGCGACAGCGTGCTCAAACCGATCGAAGAACAAGGCGGCGGCGTGGTCGAAGTGAACGCCGCGCCCGGCCTGCGGATGCACCTGTCGCCGTCGTTCGGCAAGGGCCGCCCGGTCGGTGAAGCGATCATCTCGTCGATGTTCGACGATGGCGACGACGGCCGCATCCCGGTCGTCGCCGTCACCGGCACCAACGGCAAGACCACCACGGTGCGCCTGATCGCGCACCTGCTCACCGCCGGTGGCCTGCGCACCGGCATGACCAACACCGACGGCGTCTACATCGAAGGTCGCCGCATCGACAGCGGCGACTGCAGCGGCCCGCGCAGCGCGCGCAATGTGCTGCTCCATCCCGACGTCGACGCCGCCGTGTTCGAAACCGCGCGCGGCGGCATGCTGCGCGAAGGCCTCGCGTTCGACCGCTGCCAGGTCGCCGTGGTGACCAACATCGGCGCGGGCGACCACCTCGGCCTGAACTACATCACCACCGTCGAAGACCTGGCCGTGCTCAAGCGCGTGATCGTGCAGAACGTCTCCGACAACGGCATGGCGGTGCTCAACGCCGCCGATCCGGTGGTGGTCAGCATGGCCGAGAACTGCCGCGGCGCGGTCACCTTCTTTACCGCCGACGTGCAGCATCCGGTCATGTCGATGCACCGCGCGCGCGGCCACCGCGTGGTCTATGTCGACAACGGCCTGCTGGTCGCGGCGCAAGGCAAGACGATGTACACGGCGCCGCTGTCTGACGTGCCGATCACCCGCAACGGCACCATCGGCTTCCAGGTCGATAACGTGCTCGCTTCGGTGGCGGCGGCGTGGGCGGTGAACATGACGTGGGAATCGATCTGCGCCGGCCTGAAGTCGTTTGCCAGCGAGAGCGACAACGCACCGGGCCGCTTCAACGTGTTCGACTACCGCGGCGCCACCGTGATCGCCGATTACGGCCACAACCCCGACGCGATCTCCGCGCTGGTCGGCGCCGTCGAAAGCATGCCGGCCAAGCGCCGCTCGGTGGTGATCAGCGGCGCCGGCGACCGCCGCGACGAAGACATCCGCCAGCAGACCGCGATCCTCGGCGCCGCTTTTGACGACGTGCTGCTGTACCAGGACGCCTGCCAGCGCGGACGCGAAGACGGCGAAGTGCTCGGCCTGCTGCGCGAAGGCCTGGCCGGCGCCGCGCGCACCACCCACATCGACGAGATCAATGGCGAATTCATCGCCATCGACACGGCGCTGGCGCGGCTGACGGAAGGCGACCTGTGCCTGATACTGATCGACCAGGTCGACGAAGCGCTGGCGCATATCGCGGCACGCATCGCGCAGGGTTGAATCGTGGCGGGTCAGCACCTCAGACTGGCGTACGATCTGGGCATGGTCTTTGAAGTTGACCCGCCCAAATGATGCCCGCCAATACTCCATGGACACAGCGCTTTCAGAAATTTTAAAAAGGCGCTCGGCCATCTCGAAGAAGCCGACCAGCTCAGCGGCCAACGCCAATTGTCGCGGCTCGAGAAGCTGGGCTTTGTCAATTCGTTTGAACTCACTTACGAGCTTGCATGGAACTCCTTGAGGGACTATCTCACCGTCCAAGGCGTTACTGGTTTAATTGGCGTGCGGGACACCGCACTCGAGGCGTTCAGACGCCAGTCAATCGCTGACGGCGACGGCTGGATGGCGATGCTGACCGACAAGGAACGCGGCTCACTCACCTACAATCAGGCGACTGCGGACGACATTGTCGAGCATATCGACAAGCATTACATCGACATGTTCCGCCAGCTGTCTGTATCGCTCGAGTTGCACACGGCCGACAAATAACGCCTTCGAACGCAGAACAATTCGGCTTGTCCGCAACGGTCATCGGCCACTACGCTTGGGTTCGCTCAGTATCTCCTGTCCGGCGCCGCCCTATCCTGAATGCAGCTTATTTCCTTGGAGGCTGCCATGCTGGATTTCTCCTTAGAATCAACTACCGACTACCACGCCACCGCCGAGTCGACGGTGCGGCGCGGCCCGACGGCACGCTCGCCGGCCGACCGCCGCACCGCCACGCCGAAGGCGCCGGCAACTCCAACTTCGCTAAAACGCCAACGCCGCCGCCACGATAACTTGAACATGAGCAAGCAGCCGCTCGAGTGGTAGGTCCGGACGGCTTCGGCCAGCGCGCCACGCTCGATTGATGTGCATCAGGTGGCGGCCGCGCCGGTGGCGCAAGGTAGATTGGTACGGTGCGTGCGCGTGCCGATCTACCCGAGGTGGCCTCATGGAAAAACCCTGGCTGCGCAGTTACCCGCCCGACGTGCCGGCCGAGGTCGACACGGCCGCGTTTGCGTCGCTGCCGGCGCTGGTTGCGCCGTCGGTCGCCGCCTGGCCCGACCGCGACGCTTTCGCCAACCAGGGCGCCGCCCTGACCTACCGGCGCTTCGATCAGCAGGCGCGCGCGTTTGGCGCCTACCTGCGGCACAAGGCCGGCCTGCAGCCAGGCGACCGCGTCGCCATCATGCTGCCGAACCTGCTGCAATATCCGATCGCGCTGTTCGGCACGCTGCACGCCGGCTGCGTTGCGGTCAACACCAACCCGCTGTACAGCGCGCGCGAACTGCTGCACCAGCTGGTCGACTCCGGCGCCACCTGCATCGTGGTGCTGGAAAACTTCGCCCACATCGTGCAGCAGGTGCTGCCGTCGACCTCGGTGCGCACCGTCATCACCACCAAGGTCGGCGACATGCTGCACCTGCCGCGCGCGCTGCTGACCAATTTCGTCGTCGCCCACGTCAAGCACATGGTGCCCGAATGGCACATCGACGGCGCGCTCGACTTCAACGACGTGCTGCGCGCCGGCGCCGTATCGGATATGTCGGCGTTGCCCATCAATGGCGCCGACACTGCCCTGCTTCAATACACCGGCGGCACCACCGGCGTGCCGAAGGCGGCCGTGCTGAGCCACGCCAACCTGGTGGCCAACGTGCTGCAGACCGAGGCATGGGTGCGCGGCGTGCTCACGCCCGGACGCGAGGTGGCGCTGGTGCCGCTGCCGCTGTACCACATCTTCGCGCTGACCTGCACGCTCGCCTTCATGCGGCTGGGCGCGACCAACGTGCTGGTCACCAACCCGCGCGACCTGCCGGCACTGATCAAGGAGATGAAGCACGCCAAGGCGAGCACCATCATCGGCGTCAACACGCTGTTTCGCGCGCTGCTCGACACGCCTGGCGTGGAAGACGCCGCCAGCGGCACGCTGAAACTGGCGGTGGCCGGCGGCATGGCGATGCAGCGCAGCGTGGCCGAGCGCTGGCAGCAGCGATTCGGCGTCCCTGTCACCGAAGGCTACGGCCTGACCGAGACGTCGCCGATCGTCTGCGCCAACCGGCTCGACGCGGGCCACTTCACCGGCGCCATCGGCTTGCCGATTCCGTCGACCGAAGTTGCCATCCTCGACGATGCCGGCACGCCGCTGCCGCTGGGCGAACCGGGCGAAATTTGCGTGCGCGGCCCGCAGGTGATGCAGCGCTACTGGAACAATCCGGAAGAAACGGCGAAGGTGTTCGCGCCCGGCGGCTGGCTGCGCACCGGCGACATCGGCGCCATGGACGAGCAAGGCTACGTGCGCCTGCTCGACCGCAAGAAAGACATGATCATCGTCTCCGGCTTCAAGGTGTTTCCGAACGAGGTCGAGGAAGTGGTGGCGGCCCACGCAGGCGTGCTCGAAGCGGTGGCCGTCGGCGCGGCGGACGAGCGCGCCGGCCAGGTCGTCAAGCTGGTGGTGGTGCGCAAAGACCCGCAGCTCGCCGAAGCCGAGCTGATCGAATATTGCAGGGCCAACCTGGCGGCCTACAAGGTGCCGAAAATTGTCGTGTTTCGCGACGAGCCGCTGCCCAAATCAAACGTCGGCAAGATCCTGCGGCGCGCCGTCATCGAACAGGAGGGCAGCGCCGCCGCCGGTTGATGTGTGCACGGGTCCGGCTGCCTCATCGGGGAGCATGCGTGCGTCCACCACGCGCCATGCGGCGCACAATACTAGCCCGATCCACTGCAAGGACCTGATCATGAACGACATAGACGATTCCTCCGGACCCAACACCTACCTCGACGCCGCGGGACGGCTTGAAACGGCGCTCGGCGCGCTGGCCGAAGCGATGGACGAAGTCGAGCGCGTCGCGGCGATGACGGGACACTCGACCTACATGGCGCAGGTCGTCGCCGAGCGCGCCCGATGGCACCAGCTCGAGACGATCACCCAGCCGGTGGAAACACTGGCGGCCACGCTGGCCAGCGGCGAATCGACGCGGCGCATGCTGCAGCTGCTGGCGCCGTCGATGGTTTTTCCTGCGGCCACGCCGATGCAGATCGACATCAGCGGCGAAGCGCTGGCGCGCGCCCGCCGCACGGCCGAGATGCACAAGGTAAATCTTCGCAAGCTCATCGCAACGGAACTGCGCCGCGTTGCAGCGCCAGGCGACGCCGGCTAGCCGGCGTCGGCGTGCGCGGCGACGACGTAGTCGATAAAGGCGCGCACTTTCAGCGCCAGGTGTTTGCCGGGCATATAGACGGCGTGCACGGCGCCGCCATGCGGTTCGCACAACCGCCAGTCCGGCAATACCTGCACCACCCGGCCTGCCGCCAAGGCGGCGCGCGCCGTAAAGTCGGGCACCAGGCCGATGGCGCCGCCCGCTTCCACCATCGCCAGGATCGCCGCGCTGTTGTTGATCGTCACGCGCGCCGGCACGCTAACGCTGACCACGCTGTCGCCGCGCTGCACCGTCCAGGGGCCGTCGAACGGCGCGCCGACGTGGCTGCAGCGGTGCGCGGCAAGCTCCTCCGGCGTGATCGGCGCGGCGTGCTCGGCCAGGTAGCCGGGCGACGCCACCAGCAGGTAGCGCATCGCGCACAGCGGCCGCGCCGCCAGGCCGGGCGCCACTTCGCGGGTGATGCGGATAGCCAGGTCGGCGCCGTCTTCGATCAGGTCGACAATGCGGTCGACCAGGGTTAGCTGCACATCGACTTCCGGATACAGCGCCAGAAAGCCCGGCAGCTTCGGCGCCAGCCACAGCTGGCCGAACGCGACCGGCGCGGTGACGCGGATGACGCCGTTCGGCCGCGCGCTGTAGTTGCCCGCCAGCGCATGGATCTCGCGCGCGGTGCCGAGCATGCGCGCGCAAGCGGCATGCACATGCCCGCCCAGCTCGGTGAGCGCCAGCGAGCGCGTGGTGCGCTGCAACAGCCGGCCGCCGAGGTGCGCTTCGAGCCGCGACACGTGGCGGCTGACCGCCGACGTGGTCAGGCCGAGCTGGCGCGCGGCCGCCGAAAAGCCGCCGCTGTCGACGACCTGGGCGAAGATCGCCATTTCCCGCAACATCTCCATGTTTCCGCCCTCATCGTTGCGTTCAAATCAACAATCCTTTGCATTTTAACCGGATTGTGTACACAACGAAATCAAACGATACTGGCTTCACACTTAACACTGAGGAGAAGAAGATGATCAAGCAGCGCAATCTGGGTTCAAGCGGACTGGCCGTTTCGGCACTGGGACTCGGATGCATGGGCATGAGCACTGCCTACGGCCCCGCCGACGAGGCCGAGTCGATCGCCACGATCCACCGCGCGATCGAACTGGGCGTGACCTTGTTCGACACGGCCGAGGTGTACGGTCCTTACGACAACGAACTGCTGCTGGGCCGGGCGCTGCAGGGCCGGCGACACGACGTCGTCATCGCCACCAAGTTCGGTTTCAAGCTCGATGGCGACGACCGGACCGGGCTCGACAGCCGGCCGGCGCATATTCGGGAAGCGGTGGAAGGATCGCTCAAGCGCCTGGGCACCGACTACATCGACCTGCTGTACCAGCACCGGATCGACCCGCAGGTGCCGATCGAGGAGGTGGTCGGCGCCATGGCCGACCTGGTTCAGCAAGGCAAGGTACGCTTCCTCGGTTTGTCGGAAGCTGGCGTCGGCAATATCCGCCGTGCCCACGCGGTCCATCCGATCAGCGCGCTGCAAAGCGAGTACTCGCTGTGGGAACGGAATCTGGAAGCGGACGTGTTGCCGGTGCTGCGCGAGCTCGGCATTGGACTGGTACCGTTCAGCCCGCTTGGACGCGGCTTCCTGAGCGGCACCGCGAAACGGGCCGAAGAGTATCCTGAATCGGATTTCCGCCACCTCGACCCGCGCCTGCAGGGCGCCAACTACGATGCCAATATGGCGGCAGCGTCGGTGGTGCGGGACATGGGTGTGGCGAAAGGGGTGACGCCGGCACAGATTGCGCTGGCGTGGGCGTTGCACAAGGGCGAGGATATCGTGCCGATTCCCGGCACCAAGCGCCGCGCCTATCTGGAAGAAAACGTTGTCGCCGCGGACATCTCGCTCAGCGTGGCGGACATGGCGCAGCTCGAAGGCGCCCTGTCCCACGTCGCCGGCCCGCGCTACAACGCAGCGCGGATGGCGACGGTCGACCGCTAACGGTCAGCAAGGCTGCGCCGGCGCTGATCGCCGGCGCATGCTGACCGCAAAGATCAGGCGCGCTTGCGGCGCGACGTGCCGCCAAAGTTTTCTGGCGCGACCAGAATGAGACTGGCATGACTGGCGCTTGCGCCGAGTAATAAAGCAGCGGCGGCTGCGATCTTACCAAAGGTAAATTTTTTGATAATTTCCGATCAGATATAGTTGGTTGTGCTTTCATCTAAAGCACAAACTGTTCCCGATATTGAACGTCGTTCAAAATCAACGCATTAGAATAAATTAAATGCAACAATATAATCTGATGTAAACAACGACATCTATCCAATTAGTAACTTCTTCGTAAATTTCCTATTGTCATTATTAATCCAGGATAATGCCTAATCGGATTAATGACATATAAAAACGAGGGGAAGTTTTGTATAACCAAGCTGTTCCTTTTAATTACATCTTTTCAGTCAGCAGCGCGGCCACCACGTCGCTGTGCGGCTCTCCCACTGCGGCCAGCGCAAGATCCAATGTGTGGTAATGCGGCGTCCTGCCCGGCTACCTCAGTCGGCGCCGTGCCAGCGCACACCGGACAGGGTCAGGCCTGCTGGGCGAAAAAGGCGTGGACCTGGGCCACGACTGCGCCGGTTTGGACGAAGCCTTTCTAATCGAGCATGACGCCGCAGTCGGCCAGCCCCGGTATTCGGAACGGCGCCGACGAACAGGAACACTCAGCGCACGAGGTGCCACTAGTCGATGCCGCCGCCGCGGTTGACCGAGTGCACGCGGGCGACGCCGTGTTCGTCTGCCTCCAGTTCAGTGATCTCGGTATGCGCATGCACGACGATGGGGGGACGTCGCGCTAATGCGGTCGACAGGTAATTCGACATGCTGTCGGCGAGGCCATCGCCGCGCACCGCCATGTGCACGCGCGCTGCGTGGCTGGCCAGGAACACCGCCGCCTGGCCCGCCGAGTTGCCGCCGCCGACCACGATCGCTTCGTCGCCGCGGCACAGCTTCGTTTCGAGTGGCGAGACCCGGTAGTAGACGCCTTCCACGGCGCGGCCATGCACTTCGGCGGGTTTTGTTGTTGAAACGGAATGGTCCCGTAAAGCCATTGATACTGTTATTTCGATATATATCATTTATCAAAACCGAGCCTGCTGGCGGGGCCAATATTCGAGGCGGCCGACCGCTAAGTCATCCCTGCGAAAGCGAATTCCACTTCCGGCCGGCGCCCTGAGACGATATCGGCAAGCGCGCGGCCGGAACCACAGGCCATGGTCCAGCCGAGCGTGCCGTGTCCCGTGTTGAGGTACAGGTTGGCGTAGCGCGTCTTGCCGATGTAAGGCACGTTCGACGGCGTCAGCGGCCGTAAGCCGGCCCAATAGGTGGCGCTGCCGTAGTCGCAGGCATCGGGGAACAGCGCCCGCACGCGCCGCGTGATCGCGTCGCAGCGCACCGGATCGAGCGTGCGCGAGTAGCCGTTTAACTCGCAGGTGCCGGCCACCCGGAGGCGCGATCCCAGCCGCGACATCACCAGTTTGTGGCCGTCGTCGGTGAGCGACACCGTCGGGGCCGCATCAGGATCGACGATCGGGTAGGTCGCCGAATAGCCCTTGCCGGGATAGATCATCAGCCCAATCCCCAGCGGCGCGAGCAGCGCCGCCGAAAAGCTGCCGAGCGCGATGACGAAGGCGTCGGCGCGCAGCGGCTGGTGCCTGCCTTCGCAATCGATGATCTCGACGCCGCTTACTTTGCCGCCTTCGGTCAGCAGGCGGGTGACGGTCGTGTTGTAGCGGAAGTCGATCCCCGCAGCCGCCGCCTTGCAGGCCAGTTTCGACGTGAATTTGTAGACGTCGCCCGACTCGTCGCTGAGGGTGAAGTCGCCGCCCACCAGCTGCGCGCGCAAGCCCGCCAGCGCCGGCTCGATGCGCACCAGCTCGTCTGCGCCGATCGTCCTGCGCGGACAGCCCAGGTCGCGCATCGCGGCCGCCGCATGGGCAGACTTGTCGAACTCCCGCTGATCGGTATAAAAATGCAGGATGCCGCGCGCCAGGCTGTCGTACTCGATCCCGGTCTCGGCGCGCAAGGCCTGCAGGCTGCGCCGGCTGTAGTCGGCGATGGCGACGATATTGCGAAGGTTGGCCGCCACCCGGGCCGGCCGGCATTCGCGCACGAACTGCAGGCACCAGCGCCATTGCAGCGGATCGGCGCGCAGGCGAAATAGCAGCGGCGCGTCGGCGCGGCCAAGGTCACCCAGGACCTTGAGCAAGGTGGCGGGATTGGCCCACGGTTCGGCATGCGACACCGAAATCTGGCAGCCGTTGGCGAAGCTGGTCTCCAGCGCGGGACCGGGCTGGCGTTCCAGCACCGTGACCTCGTGGCCGGCCCGCCGCAAGTACCACGCCGACGCCGTGCCGACCACGCCGGCGCCCAATACGACGACTTTCATTGCCTCATTCGGCGAACAGCCGCGCGAATTCGTGCATCGCCACCTCCATCACCGGCGCGCCATACACGCTGCTGATTGCCGCCACCATGTCAGCGCCGCGCGCGACCAGTGGCGCCGCGTTGGCCGGCGTCATCCCGCCGATCACCACGCACGGCAGCGCGATCTCGGCCCTGGCCCAGCTGACGATATCGGCCGGCGTGGTCACCGGGTACTGCTTCACTTTCGACGCGTAAAAGCCGCCGAACGCGACATAGCTCGCGCCAGTGGCGGCGGCGTCAAGCGCCAGCTGCTTGTCACCGTAGCACGATGCGCCGACGATCTTGCCGGCGCCGAGCAGCTTGCGCGCCTCGGTCACGGAGGCGTCGGTGCCGCCTACGTGCACGCCGTCCGCGTCAAGCTCCAGGCACAGGTCGATGAAGTCGTTAATGATGAACGGTACGCCGTGGCGCCGGCACAGCGCCAGCAGCTGCACGGCCTGCTCGCGCCGCAGTTCCGGGCTTGCGGTCTTCTGGCGATACTGGACCAGCGCGGCGCTTCCAGAACGCAAGGCGTGAGCGGTGGCGTCGACCAGCGCGGCGGTGTCGTCCCAGTTGGGTGTGACAAGATATAGCCCTCTCATGGAATCCTCTGAAGGGTGAAATGGGAGCGCAGCGGAATGCGTTGGCCCTCGGCGATGGCGAACGACGCTTCCAGCGCCCGATGGCAAAACCGCTGCGCCGTGTCTAGCGCGTGTTCCATCCGGTCGCCACACGCCAGCCGCGCCGCAATGGCGGAAGCGAGCGTGCAGCCGCTGCCGTGAAACGCCCCTGGCAAACGCGGCCAGGACCAAACGCGTTCGCCGTCATCGCCGAACCAGCGGTTGGCCACCAGTGCGCCTTCAGCGTGGCCCCCGGTGACGAAAACATTGGCGCAGCCACGCGCTCGCAGACTGGCGGCCTGTTCGGCCACGTTGGTGCCGTCGGCGCACAAGGCGCGCGCTTCCGGCAAATTCGGCACGACGACGGTTGCCAGCGCCAGCAGCGGATTGAGCGCATCGGTGCGCGCCAGAGCGTCGCCGGCGCCGCTGGCAAGCACCGGGTCCAGCACCACCGGCAGGTCCGGGTGGATCAGGCGAAGTTGGCCAATCAGATCCACAATCGCCTCGGCGTTGGCGCGATTGCCCGGGATGCCGAGCTTCACCGCGTGGATCGCCACCTTGTTCATCAGTGCTAGCGCCTGCCGGCGCACCACGCTGCTGTCGACTGGCAGCACGTCGTACACGCGGTCGTTGTCTTGCACGGTGAGCGCGGTGATGACCGGCAGCGCATGTGCTCCCTGCGCCGCAATGGCGAGGATGTCGGCGGCGATCCCCGCCCCGCCGCTCGGGTCCGCGCCGGCGAACACCAGCACGGTCGGCCGCGATGTCATGCGAGGCGTCCAGCCATCGGCGATGACGGCGAGCCCGCAAACCGCCTCGGGATGCGGCCTGCCAGGTAGGCCTCGCGGCCGGCCTCCACCGCCATGCGCATCGCGCGCGCCATGCGCACCGGATCGCGCGCGCCGGCGATCGCGGTGTTCATCAGCACGCCGTCGCAGCCGAGTTCCATCGCGATCGCCGCATCCGACGCCGTGCCGACGCCGGCGTCGACCAGCACCGGTACGCTGGCCTGCTCGATGATCAGCGACAGGTTCCATGGATTGAGGATGCCCATGCCGGAGCCGATCAACGACGCCAGCGGCATCACCGCGACGCAGCCGATCTGTTCGAGCAGCCTGGCCTGGATCGGATCGTCGCTGCAGTAGACCATCACGTCGAAGCCGTCCTTCACCAGCGCTTCGGCAGCGACCAAAGTTTCGGGCATGTGTGGGAACAGCGACTTCTCGTCGCCCAGCACTTCCAGCTTGACCAGCTTGTGGCCGTTCAGCAGTTCGCGCGCCATCTGCAGCGTGTAGACCGCATCCTTCGCCGTGTAGCAGCCAGCGGTATTGGGCAGTATGGTGTACTGCGATGGCGGCAGCACGTCGAGCAGGCTCGGTGCGCTGGGGTCCTGACCAATGTTGACGCGGCGGATCGCCACCGTGATGATCTCGGCGCCGGCCGCATCGGTCGCCTCGCGGGTCTGCGCCAGGTTGCGGTACTTGCCGCTGCCGACCAGCAGGCGCGATCGATAGGTCTTGCCGGCGATTGTCAGTCCTTCGTTCGATTCATTCATGTGGTCTCTTTCGTATTTCGTTAGCCGCCGCCGATGGCGTGCACCAGGTCGACTTGGTCGCCCGGCTGCAGGCCGCGCTCGCGCCATTGCTGGCGTGGGACGACGTTGCGGTTGACCGCCAGCGCCAGCGCCTGGTGCGGCAACGCCAACGCTTCCATCAGGTCGGTCAGGGTTGCTCCCGGCGCGACCTGGTGCGGCGCGCCGTTTAGAATAATCTGCGTCATTGGCTCACCTCACAGCTTCTGGTAGATTTCGGCGCCGCGCTTGACGAATTCGACCGACTTCACTTCCATCCCCTGCCTGAGGGCGGCGATGTCGGAAATGCCTTGTTTGGCGGCGTACTCGCGCACCTCCTGCGTGATCTTCATCGAGCAGAAATGCGGGCCGCACATCGAACAGAAGTGCGCCACCTTGGCCGAATCCTTCGGCAGCGTCTCATCGTGGAATTCGCGCGCCTTATCCGGATCGAGGCCGATATTGAACTGGTCGTCCCAGCGGAATTCGAAGCGCGCCTTCGACAGCGCGTTGTCGCGGATCTGCGCGCCCGGATGGCCTTTTGCCAGGTCGGCCACGTGGGCCGCGATCTTGTACGTGATGATGCCGTCCTTGACGTCGGCCTTATTTGGCAGCCCGAGGTGCTCCTTCGGCGTGACGTAGCACAGCATCGCGGTGCCGTACCAGCCGATAGTGGCGGCGCCGATGCCGGACGTGATGTGATCGTAGCCGGGAGCGATGTCGGTGGTGAGCGGCCCGAGCGTGTAGAACGGCGCCTGGCCGCACTGTTCGAGTTGCAGGTCTATGTTCTCCTTGATCATGTGCAGTGGCACGTGGCCGGGCCCTTCGATCATCACCTGCACGTCATGCTTCCAGGCGAGCTGCGTCAGCTCGCCGAGCGTCTTCAGTTCGGCCAGCTGCGCCTCGTCGTTGGCATCGTAGATCGAGCCGGGACGCAGGCCGTCGCCGAGGCTGAACGAGACGTCGTAGGACTTCATGATTTCGCAGATGTCTTCGAAGTGCGTGTACAGGAACGACTCCTGGTGGTGCGCGAGGCACCACTTGGCCATGATCGAGCCGCCGCGCGAGACGATGCCGGTCAGGCGTTTGGCCGTCATCGGCACGTAGCGCAGCAGCACGCCGGCATGGATCGTAAAGTAATCGACGCCCTGCTCGGCCTGTTCGATCAGCGTGTCGCGGTAGATCTCCCAGGTCAGGTCCTCGGCCTTGCCATTGACCTTCTCGAGCGCCTGATAGATCGGCACAGTCCCGATCGGCACCGGGCTGTTGCGGATCACCCATTCGCGCGTCTCGTGGATATGCTTGCCGGTCGAGAGGTCCATCACGTTGTCGCCGCCCCAGCGGATCGCCCAGGTCATTTTCTCGACTTCCTCGCCGATCGACGAGGTCACCGCCGAATTGCCGATGTTGGCGTTAATCTTGACGAGGAAATTGCGGCCAATGATCATCGGCTCGACTTCCGGGTGGTTGATGTTGGCCGGGATGATGGCGCGGCCGCGGGCGACTTCCTCGCGCACGAAATCGGCCGTGATCTCGGCCGGGATGCTGGCGCCAAACGACTGGCCCGGATGCTGGCGGCCCATCAGCTCGGCCAGGCGGTTGCCCATCGGGCCCGATGCCTGCAGCTCTGCCAGGTACTCCTTGCGGCGCATGTTCTCGCGGATCGCGACGAACTCCATCTCAGGCGTGACGATGCCGCGGCGCGCGTAGTGCATCTGGCTGACGTTGGCGCCGGCCTTGGCGCGGCGCGGCTTGCGGTGCAGGTTGAAGCGAAGCGCGGCAAGCGTCGGGTCGGCGAGGCGTTCGATGCCGTAGGCCGAGGTCGGCCCGGGCAGCTCGTCGGTGTCGCCGCGCTCAGCGATCCACGGCGTGCGCGGGCACGCCAGGCCGGAGCGGATGTCGATGGCGGCGTTCGGGTCGGTGTACGGGCCGGAGGTATCGTAGACGTAGATCGGCGGGTTCTTCTCGCCGCCAAAGGAATCTGACGTGTCGGCCTGGCTGATTTCGCGCATTGGCACGCGGATGTCGGGACGGCTGCCCTCGACATGGATCTTGCGCGACATGGGCAAAGGACGGATTGCGGCTTCGTCCACCACGGCGGTGGCGGAAAGGAATTTCGGGGTGATGGCGTTCATGTGGCTCCTTGCGTAGCTTCTCGATCAATTGAGCAGGAGCCAGCAAAGGAGGGTAGGGAGACGGCGCGCGGCCGGTGTCACTATGCTTCCCTTCGCTGGCATTATCCAGATCAGGTTCAGAGGGTGTTTCTCACCCGCGCATCGCGTTCGCGACTTGCAGGACCCCTAGCGTTTGCCATTGTTCGGCAGCGTTGATTCTATACGCGGTCGAAGCGCTTTGCCAACAGCTTTCGAATTTTTTTCCAAGCCGCCGCGGTTATCGGCTGATGGTCAAGCCGATTTGACAATGCGCGATCCGATCTACTCGACTGTTTTGGCGTTCGCCTCTCAGTTGCTGATGTTCGGCAATTTCCTTCGGCGCGCATCGCCCGTTCAACGGTTTCAACGGCTGAGCAGCCCGAAAGCGGTAAAATGCCGGCATAGACCCGGGCCGCCAGCGCCATACCGATAAAGAAGAAATGAGCACAGTTCCTACCGAAATCAACGCAGCCGCCATCAAGAACGGCGCGGGCGAAAAGCACACGCCCATGATGCAGCAGTATCTGCGCCTGAAGGCCGACTACCCGACCATGCTGCTGTTCTACCGCATGGGCGACTTCTACGAGCTGTTTCACGAGGATGCCGAAAAGGCGTCCCGCATCCTCGGCATCACGCTGACCGCGCGCGGCGCCTCGAACGGCAATCCGATCAAGATGTGCGGCATCCCGTTCCATTCGCTTGATCCCTACCTGGCCAAGCTGGTCAAGCTGGGCGAGTCGTGCGCCATCTGCGAGCAGATCGGCGACCCGGCCACCAGCAAGGGCCCGGTCGAGCGCAAGGTCATGCGCGTCGTCACGCCAGGCACGCTGACGGACGCCGACCTGCTGCCGGAAAAAGCGGAACGCCCGCTGCTGGCAGTGTGCATGATCAGCCAGCGCAAGATCGTCACCACCGGCCTGGCCTGGCTGTCGCTCGCTTCGGGCGCACTCAAACTGATGGAGTTCTCGGGCGACAGCCGCACCGTCGGCGTGCGCCTGCAGCAGGAACTCGAACGCATCGCGCCGGCCGAAATTTTGCGCGGCGACGGCGCCGACCTCGGTGACCTGTTCGCCGACAAGGAGATGGCGCACACGCAGCGAGTGCCGGACTGGCACTTCGATGTCGTCGGCGGCCACAAGGCGCTGCTCGACCAGCTGGCCGTGGCCACCCTCACCGGCTTCGGCGCCGATGGCCTGGGCGCCGCGTTCGGCGCGGCCGGCGCGCTGCTGCGCTACGCCCAGTCGACCCAGGGACGCGGCCTGCAGCACGTGCGCAGCCTGTCGACCGAATCGGAAAACGAATTCATCGGGCTCGACGCGGCGACCCGCCGCAACCTCGAGCTGACCGAAACCATCCGCGGCCAGGAGTCGCCGACGCTGTTCTCGCTGCTCGACCACTGCCGCACGGCGATGGGCTCGCGCATGCTGCGCCACTGGCTCCATCACGCGCGGCGCGACCAGGTCGTCGCGCGCGCGCGGCACGCGGCCATCGGCGCGCTGGCCGCCAGCGACACCAGCGGCGCCCTGGCCGCCACGCTTGGCCAGGTGCCCGACATTGAACGCATCACCACGCGCATCGCGCTGCTGTCGGCGCGCCCGCGCGACCTGGCTAGCATGCGCGATGGCCTGCAGCAGCTGCCGGCGCTGCGCCGCAGCGTGCAGCACTGCTTCATCGCCGGCGAAGCGAGCCTGCTGGCAGCGGTGCACGACGCGCTGGCCACGCCCGACGCCTGCCTCGACCTGCTCACGCGCGCCGTGGCGCCGGAGCCGGCGGCGATGGTGCGCGACGGCGGGGTGTTCGCGCGCGGCTTCGACGCCGAACTGGACGAACTGCGCGGCCTGTCGGAAAACGCCGGCCAGTTCCTGGTCGACCTCGAAACGCGCGAGCGCGCCCGCACCGGCATCGCCAACCTGCGCGTCGAATACAACAAGGTGCATGGCTTCTACATCGAAGTCACGCACGGCCAGACCGACAAGGTGCCGGACGACTACCGCCGCCGCCAGACGCTGAAGAACGCCGAGCGCTACATCACGCCGGAGCTGAAGGTGTTCGAGGACAAGGCGCTGTCGGCGCAGGACAAGGCGCTGGTGCGCGAGAAGCTGCTCTACGAGCAGCTGCTGGCCGACCTGGCGCCGCACATCGCGTCCTTGCAGACGATCGCGCATGGCCTGGCGCAGCTCGACACCCTGACCGCCTTGACCACCCACGCGCTGCAGCACAACTGGTCGGCGCCGCAGCTGGTGGCCGAGCCGTGCCTGGATATCCGCGAAGGCCGCCATCCGGTAGTGGAGAACCAGATCGAACGCTTCATCGCCAACGATTGCTGCTTCTCGGACGAGCGCCGGCTGCTGCTGATCACCGGCCCGAACATGGGCGGTAAATCGACCTTCATGCGCCAGGTCGCGCTGATCACGCTGCTGGCCTACATCGGCAGCTACGTGCCGGCCGCCAGCGCCACGATCGGCCCGGTCGACCGCATCTTCACCCGCATCGGCGCCACCGACGACCTGGCCGGCGGGCGCTCGACCTTCATGGTCGAGATGACCGAGTCGGCGGCGATCCTGAACGGCGCCACCGAGCATTCGCTGGTGCTGATGGACGAAGTCGGGCGCGGCACGTCGACCTTCGACGGCCTGGCGCTGGCGTGGGCGATCGCGCGCCACCTGATCGACGCCTCGCGCAGCTTCACGCTGTTCGCCACCCACTACTTCGAACTGACCCAGCTGCCCGAGAGCCACCCGAGCGCGGCCAACGTGCACCTGTCGGCGGTCGAGCACAAGGACAGCATCGTGTTCCTGCACGCGGTGCAGCCAGGCCCCGCCTCGCAAAGCTACGGCCTGCAGGTGGCGCAGCTGGCCGGCGTGCCGCAGGGTGTGATCAAGGCGGCGCGCAAGCATCTGGCGCGGCTCGAGTCGCAGGCGCTGGCGACGACGCCGCAGCTGGACCTGTTCGCACTGCCCTGCGTCGAGCCGGCGGCAGAGGACGACACCGCCGGCGACGGCGCGCCGGCCGGCAGCGCGCTGCTGGCGGCGCTGGCGGCGATCGACCCTGACGCGTTGACGCCGCGCCAAGCGCTCGACCAGCTGTACCAGCTCAAGCGCTTGTCCGCGTGATGGCTTGCTACCTACAGTTCGCCGCTGCCGTGGCGGCCCTGGCGGTGCACGGCGCCTTGCTGGCCGAGCCGAAGAATCCGGACCGCCACCAGTTCGGCGTCATCGGCCACAGCTTCCACAACGGCGGCGACGAGGCAAAGCTGAAGCGCGCGATTGCCGACGAAAGTGAGTCGGCGCTGGCGTTCGTCGTCGTCACCGGCATCAAGGGCGAGAAGGAGCCGTGCAGCGACAAACTGTACGAGCGGCGGCGCGAGATGTTCGACGACGCCAGGCGGCCGATGATCGTCGTGCCCGGCGCGAGCGACTGGAGCGAATGCAAGAACAGCACCGGCCGCTCGGCCGCGATCGAACGCCTGAACCGCCTGCGCGAGCTGTTCTTCAGCGAGCCGACCTCGCTCGGCGCGCGCAAGCTGCCGGTGACGCGTTTGTCGGCCAGCGCCAAGTTCCGCAGCTATGCCGAAAACGCCCACTGGGAAGTGGGCGACGTGCTGTACGCCACCGTCAATCTGCCGGCCAACAACAACCATTTTCGTCCGGAGGCCGGCCGCAACAGCGAGTACGAGGACCGGCTGGTGGCCAACCGTTTCTGGCTGAACCGGCTGTTCGCCATGGCCAGGCGCGAGAAGCGCGAAGCGATCGTGCTGTTTTCGGAGGGCGACGTGAAGGCGCTGGAGCAGCCGCGCGGTTTGCGCGCCCTGCTCGGGCGCGCCTCGACACGGCGCGACGGCTTCGACGAGCCGCGCCGCCAGATCGCCACGCTGGCGCAGAAATTCAACGGCAAGGTGCTGCTGATCGATTCGGCAGCCAACAGCGACACCACGCCGGACATCGAATGGCGCGGCAACCTGGGCCATCTGAGCCTGGGATCGGGTGCGGTGGAAGTGAAAGTGACGCCTGGGGCGGGGTCACCGTTTACGCTGAAGAATGCAGCGGACGAAAAGTAGCTTTCCGGCGAATGCCAGCAGCCGCACCGGGGTCTGACGGGGACGCCGTCAGACCCCAGGAAAATCAATGCACCGGGTGCGTACGGAACTCGTCGCCGGCATCGCCTTCGTCGTCATCGCCATGATGATGGCCATGCGCACCATGCACGTGCTCGTGCGTGATCTCTTCTTCCGTTGCGGCGCGCACGTCGATGACGGACAGTTCGAAGCGCAGCGCCATGCCGGCCAGCGGGTGGTTGCCGTCGAGGACGACCTTGTCGTCGGCGATGTCGGTGACGGTGAAGATCATCGCATCGTCGCCGGCGTCGGCCGAATCGGGCATGCCTTCGAACTGCATGCCCACTTCGAGCGGCTCAGGCAGGCGATTGCGCGGCTCGACCTTGACGAGCGCAGGATCGTAGTCGCCAAAGGCGTCGTCCGGCTCGATCTGGAGGGTCGACGCATAGCCGACTTCCTTGCCATCGAGCTCTTCTTCAATCTTCGGCAGCGTGTTTTCGTATCCGCCGTGCAGGTAGACCATGGGCTGACTGCCGTCTTCGATCAGGTTGTTCTGGGCGTCCGACAGCTTGTAGTTGACCGTGACTACTGTGTTCTTGGCAATCTTCATAGTGCTATCCTTTCATTGTTTTAGCAGGCAGATTATACCTCCGACCACGTCGCCACCCCATACAAGCATGGTTATAATGACGCATGAAAAAAATACCCCTGCTCGGCGACATCACGCCCGCCCAGTTTTTACGTGATTACTGGCACAAGAAACCCCTGCTGATCCGCCAGGCCATCCCCGGTTTCAAGCCGGTGTTGCCATTCGACGCGCTGGCCAAGATGGCCACCGAGAACTTTATCGAGTCGCGCCTGATCACCCACTTCGACGGCGAGTGGGATATGCAGCACGGGCCGCTGGCCGAGTTGCCTGAGCGCTCGCGCAAGCAATGGACGATGCTCGTGCAAGGCGCCAACCTGTACGACGCCCGCGCCGACGCGCTGCTGCGCCAGTTCCGCTTCATTCCCGATGCGCGCCTCGACGACCTGATGATCAGCTTCGCCACCGACGGCGGCGGGGTCGGCCCGCATTTCGATTCGTACGACGTGTTCCTGCTGCAGGCGCAAGGCAAGCGGCGCTGGCGCATCGGCGCGCAGAAAGACCTGTCGCTGGTCGAGGGCATGCCGCTGAAGATCCTGAAAAACTTCAAGGCACAGGAAGAATTCGTGCTCGAACCGGGCGACATGCTGTACCTGCCGCCGCACTACGCCCACGACGGCATCGCTGAAGGCGAATGCATGACCTACTCGATCGGCTTCCGCTCGCCGTCCTACCAGGAACTGGGCGAAGCGTTCCTGCAGTTCATGGCCGATTCGATCGACCTGCCGGGCCGCTACGCCGACCCGGAACTGGAAACGTCGAACAAGCCGGCAGAAATTCCGCGCCACATGCTCGCCACCATCACCGAGGAAATCAACAAGGTGCGCTTCACCGAGGAGGACGTCACCATCTTCCTGGGCGAACACTTGTCCGAGCCGAAGCACAATGTGTTCTTCAAGGGGCCAAGCAAGCCGCTGACGATGGGCCGCTTCATGGAGGCGCTGGCCAAGCGCGGCGTGGTGCTGTCGCTGAAAACGCAGATGCTGTACCGCGGCAAGCACGTGTTCATCAACGGCGAATCGTTTGCCGTCGGCCGCGCCGACAAGCTGTTGCTCGATACGCTGGCCAACAGCCGCACGCTGGCCGGCAGCGTGCTGGCCAGCGCCTCGGACGACGTCATCGAAGCGCTGTACACCTGGTACCAGGACGGCTGGGTCGAACTGGCCTGAAGGAATCGCTGACATGGAACAGTCCGTTGCCCACCGCTTCAGCACGCACCTCGAGTTCGGCGCCCGCTTTCGCGAATGCATCGCGCGCTCGCAGGCGACGCTGCAGCTGTTCGACCCGGATTTCCGCGTCTTTCCGCTCGGGCTGGCCGACGTCGATGCGGCGCTGCGCCATTTCCTCACCGGCGGCGGGTCGATCCAGCTGGCGATGCACCGCAGCGAGCACATCGAGCGCTCCTACCCGCGCTTCGTGCGACTGCTGCGCGACTTCAACCACCAGATCGAATGCCGCGCCACCGGCAGCGGCTTGCGCCATCTGACCGATTCATTCTGCATCGGCGACGGCGTGCACATCGTGCGCCGCTTCCACAGCGATCACATGCGCGGTGAAGCGGCGTTCGACACGCCGGCCGCCACCGAGATCAGCGCAGAACGCTTTAGTGGCATCTGGCTCGAAGCGCGCCCTTGCCTGAGCCCTACCACAACAGGCCTGTAGTGTTTCCATAGCGATCGCCGAATTATATTTGGGGAAGATGTTGAAAACTGATCAATTGATCATATATACATGTCTTGTTACAATATGGAGGTTTGTCGTGAGCGAAAAACTTCCATAAAAGCATCTTTCGCCTATTGCGAAGCACCAAATTTCGCTATAATATCGGGTTAGGAAGTTTCCGTTGTCTGTCAAGCACCATTACAGGTATGAAAGCTAACGAGAATTCCCTAAAGAGCGATAATTACCGGTAATTATTCATCGCAATACCGTTGTCTACTTTTGAATTATTAAGGAAAACCCATGAAAAAATCTTTGCTGATCATCTCCCTGATGGCTGTTGCTTTAGCTGCTTGCAGCAAAAAAGAAGAGCCAGCAGTTGTTGCTCCAGCTCCAGTCGTTGAAGTCGCTCCAGCTGCTCCTGTCGCTGCTCCTGCAACCGACGCTTCGGCTGCCGCTTCGGTAGCTGCATCGGCTGCTGCTGACGCTGCTGTTGCTGCTTCGACCGCTGTCGACGCTGCTTCGACCGCTGCTTCGGCTGCGTCGGCTGCTGCATCGGCTGCAAACAAGTAATTCGTTTCATGGAAGAACCGGCCTACGGGCCGGTTTTTTTACGCCTGATGCTTTTGCGAATGTCATTAAAAGCTGGTGTCAGGTCTGACATAAAGACATTCACGCGTGAATGTCTTAATGTCAGACCTGACACCAGAACGACGATTCGGTGCGTAAAAAAACCGGCCAGTGGCCGGTTTTTTTGTGGGCTTGCGCTCCGGGTTACTTCAGCTCGTCGCCCAGCAGCTTCAGGATCTTGCTGCCGGCGCCAGTCGTTTCGGGCTTGCCGTCGTTGGTCTGCACCATCACCTGGCTGGCCGCGCCGCTCGCGTCGGCCTTGACCGTGATGCGATAGCGCTGCGCTTCCTTCTCTTTGTCGGCGGCGCTGCCGAACGTCAGCAGGCGCTTCAGGAAGCCGGTGCTGCCGGCCGCGTCCGGATCGACGTAACGGACGAAATAGACGCCATTGACGCGGTCGCGGTCTTCGACGGTGAAGCCGACCCGGTCGAGCGCCAGGCCGACACGGCGCCAGGCGCGGTCGAACCCTTCATCGACTTCGACGTAGCTGCCGGCGCCGCTGCCGACCAGCTTGGCGTGCTGCGGCTGCGCCGGCGCGTTGGCGACAACCGTCTCGGTCGTCTTCACATCGGTGGCGCCCGTCATGCGCGCCATCAGCTTGGCCAGCATGGCCGATTCCAGCCCCGGGTCGTTCGGCCGCACGGTCCAGGCGGTGATTTCCTTCTGCGGGCCGGTCAGCACTTCCTCGGCGCCGCGGTGGCTGATGTAGATCTCGGTGCCGCCGTCCGCGGCGCGCTCGAGGCGGGTGCGGAACTTGTCGCGCTCGCCTGTCGAGTAGGCCGAATCGATCACGCGGCCGAGCGTGCGGCGCAGGATGTCTTGCGGGATCTTCGAGCGGTTTTCCGCCCAGTCCGTTTCCATCACGCCAGTTGCCTGCGACTCGGTGGCGACGGTGAAGCCGGCGTCATTCCAGAATTGCTTGAGCTGCGGCCACACCTGCTCCGGGGACTGCTTGACCACCAGCCACTTCTGATTGCCGTTGCGCTCGACACGAACCGCCGCGTTGCCGGCCACGCCGATGGCGCTGCCAGCGGTGGCCACCGGCACGCCGACGCTGCCGGCGGTGCCCGCGGTTTGCTGCTGGTAGCCCGAGGCGGTGGCGATGCCGCGGCCGTCAGGCACGGCGTAGCGGTTGTCTTTCTGCAGCTGCGTCAGGTCCGGCGGCACGTCCAGCGCCGCGGCCTTCTTGGCGGCGCGGTAGTCGAGCTTGTCGGACTCCATCACCGAGCCGATCATGCCGCAGCCGCTAAGGCTGACCATAAGCGCGGAAAGAATGAAGCCGCGGGTGGCGGCAGGGGTAAATGTCTTGCGAATAGTCATGTCGTAACTGGGTAAAAGCTGCGAGCAGCTGGTGTCAGAAATAAATCCCGAACCTTGCGGTTCAGGCCTGTGGGAGGACACCCGCTTCGCGCAGGGCGGCGCGGACGGTGTCGTGGAATTCGCTTGCTAACGGCGCCAGCGGCAGGCGCAGGCCGGCCGGCATCAGGCCCATCTCCGCCATTGCCCATTTGACCGGCACCGGATTGGGCTCGACGAACAACTTGGCATGCAGCGGAATGACGCGGTTGTTGATCTCGATGGCGCGCGCGATGTCGCCGCTCATGGCGGCGGCGCACAGCTCATGCATGGCGCGCGGCGCCACGTTGGCGGTCACCGAAATGTTGCCGGCGCCGCCCAGCAGCATCAGCGCGATCGCGGTCGGGTCGTCGCCGGAATACAGGGCGAACGACTTCGGCGCCAGGCGCAGCAGTTCGGCGGCGCGGCCGATGTTGCCCGTCGCGTCTTTCAGGCCGACGATGTTCGGGATCGCGGCCAGGCGCAGCACCGTCTCGTTCGACATGTCGGCCACCGTGCGGCCCGGCACGTTGTAGAGGATCACCGGCAGGTCGACCGCTTCGGCGATCGCCTTGAAATGGCGGTACATGCCTTCCTGGCTTGGTCGGTTGTAATACGGCACCACCTGCAAGGTGGCGTCGGCGCCGACATCCTTGGCGTGACGCGTCAGCTTGATCGCTTCGTCGGTCGAATTGCCGCCGGTCCCGGCGATGATCGGAATGCGGCCTTTCGCGTGCTCGACGGCCAGCTTGACCAGCTCGCCATGCTCTTCGACGCTGACGGTGGCGGATTCGCCCGTGGTACCGACGATCACGATGCCATCGGTGCCTTCGGCGATGTGCCAGTCGATCAGCTTGCGCAAACCTGGAAAGTCCAGGCTGCCGTTTTCGTGCATCGGGGTGACGATTGCTACTATGCTGCCCTTGATCATAATTTCGCGGCTGTGATAGTCAATAAAACCTGATTGTAGCGGATAGGCCGCCCGAATGGTTCATTCTCGGCCAGAAACGCCATCCAGAACGGCGTTCCGGGCCGGAAAATCGGCGCCGCCGGCGCACAGGCGCTGCAGCATGGCCGGCTTCGGCGCGGCCGAGAAACCATCCTCGAAAGCGAGCACGGCCAGACCGTGCGCCTGGGCGAAGCGCAGCAGTTCGCCGCGCGCCAGCAGGAAGGCGGGATTGGACGGCTTGCCGAATGCCTCGTTGCCGATGACGAAGGTTTCGTACAGCAGCACGCCGTCCGGGCGCAGGCTCGCCGCAATCTGCGCCAGCAGCGATCGGTGCAGGTAATTGGTGACGACGATGCCGGCGAAGCGGCCGGCATCGAACGGCCAGGCGGCGCCGTCGGCTTCGAGGTCGTACTGCATCGTCGTGATGCCGGGGCCGGCGGCCAGCGCCAGCGCGGCGGCGTCGCGGTCGAGCGCGGTGACCGGGTGGCCGAGCGCGGCCAGGTGGCGCGCGTGGCGTCCGCTGCCGCACGCCAGGTCGAGCACTTCGCCGGGCGGAATGATCGTCGCGAAACGCGCGACCCAGTTTGACACTTGCGTTTGCGCGTGGGATGCCATCACGAGTACGCCAAGCCCATCGCCTCGCGCACGTCGCGCATGGTTTCCTGCGCCAGCTTGCGGGCAGTGTCGCAGCCGTCGGCGACGATCGCGCGCACCAGGGTCGGGTCGTCCAGGTATTGCTGGGCGCGCTCGTGCATCGGCTCCTGCTCGCGCACGATGGCGTCGATCACCGGCTGCTTGCAGTCGAGGCAGCCAATGCCGGCGCTGGTGCAGCCCTTCACCACCCACTCCTTGGTGGCCGGGTCGGAATAGACTTGGTGCAGCTGCCAGACCGGGCACTTTTCCGGCGTGCCGGGGTCGGTGCGGCGCACGCGCGCCGGGTCGGTCGGCATGGTGCGCACCTTCCTGGTGACGGACGCCTTGTCTTCGCGCAGCGCAATCGAGTTGCCGTAGCTCTTGGACATCTTGCGCCCGTCGAGCCCTGGCAGGCGCGACGCCGCCGTCAGCTTCGCCTGCGGCTCGACGAGGATCAGCTTGCGGCTGCCCTCGAGGTAGCCGAACAGGCGTTCGCGGTCGATCATCGAAATGTTCTGGGCGTCGTCGAGCATCGCGCGCGCCTGGTCCAGCGCGGCGTCCTTGCCTTCCTGCTGGTATTCGGTGCGCAGTTCGAGGTACAGCTTGGCGCGCTTGCTGCCGAGCTTTTTCACCGCCTCCATCGCTTTTTCCTCGAAGCCTTTTTCCTTGCCGTACAGATGATTGAAGCGGCGCGCGATCTCACGCATCATTTCGATGTGCGGCACCTGGTCTTCGCCGACCGGCACCTGGCTGGCGCGGTAGATCAGCACGTCGGCCGCCTGCAGCAGCGGGTAGCCGAGAAAGCCGTAGGTGGCCAGATCCTTGCTCGTCAGGTTGTCGATCTGGTCCTTGTAGGTCGGCACCCGCTCGAGCCAGCCAAGCGGCGTGGCCATCGACAGCAGCAAGTGCAGCTCGGCATGTTCGGGCACCTTCGACTGGATGAACAGCGTTGCCTGGGACGGATCGATGCCGGCGGCGAGCCAGTCGATCAGCATTTCCCATACGCTCTTTTCTATGATGGCCGGATCGTCGTAGTGGGTCGTCAAAGCATGCCAGTCGGCCACGAAGAACAGGCACGGCTGCGACGACTGCATCCTGACCCAGTTCTTCAGGGCGCCATGGTAGTGACCGAGGTGCATCGAGCCGGTTGGCCGCATACCGGAAACGACACGTTCGGGATACATGGTCGGTTATCTCAGCAGAAAAGAAATGGGGGTGGTGATAACGCCCAGCACGAACTTGGTGGCGGCGCTCATCGGCAAGAACCAGTAGTTCAGGATGTTGAAATATAACAGGCCAAGCACGATGAAAAAGCCGTACGGCTCAATCTTGGCGAACTTATACGCCATCCGGTTCGGCAGCATGCTCGTCAGGATGCGCCCGCCGTCGAGCGGCGGAATCGGCACCAGGTTGAACACGAACATCAGCACGTTGACGACGATGCCGGCGTGCGCAACCTTGTGCGGGAAGGCTTCGCCGACCTGGGTCGCGGTCAGCACGATCGCCAGCACCAGCCAGCCGAACGCCATGACGAAATTGGCCGCCGGACCGGCCAGCGCCACCCATGCCATCTGCTTTTTCGGATTGCGCAGGCGGTTGAAGTCGATCGGCACGGGCTTGGCGTAGCCGAACACGAACGGGGTGAACGCATACATCAGTATCGGCAGCACGATGGTGCCGAAAGGATCGATGTGGCGCAGCGGATTCATGCTCATGCGGCCGGCCGCGTAGGCCGTGGAGTCGCCGAAATACTTGGCCGCGTAGGCGTGGGCGGCTTCGTGCAAGGTGATGGCAAAGATGACCGGCAGTGCATAGACGGAGATCGCCGAGATAATTTCGTTCATGGGTGCGATTCTATCAGAGCAAGGTCGTTGGCCGACCTTGCGGGCAAAGGTTGAGAGGTACGAGGAATGCTTACAGGCCGAACATGGCGGCGTCGCCGCGGCCCTGGCGAACCAGCACGGGCTCGTCGGCAGAGAAGTCGATGACGGTGGTCGGCTCCATCGAGCAGGCGCCGCCGTCGATGATCAGGTCGATCTGCTTGGCAAGCAGCTCGCGGATTTCTTCCGGGTCGTTGAGCAGGACGTCGTCAGGGGTGATCAAGGTTGTGCCGATCAGCGGCTGGCCCAGTTCGGCCAGCAGCGCCTGGGCGATGGCGTTCTCCGGCACCCGCAGGCCGATCGTCTTGCGCGACGGATGCGACAGCCGGCGCGGTACCTCGCGGGTCGCTTCGAGGATCACCGTGTACGGACCCGGCGTGGCCGCCTTGAGCATGCGAAACTGCTTGTTGTCGACGCGCGCATACTGGGCGATTTCGGACAGGTCGCGGCACAGCAAGGTCAGGTGATGCTTGTCGTCGATGCCGCGCACGCGGCGCAGCTTTTCCACCGCCGCCTTGTCATCCAGATGGCACACCAGCGCATAGCAGGAATCGGTCGGCAGCGCGACGATGCCGCCGCTGCCGACGATTTGCGCGGCCTGCTTGATCAGGCGCGCCTGCGGATTGTCCGGGTGGATCTGGAAAAACTGACTCATGTAACTCCTGTTATCGAAGCTGCAGGCTCTGCAGCGCGGCGATGCGTTGTTCCATCGGCGGATGGGTGGCGAACAGCGCGCCCCAGCCGGTGTTGCCGCCGGAAATGCCGAGGGAATTCATGCCCTGCGGCAGTTCGCCCGGAGGAATGCCGCCCAGCCGCGCCAGCGCATGCTGCATCGGCACCGGGCTGCCGAGCAACTTGGCCGAGCCGGCGTCGGCGCGAAATTCGCGATGGCGCGAGAACCAGGCGACGATGATCGACGCGAGCAGGCCGAACACGATCTCGCAGACGAACACGGTGACCATGTAGCCGATGCCGAGGCGTTCGCCATTATTGCGCAGCAGTACCTTGTCGACGAAGAAGCCGACCACGCGCGCCATGAACACGACGAAGGTATTGACGACGCCCTGGATCAGGGTCAGCGTGATCATGTCGCCGTTGGCGACGTGGGCGATTTCGTGGCCGAGCACGGCTTCGACTTCGTCGCGGCTCATGCTTTCCAGCAAACCGGTGGAGACGGCGACTAGCGCCGAGTTCTTGAAGGCGCCGGTGGCAAATGCGTTCGGCTCGCCATCGTAGACGGCCACTTCCGGCATGCCGATGCCGGCGCGATCGGCCAGCTGGCGCACCGTGTTGACCAGCCACAGCTCGGTTGAGCTCGATGGATTGTCGATGACGCGCGCGCCGGTACTCCACTTGGCCATCGGCTTGCTCACCAACAGCGAGATGATCGAGCCGGTAAAGCCGACCACCACCGAAAACACCAGCAGCGCGCCGACGTCGATGCCGGCGCCGGTGACCGCCCTGCCCACGCCCAGCACATTGAGCACGAGCGACAGCACCAGCACGACGGCCAGGTTGGTTGCAAGGAACAGGACGATGCGTTTCATTTTCTACAGGCTCCGAGAAATGCTCGCTCAGCAGGGCTTCCCGCCTGCGCGGGAACCCCTGCCACACGTGAATAGTGATGACACAAGGCTAAGATATGGCCGCAACTGCTGAATTTCAAGAGGCGCGTCAGAACCAGTCGTGCCAGACCGGCTTGAGGCCGGACGGCAACGGCGGCAGCAGCGCGAATTCGGCGCGCGACTCGCCCGGCGCGTGAAAATCGGTGCCGCGCGAGGCAAGAAAGCCGTAGCGCCGGGCAAGTTCGGCATACACCGGGTACTGGTCCGGCGTGTGGCTGCCGGTGACCACTTCGATGGCGGTGCCGCCGATCTGCTTGAACTCGTCGAACAGCGCCCCTTCAGCCACCGGGCTGAACTTGTAGCGGCCCGGGTGGGCGATGACGCCGATACCGCCGGCGGCGGTAATCCAGCCGAGCGCCTGTTCCAGCGAGGCCCAGCGATGCGGCACATAGCCCGGCTTGCCTTCAGTGAGGTACTTGCGGAACACGTCGGGGATGTTGGCGCAGACGCCGATCTCGACCAGATAGCGGGCGAAGTGGGTGCGCGACATCAGGTCGGGGTTGGCGACATACTTGAGCGCGCCTTCATAGGCGCCGGCGATGCCGGCGCGCGCCAGTTGCGCCGCCATCTCGCGCCCGCGCGCGTCGCGCCCGTTGCGGGTGTCTGCCAGGCCCTGCAGCAGCACCGGGCTGGTTTCATCGACGCGCAGGCCGACGATGTGGACGGTCTGGCCGGCCCAGGTGATCGAGATTTCCACGCCGGGGACAAATTGCATGCCCACTTGCGCCGCCGCCACGCGGGCGGCGGCAATGCCGCTGACCTCGTCATGGTCGGTCAGGCCCCAGACGTCGACGCCGGCCTTGCGCGCGTACTGCGCCACCGCGGCAGGCGCCAGGACGCCGTCGGAAACGTTCGAGTGACAGTGTAAATCTACGTTCAGCATGGGAACAATATGGCTTGCAATCAGCGGCTTAGTGGCGAAACGTCCATTGTACGCTGTAGGGTCGGACCTCGGCTTTTCTGCGTGCCGCGGGGGCTGACCCCGGTGTTGCCAACGCCGCTAGCGCGCCGCTGTCAGAAAATCCTCAATCAATTTCGCCAGCTGTTCGGGCTGGTCGTGATGCAGCATGTGGCCGGCGTCGGCGATCATCTTCGCCTGCACGTTGTTCAGGTGACCGAGCCGGCGGTCGACCTCGATGCGCGCCTGCTCCTTCGGCCCCATCCATTGCCACATATTGGTGTCCTCGGCCTCGACCCACAGCACCGGCGCGGTGATGGCGCTCCAGCACGCCATCACTTCTTCGATCCGGTAGAGCATCGGACTTGGCTTCTTGTGCGCCGGGTCGCCCAGAATCTCCCATTCGCCGGCGTCGTTCTGCGCCGACCAGTGCGGCGCGAGGAAGGCGGCGCGCTGGTCCGACAGGCGCGGATTGGTCTTTTGCAGGCGCCCGGCCACCGCGGCCACGCTCGGATACGTGCGCAGCACCGGCGGCTCGCGCAACTGGTCGAGCCATTTGGCGTACTGGCGCGGCGCCTGGTCCGGCCGGGTCGCCGGCATGCCGAAGCCTTCGAGGTTGATCAGGCGGCGCACACGCTCCGGCCGTACCCCGGCGTAGATGCCGGCAACGTTGCCGCCCATGCTGTGGCCGAGCAGGTTGACCGCCGCGCCAGGCGAGTAATGGTCGAGCATGACGTCGAGGTCGGCGATGTAGTCGGGAAACCAGTAGGTGTCGGCGTGGGCGCGCTCGGTCAGGCCGAAGCCGCGCCAGTCGGGCGCGATGACGTGCCAGTTGCCGGCGAGGCTGTCGGCAACGAACTGGAACGAAGCGCCGACATCCATCCAGCCGTGCACCATGAAGAGAATCGGCGCGTCATCCGCGCCCCAGTGGCGCACGTGGGTGCGCAAGCCGCGCACGGTGATGAATTCGGATCTGGATGGTTTCATGGGCTGCCTGGAATGAATAAAAGAACGACCGTTCGAATTATACGCCGCTGTTGATTTCTTGCCATACGGCCCCATTTGCTCTCGTCGGACCGCAATGCGCGCGACGGCGTAAAATAACCCCATTCCAACGAACCCTTCCCTACACACCATGGCTATCTATCAACTCGGCGACGACGCACCCCAGATCGATCCTTCGGCATGGGTCGCAGACACGGCCAACCTGATCGGCAAGGTCAAGATCGGCGCCAACGCCACGGTGTGGTACGGGGTGACGATCCGCGGCGACAATGAACTGATCAACATCGGCGCCGACAGCAATGTGCAGGAAGGCACCGTGATGCATACCGACATGGGCTTTCCGCTCGACATAGGCGTCGGCGTGACGATCGGCCACCAGGCCATGCTGCACGGCTGCACGATCGGCGACGGTTCGCTGATCGGCATCCAGGCCGTCGTCATGAACGGCGCGGTGATCGGCAAGGGTTGCCTGGTCGGCGCCGGCGCGCTCGTCACCGAAGGCAAACAATTTCCCGACCACACGCTAATCCTCGGCAGCCCGGCGAAGGCAGTGCGCACGCTGGCCGAGGCCGACGTTGCCCGCCTCGGCGAAAGTGCCGCCGGCTACGTCGCCCGCGGCAAGCGCTATCGGACAGAACTGAAGAAAATCGGATAACACATGCTCAAAGACATCAACACCAGCCAAGACACCCTGCAAAAATTTATCTTCGACAATGCCGCCGTCAAGGGCGAGTTCGTTGAACTTTCCGACACCTGGCGCGAAGTCCAGGCCCGCCACGATTACCCGCCGGCGGTCAAGACCGTGCTCGGCGAGATGCTCGCGGCGGCCGCGCTGCTGTCGGCCAACCTGAAATTCAACGGCGCCATCATCATGCAGATCCATGGTGACGGCCCGGTGCGCCTGCTCGTCGTCGAATGCGACTCGGACCTGCGCCTGCGCGCCACCGCCAAGCTCGGCGAAGGCGTCACCGTGGCCGACGACGCCAGCCTGACCGACATGCTCAACGTCAGCGGCAAGGGCCGCTTCGTCATCACGCTCGACCCGCTCGAAAAGATGCCGGGGCAGCAGCCGTACCAGGGCATCGTCCCGCTCGACGGCGACGACATGGCCACCGTCATCGAAAACTACATGCTGCGTTCCGAGCAGCTCGACACGCGCCTGTGGCTGGCTGCCGACGGCACCGTCTCGCGCGGGCTGCTGCTGCAAAAGCTGCCGCGCCACAGCGGCAAGGACGACCAGGTCGAGCAGGCCAGCGAAGCCGACGAGCTCGAGACGTGGAACCGCGCCGTCATGCTGGCGTCGACCTTGAAGCAGCAAGAGCTGCTGTCGACCGACATCCAGACCTTGATGAATCGGCTGTTCTGGGAAGAGACGATCCGCGTGTTCGAGCCGGCCCATCCGCATTTTCATTGCAGCTGCACGCGCGAAAAAGTCGGCAACATGCTCAAGATGCTGGGTCGCGAAGAAGTCGAAGACGCGCTCTCCGAGCTCGGCCACCTCGGCATCAATTGCGACTTTTGCGGCAAGCACTACGAGTTCGACAAGGTCGACTGCGCGCAACTGTTCGTCAGCGACACGCCGGTCGAAACCATGATCGCCGCCAGCGACATCAAGCACTAAGGACACAATGCGCGATTCGCCCCGCTCGTCATTTCCCCACTTCCTGGCCATTCCGACCAGGTGGATGGACAACGACAGTTACGGCCACGTCAACAACGTGCAGTACTACAGTTACTTCGACACCGCCGTGAACCAGTTCCTGGTCGCGCGCGGGGTGCTCGATATTCACAAGGGCGAGGTGGTGGGCTTCGTGGTCGATTCGGGCTGCGCGTATTTCAACTCGATTTCGTTTCCAGACACGGTGCATGCGGGCATCCGCGTGGCCAAGCTGGGCAACTCGAGCGTGCGCTACGAAATCGCGCTATACCGTAATGACGATCAAATGCCATGCGCAGCGGGACACTTTGTACACGTCTACGTCGAGCGCAGTAGCAACCGTTCTGTGCCGATTCCAGACAGTGTCAGAACCGTCCTGTCGACAATATGTTCCGCAACGGCGAAGTCATAGCGACCATATGGCAAGGAAAACAGTTTGTTGCTTTTACGCTTCCGGCGCGGACTCGGCTGTAGTGAGCTTCACGTACTGAACATTAAGCGTCTTCACATCCTGGTATCGAAGCACGAAAGAATCGCCATCGATGTCGTAAAACCGCTCCTCATTAGCGCCACCTTCCGGGGAAGCCGCAGTTTTATCAACACTCAACGGACGCCGTGCCACACTCTGCAAAATCAAGCGATCAAGATTCCCATCTGAATCGAAAAAGATGTCATCCAATACGCTGGTGCGGACGAGAGCAACTTCAAGAGCACTGCGGGCTCAAACCGCTGAGAGAACATGAAAAAGGACAGGAGCAGCCACAGAAGGTGCGCGAAAATCGCCCATAGTATTGCGTCAGCAGCGACGCGACCGAACGGAGAGAAGTCGAGCGAAGTCCGCTCTGCCAGTTTAAAGCGAGCCCGAAAAAATAAACCCTGGAAGCAATAATAAAAATGCGACAAATGCGGGGAGCGCAATATTCATTCAGGATGAATCTACGCCGTTCTTGCTTTGGGCACCAGCACCGCCGTGACGGAACCTCCGCTTTCACGCTCGATCTTGGTAACGTCGCTAACCGCCCGCCGGTGCGACGCAGCAGCACCAAGGCGCTTGGCGACCATGAAGCGCCGAAGCTGCTCTCTCGCTTTGGGGTCAGCGAGCAATTCCGAAGCGAGCTGGCTTTTGAGTGCTTTCATACGCCTACTATGCCATGTGTAGGAAAAATGCGCAGTAAAGCTTGATTGACACTGATTGAACCGGAAGAGCATCGTCAGTCATGCCGCCTCCAGCCACGTCCACGAACGCCGACGACCTGATTGCGGTCAGCTTCCGCAACCGGCGCACCTGCCCGCGCACGCGAGACGCCGGATTGATTCGGACGCGCTCTGTCGGCCCGGCTGTCGATTCGTCGCACGCCAGTTTGCTGCCCGGCTTGCCCCATATAAAATAGCGGCAATGAAACTTTTGCCCATTCTCGTCGCCGCCTGGCATTCCCTATGGGTGCTGCAGAAGCAGCACAACGTACCGGCCTGGGCGCGCGTGCTGGTCTGCACCGGCATGGCAGCCGGTGCTGGCGCCGTCATGATGCTGCTGGCCGGCTTGCTGACCGGCCTGGCCAGCGATGGCAACTGGTGGCTTGCGATGGCGCCGGTTAACCTTACTATTTGCGTAGTCATCTCCAATACCGTGCTGGCGCTGTTTCGACTGCTCGAACTGACGCTGCCGGCGCGCGCGCTCGCATCGATTGCCGACGGCGGCGACCGGCGCACTACCTTGCTGCTGAACGCGATTGGCCTGGCCGGTCTCGTACTCGGTTTCGTGATCTCCATGCTGCTGCTGGCCACAACGGCCCAGCGCAGCCTGGAGCAGGTATATCGAAACATCGCCCAACAGGGCATCCAGGTCAGGATGCTGTTGTTCGTGATCGTGGTTGGCGCGGCGAACTGGTTCTGGTGGCGCCTGCGCGCCAATCGGCGCGCCCAGCGGCAACAGGCGACCGAATCCCAGCTGCGCCTGCTGCAGGCGCAAATCGAACCGCATTTCCTCTTCAACACGCTCGCCAATGTGCAAAGCCTGATCGGACACGACACGCCCGGCGCGCGCCAGATGCTGGTCGACTTCACCGCCTACCTGCGCGTCGGCCTGGACCAGTTGCGCCATGCCGACAGCACGCTGGCGCAGGAACTCGACATGGGGCGCAGCTACCTGCAGCTATTTCAAATCCGCATGGGTGAGCGCCTGCGGTTCAGCATCGATGCCGACGCACAGGCACGCGCCGCGATCCTGCCGCCGCTGTTGCTGCAACCATTGATCGAAAACGCCATCACCCATGGCCTCGAGCCGAAAGTCGAGGGCGGCGCGGTGCACATCCATGCCAGCGTGCGCGCCGGGCGGCTCGAAATCGCGGTGACCGATGACGGCCTCGGCCTTGACGGGCCAAGGCGCCAACGGCGCGCCGGCAACGGCATGGCGCTCGACAACATTCGCGCGCGGTTGCGCACGCGCTATGCCGGCAATGCGGCATTGAGCGTGACGGCGCGCGCCGTCGGCACCCGCGTTTCGCTCCACCTTCCGTACACGGCAAAACCATGACGACCGCCCTGATTGCCGACGACGAACCGCACCTTGCCCAGCACCTCAAGGAGCAGCTCACGCAACTGTGGCCGGACCTGCACATCGTCCACGTTGCCAGGAACGGCATCGAGGCGGCGGCCAAAATCGCCGAACTGCAGCCGGACCTGGCCTTTCTCGACATCCAGATGCCGGGCTTGAACGGACTCGAGGTGGCGCAGGACATCGAAGGGCCCACCCGGGTCGTCTTCGTCACCGCTTATGACGAGTACGCGGTGCAGGCCTTCGATCACGCCGCGCTCGACTACTTGCTCAAGCCGCTGAAAAACGAGCGACTGGCGCGCACGCTCGAGCGCGTCAGGCTGGCGCTGGCCACCGCGCAGGCACCGGACGCCACGCTCGCGCAGGCGCTGCAGCGACTGCTGACAGCCCCTGCCCACGCGCGCCAGCGCCTGCGCTATGTGCGCGCCGCGCAAGGCGCGCTGACGCACCAGGTTGCAGTCGGCGACATCATGTTCTTTCACGCCGACGACAAATACACGGTCGTGCAAACGGCCGCAGGCGAGCACCTGATCCGTACCCCGATTGCCGAACTGGCCAGCCAGCTCGATCCGGAGCAGTTCTGGCAGGTGCACCGTGCCACGCTGATCAATCTCGATTTTCTGGCCGGCACCCGTCGTGACGAGGCGAGCCGCCTGTTCGTGCGCCTGACCGGCCACGATGCCGAACTGCCCGTGAGCCGCGCCTTCGTGCACTTGTTCAAGGCGATGTAAGCGATGGGCATGATCGCGGGCGTGCGCCAGGCCTGGCCGGTATTCTGGATCCTGCGCAAGCAGCGACGCGAGCCGGCATGGGCGCGTGTCCTGATCGCCACCGCGCTCAGCTTGGCGCTCAGCTTCGCACTGGTCATGCTGGCCGGACTGTTACGGCTCAGCTGGTTCGACCCGGGCTGGTGGCGCACAGTCGCGATTCCGCTCATATGCGTGGGCGTCGCGATCGGCAATACGCTGCTGGGCTTGTTTCGGGCATTCGAACTCGGGACTGAAGAAGCCGCGCTCGAACACGTGCACGCGCAGGCGAGCTGGCGCTCCGGCCTCATCCTGAACGCCCTCGCCGCCGCCGGCATTTTGCTCGGCTGCTCAATCGGCATGGGCCTGGTCGGCATCGTTTACGATCCTGCGGTCTGGAACCGGCTTGCCGATCCACGCCAGCGGATCAACTTTGCGCTATTCGTGCTGGTGTTGGTGGCGGCGAATGTCGTGGCCTGGTCGCTGCGCGCGCGCCAACTGGCAATACAGCGTCGCGCGACCGAGGCGCAACTGCATCTGTTGCAGGCGCAAATCGAGCCGCAATTTCTGTTCAACACGCTGGCCGACGTGCAAAGTCTGCTCGAGCACGACACCGAACGGGCGCGCCAGATGCTCGAGGAATTTACCGACTATCTGAGAGCCAGTCTCGGCCAGTTGCGGCGGGCCGACAGCACCCTCGCCGCGGAACTGGACATGGCGCAGTGTTACCTGCAGTTGCTGCGGCTGCGCATGGGGGCGCGCTTGCGTTTTTCGATCGAGGCGAGCGTGCAGGCGCGCGCTGCGGTGGTGCCGCCGCTGCTGTTGCAGCCGCTCGTTGAAAATGCGATAAGGCATGGCCTTGAGTCCAGGGCAGAAGGTGGCAGCGTGCATATCTTCGCCGATGTCAGGTCCGGCCGGCTTGAAATTGCCGTACTCGATGACGGCGTGGGGCTGCCCGCCACGGGCGAGCGGGCCGGCCTGGCGCTGGACAATATCCGAGCGCGCCTGCAAGCGCGCCATGGGAGCAATGCCGCGCTGACGCTGGCCGCGCATGCGCCTGGCGTGCGCGCGACGATTGACTTGCCGTTTATCAGCGCTACTGTCGATTCGTCGCATAGCGACTAAGTTTTGGCAGGCCCTCCGGCACCCTCTTGGTTGTTCAAACAACATTCATAGAGGAGCAATGCCATGCAAACGAAGCGTCTTACTTTCCTTGTTCTGCTGGGCCTCGCAGGCCACACCTTGGCGGCCAACGAGAAGCCGTTCGAGCCTGACATGGTCGCCATCAAGGCCGGGCAATTCACGATGGGATCGAGCAACTGGAAAAGCACCTCGCCCGAACACACGGTTTCCGTCAAGGCGTTCAAGATGGGGAAGTACGAAGTGACGGTGAAGGAATTCGCGCAATTCGTCAATGCCGTGAACTACAAGGCGCCGCGTCAGTGCATACAAATGGCGGGCAATCCGTGGTTCGCGAGCATGGCCGGCAGCTGGAACGCCAACACGCTCTCGCGCAGCCGCTTCGAGCCGGTGACCTGTATCGGTCCCAGGGATGCCGATGCCTACATCACGTGGCTGGCGAAGGAAACCGGGAAGAAGTACCGCCTGCCGACCGAAGCCGAATGGGAATATGCGCACCGGGCCGGCAGCACGCGAAAGTATCCGTTCGGGAACAACGAGGAGCTCGCCTGCCGCTATGGAAATATCGCGGACCGCTCGGCCGAGGCCGCGTTCAAGCGCGACTACGACGGTCTCGATTCGAAGTCACATGTGGGTGTTGCGCCGTGCGATGACAAATCGGACTACGCGAGCATTGTGGGCATGTACGAGCCGAATGCGTTCGGCTTGTACGACACCCTGGGGAATATTTCCGAGTTCGTGCAGGACTGCATGAAGCCTGATTACACGGCAGCGCCTGCCGATGGTTCAGCGGTGATCGAGGCGAAGTGCGCATCCCGCGCCACTCGCGGCGGCAACTGGCACTGGGAGGGGTGGGCCGCCTACCGCCGTGCCGGCACGCCGATCGATTTTGCCGGAGTGCTGGAAGGATTCCGGGTGGCGCTTGATGTGGACGGCGCGGCCGATGGCGCGCTAAAAAGCGCACCGAGCGCGTTTGCCATCGAGCTGGCGGCCGAACAGCAGAAGGAGCGGGAAAAGCGCAGCAAGCGTGCGGCGATTCCAGCGAGCTGAAGCTAAACTGAATCGGAATTTCAATGGTCGACGCGCTGATTGGATGACATCTCACTACTATCGAAGCATGCGGCAACGTTGGCATCACCTGATGAAAGCGCGATCGTCGACCAGCGATCGCATGACGCTGCGAATCTCGGCCCTGACCTTCTGGTAGTCGATCTTCGCCCAGTCCTCGAGAAGGGGCAGATATTTGCAATCGCGTGTGTCGCGAATTTTTTCGAGAACGCGAAAGATGATTCCGCGGTGGCGATCTTTCAGGTAAAGCATGTCGTACGGCCGCTGCGCCTGGGCCAGCAGGCTGTCGAAACCGGCAACAATTTCATCGGCATATTGTTCGCATTCGATCGCCCATCCATCGGCCGTGTAGACCAATACTGGCAGCCGCCCCGCGTACTCAACGCGCAGATAATGGTGGAAGATGGTCCAGTCGATCCTGATCAGGACCTCTTCGTCGCTCAGGTGTTTATAGGCGCCAAAAGCGGGGTTGGTCTCAAGGCCGTGGGCAAGTACATCCCTTGCTTGCGAGCCTCGCAGAACTCTCGTCAGAAGGCTGCGGCCACCGACTGCAATCAAGGAATCGGCGGCGCGCAGGATCAGGCGAATATCGTCAAACGGCAACGACTTGAGTGCCGGATCGCGATGTAGATGGACAGGTTGCAGTGTTCGACGCATGTCAGTCTCGACAAAATTCGACGAAGGCGATATTACACCGATTGTTCAAAGTGGGGCCGAGCGCGGGGTGTCCGTGACTGCCGTTTGCATCGCAGCAAAAAGCCGACGACCTGATTGCGCGGCGGCACGCGTGCTTGCCGCAATGAGGAAAGCGCCGCTGCTCGCTCGCCAACTAGGCGTCGGATTGAACGGCCGGCAGCCAACCGATACGTGCCGCACGACGCAGACTGGCTTTCACAACCAGGCGATGGAAGGGAGCAATGACTAGCAAGTAGGCTCGTCCCAGTAGATTGTGACAGTGGACGACGGTCGAAATAGTCAGCTGCCGACCATCTGCGGGCCCACTCGAGCAGAGCACCGAGACCCTGAAATCGAGGTGTTTGTCGTCTTCCCCCAATACGGTCTCGGTTTGGCTTGTGCTATATACCTTGAAGATGCCGACACGATCAGCATTGGGATCGCTGGCCAGTGCTTCCAGATGCTTTCCCGTCTTCAGACCAAAGCGGGCAACGATGGCGTCTCGTACTCCCATGAGTTTGCGGACCCATGATGGCTGATGCGAGAAGATGAATCGGGCCAACAGGTCTGGGTCGCTGGATGCGCCGGGAGGAAGCCTGATCGCAAATGCATCCGCGAGATTCACCCCCTTGTAGAGATGCGTTACAGCAGACTGCGCGGGCAGCACGACGGCTGTTGCGAGCGTGAATTCATTTGGCATATCGGCTTCTTCCCGGTCTGACGTAAATTGGCGTTTAGATCTTATCTCCGATAGCCTGCTTCGCGCTGGCTGCGCACAGCGAGTACAAAGACTGTGTCTATATCATCCACGTACCGGTATAAAGCGACGCATCCTTGTGCCTTGCGTCCGATGACGAGTTCGCGATTGCCCTTGGCAACTGGCCGCCCGATCAACGGATTGTGGACCAATGCATCTAAGGCGTGCAATATTGCGCCGACCCCAGCGGATGCTTCGCCAGGCGCGTGATGCGACAGATAAGCGAAAATACGATCAATGTCGTCGACGACTTCAGGCGCGAACTCAACGCGCGCCATCTCAGTCTGACTTTTTCGTCACGACCGGCCTGGGAACCTGCTTACCAGCGGCTCGATCGATCAGATACTGTCGTACGTCGGTCCAAGGAATGGTTTCCCCCGTTGAAACGATTTTTGCGAAACGTGCCGCGGCTTCGTCGTCCAGGCTTGCGCGCATTTCTTCGGACTCCGCCTTTTCCGCAATAGCCTCGAGAATAAAACTGTGCGTCGTTTTGCCCGCGCGCTCGGCTGCGCAGGCGACCCGTGCCTTCAACTCTTCCGTTAAGCGAATTGTGGTTGTCGACATATGTCCTCCGTTGAACGGCTCAAATGTAGCACACTCGTGCTACTTGAGCCAATCAATCTGGTCAACCTGGACGGCCTTTAGGGCAGCGTGTAGTCGAATTCATAGAAGTGCTTGCCTTCCACTATTTTCAGCGACATCGTGCCGGCGATACCGGCCAATTCGTCAGTCCCCGAATCGGTAACCACGGCAATCGTCAGCTGCTTCGATCCGCCGCTCATCGTTCCGGTGTGGTGGATCGCGAAGCTGCCCTTCTTCCCTTTCAATGTACCACTGATGCGTTCGATGGCGACGTAGGCGGCCGAGCCTTGCGTATCGGTTACCGCAGTCAGCATCTGCCCGCTTCCGGTGGCGACGAGGTCGCCGGCGTACTGCTTGTCGAGCTGCGTGCGGCCAAAAGCCGTCCGCCCTTCATGTTCGGGCGCCCCTGTCGGCGTCATCGTCACCTCGAATGGTCCGTTGGCGTGCTGTGTCATGCGAGAAGCTCCTTGAATGTTGGTCGCGGTCGTGGCCGCGATTGCTGGGTTGGCGAATTGAAGGCAAGCAAATATAGTCGCTACGCTGCCAGCGAAATGGAATAATGTCATCTTTTTTCTTTGCAAGTGAAGGATCGGGTCGGACCCATGCACTCTACTGTCGGGAATCGAGAAAATATTGGATAAAGCCGACACCGCGCAGGCGCCGAAAGGCGTAGTCGACCCCGCCGGCGCCGCGCGACGGATTCGCCTGGCGACCTATCCGCCGTCGCTGCCGCTGCAGGCGTTCGTCGACTATTTTTGGCTGGTGGAATGGGACATGACCGGGCGCGCGCCGGAAGTGCAGCGCGTGCTGCCGTATCCGAACGCTCACCTGGTTTTCGACCAGGGCCAGACGGCGATTCACGGCGTGGTGCGCGGCGCGTTCGACAGGAAGGTCGAGGGTGCCGGGCGCGTGCTCGGCGTGCGCTTCAAGCCCGGCGGCTTGCGTCCCTTCATCGGCTTTCCCTTATCCCGGCTGGCCGACCGAACCATGCCGGTTGACGACATCCTGAAAACGCCCGGAGGGCAGGCGGAGCTACACGTGCTCGGGCAGAAGGATGACGCGTCGATGGTGGCAGCGGCGCAGGCCATGCTAATGCACGCGCTGCCGGCGCCCGATCCGCGCGCAGCGATTGCCGAACACGCCGTGGCGGCGGCTGCGGCGAAGCGCGGCCCGATCAACGTTGCAGCCTTGTGCGACCAGGTCGGCATCGAAGAGCGCGCGCTGCAACGGCTGTTCAGCAATTACGTCGGGGTGTCGCCGAAGTGGGTGATCCAGCGGTTTCGTCTGCAGGAAGCGACATGGCGCCTGGCCGCGCAAGGGAGCGTAGACCTCGCTGATCTGGCTTACGAACTGGGCTTTTTCGACCAGGCGCATTTCACCCGCCAGTTCACGGCGCTGGTCGGACAATCGCCGATGGAATATTGGAAGTCGCAACAGGGCCCGCGATGAGATGCGCGCGTGACCAAAATAGCTGTGTGCGCTACCCGGCAGGCTAGTGCGTGATCGGGTTTGCTCCCTCAGGCACCACCTTCGGTGGCGGCGCCGGCGTCTTCGATTCGGCAGGCTTGCCGTTGACGCCCAGCACCTGCACGTAGATTTCGTTCGACTTGATCATGCCGAGCTCGTAGCGAGCCCGCTCTTCGACCGCGCCGGTGCCGTCCTTGAGGTCGCGCACTTCGGATTCGAGCTTGGCGTTGCGCGCCTTCAGCTCGTCGGTCTTGCGGTGACTTGCCGCCACCTGCGTTTCGAGGTCGGACACGCGCAGCCAGCCGCCCTTCTTCCCCAGCCATAAGGGATACTGGATCAGCAGCAGCAGGACGACGAGGACGAGCGTAATGAGGCGCATATGTGGAAACCGGCCAGCAAGGCTGGCCGGTTGGTCTGGGAATTACTTCAGATTATAGAACGCGTCGCGGCCCGGGTAGCTGGCAATATCGCCCAGATCTTCCTCGATCCGCAGCAACTGGTTGTATTTCGCCATGCGGTCCGAACGCGACAGCGAGCCGGTCTTGATCTGCAGCGCATTCATGCCGACGGCGATGTCGGCAATGGTCGAATCTTCCGTCTCGCCCGAACGGTGCGAAATGACGGCGGTGTAGCCGGCGCGCTTGGCCATCTCGATCGCCGCGAAGGTCTCGGTCAGGGTGCCGATCTGGTTGATCTTGATGAGGATCGAGTTGGCGATGCCCTTCTGAATGCCTTCTTTCAGGATCTTGGTGTTGGTGACGAACAGGTCGTCGCCGACCAGCTGCACCTTCTTGCCCAGCGCTTCGGTCAAAATCGCCCAGCCTTCCCAGTCGCCTTCGGCCATCGCGTCCTCGATCGAGATGATCGGGTACTTGTCGACCCAGGTCGACAGCATGTTGGTGAAGTCGGTGGCCGAGAGCTGCATGCCCTCGCCTTGCAGCACGTACTTGCCGTCCTTGTAGAATTCGCTGGCCGCGCAGTCCAGGCCGAGGGCGATCTGGGTGCCAGGCTCGTAGCCGGCCTGCTCGATGGCCAGCATGATCAGCTTGATCGCTTCCTCATGGTTGGCGACCGACGGCGCGAAGCCGCCTTCGTCGCCGACCGAGGTTGCCAGGCCGCGCGCATGCAGGATCTTCTTGAGCGTGTGGAATACTTCGGCGCCGTAACGGACCGCTTCCTTGAACGACGGGGCGCCGACCGGGATGATCATGAATTCCTGGATGTCCAGGTTGTTGTCGGCGTGCGCGCCGCCGTTGATGACGTTCATCATCGGCACCGGCATCTGCATGGCGCCCGAGCCGCCAAAGTAGCGGTACAGCGGCAGGCCGGCTTCTTCAGCGGCAGCCTTGGCAACGGCCATCGACACGGCCAGCATGGCGTTGGCGCCGAGGCGGCTCTTGTTTTCGGTGCCGTCCAGGTCGATCAGGGTGCGGTCGAGGAAAGCCTGTTCGTTGGCGTCGAGGCCCATGATGGCTTCGGAGATTTCGGTGTTGATATTCTCGCAGGCCTGCAGCACGCCCTTGCCGAAATAGCGCTTCGGGTCGCCGTCACGCAGCTCGATCGCTTCGCGCGAACCGGTCGAGGCGCCGGACGGCACCGCCGCGCGGCCCATCACGCCGGACTCGAGCAGCACGTCGCATTCGACGGTTGGATTGCCGCGCGAATCGATAATTTCACGGCCGATAATATCAACGATAGCACTCATGTTTTTAGTCTCCGAAGGTGGGTAATTTTTTCGCGCAGCGAGTCCGACCCCATGGGGTCGGACCCAGGTTTCGTGATCAGGCAAAGCTGGTTTCGATGAAGCCGGCTTTCTTGACGATGCGGTCGATGTCGACCAAGGTCGACAGCAGCTCTTTCATGCGCGCCAGCGGCATCGCGTTCGGGCCGTCGGACATCGCTTCGGCCGGATTCGGGTGCGTCTCCATGAACAGGCCGGCGATGCCGGCTGCCACCGCGGCGCGCGCCAGCACCGGGATGTGCTCGCGCTGGCCGCCGGACGAGGTGCCCTGGCCGCCAGGCAGCTGCACCGAGTGGGTGCCGTCGAACACGACCGGGCAGTTCGATTCGCGCATGATGGCCAGCGAACGCATGTCCGAGACCAGATTGTTGTAGCCGAACGAGACGCCGCGCTCGCACGCCATGAAGTTGTCTGGGTTCAGGCCAGCCTGGGTGGCCGCCGCGCGCGCCTTGTCGATGACGTTTTTCATGTCGTGCGGCGCGAGGAACTGGCCCTTCTTGATGTTGACCGGCAGCCCGGTCTGGGCGCAGGCGACGATGAAGTCGGTCTGGCGGCACAGGAACGCCGGGGTCTGGATGATGTCGACGACCGCGCACACGGCCGGCAGCTCTTCGATCGTGTGCACGTCGGTCAGCACCGGCACGCCGATTTCGCGCTTGACGTCGGCGAGGATCTCGAGGCCCTTCTCCATGCCCGGACCACGGAAGGTCGAGCCCGACGAGCGGTTGGCCTTGTCGAACGACGACTTGTAGATGAAAGGGATGCCGAGCGCCGAAGTGATTTCCTTCAGCGCGCCGGCGGTGTCCATCGCCATCTGGCGCGATTCGATCACGCAGGTGCCGGCGATCAGGAAAATCGGCTGGTCGAGGCCGACGTCAAATCCGCAAAGCTTCATGCTGCGTCTCCTTGCAAAACTGGTTCGACGGCGCGCAGGGCTGGCGCGGACGCCGCGGCCTTGTGCGCGATCGCCGCCTTGATGAACGAAATGAACAGCGGGTGGCCGGTGCGCGGGGTCGACTTGAACTCCGGGTGGTACTGCACGCCCATGTACCACTGGTGCACGCTGCGCGGCAGTTCCATGATTTCGCACAGGTCTTCGGTCGGGGTACGCGCCGACACGATCAGGCCGGCCGCTTCGACGCGCGCCAGATAATGGTTGTTCGCTTCGTAGCGGTGGCGATGGCGCTCGGTGACGACGCTGCCGTAGATCTCGGCGGCCAAGGTGCCGGGGTTGACCGCGCAGGTCTGCGCGCCAAGGCGCATGGTGCCGCCCAGGTCGGAGCGCTCGTCGCGCTTTTCGACCTTGCCGTCGTGGTTCTGCCACTCGTTGATGAGGGCCACGACCGGCTGGTCGGTGTCCGGATCGAACTCGGTCGAATTGGCGTTCGCCATGCCGGCCATGTGGCGCGCGTACTCGATCAGCGCGACCTGCATGCCCAGGCAGATGCCCAGGTACGGGATGTTGTTTTCGCGCGCAAAACGGGCGGCCATGATCTTGCCCTCGACGCCGCGCTTGCCGAAGCCGCCAGGCACCAGGATCGCATCGTACTTGGCCAGGTGGGCGCAGCCTTTCGTTTCGATGTCTTCCGAATCGAGGTACTCGATGTTGACGCGGCTTTCGGTGTGGATGCCGGCGTGGCGCAGCGCTTCGGTCAGCGACTTGTACGACTCGGTCAGGTCGACGTATTTGCCGACCATGCCGATGGTGACGTCAGTCTTCGGATTTTCCAGCGCGTGAATCAGCTTGGTCCACATCGACAGGTCGGCCGGCGGCGCTTCCATGCCGAGCGCTTCGAGGATGATCTCGTCGAGGCCCTGGTCGTGCAGCACCTGCGGCACCTTGTAGATGGTGTCGACGTCCCACACCGAGATGACGGCCGCTTCTTCGACGTTCGAAAACAGCGAGATCTTGGCGCGCTCGTCGGCCGGAATCGGGCGGTCGGCGCGGCACAGCAGCGCATTCGGCGAGATGCCGATCTCGCGCAGCTTTTGCACGCTGTGCTGGGTCGGCTTGGTTTTCAGCTCGCCTGCCGAGGCGATGTACGGCACCAGGGTCAGGTGCACGAACGCGGCCGACTTGCGGCCGGCGCGCAGCGACAGCTGGCGCGCCGCCTCGAGGAACGGCAGCGATTCGATGTCGCCGACGGTGCCGCCGATTTCGACCAGCGCGATGTCGGCGCCTTCAGCGCCGCGGTAGATGTAATCCTGGATCTCGTTGGTGATGTGCGGAATTACCTGCACCGTCTTGCCGAGGTACTCGCCGCGGCGTTCCTTGCGGATCACCGATTCGTAGATCTGGCCGGTGGTGAAGTTGTTCACCTTTTTCATGCGCGTGCTGATGAAGCGCTCGTAGTGGCCGAGGTCGAGATCGGTCTCGGCGCCGTCGTCGGTGACGAACACCTCGCCGTGCTGCAACGGACTCATCGTGCCCGGATCGACGTTGATGTACGGATCGAGCTTGAGCATGGTGACTTTAAGGCCGCGCGATTCGAGGATCGCGGCGAGAGAGGCGGCGGCAATCCCTTTTCCAAGGGAAGACACAACGCCACCGGTGACGAAGACAAATTTGGTCATTGCAGATGGTGCCGAACGGCACGTGCGGGAAATTGAAATTATACCTTAAACCGGCCGATACTTCCGCTAAACAAGCCGGGAGCCGGCGCATGCGAGCGTGCGGGAGCGAACAGACCCATCCTTGCTGTTCGAGCATGCTGGTTCTTTTATTAAGGAGGCCACCATGTCTTATCTGAACCGCGACACCCTCGGCATGTATTCGAACAAAAACAACAAAGGCCCAGGCCCTGAATTGATGGGCGCCGACACGCTGATCGGCGACCACGTGCACAACCTGAAAAACGAGCACCTTGGCGAAATCAAGGAATTCATGCTCGACATGCGCAGCGGCAAAGTCGCTTACGTCGTGATGTCGAGCGGCGGCGTGCTGGGCATTGGTGAAAAGCTGTTCGCCGTGCCGTTCCAGGCGCTGACCCTGGATACGGCAAATCACCGCATGACGATGAACATGGACAAGGAAAAGATCGACGCCGCGCCAGGCTTTGACACCGACAACTGGCCTGACATGGCCGACCAGAGCTGGTCGAGCCAGATCCACGGCTACTACGGCACCAGCGCAGTCTAATCAAGTTCTGGAGCGTTACTGCTAGCAAAAATCGCGGCTCTGGGTGCCCAGCCGCCCAAGCAGCGCCGACATGTCCACCAGCCGCTTGGCCACCAAGTGGCGCACCTCCCCTTCCCGTTGCCACACGCCGTACACGCCCAGCAGCGGCGCGCGCAGCACTTCGCGGCGCTGTTCTTCCACCAGGCTCGGCCAGACAATCACGTTGACATTGCCGGTCTCGTCTTCGAGTGTCAGGAACAGCACGCCCTTGGCCGTGCCCGGGCGCTGGCGCACGGTGACGATGCCGCAGGCGCGCGCCAGCTGGCCGTTCTTGTAGTCGTGCAAGGTGGCCGCCGTCATGAAGCGCTGCTTGAGCAATTGCGCCCGCAATAGCGCCAGCGGATGGCGCCCCAAGGTCAGGCCCTGCGAGCGGTAGTCGCCGACGATCTCGTCGCCCTCGCTCGGCGCGCGCAGTTGCGGCGTCGCCTCGTCAGGCGTGGTCGGGCGCAGCAGGTCCTTGTCCGGCACGGCGCCGACCGCCTGCCACAGCGCCTGGCGGCGGTTGCCGGCCAGCGACTCCAGCGCGTTCGACGCCGCCAGCACCTGCAGGTCGCCGCGGTCGAGGCCGGCCCTGCGCGCCAGGTCGGCCACGCTGTCGAACGGCCGGATCGCGCGCGCGTCCTCGATGCGCGCGGCCACGTCGCGGCGCATGCCGCGCTGCAACGACAAGCCCAGCCGCACCGCCGGCTGGCTGGCGCGCGATTCGTCGGCCTCTTCGAGCGTCGACTCCCAGCCGCTGATGGCGATGTCGACCGGGCGCACCTCGATGCCGTGGCGGCGCGCGTCCTGCACCAGCTGCGACGGGCTGTAAAAGCCCATCGGCTGGCTGTTGAGCAGCGCGCACAGGAAGGCGCCCGGCTCGTGCCGCTTCATCCACGAGCTGGCGTAGGCCAACAGCGCGAAGCTGGCGGCGTGCGACTCCGGAAAACCGTATTCGCCGAAACCCTGGATCTGGCTGAAGATCGCTTCGGCAAACTCGAGCTCGTAGCCGCGCTCGAGCATGCCGCCGACGATGCGCTGGTAATACGTTTCCAGGCCGCCCTTGCGCTTCCACGCCGCCATCGCGCGGCGCAGCTGGTCCGCTTCGCCGGGCGTGAAGCCGGCCGCCAGGATCGCTACCTGCATCACTTGCTCCTGGAAGATCGGCACGCCCAGGGTACGCTCGAGCGCGGCGCGGATTTCCGGCTTCGGGTAATGCACCGGCTCGAAGCCCTGGCGCCGCTTCAGGTACGGGTGCACCATACCGCCCTGGATCGGTCCGGGCCGCACCAGCGCCACCTCGATGACCAGGTCGTAGAACTTGCGCGGCAACAGGCGCGGCAGCATGCTCATCTGCGCGCGCGACTCGATCTGGAACACGCCGACCGTGTCGGCCGCGCAGATCATGTCGTAGGTCGGCGTGTCGTCGTGCGGAATGTCCTGCATCTCGAACACGGTGCCGTGGCGCGTGCCGATCAGCTCGAGGCCGCGGCGCAGCATCGACAGCATGCCCAGCGCCAGCACGTCGACCTTCATCAGGCCGAGTTCCTCGAGGTCGTTCTTGTCCCACTCGATGACGCTGCGCTCGGCCATCGTGGCGTTTTCGATCGGCACCAGACGCGACAGCTTGCCCTGGGCGATGACGAAGCCGCCCGGGTGCTGCGACAGGTGGCGCGGAAAGCCCAGCAGCAGCTGCGCCAGCGTCGCCCACTGCTGCGCCAGGCTCGACTGCGGATCGAGCCCGCTTTCGGCCAGCCGGTTCACCAGGTCCTGCTTGCTGTCGAACCAGTGATGGGTCTTGGCCACTTTTTCGACGATGGCCAGGTCGATGCCGAGCGCGCGGCCGCTGTCGCGCAGCGCGCTCTTGGGCCGGTAGCTGATCACCACCGCCGCCAGCGCGGCGCGGGTGCGACCGTATTTATGGTAGATGTACTGGATCACTTCTTCGCGGCGCTGGTGCTCGAAGTCGACGTCGATGTCGGGCGGCTCGTTGCGCTCCTTCGAGATGAAGCGTTCGAACAGCAGGTTGGCGCGGGCCGGGTCGACCTCGGTGATGCCGAGGCAATAGCACACCGCCGAGTTGGCCGCCGAGCCGCGGCCCTGGCACAGGATGTTGTTGGAACGGGCGAAGCGGACGATGTCGTAGACGGTGAGGAAATACTGTTCGTAGCGCATCTCGCCGATCAGCGCCAGCTCGTGCTCGATCTGCCCCTGCACCTTGGCCGGGATGCCGTCGCGAAAGCGCCGGTGCGCGCCGATATAGGTTTCGCTGCGCAGGTAGCTGGCCGGCGTATGGCCGTCGGGCACCACCTCGTTCGGGTATTCGTAACGCAACTCGTCGAGCGAAAAGGTGCACAGGCGCGCGATGCGCACGGTTTCGGCCAGCACGTCCGGCGCGTAGATATTAGCCAGGCGCAGGCGCGCGCGCAGATGCTGCTCGGCATTTTGCGCCAGTTGATAGCCGCACTCGGCCACCGGCTTGCCGATGCGGATTGCCGACAGCGTGTCCTGCAAGGGCTTGCGCGATCGCACGTGCATGCAGACGTGGCCGATCGCGGTGATCGGCAGCGCGTGCTGCCATGCCACTTCCTCGATGGTGGCGCGGTGGGCGTCGTCGTAGGCGCGGTGCAGCAGGTTCAGGCCGATCCAGCTGCGGCCGGCAAACGTTGCCGCCATCCACGCGGCCTGGCGGTGCAGGCGGTCGACGTCGGCGGCGTCGTGGCCGGGGTAGGCCGGCAGCAATATCGCCAGGCAATCGGGCATGCCCTGCAGGTGCGCGTGGCTGGGCGGCGGCGCGGCAAAGTCGGCCAGCGTGAGCAGGTAGGTGCCCTTCTCGCTGCGGGTGCGGCCGATGGTGATCAGCTCGGCAAGGTTGCCATAGCCGTTGCGGTTCTGTGCCAGCAGCACCAGCGACAGCGCCGCGCTGCCGTCGGCGTTCTTCAGATGGAAATGGGCGCCGATCAGCAGCTGCAGGTCGGCCTTTTTCGCCTCGGCGTGGGCGCGCACGACGCCGGCGAGCGAACACTCGTCGGTCAGCGCCAGCGCCGCATAGCCGAGCTGAACGGCGCGCGCGACCAACTCCTCGGCGTGCGAAGCGCCCTGCAGGAAGGTAAAGTTCGACAGGCAAAACAGCTCGGCATAGTCGGGCAGGCTGGTCGATGGAGCAAAGGAAGGGGACGGCATGGACTTGAGGTGCGGCATCAAAATACTGTATATAAACCCAGTATAACCCACAGCCCGCGCCAAACAAGCAACCTCAAAAAATTGGGGTCAGACCCGTTTGATATTCGGCCAGACAGCCCACGACCATCTTTTAAACGGGTCTGACCCCAATATTAAAAATCGGGATTATCCCATCGTTACAGGTCCTCCAGCGAATATCAATTCGGGGTCAGACCCGTTTGATATTCGGTGACCGACGCGCCAGCTTGTTAATAACCGGGTCTGACCCCGGTTTAGAACTCGGTTGAAATGTGATTGTCCGCATGAGTTTTGCCATATATGATGGCAGCCGAAAACATTATCTAAAGGTACATGATGAGATTGATGACTACGCTAAGCCTGGCGGCGTTGATTGCCGCTTCGCCCGTCTCGTTCGCCGCGCCGCCAGCAGCGGCGCCGGTGCCGGCGCCGGCTGCCGGTGTCATCACCGTTGGCCACGTCAATGCGGTGTCCGCCTTGCTTAAGGCGATGCAGGCGGAAAAGATGATGCGATCGATTACCGGCTCGAGCCGCTACGCCAACGACACACAACGCCAGGCCGCCTACGCCAAGCTCGAAAAAGTGCCGCCGGCGCAGATTTACGCACGCCTGGCGTATCCGCTGGCTCGCACCATCAGCGCCGAAACGGCCACCGAGATGGCACGCTTCTATGCTTCCGACTACGGCAAGAAAGTCGTCCACCAGATGTACAACAGCGGACCGAGCATGGGTGCGCCGCGTGCCCCCATATCCACCCCCGCCGAGCGCAAGGACATGCAGCGTCCCGCATTTATCAAGGCCAACAAGGCGCTGGCCGAAGCGCAAAGCACCATCCGCCACGAAGGATTCGTGCTGCTGCAAGCCATCGCCAAGTAAACCGCCGGGCAACTGCAGCTAGAAACATTCGATTCATCCCCTCACATCGGGGTCGGACCTGGGTTTGCCCCCGATGCTGCACTAGCACAAATTAGGTCGGATAACCTATTCGTTTTGCCTATATCTTGATAACGTTGTGGTATTTTCACACCTGACGCATCGACACAGGTTCAAGTGTTTAAAATGAAATTTTTCATTTTGGAGAAGCCGCGTGTTCCAGCCAAGTACCCTCCGTAAAGCCATCCTGCTCAGCCTGTACGGCAGCGCCGCCCTCGCCGTCATGTCGCCCGCCGCCTTCGCGCAGAGCGCCGGCACCGTCGCCAAGGACGAGATCCAGACCGTCAACGTGGTCGGTTCGCGCCGCGCCGCCAACACCTCGGCCACCGAAACGGTGGTGCCGGTCGATTTCATCCCGATGACCAAGATCGCCGAACAAGGCGGCCAGTTCGACCTGGCCCAGACGCTGACCTACATCTCGCCTTCGTTTAACTCGACCCGCCAGACTGGCGCCGACGGCGCCGACCTGATCGACTCGGCAGCGCTGCGCGGCCTCGGCTCGGACCAGACGCTGGTGCTGATGAACGGCAAACGCCGCCACACGACCGCGCTGGTCAATATCTTCGGCGCGCGCAACCGCGGCAACACCGGCACCGACATGAATGCGATCCCGCTGCTGGCGATCAAAAACGTGCAGGTGCTGCGTCACGGCGCCGCCGCCCAGTACGGCTCGGACGCGATCGCCGGCGTGATCAACATCGACATGAAGAAAAGCCTCGGCTGCGAAACCGTTGTCGGCGCCGGCCAGTATTCAGAAGGCGATGGCCGCAACTACCTCGGCTCGGCCTACTGCGGCGTGCAGGTCGGCGACAAGGGCGTCATCGGCATCACCGCCGAAGTGCTCAACCGCGGCCGCTCGAATCGCGAAGTCGACAACAGCCCGCGCATCATCGGCGATTCGCTGGTGAAGAACCGCACGCTGTACGTCAACGGCGAAATCCCGACCGGCGCCGCCGGCCGCGTCTACTTCACCGCCGGCGTGCAGGATCGCTACGGTTCGAGCGCGGCGTGGGGCCGCGGCGGCATCGGCTCGGACGACATCCCGTCGAAAAATTCGGCGGCGATGTACCCGGACGGCTTCGCGCCGTTCATCAACGCCGACGTCGACGACCGCTTCGGCACGATCGGCTACCGCACCCGCGCCGGCGAATGGAATGCCGACCTGTCGCAGACCTATGGCTTTAACAAGATGGTCTACAACATCAGCAATACGCTGAACGCGTCGATCGCCAACAAGGATCTGCTGGCCGGCGGCAAAGGCATCAGCCCGAGCCAGTTCAACGCCGGCGGCTTCGAGTTCGAGCAGCTGACCACCAACGCCGACGTGAGCCGCTTCTACGGCGACATCCTCGGCGGCCTGAACGTCGCGCTGGGCGCCGAGTACCGCAAGGAGAACTACAAGATCTTCGCCGGCGAGCCAGGCTCGTACAACGACGTCGACGGCCTCGGCTTCGGCGGCAACGCCGGCAGCCAGGGCTTCCCGGGCTTTCAGCCGAGCGACGCCACCGACAAGGGCCGCCACAGCAGCGCCGCCTATCTCGACCTCGAGGCCGACGTCACCGACCGCATCAAGCTGCAGGGCGCCGTTCGCTACGAAAAATTCAGCGACTTCGGATCCACCGTCACCGGCAAGGTCGCCGGCTCGTTCCGCCTGGCCGACGCGGTACTGCTGCGCGGCTCGGCCAGCACGGGCTTCCGCGCGCCGTCGCTGCAGCAGGTGTACTTCTCGTCGACGTTCACCGACTTCGTCGGCGGCGTCGCCAAGGACGTGGTGTTCGCGCCGAACGGCGGCAACGTCACCAACGCGGCCGGCATTCCGAAGCTGAAGGAAGAAAAATCGAAGAGCTTCACGCTCGGCACGACGTGGACGCCGACGGCGTCGACTTCGGTGACGGCCGACCTGTACCGCATCGACATCGACGACCGCATCGTGCTGTCGGGCCGCTTCGACTCGGACAACTACCCGGCCCTCGGCGACATCCTGCTGAACCTGGGCGTGGCGTCGGCGCAGTTCTTCGTCAACTCGATCGACACCCGCACCCAGGGCCTGGACGTGACGGTGGCGAACAAGAGCGATGTCATGGGCGGCAAGCTCAATACCTTCCTGGCGCTGAACTTCAGTACCACCGACGTCACCAACATCAAGGCGCCGCCATCGCTGGCAGGCTTTGAAGACGTGCTGCTGTCGGAACGCGAGCGCCTGTTCATTGAGCAGGGCGGCCCGCGCCGCAAGGCTACCTTGGGCTTCGACTACACGCTGGGCAAAGTGAACACGGAACTGAAGATCATCCACTTCGGCCCGCAGTCGCTCGGCACCTTCTCCGGCCCGCCGACGCCACTGATGAAGTATGAGGCGAAGACGTCGGCCGACCTGGCGTTCACCTACGCCTTCACGCCGAAGACCAAGTTCACCATCGGCGCGGCGAACATCTTCAACGTCAAGCCGACCGCGCACGATCCGAACGAGACCGACAACGGCTTCAAATACGAGAGCGTGCAGTTTGGCTTGAACGGCACGTCGTACTTCGCGCGCATGTGGCACAAGTTCTAAGCCGTCGCACTGCCCCAGTTCCACCGGGGTCTGACCCAGCGGGTCAGACCCCCGGCGCCAACTACGCGTTCTTCGGGAACGTCACCACCGCACTCAGGCCACCGAGCCGCTCCGACTGGCCCAGCGTCAGCGTTGCCCCATGCCGTTCGGCGATCGCCTTGATGATCGCCAGCCCCAATCCACTGCCAGACGCCTCGCTGCCCGCAATCCGGTAGAAGCGGTCAAACACGCGCTCGCGTTCTTCGGCAGGAATCCCCGGCCCGCTGTCTTCGACCACAATGCGCGCGCCTGCCGCGTCCTGCTGCACCGCCAGGTCGATGGTGCCGCCCGGCGGCGTGTACTTGATCGCGTTGTCGACCAGGTTGCGCAACAGGATCATCAGCGCATCGCCCTGCCCGTTCACGCGCGCGTCATCGGCGCGCAGCAGTCCCAGGTCGACGCCCTTGTTCTGCGCCACGCCGGCCAGGTCGCCGACGGTGCGCCGCGCCAGGTCGGCCAGCGCCACCTGCTGCGCCTTGGCGCCGCCGGCCGCACCAGCCTCCTGCCGCGCCAGCACCAGCAGCTGCTCGACCAGGCGGGTGGCGCGCTCGATGCCGGCCGTCAGGCGCGACACGGCGACCTGGCGCGCGTCGGGACTGTCGGCCCGCTCCAGGCCCTGCACCTGCAGCTTCAGCGCAGCTAGTGGCGTGCGCAGTTCGTGCGCGGCGTCGGCGACAAAATTCTGCTGCGCGTCGAACGCGGTCCTGACGCGGCCGAACAGCAGGTTCAGTTCCTGCACCAGCGGGCGCACCTCGTCGGGCAGGCCCGACTCCGACACCGGCGACAGGTCGTCGGCCTGGCGCGAGGCCACCTGCTTGCGCACGCGCGCGACCGGCTCGAGCGATCCGCTCACTACCCACCACACGACCAGCATCAAGATCGGCATCATCACAGCGATTGGACCGACCGTGCGCAGCGCCACATTGCCGGCCATCTGGCGCCGCGCCGCCATGTCCTGCGCCACCTGCACGGTCTGGCTGCTGGTCTGCACCGAAAAAATCCGATATGTTTTGCCGTTCGCTTGAACATTCGAAAAACCCAGCACCGCCCGCTGCGGCAGGCGCGCGGGCGACACGCTGCGGAACACCTGCACCCCGTCCGGCGTCCACACCTGCACCACCAGGTCGCCGTTTTCGGCGGTGGCGTCGATGCCCGCGGGTGCCTCCATGTTCGACAGGGCCGCTCCCGAACGCAGCGACAGCGCCATTTGCTGCATGTGATAGTCGGAGATCTGATCGACGTCGGCCAGAGCCGTCCGGTACGCGATCGAGGCCTGGGCGATGGCGGCGATGCTGATCGCCGCCAGCAGGAACCACAGCAGGCGCCCGCGTAGGGAGTGCGTCACTTTCATAGCTTGGGCACCATGTAACCGACCCCGCGCACATTCTGTATCAGGTCGCTGCCGAGTTTTTTGCGCAGGCCGTGGATGTACACTTCGACCGCATTGCTGGACACCTCATCGCGCCAGCTGTACAGCTTTTCTTCGAGCTGGGCGCGCGACAGCACCGCGCCTGGCCGGGCGATCAGCGCTTCAAGCACGGCCCATTCGCGCGCCGACAGGCTGGCGGCAACGCCATCGACCGTCACTTCGCGCGTGGCCGGGTTGATCGAGATGTTCTTGTAGTCGAAGACCGGTTCGCCGCGCCCGGCCGAGCGGCGCAGCAAGGCGCGGATGCGCGCCAGCAGTTCATCGAGGTCGTAAGGTTTGAGGACGTAATCGTCGGCGCCGGCATCGAGCCCGGCGATGCGCTGGCCGACCGCGTCGCGCGCGGTGGCAACCAGTACCGGAGTGCGGTCCTTGCGGGCGCGCATGGCGCGCAGCACTTCCAGGCCGTCCTTGCGCGGCAGGCCCAGGTCGAGCACGACCAGGTCGTAGTTCTGCGATTGCATCAGGGCGGTGTCGGCCATTTCGCCGTCCTTGACCCAGTCGACGGCGTAGTGCTCGGCCCTGAGCAGGTCGAGCACCACTTCGCCGATCATCACATCGTCCTCCACCAGCAGTAAGCGCATTGCTTCCTCGTTCTTAGCATTACCGATGGAGGACTACCTTCATCAGCCGATCCGCACCGGAATGAAGATTTTGTCACCACCGCGCTGAATCAGCAAGGCCACCGACTTCGACGACTTGCCGACGACGTCGCGCACCTGCTCGATGCTGGTGACCGGACGGCCGTTAATCGACAGCAGTACGTCGCCCGGCTGCACGCCCGCACTGGCCGCGGCGCCGCCGGTTTCCTCGATCACCAGGCCCGATGCGAGGCCCGACTGGCGCCGCTCCATCGGCTGCAGCGGCCGCAGCGACAGGCCAAGCTTGGAGCCGGTGTCCTCAAGCGCCGCCACTTCGCGCTCGGCGCGCTGCGGCTTTTCGCTGGCGTCGCCGAGGCGCGCGCCGAGCTGCACGATCTTACCGTCGCGCCAGACGTCGAGCGTGACCTTGTCGCCAGGGCTGGCGACACTGAGCATCGCCGGAAGGTCTCCCGATGCGACTATCGACTGGCCGTTCAGCTTGCGAATCACGTCCCCCGACTTGATACCCGCTTTGTCAGCCGCACCACCCTTTTCGACATTCGACACCAGTGCTCCCTCCGGCGACTCCAGCTTGAAAGCGTCGGCAAACCCCTGCCCCACTTCCTGCACCGTCACGCCCAGCCTTGCGTGCTTGACCGTGCCGGTTGCAACCAGCTGCTCCTTGATCTTGTTGGCCACATCGATCGGAATCGCAAACGACAGGCCCTGGTAGCCGCCGGTCTGGCTGTAGATCTGCGAATTGATGCCGACCACTTCGCCGCGCGTATTGAACAGCGGCCCGCCCGAGTTACCGGGGTTGACGGCGACGTCGGTCTGGATGAACGGCACGCTGTCGTCGGGCAGCGAGCGGCCCTTGGCGCTGACGACGCCGGCCGTCACGCTGCTGTCGAGGCCAAACGGCGAACCGATCGCCAGCACCCATTCGCCGACGCGCAGGTCGTTCGATTTACCGATCGGTACCACCGGCAGGTTCTTGGCATCGATCTTGAGCACAGCGACGTCCGTCTTCGGATCGGAGCCGAGCACCTTGGCGCGGTATTCGCGCCGGTCCTGCAGCTTGACCGTGACTTCGCTGGCATCGCGCACCACGTGCGCGTTGGTAAGGATGACGCCGTCCGGGCTTACTATGAACCCGGATCCGGCGCCAATAACGGGAGTATTCCGCTGGCCGCGCGGATTTTGCGGTCCCTGGAAGCGGCGGAAAAACTCAAAAAATGGATCGTTCTCGTCGAGCTGCGGACCGCCGCGGCCCTGCGGGCCGTTCATGGCGGTCTTGGTGCTGCCGGTGACGCGGATGTTGACCACGGCCGGTCCCATGCGCGCGACAATCTGCGTAAAGTCAGGCAGCGCCATTGCCACGTTCGCGCCGGTAGCCGCCAGCGGCGCCGGCGCCACGTAGTTCGGTGCGGCCGTGGCTGCGGCCGCACCGGATGCGACTGCGTTGTTATGATTGACTGCGATCGCGCCTACCGCGCCGCCGATCACGCCGGCGGCGGCCAGGGCCAGCATCAGCTTCTTTGCGGTGATGGCAGTAACGGCACCTTGGTTATGCATTGTCGTACTCCTGCGAGATAGTGGTTTGTCGATGACTGCAGTGTGCACCTGCAGACTTAGGGTTAGCTTAAGTGTGCAAAAGGGCGCCCCGTGCATGCGAGCGCCCTTTCCATTTCGGCCGTCGGCGCGTGCGGGATCTGACCCTGCGTGACCAGCCCCCTTCATGCGGCCTGGGCGAAGTTACGCCGCCTGGCGCTGCTCGATCGCCTGCACGTTGTCGCCACCGTCGATGACGATTTTGCGCGGCTTGAGCGCCTCGGGCACTTCGCGCACCAGTTCAATGGTCAGCATGCCGTTGTTGAAGGTGGCAGTGGTGACCTTGACATGGTTAGCCAGCTGGAAGCGCTGCTCGAAGTCGCGCGCAGCGATGCCGCGGTGCAGGTAGGTGCGCTGCTGGTCATCCTTCTGCTTGCGACCGGCAATGTGCAGCGAATCGCGCTCGGCGATGATCTCCACTTCCGAACGGTCGAAGCCGGCAACGGCCATCACGATCCGGTACTGGTCTTCGCCGACCAGCTCGATGTTGTATGGCGGATAGCTGGGCTGGGCGTCGGCGCGCTGCTCGAGCAGGTTGGCCAGGCGGTCGAAGCCGATAGCGGAACGGTAGAGAGGGGTCAGGTCAAATGTACGCATGATAAATATCCTTTTAGAAGTTAAGCGATAAGTTTCGGACCTCTGATGAGCATCCGATGCATCCAATCTAGTGATGGGCAAGAGGCATTTCAAGGCCTTGAAAAATACGGTTTTTTGCCCAATAGACCGAAAAATATTTGCCGATACTTGCCGACACACCCCCGTTTTGCGCCGTGCTACACTCCGAAACCTGTTTCTTTAGACCACTTAACATTCTTCGCCGCCATGACCGCACCGTTCAAGTTCCGCCTCCTGCCCCTCGTCGCCCTGATCGCCGCGATCGCCCTGCCGGCCAGCGCCGCGGTGCCGCCGCCGCTCGACCAGCCGTATCCGGGCACCATCGTGCTGAAGGTCGATGCGACCAACCTGAGCCAGCAAATTTTCCGCATGAAGATGTCGATCCCGGTCAAGCCGGGTCCGCTGACGATGCTGTACCCGCAGTGGCTGCCCGGCAATCATGGTCCGAGCGGCCCGCTGACGCAGCTGGCCGGCCTGAAGTTCACCGGCAACGGCAAGCCGGTCGAGTGGGTGCGCGACCCGGTGCATGTGCACGCCTTCCACGTCACGGTGCCGGAAGGCGTCAGCACGCTCGAGGCCGAGTACCAGTTCCTGTCGCCGCTCGACAGCGCGCAGGGACGCATCACGATGACCAACGAGATCCTCGGCGTGCAGTGGCCGTCGGTGACCTTGTATCCGGCCGGCTACAACAGCCGCCGCATCACGGTGCAGCCGAACCTGACCTTGCCGGACGGCTGGCAGTTCGGCAGCGCGCTCGAGACGGCCGGGCGCAACGGCAACGAAGTGGCCTTCAAGCCGCTGGACCTGGAAACGCTGATCGACTCGCCGCTGTTTGCCGGCCGCTACTTCAAGCGTATCGACCTCGATCCGGGCGCCAAGGTGCCGGTACACCTGAACATCGTCGCCGACAATCCGGAAAGCCTGGAAGCGACGCCGGAGCAGATCGAGGCGCACCGCGCGATGGTCAAGCAGGCGGCCAAGCTGTTCGGCTCGTATCATTACAACCATTACGACTTCCTGTTCGCCCTGTCGGACGAGTTCGGCGGCATCGGCCGCGAGCATCACCAGTCGAGCGAGAACGGCGTCAAGCCGGGCTACTTCACCGATTGGGCCAGGAGCGAGTCGGGGCGCGAACTGCTGCCGCACGAATACGTCCACTCGTGGGACGGCAAGTTCCGTCGCCCTGCCGGCCAGGATGTGCCGAACTTTAACGTGCCGCTGCAAAACGAATTGCTGTGGGTGTACGAGGGCCAGACGCAATACTGGGGCAAGGTGCTGGCCGCACGCTCCGGCCTGATCTCCGAGAACGGCACGCGCAACGGCATTGCCGCGCTCGCCGCGCTGTACGACAACGTACAGGGCCGCTCGTGGCGCGCGATGCAGGACACCGTCAACGACCCGATCATCAACGGCCGGCGCGCGCTTGGCTGGAGCAACTGGCAGCGCAGCGAAGACTATTACGTCGAAGGCATGTTCATCTGGCTCGACGTCGACACCAAGATCCGCGAGATGTCGGGCGACACCCGTTCGCTGGATGACTTCGCGCGCGCCTTCTACGGCATCAACAACGGCAGCTTCGTGCCGGCGTTCTACACCTTCGCCGACGTCGTTGCCGCATTGAACAAGGTGCAGGCGTTCGACTGGGCGCCCTTCCTGCGCAGCCGCCTCGACGGGCACGGCAGCGGCGCGCCGCTCGACGGCCTGGCGCGGGCCGGCTGGAAGCTGGTCTACAAGGACGCGCCGAGCGACGCCACCAAGGCCAGCGAAGAGCGCAGCAAGTCAAGCGACTTCAGCTATTCGCTGGGCATCTCGGTCAAGCAGGATGGCGCCATCGCCGGCGTCGTGTGGGATGGCGTCGCCTTTCGCGCCGGGCTGGCCGGCAACAGCAGCATCGTCGCCGTCAACAACCGCGCCTACAAGGCCGAGGTGCTGAAGGCTGCCATCAAGGCGGCCAAGGGCAGCAAGGCGCCGATCGACTTGCTGGTGAAACAGGGCTCCAACTACCGCACCATTGCGCTCGATTACCATGGCGGCGCGCGCTACCCGCACCTCGAGCGCATCGCCGGCAGCAAGGACCGGCTGGGCACGATCCTGAAGGCCGTCAAGTAATTTCCTGATGGTGTATGCTGAAACTATGACTACAGATACCGACATCCAACTGAGTGGCCCGTTCAAGGCCGCCGACAGCAGCGGCCGTTCCCACGACGTCAAGGCAATTCGCATTTTCGATGAGGGCTACGGAATTATTGACGTGTACGTGGACTTCTCGCAGCCCATCGAAAGCGGGCTGTACAAGGACAAGGCGCTGGTCGGCAACATCATCGACCGCCTGCGCGCGCTGGGCTACGTTGGGCCGAACTTCGAGCACAGCGATCCAGGCCTGCAAGACAGCAAGCTGATCGTGCTGGAAGCGCCGGAAGAGTTCAGCGAGTTCGCCAAGAAAAAGGGCTGGAAGAACCTGGCCGAGGAATTTGACGACGAGTAGTGCGTGGGTGGCGTTTTAACCTTCGTTGCATCTGCAGTTTGGCAGCCGTCCTCCTCGCGGCTCGCCCGTTGCCGCTTACAGCCCTGCTACAGTTTCTCGCCCAGTGTCACATCGAGCCCTGGGAACGCAAGCCGCTGAAAAATCGCATTGATCTCGGCCGGGGGCAGACGCATGCCGCTTGCCACCCACCAGACGATGATCGACCATAGCGCACCAATGACGTAATGCACTGCCAGCTCCACAGCGGCAGCCTGCGCACCTTGTCCGCGGCGATTCGCCAAATCTTCGCGCACCAATCCATCGAGCATCTGGCGGACATGCCGCTCGACCGACATTTCGCTCGCCGGCGCGATCGATTTTTCGTAGATCGCGCGGTGCGATGCCAGATGCTGAAATAACGGTAGCGTGAATCCCAGCCGCTGGTCCGGCTCGGTGCGCCATGCTTGAACGAGCCACGTACGCAGATTCGCCACGCTGCCGGCGAGCAGGTCATCCTTGCTGTCGAAATGGGCGTAAAACGTGGCGCGCCCCACATCGGCGCGTTCGAGCAGATTCTGAATCGTGATGCGCTCGTATCCCCGCTCCATCATGAGTGCGGGCAGCGCATTGAGCAGCGCTGCGCGCGTCTGCCGAACCCGGCGGTCTATCTTGTCTGCCATCGTTCTCGAACATATCTCATAGAGCTATTCCACAGCGAACAAAACAATGCGCTCTGTTCGGGCCTTTTCATCTTCCGAACAGTATGTTCCATATTCCTAACAACAACAAGGAACATGCATGAGAACCAACCAGTCAGGACAGATCGTTCTGGAGAACATCGGCCGCGACTACATCACCGGTTCACGCCGGTTTGCCGCACTTTCCGGCGTCAGCATTGATATCGGCGCAGGTGAATGCGTGGCCGTGGTCGGTAAATCGGGCAGCGGTAAAACCACCTTGACCAATTTACTCACCGGAATTGACAGCCCAAGCACGGGAACGATCTACATTGGCGGCAACCCGATACACAGCATGTCGCAAAACGCGCTGACGGCGTGGCGCGGCCGTCATGTGGGCGTGATTTTTCAATTCTTTCAATTGCTGCCGACATTGACCGTCGCCGAGAACGTGATGCTGCCGATGGATTTTTGCGCCACCTTCGCACGCGCCGAGCGCCGTCCGCGTGCCATGGCGCTGCTGGAGCGGCTTGGGATTGCCGACCAGGCCGACAAACTGCCGGCTGACCTGTCGGGCGGCCAGCAGCAGCGGGCTGCGATCGCGCGTGCGTTGGCCAACGATCCGCCGATCCTAGTCGCCGATGAGCCAACCGGAAATCTCGATTCGGCCACTGCCGACGATGTGATGTCTTTGCTCGCCGCGCTCGCGAAGGAAGGCAGGACGCTCATTATCGTTACCCATGAACACGACTTCGCCCGGTTTTTTACTCGCACCATCACGCTGTGCGACGGTATCATCACCAGCGATGTGCAGTCGCCGAGGGCAAACAAATGAGCCCGCGCTGGATCAAGATCCTGCGCGATGTACGCCTTGCACGAGGCCGCCTGCTGATGGTCGTTCTGGCGCTTGCCGTCAGTATTGCCGCGGTCGTTACCATGCTTGGCGCCTACACCGTGCTGGCGCGCGAGGTCCCGCGAAACTATAACGACACCAACCCTGCATCGGCGCAGCTAGAGACGGTTGGCCAGATCGATGCCGATCTGCTGGAGCAGATTGCGCGTCGGCCCAATATTGCGGCTGCAGAACTCGCCGCGACTACCACGGCGCGTGTTGAGATCGCGCCGGGTAAATGGTTACCTATGCGCATATTTGTTGTTCCCGACTTTGCGCAATTGCGCATCAATACGCTGGGTCGGGAGGCCGGCAGCTGGCCCCCGCCCGCAGGGACACTGCTCATCGAGCGTAGTGCGCTTGGCTTGTCGGCAGGGGCGCTCGGGCAAAGCCTGACCGTCGAGTTTCGGCGCGCGGGAAGCCATCGTATTGTCGTTGGCGGCGTGGTCCACGATCCGGGGCTCGCACCGGCGCGCCAGGAGCAAGTCCTTTATGGCTATGCAACACCGGCAACGCTGGCGCGCTTCGGCGAACAGGTGCCTCTGAACTTGCTCAAGATCGTCGTCGCCCATGGGACCGCCGATAGCGCTGCCATCGAAATTACAGCGCGCGGGCTGTCTCAGTGGCTGCAGGCGCGTGGCGTTCAGGTGCATGAAGTGCGTATTCCGCCGCCGATGCAGCATCCGCATCAGTCCCAGATGAATACCGTGCTGCTGATGCTATTCATATTCAGTCTGCTTGTGCTGCTGCTCGGTAGTGTACTGACCGCAACGATCATCAGCGGACTGCTCAGCCAGCAGGTGCGCCAGATGGCTATCATGAAGGCAATCGGCGCGAGCCGGCTTCAGCTGTCGGGCCTGTATCTTGGCATGATCGGCGCTCTCGCGGGCCTCGCTCTTGTCGTCGCGTTGCCGCTTGGCGTGATGGGCGGGCGCGCATTGGTGGCCGCTGTGGCGGAACTACTCAATCTGCGCATTGCCAGCATGGCCCTTCCCTGGCACCTGTACGCAGCGACCATCGTCCTCGGTGTCGCAGCCCCGCTGGCCGCAGCGCTGGCGCCTATCCTTGCGGCCACTCGCTTGACAGTGCAGTCGGCGATGCAGGACCGGGACGTCAGCCGCGACACGCCGGGCGCTGCGTGGACACGGCGCTGGCTCCAGCGCGCCGCTGTGCGCGATCCTGCTTTCACGCTTGCCCTGCGTAACGTGCTGCGGCGGCGTTCCCGATTCTTGATGACCATCTTGTTGCTGTCGGGCGCAGGCGCGATGTTCTTAACCAGCATGAACCTGCGGGCAGCCTGGGAAAACAATGTCGCCCAGGCTGCGGCCGATCGCAAGTTCGACCTTGAGCTGCGATTGGACGAAGCCGCGCCGTCCGATCGCCTGATGGGGTTGATCGGCGCCATTGCGGCGGTACGGCGGGCGGAGGGATGGAGCATTGCGCCGGCAGCGCTCGCCGGGGAAGGCGGCATTTCCATATCACGCCGCTACCCCGACGGTGGGCATGGCAGCTTCTCGTTACGCGCCGCCCCTGCCGATACGACATTGGTCGCCTTGAACATGCTTGCCGGTCGCTGGCTGCGGCCTGAAGACAGGGGCGCCGCAGTACTAAATCATCAAGCACTGTCAACGGTATTTCCTGGCGCTAAAGTCGGCGGCATGATCACCGTGAAGATTGAGGAGCAGACACGAACGTTCAAAGTGGTGGGCATTGTGCGAGACATCCTGGCGCCAGGCGCGGTCTACGTGTCGCCGGCGGACTTTGCCGAGACCACCGGCTCCGGTGGCGCCGTCAATGCGGTGCGAATCTCGCTCATTGACAAAGCGCAAGTTCCATCGGCTGCGTCAACGGTCATCACAGCCCTGGCGGCAGGTGGCGTCAGCGTAAAAACCTCGCTGACCGAAACATCGTTTTCGGCAGCGCAGGGGGCGCACATATATATCCTGGTATGGGCGCTTGGATTTATTGCAACCATGATGGCCGTGGTCGGCCTGCTCGGACTTGCCTCATCGCTTGGCAACAGCGTGCTGGAACGAACCAGGGAATTCGGTGTGATGCGCGCGCTTGGCGCTTCTTCAGGCGCGGTGGTACGCAGCGTACTGTATGAGGGAATACTGACCGCGTTCGCCAGCGCGCTGGCCGCGGTCGCGGTCGCAGCGATGCCCTCGGCAGCGGTGGGTGCAATGCTGGCATCCATTTCCAACCAGAACATCTCGCTACAGTTGTCACCGGTCGCAGTTGCCCTCTGGTTTGCAGTGGCCGTGTCGGCAGCGTTGGTGGCCAGTTACATTCCGGCGACGCGTGCCGCAAGGCTTACGATCAAGCAAACCCAGGAGTGGCAATACGCGTGAGAACAACGCGGCAGCAGCCTGGGGCCAGCGATCCGGTGATTGCTTTGCGACTCCTGTAATGCGGTCTACTTGAAGTACGCTATTTCAAGTACCGCTCGCTCCACACGGCGATCATCGCCGCCACGTATGTCGCGTCTTCCCTGCGCGCGAGCAGGTGATCGGCGTCGTCGAGCGAGATGAAACTCTTCGGGTGCTTTGCCGCTGAAAAAATCGTCAAGGCATTGCTGATGTCGACCGTCGCGTCGCGCGGCGAATGCATCACCAGCAGCGCCCGCTTCAGGGTGGATATCTTCTGCGTCAAATGATGGCTGGCCGCGTCGATCAGGAACTGGCGCTTGATCTTGAAAGGCCGCCCGGCCAGTTGCACGTCGGCCTCGCCGCTCTCTTCGATCGCGCCCAAGGAATGGCCCAGCAAACCGCGAACGTGCTCGGGGTCGCTTGGCGCGGCCAAGGTGACCACTGCCTGCACTTCAGGCACCGCCGCGGCCGCCGACAGCACCGCCGCGCCGCCCAGGCTGTGGCCGATCAGGATGCGCGGCGCCTGCTTGCTGGTGCGCAGAAAGTCGGCAGCCGCGACCAGGTCGGCCACGTTCGACGAGAAGTTGGTGTTGGCGAACTCGCCTTCGCTGGCGCCCAGCCCGGTGAAGTCGAAACGCAGCACCGCGATGCCATGCTCGGTGAGCGCCTGCGCGATGCGGCTTGCCGCGAACACATCCTTGCCACAGGTGAAACAGTGGGCAAACAGGGCGTAGGCCCTGATCGGGCCGTCCGGCGCATCGAGCCGCGCCGCTAGCTGCTGGCCTTCCGCTCCGGGAAAATCCTGTCGTTCGCTTCGCATGTCCGGCCCCCGCTTCCATTGGTATTGTTTGTTGCACTGTGCGCCATATCTTCACGATCGGCAAGTGTGCGCACTCAACCGAACAGGCCGTGCAGGAACCAGCGCGGCTCGCTTATTCCGAGCACAATTCAGATGGCATTTTCCTTTTTCTGGCGATCGGCAGATTTAGCTTTAACAATAAAAATGTCTCATAATATTAGTGTAGAAGCAAATTTAGCCCTTTGTCGACGCGGATTATGTTAGTCTTAACGCTAAGATGAATAACTAAATTTAGTCTCGACGCTATGAAACTCTCGGAACTTCTCAGCGCCCGCCGCACGCGATCGGGCCGTACCTTGCAGCAGATTCACGACGTCACGGGCATCGCGACGTCGAGCATCAGCAAACTGCTGAGCGGAAAGTCGGAGGCGAAAACCGGCACACTCGAAGCACTGGCAGACGCGCTCGACGCTACTTGGGTGCTGGTGCCCAAGCATCTGCTTCCCGAAGTGCAGCGGCTGCTGTCCGGTAAGGCCATCGGCCCCGACCAGGCGCCGTCGACCGTCGACCAGCTGTTCGGAGCTGGCGCCAATGAGTAGCGAGCTCATGCCGCGCTACCTGGACGTCTTCCTGCAAGGTCAGCATATCGGCTGGCTGTGCGAAGCCGGGCGCGTCACGCGCTTCGTTGCAACGGACGAATATGTGGCGAACGCCCGCCGGCCTACCTTGTCGATTTCGATGACGGTACCCGGCGAGGACGAGCTGACCCGCAAGACCATGACCAACTACTTCGACCAGGCGGTCTACCGTGAGCGTGGCGAGCTGCCCCCGTTCTTCGCCGGCCTGCTGCCGGAGGGCGCGCTTCGCCGGCGCCTCGCGGCAACGCGCAAGGACCCCCGCGACATGGATGACTTCGGCGTGCTGGCCGCCGCCGGCGAGGATTTGCCAGGCGCGGTCCAGGTGCGGCCGGCCGTGCTGAACAAGCTCACGGCAATTGCAAGGGCATTCGGCGTCACGGGTGGCTCCGACCACCTCGAAATCGGTGTGCCGGAGCAGGCGGCCGAGGGCGCCGCGTCGCTGTCGGGCATCCAAGACAAGCTGGCGCTGTCGAGCGCACACAACGGCCAGCGCTACTGCATGCCGGTCAAGGGCACGCTCTCGGACCTCGTTGCCAAACTACCGGCCAAGGGTGACGACTCGCAGGTCTTCAACGAATATGCGAGCATGCAGCTGGCCGCGCAGGCCGGCGTGAACATCGCGCAGTGCCGCACTGTGCCGATGCGGGAAATGGTCGGTCGCGACGAGCTGGTGGCGGCCCTGGGTCCGGACACGCATTTCCTGGCGGTTGACCGGTTCGACCGTGGTCCCGGCAGCGCGGTGCACATGGAAGATGCATGCCAGCTGCTTCGCCTGATGCCGGGCCAGAAGTACGCCGGCCGCGAATACTTCGTTCGCCTGGTGCAGGTGCTCAACCGCTTCAGCACCCGCGGCATCGAGGACGTGCGCCAGTTCTTCATTCGCCAAGTAGTGAACACACTGCTGGGCAATTCGGACGCGCACCTGAAAAACTTCTCCGTGCTCTATCACAACGGCGTGATGCCCGAACTTTCGCCGGCCTACGACATCGTGTGCGTCGCGGCGCTGCCGGGCTTCCAGGGATTCGGCACCAACGTTGCCATCGACAAGTACCAGCGCAAGGAAACGGTCGACGACTACCTTGCCGTAGCCAAGAGTGCCGGCATCTCCGAGCGCATTGCCAAGGCGGCGGTCAAGCAGACCGTCAACCTGGCCAAGCAAGTGTGGCCGGACGCGCTGGCGAAGTTGAACGCGCCGGCGGCGGTGCGCACCGAGATTCTAGACCGGCTGGCCACGCTGCCGCTGGCGAAATAGCGCGCCTGCTGCACGTCGACCTCGCCGTTCGCTTCGTCGCGCGCGCACTCAGCCGAACAGGCCGTGCAGGAACCAGCGCGGCTCGCTGTCTTGCTGGGCGCCGACGATGCGCTCGCGGTATACCCAGTAATGCGCGTGATCCTCCCCTTCGGCGATGAAATAGTCGCGCGTTTGCGACTGGCTCCACCAGCCGGCCTCGATCCGCTCCGGCGTCGACGCCATTTTGAGCGGCGAACCGTAGAACGGCCGGTGATTGCGCATCAGCAGTGCGATCGGCTTGGCCAGCAGCCAGGTCGGACGCGGCAGGCTGAGCACGTCGGGCGGCATCTGCGCATCGCGCACCGCCGCGCGGATCTTTTGTTGCACCGGCACCCAGACGTTGGCCAGCTCCGGCCGGTAATCGGCTTGCGGCGCGGCCTGCAGCACGTTTTCCGGCCCCAGCCGCGCCACCAGCAGTTCGAGCATGCGCAGCTGGTCCTGTTCGCTGCCGCCCGGCTCGGGAAACAGCGAGTCGCTCGGCGGCGCCATCGCCTGCACCTGCAGCGCCTCGAGGCACAGGCCGATGACCGGCGCCTCGAGCACCTGCTTGCCGAGCCGCTCCTTGAGCAGGCGCACCAGGTGGTCGTCGCGCCAGGTGGGCTCGGCGAGCACGATTTCGATCAGGGTCGGCGCGCGCGCGACCCGGCCACGCTCGTGCTCGAGCTGCAAGGTGATGCGTTCGACCGCCAGCTGGCGCGCGCACAGCCAGCCGGTCAGTTGCAGCAGCAGCCGGTGGGCGCCGAACAGCAACGCCTCGGCGTTTTCGACGCGGTCGAACAGTTCGAGCTTGGCGCTGAAGGTGGTGGGCGCCTCGATCCAGTCAAACAGCTCCGGCGTCATGCCGTAGGCGGCGTCGAGGATATCGAGCAGCGGCCGGCCGCAGCGCCGCTGCAGCCCGGGCCGCGGCAGGCGCCGCATGTCGCCCAGACTGAAGCAGCCGATGCCTTCGAACCAGGCGGCGAACGGGCGCGCCGGCGGCGGCAAGGCGCTCGGCAGCCGGTCGAGCCGGCGCACCAGCGAGGCCATCTTGATGGTACGCGCGCCGCCATGGCGCGCCAGCATCCAGGCGCCGCGCGCAGTCGGCGCGCAGCTGAGCTGCGCGGTAAAGCCGAGCGCGCGCAGGTTGGCGCGGATGCGCCGGCACAGCGCGCGGATGCCACCGAACAGGCGCAAACTGGCGCCGATGTCGATCAGCAGGGTCGATTCCTCGGCCTGCGCCACCAACGGCGTGTACTGCAGCAGCGCCATCGCTACCGCATGCAGCGCCTCGGCCTCGCGCTCGGCGGTGCGCTCGTACAATTTGGCCTCGGGCATGAGCATGAGCACGCCGCCGCGCCGCATGCCGGCCTGCACGCCGGCAGCCTGCGCGGCCGGCGACACGGCCAGCACCCGTTCCTGTTCGAGCACGACGCTGGCACTGTCACTGGACCAGTTCGGGCAGAACACTTCGAGCGGTAACTGGGGCAGGTAGAGCCCGATCCAAAGACGCATGGCGCTGCAGTAAAGAAGGAGTCAGGGGCAGGAACAGCGGCGCATCGCGCTGCGGTCCCCGGCGTTTTACGAATTCGATGTTGAGGCCGCCGGCGGCTGGCCGCAGCGACAACCGCAGCGGCGCCGGCGAACTGTCTTGCGCGGCCGCCAGCGGGCGCAGCATGAAAAACAGCGTTTCGCCGCTTTGCGCGGCAAGGTGCAGCCGGCGCAAGGTTTCGCCGCGGGCGTGGTTTTGCCAGAACAGCACGGCGCCGCAACTGCCGCTGCGCAGCACCTGTTCGGCCGCCCACAGCGCGTCGCTGCTGCGGCTGGTGCGCACCCACACCAGCTGCGACGGCGCCAGCCCGAGCGCGGCCAGCGCCAGCGCCTGCGGCGGATGGGGCGGCTGCAGCAGCACTATGCGGCGCCGCGCCGCCGCCACCAGGGCCGGACGCAGCAGACGCAGTTCGCCGATGCCGGGCTGCTGCTGCATCAGGTCAATCAGGGTGCCGGTCGGCCAGCCGCCGCCAGGCAGCTGCGCCGACAGCGCCGGATGGCCGGTATCGACGCAGCGCGCGGTAGAATGGGCCAGCTGCGAGGCCAGCCAGAGCGAAGGGTGCAAGGCCTCAGGCGAGGCAATAGATTGATGAAGTGTCATGGTGGATCCGCTTAAAACTACTGTATGAATACACAGTACTATTCGGATCCAGGTTTGGCAAGGCCTATCTTTTATTGTGCGCGGCAGCTTGACTTGGGCTTATCCATCTGGCACATGCACACGCCCAGCCGGCCATGCCTGGGTCGATAAAAGGAGGCGAACTGAGTCAGTTCGGTTCTTCAACGTCGGCCCTCGACGCCGCGGCGCGCGCCAGCGCGTGCGGCGCGCCAGCGGCCATGCCGCCACGGCCGCCAGCAGGACGACGGCGATCTCGCCGAGCGTGTCGAGGGCGCGGAAGTCGACGATGATGACATTGACGACGTTGCGCCCATGCGCCTGCGGCACGCTGTGCGCGAGGAAATAGTCCGCCATCGCGGCGTCGAGCGGCCGGCCCGACAGCGCCAGCAGCACCGCGCCCAGCAGCAGGCCGAACGCCAGCGCGACGCCGGCGCGCCAGCCATCGCCGCGCGCGCTGTCGCCGGCGCCCTGGCGCTGGCGGTAGCGGCGCAACGCCACCGCGGCCACCACCACGAACACCGTCTCGACGGCGAGCTGGGTCAAGGCCAGGTCGGGCGCGCCGCGAAACAGAAACACCACCGCGCTGCCGGTGCCGACCGCGCCGGCGCCAAGCAGGCGCTGCAGCGTGTCGCGCGCGCGCACGGCCAGCACGGCGCCGGCGACGAGGGTGACACAGCCGACCAGCACGCCGGCGTCAGCGGCCATGAGCGCCGCCGGTGGTGGGAACGTCAGCGCGGCGACCCACGGCGCGGCCAACACCACCGTGGCGGCAGCGCTGACGCCGAGGTAGCGGCCCAGGCGGCGCGCCTGCAGGCCACGCGCCAGCACGCCGGAGCCGTGTTTCAAGCCGCGCAGCGCGGCGTCGTAAGCGGCGGCGGGGCCGGAATGGTCGAGGTGGCGCAGCCGGTGAAACAGCCGGTACAGGCGGTCCCAGCCGAGGTACACGGCCGCGCCGACCGCCCACACCGCGGCGAAGCTCTCGAGGCGTAGCAGCCATGCCGGTTGCAACGACGCGTCGGCGCGCTGCAGCGCCGGTGAAATCATCCGCGCCGCGTCCGTCACCAGCAGTTCGGCCAGCGCCGGGAACAGCCCGAGCGCGATGCCAACGCCGGCAAGCGCCAGCGGCGGCAGCGTCAGCCGCCAGCCGCCCTCGTGCGGCGCGCGCCCTGGCGGATGGACCAGGCGGCCGAAGAAGATGCGCACCGCCGCCACGCTGGCGACCGCCACGCCGACGGTACTGACCAGCAGGCTGGCGCCTTCGACCAGCCACAGCACCCCGCTCACTTCCTTGGCGGCCTTGATGCTGTCCTTGGCGATAAAGCCGACCGTGGCCGGCAACCCGGCCATCGACAGGCCCGCCAGCACGGCCGCCAGCGCGGTTGCCGGCATGCCATGGCGCAGCCCGCGCAGCCGGTCGATCAAGCGCGTTCCGATGGCATGGTCGACGTTGCCGGCGACGAAGAACAGCGGCGCCTTGTACAGCGCGTGGGCCAGCAGCGTGGCGGCGAAGGCGAGCGCGCCCAGTTCGTTGGGCAGGCCGATCAGCACCGTCAGCGTTCCCAGCGTGGAGACGGTGGACCATGCCAGGATGCGCTTCAGGTCGCGTTCGCGCGGCGCCTGCACCGCGCCCCACAGCGCGGTGATCGTGCCGATCGACAGCAAGGCAGCTTCCCACCAGGGGACCGCGCCCATTGCCTCGTCGAAGCGGGCCATCACATACACGCCGAGGTTGACCATCGTGGCCGAATGCAGATAGGCCGACACCGGCGTCGGCGCGGCCATCGCGCCCGGCAGCCAGAAGTGGAAAGGGAACTGGGCCGACTTGGTCATGGCGCCGGCCAGCACCAGCGCCACCCCCGCTTGGAAGCCGCCATCGCCCAGCACGGCCGGATCGAGCTGGGCCAGGTCGCGCAGCCGCAGACCGGGTGCGGCCAGCAGGATCAGGACGATGCCGGCAAGCAGCGCCAGCCCGCCGGCACCGGTGACCAGCAGCGCCTGGCGCGCGCTGTCGCGACTGTCCTGGTTGTCGTGGTCGAAGCCGACCAGCAGGAACGACAGCACACTGGTGGCCTCCCAGAACAGCAGCAGCAGCAGCAGGTCGTCGGCCAGGATTGCCCCCAGCATGGCCAGCGTGAAGGCGATGAGCAGGCCCATCAATTGACCGAGGCGGGCATGGCCGCGCAGGTAGCCGGGGGTATAGGCCAACACCGCCGCGCCGACGCCGCACACGAGCAGCAGGAACAGCCGCGCCAGGCCATCGGCGGCGAAGCCGAGGCGGATGTCGAGCGGCGCCACCCATGGCACGGACCAGCTTGCAGGCTCGCCGGGCAGGCCGGCCACCGCCGGTAACAGCGCCAGCGGCAGCAGCCAGGCCCAGCGGATCCATATCGCCGGTTTTGCCTGCGGAAGCACTGCATGGATCATGTCGTTTTCCTGTCGAGAAACAGAACCCTGATTCAGCCGCCGCGCCGGCCTTGCCACTCGCGCCAGGCGATGCCCGCCAGCGTCAGGGCGACCAGCGGCAGCACCGCCGTCGCCATCACGGCGCTGTACGGGCGCAACGCGTCATGCTGCTGGGCGGCCAGCAGCACATAGGCCATGTAAGCGGCGTACAACCCCAGAAACATGGCGCCTTCCCAGCGCGCAATCAGGCTGCCGGTGAAGAAGATCGGCAGGCAGGCGAGCATCACCGCGATCATGACCGGCAGGTCGAACGCCAGCACCGAGGGAGCGACCGCGATCCCCGCCGGGCTGACCAGGGACGACAGACCGAGCACGCCGAGAATGTTGAACACGTTGCTTCCCACCACATTGCCGACCGCGATGTCGCGCTGGCCGCGCAGCGCCGCGATGATCGACGTGGCCACCTCTGGCAGCGCGAGCGCGGAAGCACCGCGCACCAGCGCCTCGGCGCCGACGACAAGCAGAACCAGTCCGAGCAAGAACCAAAGCAGTTCCATCGATGCGTCCCCTTCCCACGTTTGGTCGGCAATGCGAGACGCCAGACGGCACGCCGCCGGGCGCTGCCGTCGCTCCCTGGCGCTTGTTCATCACTTATACGAGCCTTCGATGCCGGACGGCGCGCCTGATGACCGGACACTGCGCTGGCGCTGCCGGCCTGCGCAGACGGGCCGCGGTGCAAATACGGCACTTCCCACTTGTCAGCAAACATGTCTTGTATTAGTATTGCGAATTGTTCTCATTCTCATTATCATTCCAGTTCAAATAAAACCATGACCTCGCCATTCCCATTTAGCCGGCCGACACGGCTCGCCCTCGCTATCGCCAGCACCTTCGTCACCAGCGCCGCCTTTGCGCAGGAAAACACAGCCGTCATGCCTGTCGTCACAGTGATCGGCTCTGCCGACAGTGGCTATGTTGAAAAAACCTCGGCCTCGGCGATGAAGACCGACACGCTGCTGCGCGATACGCCGCAGTCGGTTACCGTGATCACGCGCCAGCTGATGAACGACCAGGCCATGCAGAGCATCGCCGACGCCATCTTGTATGTGCCGGGCATCGTTGCAGCCCAAGGCGAAGGCAATCGCGATGCCGCGGTCTTCCGCGGCAACAGTTCGACCAGCGATTTCTATGTCGACGGCGTGCGCGACGACGTGCAGTACTATCGCGACTTCTACAATATCGACAGCGTCGAGGCCATCAAAGGCGCCAGCGCGATGATCTTTGGCCGTGGCGGCTCGGGCGGCGTGATCAACCGGGTCAGCAAGGAGGCCGGCTGGGCACCGGTACGCACGGCAAGCGCCAGCGTCGGCAGCTACGGTCACCGGCGCGCCGCCGTCGACGTCGGCGGCGCCATCAGCGACGACGTGGCGGTGCGCGTGAATGCCTTGGCCGAGCAATCGGAGAGCTACCGCAATGGCGTGGAACTCGAGCGCAAGGGCATCAATCCAACGATGACGCTGCGCGCCGGCAAGAACACCACCATCAACCTCGCTTACGAGCACTTCCGTGACGACCGCATCGCCGACCGCGGCGTGCCCTCGCTGAGCGGGCGTCCCTACGATACCGATCCGTCGGCCTTCTTTGGCAGCGCCGAGCTGAGTCCGACCGGCGTGCGCGTGAACGCTTTCTCGGCCTACCTGAAGCATGATTTCGGCAACAACGTGGTGCTGCGCAACCGCACCCGGATTGCCCACTATGACAAGTTCTACCAGAACGTCTACGCCAACAGCGCCGTGAGCCCGAGTACCGGCCGGCTCGCCCTGGGCGCCTATTACGACGCCACCGAGCGCAGCAACAGCTTCAACCAGACCGACCTGACGTTCTCGATCGCGACCGGCAGCGTGACCCACAAGGTCGCCGCCGGGGTCGAGTTTGGCCGCCAGGAAACCGATAACCTGCGTCGCGCTGGCGTGTTTGCGGACAACTCGAGCGTGCCAGCGACCAGTCCGGTGTACACCGGCGCGATCAGCTTTCCGACCCTGATCACCAGCAACGACAGTATCGCCAATGTCGCCTCGGTGTATGTGCAGGATCAGATCGTGTTCTCGCCACAGTGGCAGGCAGTGGCAGGCTTGCGCTACGACCGCTTCAGCGTCGACTTCAACAACCGTCTGGCCACCAGCAACGCGACCTTTGACGTGACCGACACGCCGGTATCGCCGCGCGCCGGCCTGATCTACAAGCCGATGGAAGCGATGTCGCTGTACGCCAGCTACAGCCGCGCCTATGTGCCACGCGCCGGCGATCAGCTCACCTCGCTGACCGCCAGCAACCGCGCATTCGATCCTGAGAAATTCGACAACGTCGAAGTCGGCATGAAGTGGGACGTGAGCCCGGCACTGTCGGCCACGGCCGCGATCTACCAGCTCGACCGCACCAATGTCGTCGTGCCCGGTGCTGCCGCCGGCAGCAGCGTGCTGGTCGACGGCCAGACCACCAAGGGCGTCGAACTGGCATTGTCAGGCCAGGTGACGCAGGCCTGGAGCGTAATGGGCGGCTACGCCTACCAGGACGCCAAGTTGACGGCCGACCAGTCCGCCACGGTGCGTTCCGGCGCCAGGCTGGCGATGGTGCCGAAGCACGCCTTCTCTCTGTGGAACCGCTACGACATCGACGATCAGCTCGGCGTGGCCTTGGGCGTGGTGTATCGGGATAGCCTGGCCACCTCGACCTCGAACACGGTGACGCTGCCGTCGTTCACCCGTGTCGACGGCGCCATCTATTACCGTCTCAGCAAACAGTATCGCCTGCAGCTGAACGTGGAAAACCTGCTGGACAAAAAGTACTGGGCATCTGCCCACAACGACAACAACATCACGCCGGGCGCCCCGCGCAGCGCAAAACTGTCGCTGTTCGCCAGTTTCTGAGCGCTGGCATGATCGTCAACGGCGCCCCGCGGGGCGCCGTTTGTCATTAAACGCACGCGACGTCCCCGCAAAGCCGGTCGCACCGGAACCCGGTTTGGCCAAACGACGGCCTTGCTGTGCTCGATCGAAATCTAAGCAAAGTAGAAAGGTTCACCGCGCGATACGGCATAATAGCTGACCGTATTGTTAAGGTTTTAGAATGAAGATATCCTCAATGCTGTTCGCGCCGGCCTCGCTGCGCCGGCGCCGGAAATAGCCTTCGTGGACACCATGCAAGTAGTCGGCGCGGTGCTGTTCGCCTGCGCGCTGATCCACACTTTCTCGGCCAAGGCATTCGACCTGCTGGCCCACCGCCACCCGCGCCACGCCGGCCTGTTCGACCTGCTGGGCGAAGTCGAGGTGGTATTCGGCTTCTGGGCCTTCCTGCTGATCATGGCGATGGCGCTGCTGTCGGGGCCGCAGGCGGCCATCGACTACGCCGAATCGCGCCAATATACCGAGCCGCTGTTCGTCTTCGTCGTCATGGTGGTGGCGGCGTCGCGGCCGGTGCTCGACAGCGTGCGCGCCCTGCTCGGCATGCTCGCGCGCCTGGCGCCAGTGCGCACCGAACTGGCGCTGGCGTGGCTCGGGCTGGCGCTGGTGCCGCTGGCCGGTTCGCTCGTTACCGAGCCGGCCGCGATGACGCTGGCCGCGCTGATGCTGGCACCGCAGATCTTTCGTCCACACGTACCCGAATGGCTCAAGTACGGCGCTCTTGGCGTGCTGTTCGTCAACGTCTCGATCGGCGGCACCCTGACCGCCTACGCCGCGCCGCCGGTGCTGATGGTGGCAGGCACCTGGGGCTGGGACAGCGCCTTCATGGCCGCCACCTTCGGCTGGAAGGCCGCGCTGGCGGTGTGTATCAATGCCACCGGCGCCATCGTGCTGCTGCGCCGCCACCTCGAGGCCGAACCTTACACGGCCTCCGCCGAAGCGACGTCGCCCGAACTGGTGCCGCGCATGCCGCGCCTGGTCGCGCTGATTCACCTGGCGTTCCTGGCCGCGGTGGTGCTGCTGGCCCATCATCCTGTGCTGTTCCTCGGCGTGTTCTTGATGTTCCTCGGGTTTACGCAATCGTACCAGCGCTACCAGGATCCGCTGATCCTGAAGGAAGGCTTGCTGGTGGGTTTTTTCCTGGCGGGGCTGGTGGTGCTGGGAGGCATGCAGCAATGGTGGCTGCAGCCGGTGGTGTCGAGCCTGGGGCCGACCGCACTGTTCTTCGGCGCGCTGGGGCTGACCGCAATTACCGACAATGCAGCGCTGACCTACCTCGGCTCGCTGATCATCGGCCTGTCCGACCACGAAAAATACATGCTGGTGGCCGGCGCGGTTGCCGGTGGTGGCCTGACAGTCATCGCCAACGCGCCCAACCCGGCCGGCGCGGCGCTCCTCAAGCGCGGCTTCAACGACGAATCGATCGGCGCGGTCGGCCTGTTCCTCGGCGCGCTGATGCCGACTGCGGTGGCAGCGGCACTTTTCCTTGTATAAGGCGTCAAACCTGACCGGAGGCGAGCATGGACGATGCAGTATTGGTAAGCAAAACGGCGACAATCGCACGCGCCGTGCGCCGCGCCCGCGAAGAATACGAGAAGGATCCGACCACATTTGTGGGCGACATCACGCGTCAGGACGCGGCCACGCTCAACGTGGTGCGCGCCTGGGAGGCGGCGGTGGAAATGGGCGACTACGTCATCGGCGCCTGCGCGCTGGGTACCCCAGCCGACGAGCGCGCGGTGTTTACGCTGCTGCACGAAGCCGGCTGGATCGACGCCGGGCTGGCCGAAGAGCTCAAGCGCACCGGCGAATTTTGCCGTGCCGAATGGGATTACCAGGCCGCGCCGCTGCCGGCGCTGGTGACCATCATCAAGCGCGGGCTCGACGAGCTGCAGACCTTCGCCAACACCCTGGTGGCGCGCAACGCCGCCTCAGGCGCGCCGGTGCCTTGAAAAGAATTCGAGCATCATCTTGCTGGCGTCAGGACCGGGCGCCGAATTGAACGATACCCGTTCGTCGCCGCCGCTCCAGGCGTGCTTCAGTTCGGCCACGCGCGCCACCCGCAGCATCACCTTGCGCCCGCTGTAGACGTCACGCAACTGGTAGGAGCGCCCTCCCTTGACCTTCTCGGCCACCTGCTCGGGGCTATCGGGTGCCAGATTATTCACCATCATGGCCTGGCGCGTCAGGTGCGCGAGGTTAATGGGACGCACGACGGGGTCGTCCTCGCCATGGATCAGGATGGTGGGCAACGGATGGAACTGGTCGCGCCGGCCCAGCACTTCGGCGATCGGGCCGTCGACCCGCGTGCCGGCGCCATGCTGCATCAGCGTCAGCGCGCCGATGGTGCTGTGGGCGCCGCCGAAACTCGGCCCCGAATGCAGCCCGAGCCCGGCAAACAGGTCGGGATGGTTGAGGGCAACGATATTGGCCATTGCGGCACCGGCCGAAATCCCGCAGATATAGATGCGCGAACCGTCGATCGGATAGTTGGCGCGCACCTTGTTGATGATGCCGACGATCATCGGCACGTCGCCGCCGCCCTGCTGGGTCGCGCGGTCGAACCATTTCCAGCAGCGGTGGCGATGGCTGCTGACCGATTGCTGCGGATACAGCACCGCGTAGCCGGCCGTCTCTGCCAGCTGGTTCATGCGCGTGCCCTGGGCAAACAAGGTGGCGGTCTGCTCGCAGCCGTGCAGCATGACAATCAGCGGCAGGCCGGCGGCGGAGTCGGCGGGAGGATGGTCGGGCAGATACAACCAGTAGCTCATGCGGCGCAGCGCGCCGCGCTCGGACACGCCGGAGAGATAAGAGGCGAGCCACTTGCCCGTGGCGGGCGCGGCAGGCTGGGGCGCCGGCGCAGCCGTTGTGGCACGCTTTGATTTCAGCGGCGCAACCGTGGCGGGCACGGCGGCGGCAGGCGCCTTTGGCCGCGGCTTGGGCTTGGCCCGGGCCGCCGGCTTGGGTGGCGCCAGCAACGTACCGATGACGCGGGCCACCGAACGTTGCTGCTTCTTCCCGGCGCGCAGCAAGCCGCGCAGCCAGGGATTGCTTGTTTTTACCATCGGAACCTGGTTATGGGTGAATTCAAGCGCGCAAACAATTCCGCGGCAAACGAGCGGGTTGGGATCGATTTGCCGAGTGGGCCAGCGTTGTTGCAGCGCGCATTGACGAACATCATTTGGGTTGCCTCCGTGTTTTTTTACAAGCATAGCGAGCGCCACATCGTCGTTCTGTGCGTTGGCGCGCATAGGTGCGAGAACGCAACAAATCGCGCTGGCAGGCACTGCCCGGTCAAGCCCGGCACGATTGATCCGGCTACACCCACATTCCATTAAGGAGACGTACCATGACTTTCGAAGACAGCGACACATACGGAATGTACAAACGATATGACAAGTCGGGGCCCGGCCCAGAACTGATGGGCGCCGGCACCCTGATGGGCGAGGACGTCGTCAACCGCAGCGACGAAGACCTCGGCGACATCAAGGAAATCATGCTCGACATGCGCAGCGGCCAGGTGGCCTACGCCGTACTGTCGTTTGGCGGCATGCTCGGCCTCGGCACAAAACTGTTCGCCGTGCCTTGGCAGGCATTGCAGCTCGACACGGTCAACAAGCGCTTCGTGCTCGACATCAGCAAGGATCGCCTCGAGTCGGCGCCCGGCTTCGATCCCGACGCCTGGCCCGACATGACCGACGTCACCTGGACCAACCAGATTCACACCTTCGATGGCACCGACGCTTCGCGCAGCGGCAGCATGCAAGCCGGTAGCATGCCGATGGGTGGCATGAGCGCAGGCACGGGCATGGGCGCCGGCGCCGGCAGCATGGGCGCCGGGCATGCGGGCACCGCGGCCAGCACCGGCAGCGGCATGGCCGGCGGCAGCGGCGCGCCCAGGAGCGGCGCCGGAGGCGGTGACGGCCTGTAATTGCACGCGTGTTGACGCTGCGGCAGCAGGGGTCTGAGCCGCCGTTTGGGGTCAGACCCCTGCTCCTACCGCTGCATCGACTCCCACACCTTTTGCAGCCGCTTGGCCGATACCGGCATCGGCGTGCGCAGCTCCTGCGCGAACAGCGACACGCGCAATTCCTCCAGCATCCAGCGAAACTCGGTCATGCGCGGGTCGGTATTCTTGCCGGCCTGTACCTTGGAGATGCGCAGGAACTGGCTGGCAGCGCCAGTCCACTCGGCCATCGACTTGGCGTCGCGCGCCGGATCGCCGCGCAGCTTTTCGATCCGCACGTTGATCGCCTTCAGGTAGCGCGGAAAATGCGCCAGCTGCGCGTAGTCGGTCTCGGTGACGAAGCGCTTGTGCACCAGCGCCTGCAACTGCGCCTGCACGTCGGCCGCCGCCGCCGGCTGCACGCCCTGCAGCTTTTTCGGCAGGCCATGGAATTCGGTCAGCACCTGCGACACCAGCCGCGCGATCTCGTTGACCAGGAGGCCAAGGCGTGACTTGCCCTCGTCCTTGCGCTTGTTGAACGAGGCGGCGTCGGTCGGCAGCGGATCCTGCAGGCAGGCGATGTCGATCGCTTTCTGGATGATCTGGTCGCGCAACTCCTCCTGCGAGCCGAGCGCCATGAACTGCATGCCCATCTGCTGCATCGACGGGATGTTCTTCTCGATGAACTTGAGCTGCTCCTTGAGCTGCAGCGCGAACAGGCGGCGCAGGCCGATGCGGTGGGTGCGCGCCGCGACCGTCGGGTCGTCGAACACTTCGAGGTCGCAGTGTGCGCCCTTGTCGACCAGCGCCGGGAAGCCGATCAGGGTCAGCTTGCCCTGCACGATTTCAAGCAGCTCGGGCAGCTCGCCGAAGGTCCACGACGTCAGCCCGGTGTGGGCGCTGACGACCGGCGCTGCTGCGGCCGCCGGCGCTACGCCCTTCCCTTTGACCGGCGCCGCGACGACCGGCTCGGCCACGGTCTGCGCGGTGGCCTCGGCCAGCTTCTGGAAGCTCTGGCGCGCCTGGCCGCCGAATTCGGCCTGCAGCGTGGCCAGGTTGCGGCCCATGTCAAGCTGGCGGCCATGCTCGTCGATGACCTTGAAGTTCATGAAGTGGTGAGCCGGCAGCGTCTCGACCTTGAAGTCAGTGGTCAACACGGCCAGGCTGGTCTGGCTGCGGATGTCGGCGATGATGGCGTCGACCAGGTCGCCGCGGCCGAACATGCCGGCGTCCTGCATCCGATCGCAGAAGCGCGCGGCGTAGTCCGGCAGCGGCACGCAATGGCGGCGCAGCTTTTGCGGCAGCGATTTGAGCAGCAGGTGCACCTTCTCCTTCAGCATGCCGGGCACCAGCCACTCGACGCGCTCGCGCGGCAGCTGGTTCAGCGCAAACAGCGGCACCGCCAAGGTGACACCATCGCGCACGCTGCCTGGCTCGAAGTGGTAAGTAAGGCCCATCTCGATGCCGGTGACGGTCAGCGTTTTGGGGAACAGCTCGGTGGTGACCCCGGCCGCCTCATGGCGCATCAGCTCTTCGCGATTGAGAAACAGCAGTTTCGGATCGTCACGCGTAACGAGCTTGTGCCAGGCTTCGAAGCCGGCGCCGTTGACCACGTCGGCGGGAATGAGCTTGTCGTAGAAGGCGGCGATCAGGTGGTCGTCCACCAGCACGTCGAGCCGGCGCGACTTGTGCTCCAGGTTCTCGATTTCCTTGACCAGCTTGTGGTTATGGGCGAAGAACGGCGCGCGCGTGTCGTAGTCGCCGCCGACCAGCGCCTCCTGGATGAAGATCGCGCGCGCCTCGAACGGATTGAACTGGCCGTAGTTGATGCGGCGCTGGCTGTACACCACCAGGCCATACAAGGTGGCGCGTTCGGATGCGGTGACCTGCGCGGCGCGCTTTTCCCAGCGTGGTTCGCCCCACGATTTTTTCAGCAGGTGGGCGCCGACGCGCTCGACCCACTCGGGCTGGATATTGGCGACGGTGCGCGCGTACAGGCGCGTGGTGTCGACCAGTTCGGCCGCCATTACCCACTTGCCGGGTTTCTTGATCAGCGAGGAGCCTGGCCAGACGTGAAAGCGGATGCCGCGCGCGCCGAGGTAGCCGGCGCCCGGCTCGTCGTCGCTCTTGAAGCCGATGTTCCCCAGCAGGCCGGTGAGCAGCGCGGTGTGCAGGTTCTCGTAAGTGGCCGGCAGCTCGTTGAGGCGCCAGCCCTGCTCCTTGACGATGGTGAGCAGCTGCGAATGAACGTCGCGCCACTCGCGCAGGCGCACCTGCGACAGGAAATTGGCGCGGCAGGTTTCCTGCAGCTGGCGGTTGGTTTTCTTGTGCTCGATGGCTTGCTCGAACCAGCGCCAGATCTTGATATAAGTGAGGAACTCGGACTTCTCGTCGGCGAACTTTTTATGCGCTTCGTCGGCCGCCTGCTGGTGTTCCATCGGGCGGTCGCGCGGATCCTGCACCGACAGCGCGGAGGCGATGATCAGCATCTCGGTGAGGCAGGCGTTTTCCAGCGCGGCCAGGATCATGCGGCCCACGCGCGGGTCCAGCGGCAGCTTGGCCAGCTTGTGGCCGAGCGGCGTGAGCCCATTGGTGTCGTCGACGGCGCCCACTTCCTGCAGCAGCTGGTAGCCGTCGGCGATCGCCCTGCCCTGCGGCGGCTCGATGAAGGGGAACGTCTCGACGTCGGTCAGGTGCAGCGCCTTCATGCGCAGGATGACCGCCGCCAGTGAGGAGCGCAGGATCTCCGGCTCGGTAAATTTCGGCCGCTCGAGGAAGTCCTTTTCTTCGTACAGTCGGATGGCGACGCCGTCGGCGACGCGGCCGCAACGGCCGGCGCGCTGGTTGGCGGCCGACTGCGCGATCGGCTCGACCTGCAGCTGCTCGACCTTGTTGCGGAAGCTGTAGCGCTTTACGCGCGCGAGACCCGCGTCGACGACGTAGCGGATGCCCGGCACCGTCAGTGACGTTTCGGCGACGTTGGTGGCCAACACGATGCGGCGCGCGTTACTGATCTTGAAGACGCGCTCCTGCTCCTCGACCGACAGGCGGGCGAACAGCGGCAGGATTTCGACATGCGGCGGATGGTGCTTGCGCAGCGCTTCGGCGCAGTCGCGAATTTCGCGCTCGCCCGGCAGGAACACCAGCACGTCGCCGGAGCCGAGCCGGCACAGTTCATCGACGGCGTCGACCACCGCGTCCATCAGGTCGCGCTTTTCGCGCGCGGCCTGCGCCTTCGGCAGCGGCTTGCCGGTGTCCGGCGCGCCGCTCAAGACCTGGTCGCGCTCGACCGGGCGGTAGCGCACTTCGACCGCGTACAGGCGGCCCGATACTTCGATTACCGGCGCGAGCTTGCCGCCGACGCCGAAGTGGCGCGCGAAGCGGTCGGCGTCGATCGTCGCCGACGTGATGATCACTTTCAGGTCGGGCCGGCGCGGCAGCAGCTGCTTCAAGTAGCCGAGCAGGAAGTCGATGTTCAGGCTGCGTTCGTGCGCCTCGTCGATGATGATGGTGTCGTAGTTCTTCAGCAGCGGGTCGGTCTGGGTCTCGGCCAGCAGGATACCGTCGGTCATCAGCTTGACCGAGGCGCCCGGCTGCAGCGTGTCGGTGAAGCGCACCTTGAAGCCGACGTGCACGCCGAGCGGCGAGCCGAGTTCCTGGGCGATCCGCTTGGCGGTCGACGACGCCGCGATCCGGCGCGGCTGGGTGTGGCCAATCATGCCTTTCTGACCGCGTCCGAGCTCAAGACAGATCTTCGGCAGCTGGGTGGTCTTGCCCGAGCCGGTCTCGCCGGACACGATGATGACCTGGTTTTCCATGATCGCGCGGGCGATGTCGGCGCGCCGGCCCGATACCGGCAGCTCCTCGGGGAAGGTAATCGGCGGCAGCGGCGTGCGCGCGACCTCGCCGCGTGGCGGCCGGGCTTCGCGCGGCGGCTGGCCGGCACGCGGCTCTTGCGGCGCACGCGGTTCACGCGGCGGGCGCGGCTCGCCCGGCGGCTGGCCGGCCCGCGGCTCCTGCGGCGCGCGCGGAGCACGTGGCGTCTGCTGCGCGCGCGGCTG
>NZ_PDOC01000011.1 GCF_002760655.1 Massilia eurypsychrophila | reverse complement strand
ATTGACCACAAGAGCTTCGCGGTTTCGTGCCCGCTCGCCCTGCAAAGCAGCGCCTTGTATCCGATTCTTGTTCATCGGCTCGCAGTTTCGCTCCACGCTTCCTCCCCACAGTCGGTCGCCCTTCCGCAGTTGCGCTTCGCTTCGCTCGCTGTGGTCAGCTCGCGGCGGGACTTGCACCCGCAAGAGTGCGCCCATGCTGGGCGCACACGAAAAAAAAGCCAGCGATTAAGCTGGCTTTTTCAGTTGCACGGTCAAAACGATCAGGCCTTGGCGCCCTTGCCGGCCTTGCCGTCCTGCAGGTGGCTGTTCGCCTCGATGTTGCTCGCCGCCTGGTGATCCATCGCGGCATTGACTTTTTCCGGCGCCACCTCGATGCGAGTGATGCCGGCATCGACCGAAATCGGGTCGCTCGCCGGGAACGTCATCTCGACGGCGTCGTCGAGCAGCGTTTCCTTCGCTTTCTGCTCCTCGGTGTCGCCCTCGTAGTCGGCCATCGTCTTGATCGCGCAGGCCCACTTGACGAATTTCAGCTCGGCGAGCTCGGCGATGGTGTTGACGCCGAATGCCTGGCTCATGGTACGCGCGTCGGCCGCGCTGACGCCACGCATGGCGCTGATCGGCGCTTCGGCCAGTTCGCGGAAACACTTGGTCTTGAACTGGTCGTCAATAATCGATTCGATATTCATAATTGTCCTTTCAGGTTGGGAAGCCGGTTCCCGATTTGCACGGTCGAACTGGACACACCTCACTATGTCACAGCCTCCTTGCCGGGTATGTGCGCCAGCGAACAATCAAAACAGATAGCCGTCCGGATGGATTTTGACACCGGGGAAACCGGTTGATATCATAGTTGAGTCCGTGTTTTGCTACATGGTTCCAACGTGCGTGCGGGAAATACCTTTTCTGCTATTCTCTGTTTTGGGCAGCAAAGACGCTCAAAACTACCTAGACCCAGTAGCGCAGGAACGACGTGCCTAAATCAGAAAAACCAAAAATTCTCGTCGTAAACGACGACGCGGCAAGCCTGCTGGCACTGACCAGTCTGCTTGACCTGTGGGCAGAAGAGACCAACTACGAAGTGATGGCGGCGCGCTCCGGTCAGGATGCGCTGCGCCAGGTGCTGCTGCACGATTTCGCTGTCATTTTGCTCGACGTTAACATGCCCGGCATGGACGGCTTCGAGACAGCCGAGGCGATCCACCAGCGCGTGCGCTCGGCCGACATCCCGATCATCTTCGTCACCGCCTTCCTGGCCGACGAGATCGACCGCCTGAAAGCGTATCAGCGCGGCGCCGCCGACTTCCTGTTCACCCCCGTGATTCCACAGATCCTGCACGCCAAGGTGTCGGTGTTTGTCGCGCTGGCGGTGAAGAACGAAGAACTCAAGCGCCAGGCCCAGAAGCTGAGCCAGCGCACCACCGAACTGACAGCGACCAACAAGCGCCTGACGCGCGAGATGGAAGAGCGTCAGGCGGCCGAGCGCAAAAATCACGCGAAGGATGAATTTCTCGCCATGCTCGGCCATGAACTGCGCAATCCGCTGTCGGCCATCAGCAGCGCCGCGTCGCTGATCGGGCTAAACGGCGCCGGCGCGGAGACGGTCGGCCGCGCCAAGGCCATCATCCAGCGCCAGAGCCAGCACCTGTCGCGCATCGTCGACGACCTGCTCGACCTGTCGCGCGCGATGTCGGGCAAGATTTTGCTGTCGCGCCAGCCGCTGGAAGTGGCGGCGCTGGTCAACGCCTGCCTCGACACCTTCAAGGCCACCGGACGCACCGGCAGCTACCAGATCAACGTCGACCTGGCCACCGGCTGGGTCGATGGCGACCCGACCCGCCTCGAACAGATCGCCACCAACCTGATCGACAACGCACTGAAATACACGCCGCCGGGCGGCAAGATCGACATCGGCGTGTCCCACGACGACGACAGCGACGAAGTGCTGCTGACGGTGCGCGACACCGGCGTCGGCATCGCCGAGGACCTGTTGCCGCATGTGTTCGATGTGTTCGTGCAGGGCAGCATCTCGATCGACCGCTCGCAAGGCGGGCTCGGCATCGGCCTGTCGCTGGTGCGCCGGCTGGTCGAACTGCATGGCGGCAGCGTCACCGCGCAAAGCGCCGGCACCAGCCTGGGCAGCACCTTCATCATCCGCCTGCCGCGCACCCACGCCGGCATGTCGGACGCGCCGCCGGCGGCAAGCGGCATCGACAGCAGCAAGCCGACCGTGCTGCTCATCGAGGACAACGAAGACGGCCGCGAGATGATGGCGACCATGCTGGGCGTCTACGGCTATTCGGTGCAGCAGGCCGCTGACGGCTTGCAGGGCGTGCAGATGGCGCACGCCGGCAGGCCGGACGTGGCGTTGGTGGACATTGGATTGCCGGGCATCGACGGCTATGAAGTGGCGCGCCGCCTGCGCCAGGATGCCACCACCCGGGGCATCAAGCTGATCGCCCTGACCGGGTATGGCCTGGCCGAAGACCAGCGCCGCGTACTCGATGCAGGTTTCGACATGCACCTGGTCAAACCGGTCGACATCAACAACTTGCTCGACGCAATTTGCAACGCCACCCAGGCGGTGGCGTTGAAATAGATCCGCAGGCGGGTGCGTACGCGCCCGCTGCGTTCGCTTACATCGCGGCAGCCAGTTCGTCCTTGCGCATCGCCATTTCGCTGCCCAGTGCGGCCATGTCGAGGCCGGCTTTCTTGGCGATCGGGAACATCTCGCCCTCTTCTTCCTTGACGTGGTGCTCGATCTGTTCGCCCAGCACTTTCACCTTGGCGTCATACAGGTCGTCTTCCGGATCGGCTTCCTGCAACTGGGCGATGAGGTCCTTGGCACCGGCGTGCTCGACCAGCGCTTCGTCCAGCAGGTCGGCCGCTTCCTTGCTCTTCTCGCGCAGTGCCGGGTAAAAGATCTCTTCCTCGATCGCCGCGTGCAAGGTCAGCGCGGTGCAGATCTGGTCGGCGAGCTTTTTCTTCGACGCCTTGGCGCGGTCGCCCAAGCCTTCGTACTGCTCGAACATGGTCGCCACTTCGCGGTGATCGGCTGTCAGCATGGAAATTGCGTCGGTTTGCTTGCTCATGTGGTGCTCCCGTATGGTTTAAATTGAAATTGTGGCGAAATGCCAAGACTCAATCATGGGGGCGAAATTGCCGCTAGTCCGTACGGCACTTCACACTGGCGCCAGCGCGGCTGACCATGCGCCATCGCCGCGCAAGCTGTTGTATGATCTGGGAAACTTTTACGGGTCTGCTCCATGAACGCACCGGCACCGCACTCTACCGAATTGCCCGCCGACGGCCCGGCCGACGCGCGCAGTGCCGACCTGTCCGAGCTGCTGGGCCACGTCACCACCAGCTGGGACGACCAGCGCCGCCTGCTGGCGCGCCAGCTGCACGACAGCCTGGGCTCGTCGATGACGGCGCTGACGATGCACCTGGCGCTGCTGACGCAGCAACTGCCGGCCGACAAGGCGCTGCTCGAGCGCAGCGCGCAGATGAAACAGCTGCTGGCCAACATCATCAACACCAATCGCGAGATGCAGCTGTCTCTGTGGAACGACAAGCTCGAGTTCCTCGGCATCCAGGCCGCCATCGCCGAACTGGTCGACGAATTTCGCCAGCAGCACCGGCTCGTCGCGCGCATCAGCCTGCCGGAGCACGAGGTGGCCTACCCGCGCCTGCAGGCGGTGGCGCTGCTGCGCTGCGTCGAAGAGGGCCTGCGCAACATCGCCGCCCACGCCGGCGCCTCGGAAGTGGACGTCATCCTCGACGACGACGGCGACCAGGCGATGCTGACGGTGCGCGACAACGGCGTCGGCATTGGCGCGGCGCCACCGACGCCCGAGCGCCACGGCTTGCGCACGCTGCGCGAACGGGCCCTCTACCTGGGCGGCACCTTCCGCGTGGCGCCGGCCCAGCCGGGCACCACGCTGACCTTGATCCTGCCGCGCGCCGGCCTCTAGTGCAACTTGACCTGCGGCGTGGTGCGGCGGATCAGGAAGCGCGCCAGCGCCAGCACGCCGGTGCGCATGGTGCCAAGCACCGCACGGTGATGCAGCAGGTGCAGGCTCAGGTACATCATGCGGGCAAAGAAGCCCTCGACGAACCAGTTAAATCCCCGTAACGCCCCCATCAGGCTGCCGACCGACGTCCTGCTGCCCATCGAGACGAGCGAACCGTAATCGGTGTAGGCATAGCCGAGCTGCTGTGGCGCCTTGCCGGCCGCTTGCCGCACAAACGTTTCGAGCAGGAAGTCGGCCTGCTGGTGCGCCGACTGGGCGCGCGGCGGCACCGGCTTGCCGTTGCGGTCGATGCAGGCGGCGCAGTCGCCCATCGCGTAGATGTACTCGCTGCCCTTGACGCGCAGGAAGGCGTCGACCTCGAGCTGGCCGCCGCGGTTGGTGGCCAGCCCCAGCGTCGACAGCAGCTGCGGCGCGCGGATGCCGGCCGCCCACACGCACAGGTCGGCCGGATAGATGCGGCCGGCGTTGTCGGTGACCTTGTCGGCCTCGATCGCGGTGACCCGGCAGTCGGTGACGACCTTGATGGCGCGCTGTTCGAGCAAGGTCAGGGCCGCGGCGGCGACCCGTTCCGGCAGCGGCGCCAGGATGCGCGGCGCCCCTTCGAGCAAGGTGATGTGAATGTCGCGCAGGCCGACCAGGTGCCGGAAGCCGTAGCTGGCGTAGACGCCGCTGGCCTCGCGCAGTTCGGCGGCCAGCTCGACGCCGGTGGCGCCGCCGCCGATGATGACGATGTCGACCGCCGCCGGCTTGCCTTCGCTCATGTCCTGCTCTGCACCGGCCAGCAGGCGCAGCAGGCGCAGGCGAAAGCGCTCGGCGTCTTCGGTGGCGTTCAGCGAGATCGTGTGCTGCTCGGCGCCGGGCACGCCGAAATAGTTCGAGGTGCTGCCGACGGCGATCACCAGCGAGGTGAAACCGATGCCGCGTTCGGGCAGCACTTCTTCGCCGTCGGCGGTGCTGACGGCGCCGATCCGCAGGCGGCGCTGGCCGGCGTCGAGCGAGAGCAGCGGGCCGTAGGCGAAGGTGAAGCCGTTGTCGTGCGCCAGCATCTGGTACGACAGGCCTTCCTGGTGAATGTCGAGGGTGCCGGCGGCCACTTCGTGCAGCGACGGCTTCCAGATGTGATACAGGCGGCTGTCGACCAGCATCACCTTCGACGGCCCCAGCTTGCGGCCCAGTTTGCAGGCCAGTTCCAGCCCGCCCGCGCCGCCACCCACCACCACGATTTCGCTACGCAATCGATTCTCCCGTAAAACAAAAATGGCGTGTTCGACTGTTGTCGAACACGCCATAGTCTACTATGCGGCGGCAATCAGCGTGCGCGCCGCACCATCAGTGCTTGTCGTGGCCCTTGCCGTGACCTTTGTCCTGCTTGTCGTGCTTGTCGTGGCCTTTGCCGTGGCCGCGGTCGTCGCCACGGTGGTCGCGGCGGTCGTCGCGACGGTCATCGCGGCGTTCGTCGCGGTAGGCGGCGCGCTTGTCCGCACGGCCATGCTGCTCGCGGTAGCGCGGCGCGTAGGTGTTGTTGTACCAGCTATCCTGCACGAAGAACACTTGCTGGTTGCAAGCGTTGTACTTGCGGCAGTTTTTCGACCAGTGCTTGCGGTGGCCTTCCGGCACGCGCAGGTAGACCGGCTGGCCGTAGCGCGCCTGGCGCTCGACGATGACGGGCTCGTTGAAATACACCCGCGGCTGCGAATAGCCGCCGGTGTCGAGGCGGCCGTAGAAATTCGGCTCGCCGATCGTGATGGTGACGTTCTGGGCCAGCGCGGGGGCGGCGGCGGCAAATATGGTGGCGGCAATAATCAGGCTTTTCATGGGAACCTCTTCTGTTTGTCAGGCACATGCCCGGGATTGACACTGAGTTTACCATTTGCAACTTCAAAGTCTGTTCGCTAGGACACCTACTTACATCTCTTACATGTTGCGGAAAAGCGCCATGAACGGCTGGCTCACCGCCAGCGTTTCCGGCCGGTTCTTCAGCCGCACCACGCCGCGCCCCATCTCGTCGCGCGAAATCGACGCGATCGCCTTCAGGTTGACGATGGTGGAGCGGTGGATCTGCTTGAACACCGCCGGGTCGAGCACCTCGAGCAGGTCGCGGATCGGTTTGCGCAGCAGCGCCTCGCCCTCGGCCGTCATCACCACCGTGTACTTGGTGTCGGACTGGAAGTAGGCGATGTCGTCGACCATGATCAGGCGCGTGTCGGCGCCGGCGCTGGCGGTGAGCCACACCAGCGGCGGCGCGCGTCCTGCCTGCGCCGCGCCGCCGAGCTGGCGCAGCATCGCCGCCAGCGCCTGCGCATCGGCGCCGGCGCCGGCGGCGCGCGCCTTCAGGCGCCGCACGGTGGCGGCCAGCCGGTCGGGCGCGACCGGCTTTTGCAGGTAGTCGACGGCGCCGCGCTCGAACGCATCGATCGCGTACTGGTCGTAGGCGGTGACGAACACCACCTGGGTGCGCGGGCTGCAGTCGGCCAGCGCGGCCGCCACTTCGAGGCCCGACAGGCCAGGCATGCGGATGTCGAGAAAGGCGACGTCGGGCTGGTGCGCGGCGATCGCTTCGAGCGCGGCGGCGCCGTCTTCGCACGCGGCCGCCACTGCCAGCTCGGGCCAGGCCGCCGCCAGCAGGTCGACCAGCGCGTCGCGCAGCAGCGTTTCGTCTTCGGCAATGACGCAGTTAGCCATGGCGCACTCCGACGGCGGCGGTGGCGGTGCCGAGCGTGCCGAGTGTGCCGAGTGTGCTATTAGGCACGGTGATCGTGGCGGCGACCCCGGCCGGGAAGTTGGCGACGATGGTGAAGCCGGCCGCGGCGCCGTACGCCAGGCGCAGGCGTTCCTTGACGTTGCGCAGGCCAATGCCGGTGCCGCCGCCTTCGGCCGAAAAACCGCGGCCGTCGTCGGCCACCGTCACCGCGATCGAACTGTCGAGGCTGCGCGCCAGGATCCACACGGTGCCGCCGCCCGACTGCGGCTCGAGCCCGTGCTTGATGGCGTTTTCGACCAGGGTCTGCAGCATCATGGTCGGAAACAGCACCGCGCGCAGCGGCTCGGGCACGTCGATCTGCAGGTGCAATCGCGCGCCCATGCGGATTTTCAGGATGTCGAGGTAGGCGCGGGCCCGCTCGAGTTCTTCGCCGACGGTCGACAGCGCGTCCTCGGTGCGCGGCAGCGAATAGCGCAGATAGGTGATCAGGTTGCCCAGCATTTCGTCGGCGCGCGCCGCATCAGTGCGCGTCAAGAGCTGGGCGCTGGCCAGCGTGTTGTACAGGAAGTGCGGCTCGACCTGCGCATGCAGCAGGCTCAGCTTGGCCACCGTCAGCTCCTTTTCGGTCGCGCTCTGGCGCGCCGTTGCCTGCTCGGTGCGGCGCCGCTCGGCCACCCGGCGCGCGATCGCGCGGCCCAGCGCCTCGGCGTTCTCCAGGTTGGTGCCGTAGTCGATGAAGAACCAGTCGGTCCAGCCGGCGCGCTCCGGTTCGCAGATCAAGGTCACGCTGCCGGCCTCGCCGTTTGGCGTCACCGTCGCCAGCACCTGGTTGCGCAGCGCGTTCATGGCGGCTACCGGCTTCCACGCCACCGTGTCGCCCGGGTAGGGATTGACGCGTTCGATGCGCCCGCGCACCTGCAGGCTGTCGCGCGCCGCTTCGACGTCGTGCACGCCGGGCAGCTCGCGGATGGCGGCGTCGACCAGGTCGAACGCTTCGCCCGCCTCGAGCGGAATTTCGACCTGGCGGCGCTGCCGGCGCGACAGGCTGGCCGCGTCGACGCCGCCGGCGATCAGGCGCACGCGGCGCACGTGCGAAAAGGCGCCAGTGATGGTGATGGCCGCAAGCACGAAGCCGCCCAGCACCATCAGGCCCTCGCCGCCGTTGCGGCCGCGGAAGAATATCTCGTGCACGGTGATGCAGAACACGATGTAGACCGCCAGCCAGGCGACAGTCAGGCGCAGAACAAAAAACAAGCTCGAAATCATGGTGGTTCCTGGGTCAGTGGGCTTGCTCGAAACAATAGCAATTGGCCCCGTTGTCGCCACGCATTATCCGACGGAACCGGGTCGCCCGGAGACGAAATGGGCCGAAATGGCGATAAGCGCGCCCTACCAGGCGCCGATTACGAAACCAAACTAAATACTGATAAGCAACAAAGTGCCGTACGGCAATCGGTTGCACACTTAAGACTCGAAAACGGCAACCGCCCTTTCCCCAACTGAGGAGTTACTACCGATGAAGCATAGCGCCCCATTCCAGCCACGCCGCCTTACCCTCGCCCTGGCCTGCGCCTGCGCGCTGGGCGCCGCCAGCATCGGCGGCAGCGCCATTGCCGCGACCACGTCGGCCACCGCCACCACCACCGTGGTGTCGCCAATTGCCATCAGCAAGGTGGCCGACCTGGCCTTCGGCAGCATCGCGTCAAGCGGCACCGCCGGCACCGTTGCGGTCAACACCAACGGCACCCGCAGCGTCACCGGCGGCGTCACCGCTGCCGGCGGCACCCCGACCGCGGCCAGGTTCGACATCACCGGCCAGGCCACGATGGTCTACACCATCACGTACGACACCGGCGTGACCCTGACCGGCCCTGGCACGGCGATGGCGCTGACCCAGGTCAGCGACGTCAGCGGCGCCGGCGGCGCCAGCGGCACCGTGGCCACCGGCACCCTCAGCGCCGGCGGCACCGAATCGCTGTACATCGGCGGCACCCTCGCCGTCGGCGCCAACCAGACGGCCGGCGCCTATACCGCCACCATCAACGCGACGGTGAACTACCAGTAGCGCCTTGACGCGCCCGCCACGGCGGGCGCAGTGGACCAGCATTGATGCCTGCAAAAAAAATTCAGGCCCTCCTGTTGCCGCTGCTGTTGTTGGCATTGCCAGTACAGACGGCTAACAAGGTCGGCGTTATCACTCCCACCCGCACTCTCGCGCTGGGCCGCTTCGTCGCGGCCGGCGGCGGGACCGTCGTCGTTAGCCCGGCCGGCGTGCGCAGCGGCAACGGCGCGGTGGTGCTGCTGTCCGGCGGCACCGTCAGCTCGGCCGCCTTTACCTTGAGCGAGAGCGGTACCGGCGAGTCGCTGGCCTGGACCAGCATCGCGCTGCCGGCCAGCGCCACCCTGACCGGCAGCGACGGCGCCAGCATGACGCTGACGAACTTCACCAGCACCCCCAGCGGCTCGTTTGCCGGCAGCACGCTCACCGTGCTGAGCGTTGGCGCCACACTCAACGTCGCCGCAAACCAGCGCGCCGGCAGCTATTCCGGCACCTTCGCCGTCACCGTCGATTACCAATAAATTCCAGGAGCCCCAGATGAACCTTGCCCCGCTACTGTCCGCGCGCCTCGCCGGCGCCTTGCTCGTCACGCTGTCGCTGCTCGCGCCGCTGGCGCGGGCCGACCTGATGCTGTTCCCGACCCGCGTCGTGTTCGAAAAGAACCAGCGTAGCACCCAGGTCGACCTGGTCAACAACGGCGGCGAAGCGGCCACCTATCGCATCAGCCTGGTCAACCGGCGCATGAACGACAGCGGCGAACTGAAACCGGTCGATGCCCCGGCCGCCGGTGAACTGTTCGCCGCCGACATGGTGCAGTTCTCGCCGCGCCAGATCACCTTGCAGCCGGGCACCAGCCAGACGGTGCGCGTGATGATCCGCAAGCCGGCCGACCTGGCGCCCGGCGAATACCGCTCGCACCTGCAGTTCCAGCGCATGCCCGACCCGAAGGGCGCCAGCAGCGTCGAGGCCAAGGCAGGCGACAGCAAGGAAATCGGTATCTTCCTCAACGCGCTGGTCGGCGCCTCGATTCCCGTCATCGTCCGGCACGACGACACCAGCGCCGCCGTGGCGCTGTCGCGCCTCGAACTGAAAAAGGGCGAGGCCGGCGCCAGGCCGATGCTGGCCTTTCAGTTCGAGCGCAGCGGCAGCCGCTCGGTCTACGGCGACCTCGAGGTCCACTTCACCCCGCAAGGCGGCGCCGCCCAGGTGGTCGGGCGCGCCGTCGGCGTGGCCGTCTACACGCCCAACACGGTGCGCTTGGCCAGCTTGCCGCTGCAGGCGCCGGCCGGCACGGCACTGGCGCGCGGCACGCTGCGCGCCAGCTACCGCGAGCGCCCCGAAGCGGGCGGCGCGCTGCTGGCCGAAAGCACGCTGGTGCTGCCATGACGTACGCCGGCATGTGATCGCCGCCCGCCGCCGGCTCTCTGGCCTGGCGCTCGCCGCGCTGTGCGCGCTGCTGCCCGCGCCGGCGAGCGCGGCGCCGCCGGACGACGCGTCGAACCTGCTGCTGCTCGAAGTGCGGCTGAACGGGCACTTGCTGTCGGACTCGATCAGCGCCTACCAGTTCGGCGACGACGTCTTCCTGCCGCTGGGAGAGTTGTCCAAGCTGCTCACCATTGCCATTCGCACCCAGCCGGGCGAAGGCCGCGCCAGCGGCTACATCCTCGACGAGCAGCGCGGCTTCAGCCTGAATGTCGGCGCCGCCGAAGCGACGCTGAACCACCAGCGTGAGGTGCTCGACCCGGCCCAGCTGCGCCTGCGCGCCGACGACATCTATGTCGCCAGCGCGCTGCTGTCGCGCTGGCTGCCGGCCGGCCTGCAGGTCGACCTGCCGAGCCTGACGCTGCGCGTGCAGCCGCGCGAAAAGCTGCCGTTGCAGGCCAGGCTCGAACGCGGCAGCAACCGCATGCGCGCCGGCGCCGCCGGCGGCTATGTCGAGCCGGGTTATCCGCGCGCGCCCACGCCCTACCGCATGCTGTCGGCGCCGTCCATCGACCAGACCGTCGGCGTCGACGTGCGGCGCGACGGCGGCAGCCGGGGCAGCCTCGGCCAGGCCGCCTACACCGCCTACCTGACGGCCGACCTGCTCGGCCTCGAGGCGCGGCTGTTTGCCAACCGCGTCTGGCCAGGCGGCGCCGCCGACCTGCGCTGGTCGCTCGGGCGCAACGACCCCGACGCCGGCCTGCTCGGCGCGCTGCACGCGCGCAGCGTGATGGTCGGCAGCGTCGCCGCGCCGGCGGTGCCGGGCATCGCCCAATCCGGCGCCGAGCAGCGCGGCGCCGCCATCAGCAACCGGCCGCTGAACCAGCCGACCAGCTTCGACCGCCACAGCCTGCAGGGACCGCTGCCGCCCGGCTGGGACGTCGAGCTGTACTTCAATGAGGCGCTGGTCGCATTCCAGCAGTCGCGCGCCGACGGCAGGTACAGCTTCGACGACCTGCCGCTGGTGTACGGGGTCAACGAGTTCCGCCTGGTGTTCCACGGCCCGCTCGGCCAGCTGCGCATCGAGCGCCAGTTCTTTTTGCTGGAGCAGTCGATGCTGGCGCCGGGCCACGGCTACTACAGCCTGACGGCGCAGCGCGACGAGCGCGGGCGCCGCCGCCAGCTCGCCCAGTTCGGCTGGGCACTGGGCAAGCGTCTCAACGCCAGCGCCGGCCTGGTGCGCCTGACGCTGGGCGACACCGAGCGGCGCTACGTCAATGCCGGCCTGCGCGCCTACCTGCCGTCGCTGATCGTGGGCGCCGACATTGCCCGCGCCGACGACGGCGGTGCGCTGGCGCAGGCAGCCGTCAAGACGCGCTTGCTGGGCTGGTCGCTGGCGGCCAGCCGCGCCGTGACGCGCGACTTCGCCAGTGAGGCCTATGCGCCGTCGGCCGATCCGGTGCGCTTTCGCGACCAGCTCAGTTTTGACGGCGCGCTGCCGCTGCCGGCCTGGCTGCGCTTTCCCGTGTCGCTGCAGGCCAGGCGCGACGTACTGGCCTCGGACCGGCGCAACCTCGAACTGCTCGCCCGCATCGCCACCTACCAGTTCGGCACCGCCGTGAGCAATACGCTGCGCTGGCAGTCAGCCGGCGGCGCGCGCAGCGGCGACGGCGTCCTGCAAGTGAGCCGCCGCGTGGCCGGCATCGGCGTCAGTGGGCAGCTCAGCTACGCCGTGCGGCCGCTGGCCGCCGCCACCAGCCTGGCCATCGCCGCCGACAAGGTGCTCGCCGACGGCTACCTGCTCAACCTGGGCGTGGCCCGTACCGTCGCCGGCGGCGAGAACCGCTTTACCGCGGCGCTCAACAAAAGCCTCGGCAGCTTCGGCCTCGGCGTCAACGCCTTCTATTCGAACCGCGGCGGCTTCGGCGCCGGCGCCCAGCTGTTCGTCGCGCTCGGGCGCGAGCCGCGCCACGGCCGCTGGATCGCCGACGCCCAGCCGATGGCCGCCAGCGGCGCCGCCTCGCTGCGCGTCTTCCTCGACAAGAACCAGAACGGCGTGATGGACCGCGGCGACGAGCCGCTGCCCGGCGTCGGCTTCACCGTCAATGGCGGCGGCACCCTGGCGCGCACCGGCGCCGACGGCATCGCCTACCTGAACCGCCTGCCGGCGCGGCAGAACGTCGACATCGGCTTCGATGTCTCCACCCTCGACGATCCGCAGCTGGCCACGCGCCAGAAAGGTTACCGCATCGCCGCGCGCGCCGGCAAGGTCAGCGAGCTCGATTTCGCCGTCAGCATCACCGGCGAGATCGACGGCACCGCCTACCTGGCCGCCGAGGGCGGGCGCCGCGCCATCGGCGACCTCGAACTCGAGCTGCTCGACGCCGGCGCACAGGTGGCGGCGACAGCGAAAAGCGCCTCCGACGGCTACTTCGTCATCACCGGCGTGCTGCCCGGCACCTACACCCTGCGCGCGTCGCCGGCCCAGCTGGCGCGCCTGGGGCTGCGCTTGCGCGGCGCGCATGCCGTCACCATCGCCGCCGACGGCAAATTCGTCGACGGCCGCGAGCTGTACGTGCAGGCCAATCCGGACTAGCGCGCCGCTGCCGCTGCGAATTGGTTATGATGGCAACTGCCCTTATGGAGGATTTCCATGATTAAACAACCATCCGGCTGGACCGCCCTGGCCCTGTGCACCCTGCTGCTGGCCGGCTGCAAGGACAAGCACGAGCCGCTCAAGCCGACCGTCACCCCGCCAGCCGTGCAGGCGCTGGCGCTGGCGCCGGCAGTCTGACCCTGCCGCTGCGTTTTCCGCACTTGTCGGCGCGCGACAGGGTAGACTGTCGCCCGTCTCTTTTCAATTGCAGGTGCTGCCCATGTCGTTTGTCTCCCTCGGTCTGATCGATCCGCTCGTGCGCACGCTGGACGCGCTTGGTTACCAGACGCCGACCCCGGTCCAGGCCCAGGCCATCCCGGCCGTGCTGGCCGGACGCGACGTCATGGCCGCCGCCCAGACCGGCACCGGCAAGACCGCCGGCTTCGCGCTGCCGATCCTGCAGCGGCTGACGATGGAAGGCCAGGCGGCGCCGAACACGGTGCGCGCGCTGGTGCTGGTGCCGACCCGCGAGCTGGCCGAGCAGGTGCACCAGAGCTTTCTTGCCTACGGCGCCGGCCTGCCGCTGCGCACCCACGTCGCCTATGGCGGCGTCAGCATCAACCCGCAAATGATGAAGCTGCGCAAGGGCCTGGACCTGCTGGTGGCCACGCCCGGGCGCCTGCTCGACCTGTACCGCCAGAACGCCGTCAAGTTCGACCAGCTGCAAACGCTGGTGCTCGACGAGGCCGACCGCATGCTCGACCTGGGCTTTTCGCGCGAACTCGACGCCGTCTTCGCCGCCCTGCCCGCGCGCCGCCAGACGCTGCTGTTTTCCGCCACTTTTTCCGACGAGATCCGCGCGATGGCGGGCAAGCTGCTGCGCGACCCGCTGAGCATAGAAGTGAGCCCGCGCAACACGACCGTCAAGGCGATCGCCCAGTGGATCGTCCCGGTCGACAAGAAGCGCAAGCCCGAGCTGTTCATGCACCTGCTCAAGAAGAAGCGTTGGGGCCAGGTGCTGGTGTTCGTCAAGACGCGCAAGGGCGTCGACCAATTGGTCGAGACGCTCGAGGCGCACGGCGTGCCGGCCGATTCGATCCACGGCGACAAAGCGCAGCCGGCCCGCCAGCGAGCGCTCGAGCGCTTCAAGGCCGGCCACGCCAAGATCCTGGTCGCCACCGACGTCGCCGCGCGCGGCCTCGACATCGACGACCTGCCGCTGGTGGTCAACTTCGACCTGCCGATCGTGGCCGAAGACTACATCCACCGCACCGGCCGCACGGGCCGCGCCGGCGCCTCCGGCGAAGCCGTCTCGCTGGTATGCGCCGACGAAGTGGTGCAGCTGGTCGCGATCGAAGTGCTGACCGGCCAGACCCTCGAGCGCGTCGACGAAGCCGGCTTCGAGCCCGACCACCGCGTACCGGTCACCAACACGCGCGGCGAAGTGGTCAAGAAGCCGAAGAAACCGAAGAAGCCGAAGGGCGACGCCGCGGTGTCGCGGCTCGACGTGCGCTTCGCCAGGCGATAACTGCGCCGCTGCAGAACCGAGCCCAGGAAAATTGCTAAAAAATTGGGGTCACACCCGTTTTTAAAGCGGTGCAAAAAAAATTGGGGTCAGACCCGTTTTTAAAGCGGCGTTCGTACCATCCCGCCGGTTTTTAACCGGGTCTGACCCCATTTATTTTTTTGAGCCGTCTCCATGCGCAGCAGCCATTCACACCTAAAAAACAATTGGGGTCAGACCCGTTTGTTGAACGGCGTCCCGTCGTTCCGCCGTCATTTAAACGGGTCTGACCCCACTATATTTCTAATATATTTTTATTCAACTTCGACCTGCTGATCGTGGCCGAAGACTAACTCCACGGCAGGGGACGCACCGGCGCCTGCGGCGAAGCCGCCTTGCTGCTGTACGGCGATGAAGTGGTGCAACTGGCCTCGATCGCAGTGTTGACCGGCCAGACGCTCAGGCGGGGTGACGAGGGCCGGCTTCGAGCCGGACCATCGCGTACCGGTCACCAACACGCGCGGCGAAGTGGTCGAGAAGCCGAAAACGCCGATGGGCGACGCCCACGCGGTTGCGTCACCCAAAATGCCAAAAATTGGGGTCAGACCCGTTTTTTATTCCACATTCACGCACTCTCACCGCCATTTAGACGGGTCTGACCCCAATTATTTTTTCGCCCGTTCACCTGCTGCGGCAGACACTGCCGCCTATTCAAACAGCGGGGTCAGACCCGTTTGTTGAACGCCGATCCGGTCGTTCCGCCGTCATTTAAACGGGTCTGACCCCGATGTATTTTTGGCGGGCGCATGCAACGCGAGCCGCGAAGCGATCGGACTGTTTGGCGCTTGCCTCACCCACAGTGCGTAGCACTGGCAAGTTGGCAAGGGCGCACTATACTACCGGGGCAGGCCAACTCAAACCGAGCCACGCCAATGATCAGTTATTCGCAGATCTATCCCGATGCGCAGCCGCGCAGCGCCAGCGGCATCTACCGCCGCTGCTTCGCGCTCGGACTCGACCAGGCCGACATCGGCTGGCTCGACCACGCCGCCGGCTGCCGCCGCCGCGTCGGACGCGATGAGCGCCTGTTCCGCATGGACCAGCCATTCCGCAACCTGTACGCGATCCGCTTCGGCCACTTCAAGACCTATCAGTTCAACAGCGCCGGCGAACAGCAGATCACCGGCTTCCAGATGGCCGGCGAACTGCTCGGCCTCGACGCCCTCAGCGGCGAATGCCACCAGTGCAACGCCGCCGCGCTGGAAGACAGTGAAGTGTGCGAGATCCCGTTCGCCAGCCTGGAACTGCTGTTCGCCCGCGAACCGGAACTGCTGCGCCGCTTCCACCGCATCATGGGCCAGGAAATCACGCGCGAGCAGGACCTGCTGCTGTTGCTGGGTAATATGCGCGCCGAACAGCGCTTCGCCGTTTTCCTGATCAACCTGTCGGCCCGTTACGCGGCGCGCGGCTATTCGCCGACCGCCTTCCAGCTGCGCATGTCGCGCGAGGACATCGGCAACTACCTCGGCCTGACGATCGAAAGCATCAGCCGCCTGATGTCGCGCTTTAAGAACCAGGGCCTGCTGAAAGTGGACAAGCGCGAAGTGACCCTGGTCCAGCCGGCCGCGCTCGAGGCGCTGGCGGCCGGCACCGAACACTGCAAACCTATGTCGTGAGCGTCGATGCGCCGGCGCTACGCCTTGCGCTGCACCGCGATCCACTGGTCGATCACCTGCGCCAGCACGTCCAGCGGCACCGAGCCGGTTTTGAGCACAACGTCGTGAAACGCCGGCAGCGAGAATGCGGACCCCAGCGCCGCGCGCGCATGCTCGCGCAGTTCGACGATGCGCAGCATGCCGATCATGTACGCGCACGCCTGGCCAGGCCACACCACGTAGCGCTCGACTTCCGGCGCGCCGATGCCGTAGTCGATCGCCTGCTGACGCGTCCAGCCCTTGGCGTGCAGGCCGGTGTCGACCACCAGCCGGCGCGCGCGGAACAGCTGCGAATTGAGCGCGCCGAGCAGGCCCGGCAAATCGCCTTCGTACCAGTTGTGCTCCATCGCCAGCTTCTCGGTGTACAGCGCCCAGCCTTCCGAGTGCGCGCTGCCGCCGCCGAAAATGCGCTGGCTGCGAAAACGCGGCAGGTCGGCTTGCTCCTGCTGGATCGCCAGCTGGAAGTGGTGGCCCGGGATGCCTTCGTGGTTGGCCAGGGTACGCATCTTCGTCATCTCGAACTGCGGCCCGCGCAGCGGCACCCAGAATACGCCCGGACGGCTGCCGTCCGGCGCCGGCAACGTGTAGTGCGCCGCGGCGCTTGCCTCGGTCAGTGCCGGCTCGCGCCGTACTTCCAGCGGCGCGCGCGGTCGCACGTTGAACAGCGGCACGCTGCGCTTTTCGGCATCGATCTCCATCGCCGCGTAACTGGCCAGGATCTGCGCGCGCGGGTCAAGGCCAGTCGGTTGCAACGTCGCGTCCAGCGCCGCCATGCGCGCCGGGATGGCGCCATCTGCAAAGCCAAGCGTGCGCAGGTGGTGGTCCATCTCGGCTTCGATGCGCGCCACTTCGCGCAGGCCGATTGCGTGGATCTGTTCGGCCGTCAGCGTGGTGCCGGTGAATCCGGCCAGCGCCTGCTTGTAGGCTGCCGCGCCGCCGGGCAGGCGCGTGACGCCGGCGACGTCGCCGCTGCGCGGATGCAGCTCGGCGAGGAAGCTGTGCACGCGCGCGTACGCCGGGCGCACCTGTTCGGCGACGATGCGCGTGGCCTGCTCGATCGCGTCGGCGCGCGCCTGCGGCGTCAGGTCGGCCAGCGCGGCGCTGCGCTCGGCCAGCGCGGCGACCAGCGCATTTTGCGCCGGCGCCGGCGCCAGGAAGGTGTCGACCTGCGCCTGCGCGCGCTCGACGATGAAGCGCGGCGGTATCAGCGACTTGGCCGTCGCCGCTCGCGAGCGCACCAGCGCCTCGTCGATGCGCGCCGCCACCTGGCCGAGCCGCGCCAGGTAGGCAGGGACGTCGGCGGCGCGCCGCAGCGGGTGCAGCTGGGTCATGAACTGGACCAGCGATACGTGGGTGCCGCTCATCTGGTTGAACTCGAAGCGGTAGCCGTCGAACGGTTCGCCGGCCAGGTCGTTCTCGAGCGACCAGCGCATCACCGCGGCCGACGTGCGCTGCGTCGCATCGAGTCTGGCGACGTTCCAAAGTTTTAGCCGCGCCACCCCGGCACGCCGCAAAGCGGAACGCTTGGCGCGCTGCTGCGCCGTCAGTGGCGTCAGCTGGCGATCCAGCGCATCCTGCTGCGCCCCCGAAAAATACTGGGTCGAGGTGGCCAGTTGCGGCTCGATGCCCACCATGTCGGCGGCGAACTTGTCGGCCCACGCGGTGAACGCCGGATCGGGCCTGGTGGCCGCCGCCGCGACCGGCGCCGGTGTTTGCGCCAGCGCGTGCGGCAGCGCCCCGGCGGTCAGCACCAGCGGCACGCACAGCATGGCAATGGCGGCGCGCAAGGACAGCCGGCGGGGGATCGACATCATTTTTCTCCTGGATGGGTAGTTCAGCAATAAGTCGCCGAATTTACCATCCAATCGACAAATACACCATCCTGACGCGCCGGATCGGTCGCCAGGCAAGCTACTCGAGCGGCAGCCGCAGGCGCATCGTGCCCTCCTCCGGCGCCGGCGTCACTTCGAAGCCGAGGCTGCGCACCAGCCGGATCACGCGGGTATTTTGCGGCAGCGCCTCGCCGACGATCTCGCGCGTGCCGCGCGAGCGGCAGTAGGCGATCACCTTTTTCATCAAGGTGCGTCCCAGCCCATGCCCCTTCAGGTCCGAGCGCACGGTGACGGCGAATTCGGCGGCCACGTTGTCGGGGTCGGCCACCACGCGCGCCACGCCGAGCGTCTCGGGCTGGCCGTCGGCGCCGTCGCGGGTGGCGATGAAGGCCATCTCGCGGTCGAAATCGATCTGCGTGAAGCGCGCCAGCTGCGAGGCCGTCAATTCGCGGATCCGCACGAACATCCGGTAGCGCACGTCGTCCGGCGTGAGGGCGTCGAAAAACGCCAGGTGCGCCGGCCCGTCTTCCGGACGAATCGGGCGCAGCAGCAGCGCTCGGCCTTCGAATTCGATGGTCTCTTCCAGTTCGCGCGGATACGGGCGGATCGCCAGCCGGTCAAGGCTGCTCGCGCTGCAGTCGGCCAGCGCCACGCGCATGCGCGCGTCGAGCGCGATCGCGCCGGCGCTGTCGGCCAGCAGCGGATTGATATCGAGTTCGATGATTTCCGGGATGTCCGACACCAGCTGCGACAGCTGCGTCAATGTCCACAGGATCGCCTCCATGTCCGCCGGCGGCCGGCTGCGGTAACCGGCCAGCAGCCTGGCCACCCGCGTGCGCCCGATCATGTCGCGCGCCAGCACCGTGTTCAGCGGCGGCAGCGCCACCGCATGGTCGCCCGTCACCTCCACCGAGATGCCGCCCTGGCCAAACAGGATCACCGGCCCGAATACGCGGTCGGTGGCGGCGCCGACGATCAGCTCGACCGCGTCGGGCCGGCGCGCCATCTGCTGCACCGAAAAGCCGTCCAGGCGCGCGTCCGGCTGCAGTTCGGCCAGCCGCCTTTGCATGCGCTGCGCGGCCGATCGCACCGCCTCGGCCGAATCGAGATCGAGCGCGACGCCGCCAACGTCCGACTTGTGCACCACCTGCTGCGACACCACCTTGAGCGCCACCGGAAAGCCGATCTCGATGGCCGCCCCAACCGCCTGCTCGATGTCGGCCGCCAGCCGCGTCTGCACCACCTCGATGCCGTACGCGGCCAGCACCGCCTTCGCTTCGGGCTCGGCCAGCTGGCTGCGCCCCTCGGCCAGCGCCGCCAGGACGATGCCGCGCGCGCCGATGCGGTCGGCCTCGAACTCGTTGCAAGCCGACGGCGGCACCTGCATCAGCAGGTTCTGCGCCTGGCGGTAATGGACAATCTGCAGGTAGCCGTTGACCGCGTCTTCCGGCGTGTCGAAGGTCGGGATGCCGGCCTCGAAGCAGATGCGGCGCGCTTCGGCCACCGCCTCGCCGCCCAGCCAGCACGCCAGCACATTGCGCGAGGCCGCCTTTGCCAGCGGCGCGATGGCGCGCGCGATGTCCGCGCTCGGCACGATGGCGGTGGGCGCGTGGATGAACAGGACCGCATCGCACTGCTCGTCGGCCAGCAGCAGTTCGAGCGTGCGCACATAGCGCGCGGCCGGCGCATCGCCGATGATGTCGACCGGGTTCGCATGCGACCAGGTCGGCGGTAGCAGCTCCTCGAGCTGGCCCAGCGTGTGCGCCGACAGCGTCGCCATCTTGCCGCCGCCGTCGACCAGCGCGTCGGTCGCCATCACGCCTGGCCCGCCGCCGTTGGTCATGATCGCCAGCCGCTCGCCGTGCAGCGGACGCGCGTGCGCCAGCGTTTCGACCGCTGCGAACAGGTCCTCGGTGGTGAGCACGCGCAGCATGCCGGCGCGCCGGAAGGCGCAATCGTAGACGTCGTCGGCGCCGGCCAGCGCGCCCGTGTGCGAGGCCGCCGCGCGCGCCCCTTCCGGCATCCGCCCCGCCTTCAGCACTACCACCGGCTTGCTGCGCGCCGCCGCGCGCGCCGCCGACATGAACTTGCGCGCGTGCCGCACGTCCTCCATGTACATCAAAATGGCGCTCGTCTCGCCGTCGCTGGCGAGGTAGTCGAGCACGTCGCCGAAATCGACGTCGGCGCTGTCGCCCAGCGAAATGAAGCGCGAGAAGCCGATGCCGCGGCTGCGCGCCCAATCGAGCACGCCCGTCACCAGCGCGCCGGACTGCGACACGAACGCCAGCTTGCCGGGCAGCGCGTCGGTATGGGCGAAGCTCGCGTTCAGGCCAATGCCCGGCACCAGCAGGCCGACGCAGTTCGGACCGAGCAGGCGCATGATGTACGGCTGGGCGGCGTCGAGCGCGGCCTGCTGCAGCGTGCGCCCAAGCGCGTCGCGCTGCGCCGACAGTCCCGCTGTCAGGATGATCGCGGCGCGGCAGCCGCGCTCACCTAACTGGCGCACGATGCCCGGCACGCTGGCCGGCGGCGTGCAGATGATCGCCAGCGCCGGCGCCTGCGGCAGATCGGCCACGCTGGCGTAACAGGTGATGCCGGCCACTTGCCGGTGCTTCGGGTTGACCGCATAGATCGGCCCCGTGAAGCCGGCCCCGGTCAGGTTGCGCAGCGCCGTCGCGCCGACGCTGCCGGCGCGCTCGGAGGCGCCGATCAGCGCCACCGAAGACGGCGCGAACAGGTGCTGCAGATTGCGAACGCTCATCGTCCATCTTTCGTTGGTGGCAGATGACCTAATATACCGGATCGATCACCGCGCTCGTCGCCGCACTAATGGCGGCGCCGTCACCTGCCGGTGTTATCGCGCGGGCGCCGCCGGCAGCGCCCTGAGCGCGGCCGACTGCACGCCAAGGTCGCGCACCACGGCGCGCGCCAGGCAGGCCGAGTGTTGCCGCACGATTCGCATGTCGAGCACCTCGTCGATGCCGAGGCCGCGAAACAGCACCGCCTCTTCCAGTTGGCTCACCTTCAGCAGCGCGACAACACCGCGCGGGCGCGCCGGCGCCATGCTGACAAAGCGCAGGCGCAAGCGCTTGTCGAGCACGAAGGTGCCGCCCACCAGCGTGTCGATGCCGACGTCAAAAATGACGTGGTTGATCACCGCCGTGGCGCGCATGATGACATGCGCCTGGCTGGGCGGTTTTGGCGACCAGAAGCGCTGCAATAGTTTATTCACGACTCCCCAGCTTTCTTGTTTTTTGTATTCGACAACTTTAGCGTATCTGCGCACGCATCTCCATCAATATCTTGTTTTCTTGTCCACTTCGACGGCAACGTGCAGTAAATGAACAACAACGCCCGGCAAAGCTGGCCCTACCAGCTTTCTGTGCCTCGCGAAATAGCAATCTGTCCACCTTGCGGCGGCAAAGTGAAACAAGCTGTAAAAACGAGAAACCCGACACGGATCTGCCCGTTATGTTTCAGCCCTGAATTGCCTGAAGATAATTGACTGAGCGGATTATTTTCAGCGCGCAATTAAAAACTGGGCCGCGACGGTGGCGTTTCCCTCATCATCCTCTGGAGTTGTTACAGAATGAAAATGCCTTACTTACGCGTGATCGTGCTTTCTTGCTTGCTGTCGGCCGGCGCCGCCCACGCCGACTGGGTCCAGTCGAGCGATCCGCTGGTGGTCAAGCCGCACCCGGCCAATGGCGACAGCCAGCCGCAGAATCCGCCCGGCTTCACGTGGGCGCGCCACCCGACCGGCCCGGCGTCCTACGAAGTTGAAATTCTCGCCGCCGGCGCCACGGTGCCGACCCGCGTGACGGTCGAGCGCAACTGGTACCTGCCAGCCAAGGCATTCCCCGACGGCAACTACACGTGGCGCGTACGCCCGGTCAGTTCGACCGATTGGTCGGCCCGCCGCAGTTTTGCCATCAATGCCCGCTCGATGCGCTTCGAAGTACCCGACAACGCCACCTTGCGCGCGCGCATCCTGCAGAAACCGCGGCCACGCTCGCTGCACGCCTCGCTGGTGCCGGTGTCGCGCTGGGACTACACGCGCCGCTCGCGCTACGAGCCGTACGCCAGCCGCATGGCCAACGAAGTGAAGGCGCAGATCAGCGCACTGCCGGTGCTGTCGGACTCGCGCTGGGCGCTGTCGATCGCCGCGCCGCTGACCCATTCGATGGTCACCCAGCAAAACGACGTGCGCGCCCGCATCAACGAAGCGAGCCGCCAGCTGCAGGCGGCAGCGTTGATGTACCGCCTCAAGGGCGAGCAGCTGTACCTGACCGAGGCGCTGCGCAAGGGCGACCAGCTGGCCGCGCTCAATCCGAAGGGGCCGACCAGCTACGTCAACCAGGACCAGGCGACGCGCCAGATTGCGCTGTCGCTGATCAAGGCCGTCGACGTGCTCGGCGCCAGCGTCGACGCCAGCCGCAAGGCGCGCTGGCTGGCGGCAGTGACGGCGCGCACCAACGAAATTTACGCCAACCTGGCCGGCAACAACGGCCGCCTCGACCAGTTCCCGTTCGACTCCCATGGCAACACCAGCCTCATTTTCGTGGTGCTGATCTCGACCTTGGCGCTGGGCGACATTCCCGAGGCACAGAAGTGGTTCGATTTTTCGTTCCGCGCCTACGCCAACGCGCCGTCGCCGTGGAGCGGCGAGGAAGGCGGCTACGCCAACGGCACCGCCTACGCCGAATACACCGCCGGCTACATGGTGGCGCTGTGGGACCCGCTGGTCAACGCCACCGGCGTCAATTTCTACGCCAAGCCCTGGACGCTCGGTTTCCTCGACTATGCTACCCAGTTCACTCCGCCCGGCACCCGCACCCACCTGTTCGGCGACGGCTCCGACACCGTGCCCGACACGCGCGTCTTCAACTCCTTCGCCTCGCGCATGACGTCGCCGCGAGCGGCCTGGTACAAGCGCAGCCTGGGCGGCAGCGAAGACACGCTGACCCTGCTCGAGGCGCCATATCCGCTGCCAGTGACAAGCGCAGCGTACGAAGCGCCGCCGCCGAACGCGGCGTACTTCCCCAGCATCGGCTGGACCGCGATGCACAGCGACGTGACCTCGAAGGCGCGCACCTCGTTCTACTTCAAGTCGAGCCCCTACGGTTCGTTCAGCCACAGCCACGCCGACCAGAACTCGTTCATGCTGTCGGTGGCCGGCCAGCCGCTGCTGACCAAGGCAGGCTGGTACGACTGGTTCGGTTCGCCCGCCTGGAACAACTGGTACAGCCAGACCCGCTCGACCAACGCCATCACGTTCGACGGCGGCAAGGGCCAGGACAACAGCGGCTACCGCGAACAGCTGCAGCGCAACGGCAGGATCACCGGCTTTTCGACGCAGTCGAACTGGGACTACGCGGAAGGCGACGCCACGCCGGCGTATGCCGGCAAGCTGCGCTCGGCCAAGCGCCAGGTGTGGTACCTGCGCGGCCAGAACGCGGTGCTGGTGCGCGACAAGATATCGGCCAACGCTGCGCACACGTACGAGTTCAACCTGCATGCGCCGGCCGACATCGTGACCAGCAATCCGACCAGCGTCAGCATCAGCGCCGGCGGCCAGTCGGTATGCGTGCGCTCGCTCGGCGCCGGCGCCGCGTACGAGCGACGCACCGGCTACGCGCCCAAGCCCGGCACCGTCGAAGGCCACGGCGCCTTCACGCTGAAGAACGACGGCAGGTCCGATGCCGAATTTCTGGTGCTGCTCGATGTCGGCTGCAAGCGCCCCGTGGTCACCATCACGCCAAACGGCAGCAGCCGCACGATCAAGATTGGTTCGCAGATGGTGATCGTGCATTAATGGCGGCGCTTGAAAAAACGACGGCGGCCCTCGGGCCGCCGCATTTTTTTTGTCGCGCCATCTCAAAATGACTATGTCATTTTGACCTCCTGCGAGGGCATTTGGTTCGGCAAAAGCGCTGGTTACAGCAAACTGTTAGCGAATATAGGGCCAGGCTTTACTGAAGATCCGGCGACTGCTGCTGGTACTGGTACTGGCGCTCCTGCTGGCGTTCCTGCTGCCTGTCCTGCTGGCGGCGCTCCTGCTGCAGAATGCGGTCCTGGTACTGGCGTTCGAGGTCCTGCTGCCGGCGGTCTTGCTGGAACTGGCGATCCTGATCGATCGGGCGGTCCACTTCCATGTCGCGATCGCGCAACTGGCGCTCCTGCTGGAACTGGCGATCGTCCAGGCGCCGCTCCGGCGGCGGTGGTGGCGGCGGCGGCTCGTCGTCCGGATCGGGCTCCTCCATCGGCGGCTCGACCGGTATTGGCACGCCTTCCTGGCGCATTTCGCCGGCCTCCTCCATCACCTCCTCTTCCTGCGGTTCCTGGCGCTGCGGCGCCACGCGCGGGCCGCCGGGGAACAGCGCGGCCTTGTCGATCTTGCCGGTGTCGAGGGCCGACTTGAAAAAGTCGCCCACCAGCAGAATCGCATTGTGGCCGCCCTGGCCCCAGTATGAACTGCGCATGTTGACGCGGTTGTCGTTAAAGCCCACCCAGGCGCCGGCCACCAGGTTCGGATGCATCATGATGAACCAGCCGTCGGCGTTGTTCTGCGTGGTGCCGGTCTTGCCGGCGACGTCGCCGGTGATGCCGAAGCGGTGGCGCACCGCGGTGCCGGTGCCGCGGTTGACGACGCCGCGCATCATGTCGATCAGCGTCGCCGCCGACTCGGCCTTCATGGCGCGGCGCGGCGCTTCGGCGGCGAACTGGGCGACGACCTTGCCTTCGCGGTCAGTGATGTGGGTGACGAAAGCGGGCTTGCGGTATTCGCCCTGCGCGGCGATGGTGGAATAGGCGCTGACCATCTCGAGCAAGGTCACCGGGCTGGTACCGAGCGCCAGCGACGGCACCGCCTGCAGCTTGCTCTGGTTGATGCCGAGCGCCTTGGCCAGGTCGACGATGCCGCCGACGCCGACGTCCTGCATCACCTGCGCGGTGATGGTGTTCTTGGAGAACACCAGGCCGTCGCGCATCGTCATCTGGGCGCCGCTGGTGCCGCTCATGTCGGTCGGGCGCCAGACGGTGCCGTCGCCGGCCTTGATGCTCATCACCGCGTCGACGTACGGCTTTTCCGGCGCCAGGCCCTTCTCCAGCGCCGCACCGTACACCACCGGCTTGAAGGTGGAGCCGGGCTGGCGCTCGGCCTTGGCGACGTGGTCGAACTGGTCGCGCTTGAAGTCGCGGCTGCCGACCCAGGCCTTGACCGCGCCGGTGGCCGGATCGAGCGCGACGAAGCCCGCTTCGAGGCGCGTCTTGGCCGAGCGCAGAGCTGCTATGAAGGCGCGATCGGCTTTCAGGCGCTTGAGCGCGGCGGCCGGCGCCTCGCCGTCTTCGACCGCCTTGCGGTATTCCGGCGTCTCGCGCACGAAGGCGTTGGCCAGGGCGGCGTGCGACTGCCAGAAGTACTGGAACGGCTTGACCGACGGATGCATCGCGGCGTAGGCGCCGGTCGATCCGGTGACGTTGACCGACGGCTGGCTCCACTCGACGTCGGCGATCGCCTGCAGCGCGTTGGCCTGGCGTTCCACCGCCTGCAGCGCCGCCTTCTGCAGCGCGAAGTCGAGCGTGGTGTGCACCACCAGGCCATCGAGCTGCAGGTTGTAGTCGTTCTCGTCGGCCCACTCGATGAGCCATTTGCGCACGTGGGCGGTGAAGTGGGTGTCGGTGCCGGCGCGTTCGGCCTGGCGCGCGAAGTGCACCCGCAGCGGGCGCTTTTTCAGCGCGTTGAAGCGCGCCTGGTTGATCAGGCCGTGCTTGAGCATCTGCCCAAGCACCACGTTGCGCCGCGTGAGCGAGCGGCCGGGATTGGTGACCGGGTTGTAGTAATTGGTTCCCTTCAGCATGCCGACCAGGGTCGCGCTCTCGAGGATGTCGAGCTGCGCGGCCGACTTGTCGAAGTAGGTGCGCGCGGCCATCTCGATGCCGAAGGTGTTGTACAGGAACGGCACCGTGTTCAGGTAGGCCTCGAGGATTTCGGTCTTGCTGTAGGTCGCCTCGATCTTGATCGCCGTGATCATCTCCTTGAGCTTGCGGTTCAGGTTGCGCGAGCGGCCGATCTCTTCCGGGAACATGTTGCGCGCGAGCTGCTGGGTGATGGTCGAGCCGCCCTGCGCGTCGCCCTTCAGGCTGTAGTAGACCGCGCCCAGGGTGCGCTTGAAGTCGATGCCGTTGTGCTGATAGAAGCGGTGGTCTTCCGTCGCCACCAGCGCCGTGACGACGTTCTGCGAGATCTGCGCCAGCTTGACGCGTTCGTGCAGCCCCTGGTCGAAGCTGGCCAGCTCCTTGCCGTCGGCCGACACCAGGGTCGACGCCCGCGCCGCGCGCGCCTGCTTGAGGTCCTTGATGCCAGGGGTGACCGGAATGAGGATCAGCACATACACCAGCAATAGCGCGATCAGCGCGGCGCAACCCCACAGCACGATCAGCGCGGCGCGTTGCAGCGGCGGGCGGCGCATCAGGTAGGCGTGAAAGCGCGAGTAGCCCTGCTGCAGGAAGGTCCTGCCGCCGTGTACTGCCTGCATTGCGTGCAACTGCGCGCGTTTCCAAAACTCGTTCAAGATGGTTATTCCGCTATTGGTTGATCCCAGCGGGCAAGTATATCTGACGATGGCGAAAAACCCGCCGCCAACTGTGCATGGCGCCCTGCCTGGCCACGTCGCCACGTTGATATGGTAGATTGGCGCCTTTCGCCTGCTGAGCCGTTCATGTCGCCTTCCACGGTATTACCCTTGCGCGCCGCGCTCGTCGCGGCCCTGGCCGCACTGGCCGGCTGCGCCACGCCGACCGGCGCGCCGGCGCTGGCGTCGTTCGTCGTCGTCGGCGTCGACGGCGGCGCGGTGGCGCGCGTGCTGACGGCCGGCGCGAGCTGCCCGACGATCCGCATCGACGGATTTGATGCCACGATGGCGGTGCGCTCGCCGGCGCAAACCGTCGCCCAGCGCCCGACCGTGTCGGCGCCGGCGGACGCGAAACCGTCGGCGTTTCCGGTGCTCGCCTGCGAAGCGGCGATCCCGGCCGGCACGGCGCAGGCGTCGGTGGCGGGCCAGGCGTTGGCGCTGCCGCGCGCGCAGCCGAACCGCATCGTCGTCATCGGCGACACCGGCTGCCGCCTGAAAAAGACCGGCGGCGAGGACTACCAGGCCTGCAACGATGCGGCCGCCTATCCGTTTGCCCGCATCGCCGCGCTGGCCGCCGCCTGGCGGCCCGACCTGGTGGTGCACGTGGGCGATTATCACTACCGCGAAAACGCCTGCCCGCCGGGACGCGCCGGCTGCGCCGGCAGCCCGTGGGGCTATGGCTGGGACACGTGGGACGCCGACTTTTTCGCGCCCGGGCGCGCTTTACTGAAGGCGGCGCCATGGGTGATGGCGCGCGGCAACCACGAGTCGTGCGCGCGCGGCGGCCAGGGCTTCCTGCGCTTCCTCGATCCGCGCCCTTTGCTGCCGGGGCGCGACTGCGACGCCGCCGCCAACGACGCGGTGGGCGACTTCAGCGACCCGTACGCGGTGGCGCTGGGCGACGGCGCCCAGCTGATCGTGATCGACACGTCGAATACCACCTACAGGGGCCTGGCGCCGACCGATCCGCGCATGGCGAAGTACGCCGACAGCTACCGCAAGATGGAGGCGCTGACGCGCAACGCGGTGTACAGCATGCTGGTCGAGCATCACCCGATCCTCGGCTTTGGCGCGATCCGCGGCAAGGACGGCGAGGTGGTGCTGTTCAACGGCGACAAGGGCCTGCAGGACGCGTTCGGCGCGGTCAACCCGGCGCTGCTGCCGCCGGGCGTCAAGGCGGTCCTGTCGGGCCATGTGCATTTGTGGGAGCAGGTCAGTTTTGCCAGCGCCCACCCGACCCAGTTCATCAGCGGCTTCTCCGGAACGGCGGAAGATACCGTGCCGCTGCCGGCGGTGCTGCCGCCAGGGGCGGCGCCGGCGCCGGGCGCGGTGGTCGACCAGTTCAGTTCATGGGTCGGCGGCTTCGGCTACATGACGATGGAGCGCGCCGGCGCCGAGCAGTGGGATGTGAAAGTGTGGGATACCAAAGGCGCCGTGCGCAATACCTGCAGGATCACCGGCAGCAAGTCGGTGTGCGCGGTGGCCAAGGTCGATTGAGACGGCAACGGTGCGGCAACCCGCTGCGGGCTAGCCGTTTTCCTTGACCTGGTTGAGCGTGTAGCGGGGGATCTCCACTACCAGGCCGGAGTCGGCGATGCGCGCCTGGCACGACAGGCGCGACGTCGGCTGCAGGCCCCACGCGCGGTCGAGCAGGTCTTCCTCGTTGTCGTCGATGTCGTTCAGCGATTCGAATCCATTCTTGACTATGACGTGGCAGGTGGTGCAGGCGCCGACCTTGCCGCAGGCGTGCTCGATCTCGATGCCGTTGTCGAGCAGCGCGTCGCAGATCGTGCTGCCGGGCGGCGCGTCGAACTGCGCGCCGGCCGGCGCCAGATCGGGGTGCGGCAGGACAATGATGGTGGTCATGGCATTGCTCCTGATTCTGGCCGCCAGCGGCGCAGCAGCAGCGCGTTGGTCACCACGCTCACTGAGCTGAGCGCCATCGCGGCGCCGGCGATCACCGGGTTGAGCAGGCCGAACGCTGCCAGCGGCACGCCGACGATGTTGTAGACGAATGCCCAGCCCAGGTTCTGGCGGATCTTGCGGTAGGTGCGGTTCGAGATGGCGATGGCGTCGGCCACCAGCGCCGGATCGCCGCGCATCAGCGTGATGCCGGCCGTGTGCATCGCCACGTCGGTGCCGGTGGCCATGGCGATGCCGATGTCGGCCGATGCCAGCGCCGGCGCGTCGTTGATGCCGTCGCCGACCATCGCCACGATGTGGCCATCGCGCTTCAGGTCCGCCACCGCCTGGCTCTTTTCGGCCGGCAGAACCTCGGCGCGGAAATCGGTGATGCCGACCGCCGCCGCCACCGCGCCGGCGCTGCCGGCATTGTCGCCGGTGAGCATGACGCACTTGATGCCTTGCTTCTGCAGGCGCGCCACCGCCGCGCGGGCGGAGGGCTTGACGGTGTCGCCGAACGCCAGCAGGCCGGCCAGGCGCGGCGTGCCGCCCGCCGCCGCCAGCGCCAGGTACGACACGGTGCGGCCGAGCCGCTCGTGCGCTTCGGCGCTGCCGACGTCGACGCCAAGTTCGCGCATCAGGCGCGCATTACCGAGGTAGACGGTTGATTCGCCGACCACGGCGCTGACGCCGCGCCCCGGCAGCGCTTGCGCATTGCTGGCCGCGGCCGGCGCGGACGTCACCGCGCGCGCCGCCGCGGCCACCGCACTGGCCAGCGGATGGTCGCTGTACTGCTGCACCGCCCACGCCAGCGCCAGCACCTCCGGTTCGCCTTCGACCGCGGCCAGCGTCGGCCGCCCTTCGGTCAGCGTGCCGGTCTTGTCGAACACCACCGCCGTGACCGCGTGCGCCGTCTCGAGCGCGTCGGCGTCCTTGATCAGGATGCCGTAGCGGGCGGCGACGCCGGTGCCGGCCATGATCGAGGTCGGCGTCGCCAGGCCGAGCGCGCACGGACAGGCGATCACCTGCACCGCCACCGCGTTAAGCAGCGCCTGCTGCCAGTCGCCGCTGGTGACTCCCCAGGCCAGCAAGGTCAGCACCGAAATGAGCAGCACCACCGGCACGAACACCGCGCTGACCTTGTCGACCAGGCGCTGAATCGGCGCCTTCACCGCCTGCGCGTCCTCGACCAGCCGGATGATCTGCGACAGCATGGTGGCGCCGCCGACGGCGGTGGCCGTGATCACCAGCATGCCGCCGGCGTTGACGGCGCCGCCGGTGACGGCGCTGCCGGCGTGTTTCGGCACCGGCATGCTCTCGCCGGTGAGGAGCGACTCGTCAAGCTCGCTGCTGCCTTCGACGACGACGCCGTCGACCGGCACGCGGTCGCCCGGGCGCACGATGACGGTGTCGCCGACCCGCACCTCGGCGACCGGCACCACGGCGTCGACGCCGGCGCGGCGCACCAGCGCCTGCGCCGGGCGCAGCGATTCGAGCGCGCCGAGCGCGGCCAGCGTCTGCCGCTTGGCGCGCGCCTCGAGCCATTTGCCCAGCAAGACGAGCGTGATGACGGTAGCGGACGATTCGAAGTACAGGTGGGGCGCGCTGTCGCCGTGCGCCAGCATCAGGTACAGCGACAGGCCGTAGGCGGCGCTGGTGCCGATCGCCACCAGCAGGTCCATGTTGCCGCTCATTGCGCGCGCGGCGTGCCAGCCGGCGCGATAAAAGCGCGCGCCGAGCCAGAACTGCACCGGGGTGGCCAGCGCCAGCTGCAGCCAGCCGGGCAGCATCCAGTGCACGCCGAACTGCTGCAACAGCATCGGCGCGATCAGCGGCAGCGACAGCGCCGTCGCCAGCGCTACCGGCCACCATGGCGCCGGCGCATCGCGCAGCGCCGGCGCGGCGGCGCGGACCTCAGCGGCGGCGTAGCCGGCGCGCTGCACGGCATCGACCAGCGTTTGCGCGGTGACCGCGGACGATGCCGTGATGGAGGCCTTTTCGGTGGCCAGGTTGACGCTTGCGTCTTGCACGCCCGGCACTTTCTTGAGCGCGCGCTCGACCCGTCCCGAGCACGAAGCGCAGGTCATGCCGTCGATCTTGAACGTGTACTCGGCCAGCGCGCCAGCCGCTTCATGCGTATCCAAATGGTTCTCCTTGATTCCGACACTAGGATAAACCTTTCCGCCCGACGGCGCTCGGCAACGCCCCGCCGCTTCGTATAACATAGCGCTCTACGCCGGCAGGCACCCGAAACCGCAGAGGACCCGAATGTCGCACACACCATCGCTGAACATTGAATCGCCGATTGAACCGCTGGCCGCGCGCGCGCTGCAGGTGGCGCAGCGCGTCCACGCGATCGAGCCGTTCCACGTGATGGAAGTGGTGAAGGCGGCCAGCGCGCTGGCGCGTTCCGGCGTCGATGTGATCAGCATGAGCGTGGGCGAACCGGACTTCACGGCGACCGACCTGGTGGCCGAGGCGGCCGTGGCGGCGATTCGCAGCGGCGCCACCCAGTACACCGATGCACTCGGCCTGGCGCCGCTGCGCGAGGCGATCGCCGCGCACTACGCCGGCGCCTACGGCATCGAGGTCGACCCGCGCCGCATCGTCGTCACCGCCGGCGCTTCGGCCGGGCTGCTGCTGGCCTGCGCGGCGCTGGTCGGCGTCGGCGACGAAGTGCTGATGCCGGATCCGTGTTATCCGTGCAATCGCCATTTCGTCTCGGCGTTCGGCGGCGCGCCGGTGCTGGTGCCGTCGGACGCGGCGCAGCGCTACCAGCTGACGGCGCTTGACGTCGAGCAGCGCTGGAGCGAACGCACGCGCGGCGTGATCGTGGCGTCGCCGTCGAATCCGACCGGCACCTCGATGACCGGGCCGCAGATGCAGCAGATGCTGGCGGCGGTGCGCGCGCGCGGCGGCTTTGCCATCGTCGACGAGATCTACCAGGGCCTGTCGTACGACCACGCGCCGGTCAGCGCGCTGCACTTCGATGCCGACGTCATCACGGTCAACAGCTTTTCGAAGTACTTCAACATGACCGGCTGGCGGCTCGGCTGGCTGGTGGTGCCGGAGCTGCTGGTGCCGGTGTTCGAAAAGCTGGCGCAGAACCTGTTCATCTGTCCGTCGACGATCGCCCAGCATGCCGCGCTGGCGTGCTTCCATCCCGATTCGATCGCCATCTACGAGCAGCGCCGGCGCGAGTTCCAGCGCCGCCGCGATTTTCTTGTGCCGGCGCTGCGCGAGCTCGGTTTCCAGGTGCCGGTGATGCCGGACGGCGCGTTCTATGTGTATGCCGACATCAGCGTACTGGCGCACGCGGCCAGCGGCGACAGCGCCGCCTTCTGCCTCGATGTGCTGGCGAAAACCGGTGTGGCGATCGTGCCGGGGGCGGACTTCGGGTTTGCCGCGCCGGCACGCCATGTGCGGCTGTCGTATGCAACCAGGCTGACGCGTATCGAGGAGGCGGTTGAGCGGTTGGGGAAGCTGCTGGGGCGGTAGTAAAAACCAAAAGCGTTGGACTGATATGCCGCGGTTATGCGGACGCAAATGCTGGTGTCAGGTCTGACATTCGAACATTCACCTGCCAAACGCGTTGGACTGATATGCCGCGGTTATGCGGACATAAATGCTGGTGTCAGGTCTGACATTCGAACATTTATATAGCCAAATGTCCGAATGTCAGACCTGACACCTTAGACCGCCGCGCGGCCCAGCGCGAACAGGCGGTCCAGCCAGCGCGCGGCGCGCCGCGGCTTCATGTTGCCGGTCATGCCGATCAGGGTGTCGGCCACCGGCGCAATGCCGACAAAGCCAAGCACGTTGCGCCTGAGCGACTTGACGCTGTGGGCGCGGAAGAACAGGCGATACACCATCGCCGGCATGCCCATCGTGACCACCAGGCGGGCCGAGCGCCCCTTCAGGCCCTTGCGCGCGAACGGATTCTTGGCGTCGCCCGTGAAGGCGAAGCCGGGGCGCTCGACCTGTTCGAGAAAGCCCTTCAACATGGCCGGCATGTCGCCCAGCCACAAGGGAAAGAAGATCACGATGTGCTGCGACCACAGGATGTCTTGCTGCGACTGCAGCAGCGCCGGCGGCAGCGGCCCGTGCTCCCATTCCTCCTGGCTCCTGAGCAGCGGGAACTCGAGGGCGGCGATGTCGATGCGGCGCAGCTCGTGGCCGCCTTCGACGGCGCCCTTGGCGTAGGCCTCCTCCAGCGCGCGGCACAGATGGCCGCCGGCACTGTCGGGATGCCCCTGGATCAACAACACGCGCTTGAACATACTGCTCCGCCCCCCAGGCTATGCCGGCCCCGGTGGTCGGGCGCCGGACCAGGGCCGCAGCAACAACTGTCGTTGTCCCGCCGCCGGCCATTTTGATGTGCATCAAGGCTGCTCGCGCGGCGCGACGACAGACTGAATATTCGATCATTCGCCGATGCGCGGCAGCGCGCGTCGCAGCTTATTTTGTTCAGGGGACAAAGCATGTTCAAACGAATTTTATTGCCGACCGATGGCTCCGAGCAATCCGAGCGCGCCATTCTTGCCGGTGTCGCCTTCGCCAAGGAACTGGGCGCCGAGGTGCTGGGTCTGACCGTCGTGCCGAAGTTTCACACCTTCACCTACAAGGCCGAAATGGTGGAAGACACGTCGGACCAGTTCGCCATCGACAGCGCCAAGCGCGCCGTGACATACCTGGAGTTCATCAACGGCGCGGCGCGCGAGGCCGGCATCGCCTGCACCTGCGAACAGGTGGTGTCGGACGATCCGTGGAAAGTAATCGTCGACACCGCGGTCAGTCGCCAGTGCGACCTGATCGCGATGGGCTCGCACGGGCGGCGCGGCATTGCCGGCGTGCTGCTCGGCAGCCAGACACAAAAGGTACTAGTGCACAGCAAGGTGCCGGTACTGATCTTCCGCTAGACGCTGCGGCCGCGCCGCCGCCGGCAATCGTTTTTGATTTGCATCAAAGCGGTGTTCCGGCGTTGTGGCCCACACTGGAAACGAGGCCGCCGTGTCCTGGCGGCGCCCGTTTTTGCAAGAGGTTGATCATGAACTTCAATACGACCAGTTGGATGGCAAGAAATATTGCCGGAATGATGAGCGAGGCGCGGCTTCAAATGGCAGCGCGGATGGAGCGCCTGGCCCGCACGCCCGACGATCAGTTCGCCGACGGATTCAACGACCTGATTGCCGAGCTTGAAACCCGCCTGCGCGACGAGGAAGCGGTGATGGAAGCACTCAACTACCCGGCGCTGCGCAGCCACCGCGAGCAACACGCGCGCGCCCTCGCCGCGCTGCACCACGCACAGCCGCAGGTGGAAGGCGGCGATATCGCGCTTGGCCATGAGGCGCTGCAGCTGCTGCCGAAGTGGCTGCTGCTGCACCGCTCGACGATGGACCTGGCCCTGGCCAGCGCCACGCGGTCGCCGACGCCGCGCTCACGCCGGCACAGCACCGCCGCGCGCACCGACAGTCAAGACCGCCGCGCGCGCTATGTCAGGGTGCAAGCCCAAGGGGAGTGGGAGCGTGTTTAAACACATATTGCTGCCAACCGACGGCAGCGCCGACTCCGAGGCGGCGATCGTGTCGTGCATCCGCTTCGCGCAGGCGACAGGCGCGGCCATCACCGGCCTTCACGTGATGCCGGTGATGCACCTGTTCACCTACGAGCCGGGGGTGACCGAAGCGGTGCATGCCCAGGTGCGCCAGGAAAACGAACGGCACGCCAAGCGCTACCTCGAGCACATGGAGCAGATGGCCAGCGCCGCCGGCGTCAAATGCACTACGCTGCTGCTGATGTCGGACTATCCGTTCGAGGCGATCATCGACGCGGCGCGCAACGCCAGTTGCGACCTGGTGGCGATGGCCTCGCATGGCCGCAAAGGGGTCAAGGCCATGCTGCTGGGCAGTGAAACCCACAAGGTGCTGACCCACAGCGCGATTCCGGTGCTGGTGTTCCCGCACGGCAGCGGCACGGCGACGGCTGCTGAATTTACCAGCTGAGCTTAGTTCCGCGCATCAGTGGGATGCGCGCGGCAACGAATCCGGGGTCTGACCCAGAGAGCGGGTCAGGCCCCTGCTGTCAGACCCCAGCTGTATAGCGCGACGCCTCAGGTGGCCACGCCCTGCTCGGTGTGGCCGAATCCCTTGGTGTAGTCGAGAATCGAGATCACCTGCGGCGTGATCTTCAGGAACGCCACCTCGTTGGCCTGGCCGTTCTCGCCCCATTCGGCAATCTGCGGGAAACGCTTGAGCAGGCAGGACTTGGCCAGCTCGACATCCGGTCCGGGCGCCAGCACCTCGGCCAGCGCGCTCATCGACAGGCCCTGGATCTCGCGCCAGTCGTGGTACGGCAAGTTGATGGTCAGCGACACCTTGTTGTTGTATCGGACATTGTTGGCTTTCTGACTGTGCTTGCCGATGCCGACGAACAGGTTCAGCTTGTCGTGGGCGAAGCTGACCGTCGTTGCCTGCGGGTAGCCGTCCGGACGCACGGTCGCCAGGGTCAGGTCGCTGGCGCCGTCGATCACTTTCAGTACGAACTCCTTGAACGCCTGGTCCATGTGCTTCTCCATTAATGATTGATCGCATGTCAATAATAGGAGCTGGCGGCGCCTTGCAACTTTGATCTGCATCAAGCTATTTTCAATGACGGCTCCTACACTCTCAGCTCTGTCAGGAGCCGGTCATGTCCCTTCCTTCGCCCGGCCAGTTGATCCTGGCGATCAACGCCGGATCGTCGACCATCAGGTTTGCCCTGTTCCAGGCCGACGACGCCTCCACCCGCGTGCTCGAAGGCAGCGTGGCCGGCATCGGCTGCGTCGACAGCAGCTTCAGCGCGCGCGGCCCGCATGGCGTCGAATCGTTCTCGCGCCATGTCGGCGTTCCGGAGCGTTTCAATGCCGCCCATGTGCTGCTCGACTGGCTGGGCGAGCGCATCGAGCCGGCCACCCTGGGCGCCATCGGCCACCGCGTCGCGCACGGCGGTTCCGGCTACTCGGAGCCGGCGGAGTTGACCGTGGCGACCCGGCAGGACCTGCACAAGCTGAGCTCTTTCGACCCGGAACATCTGCCGCTCGAACTGCTGATGATCGATGCGCTGCACCTGCGCTTCCCCAACACGCCGCAGGTTGCCTGTTTCGACACCGCGTTCCACCACACCATGCCGCGGGTGGCGCGCATCGTGCCGGTGCCGCGCCGCTACGAGGCGCACGGCGTGCGCCGCTACGGCTTTCACGGCCTGTCGTGCGCCTTCATCATGGACGAGCTGGAACGGATCGCCGGCAAGCCGGCGGCGCAAGGCCGCGTGATCATCGCTCACCTGGGCGGCTGCGCCAGCGTCACGGCGGTACTGGGAGGCCAGAGCGTCGACACCAGCATGGGCCTGACGCCGGCCGGCGGCCTGCCGACGGCCACCCGCGCGGGCGACCTCGACCCTGGCCTGTGCTGGTACCTGGCGCGCGCCGAACAGCTCACGCTCGCCAGGTTCAACCACATGGTCAATCACGAGTCCGGCCTGCTGGGGATCTCGGAAAGCAGCGGCGACATGCGCGAACTGCTCGACAGGCAGCGCGAGGACACGCGCGCCGCCGAAGCGGTCGCCGTGTTCTGCTACCAGGCCAGCAAGACGGTGTGCGCGATGGCCGGCGCGCTGGAGGGAATCGACACGCTGGTGTTCTCCGGCGGCATCGGCGAGCACGCCGCCGAAGTGCGCGCCCGCATCTGCGCGCCGCTGCGCTTTCTTGGCGTCGAGCTCGATCCGGACCGCAATGCGCATGGCGAGCCGCTGATCTCGGCCGGCGGCAGCGCCGTTGCCGTGCGCGCCATCCACACCGACGAGCAGCGCATGATCGTGCATTACGTGCGCCAGGTGCTGGCGCGCTCGCAGCAGTAACCCACGGCCAGAGCCGCGGGCAGCTAGTGGGCGCCGTGGGCGCGACCCGGCACGTGCGGGGCGCCGGTCGCCGTTTCACGGCCGGCGTCAATGCTGCGCTGGCAATGCAGGCACGTTAGCGAAGCCGGCGCCGCGCGCAGCCGAGCGAGCGGGATTGGGTTGCCGCACACGACGCAGATGCCGCCGGCGCCGAAATCGAGCCGTTTCATCGCCATGTCGATCGTGTCGAGCCGCGCCAGCTCGGCGCGCAGGCGGACGATATCGGTGGCGCCCAGCTGGCCGTCCGCCGCCTTGCTGCCATGCTCGGCAAAGAAATTGACCAGCACGCTCTGCTCGTCGCTGTCGTAACCAACCAGCCGGTCGCGGATCGCTTCGAGCGCCATGTGGCGCTCGCTGCGCAGCCGGCTCTCGAGTTCGTCGAGGTCGGACGATGTCAACTGTCTCACGGCGGTCCTTTCGGTTATGCAGGCACCGCGCAGGCGGCATGCAAAAGTGTGGCGCAGCGAGCGGCCCGCAGTCCTTGCGCCAGATCAAACGTGCGCAATTGCGGGGCGCGCCGCGCTGTGCAGCCGGCAGTGAAAAAACGCGCTACCATTGTGCAATGTGCGCCAATTACACCCCTACCCGCCTCGACGCGATCAGCCAGCACCATGGTCTGGAACGCGCCCTGTTCAACTTTCCGGACGAAGCCTTCCCTGGTTACCTGGCGCCGATCCTGCGCGAGTCGCGCGATGTTGCCGGCCAGGTCGAGGTGGTGCCGGCGATGTTCGGCATGGTGCCGCACTGGGCCGACACCAAGCTGGCGCGCCAGACCTACAACGCGCGCACCGAGACGGTGGCGACCAAGCCGTCGTTTCGCAACGCGTGGAAACGCCATCAATTCTGCGTTGTTCCAGCCGATAATTTCTACGAGCCGTGCTATGAAAGCGGCAAACCGGTGCGCTGGCGCATCGCCGCCGCCGGCAACGAGCAGCTCGGCATCGCCGGCATCTGGGAGTGGCGCCCGAGCGGACCGGACGGCTTGCCGCTGCTGTCATTCTCGATGCTGACCATCAATGCGGACGGCCATCCGCTGATGCAGCGTTTCCACAAGCCCGGCGACGAGAAACGCATGCTGGTGCTGCTCGAACCGGGTCAATACCAGGGCTGGCTGGAAGGAGAACTGGTCAACGACGCCGACATCTACCGCCCCTGGGAGGCCGACCGTCTCACCGCCGAGGCCGCCCCGCTGCCACCGCGAACAAAGGCGGCGCCTGTTGCGGAAGATACATTGTTCTGAATTGTGACATTTGGATAGATTTTATGCGAAATAAGTTTCCATAGCGCATTGTCCGCTGTATCATGGCAACCAACGCCCAATCCTCGCGTGCATCGAATTCCATCTACCATTGATTCGGTTTCACCGAGAAGACACCCCATGCCCCCCCGCCGCTTACCCGCTCGCGAGGCGCCGCCGCTGCCGCGGCTGCGCTCGGTGACCGGCCTCGCCATGGTTTTCCTGGCGCTAGTGTGCCTGTCGCTGCTGGCGGTGCAGGGCTGGAGCAGTTATTCGGCGCGCCAGAACTACCTCGACGAGGCCAACCGTTCCACCGTCAACATGGCGCGCGCGCTGGCCGATCACGCCGAGGCGTCGATCAACCTGGTCGATACGATGCTGCTCGGCATGGTCGAGCGGGTGCAGAACCATGCGCTGGTCAACGATCCGCAACGCCTTCATACCCTGTTGATGAACACCGTCAGCAGGACACCGTCGCTGCAAGGGCTGTTCATTTACGGCGCCGACGGCCGCTGGCTGTTCAATTCGCTGCCCGCTACGCCGCCCCATGCCAACAATGCCGACCGCGCATACTTCGAATACCATCGCACGCACGTCGACAACAAGACCCACGTCGGCATTCCGGTACGCAGCCGCAGCAGCGGCGTGTGGGTAGTGCCGGTGTCGCGCCGGCTTGAACTGCCCGACGGCAGCTTCGCCGGCGTGGTGCTGGCCACCATCAAGGTCGAATATTTCAAGACCTACTACGAAAGCTTCGCCATCGGCGAACGCGGCACGATCTTCCTCGCCTCGGACAACGGCCGCTTCCTGGTGCGGCGCCCGTTCAAGGAACAGGACATCGGCGCCGACCTCAGTCGTGGCCCGGTGTTCCGGCTGTGGCGTGAAACCGGCGCGCCGACCGGCAGCGCGACAATGCGCGCCAACATCGACCAGGTCGAGCGGCTGTACACCTATCGCCGCTTGCCGAACTATCCGCTGGTGATCGCCGTCGCGCTCGCCAAGGACGAGGTGCTGGCGCGCTGGCGCACCAGCGCGATGGCGGCGCTGGCCGGCACCTTGTGCCTGATCGTGCTGCTGCTGTTTCTCGGCGTCCGCATGATCGGCCAGCTGATCGAGCGCGACCGCCTGCAGCGCCAGTTGCGCGCGGCGACCACGGCGCTGGAGGCGACCAACGCGTCGCTGCAGCTGCTGGCGATGAGTGACGGCCTGACTGGCCTTGCCAACCGGCGCCACTTCGACGACCGCCTGCAGGCCGAGTTCAAGCGCGCCGTGCGCGACCAGTCGCCGCTGGCGCTGGTCATACTCGACGTCGACTACTTCAAGCGCTACAACGACCGCCATGGCCACGTCGCCGGCGACGCCTGCCTGCGCGCCGTGGCCGCAGCGGTGCTGTCGGGCCAGCAGCGCCCGGGCGACATCGCCGCCCGCTTCGGCGGCGAGGAATTCACCATCCTGCTGCCCGGTACCGACCTGGCCGGCGCCATGCTGGTGGCCGAAAAGGTGCGCGCCGCCATCGCCGCACAGGCCATGGCGCATGACGCCAGCCCGTTTCGCGTCGTCAGCGTCAGCGCCGGGGTGCATGCCTGCATCCCGCAGCGCGGCGAGTATCCGCGCACGCTGGTCGAAGCGGCCGACCGCGGCCTGTACCAGGCCAAGGCCGAAGGCCGCAACCGGGTCTGCGCGGCCGAACCGTCCCAGCACGCCGCCTAAACCTGCGCCGCGCGGTTCGGAACGAACATCTGCGCCACCGCCGCCGCATCGATCGGCCGGCTGAACAGAAATCCCTGGTATTCGTCGCAGTCCATCGCCCGCAACATCTGCAGCTGCTGCACCGTTTCGACGCCTTCGGGCGACCACCTGCAGCTTCAGGCCGCGCGCCAGGTTGACGATCGAGCGGACGATGGCGGCGCTGTCGTCGTCCTAGCCGAGGTCGCGGATGAAGGCGCGGTCGACCTTCAGGCGCTGCACCGGGAAGCGCTTCAGGTAGGCCAGGCTCGAGTGGCCGGTGCCGAAGTCTGGGCGCGCGCCGAATAGAAATGGATGGCGTCGTTGCTGTCGCCGCCGCGGTTCAGGGCGCTGTCGGCGCGCCGGAACAGCTCGTCGGCGCTGGCGCCGTCGTCCGGGTAGACCGACACGCCGATCAGCGGGTTGAGGTAGAACTCGCGCCCGTCGACCCGCAGCGCGCCGGCCAGGCGCTGGTGCAGTTCAATTGCGTACTGCTCCAGGAAAGCGCGGCCCTGGCCGGCGTCGACCAGCACGGCGAACTCGTCGCTCTTGATGCGCGCAACCGCTTTGGCGCGCGGCCGCAGCGAATGGAACACGTCACCGATCTGCTGCAAGGCGCTGTCGCCGGCGCCGTGGCCGAGCAGGTCGGAAATTCCTGCACCCGTTCGAGCGACACGGCCAGCGTGCCGAAGCTGGCGCCGGGCGCCGCAGCGGCCAGCTCGGCGTCGAGGGCGCGGCGGAACTGCACCTGGTTCGGCAAGCCGGTCAGCAGGTCGAAGTTGGCGACGTAGGTCAGGCGCCGCTCGGCCTTCTGGCGCTCGGTGATGTCGGTGAGCACGCTGACGATCTGCGCCTGGCCGGCCTGGTCGAGCAGCTTCGACGACAGCTGGATGACGGTGCGGCGCTCGCCGCCGCCGTCCTCGATGTCGGTGATCGCCTCGCGGCTGCGCGTTCCTTGCAGCACGTCCTGGTAGCGGCTGTCGCGCTCGTCGGCATTGGCCGGATCGAGCGCGTCGCGTTCGTGGCGGCCGACCAGTTCCGCGGCGCTGCGCCCGGCGAAGCGGGAAAACGCGTCATTGAGCATGACGATGCGGCCCGCGCTGTCGAGCACCCAGATCGGCGTGCCGACCGAGTTCAGGATGCTGGCCAGGTAGTCGGCGCTTTTCTCGGCGCGCGCCTCGCTGGCGGCCAGTTGTCCGATTAGCTGGGCATTGCGGGCGCTGTCGCGCGCCACCCGCCACGCCAGGAACACGACGGCCAGCGAAATGCACAGCAGCGACAGCGCCGTCGTCCACGCCCTGCCGTACCAGTCGGCCAGCGCATCCTTGCGGTCCATGCCGGTGATGATCACCAGCGGAAAGTCGCCGACCGCGTCGTAGCCATACAGGCGCCGTTTGCCGTCGATCGGACTGACGGCGGCGAACGCGCCGCGCTCGCTCATCGGCAGGTAGTGCCGAAACAGCACCGTGTCGATGAAGCTGCGCCCGATCCCCTTCGGATACTGCGGCCCGCGCACCAGCATGGTGCCGTCGCGATTGAACCGTGTTACCGAACCACCCTTGCCCAGCTCGACGAGGCTGTAGATGCGCTCGAAGCGCTGGGCGTCGGCCTGCGCCACGATGGTGCCGCTCGGCTTGCCGTCGGCGCCGAAGGTGGGACGGGAGAAATTGACGATGCCGCGCCCGCTGACCGGATCGACATCCGACACGCTGATGCGCAAGCTGGCGCGCGACGGCGCCGGCGGCCGATGAGCCAGGCCGGCCGGCGGCGCTGGCGCCGCATGCGCCGGCGTGCTACTGGCGAGCAGGCGCCCGGCGCGGTCGTACAGGTGAATTCCCAGCAGGTATTCGCGCGCCAGGCTGTTGGCGCCGAAGTTGGCCAGCGGGTCGGACGGCGCCCGCCGGCGCGCGGCGTCCTCGGCAAAGCCGCGTTCGGCCTGTTGCAGCACGTTGTCGAACCGCCTGCGCCACGGTGAAGGTCTGGGCCGAAAAGGCGATCGCCAGGTTGCGCCAGGCAGTCTTTTGCTGGTGCAAGGCGTCCTGATAACTGACGTATAACATGACCGCGGTGGCCCCGCTGAGGATGACGATCAGCAGCGTCGTGGCGACGACGAGCGGCCCAGCCGGAACGGCCGCAGGGCACGCAGGGCTGTGCTCACACTCGGTGAAGACATTGTTGTTCAGACGTTAGTTGCCACAGGTTGGAGCGTAGGGGCCATCTTACACGGTGCGCGGCAGCCGCCCCGGCACCGCCAGTTCAGGCCACCGGCGACAGCAGCACGCTTTGCGCCTCGGCCGCCGCCTGCGGCAGCGAGATGAAATAACCCTGCACCTCATCGCAGCGCAGCGCGCGCAGGATGCTCAGCTGCTTGCCCGTCTCGACGCCCTCGGCCACCACCCGCATGCCGAGCGCGTGCGCCATGGTGATGATGGCGGCGAACAAGATCCGGCCCTGCTCGGTTTGTTCGATGCGGCTGGTAAATGCCTTGTCGACTTTGAGCACGTCGAAGTCGAGCAACTGCAGCTGCGCCAGCGACGAGTAGCCGGTGCCGAAATCGTCGACCAGCAGCTTGATGCCCATGGCGCGGATCTTCGACAGCGATTCGAGCACGTGGCTGCTGCCGCCCATCATCGACGACTCGGTCAGTTCAATTTCCAGCAGGCTGGGAGCGACGTTGTGGCGCGCCATCGCGCCGGAAAACACGCGGGCGATATCGGTCTCGTTGAACTGGCGCGACGAGATATTGACCGACACCGGCACCACGTTCGCTTCCCTGGCCGCCCACTGCGCCAGCTGGCCGCACACCTTGCCGAGCACCAGTTCGCCCAGGCGCACGATCATGCCGGTCTTTTCGGCCAGCGGGATGAACTCGGCCGGCTCGAGCAGGCCGCGGCGCGGGTGCAGCCAGCGCACCAGCGCCTCCATGCTGGTGGCGCGGCTGCTGGCCAGGTCCATGCGCGGCTGGTAGTGCACGACGAACTCGTCGTGCTCGATGGCGCGGCGCAGCTCCTGCTCGAACTCGAGTTGCTGGCGCAGCGCCTCGTAGAACTGCTGATCGAAGAAGCGGAAGCTGCCCTTGCCGCTGGTCTTGACCGAATACATCGCCACGTCGGCATTCTGCAGCAGCGCGGCGGCATCGTCGCCGTCCGTCGGAAAGCTGCTGATGCCGATCGACGTGCCCAGCACCGCGGTGCCGCCGATCAGCTTGAACTTCGGCTTGAAGGCGGCGATGACGCGCTCGGCGACGATGGCGGCGTCTTCGACGCGCAGGTTGTTTTCCAGGATGACGACGAATTCGTCGCCGCCGAGCCGGATGACATGGTCGTGCGGGCGCACCGCTTCCTTCAGCCGGTGCGCGGCGTGGCGCAGCAGTTCGTCGCCGGCGGCGTGGCCCATGGTGTCGTTGGCGGCCTTGAAGCCGTCGAGGTCGATGAACAGCAGCGCCAGCGTCTGGCGATGCTCGCGCGCGCGGCCGATCGCCTGCGGCAGGTACCACTGCAGCCAGTGGCGGTTCGGCAGGCCGGTCAGCGCGTCGTGGTTGCCGCGGTGCTCCAGCGCTGCCACGTGCGCCTTCGATTCGGAAATGTCGCGCAGCGTGATGGCCAGCTTCTGCTCCGAGCGTACCGCCTTGAGCTGCATCCAGCGCGAGCGGTCGGCCCCTTCCAGCTGAAATTCCAGCTCGCCGTCGTAGGAGCCGGTGTTGACGGCGCCGCGCAGCACTTCGAGCAATTCGGCCAAGGTGTTGTCGCGGTACAGCGCCGAGAAGCGCCGTCCGATCAGCGTTTCGCGCCGCTGGTGGCAAAACGCGGCGCCGTGCTTGTTGCAGTCGAGCACTTCGAAGTCATCGACCGCGCCGGTGCCGTTGAACAAGATGCCAAGGATGAAAAAGCCGTCGCTGCTGCCTTCGGTGGCCATGCGGTAGGTCTCGTCGGTGCGCTGGCTCTCGCGCTTGCGCCAGGTCAGCCGAAGCAGGAAGCCCATGACGACCAGGGCGCCGGCAAACAGGGCGGCGGTGGCGAAGATGGCGCGCGACACGGCCGCCTCGCGGGCGGCATCGAACGGCGCGAGCATGTTCTGCTGGTCGAGGCCGACAAAGGCGGTGAGCGGGTAGGCGCCGGCCTGGTGCCAGCCGAAATAGCGCGTGCGGCCGTCGCCGAACCAGGCGGCGGGGGCCAGCACGCTGCCGCCGCCGGCGGCCAGCGGCGGCAGCGCCAGCCGCACCGGCCGAATGCCACCGGCGACGGTGAGCAGCGGCAGGCTGTCGGCGCCGGCCAGTCCGACCACGCCGTCCGGCGGGAAGCGCTGCATGAAGAAGTCGAGCGTCAATTTTTGGGCGGCCACTTGCACCAGCACGACGCCGTCGAAGCGGCCGCCGGCCGCGCGGATCGGGCGCGAGAACTGCAGTTCGGCGACGTTGCCGAAGTCATCGATCACCTGGCTGATGACCAGCTGATCGGCTGGCGCGCCTGCATGGATTTGAAAAAAGCGCGCCTGCGCTGCCAGTGCCAGTTCGCCCTGCCGCTTCATGGCGGTGACGAGGCGGCCGTCGCTGGCGAGAATTGCCAGGTTGGAGAACGTGGCGTCGGCAAACATCTCGGCTGACTGCGCCGACTCCAGGTTCAGGCCGTGTGCGGACAGGCCCCAGCTGTCGCGGGTCTGGCGTAGCACCAGGTCGTGCCAGTTGACGGCGCGCGCCACTTGTTCGGAATAGGCGTGGGCGATCGCGCGGGCCTGTTCGAGCGAGGCGCGCACGCCCTCGTCGCGGTCGGCCGCCGCGCCGCCGAGCAGCACGCCCCAGCTCAGCAGGCTGAGGAACAACGCCGCCAGCAGGCAGGCGGCGATGATGTGCATGTTCGCAATAACGCTGGCGGCAAGGCTGCGAATAGCCTTCGCCGCTCCCTTCCCGACAACGCCTGGCGCGGATCGCATGCTCATGCTCGATGCAATGATGACGTGTGTAGCGGTTCAGTATATGAAGTTCGCCCTCGCCGCGTCGCGCGCCTTGCGACTACTGCTCTGCCGCGACGCGCTCAATCCATCGGCACGCCGCGCAGGCGCGATACCTCGACCGCCGACACCGTCCCGCCGTGATGACCCCAGCTGGTGCGCAGGTGCGACACCACCGCCGCCACTTCGGCGTCCGACAAGGTCGGGCCGAACGGCGGCATGCCGTACGGCCGCGGATTGCCGTGGGTGCTGGGCGGATAGCCGCCGTTGAGCACCATGCGGATCGCATTCACCGGGTTGGCCGTCCCCACCGCGCGGCTCGCTTCAAGCGACGGATAGATCCCCGCGGCGCCCTTGCCGTCGGCGCCATGGCACTCGGCGCACTGCGCCTTGTACAGCTCGGCGCCCTGGCGCAGCATTTCCTGCGCGGCGGGTTTCACAAGGGCGGCGGGCGCCGGCGCCGCCATCGGCAGCGTTGTCAGGTACGCCGTCATCGCGCCGATGTCGGCGTCGGTCGCATGCTGCAAGCTGCCGGCAACGACTTCGGCCATCGGCCCGAACACGGCGCTGCGCGCCGACACGCCCGTCTTGAGCAGCTGGCCGATGTCGGCGGCGCTGTCGCCGGAGCCGAGCGGCGGCGCGTACCAGTTTTGCATCGGAATCATGCCGCCGCCCAGGCGCTGGTCGGCGATGCTGCCGCCGAGCGCATTGCGGCCGGTGTGGCAGGCGCTGCAATGTCCCAGCCCTTCGACCAGGTAGGCGCCGCGGTTCCAATGCGCGCCCTGCTCCGGCGCGCCGGCGTATTCGCCCTGGTCAAAATAGAAGGCGCGCCACACCGGCAGCAGCAGCCGCTGGTTGTACGGGAAGCGCAGCTCGTTGAGCCGGTTCTGCTGCGCGACCGGCGCGATGGTCCGGAAGTAGGCGAACATCGCGTCCGAGTCGGCCCGCGACACTTTCGTGTAGTTCGGATAGGGAAACGCCGGATACAGGAAGCTGCCGTCTTTCGACCTGCCGTTGTGGATGGCCTGCCAGAAGTCGTCGGCCGTCCAGGCGCCGATGCCGGTGCCCTGGTCGGCCGTCAGGTTGGGCGCGTAAATGGTGCCGAACGGCGTGGCCAGGCCGCGCCCGCCAGCGTATTGCTGGCCGCCGCGCACAGTGTGGCAGCCGACGCAGTTGCCGACGCTGGCCAGGTATTGGCCGGCACGGACCTGCGCCGCCACGTCGGCCACCGGCGCCGGCTTGCCGGTGTGCGCTGCACGCGTAAATTCAATGGCGGCGAGCGTCGCCAGCCCCAGTATTGCCATTGCCAGCATGGCCAGAGCGATTCGCTTCATAAGATTACCGATGACGTTATTGGGCGCTGCCGCAGGGAGTGGGCAGCGTGACGGAGGCGGCCGGCGCCATGTCGCGCGGGATCGGCTGGGTGGCCAGCCATGACGAGATGGCGCCGACTTCCTCGCTACTCAACTGCTTGCTGATGTGCGCCATGCAGTCGGGCGCCCTGGCCTTGCGCGCGCCGTTCTTCCAGGCGCCGATCTGGGCGTTGACGTAGTCGCGCGGCAAGCCGAGCAGGCTTGGAATCGCCGGCAAGACGCCGCGCAGGGTTTCGCCATGGCAGGCGATGCAGGCCGGAACCTTGCGCGCAGGGTCGCCCGTCAGCACCAGGCGCCGGCCCAGCGCCATGCTGTCGGCCGACGCCCTGGCCGGCTGCGGCGCCGCGTACGGCGGGTGCTGCTCGGAGAAATACTGCGCGATTTCCTGCAGGTACTGGTCCGACATGTGGCCGACCATGTAGGTCATCAACGGGTAGCTGCGGGTGCCGTCGCGGAAATTGATCAACTGGTTGTACAGGTAGCCGGCCGGCTTGCCGGCGATGCGCGGAAAAAAGCCGTCGCTGGTGGCGCGCCCGTCCTTGCCGTGGCAGGCGATGTACGCGACCGCGCGCTGTGCCACGGTGTCGGGCGGCTTGATGCTCGAGGCGAAGGCGGAACCGGCGACGAGCGCGTTCGCCAGAAACAATACTCCGACCAGCTTGTTTGAAATAGTCATCGACCTGGGTGTTTTAAATTGGCATGGCAGCAGCTTAGTCAAACCACGCCAAACATAACAGATTCAGTTTGCCGCTATTTTTGCGTAGCAGATGGCGCGGCAGGCCGGTCATGCCGCGTAACGACGGGGCCGCTGCCGCGACAAATGTCACCGTGCGGTCATTAACGAGACCTACACTGGACTTCAGGCTTGCCGCCCGCCGCGGCAGAAAGAAAGGGGTCCGCCATGCTGCTTTCCACGTGCGCACTGCTAATTCTCAGGATTGAGCAAACCCAGCAGCGCGCCGCGATCCAGCACCTGCTCGATTGCGTGGCGCAGCCGTCGCACCACGCCGATGTTGACTGCCTGGAACTGGCGCACCGTTCCGAACAATTAATCAGGTTCGCCGAATCGCATCACCAGCTGCGGCTGGAAAATGCGCTGTTTCCTGCCTTGCGCGCCGCCGCCGGCGAAGCAGGCGAGCCGCTGCGCAAGCTTGAACGTCTCGGTCAATCCGGTCTTGACATACTGCCGCGCATACGGTCGGCCCTGCGCTCAGGCGCCGATCGCGACGCCCATCAGAATGTCAACGCGTGCGCACTGGTGCAAGCGTACTGCCGCAATCTGCTGGAACGCCTCGCCTGTGAAGAGGACGTGCTGCTCCCCATCGCCCAACGCGTGTTGCCCAGCGAAGTCTGGTTTAAGGTAGGTGCCGAATTTCTCAAGCAGGATGCTCAACGTCCCCGTGCGCTCGGGTCCGGCCTGTTGACGTAAGACATCGCTACCGCCTCCGCGCGCTACCAACTCTCCCTGTCAAGGAACTCGCAATGCAAACCAGTGGTCATTCACCCGATATCCATGAAAACAAGTACGCGCTGTACCAGGAAACTGCCGAAAGCAAGGGGGCCAAACGCGAGATTGAAGCCATCGCACGCGACCTCGCGCGGGCGCCCGAGGAAATTGCCAACGTGTACACCGAACTGTATGCCGACCTGAAGGCGCACGCGCGCGTGCCCGACTATGTGCGCGTGTTCGCCGCCCGCAAGGTCCGCGCCCGTTTCCAGCAGCCGCACGCAGCCGATGGGTGAAAACTCGGGGCAGCTGCCTCTGATATGGTAAATTGAAGAAGTTCTGCTTCTGTTTAATGGTGCAGCCCGGCGCTACAATGCGTATTCAATTTCCCTTTAAGAACATGGTTGAACCAACTCCACCCCCACAAGAAAAGCGTTCTTTCCTCAGCACCATGAAAGCGATCGCCTGGTCCTTCATCGGCCTGCGCAGAAAGCGCGATTTCGACCAGGACGTCGCCGGCGGCATGAATCCGGTGTACGTGATCATCGCCGCCCTGATCGGCACCGTGATCTTCATTGGCGCCATCGTCCTCGCGGTCCGGTTCGCCATCAGCTAGCGGGCCGATGAAACGCTACGAGGCGCTCGCCGAGGACATCGCGCAGTCGATCCGCACGGGCGTCATGAAGCTGGGCGACCGGCTGCCGTCGGTTCGCCAGGCCGGCGCCAGCCGCGCCGTCAGCGCGTCGACGGTGTTCCAGGCCTATTACCTGCTCGAGGCGCGCGGCCTGATCCGGGCGCGCGAGCGCTCCGGCTACTACGTCATCGCCGGCGCCAGGTCGGCGCTGCCGGAAATCGACAACGCCTCGCTGCCGACGCCTGAATCGACCGAGGTCGACGTCAGCGAGCTGGTGTTCGACATCCTGGCGTCGGCGCAGAACCGCGACGTGGTGCCGTTCGGCTCGGCCTTTCCGAGCCCGCTGCTGTTCCCGTTCGCGCGGCTGGCCAAATCGATGGCCGCCAGCATCCAGAAGATGGATCCCTGGAGCACCGTCGACGACCTCACGCCCGGCAACCCGACGCTGCGGCGCCAGATCGCGCTGCGCTACCTGGCCGACGGCATGCACGTGCACACCGACGACATCGTCATCACCAACGGCGCGCTCGAGGCGCTCAGCCTGTGCCTGCACACGGTGGCGCGCCCGGGCGACAGCGTGATCATCGAGTCGCCCACCTTTTATGGCGCGCTGCAGGCGCTCGAGGGGCTGGGGCTGAAGGCGATCCAGGTCGCCACCCACCCGCGCGAAGGGATCGACCTGGCGCAGCTGGCCCTGGCGCTGGAGCGGCACAAGCCGCGCGCCTGCTGGCTGATGACGAACTTCCAGAATCCGCTTGGCGGCCTGATGTCGGACGAAAAGAAGCAGGCGCTGGTGGCCCTGCTGGCCGAGCACGCCGTGCCGCTGATCGAAGACGACGTCTACGGCGAGCTGTATTTCGGCGGCCGCCGGCCGCTGCCGGCAAAAGCGTTCGACAAGGCCGGCCTGGTGATGCACTGCTCGTCGTTTTCGAAGTGCCTGGCGCCCGGCTACCGGGTCGGCTGGGCTGCGCCCGGCAAGTTTGCCGGCGCGGTGGCGCGGCTGAAACTGTCGCGCACCCTGTCGGCGTCGGCGCCGGCGCAAGGCGCCATTGCCGACTACCTGGCCAAGGGCGGCTACGACCGCCACCTGCGCCAGCTGCGCCACGCGCTGTCGGTGCAGCAAACGGCGATGCTGCAGGCGGTGGCGCGCTATTTTCCGCGCGGTACCAAGGCGACGCGGCCGGCCGGCGGCTACTTCGTCTGGGTCGAGCTGCCTGGCCAGGTCGACGTGCTGCAGATCCAGCGCAGCGCGCTGTCGCTGGGCATCAGCGTGGCGCCCGGCCCGATGTTTTCGGCCGAGCGCAAGTTCCTCAACTGCCTGCGCCTGAACTACGGCCACCCGTGGGACGAGCTCCACGAGGCGGCGATGGCCACGCTGGGCCGGATTATCGCCGCGAATGGCGCCATGGTTGAATAACGCACAGACGGTCCTTGGTGCAAGCCTGACAATGGATACCAGTTCATCCACACGACCCAAGGAGATTTACCATGACCCAATCGAAATCGAGCGGCAACCAGAACGAACAATCGGGCAAGCCGCAATCGGAAACAGAAGCCGATGCCAAGTCGACGGTCAAACAGAACGACAAAAGCAGCCATGACCACATGAGCCGCGAAAAAGCCGGCAGCCATGAAGGCGCCGGCGGTGGCGCCAAGCAAGAGCAAAAGCACTAATACCACCTGACTCGTTTCATCCACACGGAGCCACGCCGCAATCGCAGCCTGGCTCCGTTTGGCATTTCCCCCGATATTCTGTTCAAGGAGAAACTATGTATCCGACCATGCTGTTGCCGACCCGCCGCGCGAAACAGTGGCGCACGCCTGCCCTGTTCGCCGCGGCCGCCGGACTCGCCGCCGCCTTTGTCGTCGTGCAGGCCAAGAAAAAATCTGTCGAAGAAAAATATCCACCCGCCGGCAAGTTCATCGACGTCGATGGCGTACGGCTGCACTACATCGAGCGCGGCGAAGGCCCGGCGCTGGTGCTGTTGCATGGCAATGGCCTGTTTGCCGACGATTTCGCCCTCAGCGGCCTGATGGAACAGGCGGCCAGGACGCACCGCGTGATCGCCTTCGACCGTCCCGGTTTCGGTTACAGCGAGCGGCCGTCGCACACCAGCTGGACGCCGGAAGCGCAGGCGAAACTGCTGTACAACGCACTGCACGAACTGCGGGTGGAGCGGCCGATCGTCGTCGGCCATTCGCTTGGCACCCAGGTGGCGCTGGCGATGGCGCTCGACTACCCGCGCTACGTGCGCGCCATCGCGCTGGTGGGCGGCTATTTCTATCCGAGCACCCGGATCGATGCGGCGCTCGCGTCGATGCCGGCGCTGCCAGTGCTGGGCCACGCCTATCGCTACACGCTGGCGCCTTTGGTCGGCCGCATGCTGTGGCCGGCGCTGGTCAAGCAGATGTTCTTGCCCGAAAAGACACCAGAGCGTTTCGATCGCCTGCCGGTGTGGATGACGTTGCGGCCCGGCCAGCTCAAAGCGGCCGCGTCCGACAGCAGCATGATGGTGCCGACTGCCGAGCGGCTGTCGAAACGCTATGCGGAGATCACGATGCCGGTGGCGCTGATCGCCGGCAGCGGCGACCTGGTGGCGGACGCGAAAAGCAACTCGGGGCGGCTGCACCAGGAGATCTCGCACAGCGAACTGACGATGGAGGAAGGCGTCGGCCACATGGCGCACTATGCCGCGCCTGAGCGCATCATGGCGGCGGTGGAGAAACTGGCTACGCAGGCGGCGTAAATGAACATGGCGGCCACGGCCGCCGTTACCATCGGCCGACAGCCGCGCCGAGGATCCGGTTTTCAGCGATAATTCGATATCGTATTGCTACGCCTCGAAAGCGCCCTCCATGAATCCGAACCGCATCGTGGTCCAGTACGCCCATCCGGCGCCGCACCTGTCGCGCGTCAACCGGCGGCTGGCCGACGCCGCGCGGATGGTCGACGGCGTCTTCGTCAGCGACCTCTACGAAAACTATCCCGACTTCTACATCGACGTCACGCGCGAACAGGCGCTGGTGGCGCAGGCCGAGGCGATCATCTTCATGTACCCGATGCAGTGGTACAGCATGCCGTCGCTGATGAAGGAATGGATCGACGTCGTGCTCGAAGACGGCTGGGCGTACGGCCCCGGCGGCAGCGCCTGCAACGGCAAGACCAACTGGCTGGTGGCCACCACCGGCGGCCACGCCGACGAGTACGCGCCGGGCAAGCTGCACGGCCGCCCGTTCAGCGACTTCCTCGCGCCGGCCGAGCAGACCGCGGCGCTGTGCGGCATGCGCTGGATCGCCCCGCACATCCTGCACGGCGCGCACGAGGTCGAGGCGGGCACGGTCGACGCGCATGTCGGCCAGTTCGTCGCCCGCCTGCAGCAACTGGCCGGCGCGCTGCCGGCTCCCATCAACCTCGAGTACGCCGCGCAACCCCATGGAACATAGCCTGCTGACAAATGCCGTGGTGTATCTGGCTGCGGCCGTGGTGGCGGTGCCGCTCGCCAGGCGCTTCGGCATGGGCGCCGTGCTCGGCTACCTGCTGGCCGGCGTCATCATCGGGCCGTGGGGATTGCGCCTGATCACCGAGGTCGAGGACATCCTGCATTTTTCCGAATTCGGCGTCGTGCTGCTGCTGTTTATCATCGGACTCGAGCTCGAACCCGACCGCCTGTGGTCGATGCGCCGGCCGATCTTCGGCTGGGGCGGCGCCCAGGTCGTCGGCGTGGCGGCGGCGCTGGCCGGCGCGGCCATGCTGTTCGGCGTCGACTGGAAAGTGGCGCTCATCGCCGCGCTTGGCTTGTCGCTGTCGTCGACCGCGATCGCCCTCGCCACGCTGGAGGAGCGCAACTTGAAGACGACGCCGACCGGTTCGGCGGCATTCTCGATCCTGCTGTTCCAGGACATGGCCGCGATCCCGATGATTGCGCTGGTGCCGGTGCTGGGCGTGGCCGCCGTGCACGGCAGCGGCGAGGGCTGGCTCGGCGCGCTGCGCGTGGCCGCGGTGCTGGTCGGCCTGGTCGTCGGCGGGCGCTACCTGCTGCGCCCGATCCTGCGCTTCATCGCCAAGACCGGCATGCGTGAGATTTTCACGTCGTTCTCGCTGCTGCTGGTCATCTCGGTGGCGCTGTTGATGCAGTGGGTCGGCATGTCGATGGCGCTGGGCGCCTTCATGGCCGGCGTGATGCTGGCCGACTCAGAATACCGACACGCGCTGCAGGTCGACCTGGAGCCGTTCAAGGGACTGCTGCTGGGCCTGTTTTTCATCGCCGTCGGCATGTCGGTCGACTTCGGCGTGTTCTTTTCGCAGCCTGGGCTGGTGCTGATGCTGGTGGCCGGCTTCATGGCGATCAAGCTGGCGGTGCTGTATGCGCTGTCGCGCCTGTTCGACGTGCCGCCGAGCCAGCGCGCGCTGTTCACGTTTTTATTGTCGCAAGGCGGCGAGTTCGCCTTTGTCGTGTTTGCCGCCGCCGAGACGGCGCGCGTATTCACGCCGGCGACCGCGTCGATCCTGGTGGTGGTGGTGGCGCTGTCGATGGTGGCCACGCCGCTGCTGTTGCTGCTGCACGACCGGGTCATTGCGCCGCGCTATCGCGACCAGAACCGGCGCCCGGCCGACATCATCGAGACGCAGGAAGACCACGTCATCATCGCCGGCTTCGGGCGGTTCGGGCAGATCATCGGGCGCCTGTTGCGCGCCAACCAGATCACGATGACGGTGCTGGACCACGATCCCGAACAGGTCGAGCTGCTGCGCCGCTTCGGCATCAAGGTGTTTTATGGCGACGTCACGCGGGTCGACCTGCTGCATGCGGCCGGCGCCGGCAAGGCGCGCGCGCTGGTCGTCGCCATCGACAGCATCGAAGACAGCCTGGCGCTGGTGGACGCGGTGCGGCGCGAGTTCCCCGACCTGAAGATCATGGCGCGGGCGCGCAACGTGACGCATTTGTACGATCTGATGGACCGCGGCGTCGAGATTGTCGAGCGCGAGACGTTCGAGGCCGCGCTCGCCCTTGGGCAGCAGGTGCTGCGCCATCTTGGCTTCGGCGCGTACCGGGCGCGGTCGGCGGCAAACAAGTTCAAGCTGCACAACATCAAGAGCCTGCACGCGGTCTACCCGTACTACAAGGACCAGGAGCGCTACATCTCGATGGCGCGGCAGTCGCGCGACGAGCTCAACGAAATGTTCGCCCGCGACCTGGCCGCGCTAAAGGACGAAAAGAACGTCGCCTGGCACGACGCCGACGGCCATCCCTGACGGCCGCACGGAACACTACCCCATCTTGTCGAGCACCGCCGCAAACGTGCTCACGGTGCGCTCGATATTGTGCAGCTTGTCGAGCCCGAACAAGCCGATGCGGAAGGTCTTGAAGTCGGCCGGCTCGTCGCACTGCAGCGGCACGCCGGCGCCGATCTGCACGCCGGCCTCGACAAACTTCCTGGCCGACTGCATGGCGTCGTCGTCGGTATAGCTGACGATCACGCCCGGCGCCTCGAATCCCGGCGCGGCCACGCTCCTGAAACCCTTTTCGGCCAGCAGCGCGCGCACGCGCCTGCCCAGCTCCTGCTGCTCGGCGCACACCTTGTCGACGCCATAGGCAGCCGTTTCCTTCATCACGTCGCGCAGCACGGCCAGCGCATCGGTCGGCATCGTCGCGTGGTAGGCAAAGCCGCCCTGCTCGTACGCTTCCATGATCTGCAGCCACTTGCGCAGGTCGCAGGCGAAACTGGTGCTGGTGGTGGACTCGATCTTGTCGCGCGCCAGCGCGCTGAGCATTACCAGAGCGCAGCACGGCGAACCACTCCAGCCTTTCTGCGGCGCACTGATCAGCACATCGACGCCGGTCGCCTGCATGTCGACCCACACGGTGCCCGAGGCGATGCAGTCGAGCACGAACAGTCCGCCCACCGCATGCACCGCGTCGGCAACCTGGCGCAGGTAGTCGTCAGGCAGGATGATGCCGGAGGCTGTCTCCACATGCGGCGCGAACACGACCGCCGGCTTTTCCGCCGCGATGGCGGCCACCACGTCGGCGATCGGCGCCGGCGCGAATGCCGCCTGGCGGCCATCGTCGACGCGGCGCGCCTTCAGCACGGTGGAGCCGGACGGAATGCTGCCCATGTCGAAGATCTGGGTCCAGCGGAAACTGAACCAGCCGTTGCGGATCACCAGGCAGTGCTTGCCGGTGGCAAATTGCCGCGCGACCGCTTCCATGCCGAACGTGCCGCTGCCGGGCACCACGATGGCTGACTGCGCCTTGTAGACGTCCTTCAGCGTGGCGGAAATTTCGCGCATGACGCCCTGGAACGATTGCGACATGTGGTTGATTGCGCGATCGGAATAGACCACGGAGTATTCAAGAAGACCGTCGGGATCGACGTTGGGGAGCAGGCCTGGCATGTTTTCCTCTGACAAGAATGGATCGGGTTGCAGGAGTACTGACTGTCTGAAGAATAGCAGAAATGCCATGCCGGCCGCACAGCAGGGGTCTGACCCGTTTCTTCACGCCCGATAATCAGGACTGCCGTAGAATGAAATTCTGACTAACAATCACGAGGAGCGCACGATGAAATGGATTGCCATGTTGACGTTGTTGCTCGCTGCGCAGGCGAGCGCCCACCACGGCTGGAGCGAATACGACGCGCAGCAGCCGTTGAACCTGTCGGGCACCATCGAGGAGTCCGGCTACGTCCACCCGCACGGCTTCGTGCGCCTCAAGACTGAGGGCAAGACCTGGCTGGTGGTGCTGGCGCCGCCTAGCCGCATGGAAAACCGCGGGCTGGCGCCGACGATGCTGGTCAAAGGCGCCCGTGCCACCGTCCACGGTTATCCGAACCGCGGCAAACCGGAAGAGCTGCGCGCCGAACGCATCACCATCGAGAACAAGACGACGGAGCTGCGCTGATGCAAGGCGCATCCGGCCTGCTGACGTGGCTTGACGCGAGCGCCCTGGCGCAGGCGATGCGCGGCAGCATCTGGATGTATCCGATCGTCGAAATTGTCCACATCGTCGGCTTTGTGATGCTGGTCGGCTCGATCGCGATGTTCGACCTGCGCGTGCTCGGCTTCGCCCGTGCGTTGCCGGTGCAGCAGCTAGGCCGCCATCTGCTGCCGTGGTCGGTTGCGAGCCTGGCGCTGATCGTGCCGGCCGGCGTGATGATGTTCTCGGCGCACCCGCACGATTTCGTCAGCAACCGGGTGTTCCAGCTGAAGCTGCTGCTGATCGTGCTGGCGGGATTGAATGCGCTGATGTTCCATGTTGGGGTTTATCGCACGGTGGCGGGGTGGAACACGACGAAGCCGGCGCCGGCGCTGGCGCGGGTGCAGGCGCTGGCGTCGCTGGCGATCTGGATTGCGGTGATTTGCTGCGGGCGCCTGCTTGCGTATACCTGACCGGCAACCGGTGCGCTAGTCCTTGTCCGCCTCGCCGCCGGGGTCGATGGTGCCGACCGCGGCCAGCACCTTGCCGGTCGCCGCCTCGACGGTGACGTCCATCGTGCCTCTGCCCTTGACGACCTCGACGGCGAATACCCACTGCCCTTGCTGATCCTCGTACTCGGCGCTCACGGCCCTGCCGCCGACGTGGCGCTCGGCGATGCCGACCGCCTGCGCAAGGCTCACGTTGGCCTTGGCGATCGCGACCGCTTCGTCTTCGGCCACGCGCTGCACGTACACGGTGGCCAGCGCGGCGGCAGCGGTCAAGCCGGCGAACGTCAGCAAATAGATCAACGTACGATTCATGCTCCGCCCTCTTTGGCCACGGCACAGCATCCCACAGTCCCGGGCCGGCGCACGGTGGCGCCGTGGCTTCCTCTGACGCTGCTCATGCTTGGTCGATCAACCCTCGGCGCGGCTGAACTTCATTCATGAATTTCATTCATGGGGCCTAGCGCTCTACCGTACGTAGCATTCTTCGCAACTGGCATAGAATAGAACGGAGCCAGGTGGCATATGCCGCCCTTTTATTGCCCTTCGCAAAGATGCGCGTCATTTGTTCGCGAAGGACGTCACCACATCACGTACAGGTACAACCACGATGGACGACTTCAGCGACGTAAAAATTACCAGGCGCGACCTGCTGATCATGAGTGCGATATCGGCCTCCGCCGCCGCGGTGCCCTCGATGGCCGGCGCCCAGGAAGCATCCACTCCGGCCGCGCCCGGCATCCCTCCGGTCATCAACAAAGTATCGATCAACGTCAACGGCACTATCCGCCAGCTCGACGTCGACACGCGCACGTCGCTGCTCGACGCGCTGCGCGAGAACCTGCACCTGACCGGCACCAAGAAAGGCTGCGACCACGGCCAGTGCGGCGCCTGCACCGTCATCGTCGACGGCCGGCGCATCAATTCCTGCCTCACGCTCGCCGTGATGCATGAAGGCGCCAGCGTCACGACGATCGAAGGCCTGGGCAACCCGGGCAAGATGCACGCGATGCAGACCGCCTTCGTCAAGCACGACGGTTACCAGTGCGGTTACTGCACTCCGGGGCAGATCTGCTCGGCCGTTGCGGTCATCGGTGAAATCAAGCAAGGCATTCCGAGCCACGTCACCGCCGACCTGGGCGCGCCGCCGCCAATGAACGCCGAAGAAATCCGCGAGCGCATGAGCGGCAACATCTGCCGCTGCGGCGCCTATTCGAATATCCTCGATGCAATTACCGAGGTGGCCGGGAGCACGACATGAAGGCGTTTACCTATCAGCGCGCGAGCACGCCGGCTGAAGCGGCCGCCGCCGCGCTGCGCACCCCGAACTCCAGGTTCATCGCCGGCGGCACCAACCTGCTCGACCTGATGAAGCTCGAAATCGAGACGCCGACCCACCTGATCGACGTCAACGGCCTGGCACTGAACAAGATCGAAGCGCTTGCCGACGGCTCGCTGCGCATCGGCGCCCTGGTGCGCAACACCGACCTGGCGTCCGACCTGCGCGTGCGGCGCGACTACGCGGTGCTGTCGCGCGCCTTGCTGTCGGGCGCTTCCGGGCAGCTGCGCAACAAGGCCACGACGTCGGGCAACCTGCTGCAGCGCACCCGCTGCGCCTATTTCTACGACACCAACCAGCCGTGCAACAAGCGCGTGCCGGGCAGCGGCTGCTCCGCCATCGGCGGCATCAGCCGCACCCACGCCATCGTCGGTTCGAGCAAATCGTGCATCGCCACCCACCCGAGCGACATGGCGATCGCGATGCGCGTGCTCGACGCCGAGATCGAAACGATCCGCCCGGACGGCTCGGTGCGCACGATTCCGATCGCCGACTTCCATAAGCTGCCGGGCAACACGCCTCATATCGAAAACGCGCTGATGCCAGGCGAACTGATCACCAGCGTCAAGCTGCCAAAACCGGTGGGCGGGCGGCAGGTCTACCGCAAGGTGCGCGACCGTTCGTCGTACGCGTTTGCGCTGGTCTCGGTGGCGGCCATCATCCAGCCCGACGGCGGCGGCCGTGTCGCCCTCGGCGGCGTGGCGCACAAGCCGTGGCGCGTCGAGGTGGCCGAAGCGAGCTTGCCGCGCGGCGCCAAAGTCGTTGCCGACCAGATGCTGGCCGGCGGCAAGACCACGGCGCACAACGCCTTCAAAACTATCCTGGTCCAGCGGACCCTCGCCGCCGTGCTGGCGGACGCGAAGAAAGGCTGACCGCATGAAATTTTCCACTCCCGCCACCACCAATCCGATCGACCAGCTGAAGATTGTCGGCAAGCCGGTCGACCGCATCGACGGTCCGATGAAGACCACCGGCACCGCCCTGTATGCGCATGAACAGCACGCCGCCGCGCCGAATGCGGCGGTTGGCTACGTCGTCGCCGCCGCCATATCGAAGGGCCGCATCGGTTCGATCGACCTGGCCGAGGCGCGCCGCGCGCCGGGCGTGCTCACCATCGTCACCGCCGACAGCGCCGGCAAGCTCGGCAAGGGCGACTTCAATACCGCCAGGCTGCTGGCCGGTCCCGAAGTCGATCACTATCACCAGGCGGTCGCGCTGGTGGTGGCCGAAACGTTCGAACAGGCGCGCGCCGCCGCCAGCCTGGTGCGCGTGAAGTACATCAAGGCCAGCGGCGCCTACGACCTGGCCAAGGCAAAAGATACCGCCAAGAAGCCCAAGAAAGACCAGCCCGATTCGAAGTTCGGCAACTTCGCCGGCGCATTCGCCGCGGCGCCGGTCAAGCTCGATGCCACCTACACCACGCCCGACCAGTCGCACGCGATGATGGAGCCGCACGCGTCGATCGCCGCGTGGGAAGGCGACAAGCTGACCGTGTGGACGTCGAACCAGATGATCAACTGGACGCGCGGCGACCTGGCCAAGACGCTCGGCGTGCCGAAGGAAAACGTGCGCCTGATATCGCCGTTCATCGGCGGCGGCTTCGGCGGCAAGCTGTTCTTGCGCGCCGAGGCGGTGCTGGCCGCGCTCGGCGCGCGCGCGGTCAAGCGGCCGGTCAAGGTGGCGCTGCCGCGGCCGATGATGATCAATAACACGACGCACCGGCCGGCGACGATCCAGCGCATCCGCATTGGCGCCAGCCGCGACGGCAAGATCACGTCGATAGGCCATGAATCGTGGTCCGGCGACCTGCCCGGCGGCAACCTCGAAGTCGCCGTGCTGCAGACTCGCCTGCTCTATGCCGGCCCGAACCGCATGACGTCGATGCGCCTGGCCGTGCTCGACCTGCCAGAAGGCAATGCGATGCGCGCACCGGGCGAGGCGCCGGGCATGATGGCGCTCGAAATCGCCATGGACGAGATGGCAGAAAAGCTGAAGATCGATCCGGTGACGTTTCGCATCCTCAACGACACCAAGGTCGATCCTGAAAAGCCGGACCGCCGCTTCTCGCAGCGCCGCCTGATCGACTGCATGCGCAGCGGCGCCGAGCGCTTCGGCTGGAACAAGCGCGACCCGGTGCCGGGCACGGTGCGCGAAGGCCAATGGCTGATCGGCATGGGCGTGGCCTCCGCTCTCCGCAACAACCTGGTGATGAAGTCGGCCGCGCGCATCCGCCTCGACGCGAACGGCCTGGTGACGGTCGAAACCGACATGACCGACATCGGCACCGGCAGTTACACCATCATTGCCCAGACGGCCGCCGAAATGATGGGTGTGCCGCTGAACATGGTGGCCGTCAAGCTGGGCGACTCGGACTTTCCCGTCTCGGCCGGCTCCGGCGGCCAGTGGGGCGCCAACAGTTCGACCGCCGGCGTGTACGCCGCCTGCGTCAAGATGCGCACCGCGGTGGCCGAAAAGCTGGGGCTGCCTGCTGCCGATGTGGAGTTTGCCGATGGCATGGTGAAATCGGGCGGCCGCTCCCTGCCCTTGCGCCAGGCGGCCGCCAGCGGCCCGTTGGTGGCCGAGGACTTCATGGAATACGGCGACCTCGACAAAAAGTTCCAGCAGTCGACGTTTGGTGCCCACTTCGTCGAAGTGGCAGTCGATGCCTTCACGGGCGAGACGCGGGTGCGGCGCATGCTGGCCGTCTGCGCGGCCGGGCGCATCCTCAATCCGAAGTCGGCGCGCAGCCAGGTGATCGGCGCGATGACGATGGGCGTCGGCGCGGCGCTGATGGAGGAGCTGTATGTCGACAAGCGGCAGGACTTCGGTTTCTTCGTCAACCATGACCTGGCCAGCTACGAGGTGCCGGTGCATTCGGACATCCCGCACCAGGAAGTCATTTTCCTGGACGAGACCGACCCGATGTCGTCGCCGATGAAGGCGAAGGGCGTAGGCGAGCTCGGCATCTGCGGCGTGGGCGCGGCGATTGCAAATGCAATCTACAACGCGACGGGGGTGCGGGTGCGCGAGTATCCGATCACGCTCGACAAGCTGCTGCCGAAACTGCCGGCGATCATCTAAGCGCCGCGCAGCTTGAGGCTCGGCAGGGATGCGAGCCTCTGCAGGAAGTCGGGTCCGCCAATGGCGGGCGCGACGCTTTTTTTTTTAGTTGGCACTAAGACCGTCGTGCTAAGCCAGCGTGCCTGAAAGACGTCACGACACTGTCACAATGATTCGATAATATTTGAATCGTTGAAGCTTCTAAGCTAAAATACTTCGATAATTACTGAATAATGGAAGTGAATCATATGGATACCAAGGAAGTGTTGACGGCCTTGTCCGCCATCGCCCAAGAGAGCCGGCTCGCCATTTTTCGGCTGATGGTACAAGTGGGTCCCGAAGGAATGGCTGCGACCAGGATCGCCGAGCAACTCGACATCGCGCCTTCTTCGCTGTCGTTTCACTTGAAGGAGCTCTCGCACGCCAGGCTTATCACTTCGCGCAGCGAAGGCCGCTTCATCATTTACTCGACCGATGTCGTTGTCATGAATAGTCTGATCGGCTACCTGACCGAAAATTGCTGCGGCGGCGTCCCTTGCGGCCCCATAGCTCGCGACACCTCGAAATCGCCCACCTGATCCGGAGTTTCCCATGCAAGAGAAAATTTACAACGTACTATTCCTCTGCACCGGCAACTCGGCCCGCAGCATCATGGCCGAAGCGTTGTTGACGACGATGGCCAAGGGCCGCTTCCGCGGCTTTTCAGCCGGCAGTTCCCCTGGCGGCGCGGTCAACCCATTTGCCCTTGAGCTGGTGACGGAAACGGGGTATCCAATCGAGCAGCTGCGCAGCAAAAGCTGGGATGAATTTGCGACGCCGGCCGCGCCGCACATGGATTTCATTTTCACCGTTTGCGACAACGCCGCCGGCGAGGTATGTCCTTACTGGCCCGGCCATCCCATGTCGGCGCACTGGGGTTTCGAAGACCCTGCGGCAGTAGTCGGAACCGATGAGGAAAAGCGCGCCGCTTTCCATCGCATCTTCCGCCAGATCATGACACGCGTGAACATTTTTCTGAGCCTGCCTCTGCACATGCTGGAAAAAAACGCGATCCAGCGTGAAATCCAGACCATCGGCACTACCCCTGTTTAATTGTCACCCCAAAGCCCCTATGAACATTCTCTTTCTTTGCACCGGCAACTCTTGCCGCTCCATCCTCTCTGAAGCAATCTTCAACCACCTGGCGCCGTCCGGGCTGAAGGCGATCAGCGCCGGCAGCCAGCCGGCCGGCAAGCTCCACCCACGCGCCGTGGCGCTTTTGCACAGCAAAGGCATGTCGACGCAGGGCTACTACAGCAAGTCGTGGGACGAGCTGCCGGTGACACCCGATATTGTCGTCACAGTGTGCGGAAGCGCCGCTGGCGAAACCTGCCCGGCCTATCTGGGCCCGGTGCTGCGTACGCACTGGGGCGTCGACGATCCCGGCCACATCGTCGGCACGGAGGAGGAAATCAACAGCGCTTTCGAGCAGACCTATCGCATCATCCGCGCGCGCATCGAAGCATTTCTTGCGCTGCCCCTGGCCGACCTGGCCAACGACAAGGCCGCACTGAAGACTGAACTCGACCGGATCGGCACCATCCTGGCCTGATCGGGCCACTGGTTTTCGCCTGGCCCGTGGGCCGGTTCCACATTCTCATCGACATTACTTTCAAGGCCAGCCGTGCTTCTTGCGTTCCTCATTTTCCTCGTCACCTTGATCCTCGTAATCTGGCAGCCGCGCGGCCTTGGTATCGGATGGAGCGCAAGCGCCGGCGCCCTCGTCGCCCTGCTGGCCGGGGTGATCCACGTCGCCGATATCCCGGTGGTCTGGCACATCGTATGGAACGCTACCGGAACGTTCGTCGCCGTGATCATCATCAGCCTCCTGCTCGACAAGGCGGGTTTTTTCGAGTGGGCAGCGCTGCACGTCGCACGTTGGGGACGGGGCAGCGGCAAGCGCCTGTTCGTGCTGCTCGTGTTGCTGGGCGCCTCGGTCGCTGCGCTATTTGCCAACGACGGCGCCGCCCTGATCCTCACTCCCATCGTGATCGCCATGCTGCGTGCACTGCGCTTCTCGGCCAAAGCAACGCTGGCCTATGTAATGGCGGCCGGCTTCATCGCCGACACGGCAAGCTTGCCGCTGGTGGTGTCGAACCTGGTAAATATCGTGTCGGCCGACTATTTCAACATCAGTTTTGGACGCTACGCCGCGGTGATGGTGCCGGTGAACCTGGTCTCGGTTGCGGCGACGCTGGGAATGCTGATGTGGTTCTTTCGCAAGGATATACCGGCCAATTACGATGTGGCCCAACTGCGCACGCCGGATGAAGCAATCCATGACCGTGCCACCTTCGTCACCGGATGGTGGGTACTCGGCCTGCTGCTGGTCGGGTTTTTCTGGCTGGAGCGTCTTGGCGTGCCCATCAGTGCTGTGGCGGCAGCGGGCGCCGCCCTGCTCCTCGCGGTGGCCGCGCGCGGACACAAGATTGCGACACGCGAAGTACTGAGCAACGCACCCTGGCAAGTCGTTATTTTCTCACTGGGTATGTATCTGGTCGTGTACGGCCTGCGCAATGCTGGCATGACCGACTATCTCGCAACCGTACTCAACGAATGCGCCAGGTACGGCGTATGGGGCGCTGCCCTGGGCACGGGGCTGATCACGGCAATTCTCTCGTCGATCATGAACAACATGCCGACCGTCTTGATCGGCGCTCTATCGATCGATGCCACGACATCGCAAGGCGTGGTGCGTGAAGCCATGGTCTACGCGAATGTCATTGGCAGCGATCTTGGGCCGAAGATCACACCCATCGGCAGCCTGGCGACGCTGCTATGGCTGCATGTCCTGGAGAGCAAGGACATCAAGATCTCATGGGGCTATTACTTCCGCGTTGGCATCGTTTTGACGCTGCCGGTGCTCGTACTTACTCTGGCGGCACTCGCTTTGCGCCTTTCCTGATGGAGAAATCTGCATGACCGTGACGATTTACCACAACCCGGATTGCGGCGCCTCGCGTAATACCCTGGCCCTTATTCGTAACGCCAAAGAAGACGCCGAACGCGTGATCGATGAGCTGGGAAAGCGAGTTCAGCATGGATAAGATCGCGGATCTGCCCAACATTCGCCCCGAGCAGTTCGATATCCCGGATATTGACAAGCTCGCGCCGACTGGCTGTCTTGACCACCCGCCGCGCATCCTGATGCTGTACGGGTCGCTGCGCGAACGTTCGTTCAGCCGCTTGCTGACGTTTGAGGCGGCGCGCATTCTCGAGTATTTCGGCGCCGAAGTGCGTATCTTCGATCCGAGCGAATTGCCGATGGCCGGCAGCGTACCGGAGACACACCCGAAAGTTGTTGAGCTGCGCGCATTGTCGTTGTGGTCGGAAGGCCAGGTGTGGTGCAGCCCGGAACGGCACGGCGCCATTACTGCGGTGATGAAGAACCAGATCGACTGGATCCCGCTGGAACAAGGCGCGCTGCGTCCGAGCCAGGGACGCACGCTGGCCGTGATGCAGGTGTGCGGCGGCTCGCAGTCGTTCAACGTCGTCAATACGCTGCGGCTGCTGGGGCGCTGGATGCGCATGTTTACCATCCCCAACCAGTCGTCGGTGCCGAAGGCGTACGAGGAGTTCGACGAGGCCGGACGCATGAAGCCGTCAGGCTACTACGATCGGGTGGTCGACGTGATGGAAGAACTGTACAAGTTCACCTTGCTGACGCGCGGCCGCACCGACTATCTGACCGACCGCTACAGCGAGCGCAACGAGCGCAACATGAAGGCAATTTCGGCGCAGGTGCGGAAGATTTAAGCTGGGCCAAAACACGGCTCCGTCCCGCCGCGCGCAAAAATTGTGGCATCGGCGCCGGCAAGCGGGAACTGTGAGGCTGCCGGCAGGGTCAATACGATATTGAACGCGCGTCTGTACTGTCGCAGAAGCGGCGCGCAATATCGGGGGCTGCCATGGAAGAAGACCTTGTACAGAAGATCGTAGCGAACCCGAACTACCAGAAGCTGGTGCACATCCGCACGGTGTTCGGCTGGACACTGACGGCGATGATGATGGTCGTCTACTACGGCTTCATCCTGCTGATCGCCTTCAACAAGGAGCTGCTGGCCGCCCGCGTCGGCGCCGGCGTGCTGACGTGGGGCATCCCGGTCGGCCTGTTTGTCATCGTATTCACCGTGCTCGTCACCGGCATTTACGTCTGGCGCGCCAACCAGCAGTTCGACGAATTGACCGACGCTATCCGCAGGGAGGTGCTGTGAAGCCGCACATCGCGCAAGGCGGCGCCGCCCTCCTTCTGCTCACCGCTGCCGGCCTGGCCGGCGCCGCCGACGTCATCGGCGCCACCGAACAGCAGCCGCGCAACTGGACCGCCATCGCGATGTTCGGCGCGTTCGTCGTGCTGACGCTGTTCATCACCAAGTGGGCGGCGGCCAAAACCAAGTCGGCGGCCGACTTCTACACCGCCGGCGGCGGCATCACCGGCTTCCAGAACGGCCTGGCCATTGCCGGCGACTACATGTCGGCCGCGTCCTTCCTCGGCATTTCTTCGGCCGTGTTCCTCAACGGCTACGACGGCCTGATCTACTCGATCGGCTTTCTGGTCGGCTGGCCGGTCATCACCTTCCTGATGGCCGAACGGCTGCGCAACCTGGGCCGCTTCACGTTTGCCGACGTCGCCGCCTACCGCTTTGCCCAAACACCCATCCGCGCCTTCGCCGCTTCCGGCACCCTCGTCGTCGTCGCGTTCTACCTGATCGCCCAGATGGTCGGCGCCGGCCAGCTGATCAAGCTGCTGTTCGGCCTCGAGTACTGGATCGCCGTCGTCATCGTCGGCACCTTGATGATGGTGTACGTGCTGTTCGGCGGCATGACGGCTACCACCTGGGTGCAAATCATCAAGGCCGGCATGCTGCTGTCGGGCGCCACCTTCATGGCGCTGGCGGTATTGGCGCAGTTCAACTTCAGCCCTGAGGCGCTGTTCGCCAAGGCGGTCGAGGTGCACCCGAAGGCCCAGGCCATCATGGGCCCCGGCACCTTCATCACCGATCCCATCTCCGCCATCTCGTTCGGCATGGCGCTGATGTTCGGCACCGCCGGCCTGCCGCACATCCTGATGCGCTTCTTCACGGTGCCGAGCGCCAAGGAAGCGCGTAAATCGGTGTTCTGGGCCACTACCTGGATCGCGTATTTCTACGTGCTGACGTTCATTATCGGCTTCGGCGCCATCGTCCTGGTGAGCACCAATCCAGGCTTTATGGACGCCACCGGCAAGCTCCTGGGCGGCAACAACATGGCGGCAATCCACCTGGCCAACGCCGTCGGCGGCAACGTCTTCCTCGGCTTCATGTCGGCGGTGGCCTTCGCCACCATCCTGGCGGTGGTCGCCGGCCTGACCTTGTCGGGGGCGTCGGCCGTTTCGCACGACCTGTACGCGACCGTTTTCATGAAAGGCCGGGCCACCAGCACCAACGAACTGCGCGTGTCGCGCCTGACGACGGTGGCGCTGGGCGTCGTCGCAGTGGTGCTGGGCATCGTGTTCGAGAAGCAGAACATCGCCTACATGGTGTCGCTGGCGTTCGCCATCGCCGCATCGGCCAACTTTCCGGTGCTGTTCATGTCGGTGCTGTGGAAAGACTGCACGACGCGCGGCGCCACCATCGGCGGCTTCCTCGGCCTGTTTACCGCGGTGGGCCTGACGGTCTTGTCGAAATCGGTGTGGGTCGATGTGCTCCATTACAAGACGGCGATCTTTCCGTACCAGTCGCCGGCGCTGTTTTCGATGACCGCCGGGTTTGTCGGCATCTGGCTGTTCTCGGTGCTCGATCGCAGCGAGCGGGCGCGCATTGACCGGCTCGGCTACGAGGCGCAGGAAGTGCGTTCGGAAACCGGCATCGGCGCGGTGACCACAGCGGGCCACTGAGGCGGACCGGCTGCCGCAGAAATGCGCAGGCCGTATCGTGCGCGAGTCAACTACTGGTAGAGTTCGCTTACGGTCGAGCGATTGTGTTCGGCAGCAACTACCAGTAGAGGCAAGCCGGTGCGTGACCAAGCGAACAATCCGCCGCCTTTTTGCGTCGGCGAATGGCTCGACAGTGACGAGCAAGCGTTTGCCGGCTGGATGGCCGCGCTGGGCGCCGCCGCGCGCCCGGACTTGCCGCTCGACCCGGTGCTGCATTACTTCAGCGACGCCGTCGACCGCGATGCGGCGCTGTTTGCGCTGGTTCACCAGATGTTCGAGCAGGTGCCGCGCACGCCGCCCCATGATTGCTCGCCGACCGGGCATCCGCAGATCAGGCACTTCGGCCACCTGCTGCAGATGATCAATGTGGTGCTGCGCACGCCGCCGCAATTTAACAAGACCGGGCTGACTGGGCTGCCGATCAACGCGATGGTCGATTGGTCGATGGCAACGCCGAGCGGCCGCGCATTTTTCCTCAATCCAACGGTCAACCACCATCTGAAACGCATCCTGAACCGCTGGGGCGAATTTCTCACATCGGCAGCGTCGTTGCCGGCGCTGGGCGAGGACCCGCGCAGCGGCTGGTTCGGCGCCGACGCGATGGCCGAGATGCCCAACTTCGATGAAGAGTTCGACTGCGCGCCGTCGCTGCCCTACCGCGGCTTCACGTCGTGGGATGACTTTTTTACCCGCCGCTTCCGCGCGGGCCGGCGCCCCGTTGCAGCGCCGCAGGACGACGCGGTAATCGTCAACGCCTGTGAGTCGGCGCCGTACCGGCTCAGCGGCGACGTCGAGTTGCGCGAGCGCTTCTGGATCAAGGCGCAGCCATACTCGCTGATGCACATGCTGGCCAACGACGCCCTCGCCGCCCAGTTTGCGCACGGCACGGTGTACCAGGCCTTTCTCAGTTCGTTCAGCTATCACCGCTGGCACAGCCCGGTCGCCGGCACCATCGTCAAGGCCTACGTGATCGACGGCACCTACTTCGCCGAGTCGGAGCACGCGGGGTTCGATCCGTGCGGTCCGCGCCAGTCGCAGGGCTACATCACGCAAGTTGCCACGCGTGCGCTTATCTTCATCGAAGCCGATCACCCGGCAATCGGCCTGATGTGCTTCATGGCGGTCGGCATGGCCGAGGTGTCGACCTGCGACATCACCGTCAGCGTGGGCCAGCGTGTCGGCAAGGGCGAACAGCTCGGCATGTTCCACTTCGGCGGATCGACGCACTGCCTGGTCTTCCGCCCGCAAACGAAGCTCGATTTCGACCTGCACGGCGAGACGCCAGGGCTCGATGCAGGCAACATCGCCATCAACGCGCGCATCGCCACGGTGCGGCAGGATTAGCGGCGCGTCATCGTTCCAACCGCGTTCTGCGTGCAACATTCCACCGGCACAGGCGCAGAGCGCGCCGACTTGTCTGCCATTAACTATAATTTGGGAAATATTTCCCACCGGTTAGAGACGACGAAACTGTTCACATGCATCAAAGCAGCGTCATCCTGAATGTTGACGACAACGACGGCGCGCGCCACGCCAAGACCCGCCTGTTGATGAACGCCGGCTTTCGCGTCAGCGAAGCGGCCGATGGCGAGAGCGCGCTGTCGATGGCGGCGCGCGAGCTTCCGGCGCTCGTGCTGCTCGACGTAAAACTCCCCGATATCAAGGGCACCGACGTGTGCCGAAGGCTGAAGGCCGATCCGGTGACGGCCGACATCCTGATCATCCACACATCGGCTACGTACATCCGCGACGAAGACAGGCTGACGGCGCTCGACAGCGGCGCCGACGGCTACCTGGCGGCGCCCTTCACCCCTGACGACCTGATCGCCATCGTGCGCGGCCTGCTGGCGCCGGCGCACTCGGCGTACTGAAAGCGGCGCGCCGCACCCGTACGCGCCTGTCGGCAAAACGCTGCTATTCTGGCAAGCAATCCAGCCATCAATTGCAGTGAAAGGCCTCCGTGAACACTCCCCCATCGCTGGACGCGAGCGTCATCCGCGTCAATGACCGCGAGCAGCTGATCTACCTGCTCACCGAAGCTGCCGAAATCGAACATGGCCTGATGTGCTGCTACCTGTACGCGGCGTGGAGCCTGAAGCAGTCGACCGATGAAGGGCTCAGCGCCGAGCAGCTGGCCAAGGTCGATCGCTGGCGCCATCAGATTCACGGCGTGGCGATGGAAGAAATGCTGCACCTGGCGCTGGTCAACAACCTGTTGATGAGCATTGGTTCGCCGCCCCACTTCGCACGCCAGAATTTTCCCGTCGCGCCAGGCTACCACCCCGCCAGCCTCGTCGTGCGGCTGGCGCCTTGCACGCGCGACACGGTGTCCCATTTCGTCTACCTGGAGCGGCCGGAAGGGATGCGGTTGCCGCAGGCGAAAGGTTTCGAGACCGAACTGGGCTATCGCCGCGGCGCCGGCGTCGCCACCAGGCTGACGCCGAACGCCGAAGATTACGATACGGTCGGCCACCTGTACGCCGGCATCGAGCACGGGTTCGAGCAACTGTCGGCCGAGCTTGGCGAGAGCGCCCTTTTCATCGGCGCGCCCGAGGCGCAGATCGACACCGACTTGCTGTCATTTGAATCGATGCGCGCCGTCACCGACCTCAACAGTGCTGTGGCGGCGATCGCCACCATCGTCGAGCAGGGCGAAGGCGGCCGGCGCGATCACGAGAAGTCGCACTACGCCCAGTTCGTCACGATCGGCAAGCAGTACGATGCGATGCTCGCCGCCGACAGCGGCTTTACGCCCTACCGGCCGGTGGCGCCGACGCCGGTGATGTTCCGTCCGATCGCCGACGATGGCGCCACGCAGGTATCGGCGCCGGAGTCGGCCGTCATGCTCGACCTGGCGAATGCCTGCTATGCGTTGATGCTGCGGCTGCTGGCCAGCGCGACCGGCGGCATGTACGAGAAACCGTTTCGGGCCGTGCAGCTCGGTTGCGCCATCGAGATGATGTCGATCGTCAAGGCGCTGGCGATCCGGCTGACCACCATGCCAGCAGCCGCCGGCGCGGCGCAGAACGCGTCAATGAATTTCCACCTGGCCCGCGCGACGCTGGCGTTGCCGCAGCGCGACGCCGGCATGGCGCTGATGGCCGAGCGCGCGCACGAACTTGCCGGCGCCGCCGGCCAGCTTGGCCTGCAAGGCGACAATGGCGCCGCGCTGGGCGAGCGCATCGCCGCCGTCGGCATGCAACTCGAGCAGCCGGTGTAGGCCCCCGCGCAGCCGTGGCCGCTAGCGCGGCCGCTTCACCTCCGCCAGCAACGTCAGCAGCTGCTCGGCATCGACCGGCTTGACGTAGTGAAAGTCGAATCCGGCCGCCGCCGTCTCCTGGCGGTCTTGCTCCTGGCCGTAGCCGGTGATGGCGATCAGCACCGCGCGCTCGCCGCCGGGTTGGGCGCGCAACAGGCGCGCCAGCTCGTTGCCGTCCATGTCAGGCAAGCCGATGTCGAGCATGAAGACATCGGGCTGCTCGCACTGCGCGCTTTGCAGCGCACGCCGGGCGTTGTGCTCGATCGAGACCTGATGTCCCGCCGACTCGAGAAACATGGCGAGCATCATGGCCGCGTCGGTATTGTCGTCGACGACCATCACGCGCAGCGCGGCGGCCGCCGGCGCCAGCGGCCCTTCGCCCGCCTTCTCGGCGCTGGCGCCCGGCAGCACCACGCGCGGCAGCCGGATCGTGAATTCGCTGCCCTGCTCGGGGCCGGCGCTGGCCGCGGTCACCGAGCCGTGGTGCAGCTCGACCAGGCTGTTGACCAGCGCCAGGCCGATGCCCAGACCGCCCTGCGAACGGTCCGACGTGCGCTCGGCCTGGGTGAACAGTTCGAACACCCTGCCCACCATGTCGGGCCCCATGCCGATGCCGTTGTCGGCCACGCCGATCACTACTTCTTCGGCACCCGCTTCCATCTTGAGCACGATGCAGCCGCCCTGCGGCGTGTACTTGGCAGCGTTGTTGAGCACGTTGGTGATCACCTGGATCAGCCGCTTCTGGTCGCCCATGACGAACGCCGATTCCGGCGGCGTATGCACCACCAGCTGGTGGCCGCGCGTGTCGATCAGCGGGCGCACCTGCTCGACCGCGTCGGTGACGATGTGGCGCGCGTCGAGCATCGCATTGTCGAGCGTAATCAGGCCACGCGTCACGCGCGACACGTCCATCAGGTCGTCGACCAGGCTGGTCATGTGCTTGACCTGGCGCGAAATGAGTTCGCTGATCTGGCGCACGCGCGCCTCGTCGACCCGCGTCAGGCGCAGCAGGTCGGCGCCGGCGCTGATCGGCGCCAGCGGGTTGCGCAGCTCGTGGGCCAGCATCGCCAGGAACTCGTCCTTGCGGCGGTCGGCCAGCCGCAGCGCTTCCTGGGTCTGCTTCTGATCGTGGATGTCGGTGGCCGATCCCATCCAGCGCACGATCGCGCCGCCTTCATCACGGATCGGCAGCGCGCGCGCCAGCACCCAGCGGTACTGGCCGGAGCGATGGCGCAGGCGAAATTCAATCTCGTACGGCTCGCCGCTGGCCAGGCTGACTTGCCATTGCGCCATCGCCCGCGGCTGGTCGTCCGGGTGGAACACCTGCAGCCAGCGTTCGCCGAAGGTCGCCCCCTCGGCCACGCCGGTAAAACCGTACCACTGCTGGTTGAAGTAATCGTGATTGCCGTCGGGCAGCGCCGAAAACACCATGTGCGGCATCGCGTTGGTGATGGTGCGAAACTTCGCTTCGCTCGCGCGCAAGGCCCGCTCGGCTTCCTGGCGCGCCGACACGTCCATGTGCGCCACCACGCCGCCGGTGATGCGACCGTCGGCGTCGCGCACGGCGGCGGCCGACAGCACGATCGTGCGGCGCTGGCCGGGCGCATCGAACGGCTCGATCTCGACCATGTCGTTGGGCGCGTCTTCACCGCGCAGCACGCGCGCCAGCGCCCACTCGTGCGCCGCCAACGGCTGGCCGTGCCGGGACGAGCCGTCGGCCCACCATCCTGTCCATTCGGCATAGCCGGCAATGCTGCCCGACAGCGGCAACGAATCGCCCCACAGCTGGCGGTTGGCGCGGTTGACCCGCACCAGCTTGCCGTCGGTGTCGGCCATGCCGATGCCAACCGGCACCGCGTCGAGCAATGCGTCGAGCAGGCGCCGCTCGTTTTCGGCTTGGTCGCGCTCGGTCTTGAGGGCCACGTGCGCGCGTGCGCTTTGCAGCGCCGCCCAGGTGCGCTCGGCCGTCTCGCGCGCGTGTTCGATGCAGTTTTCGGTCCATGCAAAAGCGGACTTGCGATGCAGATTGAGAACGGCGACGAGCTGCCCTGCCTTGACCAGCGGCACACCGAGGTCGGCACCGACACCGAGCCGGGCGTATTCATCGCTGTAGCGCGCTGTGCGGGGATCGGAACGGACATCGTCGATGACCACAATTTCGCCGGCGCGCAACTGTTCGATCACCCGCGGGCCGAAATCGTTCAGCGACCGCACATTGCCATCGACCTCGGCCACGCCGTCGCCGCACCACTGGCGCGAGACGACGAACGTCTGTGCCGTGTCGTCGACCTCGGCGTAGATGACGCGATCGATCCGCAGCCGCTTGCCAAGAATTTCGCTGGCAGCTTCGGTGATCTGTTCCGGGTCATCGAGATCGCGGATGCGGTCGGCCAGTTCCAGCTGGAACGCCTGGCGCCGCTCGACCTGTTCGAGGCGGGCGATGTTGCGTGCCAGTTCCTGTTGGGCAAGGTGTTGTTCGGTGACGTCGCTGCCTTCGATGAACACGCCGGTAATGGCGCCGTCTGCACCGGTGAACGGCTGGAACACGAAGCTGACCACCACGTCCTCGAGCGCGGCGCCGGGCTGGCGCTGCAGTCTGACCGAAGTGCCGCGGGCGACGTACGGCATGCCATCCCGGTACACATTGTCGAGCAACTCGTAGAATCCCTGGCCGGCCAGTTCCGGCAAAGCCTCGCGGACCGTCCTGCCGAGCAGGTCGCGCCCGCCGGTGAGCTGCTGGTAGGCCGCATTCGTCATCTCGAAGACGTGCTGCGGCCCGCGCAACAATGCCATGAAACCCGGCGCTTGCTGGAACAACTGGCGCAAACGGTCCATTTCGTCGACATGGCGCTGGGCTGCAACGACCGACGCGGTGGTTTCCTGGCACACGCAGAACATGCCGTCGATGCCGCCGCCCTCGCCGCGCACCCCGGAGTACGAAAACGTAAAGTACGTCAGTTCGGCGTAGCCGTTGCGTTCCATCCGGATCGGCAAATCCTCAAAGTAGGACGGCTGGTTGGCGAACGCGCGGTCGGCAATCGGCCCGACCGCCTCCCAGATGTCGTTCCATACCACGCGAAACGGTGCGCCAAGGGCGTGTGGATGCTTGTTGCCAAGAATTTGGCTGTAGGCGTCGTTGTAAATGAAGCAGCGTTCGGCGCCCCAGGCAACGAACATCGGAAACTGCGACGACAGCATCAGGTCGACCGTTGTCTGCAGCGGCGGCGGCCAGCTTGCCTGCGGGCCGAGCGGCGTCGCCGCCCAGTCGTGCTCGCGGATCAGGCGGGCCATGGTGCCGTCCTGGACGGCGTCGGCGATCAACGATGAATTTTCTCCCAGCATCGGCACTCCCTCATACGGCGCAAAAAAAGTTTCTGCATTGTACGTGTGGACGTCGTTTGGTGGCGCTCAGTGTGCCACCGGCGCAGGAACTGTTCGGCCTGCTCAGCGGGCAAGTGTTCGCGCACTGAATGGTAGCGAACGACGCCACGCGGCGCCGCAGGCTGAGGCTAGTCGGTAAAAAAGCGGTAGCGCGACTCGGTGGCGTACTGCTCGCCGGGGCGCAAGATAGTATTTGGAAACGCCGGCTGGTTCGGCGAGTCGGGGAAATGCTGTGGCTCCAGGCACAAGCCGCTGTGGATCGTGTACTGGCGCCCTTTGCCGCTGAGCGAACCGTCGAGGAAATTGCCGCTATAGAACTGCACGCCCGGCTCGGCGGTCCACAGCTCCAGCACCCGTCCCGATGCGCGATCGTGCAGCCGCGCCGCCGGGCCTGATCCGTTCAGGACGAAATTGTGGTCGTAGCCGCCGGCGTAGCGCAGTTGCGGGTCGGCGTCGCCGATGCGCTCGCCAACGGTGCGCGGCGTGCGGAAATCGAAGGCTGTGCCGGTCACCGGGCGCACCTGCCCGGTGGGAATGAGCACTTCGTTGACCGGGGTGAATGCATCGGCGTTGAGCGTCAGTTCGTGGCCCAGGATGTCTCCCGTGCCGGCCAGGTTGAAGTAGCTGTGCTGGGTCAGGTTGATGGGCGTGGCCTGGTCGGTCGTCGCGTTCAGCCGCATGATCAACTCGTTGTCGTTGGTGAGCTGGTAGCTGGCCGTCACGTCCAAGGTGCCGGGGTAGCCCTGTTCGCCGGCGGCGCAACGGCGGCGCAGCGTGAGCACGGCGCCGTCGATATCGGCGTTCCACTTGACGTTGTGCAGGCCCGCGCGGCCGCCATGCAGATGGTTCGGCCCGTTGTTGACCTCGAGCTGATAGCCGACGCCATCGAGCGAAAAACGCCCGTCCGCGATGCGGTTGGCGTAGCGGCCGATCAGCGCGCCGAAATACGGATGCTTGCGCTGGTAAGGCGCCAGGTGATCGAAGCCGAGCACGACGTCGGCGAGCATGCCGTTGCGGTCGCGCGCGTGCAGTTCGGTGATGATGCCGCCGAAATCGGTCACCCTGGCCACCATGCCGTCCGCATTAGTCAGCGTAAACAGCGAAACCGGGGATCCGTCGGCCAGCCGGCCGAACGGTGTCTGCCTGAAAGGGAGAGTCATGCGAGCATTCTATGCCATCGCGCGGCGACCGGCCTGTCTTGCTGCGCCTGCCGCACAGTGCCCATCCCCCAGCGGGGTCAGTGCCGGCAAACGCACACGGGCCCATCCGCAAAGACCGTCCAGACCCCGTTTGGGGAAGCAGGCGGAACGGCGTCTTTCTGTTAGTCGTGCGAGCACTCGCGCGGCAACGGGCTTGTCCCGCTGCGCCTGCCGAGCGGCTGTGCTTACCGCTGCGCCGGGGCCGCTTCGAGCAGCGTCACGGTCAGCGCGCCGTTGACCTTTTCAGCAACGAAGCCGACTTTGTCGCCCGGTTTGACCTGGTCGAGCATAGCCGGGCTGCGGACCCTGAACGCCATCGTCATTGCAGGCATGTTCAAGTGCGCCAGTGCGCCGTGCCTGATCGTCAGCCTGGCGGCGTCCTTGTCGACCTTGACGATATCGCCGCTGGCCAGCTGGCTCGCCGCGTTGGCCGGCGGTGATGCGGCAGCCGTTGGGTGCTGGGAATGGTCACCCGTCTGGGCTGAGGCGGAGGCGATTCCCAGTGTCATCGCCGCAAAAAGGATGCTCATGCGTTTCATGTTGTGCTCTCAATTGTTGAAGAAGAATGACGATCTTTATTGGCCCTTGTGGGCGCAAAACGTCCTTGCGTACCGCGACGGTGTTTCGCCAGAGACGCATGGCATCCACAGGCGGGGTCAGTGCCGGCAAATGGACACGGCCCCATCCGCAAGCGTCCGTCAGTGACGAGTCCGTGTGCGATTGCCGGCACTGACCCCGCTGGGGAAGAATGTCAGTGACGAGTCCGTGTGCGATTGCCGGCACTGACCCCGCTGGGGAAGCAACGTTTAGTGGCCCCTGTGGGCGCCGGGTTTGCGCACCGTGACGGTCGTTTCGCCGGGGACCGGCGGCGCCGCGCGCTGGGGCGAACGCGCCGCAACGGGAGCGTCGCCCGTCCACTCGCGCGCAACCGTGCCTGCCGGATGCTTGTACCAGCCAGGATCCTTGTAGTCGTTGCGCGCCTGCCCTTCGCGCACCTTGAGGACAGTAAACATGCCGCCCATCTCGATGCCGCCGAACGGGCCGTCGCCCGTCATCATCGGTAAGGTGTTTTCGGGCAGCGACATTTCCATGCCGCCCATCGAGCCGCCTTTGTCGCCCATCACCATGTAGTCCGGCACCAGCGCGTTGATTTTTTTTGCCACGTCGCGGTGGTCGACGCCAATCAGCGTCGGTACCGAATGGCCCATCGCATTCATCGTGTGGTGCGACTTGTGGCAGTGGAAGGCCCAGTCGCCGGGGTTGTCGGCAACGAACTCGATCGCGCGCATCTGGCCGACCGCGATGTCGGTGGTCACTTCCGGCCAGCGCGCCGACGGCCGCACCCAGCCGCCGTCGGTGCAGCTCACTTCGAAGCGATGGCCGTGCAGGTGGATCGGATGATTCGTCATCGTCAGGTTGCCGGCACGAATGCGCACCTTGTCGCCGAGCCGCACCACCATCGGGTCGATGCCGGGAAAGGCGCGGCTGTTGAAAGTCCACAAATTGAAGTCGAGCATGGTATTCACCTTCGGCGTGTAGGCGCCCGGCTCGATGTCGTAGGAATTGAGCAGGAAGGCGAAGTCGCGGTCGACCGCGTGGTGGGCAGCATTTTTTGGATGAGTGATCCAGAATCCCATCATTCCCATCGCCATCTGCGTCATCTCGTCGGCATGCGGGTGGTACATGAAGGTGCCGGCATGGCGCGCGACGAATTCGTACATGAACGTCTTGCCGGGCTCGATGCCCGGCTGGTTCAGGCCGGTGACGCCGTCCATGCCGTTGGGCAGGATCTGGCCATGCCAGTGGACGCTGGTGTGTTCGGGCAGCTTGTTGGTGACAAAAATGCGCACGCGGTCGCCCTCCACCACTTCGATCGTCGGACCTGGCTCTGGCCGTTGTAGCCCCACAGGTTCGCCTTCATGCCGGGCGCAATTTCGCGCACCACCGGTTCGGCCACCAGTTGAAATTCCTTGACGCCGTCCTTCATGCGCCAGGGCAAGGTCCAGCCGTTCAGCGTGACGACCGGGTTGTAGGGCCGCCCGTTTGGCGGCGCCAGTGGCGCCATGGTAGCGGCCGACGAATGGGTCGGCGCCTCCGGCAGCGTTGCCGCGCCGCCGCGGGTGACGGCAGCCGCGCCGACCAGCGCGCCGCCCAAAAATGTTCTGCGTGAAGTCATGGTGTGTTTCCTTTGCTTGCCGCTTGCGGCTTGACTTGCAGGCGTCCGCCAAGCGCCGCCTCCAGGTTGACCTGCGCGATCCAGAAGTCTTTCAGCGCTTCGATGCTGCTGTTGACCGCAATCGACTGCTCGCGCGAGTCGGCCAGCAGCTCAAATACGCTGAGCAACATGCCGTTGTAGCGCAGCAGCGTTTCGTCGGCGATCTTCTTGCGCAGCGGGATCACTTCGTCGCGGTAATGTTTTGCCAGGTCGTACGAGGTGCGGTAGTCGAGGTAGGTTTCGCGCGCCTGGCTGCGCGCTTCCACCGCGCGTGCGCCACCTTGTTGACCCCCTGCACGTAGATCGCTTCGGATTTCGCCGCGCGCGCGCTTCCCCAGTCGAACAGCGGCAGCTCGAGCGTGATGGCGTAGCCTGGCGCACTGACGCCGCCGCTGGTATTGCGCACGTAGCCGAGGTCGAGCACGTTGATGAAGCGGGTGGTCTTGGTCAGCCCGAGCGAGGCCGCCGTCTGCGCCGCTTCGATGCGCGCCGCCTGGATATCGAGCCGGTCGCGCAAGGCGACGCGCTCGATGTCTTCCAGTTCGGCCGGCTCGGCCGGCAGGTCGGGCAAGCGCTCGGGCAACTGGTAGGCGGCGGCGCCGCCCCACAGGCCCATCAGCCGGCTCAGTTTTTCGCGCGCGGCAATCACCCGCTTGTGCGCGCGGCCGACGCCAGCGGTCGCCTCGGCGCGGAACGCGCGTTCGCGCGCCAGGTCGAGTTGGCTGGCGTTGCCGGCGCGCGCCATCCGACCGCTCAATTCGGCGCTGGCGTCGGCCGCGTCGCTGACCCGGCGCGCATACGTCATCGCCTGCTGCGCCGTGACGGCCTCGAGATAGGCCCGCTGCGTTTCCGCCGCGTGCGCCAGCATGTCGTTGGCCACCATCAGCCTGGTCTGCTGCAAGCCGCGCTCCTCGATGCGCCGGGCCAGCGGCGCCGTCAGCGCGCCAACCAGGCTCATGGTCAGCGAGCGCTCGATGTCGATATCGCTGCCCTGACGGGTCCGTTCGAACGAAAACGATGGATTTTGCAGCCGGCCAGCCTGCACCAGGTCGGCTTCGGCAATGCCCGCGCTCCAGTAGGTCGATTGCAGCGCGCGGTTGTTCAGCAGCGCGATCTGGACCGCGTCACCAACCTGCAAGGGCTGGCGCAACTTGTCGTCGATCATTTTCGCCAGCGCCTCGGCGTCGGCGTCGGTGCGCACCATGCGCGCATCAAAGCCGAGCCGCTCTGTTGCCAGCGCAGAGACGGACGCAAAGCCGCGGTCCGGCGAGATCGATCCGCACGCGCTGACCAGCAGTGCCGCCGCCGCAACGGCGATGACGCTGCCCGGGCGGCTGTGGCGCCGGCTCATTTGGCCGCCTTCGGGCGATGGTGGGCGTGCGGGTCGGGCGCTGGCTGCGTCGCCGGCGCCGGTCCATTCGCAGCCGGCGCGGGCGGCGCCGGCGCGGCGGCAGCGCCATCGATGGTCGAGCTCATCGAATCGTACGTGCCGACAAGGGCATTGAGCGCCTTCCACGCTTGCGGCGGCGACTGCACGGCGGGTGCGGCCGGCGTGGCCGCGATATATGGCGCGTAGCGGGTCGGCGGCACCGGCGCCGCAGCGTCGGCCGGATCGCCGGGTCGAGTTTGCGCCTGGGGCGGCGCAGCAAGTGCGACGAGCGCAATGAAGGCACAGGCACGGCGGCGGTATACATAGTTCATGATGTCCTCGCGGATAGACAGGACGACGGACCGGATGCGGGACCCGGACAAAGATATTGATCGGCGTGCGCGGGCGGCCCAAACAAGCCGGCGCGCACTGCGATGGTCAGGTCAGTCAGGCTTGCGGGGGGCGTTCGAGCAAGGCGCGCTCGACAGAGGGAATGAAGCGAGCACAAACGGCGCCGAGACGCCATGTGGTGCTTCGGCAGCGAGCCGGAGGGGATCGGACGGGCCGATTGACGCGCCAACGCAGCAGGCAGCGCAGGAGGTGCACTTGCCACCGTCGTGCTGTACCGACACGTCGGCATGATCGCCGCCATGCGTGGCGGGCGCCACATGCGCCTGGCCGTGATGCTCAGCGGCCATCGTTGCAGCGTGATCGTGTGCAGTGGCGGCGACAGCCATTTGCGCGGCGGGCAAGTCGATCGGCGCACAGAAAAACATTGTCGCTGACGCAAAGCCCTGAAAAGGGACTGCCAGCAACTAGAACCACACGGCGAGCATTTTGACCACGATCTTCACAAAATAATTTTAGCACAGGCCAGCATGCAGCGACCCCGGCGCGCACAAACCGGCCGCCGCCTGGGCGTTGGCTGCAACTAGATCTCCACCTGCGTACCGAGTTCGATCACCCGGTTCGTCGGCAGTTTGAAATAGTCGGCGGCATCGCGCGCATTCTTTGCCATCGAGGCATACAGGCGTTCGCGCCACAATGCCATTCCGGCGCCGGGGGTGGCGATCACCGTTTGGCGCGCAATGAAGTACGACGTTTCCATCGGCTCGAACACCAGGCCGTGGCGCGCGCATAACGCCAGGGCGGCCGGAATATCCCGGCTGTCGGTGAAACCGTAGGCGACGTCGACCTGGAAGCAGTCGTGACCAAGCTCGGTGATCTTCACTCTTTCGGACGAGGCAACCTTCGCACTATCCGTCGACAGCACCGTCAAGAAAATAACCCGTTCATGCAGCACCTTGTTATGCAGAAGGTTGTGCAGCATTGCGTGCGGCACGCCATCGCCTTCGGAGCGGAAAAATACCGCCGTGCCGGGAACCCTGTGCGGCGGCGCCGCGAATAGCCCGCCGAGGAAATCGGACAGCGGGATCATGTGGGCTTTCAAGTTCTTGTAGACGAGTTCACGGCCGCTGCGCCACGTCAGCATGATCATCACCATGACGAAGCTGATCAGCAAGGTGAACCAGCCACCGCTGACGATCTTGAGGCTGGTCGACGCGAACAGCGTGATGTCGAATATCAGGAAAAAACACGTCGCGCCGATCGCAATGAAGCGCGAGTAGCGCCAACCGTAGCGCACCACAAAAAAGGTCAGCAGCGTGGTCGTCAGCATCGTCGCCGTGGCAGCAATACCGTAGGCGGACGCCAGGTTGGTCGAGGAGCCGAAGACGACGACGGCGAAGACGACGGCGGCGAACTGGAGCCAGTTCACCAGTGGAATATAGATTTGCCCTTTTTCCTGGTTCGACGTATGCAAGATCTGCATGCGCGGCAAGAAGCCCAGCGAGATCGCTTGCTGCGCCACCGAAAAAGCGCCTGAGATGGTCGCTTGGGAGGCGACGACCGCGGCGATCGTCGACAGGACTACGAGCGGGTAGATGCTCCAGGCGCCGAGCTGATTGAAGAAGGGGTTCGACGCCGCCGCCGGGTTCGATAACAGCATCGCGCCCTGCCCGAGGTAATTCAGCGCCAGCGCGGGAAACACCACCGAGAACCATGCAAGGCGCACCGGCTTGCGCCCGAAATGGCCCATGTCGGCGTACAACGCTTCGGCGCCGGTAAGCGCAAGGACGACCGCGCCCAAGGCAACGAAGGCAAACCATCCGTTTGAACGAAGAAATTCGAATGCGTAGACAGGGTTCAGCGCTGCCAGAATCTCGGTGTTGGCGGCGATATTGACAATGCCCATCGCTGCCAGCGTCGCAAACCAGACCAGCACGATCGGGCCGAACCACCTGCCGATGCCGCCGGTGCCGCGGTGCTGCACCCAATACAAGGCGGTCAGCACCAGCAGCGTCACGGGTATGACATACGGTTTGAATGCCGGCGTTGCCACTTCGATGCCTTCGATCGACGACAGCACCGTAATGGCCGGTGTAATGACGCCGTCGCCAAAGAATAATCCCGCGCCTATCATCCCCATCAACATGACCGGGTAATAAAAACGCGAGTGTTGGGTCACGGATTTGAGCGCCAGGGCGGTGAGCGCCATGATGCCGCCTTCCCCGCCGTTGTCCGCTTTCAGGACCAGCGTCACGTACTTGAGCGAGATGACGACGATGAGGCACCACAGGATCAACGATACGACCCCTGTCACATTGGCCGGTGAAACGGCGATTCCGTGCGACGGAGCGAACACCTCCTTCATCGTGTAAAGCGGGCTGGTGCCGATGTCGCCATACACCACGCCGATCGCCCCCAGCGTCAGCGCCGCTACACCACTCCTGTTTGTTGTTTCGTTGGTCATTTTTCTTTTAGCGCCCATGGATGGATAGATCGTCTGGCGCCGTCCATCACCGGAAGTGAATACCCGCGCACCGTCAAACTGGAACATTATCCGGTCATTAGTAAACGGTGTGTAAACAATTGCGCCGCAGGCGGGACAAAGCCGGGCGACCCGGGGCAGCCACGGCCTGAACAATTGGGGGAGATCCACCGCCGGCTGGCGCCGGCGGTGGCTTGCCTGCTCACTGCGTGGCGTCAGGATTCGGCTTTTGCCGGCGCCCGCGCAGCGTTCGCTTCCAGAATCTTCTCGGCGGCTTTCTTGCCCGCCAGGAAAGCGTGGTCCGAGTTGTAATACTCCCACTCGCTGTAGCGGCCCGACAACATGATGTCATGCTGCGCCAGCCAGGCCTTGCACGTCTCGACGTTGCGCGCGCGCGCGTGGTCGTACACGACGTAGGCGTACGGCATGTCGATCTCGTTGGCGGCGAGGATCTTGTCGTCCGGCCGGATCATGCCGACCTTGATGCAATCGGCGATGACGCGGCGGATCAGCTCGTCATGGTCGCACGGCAGCGGCTTCCACGGCGAATACGAGATTTCGCAGGTAAAGCCGAAGCCGCCGGGCGCGTTGCACGCCTTGCTGGCGTTACCCTGGACGAAAATGCGGTGGAAGATGGAATCCTCCGGGTAATAGATCCAGTGCTTGTCGGTGATGTTCTCGCGGTCGATGCCGATGTTGACGTTGCGAATCGAGATATGTTTCAGGCCGCGCGCCGCTTCCTGCACATAGTCGGGCGCGGCGTCGCCGATCAGCCTGATCAGTTCCGGCAGCGGCATCGTGCTGATCAGGTCGTCGTAGCGGAAGCGGCGGCCGTCGGCCAGCGCGATCACGTGTTCCTGCGGCAGCAGCCGGACCACGTCGGCGTTGAGCTCTAGCTTGCCTCGGATGTGCGGCAGGAAGCCGTTCATCAGCGCCTGAAAACCGCCCTTGATCGGATAGCCGAAGCGCGCGTTCGGACCCATCGGCTTGCCGACCGGCTCGAGTGCCCCTTCGATGATTTCTTCCAGGTCAGGCAGCGGCACCCGCCCGCCCAGCCACGATGTCTCCATCTCCGTCAGCGGCACCGTCCACAGTTTCTTGTTGTATGGAATGGCGAAGTGCTTGGCGATGCCGGCGCCCCACACCTTGTAGATAAACTGTTCGAAGTTCTTCACTTCGCCCGGCTGCGAGTCGGCGCCGTTGGCAATCTCGACGGTGCCGTCGGCGCAGCAGTCTTCCACCGCGCTCGGCGCGCACTTGGCCGCGCCCTTCTCCTGGCCGAGCGTGCCAAAGCGCGCTTCCATCGCGCCGACGATGCATTCCTTGATCACCGCCGGCGGCAGGCCGTACAGCGCGCCCTGGAACGGATAGCGGGTGAACACGTTCTTGCTGTAGACCCAGGCTTCTCGGTTTTGCCAGTGCATGTTGGCGCCGAGCAGCTTGTCGTACAGCTTGAGCACGTACGGGTCGTTGGAGAACATGATGTGGCCGGCGCAGTCGAAGGTAAAGCCGTTGTCTTCGACCGAGCGGCACCAGCCGCCCACCGTCGGGTTGCGTTCGAGCAGCAGCGCGTCGGCACCGAGGTGGTACGCAGCCGACAGCCCGGTCGGGCCGGCGCCGACGATGACGCACGACGCCGTTTGCAGCGCCGCCTGCGAGCGCAGCGGATTGACGACGGCGCCGCCGGCTGTCGCGGGGTCCGGCGACACGGCCGCCGGAGTGCGGGTCGCCGACGTCGAGCGCGGCGTGGCGTCGATCAGCGCGCGCATGCGCCCGGCGGTGTTCTGCCACGACGTGTTGGCGACGATGGCGCGCATCTCGGTGATCATGGTGGCATTTTGCTGCGGCGTCATCGCCAGCGCGGCGTCGCAGGCGGCAATGAATTTTTCCGCCGTGTCGGCGATGGCGACCACGTGGCCGTAAGGCACCACGACATCGGTGATCGGCGTGCTGACGATCGGCAGTTCGGCGGCCATGTATTCGAGCACCTTGGTCGGGCTGATGAATTTGGTCGATTCGTTCAACGCGAATGGCAGCAGGCAGACATCCCAGCCGGCCAGGAACTGCGGCAAGTCGTCGTAGGAACGCTGGCCCAGGTAGTGGATGTTGGCGCGCTGCGGCAGCTGCGCCGGGTCGATCTTGACGACCGGGCCGACCATCACCAGTTGCCAGTGCCGCCGGGCGTCGGCCGTTGCTGCCAGCAGGTCGATGTCGAAGCGCTCGTCGATGACGCCGAAAAAGCCCAGCCGCGGCCCGCTGGTGTGTGCTTGCGCCGGATGGCTGATGCTGCGCTCGAGCGCCTTGCCGAAGTGGGCGGCGTCGACGCTGCTGGGGAAGCAATGGGCGTTGGCGTGGCGTTCGCGCTTGGCCTCGTACAGGCTGGGTCCGCCCGTGAAGACCAGGTCGGCAATGCCGAGCAAGGCCGTTTCGCGCTGCAGCAGCTGCTTCGGCGAATTCTTGAAGGCGGCCAGTTCGTCCATGCAGTCGTAGACCACCAGCGAAGGGTGCAGGCCCTGCACCAGCGGCAGCGCCATCGGCGTGTACAGCCACACGACCGGATCTTCACCGTCGCTGGCCAGTTCGGCGAGCAAAGGCTTGAGCAGCGGAATCTGGTCGTCGTGAAAGCCGGGCGAATGCGACGACGTGAATGGCTGGCACACCGTCACGTTCGGCGCGACGACCGTCTTGCGCAGGACGTTCTCGCCCTCGTGAAAGATCGGCTCTTCGACCATGATGATCTGGTAGTACTCGGCAAGGCGCGTCAACAGTTGCTGCGGACGTTGAAACACGAAATCCCAGCGCAGGTGGCAAAACACAATAATCTTAGTCATACATTTTTCCTTTCGGGCCCTGGCGGGGCGATGGTTAAACAAACATCACTCCTCGAGCCGGACGTTGCGCGTGGCCGCGCTGATCTGCTCGAGTGGGATCTTGGGAGTCCGGTCGGCACACAGCAGGCCATTGGCCTCCTGGAACGTGTCGGCGAACTGGGTGTAGCAAAAACCGCTGAACATGAAGGTCGTATTGACGACTTCGAGAAGGCTGCGGTACAGGTTGTAAAAACTTTCTTCGGAGTTCGCGCGCGAATAGCCCCAGGTGTGGCCGCCGGCGGCGTGCTTGTCGAACGCGATGCCGCCGAATTCGGTCAGCACGATCGGCTGGCCGCGGTGCGGAAAGCCGTCCAGCGTCAGGATCCGCCCGCCCGGGCGGCGCTGGTCGAACAGGGTGCGCACCGGGTCGGTTACCTCGTAGCGGGCACGCAGCTTGGCCGGGTCGCAGTCGTAATCGTGGATGCCGAGGATGTCGGTGGCCGACGCTTCCCAGCCATCGTTGCCGATCACCGGCCGCGTCGAGTCGAGCGTCTTGGTCAGGTGGTACAGCGCCTCGACGGCGTTGCGGTGCGACTGGATCGCGGTCAGGTTCGGCACGCCCCACGATTCGTTGAACGGCACCCAGACGATGACGCACGGGTGGCTGTAGTCGCGCTCGATCGCCTCGGTCCACTCGCGCACCAGCTGGGTGATCGCTTTCGGGCTGAAGCGGTAGGCCGACGGCATCTCTTCCCATACCAGCAGGCCGAGCTTGTCGGCCCAGTACAGGTAGCGCGGATCCTCGATTTTCTGATGCTTGCGCACGCCGTTGAAACCCATCGCCCTGGCCAGTTCGACGTCGCGGCGCAGCGCGTCGTCGGACGGCGCCGTCATCAGCGTGTCGGGCCAGTAGCCCTGGTCGAGCACCAGGCGCAAGGGATACGGGCGGCCGTTGAGCATCAGGCGGTCGCGGTTGATGGTGAACTCGCGCAAGGCCGTGTAAGAAGTGACCCGGTCGATCGCGCGGCCGTTGTGAAACAAGGTCAGCACGGCATCGAGCAGGGTCGGTCGCTCCGGGCTCCACAGCAGCTCGTTGCGCGAGTCGTCGATGCCGGGGTCGGACAAGGCGATCTTGCGGATCGCTTCCTGGCCGACAATCTTGTACATGTCGTCGGCCATCACGGTGTTGCCATGTAATATTTTTACGCCGACCATCAGGTCGTCGTGCAGCATGCCGTCAAGTCGCACCTCGCAGCCAATCTCGAAGCCTTCGAACGACGGCGTCCAGCGCAGCACCGAGATGAAGGTGCTGGCGACGCGTTCGAGCCACACCGTCTGCCAGATGCCGGTGGTGCGCGGATACCAGATCGAATGCGGGTCGCGCAGCCAGTCCTGCTTGCCGCGCGGCTTGGCCAGGTCGTGCGGATCGTCGATTGCCTGCAAGGTCACCACCTGCGGGCCGTCGACGGTCAGTGCCTCGCTGATGTCGGCCGAAAACGGCGTGTGCCCGCCCGTGTGCTCGACGACAAAGATGCCGTTGACCCACACGCGGGCGGAGTAGTCGACCGCGCCGAAATGCAGGATCACGCGGTCGTCGCCGCGCTCGATGTCGAATTCGCGGCGGTACCAGCAGCTCTGATGGTAGCCGGTGTCGCCGATGCCGCTGGCCGACGCCTCCGGCGCGAACGGCACCACGATGCGCCGGCTCCAGTCGATCGGGTCGGCCGGGCTGGAAAAGCGGCGCTCGTCGTCGAAGGCGAAGTCCCAGCTGCCGTTTAGCGATTGCCAGCTGTCGCGCACCAGTTGCGGGCGGGGATACATGAATTCGCTCATTGTTTCCTTCGTTAATTTGTTGTAACCGGCAGCAGCAAGGTGGCGTTGCCGCCGCTGCCGTTATAGCGTTTCACAACGGCGCTGCCGATCGCCGCTGCCTCCCCCTTGCGGCACAGCGCCACACAGGCGCCGCCGAAGCCGGCGCCGGTCAGGCGCGCACCAAAGACACCGTCGCTGGCGTCGAGCATCGCCACGAGCTCGTCGAGCGCGGCGATCGATACTTCATAGTCGTCGCGCAGGCTGTTGTGCGACGCCCTCATCATTTGACCGAAACGGACGGCGCTCACTCCACTGCTGGCTTCGAGCACGCGCAAGTTTTCGCTAATTACATGGCGCGCGCGCTGGCGCAGAGGAGAAGGCAATTGCTCGGCGGCAGCGACACTGGCGACGTCGCGCAGCGCGCGCACACCCAGCGCGAGGGCGGCCGCCTCGCATTCGGCGCGCCGTTCGTTGTATTTGCTGCCGGCCAAGGTGCGCGGCACGCCGGAGTCGATGACGACGATCTCGGCGCCGGCCGGCAGCGGCAAGATGCGCGTCGCCAGCGTGCGGGCGTCCAGAAACAGCATGTGTTCCTCATCGGCCAGGCTGGACGCCATCTGGTCCATCACGCCGCAATGGACGCCCGCGTAGCGAATTTCGGCCTGCTGGGCCAATAGCGCCAGCGCCGTGTCGTCGAGCTCGAACTTGAGCAGGCAGCGCAAGGCGCGCAGGGTCGCCACTTCGAGCGCGGCGCTGCTCGACAGCCCCGTCCCAAGTGGCACGTTCGAGTCGACGTGCAGGCGCAGCGGCGGCACGGAAATACCGCTGTGTTGCAGCATGCGGATGCAGCCAAACACGTAGCGGGCAAAGCCGGGCGGCGCCTCGTCGTTGATGCCAAACGACACTTCGCTGCGCAAGGTGGCTGAATAGAACACGAACTTCGGCTCGCGCAGCACGCCGACCGTGACGGTGGTGCGCTGCGGCGTGGCAATCGGCAGCATGAAGCCGTCGTTGTAGTCGGTGTGTTCGCCCAGCAGGTTGACCCGGCCCGGCGCGCTGGCCTGCGCGTAGTCGTCGGCGAAATACTCGGCCGCGGTAATGGCGCGCTCGCTCATGCCGTCCACTCCGCCGGAATCGTCACCGCCTGCAACACGCCGGGACTGGGCGCCGCGCCGGCCGACGTGATCGGCGCGCGGCTGCACCAGGTGAGCGCGCGGCCGTCCGGCTTCAGGTCGTCAATGAGGTACATGAGTCAAATCACCAAGGTCAGCAACAAGATGTAACAAGCGTAACATGCCAATTTCCCAAGGTTTCGATTTATGCTCGACAAGTTTTCGCCTTGGAATTTTTGTTAAATGTGCTTTCGGACGCCGTACCCGGCAGTGAGGGGATTTTGCAGAGCCCGTGTCCCCCCGCGAAGCTCTGCGTAACGTTTTGTAGTACGAGGCTGACAAAAATTAGCGGCAAAAACTGACCCGGATAGGCATTCGCGATAATCGTGCCGCGGCCGAGGCAATGTATAAAAGATACCTCTGAAGCGCGGACCGCCGACAATGACAACTCCTGACTCCAAGCAATCTGACAAAACCACGCCGGCTGCCGGCACCCTGGCCTTGTGGGGCGGCATTGAATGCACCATCAACCGCGTCGGCGAGCGCTACTTCAACCAGCTCGACCGCAACGGCCATGAGCGCCGGCCAGACGATGTCGCCCGTTTCGCCGCGCTCGGCATCAGCGCCATCCGCTATCCGCTGCTGTGGGAGCGCATCGCGCCCGACGGCCTGGCCGCGGCACACTGGGCCTGGGCCGACCGCCAGTTGCCCGCCCTGCGCGCGGCAGGCATCAGCGTCATCGCCGGGCTGGTGCACCATGGCAGCGGTCCGCGGCACACCAGCCTGCTCGACCCGGCATTTGCCGGCCAGCTCGCCGAGTACGCCGGCGCCGTGGCGGCACGCTACCCGTGGATCGATCACTACACGCCGGTCAACGAACCGCTGACGACGGCCCGCTTTAGCGGTCTGTACGGCTTGTGGTATCCGCACCGCAGCGACGACCGCGCCTTTATCGAGGCGCTGCTGAACCAGTGCCGCGCCACCGTGCTGGCGATGCGGGCCATCCGCGCCGTCAATCCCGGCGCCAAGCTGGTGCAGCCGGACGACCTCGGCAAGAATTACAGCACCGACGCGCTGGCCGCGCTGGCCGGCTTTTACAACGAGCGGCGCTGGCTGAGCTGGGATTTGCTGTGCGGCATGGTCGACCAGAACCATGCGCTGTGGACTTATCTCACCGCCAGCGGCGTCGAGCCGGCCGCCATTTTGTGGTTCCGCGACAATCCCTGCCCGCCGGACATCATCGGCGTCAATTACTACGTCACCAGCGAACGCTGGCTCGACCATCGCACCGAGCGCTATGCGCTGCACCTGGCCGGCGTGGTCGACGGCAAGCCGTGCGTCGACATCGAAACGGCGCGCGCGCTGGCCACGCCAACGCCCGGCATCGGCCCGCTGCTCGATGAAATCTGGCAACGCTATCGCCTGCCGCTGGCGGTGACCGAGGCGCACCTTGCCGCCAGCCGCGAAGACCAGCTGCGCTGGCTGGCGGAAATCTGGCAGGCCGGCCTGCAGGCGCGCGACAAGGGCGTGGACCTGCGGGCGATCACCGCGTGGGCACTGCTCGGCTCGTTCGACTGGAACAGCCTCGTCACGCGCGACGAAGGCTATTACGAGTCCGGCGCGTTCGACATCCGCGCGCCACTGCCGCGGCCAACCGCGGTGGCCGGGATGCTGCGCGAACTGGCCGACGGCCGCACGCCGTCGCACCCGGCGCTGCAGGGCCAGGGCTGGTGGCGGCGCTCGTCGCGCCTGCTAGCGGCGACGGCTGCCGGCATGCCGGCGCAAGAAGACGGTGCGGCCGAGGGCGCGCCGATCCTCATTTCCGGGGCCAGCGGCACGCTCGGGCGGGCATTCGCGCGCATCTGCGCGGAGCGGCACCTGGCCTACCGCGTGCTGAGCCGCGCCGACATGGATATTGCCGAGCCGTCGTCGGTGGAGCGCGCGATCACGCGGCTGCGGCCGTGGGCGATCGTCAACGCCAGCGGCTACGTGCGTGTCGACCAAGCGGAAAGCGATGTCGACCGGTGCTTTCGCGAGAATGCGCACGGCCCGGCGGTGCTGGCGGCCGCCTGTGCGCGCGCCGGCGTACACCTGACGACCTTTTCCAGCGACCTGGTGTTTGACGGCCAGCAGCGCGCGCCGTATGTGGAGACCGATACGATTGCACCGCTAAACATTTATGGCCGCAGCAAGGCGGAAGGAGAATCGACCGTATTGGAATGCAATCCGGCCGCATTGGTGGTGCGCACCAGCTCGTTCTTCGGACCGTGGGATGGCTACAACTTCGTGGCGCAGGCCCTCGCTACGCTGGAGGCAGGACGACCCTTCCATGCCGCCGACGACATCACCGTGTCGCCCACCTACGTGCCGGACCTGGTTAACACCTGCCTCGACCTGATCATCGACGGTGAATGCGGCGTGTGGCACTTGACCAACGGCCAGCCGCTGACGTGGGTCGAGCTGGCCGGCCAGGCGGCCCGGCATGCGGGCATCGACTGCAGCCGGTTGGAGCCGCAGGCAGCGGCGGCCTGCAACTTCATCGCGGTGCGGCCGCAGTACAGCGCCCTCGACAGCAAGCGCGGCATCCTGCTGCCAACGCTCGACAGCGCCTTGCGGCGTTTCATGGCGTCACGCGGGCGCGGCACCGACCACGCGCCGCACTGATTGCGGCGCGCTGATTGCGCCGCAACGTTGCCGCATTTAGCGGCTGCCGTCCGATACCGGTATCGACGAATTCGGCGTGGTGCCTTGCGTCTGGCCGCTGTTGTTCTGCACCGGCGGCTTGGCCGCGTCGTTGGCCGTTGTGCCGGTCGTCGTGCCAGCCGCGCCCGAGCTCGTGGTGGCGTCGGTCGAACCGGTGCCGGTCATGCCGCTGGTGCCGGCGGTGCCGCTGGTGCCCGTGGTACCGGTCGTGCCGTTGGCCGAATTGTTCGCCGTACCAGCCATCCCGGCGTCGGAAGTGCCGGCCGTTGCGCTGGTGCCCGACGTCGATGGGACGGTCGTCGCCGGCGTTGCGGTGGTGTCGGCCGGGGTGACCACGTCGGCCTTCTTGCAGCCGACCGCTGCCGCGCCGATAGCGGCGATCAGGATAAGTGTGCGTGCCGCTGACATTGCTTTGTTCATGGGTGTTCTCCTTGGTAGTGGGATTGGATTCCTCGTGCAAATAAACCGCGAGAGGGACACTCTCTACGGCCTGCTTGCATTTTCATTAGCAGTGAGTGCGCCGTCTGTTAGTTCGCGCTCAGAACCGATCATTACCCTACAAACTGGCGGGCCAGCGGTACTTTGGCAACACCGCCGGCGCGCTGCCGGCAACGATAACGATTTCCTTGCGGGCGGCGAAAGGTATATCGGCCGGATTGCCTTCGTAGCGCGTCAGCACTTCGCCGCTGACGACGTAAAAGCGCACGGGGCCGGCCACGCCGGCGACCGCGGTGCGCGACAGCGGCTGGTTCCACACGCCGAAGAACTGGCCGAGCGTCAGGTTGCGCGCCACGTTCGGCTCGACGTGGACGACACCGGAGCGGTCGTGCGTGTGCAGTTCATAGGTGCAGCCGCGCAGCCCGACCGATTCGGGTACCGCCAGCCTGACGCCATCCTGGTAGATCGAGATCAGCGCGTGCGTGTGCGACACGATGCTGCCCATGCACTCGACGCCGCCGATCGGCGCGCCGGTACCGCTGCCGTCGGTCCATCGGGTGGCGCCGTTTTGTGCGCCGGAAACGAGGTCGGTGTAGGCCGCGGCCAGGGTCGGCTCCGCCGGCTGTGGCGAGGGCGCCGGTCCTGGCGTTGGCGTTGGCGTTGGCGCCGGCGTCGGTGCAGGCGCCGGGGTAGGCTGAGGTTCCGGCTGGGGCACCGACACCACCGGCGGCGAGTCGCCGCCGCCGCCACCGCAGGCCGACAGCAGCAACAGGCTGGTCACGGCCGCAAACCCACCTAAGCCCACACGGTATTTTTTGGAAAACATTTTGCGCTCCTGTCTTGTCGAATCGAATTTTCCGGTCGCGGCGCGCAAACAATCCCCCTTCCCGGCATCGGGAAAATTGAGCTTTCGAGAGAAATATGCGCCGCGCTGGGCAGATGAGTTACATCGATTCTACGTGGGGAGGTAGCGCGATCTGTTTAACGCAGATCAAGTGTGGAGGCTGCTAAAACTTTCCGTCCGTCATTACAGAAACAGCCGGTGGCAGGCACCGGCGACCGATGCCACGGCCTCGACCTGGTCGAGGCCGTGGCGGTAACGCATTACCTCCGGCGCATGGTCCGGCCGCGCGTTGGTTGCTTCAAGATGCGGCCCTGGAATTTTTTCCAGATGAAGCCGGCGATCGCCATCATGATAATTTTACGCATCGTACACCTCCGTTTTATGGGGAAACCTGCAAAGTCGTGCATCACAACATTATGGTGCTGACAACGGACAATACCCCGAACCGGAAAAACGCGCCGCCGGATTGCAGCGGCGCGCGAGCGTGCGCACGCGCACGGAGGACGAGCGCATCCGCACGTTATAGTGCGAGCTTGGCAAGATAGATGATGAGGACATATGCAAGTAACTAACGCAGCAAGCGGCATGGGCGACCAGGAAGCCATCGAATTCATCCGGAGCGTGTTTGGCATCGTGCGCAGCGGCGACGACGCCACGCTCGGCGCGATGGTGGCGAAAGGGCTGCCGGTCAACTTCCGCAACGAAAAGGGCGACAGCCTGATCATGCTGGCCTGCTACCATGGCCACCAGGAAACCGCGCGCATCCTGCTCGACGCCGGCGCCGACCCGGACGTGCCGAACGACCAGGGCCAGACGCCGCTGGCCGGCGTCGCCTACAAGGGCTACGTCGAAATCGCCGAATTGCTGCTGCGCCATGGCGCCAACGTCGAGGGCGCCAGCCCGGACGGCAAGACGCCGCTGATGATGGCGGCCATGTTCAACCGTCCTGCCATCATCGACCTGCTCCGTTCGCACGGCGCGCGCGTCGACGCAGTCGACAGCCGCGGCATGACGGCCGTTTCGCTGGCCGAGAAGATGGGCGCCAACGACGTGCTGCCGCACTTGCAGGCCAGCCCGACCGCCTCCTGAGCGCGCACCAAAGGCAAGCACGATGCCGTTTTTGATACTGACGCGCGCCGGGTTCGACGACATCGTGGCGCGCATCGCCCCGGCCGGCGCCGTATTCCATGTCAACCCGGGGCTGGTGCCTGCCGCTGAAATTGCGCGGCTGCGCGATGCCGGCGCCGACGTCAATGTACTGGCGTCTACGGTCGATCCGCGCGCTGCGGGCGAGGTCGAACTGGCGCTGCGCTCGGCCCCGCTGCAAGGGGCCACCGTGTGGGTCGAACGTGCGCCCGAGGCGGAGCGTGCGGGCGCCGCGCTGCGCCGGCGGCTGGCGAAAACCGCCGGCCAGTTCGCCAGCGGCGCGCTGCAGCGGCTGCGTTCGCCCGGAGTGGGGCGGCAAATGATGGTGGTGCCCTACTTCGGCTTCGGCAACGCCGAGAAGCTGTGGGTAAAGGGCCGGGTGCTCGACGAGCGCAGCTTTCGCGAACAGACCGGCGACGACAGCGGCTGGAGCAACCTGCTGCAGCTATACCGTCGCCTCGAGTCCGACGAGGTGGCCGGCGCCCGCGTGCTGGCGCACTTCGACGGGCAGCGCATCGAAACGCTGACCGACCGCGGCGGCTATTTCACGTTCGAGATCGTGCCGGCGGCGCCGCTGGCCGGCGGCTGGCATACGGTGCAACTCGAATTGCCCGACAACGTGGGCGAAGACGGCCTGCCGGTGCGGGCTGACGCCGAAGTGGCCGTGCCGGCCGCCACCGCGCGCTTCGGCATCATCAGCGATATCGACGACACCGTGCTGTGGACCAATGTCACCAACAAGCTGAACATGGCGATGATGCTGGCGCGTTCGAACGCGCATACGCGCAAGCCCTTCAAGGGTGTCGCCGCCTTGTACCGCGCATTGCACGAAGGCGCCGGCGGCAATGAAGGCAATCCGGTGTTCTATGTGTCGAGCAGTCCGTGGCATTTGTTCGGGCCGCTGGTGGAATTTTTGCGCGTTCAGGCCATTCCGCTCGGGCCTTTGCTGCTGCGCGAGCTGGGCGTGCGCGAGTTGTTCAACCTGACCGAACACGGCAACAGCAAGCTCGACAAGATCGAACTGATCCTCAGCTTCTATCCGCAGATGCAGTTTGTGCTGATCGGCGACAGTGGCGAGCGCGATCCGGAGATTTATACCGAGATCGTGCGGCGCCATCCCAAATCGGTGCGCGTGATTTACATCCGCAACGTCAATCCCGACCCGTCGCGGATCGAAGCGCTGGACCGTCTGACCGATGAAGTGAGCGCCACCGGCACCCAGTTGATCCTGGCGCCCGACAGCGTGTTTGCCGCATCGCACGCGGCGGCGGAAGGGTTGATCCACGTTGATCGCCTGGCGTCGGTGCGGCAGGACAAAAAAGAAGATGATGGCGTGCGGTGATTGCCGACGAAATGGCAGCCACGGCGCCGATTGGTCGGTTTCGCGGCGCGCTCGGCTGAAGCGAGCTCAGCATGGGTCCCCGTCGCGACGACCCATGACCCGTGCGCAATATTGTTACGCCAGCTTTTTCGTGAGGAACCGGCCGACGAGCAAGGCGCTGACCGCGCTCAGCACAACAGCGGTGGTGCTCGACGAGAATCCGATCGCCGTGTTGACCGCCGCCTTGCCTGCCTTTGGCGCCAGCAGTTGCATGCGCCGGCTGGTCATCTGCACGCCAAGTTCGTTCAGGCGGCGCTTCGTCATCGAGCGCTCCGCGTCGGGCAGCAGCACGGTCTCTTCGTCGGCCACATGGTGGATGACGTCGCGCATCAGCTCGCAGAACAGTTCGTCGTAGCGCGCGCTGCTGGCGTCGCCGCGCCGGATGCTGGCGATCAGCGCGCGCATCTCTTTGTGCTCGGGCACACTTTTCGCCAGCGCCGCGCCGCCCAGTCCCAGCGCCCGCATCGCCGGATAGAAGATCTCTTCTTCCAGCGTGGCGTGGATCTCGAGGGCATCGCAGACAGTTTCCGCCAGCGCCTTCTTGACCGCCGGCTTCTTGGTGACGACGTATTGATGCGACGTCAGCATCACGTGGGAATGATCGAAACGGATCATGTCGGTAATGGACGGGCTGAGATCTTTCATTGAGTACATGATGGGCTCCTGGGCTGAAACCATCATGCTAGGCCGGTGCGCTGGCCGGCGCCGTAGGACTACCGCCCGTCACGTTGTCAGTCCAGCACGACTATCAAACACTTTCCTTGGGGAACGACGCCGTCAACGCGTCGATGACGGCGCGCAGCTCGTACGGCTTGGACAAGACCTGCACGTCGGGCAGGCCGGTGCGCTTGAGTGAGTAACCAGTTGCCAGCACGATGCCGGTGCCGGCGTAGCGCTCGCGGACAATCTTGGCCAGGTCGATGCCGTTGGTGCGGCCGGGCATGACGATGTCGGAGAACACGATGTCCGGACGCAAGCCGTCTTGCAGGAACGCTAACGCTTCGTCGCCGCTGGCCGCCACCGTCACCGTGAACCCGGCGTGTTCCAGCGCCGGCGCGACCGTCTCGCGCAGCAGGCTGTCGTCGTCGACGAACAGCACGTGGCGCGCTGCCGGCACCGGCGCCGGCAGCGGCGCACCGGCCGACGGCTCGACACCGCTCGAGACCGCGGCGCGCGGCAGGTACAGCTCGACGGTGGTGCCCTCGCCTTCGACGCTGTCGAGGCGCAGCAGGCCGCCCGAGTTGGTCGCAAAGCCATACACTTGCGCCAGGCCCAGGCCGTTCGCCTGCCCCATCGGCTTGGTGGTGAAGAACGGATCGAGGGCGTTGGCCAGCACCTCCGGACTCATGCCGATGCCGGTATCGGTGACGCGCAGCAGCACGTATTCGCCGGGCAGCTCGCGCGGCGCCCGTTCGGCGGGAACGTTTTCGGCGCCGATGCGCAGCGCGCCGCCCTGCGGCATGGCGTCGCAGGCATTCAGGGCAATGTTGACCAGCGCCAGGTCCAGTTGCACCGGATCGATCCGCACCGGCCACAGGCGATCGGCCAGGTCGAGCCGCACGCTGACGCTGCTGCCCACGGCGCTGGCCAGCAGTTGCATCTTCTTGCGGATCGTCGGGCCAAGCTCGACCACTTCGAGCCGGGCGTCCTGCACCTTGCCGAACGAGCCGAGCTGCGCCGTCAGGTCGGTTGCCTTGCGCACCGCCGCCTGGCAGGTTGCCAGCAGCGACTGCACGCGGTCCGGATCGGCCGTCATCGCCGCCAGCTGCAGCGCGCTGGTCAGGGTCTGCAGCAGATTGTTGAAGTCGTGCGCGATGCCGCCCGTCAGCCGGCTCAGCGCTTCGAGCTTCTGGCCCTTGATCAACGCGACCTGGGCGCGTTCGTTGTTGGCGACAGCGACCGCGATGCGCCGCTCCAGTTCGCTTTGTGCGGTCGTGATCTGGTCGGCCGCGTCGGCCAGCCGCAAGCCGACGCGGTCGATCTCGAGCAGGCCCTGCGACTGATAGCGCACCGGTTCGCCGCGGCCGAGCCGGTCGGCCACGGTGCCCAGGTGCTCGATCGGCAATATGGTACTGCGCGAGGTGCGCCGCGCCGCGGCCAACGCGAGCAGCAGCACCAGCACCAGCATGGCGCCGAGCAAGGCGGCGGCGCGCACCGGAATCTGGCGAATTTCCGCCTCTGGAATGCTGATCAACATCTTCCAGTCGGCGCGCTCGATGGTGCTGAAGAAGGCCTTGACGGCGATGCCGTCTAGCGTAATGCTGGCGAACGAGCCTTCCGCCGAGGCGCCGATGACGCGCTGGGTCACCGTGCGCACCGTGGTGCCGATGAACTTGTCGTCGTCGCGCGTGCGCGCCACCACTTTGCCGGTGCGGTCAATGACGGTGATGATCCACGATTGCGGGAAGCGCTGGTTCTGGAACAGGCTTTGCAGAGACGCCGCCTGGATGCCCATGGCCAGATAATATTTGATCTCGCCTTCGCGCAGCACCGGCACCTGGATCGCGAAATCGTAGCGCTTGGCGACCGACGCCAGAAACACGTCGGACACCAGCGTGCGGTTGCCGCCGTACTGGTCGATCAGCTTGCCCATGTTCGACGCGCTCTGCAGCGGCAGCGGCTCGCCTGCCGGCACGCGGGTATTCATCAGCTGTATGCCGGACGGCTCCTGCAGGATGATGGCGGTACCCGGTGTCGGCGCCAGCAGCTTGGCGTGGGCATGGAATTCGGCCAGGTCGCCGCGCGCCAGCGCCGGTGAACTGGCCAGCGCCAGCAGCACGCCTTCGCGCGCCTGCAGTTCCTTGTTGACCAGCAGCGCCAGCGCGCGCGCCGCTTCGCCGACGCTGCGCTCCTGGCTGTCGTGTTCCTGGTCGTAGACATACCAGACCGCCAGCATCGACGAGGCGAAGGCTGGCAGCAAGATCGACAGCACCAGTACCAGAAGTCGGTTACGAAAATACATCGGCGCGCAAAAAATTTCCTAGGGAAACAATTATAGCGCTGCCACTGGCCCTTCCGGAAATCTTACGCACTAGAATCGTGCACCACCGGCGACAAGGCAGTCGCCGCTTACCTAGTCGTAAGACGCTCGACCATTTTCATTACGGCCTGCATCTGGGGGCCGTCTTTGCGGTAGTAGTTTGGACTGTCGTAGCCCCACCAGTCCCAGCAGCCCTTCGGATTGACGACATAACTGACGCGCCAGAACCGAAAGCCCGGGCCGTAGCGGGCGATGGCTTGCGGATACAGGACGATGAGCCGATTCGTTTCGGCCCACTTGTTATAGCCGGCGTGACGCACGAAGCCGTCGCCGACGGCGTCGACGTTCTGCAGGCAGCCGTGAAAGGCGACGTGCACGCGGCAGCCGCCGGCGCGGCAACTGGCCGGGATATACACAACCCCGGTATGGTGCATGCTGTGCGAGTAGGCATCGGCGTGGTCGAAAAATTCGCGCTGATCGAATTCGTGCAGGTGGGCGTCGACGGGCGCGCCCGCCGCTTCCAGGCGCCCATGGATTTGTTCGAGCAGCATGCCGGCGCCGTCAATGCCGCAGCGGTCGATGAACGGCGTGCCGGTGAACGCGCATTCGGACCCGAAGTTTACGGTGGGGAAAGCGTGGCCGGCGTCGACGGTATTTACGTACATCACCTGCGAAGGCGGAATGAAGTTCAGGTAATAGCGCTGCAGCGCGCTGACCACCGGCTGCAGCACGGTCGGATCCTTTCGACCGGAGAACAGCCACACGCGCGAGCGCTGCAGGTGAGCGGTGGCGTCGACCGCGCCGGCACGCGCCGACGCCTCGGTGAAGGCGACCAGGGCTTCGACCCGCGGCAGCGGGCGGACCGGGTCGGGCAGCATGCAGTTGTTGAGGGCGATGTCCACGCTGTTTTGCGCACAATAGAAAGGACCGCCGGCGACGACCCCGGCGCCCATCACGCTTGCCGAATAGGCAACGTGGAACTGGACCGCCATGAAACCGCCCGACGACAGGCCCGATACCGACACCTGCCTGGCGTCGGCGCGCAGCGCCGGCAGCGGCTCGGCGAGCACGCCGGCAGCGCACAATGTCACGGCGGCGACCCAGCACATCCTTCGAGGACAACGCATACGACCTCCCTGAACGGTCACTGATGTTTGACCGTGCAAGGCGGCGGAAGTGCACGCCGTGCGCTCGCGCCCGCCGGTTAGGGGCGTTTTCGGGCTATGATGCATCGTGCTGCCCGTTATGAAGCTGTACGGGGAGCTCCCCAACATCGAAAGGCAGTCCAGTGCGTCTATCCACCTTCATCCGTGAGAACATCGAAGTCATCCTGCAGGAATGGGAAGACTTCGCGGAAAGCCTGCAAGTGCTGGCGGAAGCGAACAAGGCGAAGCTGCGCGATCACGCCGCGCAGATGCTGACGGTGATCTGCGCCGATCTCGACAGCTACCAGAACGAAGCGGCCAGCGTGGCCAAGTCGAAAGGCAACGCGCCGGTCGTGGCGGCCGACACCGCCGCCGAAACGCACGCCGAGGACCGCCTCAATTCCGGTCTCACGATCGAGGAACTGACGGCCGAGTACCGCGCCTTGCGCTCGAGCGTGCTGCGGTTGTGGCAGCGGCGCTGCAAGACGGCTGACGAACTGGTCACGCAGGACATGGTGCGCTTTAACGAGGCGATCGACCAGGCGCTGACCGAATCGGTGGCGCGCTACTCGTCGACGATGCGCGACTCGCAAAACGTGTTCCTCGCCATCCTCGGCCACGACGTGCGCAATCCGCTCGGCGCGATCCGCATGGGCGCGCAATTTTTGCTGCACGACGAATCGCTGCCGGCGCAGTACCACACGGTGGCCACGCGCATCGTCGGCAGCACCAAACGCGTCACCGAGATCGTCAGCGACTTGATCGACTACTCCACGGGCAACCTCGGCAGCGGCATGCCGATCAAGCCGGCGCCGATGGACTTCGGGCCCGAATGCCGCCAGGTGGTCGACGAAATCCGCGCGATGCACCCGGACCGGGCCATCGAGCTGGATTTGTCGGGCAACTTGCAGGTTGTGTGGGATGCCGCGCGCATGAACCAGGCGCTGTCGAACCTGGTCGCCAACGCGGTCCAGCATGGCGTCGCTAACCAGCCGGTGTGGGTGACCATCAAGGGTGGCGAAGAGGTCGAGTTTTCGGTCCAGAACATGGGCAGCGCCATCGAGCCGAGCCGGCTGCGCGCGATGTTCGATCCGGCCAAGCACTTCGCGATCCGCTCGGCGAGCGAGCGCAGCGGCAGCGCCGCCGACAACCTTGGCCTCGGCCTGTACATTGCGCGCGAAATCGTCACCGCCCACGGCGGCGCCATCAGCGTGACGTCGGCCGAATCGTCCGGCACGTCGTTTACGGTGACGCTGCCGCGCGTGGCTTCAGCCGGCTGACGCTGGTGCCAGGCCGCCGGCGATCGCCGCGTCGAGCTCCTCGAGGCTGGCCGGCTTGGTCAGGTGCGCGTTGAAGCCGGCGTTGGTCGCGCGCATGCGGTCGCGCTCTTCGCCGTAACCGGTCAGCGCCACCAGCTGGCCGGCAAAGCCGATTGCGCGCGCCGCCTTCGCCAATTCAAATCCATCCATGTCCGGCAGGCCGATGTCGAGGAACGCGACGTCGGGCTGCATCGCCGCGATCAACCGAAGTCCCGCCTTGCCGTCGTGCGCGACCTCGACCTCGTGCCCCAGCAGCGACAGCAGTTCGGCCGTCGTGGTGGCCGCGTCGTGGTTGTCGTCGACGATGACGACCTTGCGCGGCGCCTGTGCGCGCGCTGGGCGCTGCTCGGTCACCGCGCCGGCCAGCGGCGATTCGATCGCCGCCAACGCGACCTCGAACACGCTGCCCAGGCCCGGTCCGCGGCTCGATGCATGCACAGTGCCGCCATGCAGCTGGACGATGTTGTAGATGATCGTCAGTCCCAGGCCCAGGCCGCCGGCTGAGCGCGCCAGCGGTTGCGGCGCCTGGTAGAACGGTTCGAACACCAGCGCCGCGGTGGCCGAATCCATGCCGATGCCGTTGTCGGCGACGCGTAACAGCGCCACGCCGTCCACGCGCGCGACGCTAATGCCGACGTCGCCGGCGCCACCGTAGCGCACCGCGTTGGCCAGCAGGTTCGACGCCACCTGCACCAGGCGCGTCTCGTCGCCCATCACCCACACTTCGCCCAGCGACTCGACGAAGCAGCGGCCCTGCGCGGCCATCGCCGGCCGGATCGCCTCGGCCGCCTGCGTAACGACGGCCGACAGGCACACCGGCTCGTTGTTCATCACCAGCTTGCCTTCGGCGATGCGCGACACGTCGAGCAGGTCGTCGACCAGCCGCTTCATGTGGTCGACCTGGCGCCGCATGGTTTGGCGCTCGCGCAGCGAATCGGGATTGGCGCGCAGGTCCATCAGGTCGAGCGCCATCAGGATCGGCGACAGCGGGTTGCGCAGTTCGTGCCCCAGCACGGCGAGGAAATTATCCTTGGTGGCCGACGCCTGCTCGGCGCGCAGCAGCGCATCCTGCAGCGAGCCGACCAGCTTTTCGCGCGCCAGCTCGCCCTGCAGCAGCGCGCCGGACGCGCGCACCAGCTCTTCGCCCATCTCGTTGACTTCGGCAATGCGGCTGTGGGCGCGGCGCACCGTGCGGCGCTGGCCGAGCCGCGCGGTCTGCCGCTTCAGGTGCGAGAACGACATGACGATGCGCTGGGCGACCAGCACCGCCAGCGCTCCGTACAGCGCCAGCGACACGATGATCGCCATCGCGTACGTGGCCAGCGTGCGGCGCAGCACCTCGGCAAAGTGCGCGGTCGGTGCGCCGACCGCCACCGTCCAGCCATGGCGCGGCAGGCGCGTGAAGCTGGTCAGCACCTCTTTGCCTTCGAGCGTGGTGGTGACGCCGGCGCCTTCGCGCAGGTCCGGTTTGACCAGCTTCGCCAGCGACGCCGACATGCCGGTGCCGACGGTGCGCTCGTGGTCGAGCGAGCGCGCCACCCGCAAGCCGAACGAATCGTGCACCGACACCACCCAGCCGGCCGCCAGCTGCTGGTTGTTCAGCACCCGCAGCACGCGGTCTGGCGCCAGCGCGGCGGTGACGACGTAGCGCAGTTGGCCGTCGATCGACACCGGCACCCGCACCGGCACCGCGGGCTGGTTCATCACTCCTTTGGACACCTTGCCGATCGCCGGTCGTTGCGTGCGGATGACCTGCGCGAGGCTGTCCGGATCGATCACCCTGCTCGCCGTTCCAAACGGCGCCGAGGTGCGGAAGATGACGCGTCCTGCGGGGTCGGAGACGATCACGCTGCGCCAGTCGGCCTGCCGGGCGACGGTGCTGCGGGCGACTTCATAGAATTTTTCCATCTCGCCGCCGCTCAGTGCCGGGTCGGTCGACAGCATCCTGACATTGTCGACCGTGGTCTCGAGTTCGGAGTCGATCGCGCTGGCCAGCGCGCGCGACAGCGCCAGCATCGACTGTTCCAGTTCATAGCGCCGCTCGTTGACCGACGCATTGATGACCCAGCCGCCGATCAACGCCACCGGCAACAGCCCAAGGCAGACCAGCAAGACGAGGAAATGCCGAAGTGGCAATGAGAAGTTGCGAGCCATGAGCGTGGTCCTGAAGGCGACCCCTCACTATACCCTTTCCAAGGGTAAATTTCGATACCGCAACGATCAGAGCTGTCCTACAGCGAGCTGAGTAGTACACCGATCCAGATGAGCCAGCTGCTTGCTTACTATTCCTACTCCTTCCCGACTCAAGCGTAATCAGGAGCTCGACAGGGAATTTTCTTCAAACTGGATTAGGAGATCATCATGGCATCATCGAACCAAGGTGGAAACAGCAAAGGCAACAACCAATCCGATTCGGGCAGCGGCAACAAAGGCGGCGGCAACGGCGGCTCCAAGCAGAGCGATTCGAGCAACCGCGGCTTCGCGTCGATGGATCCGCAGCAGCAACGCGAAATTGCCGCTGAAGGCGGCCGCGCCGCGCACGCTTCCGGCAACGCGCACGAGTTCACGTCCGAAGAAGCGCGCAAGGCTGGCGCCATGAGCCACAAGAACGACGCCAACCAGCAGAGCGATTCGAACTCCGGCGGCTCGCGCAGCTCGTCCGGCGGCCAGGGCGGCAACAAGCAGAGCGATTCCGAATCCGGTAGCGGTGGACGCAGCGGCTCGTCGGGCAACCAGGGCGGCAAAGGCAGCGACTCGGCCGACAGCAAATCGAGCGGCGCGCGCGGCTCGTCGGGCGGCGGTTCGGGCTCAGGCTCGGGCAGCTCGGGCGGCTCGGGCGGACGTTCGAAGTAACGTGACCTTGTAGCGCAAACGGCCAGCCGGCGTGTCATCCACAGGCTGGCCGTTGTAGTATCTACCCATGACGCTTCAATCGATCCTCGAGTTTTCCAATGCCGGCAGCGGCACCCGCGACATCACCGCCGACGTCGCGCGGGTCGTCGCGCAGTCTGGCGTAAAGTGCGGCCTGGCGCACGTCTTCGTGCAACACACCAGCTGTTCTCTCACCATCACCGAAAACGCCGACCCCGACGTGCGGCGCGACCTCGACATGGTCATGGGCCGCCTCGCCCCCGACGGCGACCCCGCCTACCGCCACGACGCCGAAGGCCCGGACGACATGGCCGCGCACGTGCGCAGCGTGCTGACCGATACCGCGTTGACGGTCCCGGTGGGCGCCGGCCGGCTGCTGCTCGGCACCTGGCAGGGCATCTTCCTGTGGGAACACCGCACAACGCCGCAACGGCGCCGCGTCGTCGTCACCCTCCTCGGCACCTGATTGCTCCGGCGCCACCGAACACCAATAAAACTGGCACGTCGTCCGGTTCGACGTAGAGGGAAGTACGCTTAAGCCCCGCGTAGTAAAATCGTCAAGCGAGCACTGATCGCCCCAGCCGTCTTGATGAGGAACCCATGACCGAATTCGTAATTCCAGCACCGGCTACGCCGTCCATCGCCGTCGCCGGCAGCAGCGCCAGGTTCCCGATCCGCCGCGTGTTTTGTGTCGGCCGTAATTACGCCGCCCACGCCCGCGAGATGGGCAACGATCCGGACCGCGAACCGCCGTTCTTCTTCATGAAGCCGGCCGACGCCGTGGTCGACGCCCAGGGCACGCTGCCCTACCCGCCCGCAACGAGCGACCTGCATCATGAAGTGGAAATGGTGGTCGCCCTCGGCGCCGGCGGCGCGAACATTGCGCCGGCCGATGCGCTGGCGACGGTGTGGGGCTACGGCGTCGGGCTCGACCTGACCTTGCGCGACATACAGGCGGTGGCCAAGGACCTGCGCCGCCCGTGGGACCTGTCCAAGGGCTTCGACGCGTCGGCGCCGTGCAGCGCGCTGCATCCGGTTGGCGAAGTCGGCCATCCGGCCGGCGCCCGCATCTGGCTGCAGGTCAATGGCGCCGTGGTCCAGCAAGGCACGCTCGACGAAATGATCTGGCCAGTGGCCGACATCATCAGCCATATCTCGCGCTTCGTCACGCTGGCGCCGGGCGACCTGATTTTCTCCGGCACGCCGGCCGGCGTCGGCGCCTTGCAGCCGGGCGACCGCGTGCGCGGCGGCGTCGACGGTGTCGCCACCTTCGAATGCGCCATCGGCCAGGCCCCTCGCCCGGAATAATTTGACCGCTGCTAACCATCCCGAGGCGCTGGCGCCGCTGGTCCATCCGGTGTTCCGCATGCTGTGGAGCACCTGGCTAGTTGCCAACCTGTGCATGTGGATGAACGACGTGGCGGCGGCCTGGCTGATGACGTCGCTGACGACCGCGCCGATCTGGGTGGCGCTGGTGCAGACCGCCGCCACGCTGCCGGTGTTCCTGCTCGGCGTGCCAAGCGGCGCGCTGGCCGACATCCTCGACCGGCGCCGCTACTTCATCATCACCCAGTTCTGGGTCGCCGCGGTGGCGCTGCTGCTGTGCGTGGTGGTGCTGTCGGACGTAATGAATCCGCCACTGCTGCTGGCGCTCACCTTCGCCAACGGCATCGGCCTGGCGATGCGCTGGCCGGTGTTTGCCGCCATTGTTCCGGAACTGGTGCCGCGCCCGCAACTGCCTGCCGCGCTGGCGCTCAATGGCGTGGCCATGAATGCCTCGCGCATCGCCGGCCCGCTGATTGCCGGCGCGCTGATCGCCAGCGTCGGCACCGCATACGTGTTCGTGCTCAACGCCGTGCTGTCGGTCGCCGCCGGCTTCGTCATCATGCGCTGGCGGCGCGAGCATGTGCCAAGCCCGCTGGGGCGCGAGCGCTTCGGCCGCGCGATGCGGGTCGGCATCCAGTTCGTCAGCCAGTCGGCGCGGGTCAAGGCCGTGCTGGCGCGCATCGCGGTGTTCTTCTTTCATTCGGCCGGCCTGATGGCGCTGCTGCCGCTGGTGGCGCGCAATCTGGACGGCGGCGCCGCCACGTACACGGCGCTGCTGGCCTGCATGGGCGGCGGCGCGATCTTTGCCGTGCTGTTTTTGCCGCGCTTGCGCCAGGCGCTGACGCGGGACCTGCTGGTGCTGTACGGCGCGATCTTGCAGGCGGCGATGAGCTTGGTGATTGCGGTCAGCGGCGACATGACGGCGACAATGGTCGCAATGGTGCTGACCGGCATGGCGTGGATCACGACGGCCAATTCGCTGAGCGTGTCGATGCAGCTGGCGTTGCCGGACTGGGTGCGCGCGCGCGGAATGTCGATCTACCAGATGGCGCTGATGGGTTCGAGCGCGGCCGGCGCCGCCGTCTGGGGCCAGGTGGCGACCGTCGACAGCGTGCAGCACAGCCTGATTTATGCCGCCATCAGCGGCATCGCGGTGATGCTGCTCGTGCTGCGCCTGGTGCAGGATCGCGGCTTGGTCGACGACCTGACGCCATCGCAATTGTTCAAGGCGCCGGTGGCCGACGCGCCGCCCGAGCGCGGCCGCATCGTGCTGAGCATCGAGTACATCATCGACCCGGCGCGCGCCGACGCGTTTGTCGCGCTGATGCAGGAGAGCCGGCGCAGCCGCCTGCGCCAGGGCGCGCTTGGCTGGCAGTTGCTGCGTGACATTACCGAGCCGGGCCGCTACACCGAAGTGGTGATCGACGACTCGTGGACTGAGCACCTGCGCCGTTTCGACAGGGTGACCGCGGGGGATGTGTCGCTGCGCGAACGCAAGCTGGCGTTTCATCTGGGGGAGGAAGCGCCGCAAGTGAGGCGGCGGGTGAATGTGTCGGCTTCGACGGCGCGCACCTTGCCCCCAGAAAGTTGATCTAACGGCCGGCTTTCAAATGCATAGCGCACGACAGATCCACCGCAGGGGTCTGACCCGATTTTCTTTGGGTCAGATTGCCGAAGTTGGCAGCGCCGGCAAATCCGAGGAATCTCCGATCTGCTGAGCGCATGAGACGTCACTTAGCACCGGCGCGTTTTTCTGCCGCGCAGCGCGTCGGCACGATAAATTGATTTGGTGCGTCGCTTCACTCACCATTGCCCGCAATTTGACTTCGCGGTTCGGGTCGTCGCGGATCTGATCGGGAAAACGGGCGAGCGTGGCGTCGATTTCGGCCAGCTTTTTCTTGTTTTCGGGGGTTTTCGCGGTGTCGGAGCTTAGGATTAAATCCGGCGTGAAGAGGTCCCACTCGATTACGCGCTGGACGAGCCGGCGCGCCAGGTCGGGGTCTGCCCACAGCGTCGGCATGACGAGCGGGCTGACAACCATTTCCATCACGGCAAGCACCTGTCCGCGATTGCCTTTCTCGACGTAGGCATGACGGGACATTCGTGGCGCGACATCTATCCTGACACAGGGGGATGATCAACACATAGCCATACCCGATTCTTCAGAGTTCTGGACGTCTCAGATTCACCCATTCCTGCACTGATGGCCGCTGCCACTGCCTGCGAGCATAGTCTGCGAGTTTCGCAGGTATCGCATCGCCGTTCAGGACGAGTCGATTCAACATGAGTGTGAGATCGACATCGGCAACACTCCAGTTGCCGAACAAATGTTCGCCGTTGTGATCCAGCAGGCTCTCCGCTGCTCGGAACAGTTTGCACATCGCGATTTCCGCAGCTGGTGATAGGGGCACCTGACTTGGCTGGTAGAACACGACGATGGTTGAGCGCTCTTGACGGATCGGCATAAGATCACTTCTGAGCCACGCTTGAACTTGGCGTGCGCGAGCTTTCGTTTTTGGATTGGACGGGTAAAGGGCGACACCCGGATAGACTTCATCCAGATACTCGGTTATGGCTGAAGACTCGGACAGTGAGAAATCGCCGTCCACTAAAGTTGGCACTCGTTCGGTCAATGACTCTGATGCATATTCAGCAACGTGATTTGCACCATTCTCCAAGTCGACGGTCCGCAGTTCGAAGGGAATATTTTTCTCTTTGAGCCCCACGAATACCGACATTGCATAGGGGCTTGTGTACTGGGCGTCGACGTAAAGTAGCATTGGGTTATCGAATTTTTAGGGGGGGGGGGGCGGTAAAATGTCGGCGCCTGCGCCGGCAATGGTCGGGTTATGTATTTGCCATGTTACCAGAGAAATACGTTTGAAAGTACGTCCTATATCACGCAGTCTTCGACCGTCCGGTCTTGGCCTATTGCTGTCGTAAGAATAGACTCGGCTCAGCGCGACGCTTCGCCGACCAATGAATACGGCACCGCCCTCGCCCACCGGTTTTCGGACACGAAAACGTCCGGCGCCGATGGTCGATATCGAAGCATGCGCAAGCTGCTCCTTGCCGAGCTTGAAGATGCCGACTGTGCCAGCCAGGTTCGCAGCCTGATCCTGCATCTCGTGAGCCGCAGCTGTGGCCCCCTCCACCAGCGCGGTGTTCTGCTGGGTCATGCCATCGATCACGCTGATGATGTCGACGATCCTCTTCGAGGAAGCCTGGATCGAGCCCATCGTGGCCACTACCTGATCAACCGCGCGGCCGCCATCGACGGACACCTCCGAGGCCGACATGGCCAGCGTGTTGGCTTGACGAGCGTTGTCGGTGTTTTGCTTGACCGTTGAGGTCAGCTCTTCCCTCGTCGACGCCACCTGCTCGAGCGAGCTGGCCTGCTGCTCGGTGCGCTGGGACAGATCGCGGTTGCCCATCGCGATCTGGCTTGACGCCGACGCGATCGAGTCGGTACCGGTACGTACTTTGCCGACGATCGAAGCGAGGTTCTCGCGCATCGTGCGGATCGCAAACAGCAAGCTGGTGTATCGTGTGCTTTTGTCTTGACCTCGATTGACTACGCCTGTCGCCACCAGAACGTTCGCTCGTGAACGAACGCGCGGTGCATCAACAGCGACAGGTAGCGACTTGTGCCTTTCGAAATTCCTATCGCCGCTGCACGAGGGACGGCTCGCCGCCAAGCGAATATGGCACTGCCCTCGCCCACCGGTTCGCGGACAGCGAAAACGTCAACGCGCGCACCTGGTGGTACCAGCCGGCCGGCACATACAGCATGTCGCCGGGGCCGACGATGCATTCGATCGTTGTGGCCTGGCGTGCCATTGGGAATTTGTCGAAGTCCGGCGCCTCGGGATCGAACGGTGAGCCGAACAGGATCGCGTTCGCCTCGTTCGGATAGAGGAACTCGTCGTGGTGCGGCGGCGCCAGGAAGATGCGCTTGGTGCCCCAGATCTGCGCAAAGATATTATCGTCGTAGTCGCAATGGAGCGGCGTCACCGTTCCTGCCGGCCCAAGCCAGAAGCGCGGTGGCCCCATCTTGCTGAAGTACGCCGGCCAGTAGCACAGCGAATTGAGTTCGCGCAGCTCCAGGTTGCCCAAATAAGGCGGCAGGTCGCCGGCGCCGGCGGCGACGAGGTCGAGGTATTCGAGCATCGTCATGTCCTGCATGGCGCGGTCGGCCGCGAACGCGGTGTTGATGTAGTCGCCCACCCGAGCGCGCACCTGCAGGTGGCTGAAGCGCTCGCGCAAGGTTTGAGGCGTCAGCGCCGACAGCGGCCAGCGCTCGACCATGCCGGTGATCAGGAAAGGCAGGCCTTTCGCAGCCTGCGCGCGGAATGCCTTGGCGTCGAGCATGCCCAGCCGCGGCACCGCGGTAATGGCCGGCAAATCGCGCGCGACACGCTTGATGGCGTTGCGCATGGCGTCGATCGACGTGACGCCGCGCACCTGCGCATCACGCTGTTCGCGTGCCTGCTTGCGCGCAATGGCGTCTACTGGCGAGGTCGACCGCGATGCTGCCAGGGGCGGCGGCGACCGCGTCCCGACTCGCGGCTGCGGCGCTTGATCGCCGCGCTCCAGGTTTTTATCTGCTGACATTAATCTCTACCATCTCATCGTGACGTACCGAAGTATACGGAAACTTTTCAGGCCGCGTTAGTCCGGCTCAGCGGCGGCATTCATTCCGAAGGTTTTGCGCCAGTCTCTCGGGCTCACCTGGAAACGCTTTTTAAAGTGCTGTCGAAACGCCAGCGGTGTCTGGAAACCAACCAGTTCGGAAACTCGTTCCACCGGCATCGACGTCGTTTCAAGCAGCTCCCGCGTTTGCTGCAAGCGCTCGTTGACCAGCCAATCGACCAGCGTCGTGCCCGTCGCCTTGAAAAAATGACGGGTAAATGTCCGCCGGCTCATCGCTGCCCTCTCCGCCAGGTCATCGATGCTGTGCTGCTTGCCGATGTTTTCCCGCAGGTAGTCGAGCAATTGGTTGACCTGCGAATTCTGCGTCGATACCGCCATGGGCTGTTCAATGAACTGCGCCTGGCCGCCTTCCCGATGCGGCGGGATGACCATTGTTCGCGCGACTTTATTGGCCATCTTCGGCCCGTAAAATGCACGCACAATGTACAAGCAACAGTCGAGCCCAGCACCAGTACCGGCCGAGGTAATCAACCGCCCCTCGTCCACATACAGCGCGTTCATGTCGAGCTTTACCCGCGGAAAACGGGCGCAGAAATCCTTCTCGGCCATCCAGTGGGTCGATGCCCGCTTGCCGTCGAGCAGCCCCGCATACGCGAGCACATACGCGCCGTAGCAAAGGCCAACGACATGGGCGCCCCTTTTGTGCGCGCGCGTGAGCGCCGCTACCAACGCTTCGTCCGGACGCGTGTTCAGATCGTCCCAGCCCGGCACCACCAGAATGTCCGCCATATCTGTCAGCTCCAGCCCGCCGTCCGGCTGAATCGTCATTCCACGCTCGGCAGCCAACGGCTGACCATCTGGCGAAACGATCTTCAGGTCGAACAAATGCCCTTCGGGCAACGCTGCGCCAAACACCAGGTGCGGTACAGCAAAGTGGAAGGGACTGATTTTGGGGTACGCGATCAACGCGACAACTGGGATTTTTGTGGTCATGGATGAAAAACTCAGCACTGGCCCGAAAGCATCGTTAATTGGCATACGGGTCAATATTACAGTGAGCGCCCTGCGTCCACAATGCTGCTACCAACTAACACCTCCATGGAGCAGCAAATGAAGCAATCAAAAGGTTTGACCCTCTTCCTGTCTTTGGCCATCGGCGCCGCCAGCGTCCCGGCCCGCGCGGCGGACAACACGGCGCCAACGGCAACCACGCAGCTGGTGCAGATTCAACAGATCCGCAACGCCACTGCAAAGATCAACTATGCGGGCAAGACCTTTCTGCTTGACCCATTCCTGGCGAAAAAAGGCGCGCATCCAGGTTTCCCGGGCACGTTCAACAGCCAACTGCGCAACCCACTCATCGAATTGCCAATGTCGGTGAAGGATGTCTTGAAAGGCGTTGACGCGGTGATCGTCAGCCATACCCATCTCGACCATTGGGACGGCGGCGATCACCAGTCCATTCCGAAAGCGATTCCGCTGTTCGTGCAGGATGAAACCGATGCAAAACTGATCCGCGGACAGGGATTTACCAATGTGCGCATCCTTGGGGAGAACAGCGTGTTTGAAGGCGTTCAGCTGACCAGAATTGGCGGGCAGCATGGTACGGATGAGATGTACTCGAAGAAGCCGTTGGCTGACATGCTGGGCAAGGCGATGGGCATTATGTTCCAGGCGCCCGGTACGAAAACCGTCTACGTTGCGGGAGACACCGTATGGCGCAGCGACGTCGATCAGGCCTTGGCAAAGTTCAAACCTGACGTCATCGTGCTGAACGCCGGCGACGCTCGCATGGCCGGCGTCGTCGGTTCCATCATCATGGGCAAGGACGACGTGCTTCACGCGTATCAGGCCATGCCGAACGCGACCATCATTGCGACGCATATGGATGCGATTAACCATATGACCCTCAGCCGCAAGGACCTGAAGGAGCATGTCAAGCAGCATGGCATCCAGGACCGCGTGCGCATTCCCGCAGATGGCGAGATCCTCAAGTTCTGACGCGGCTCACTCGCCCGCCGGCTCTCCTTTGCGCGCATAGAACGTGGCGACCGCGTCGATTTCGTCGGCCGTCATGGCGCGCACCACATTGCGCATCTGTAGCTGGGCGTCGTTGCGCCGCTCGCCTGTTTTGAATAACTGCATCTGCTGCACCAGGTAGTTTTTGGGCATGCCTTCCAGCCAGGGCGCTCCGAGCTTCTGGTCGACGCCACCGTGGCACGAGATGCACGGCGCGATATTGCGCATCGGGTCGCCCACGCGCACCAGCGCCGGCAGCGTTTCGTCGTAGGTGGTGGGCGCGGTGCGCGCCTTTGGCAAGCTGGCGTAGTAGGCGGCCAGGTCCTTGATGTCGTCGGCCGACAGGTTCTTCGACAGCGCCGCCATGATCGGGCTGCCGCGCTTGCCGCTCTTGTAGTCCTCCATTTGCTTGATGATGACTTCGGGATACTGGCCGGCAAGGTTGGGCGCGTCCGAGCGGCTCATGCCCAGGGCGCCGTGGCACATGGTGCAGTTCAGCGCCAGCGTGGCGCCACGGCCGACCGCGGCGGGCGCCGCCGTGCGCGCCATTTCCGGCAGCAGGATGACGTTACTGGCAACAGCGGGCGTATCTTGCCGGCTGCCCTGCCTGACCCATGCGCTCGGCACGCCGGCGGCGCGGCAGATGCTGTCCCACAGCGAGACGGCGCTGAAGTCGGCCTGCGCGGAAGGAAGCCAGCCAAATCCAACGACGACCGACGCGATCGTCAACGCCACCAGGCTGGCAATCGACAGCCAGGCCAGTGATCGCGTTCGGCCGCCGCCTTCGCGTTGCCGCATCATCGCGCTCCGATAGGAATGACAGGCACGTTGGCCTGGGGCGTCATCGCCAGCTGGGCGATCGGGTAGCCATAGTTGACAAGGGTGAGCGCGACCATCATCGCCACCCACAGCGCAAAGCCGTTCAGCACGGCCGGCGGCTTGCTGTTCGGATGCACCGCCACGCTGAAGGCGACGGCCGGCACAGAATCCGCCTGCCGCCTGGCGCTGGCGAGGATATACAAGAACAGCGCCGCCGAAGCGAGCAGGACAAAGCCGCCGATGGCCGATATCGTGACCGTGATCGCCTGCGGCTCGAGCGCCGGGTGGGTGTAGTCGTAGTAGGCCATGCGGCGCGGCGCGCCGTACAGGCCGACCAGGTGCCAGGGCATTGTCAGCACCATCATGCCGACGAACCACAGCGTCAGCTGGATGCGCATCAGGCCAGAGGGCAGCGGCGGCGAATTGCGCAGCTGCGGCCACAGCGCGTAGGCGACCATGAAATACATGATGACAATGGTGCCGCCGAAGATCAGGTGGAAGTGGCCGGTGACCCACTGGGTGTTGTGGACCGACTCGTTGAGCTGGTAACTCATGTTGATCAGCCCGCCCGCGCCGCCGAAGCCGAGCATGATGAAGGCGTACGCTACCGCCAGCATCATGGGATTGGACCACGGCAGCGCCTTGACCCAGCCGAACGGCCCGGTGCCGCCGCGCAGCCGGCCGACGATTTCTGCCGTGGCGACAATGGTAAACACGGTCAGCAAGGTCGGAATCGACACCATCGCCGTCATCGCCGCGTGGACGAACTTGAAGCCGGCGCCAACCTGCGGGTCGGCGAACAGGTGGTGGATGCCGATCGGCATGGAGAACACGAGGAACAGCGCAAAGGCTACGCGGCCCATGGTATCGCTGTAGAGCCTGCCGCCGATGGCGCCCGGGAACAAGCTGTAGAAGGCGATGTAGGCCGGCATCAGCCAGAAGTACACGATGGCGTGCAGCGTCCACGAGAACAGCACGCGCGCCAGGCCGGCGTTGATGGTGTCGGTCAGGCCCAGCGAGGCCGGCAAAATCAGCACGAGGATTTCCACCGCCGCGCCGACCGAGGTCCAGGCCCACAGGTAGGCGCCGGCGACGTTGCCGTACATTGCCAGCGGCACCGTAGCGCCGGGGTTGGCTTTGCGCCACGCGTGCAGGTTGATCGACATCAGCGCCACCCAGATCCAGGAGCCGACCACGACCAGCACGATGCCGATGTAGTACAGCGGACTGGCCAGCATCGGCGGATAGAAGGTGTACAGCACCGATGCCTTGCCGGCCGCCATGGTCAGCGCGGCGATGACGGTGCCGGCGATGACCAGCCAGAAGCCGGCCCAGGCCCAGCGGATGCCGATCAGCGGGCGCTTGAGCGCCAGTTCGGCGATGGCGTAGCCAAAGCCCATCGCCACCAGCGTCGGCAGCACGTACGCCATCACGGTGCCGTGCCCCGTGACCGAGCGGTAGTAATGCTCCGGGTTGTTGATCCAGGCACTGAGCGGACTGCGCACGTACATCTGCCATGCGCCGAGCACAATGGCGGCGAAGAAGGCGACGAAGGCGACCCAGAAGTGGGCCAGCACGAGTTTTCTAACGAGGAACACAGCTGACCCTTTCCGACGCGCGCGCCCGCATCAGGAATTCTTCCGGTGAAATGACCTGGACGCGGGCCCACATCGCTTCGTGGCCCGTGCCGCAATATTCGTGGCATGGCATCAGTTGCTCGCCAACCTTCGGGAACGTGGTGGTAAACGTCGACACGAAGCCGGGAATGAGCATCGTGTTGGCGTTGGTGCGTCCGACGATGAAGCCATGGATGGCGTCGGTGGCGGTGCCGCGAAACGTCACGGGCGTGGCCGCCGGCACCACCAGGCACTGCGGCGTGAACGAATACTGCTGCGCAATCAGGCGCACGATCACGCGGCCGTCGGGCTCGATCACGGTGCCAAGGTTGTTCTCGACGAACTCGCCCTTGATGTGCAAAGTGGTGACGTCGACCGTCTCGACGCGCGACGGCGGCATCGCGGCCCAGTGCAGGCCGGTGAAAATCATCATCGCCAGCAAGGACGCGATGATCAGCCCAACCAAAATGGCCCAGCGCCGCTCGGCGGCGATGGCGACCGCGGCCGAGGCGTGATCGTGGCCGGGACCCTGGCCCGGTACGGTGGGCGCCGTCATTGCACGGCACCGCGCGGCAGATACACGACCAGGTAGAACAGGTAGAACAGCCCGACCACGATGGCGGTGGCCACGCCGGCCACCGCAAAGGCGCCGGACGGCCCGCGGCCGACGATTTCCTCGATCTTCCGGTCAAGCTCAGCTGGGTCGTCGTCGTCGGGTGTGTGCATGTTGGCGCCTATTCGGGAAGCAGCTTGCGAAGTTCATTGGCCTGGGCCGGCGTTACCGGTGTGCCGCTGTTGCCCCAGGCTACCCGTATGTAGGTCACCACTGCGGCAACCTCGTCATCGTTGAGCATGTGCGAGTACGGCGGCATGCCGTGCGGCCGCGGGTTCTTTTTGGTGCCAGGCGGATAGCCGCCGTTGAGGACCATGCGGATCGGGTTGACCGGCGTGGCCATCGTGATCGACTGGTTGCCGGCCAGCGGCGGGTACGACGGGGTCTGCCCGCGCCCTTCAGTGCCATGGCAGATCGCGCACTGGGCGACATAGATCTTGCGCCCGGTTTCCATCACTTCCGGCCCGACCAGGCGCGCCTGGCTGGTCGGCGGCGGCGCCGTGTCCATTTGCGGAAAGGCCTTCAGGTACACCGCCATCGCCCGCACGTCGTCGTCGGTCAGGTACTGCAGGCTGTTGTAGACCACTTCGGCCATCGGGCCGTACACCGTGCCGCGGTGCGACACGCCCACCTGCAGCAGGTCGGCGATGTCTGCGATTTTCCAGTCGCCCAGGCCCGCCTCGCGGTTGGAGGTCAGCGACGGCGCGTACCAGTTCTGGTTCGGTATCATGCCGCCCTCGAAGGCCTTCGATTCGCTCGATCCACCCAGCATGTTGACCGCCGTGTGGCACATGGCGCAGTGGCCGAGCCCCTTGACGAGGTAGGCGCCGCGGTTCCACTCGGCGCTCTGGCCAGGCGTTGGCGTGAACTCGCCTTCGCGAAAGTACAGCGTGCGCCAGCTGATCAGCAGATCGCGGTTGTTGAAGGGGAAGCGCAGCTCGTGCTCGCGGTTTTTCAGCCTGACCGGCGTGAGCGACATCAGGTAGGCGTAGATGGCGTCGGAGTCGGCCCGCGTGACCTGGGTGTAGGACGCGAACGGCATCGCGAGATACAGCAGCTTGCCGTCCTTCGACACGCCGAGGTGCATGGTGCGGTAGAAATCGTCGGCCGTCCACAGGCCGATGCCGGTGTCGTCGTCGGGCGTGATGTTGGGCACGTACAGGTTGCCGAACGGCGTGGCCATCGCCCTGCCGCCGGCAAACACCGGCCGGTTCGGCACCGTGTGGCAGGCAACGCAGTCGCCGGCGCGCGCCAAGTATTCGCCGCGGTTGATGATCTGCGTCGTCGCGGTCAGTTGCGGCTGCTGCGCCGTGGCCGGCAGCACGCCCGGGCGCATGAAATGCAGCGCCAGCGCCGCGATGACGGCGAGTGCGACGAGGACCAGCACGGCCAGGACGCTTTTACGCATGGCGTCACCGCTGGCTGCCGCAGGCGAGCGGCATGCGCACCAGGTTGGACGGCTCGGGTGAGGCGCCGGAAGACGGCGACTGCTGCGACAGCCACGCCGCCACCGATGAGATGTCGTCGTCGGTCAGGCGCGTGGCGATGCGCTTCATGCAGTCGGGTTCGGTGGCGCGGCGTTCGCCCACGCGCCAGCGCGTCAGCTGCCCGACGATGTAGGCCGGGCGCAGGCCGGCCAGGCCGGGAATGCCGGGCTCCATGCCGCTGAGGTTTGCGCCATGGCAGGCAATGCAGGCGGGGATGCCTTTTGCCGGGTCGCCGACCGTGGCCAGCACCTGGCCGCGCTGCGTCAGCGCCGGGTCGGGCGCCGGGCCGCCGACGGCGGAAAACGGCGGGCGCTGCGCCGCGAAGTATTCGGCAATCTCCTTCAGGTATGGGTCGGGCAGATAAGCGACCAGATAATTCATCGGCGGGTAGCTGCGCGTGCCGTCGCGGAAGGCGGTGAGCTGGTTGTACAGGTAGCCGGCCGGCTTGGCGGCGATGCGAGGAAAGTAGCCGTCGGCAGTGCCCTGCCCCTTTTGCCCGTGGCAAGTGACGCAGCCTTGCACGCGTGCTTCGATGGAATCGAGCTTTTCAAATGAAGGAATGGCGTCGGCGGGAACCGCGCGCGTTTGCGCACAAGAGGCGCCGTGGAACAGCAAGCACGCCAACGCCAGCAAGGAGATGCCGGCTCCAGGCCCGTGTAGATGATGGTCGATTGGAAACCGAATCATGAAACACACCTTGTCGCGTGAGCTTGCCTGACACGAAGCGAGTCTACGGCCGTGTCTTTACATTAGCACGATTGTCCTTTGGAGCTTCTGTGCGTTCGCGTGTCGTGCGCGGGTGTGGGCGCCGCCGCCGAAGGTTTCCCAGCGGCGACTTGATTCGTCAGTTGTAGCGGCCGGTCGCGCCACCAAGGCTGTAACGGCCGGCGCCGAGCAGCGCGACGGCCACCGCGGCGAAGAAGAACATGCCCTGCAACTCGAGCGCCCAGCCGCCGGTCTTGTCGATCGTGAAGAACTCGCTGGTGTGGACCAGCAAGACGGCGACGATCATGTTGATCGCCACGACCAGCGCGGCGGGACGGGTGAAGATGCCGACCAGGATCATCAGCGGCGCGATGACTTCGCCAACGTAGACCAGGTAGCCAAGTGCAGCGGGTGCGCCGGCTTTGGCCAGCATGCCGGTAATGAAGCCGATGCCGCCGGTGACCTTGGCATAGCCGTGGAACAGCAACATGATCGCCAGTGCGGCGCGCAAGACAAGCTTGCCGGTGTCATCGGTGCTGGTATGAACTGTCGTATTGTTTTGCATGATGTATTTTCCCAGTCAAAGGTAACAACGGAGCTGGAGCCGATCGCGCTACGGTTCCAGCCATTTGCTTGAAATAGTAATCGTATTTGAACGCGCAAGCACGCAACGCGGTGTGCATGGCTCTGCCCACGCGGCCAGTACCGGCTGGCAGCGAGCGCGCCTTCGTCGCTTTTCCTGCCGGCCGCACTCGACGCCGGCTCGCCATTGCTTAACTCAGATTAAGGCGCCACAGCGGCGGCCCGCGATACATTGCGTGTGGGCCGGCACGGGCTGGCCCACCCTTCATCGAGCCCCCATGAACCTGTCACAGGCACTCCTGCACGCACTGCACCAGCACGGCGCGCGCGAAATATTCGGCATCCCGGGCGACTTCATCCTGGCGTTCTTTCGCCAGGTCGAGACCACCGCCATCCTTCCCATGTTCACCCTCAGCCACGAGCCAGGGGTCGGCTTTGCCGCCGACGCGGCGGCGCGCTACCACACCCGGCTGGGCGTGGCGGCGGTGACCTACGGCGCCGGCGCGCTCAACATGGTCAACGCGGTGGCCTCCTCGTACGCCGAAAAGGTGCCGCTGGTGGTCATTTCCGGTGCGCCCGGCGCCGCCGAGCGCCGCAGCGGCTACCTGCTGCACCACCAGGCCAAGACGCTCGACTCGCAGCTGGCCATCTTTCGCGAGATTACCTGCGACCAGGTGGTGCTGGACGACGCCGCGCGCGCGCCGGCGGACATCGCGCGCGTGCTGGCCAGTTGCCTGGCCCATTCGCGCCCCGTGTATATCGAACTGCCGCGCGACATGGTCCTGATGCCGTGCGCGCCGGTGCCGCACCTGGCGCCGCCCGCCGCGCAGCCACGCGCGCTGGCCGCCTGCACCGAAGCGATCCTGGCGCGGCTGGCGCAGGCACGCGCGCCGCTGCTGCTGGTGGGCGTCGAGATCCGCCGCTACGGCATCGAGCACAAGGTCGCGCGCCTGGCGCAACTGCTCAACATCCCGGTGGCGACCACGTTCATGGGTCGCGGCCTGCTGGCCGATACCGACGTCGCGCTGCTCGGCACCTACCTCGGCGTGGCCGGACCGGCCGCGCTGTCGGCCGCGGTCGAGCAGTCCGACGCGCTGTTCATGCTCGGCGTGATTGTCTCCGACACCAACTTCGGCGCGTCGGGCAAGACGATCGATCTGCACGCCTCCATCCATGCGCACGACGGCGCCGTCAGCATGGGCTATCAGGTGTACCCCGCGATACCGCTCGAGGCGCTGGTGGACGCCCTGCTCGAACACGGGCAGCGGATCGGCACGCAAGCGAGCGCGCTGGCGCCGCCGGCCTACCCGCATGACCTGCCGCGCGATGCCGCGCCGATCGCCCCGCGCGACATCGCGCGCGCCGTCAACGACGTGCTGGCGGCGCACCCCGGCCTGCCGCTGGCGGCCGACATCGGCGACTGCCTGTTTACCGCGCTCGACATCGCGCACACGGCGCTGGTGGCGCCGGGCTACTACGCCACCATGGGCTACGGCGTGCCGGCCGGCCTTGGCCTGCAGGCCGGCGGCGCCGGCCGTCCCGTGATCCTGGTCGGCGACGGCGCTTTCCAGATGACCGGCTGGGAGCTGGGCAACTGCCAGCGCTACGGCTGGGACCCGATCGTCATCGTCTTTAACAACTGCAGCTGGGAGATGCTGCGCGCGTTCGAGCCGGGCGCCGGCTTCACCGACCTGAGCGACTGGCACTTCGCCGACATGGCCGCTGCGCTGGGCGGCAACGGCTGCCGCGTCACCACCCGCGCCGGGTTGGGCGCCGCCCTCGATGCGGCGCTGGCGCGGCGCGGCCGCTTCGAGCTGATCGAAGTGATGATCCCGCGCGGCGTCGTCTCCGACACGCTCGAGCGCTTCGTCAAGGGCGTGCGGCGCCTGCAGCAAAGCATTCCCGCCCCACTCGCGCTGGCGCGTTCGCGCGAGCTCGAACCGGTACTTTAACCTTGCAACTGAATCGACCAATGACACCACACCCTCACGCCGCCGTGCCGCAGCTGGTCTGCCCGGCCGGCAGCCTGCCCGCGCTCAAGGCCGCCGTCGATAACGGCGCCGACTGCGTCTACCTGGGCTTTCGCGACGCCACCAATGCGCGCAATTTTGCCGGCCTCAATTTCGACGACGAAGCCATCGCCCAGGGCATCGCCTACGCCCACCAGCGTGGCCGCAAGGTACTCGTCGCGCTCAATACCTATCCGCAGGCCGGCAACTGGCGCGCCTGGCGCAGCGCCGCCGCGCGCGCCGCCGAAGCCGGCGCCGACGCCCTGATCTGCGCCGATCCGGCGCTGATGGCATGGGTCGCCGAACATCATCCGGCGCTGCCGCTGCACCTGTCGGTGCAGGGCTCGGCGACCAATTACGAGGCGATCAACTTCTACCATCGGCATTTCGGCATTGCACGCGCGGTGCTGCCGCGGGTGCTGTCGATGGCGCAGGTGCGCCAGCTGATCGCCAACACCCCGGTCGACATCGAAGTGTTCGGATTCGGCAGCCTGTGCGTGATGGTCGAGGGGCGCTGCGCGCTGTCCTCGTACGCCACCGGCGAATCGCCCAACACCGCCGGCGTCTGCTCGCCGGCCAAGGCGGTGCGCTGGCAAAACGCGCCGCAAGGGCTGGAGGCGCGCCTGAACGGCGTGCTGATCGACCGCTACGGCGACGACGAAAATGCCAGCTATCCGACGCTGTGCAAGGGCCGCTTCGAGGTCGAGGGAGAGAGTTATTACGCGATCGAGGAACCGGCCAGCCTGAATACGCTCGAACTGCTGCCGCAGCTGATCGCCGCCGGCGTGCGCGCCGTGAAGATCGAGGGCCGCCAGCGCAGTCCTGCCTACGTCGCGCAGGTGACGCGGGTGTGGCGCGAAGCGCTCGACGCCTGCCGCCACAACCTGGCGCGCTACTCGGTCCATCCGGCCTGGATGGCCGCCCTCGGCAAAGTCGCCGAAGGCCAGCAGCACACCCTCGGCGCGTACCACCGCGCCTGGAAATAACCCCTGACGGAGTCTGTCCCATGTTAAAGCTGGCCCTTGGCCCCGTGCTGACCTATTGGCCGCGCGCCGTCCTGTTCGATTTTTACCAGCAAGTGGCCGAAGGACCGGCCGACATCGTCTACCTCGGCGAGACGGTCTGTTCGCGCCGCCACGAGATGAAGCTGAGCGACTGGTTCGACGTCGCCGACCTGCTGGCCGCCGCCGGCAAGCAGGCGGTGCTGTCGACCCAGGCGCTGATCGAGTCGACCAGCGAAGTGGCAACGCTGCGCAAGATCGCCACCAACGGCCGCTACTGGGTCGAGGCGAACGACTTCGGCGCCGTTCATAGCCTGGCGCCGGGCGCGCCGTTCGTCGCCGGACCGCACCTGAACCTGTACAACGGGCCGGCGCTGGCGGTGCTGGCCGAACTGGGCGCGGCGCGCTGGGTGCTGCCGCTGGAGATGGGGCGCGATCAGTTGATCGACGTGCTGCGCGACGGGCCGGCGGCGATGGAAACCGAGATCTTCGCGCACGGGCGCATGCCGCTGGCGTTTTCGGCGCGCTGCTTTACCGCCCGAAACCGCAACCTGCCGAAGGACGACTGCCAGTTCAGCTGCCTCGATCACCCCGACGGCCTGCTGCTGCGCACCCGCGAGCAGGCGCCGTTCCTGGTACTGAACGGCACCCAGACGCAATCCTCGTCGGTGCAGTGCCTGGTCGGAGAACTGGACCAGCTTGCCGCGGCCGGCGTCGACGTGCTGCGCATCAGCCCGCAGGCCAGCGGCACCGCGCAGGTGCTCGACATCTACGACCAGGCGCGGCGCGGCGCGCTGGCGCCGGACGAGGCGCGCGCGCTGCTGGCGCCCACGCTGCCCGGGCCGCCGTGCAACGGCTATTGGTATGGCCAGAGCGGCATGCTGCAGGTGGCGGCATGAACTGGCGCCAGCGCCGGCCCCTCGCGCCGCCGATCGGCAGCGTGCTCGCGCGCCTGCCAGTCTATCCCGGCTCGTGGCTGTTCGCGCGCCTGCTCAACGCGACGCTGGCGCCGCAACTGGCGCCCGATACCCGCGCCGGCCTGGAAGGCAAACTGCTGCAGCTGCGGGTCAGCGATATGGGCGTCGCCTTCAACGTCAGCTGGCGCGGGAGCGGCTTCGCGCCGTACGCCGCCGTCGCCGCGCCGGACCTGGCGGTGGCGGCCTCGCTGCACGACCTGTGGCTGCTGGCGCGCCGCGAGGAAGACCCCGACAGCCTGTTCTTCCGGCGCCGCCTGACGCTCGAAGGCGACACCGAACTGGGTTTGCTTTTCAAGAACGCGATCGATGCCTTCGACCTTGGCGCGTTCGACCTGTTCCTGCAGCGCCTGACGCCGTTTCAGCGACCAGCCGGGCCAGGGCGAGATGGATAGGCCGAGGCGCCCGGCGCTGGTCTCCCGCGGGGTCAGTGCCGGCATTCGCACACGGACTCGTCGCTGCGCCGCTAGCCGCGGCAACGGATGGGCCTGTGTTCGTTTGCCGGCACTGACCCCGGCGGATTTCCTCGTCGCTGCGCCGCTAGCCGCGGCAACGGCTGGGCCTGTGTCCATTTGCCGATACTGACCCCGGCGGATTTCCTGCTGGCACTGACCCAGGGGAACTTCTCCAGCGGGGTCAGTGCCGGCATTCGTACACGGACTCGTCGCTGCGCCGCTAGCCGCGGCAACGGATGGGCCTGTGTACGTTTGCCGGCACTGACCCCGGCGGATTTCGGGCATTCGCATAAGGACTCGTCGCTGCGCCGCTAGCCGCGGCAACGGATGGGCCTGTGTACGTTTGCCGGCACTGACCCCGGCGGATTTCGACCCCGGCGGATTTCTAGCTGCGGCAACGGATGGGCCTGTGTACGTTTGCCGGCACTGACCCCGGCGGATTGACGGCATTCGTACACTGACTCGTCGCTGCGCCGCTAGCCGCGGCAACGGATGGGCCTGTGTTTGGTTGCCGGCACTGACCCCGGGGGGGAGAGACCGGGGCCGCAGAGCGGTGCTCGGCGGCTCGCTAGGCGGTTACCGCAACGGCGCCACCGGCCGCCGGGCCGCTGGCATCGGCATAGGTTTTCGCCAGTTGCGCCAGCAGCTTGTCGAGCGCGGCGTCCTGGCCGTCCGAAGTCGATTCCGCTTTCCTGCTGGCCTGTTCCGCCTCGTAGGCCATGCTCTCCTGGATCGTCACGGTGCCGTCTTCGTTGGCGTCGGCCGGCTCGTACTGTTTCTCGCCGGCGCCGCCTGGCGGCATGCCGCCACCGCGCGCAGGCGGCGGCGCATCCGCAGCGGCGCCTTCGCCAGCGGCGCGCATGCCCTGCGCCAGTTCGTCCTTGCTGATCAAGTCGTCGCCATCGGAATCGAGCGCGCCGAACACTTCGTCGGCAAGCGCGCTGTCCTCGCCCTGCCCGTACGCCGCCTGCAGCTCGGCCTTGTCGATGCTGCCACCGCCGTCACTGTCAATCGCGGCGAAGGCATCCTCGGGCGACGCTGGTGGCGGCAGGCCGCCGTGCGCCTGGGTGGTGCGCGATGCGTTGAACTGCGCTTCGAATTGATCGGCCAACTTCTGTATGCCAGCGCTTAACTCTTCCTTGCTGACACTGCCGTCGCTGTTGCCGTTGCCGTTGCCGTCGCCGTCGAGCTGCGTCACCAGCGCCGCGGCATCACTTTCGGCCACGCCCACTTTGCCCAGCGCAGAGGAAAATTCTGCCTCGTCGACCAAACCCGTGCCGTCGGCGTCCAGTGTGGCGAACAAGTCTTCACTCATCCTGGCCACGTCGGGCCGTTTTGGTTGCCACGCCGCGGCACCCGCGCCCACACTGCTAATTGCACTCACGATAACGCTCTCTTCAAGTCGGTAATGGTTCTATTATCGGCAGTTTGGCGAAATTCTTGCCGCCAGATCATGTAAAGCCATGTAAAGAGCCCTCGCAAGTCGGTTCTCATGCGCAAAACCTTAGCCTGCTTTAAGGAGTTCCACTGGCGCTTCGCCGATAGTGGGCAGGGCTGGCGCCGTGGTGGCGGCCGGCCCTCAGAATCAGGACAAGAATGAACGCGAGCGAAAAAATGTTAGGCCGGACCCTTCCGGCGCAGGAAGTGTCGATCGACGTGTTGTGCGAGAAGTATGCCAAAGGCAGCGAGAACACCATCGCCGCGGTGCAGGCCCGGGTGGCCGACGCGCTGGCGCAGTACGAAAGCGCGGAGCTGCGCGAAGCGATGGCCGCGCGCTTCCTGTGGGCGCAGCAGCAAGGCTTCATTCCGGCCGGCCGCATCAATTCGGCGGCCGGCATGGGCATGAAGGCGACGCTGATGAACTGCTTCGTGCAGCCGGTGGGCGACTCGGTCACCGGCTGGCACGACGGCCTGCCCGGCATCTACACCGCCGTCGCCGAAGCGGCGGAGACGATGCGACGCGGCGGCGGCGTCGGCTACGACTTCAGCGCCATCCGCCCGTGCGGCAGCAAGGTCAAGGGCACCCACTCGCGCGCCTCCGGGCCGGTGTCGTACATGGAAGTGTTCGACGCTTCATGCAAGACGGTCGAATCGGCCGGCGCGCGCCGCGGCGCCCAGATGGGCGTGTTGCGCATCGACCATCCGGACATCGAACGCTTCATCGCGGCCAAGCATGACGGTGCCTTCACCAACTTCAACCTGTCGATCGCGGTGACCGACTCCTTCATGCAGGCGCTTGAAGACCAGCAGCCGTTCGACCTGGTGCACGCGGCCGAGCCGTCCGACGACCAGATCGCCGCCGGCGCCAGCCAGCGCGCCGACGCCAAGTGGGTGTACCGCACGCTCGACGCAGCCTTGCTATGGCAGGCGGTGATGCAGTCGACCTATGACCACGCCGAACCGGGTGTGCTGTTCATCGACCGCATCAACGCCGAAAACAACCTGTACTACGCCGAGCAGCTGTGCGCCACCAATCCCTGCGGCGAGCAGCCGTTGCCGCCGTACGGCTGCTGCGACCTGGGCTCGATCAATCTGACGCGCTTTGTCGATGCGCCATTCACCGCGGAGGCAGCGATCGATTTTGCGCGCCTGCGCGAGGTGGCCGCGGTCGGCGTGCGCATGCTCGACCTGGCGCTCGACGCCACCGAGTGGCCGCTGCCGCAGCAGGCCGAAGAAGGCCGCACCAAGCGGCGCGTGGGCCTCGGCTTCCTCGGACTCGGCAGCGCCCTGGTGATGCTCGGTGTCGCCTACGACAGCGATGCAGGGCGCGCAGTGGCTTCCCGCATCGCGGAAGAATTGCGCGACGCCGCGTATAGCGCCTCGATCGACCTGGCGATTGAAAAAGGTCCGTTCCCGCTTTTCGATGCCGACGCCTACCTGGCCGGCCAGTTCGTCGGCCGCCTGCCGACCACGCTGCGGGCGCGGATCGCCGCACATGGCATCCGCAATTCGCACCTGCTGTCGATCGCGCCGACCGGCTCGATCACGCTGGCGTTCGCCGACAACGCGTCGAACGGCATCGAGCCGGCCTTCTCGTGGGTCTACTTTCGCAAGAAGCGCATGGCCGACGGCGGCACCCGCAGCTACGAGGTGGCGGACCACGCGTGGCGGCTATACCGCCACCTCGGCCACGACGTCAGCGACGACGCCGCCCTGCCCGCGCAATTCGTCACGGCCTTGCAGATGGCGGCGCGCGACCACCTGGGCATGATGCAGGCGGTGCAGCCGTTCATCGACACGGCGATTTCGAAAACCGTCAACGTGCCGGCCGATTATCCGTATGCCGAATTCAAGGACCTGTACCGCGATGCCTGGCGCGCGGGCCTGAAGGGCCTGGCCACCTACCGGCCGAATGCGGGCCTGGCCAGCGTGCTCAGTGTGGCGCCGGCGGCATCGTCGCCCGCCCTGCCCGATGAGGATCCGCTGCGCCGGCGCTTCGACAGCCGGCCATCGGGCGAACTCGAATCGGTCACCTGCAAGGTCCGCTACACAACCCAGGAAGGGCCGAAGGCGGCGTATCTGACGGTGAGCTTCATCCGCGCCGAAGGACGGCTCGACGGCCTGCCGGTGGTGATCGAACGGCCGTTCGAGTTCTTCATGCCGGCCAACCAGCGCAGCGACGGCCAGCAGTGGATCACTTCGACGATGCGCCTGCTGTCGCTGGCGGCGCGCGCCGGCAGTTCGGTGGCGCGGGCGCTGGCCGACATGCGCGAAGTGGTGTGGGAAAAGGGGCCGGTTCGCTGCGGCAGCTTCACGCGCGCCGATGGCACCGAGGTGCCGATGTATCACGATTCGGAGGTGGCGGCGATTGCCTTCATGCTGCAGCGGGTGCTGATCCGGCGCGGGTTCCTCGACCAGAACGGCGACCAGGTGCCGACAGTGGAGCTGGCGCGCCAGCTGGGCGGCGGCGCGGCCGACATGTCGCACCGCGCGGTACCGCCGGCGCCGGCGGCGCAGCGGCCCTACGTGGGGCGCAAATGCCCGGACTGCGGCGCGCACGCGCTGCACAAGGTCGACGGCTGCAGCCATTGCAGCGAGTGCCACTACATCGGCAGCTGCGGCTAACGGGCCGCAGCACTTCAGATCTGTGAAACACTGGCACCAAGTGGTAGCTACTTCTGTGCCAGCACCCACTTGGCCAGCGTCTGCGCTTCGGCCGGGCTCACAGGGTTCGGCGGCATCGCCATCGCGCCCCACGCGCCGCTGCTACCCTTGGTGATGCTGGCAACGAGCTTGGCCTCGGCGTCCTTCTGACCCTTGTATTTGGTCGCGACTTCCTTGAAGGCGGGACCGAGCACCTTGGTGTCCATCGCATGGCAGCCCATGCAGTTCTTGGTTTTCGCCAGGTCGGCGTTTGCCTGCGCAGGTGCGCCCAGGGCCAGGGCCGCGCATGCGAGCGCGACGTTCATCAAGGTCTTCATGTACATCTCCAGAAAAGCCGCGAATGCGGCAAACCATTGTAGAGCGCCGCCGCACGCCCCAGCCAGCGGGTACGAGAGGCGGCGCGCAAAACCTTGAACTGGTTTAAGAATCGCGCAGTCAGATGGTTTTCGAGTAGCGCATGCGCTGCAGCGGAATGTCGTTGGACGTGCCGAAGTATTTGTCGAACACCATGCACAGGTTGCGCACCAGCAGCCGCCCGGCCGGCGTCACCGTCAACGCGCTATCGCTGATGTCGAGCAGGCCGTCGCCCTCGAATTCGCGCAGGCGCGCCAGTTCGGCGGCGAAGTAGACGCCGAATTCGATGCCGTGCGCGCGCTCGACCGACCGCAAGCTCAGCGCGAAATCGCACATCAGGCGGCCGATGACGTCGCGCCGGATCAAGTCGTCGCGCGTGAGCTCGATGCCGCGCGCCACCGGCAGGTGGCCTTCGTCGAGCGCGGCGTAATAGCGCTCGAGCGACTTCTCGTTCTGGCAGTACGAATCGCCGACGGCGCTGATGGCCGACACGCCGCACGACACCATGTCGGTGTCGGCATGCGTCGAATAGCCCTGGAAGTTGCGATGCAGCTGGCCGCTGCGCTGCGCCACCGCCAGCTCGTCGTCCGGCTTGGCGAAATGGTCCATGCCGATGTAGACGTAGCCGGCGGCGGTCAGGCGCTCGATGCACAGGCCAAGCATGGCCAGCTTGTCGGAGTCGCTCGGCAGGTCGGCGTCGACGATCAGGCGCTGCGACTTGAACAGCTGCGGCATGTGGGCGTAGTTGTAGATCGAGATCCGGTCCGGGCTGGCCAGCACCACCTTGGCGAGCGTCTCGCCGATCGTCTTCAGGCTCTGCTTGGGCAGGCCATAAATCAGGTCGATGCTGATCGAGCGAAAGCCCGCTTCGCGCGCGGCGCCGATGGCGTCGAGCGTCAGCGCGTCGGGCTGGATGCGGTTGACCGCCTTCTGCACTTCGGGGTCGAAGTCCTGCACGCCCAGACTGAGGCGATTGAAGCCCTGGCGCCGCAGCGAGAAGATGCGCTCGCGGTCGACCGTGCGCGGATCGATCTCGATCGAGTATTCGCCGCTGTCGCCATCGGCGAATTCGAAGCAGCTGGCCAGGTGCGCCATCAGCGACGCCATCTGCTGGTCCGACAGGTAGGTCGGCGTGCCGCCGCCAAGGTGCAGCTGCTCGACGCGCTGCTCGCGCCCGAGCAAGGCGGCCTGCATGCTAATCTCGCGCTTGAGGTACTCGAGGTAGACGGCGGCCTTGTCGTGCTCCTTGGTGATGATCTTGTTGCAGGCGCAGTAGTAGCACAGCGACTCGCAAAACGGAATGTGCAGATACAGCGACAGCGGCAGGCGCGGCGCCGCTTCGCCGAGCTGGCCGACGACGGCGGCATAGTCGGCGTGGCCGTAGCCGGCGCGAAAGCGGTCGGCCGTCGGGTACGACGTATAGCGCGGACCCTGCTGGCTCATCTTGGCAATCAGGGCCGCGTCAAAGTGGACCGCCGGCGATGCCGGATTCGCCTGGATCGGCGCGTCGGTGTTGCTCATTGTTATTCTCCCGTGTGTCATTTCAGCGGCGCGATGGCAAGCCAACGGCGAGCCGCAACGGCACCCATGGTAGTCACGGCAACCTGAGGCGACAAGACAAAATGTGCGCTTGGGAACTATATTTGCACGCAACAGTTCTTCTTCCGCAAATTTGATCTACATCATGGGCGGCGGCGCCTCGCTCCAACTACCATCGGTTTTTCTTGGCGTCACTAACGTGCGCCGTTCCGCCACCCAGCCGTCCTGGGAAATTCTTAATCTGGATTAATTCTGACCACACAGCGGGTTTGCACCACGCAAAACATGCAAATAGAATGCATCTTAGTTCTCATCCCTTTACACCTACAACATCAATAAGGAATCGTATGCACGCCACGCGCAAACTATGGACCTGGCTAGCGGTCATCTGCGTATTTTCGTTCGCCGCCCTGCTCTGGGTCGGCCGCGAGATTTACCTGGAAGCGCCGCCCATCCCGCTGCAGGTCAGCAGTACCGAAGGCACGGTACTTTTCACGAAAGACAATGTCCAGTTTGGCCAGCAGGCCTGGCTGGCCGCCGGCGGCCAGCAGCTCGGCACCGTCTGGGGCCACGGCAGCTACCTGGCGCCCGACTGGTCGGCCGACTGGCTGCACCGCGAGGCGCTGGCGCTGCAGGAGCTGGTCTCGCTGCGCGACCATGGCCGCAAGTATGCCGAACTTGAAATCGGCGACAAGGCACGCGTCGACGTCACCATCAAGAACGAACTGCGCGCCAATACCTACGACGCCGTCACCGGCACCTTGACGCTGTCGACCACCCGCGCCGAGGCCGTGCGCCGCACCGCTGCCCACTTCAACGACCTGTTCGGCGACGCCGCCTCGCTCGACGCGCTGCGCGAGCAGTACGCGATGACGCCGAACTCGCTGCCGAAAGCGTCGGACCGCAAGTCGCTCACCGCGTTCTTCTTCTGGACCTCATGGGCCGCGTCGACCGACCGTCCGGGCCAGAGCAACCTGTCCTACACCAGCAACTGGCCACACGAGCCGCTGGTTGGCAATACGCCGACCGCCGGCGCCGGCATGTGGTCGATCGCCAGCGTCATCCTGATGATCGCCGCGATCGCCGGCATGATCTTCTTCCATTCGATTCACAAGGAAGAAGGCGACCCGACGCCGCCGAAGAACGATCCGCTGTTCGAGCTCAAGCCAACAGCGTCGATGAAGGCGACGCGCAAGTACTTCTTCGTCGTCGCCGGCCTGATCCTGGCCCAGGTAGGCATGGGCATCATCACCGCCCACTATTCGGTTGAAGGCACCAGCTTCTTCGGCTTCCCGCTCGCCGATATCCTGCCGTTTGTCGTCAGCCGCACCATCCACACCCAGTTCGCGGTGCTGTGGATCGCCACCGCATGGCTGGCCACCGGCCTGTATATCGCGCCGGCCATCTCGGGCCATGAACCGAAGTACCAGGCGCTTGGCGTCAACGTGCTGTTCTACGCGCTGCTGTTCATCGTGGTCGGCTCCACCGCTTTCGGCTGGATCGGCACCCTGCAAAAGCAGGGCGTCGACTTCGCCTTCTGGGTCGGCAATCAGGGCCTCGAATTTACCAGCATGGGCCGCGTCTGGCAGATCCTGCTGTTCGTCGGCCTGCTGTTCTGGGTCACGCTGCTCGGACGCGGGCTGTGGCCGGCGCTGAAAAAGCCGTCGGAGAGCCGCGGCCTGATCGCCATGGTGTTCCTCGCCGCGCTCTGCATCGGCGGCTTCTACGCCACCTCGCTGGCCTGGGGCCGCACCACCCACTATTCGATGGTCGAGTACTGGCGCTGGTGGCTGGTGCACCTGTGGGTCGAAGGCTTCTTCGAAGTGTTCGCCACCGCCGTCATCGCGCTGCTGTTCACGCGCCTCGGGCTGATCCGCGCTTCCTCGGCCAACAGCGCCATCGTGCTCGAGACGATCGTGTTCCTGTTCGGCGGCATCCTCGGCACGCTGCACCACCTGTACTTCACCGGCACGCCGACGTCGGTCATCGCGATCGGCTCGATGTTCTCGGCGCTGGAAGTGGTGCCGCTGTCGATCATCGGCATCGAAGCCTACCGCAACTACCAGCGCTCGAAGGCCGCGCCCTGGGTACAAACCTACAAGTGGCCGATCCTGTGCTTCATCGCGGTCGGCTTCTGGAACACCGTCGGTGCGGGCCTGTTGGGCTTTACGATCAACACACCGATCGCGCTGTACTACATGCAGGGCATGAACATGACGGCAGCGCACGGCCACGCAGCGCTGTTCGGCGTGTACGGCATGCTCGGCATCGGCCTGATGCTGTTCTGCCTGCGCGGGCTGTCCGACCGCCTGGCCTGGTCCGACAAGGCACTGCGCCCGATGTTCTGGCTGCTGAACCTGGGCTTGGCGATGATGGTGTTCATGTCGCTGGTCCCTGCCGGCATCTACCAGGCCTGGGCCAGCATCACCCGCGGCGTCTGGTTCGCCCGCTCGCCGGAAGTGGTCCACTCGACCTTCATGGAGACGATGGTGTGGCTGCGCGTACCGGGTGACATCGTGTTCTCGGTCGGCGTCATGTTCCTGATCGTGTTCATGTGGCGCCTGGTGTTCCAGAACCGCCCCGCGCGCAAGCTGGCCGCCGCCGCGCTGGCCGCGGCGAAGTAAAAGCTGGCCGGCGCCCATTGCGGGTGCCGGCTTTTTTTATCCGGAACGGGAAACACCGCCATGCGCCTGACCGACTACACCGACTATGCCTTGCGCCTGCTGATGCATCTGGGCGTCAATCCCGGCAAGATCATCACCGTGCGCGAGATCGCCGACATTCACCGCATCTCCCACAATCACCTCTGCAAGATCGCTCACCAACTCGGCATCCATGGCGTGCTCACCACGCTGCGCGGACGTGCCGGCGGCATCCAGCTGGCGCGCCCCCCGGAGCAGATCATGCTCGGCGCTGTGATCCGCCTGACCGAACCAGATTTTCAAATGGTCGACTGTTTTTCGGAAACCCCCAGCTCCTGCGTGCTGGCCGGCCGCTGCCGCCTCAAGGGCGTGCTGGCCGAGGCGACCGCCGCCTTCCTCGCACGGCTCGACCAGGTGCCGCTGTCGGCGCTGCTGCCTGCCGCGGCGCCGTCGCTGCGGGCAACGTGACACCCCCTATCCTCCTTTGACCCGGACCGCCATGCCACAGCCAATCAATCCACCTGAAGTGTTCCTCGACCTGCGCGGCCTGTATCCGCCGGAGCCGATGGAGCGCGTACTCGATGCGCTGGCAGGCCTGCTGGCCGGCCAGCAGATCCGCATGCTGATCGAGCGCGAGCCGCACCCTTTGTTTCGCATCCTCGAGACCAACAACTACCGCTACAGCAGCACCGAGCCCGAACCGGGCCTTTACCAGATCGTGATCCAGGAGCGCTGATGCAGCGCTCCCTCGCCTACGCGCTGTCGCCGGCGCCGGGCCTGCCGCTGCGCTTCCTGCTGGCGGCGCCGTGGTTCGGCGTGCTCGCCGCGCTGCTGCTGTTTGGCGCCGGCGAGCACGCGTTCGTCTCGCGCTGGTCGGCGCCCGCGCTGGGCGCCACGCACCTGCTGACGGTGGGCTACCTGGGCATGGCGATGGCCGGCTCGATCCTGCAGCTCATTCCCGTGGTGACCGGCAGCGTGCTGACGCTCAGTCGCGCTGCCGCCACGCTGTCCTGGTGCGGCCTGGCGCTCGGCGCCCTGCTGCTGGCCGCCGCGCTGGCAGCCAACCTCGCGTTCCTCTTTTTGCCGGCCGCGCTGTGCGCCGCCGGCGCCTTTGCGATCCTGATCGCCGCCATTGCAAAAACACTGGCGCGCCGGGCGCCGCCGCCGGCCATGCCGATGGTGCGCGGGATGCGCCTGGCTGTGGCAGGCCTTGTCGTCACGCTGGCGCTCGGAGTGACGCTGGCGTTGGCATTCGGCGGCATGCTGGCCGTGCCGGTACCGATGCTGGCCGACCTGCACGCCGCCTGGGGCCTGCTCGGCTGGGTCGGCATGCTGGTGGTCGGCGTGGCGTTCCAGGTCATTCCGATGTTCCAGTCATCGCGCATGTATCCTGCGCCGGTGACGCGCTGGGCGCCCTGGCTGCTGGCCGCCCTGCTGGCGGCATGGAGCGCGGCGGTGATCGCCGGCGGCGTCGGCGCCAGCCTGGCCGCAGCCTTGCTGTGCGCCGCGCTGTTCGCTTTTGCCGCGCTCAGCGCGCAACTGCTGGCCACGCGCAAGCGCAAGCAGGCCGACGCCACCACGCTGTACTGGCGCCTGGCGCTGGGCAGCCTGGCCGGCAGCACGCTGCTGCACCTGCTGGCGCCGCAGCCGCAAGCGGCGCTGGCCACCGGCATCCTGTTCATCGGCGGCTTCGCCATCGGCGCCGTCAACGGGATGCTGTACAAGATCGTGCCGTTCCTGCTGTGGTATCACCTGCAGCAGGACCCGCGCGCCAAAAAAGGCGAGGTGCCGCCGATCCGCCTGATCCTGCCCGATGCGCTGGCGCGGCGCCAGTTCTGGTGGCATGCGGCGGCGCTGGCCGCGCTGCTGGGCGCGTCCTTGCTGCCGGCCTGGCTGGGGCGTCCCGCTAGCGCGCTGCTGGCGGTAGCCAGTGGGCTGCTGGCACTCGACCTGCGCCGCGCGGCCGTGCGCTGCCGCGCGATCAAGGCGTTGTTTCAGCCTTCGTAGCCGCGCAGCCGCTCGATATCGAGAATGGTGATCTGCCGGCCTTTCACGGCGATCATGCCGTGCTCGGACAGGTCGTGCAGCACGCGCGAAAAATACTCGGGCGTCAGGTTCAGGCGCGAGGCCAGCAGCTTCTTGCTGACGGTGAGCGTGACCTGCGAGCCGTCGCCCTCCGGTTCATCCTTGAGCAGGTAGCCGACAATGCGCTGGCTGCCCGAGCGCAGCGAATACGATTCGACGTCCTTGATCAGGCCATGCAGGCGGCGGCTCATGCCGGCCAGCATACGGCGGGCGAACGCCGGGTTGTGTTCCAGCTCGGCGAACACGGCTTCCTTGCCGATGTGGAGCAGCATGGTGTCGGCCAGCGCGGTGGCGCCGACGATATACGGCTTCTCCATGAACATCAGCGCTTCGCCGAAGCTGAAGCCGGGGCCGATGATCTCGACGATCTTCTCGTCGCCCTGCACCGACACGAAGCCGAGCTTGACCTGGCCGTAGATGACGACGTGAAAACCGCGGCACGGATCGCCACGCCGAAAAATCGGCGTGCCGCGCGGCAGATACTGTTCCTGCGTCGCAGCGGCCAGCGTGGTCAGCTCCTGCGCCGAGAAGTCGGCAAACAGCGGCAGGCGCTTGAGAAATTCACGGCGGTCGATCTTGGTAGTTAACATGCGGGGCCTTTGAATATTCGGAATAACAACGCAAACAACAACGACAAAAGACCCGCAAGCTGCGGGTCTTTTCATCAAGCCTGCCGATCAATGACCCGAGTCGGCGTCCGGCTTGCTGGCGGTGCGGAACACGTCAGGATTCTCCTTGCCGACGACGTGGAGGAAACCGGCCAGGCCTTTTTCCATCCGCGACAGGGCATGGTCGACCAGGATGTAGCGACCCGGCACCTCGACCTTGAACTCGACCATCGTCGCGCCGCCCGGCGGCACCAGGGTCGTCTGCACGTTCTTCGCCGGCGGCGAGGTCAGGTCGGCCTGCGAATAGACGCGGTCGAACACTTCGCCGATGACATGGAAGCTCGATGTCAGGTTCGGTCCGCCGACGCCGAAGAAGATGCGCACGGTTTCGCCCACTTTCGCTTCCATCCGGTGCGTCTTGGTCAACGCGTCGTGGCTGCCGTTGAACATCAGGTGCTCGGGCTGCTCGTTGAGCAGTTTTTCGAGCGAGAACTCGGCTTCGCCTTGAGTGCCGTGGCGCTGCGCGGTGTAGATCTCGCCTTGCATCACGTAGAACTCGCGGTCCACCTTGGCCAGGCCGCCTTCCGGCTCGACCAGGATCATGCCGTACATGCCGTTCGAGATGTGCTGGGCCACCATCGGCGTGGCGCAGTGATACACATACAGGCCCGGGTTGAGCGCCTTGAAGGTGAAGCTCTTGGTGCTGCCGGGCGCTGCCTGGGTGACGGCGGCGCCGCCGCCGGGACCTGTCACCGCGTGGAAGTCGACAGAGTGGATCATGTGGCTGTCCTTGGCGTTGGCCATGTTCACTTCGACCGTGTCGCCGACGCGCACGCGCAGGAAGGGACCGGGCACCTTGTTGTTGAAGGTCCAGTAGCGGTAGGTGGTGCCGTCGGCGAGCTGGCCGGCGATTTCGGTCGTCTCGAGGTTGACGGTCAGCTTCTTAGGGCCGCGTGCGCCGACCGGCGTGCCGACCGCATACGGGCTTTGCGAAATGTCCGCGCCCTTGGCGACCGGCGCGGCGACCGCGCCACCGACGATGATCTTGCCGATCATGCCGGCCGCGACGTGGCCGGGCAAGGTGCAGATATACGTGAACACGCCCTTCTTGTCGGCCTTGAAGACGATCGAGGTGCTCGAACCCTTGGCGTTGATCTGGTTCGACTTGGCGTTAAAGTCAGGCACGCTGACATCGTGCGTCGCGCCGTCGCCGTTGACCAGGTTGATCTGCACGATGGCGCCTTCGGCCACGTTCAGCGTCGGGTTGGCGGTGCCTTTGGTGGCGCCGCTCTCGCTGATGAACACCAGCTTGCCGTCGGCGATATCGGTGCGCAGCGTGAAGGTGACGTCGGGGCGGTACTGCACGGCCGAACCCGCGGCCGGGGCGGCTGCGGCGCCATGCGCCGTTCCATGCTGCGCCATCGCGGGCGCCAATGCGGCCGTGCCCATGACCAATGCCATCAGGGCTTGCGAAATCATTGTTCTTTTCATTTTCTTCTCACCTAGTTATGTCAGATGCGACGTGCATCCGTTGACCATGGACAAATCTTACATTTGGGACGCATCTTAAAAAATTGATTCACATCAAATATTTAGCAAGCGGCCGAACTATTTGATTCGTTCTGGAAATCTTGATGTAGATCATGTGGAAAACATGCATCGTCTAAGTATGATTTTTGATGCCACGACAAATCATCAGTGACACCAGCCTGCGCGTCGAATTGGAAGCGCAGTTGGCGGCGCCCGCCGCGCGGAATTGACCTGGTTTACGTTTTTGAAAAGGCGGCGGCAGGAATGGCCGGATGTGATGGACCGCATCGCCATTCCTGCCTATGCTGAACTTGCGAACCGGGGTCAGACCCAGTTTTAAGCTGAACACATCACCACAGGAGAAAATCACATGGAAACGACAACAATGACCATCCCGGCCATGCAGAACGAAGCGATCGCCATCGCGGTGGCGAAGGCGCTTGAATCGGTGGACGGCGTCGACAGCGTCCACATCACGCTGGCGCATTCGCGCGCCCGCGTCGCCTTCAACGAAGCACTGGCGGCGCCGCGCGACCTGCGCGCGGCGGTGGAGACGGCCGGCTTTGTCGTCGCCGACGACGCACCGGCGCGCAAATCGTGCTGCGGCGGCTGCGGCGGCTAAGCACTACGCCGCCACGCCAGTCACTCGGCCAGCGCCGGCAGTACCGTGCCGCGGCATTCGCCAAAGCCGATGCGCGCGCTGCCTGGCTTCTCGCACCAGCCGCGCAGGATGATGGCGTCACCATCTTCCAGGAATGCGCGGCTTTCGCCATCGGGCAGACCGACCGGGTTCTTGCCGCCGGCCGTCAATTCGATCAGCGCGCCGGCCTGGTCGAGCGTCGGTCCCGACAAGGTGCCGCTGCCAAACAGGTCGCCCGGCTGCAGGTTGCAGCCGTTGACCGTGTGATGCGCCAATAACTGCGCCACCGTCCAGTAAGCATGCCGATAGCTCGTCGCGCTCAGGCGCGCGCCGCCGGCGCCGGCGCGCCGCATCGACGCCGATTCGAGCAGCACTTCAAGCTCGATGTCGATGGCGCCGTGCGCGCGGTTGGCGTCGGAGGCCAGGTACGGCAGCGGCGCCGGGTCGCCCGCCGGCCGCTCGAACGGCCGCCGGTACGGCGCCAGCGCTTCGAGCGTGACGATCCAGGGCGAAATCGTGGTGGCGAAATTTTTCGACAGGAAGGGGCCGAGCGGCTGGTATTCCCACGCCTGGATGTCGCGCGCCGACCAGTCGTTGAGCAGGCACATGCCGAATACGTGCGACTCGGCGTCGTCGATCGACACCGGCCGCCCGCCCGGATTGCCGGCGCCGACGAAAATGCCAAGTTCGAGCTCGTAGTCGAGCCGCTTGCACGGGCCAAACACCGGCTCGGTTGCGCCGGCCGGCAAGGTCTGGCCGCGCGGACGCTCGAACGCCTGGCCCGACACCGCGATCGACGACGAGCGGCCGTGGTAGCCGATCGGCACCCATTTATAGTTCGGCATCAGCGGATTGTCGGGCCTGAACAGCTTGCCGATGTTGGTCGCGTGGTAGACCGATGTGTAGAAGTCGGTGTAGTCGCCGATCCGCGCCGGCACGGCGTATTCGGCGTCGGCCTGGGCGACCAGGCAGCCGGCCAGGCGGTCGGCATCGGCGGCGCCGCCGCGCAGCGCGCGGCTCAGCGCCAGCCGCAGCGACGACCAGGCGCCCTGCCCCATCGCCATGAAGCGGTTCAGGCTCGATTCGCCGGCGGCGGCGGCCAGCGGCCGGCATTCCGGCGCCAGAGCGCCGCACTGCGCGGCCAGCGAAAGGTCGACGATCTGGTCGCCGATGGCCACGCCGCCGCGATACGCTTCATCGCTGCCGGCGCGGCGAAATACCGCGAACGGCAAATTCTGGATCGGGAAGTCGGTGCCCGGCAGGTTGGCCGAGTCGATCCAGCTTGTCAATTCGGGCGCGTGCGTCTCGTTCAGTAATGACATCAGGTTTTCCTTGAATGGGTATCAGCGGCGCGACGGGTCGAAGTTCTTGGCGAGCCCGCGCCAGCATTCGGCATAGTTCTCTTGCAGCTGCGCCGATTCGAGCGCGTGGCGGGTCGGGCGGATCACGGTCGGTGTCTCGAACATGAAGGCCATCGTGTCGCTGACGCGGTCCGGGCGGCTGGTGTCGGCCGCGCTGGCCTTGTCGAAGGTGGCGGCGTCCGGCCCGTGCCCGCTCATGCAGTTGTGCAGCGAGGCGCCGCCCGGCACGAAGCCTTCCGCCTTGGCGTCGTAGGCGCCGTGGATCAGGCCCATGAATTCGCTGGCGAAATTGCGGTGGAACCAGGGCGGCCGGAAGGTGTTCTCGGCGGCCAGCCAGCGCGGCGGGAAGATCACGAAGTCGATGGTGTCGACGCCGGGCGTGTCGCTCGGCGCCTGCAGCACCAGGAAGATCGACGGATCGGGATGGTCGTAGCTGATCGAGCCGATCGTGTTGAAGCGGCGCAGGTCGTACTTGTACGGCGCGAAGTTGCCGTGCCAGGCGACGACGTCGAGCGGCGAATGACCGATGTCGGCGCGCCATAGCCCGCCCTGGAATTTGGCCACCAGTTCGAAGTCGCCTTCGATGTCTTCGTAGCAGGCCACCGGCGTCTGGAAGTCGCGCGGATTGGCCAGGCCGTTCGAGCCGATCACGCCGAGGTCCGGCAGGCGTAAAAGCGCACCGTAATTTTCGCACACGTAGCCGCGCGCGTTGTCGCCTTCGAGCCGGACCTGGAAGCGCACCCCGCGCGGGATCACGGCGATTTCCTGCGGTTCGATGCGCAGAATGCCAAGCTCGGTCGCCAGCACCAGCGCGCCCGACTGCGGCACGATTAGCAGTTCGCCGTCGGCGTTGTAGAAGTAGCGCTCCATCGAACGGTTGGCCGCGTACACATGGATGCCGCAGCCGCTGCCCGCTTCCGGGCTGCCGTTGCCGCCCATCGTCACCAGGCCGGCGACGAAGTCGGTCGGCTCGGTGGGCATCGGCAGCGGATCCCAGCGAAGCTGGTTCGGCGAGGCCGCCGGCTCGTCGAAGCGGCTGACAAGGCGGGCGCTGTCGATCGGCGTGAAGTGGCCGTGCATGGCGGCCGGCCGGATGCGGTACAGCCACGAGCGGCGATTGCTGTGGCGCGGCGCGGTGAATGCGGTGCCCGACAGCTGCTCGGCGTACAGGCCGTACGGCGCGCGCTGCGGCGAATTGCGTCCTTCCGGCAGCGCGCCGGGCAGCGCTTCGGTGGCGAATTCGTTACCGAATCCGGTCTGGTAGTCCAGGGTCATAATGGTTCTCCTGTTTGGTCGGTGTTGCCGTCAGCTGCCGCGTCGATCAGGCGCATGGCCAGCGCCGGTTCGCCCAGTTCGATGATCGCCAGCATGGCAAAGCGCGCCAGGAACAGCGGCGAACGGTCGGCCCCCACCTCGGTCATGGTTTTGCAAAGCCGCGTGTAGACGGCGTCGAGTTCACTGTCTTGCATGATAACTTCCTTTCGGGTTAGCCGGGCATCGGGTGCAGCACGCGGTCGATGGCAGAGCGCACGGTGGCGGCCGATGGGGCGTGCCAGCGCCCTGCCAAGTGGCCATCGGGGCGCACCAGGTAGACGGCGCCTTCCTGCGCGCCATACATCGCAAAAAGCCGGCCGCTGTGATCGAAATAGCGCGCGTTCAAGGTGTGGCGCGGCGCCAGCTGCACCATCGTTACGCCGTCAAAAATCTGAGCGGGGTCGCCACCAAACTGGAAGACGGTGAAGCCAGGTCCCAGCAGGTCGGGCATGTGCAGCACTTGTTCGACGCCGTCGCGCACCATGGCCAGCGGGCACTCCGGCAGCACCGCGCCGGGCGCCGGACCGGCGCTCCACGCCTCGTCCTGCGGCGAATTCAACGGCGAAGCGGTGTAGGCGATGGGCGAACTCTGGCGCGGATTGATCAGCGAGCGCACGGCCGGATGTTGTGCGGCCAGGCTCAGTACAGCGGTGCGCATCAGCGCAAACGCGAACGACGGCGGCGCCATGAACTCGGTGCTCTTGGTGCCGTAGCTGAGGTTCTCGTGCGCCGCGGCGACCCGTTCGCTCGAATAGCTGTCGAGCAGCGCTTCGCCGGCCAGGCCCTTGATCACGTAGGCCAGCTTCCACGCCGCGTTGTCGGTGTCGTCGATGCCGGAATTAGCGCCGCGCACGCCGAAGATCGGCACCAGGTGGGCGGCGTCGCAGCGAACAGCACGCGACCGTGGCGGTACTTTTCCAGTGTCAGCGCGTTCGCCTTGTACATCGTGATCCAGATCGGCGACCATGGTCCGCGCTCGCCCATCATGTCGAGCAGGCTTTGCACGCGCGGCAGCACGTTCTCGGGCAGCACCGCCTGTTCGGCGTTCTCGCCGTCGCCGACCTGGTAGTCGATGCGCCAGATGTTGTCGGGCTGCTTGTGCACCCGCACGGTCGATCCGGGATTTGACGGCGGATCGAAATACGCCAGCCGTTCGGTCGGCCGCGCGCTTTCAAGCGCAATGTCGACGATGACGTAGCGCCCTTCGTAGCTGGCGCCCGTCAGCTGCAGGTCCATCGCCTCGCGGATGGTGCTGCGCCCGCCGCCGGCGGCGACCATCCAGTCGGCCTGCAGCGCATAGTTCCCGTCGGCGGTATCAAGCTGCAAGGTGACGCCGGCGCCATCCTGCGCCATCGCGGTGACGCGCGTCTGCCAGCGGATGTCGATCAGGTCCGCGTGGCGCTCGGCCGCGTCGAGCAGGATCTGTTCGATGTGGTACTGGGCCAGGTTGATCATCGGCGGCAGCTTCTGGTTGTCGTCCTGCGGCATGGTGAAGTGCAGCACTTCGGTGTCGCGGTAGAAGCTGCGCCCGCCCGTCCACGGCAGGCCGATTTTGAGGAAGCCTTCGACGGCGCCGAGCCGCTCGACGATTTCAAGGCTGCGCCGCGAGATGCAGATGGCGCGGCTGCCATGGCACACCGAGCTGTCCAAGAACGTCAGGTACAGCAGCATGCCTGGCAAGAAGCCCGCTTCGGTGATGCCGACCAACACGCGCAGCGGGTACAGCGTGTTGTGGTCGGTGGCGAACATGGTCGCGCTCGATGCCAGGCCCCAGGCGATCATGATGGCGCCGATCCAGCGACGCGCGCCGATCCGCGCCAGCACGATGTTGCTCGGAATGCCGCAGGCGATGTAAAACAGCGTGGTCGCCAGGCCGAACTGGGTCGACGTCAGGCCGAGGTCCTTCATCATCGTCAGGCCGGCGAAGCCGATGTTGATGCGGTCGAGGAAGGAAAAGACGAACAGCAGGAAGATGAACCACAGCAGGCGCTTCGACACCTTGGCGTTGACGCGCTCGGCGTCGGCGTCGGCGGCGGGCGCGGGGACGGCGGGGACTGACGATGGGACGGATTGCATGTTGACGGTCTCCTCAACTCCAAATGAACTGCGGGGCGGGCATCCCGGCCGGCGGTCATTGCCGCCTTGTTGTTATTGATGCCATGCGATTGGAATGAGTATAGGAGTGCGTCAAGGGGCGCCTGTCCCCATTTTGGGTACAGCGCGGCAGGGGCGGATATACTACTGGTCAGCCAGCGCGGCGATTGCCGCCAGATCGAAGTCAGGCGTTCAGACGGAGAAAACGATGACACGAGTTCGCGTTGAAGGCTTCACCATTTCGCTCGACGGATACGGCGCAGGTCCCAACCAGGACCTCAACCATCCGCTCGGCGCCGGCGGGACCGACCTGCACCAGTGGCTGTTCCCGACACGCACCGTGCAGCGGGCTTTGTTCGGCAACGACGACGGCACCACCGGGGTGGACGATGATTTCGCCGCCCGCGGCTTCCAGAATGTCGGCGCCTGGATTCTCGGCCGGAATATGTTCTCACCCGATCGCGGCGACTGGCCGGACAAGAACTGGAAGGGCTGGTGGGGCGACAACCCGCCGTATCACGTTCCCGCTTTCATCCTGACGCACTACCCTCGCCCGTCCATCGAAATGGAAGGCGGCACCACCTTCCACTTCATCACCGGGGGCATTCGCGAGGCGCTCGACCGTGCGCGCGAAGCGGCCGCCGGCAAGGATGTGCGGATCGGCGGCGGGGCAAGCACCATCCGCCAATATCTGCGCGCAGGCGTGGTCGATGAACTGCACATTGCAATCGCGCCGGTCCTGCTCGGGCGCGGCGAGCCGCTGTTCGAAGGGCTCGACCTGCGCGCGCTCGGCTACGAATGCGTGGAATCGGTCGGCTCGGCGAAGGCGACGCATATCGTGTTGCGGCGCAAGGGGGCACCAGTTCTGCTGCCAGTGCCGGCGCCTAAGTACGCCTGACAAAGCCGTTCGATATACCGCCAACACAAACCGTGTACTAACACGGCCGCCATCTTGGTCCGGAGCCTGGCCGTGTATGTCCGCTATCGTCCCATAGCAGACTCGACCCGTTTGTCAACGTATATGAAACCTAGCGCAACAGTAAATCGGCGTCGTTATCAACACTCGGTGGCATTCGATGTACCGCGACGGAAGAAGTGTCGATATTCTCAATCTCTTGCTTTGCGACTTGCGTCAAGACCATTGCTAAATCTTGCGCAGTCGCTCCTCCTTCGAAGTGAAGTTGAAGGTCTACAGTTACACCTTTGGCCATATTACCGGTAGCTGACCGCATTTTGACTATTCGGGGAAGCGCGCGCAGAGCTCGCTCAAGCGGACTTGTCAGTATTTTTTCCACGCGGTCAGCTGACCTCTCGCTCACCACGTAGTGGATACGAACCACCAGGGCGGATGGTTGAGCAGCAGCTATTTCCGCGAAAGTCAGCGTAGCAGCAGCTAAGGCAGAGTTTAGTTTGGACAGCAAGGTCATCAGCTTTATGTTTTGCGGAACAGGTGGCGGACCTTGAGGCTCCGACCGCTTCTATTGCATACAACGCCAATCTAGCTGGTAGCCGTCTTTTTGTTGACGTATATTCCGCAGGCAACGATCCACGTTAGGACGCTTAGTTCCAGCAAGCGCTGCGCGATACCTACGAAGGCGAACTCGGGAGACAACAGCGACAGCCCGGTAAACGCCGTCAGCGCCCCTAGAAAGCCCAGCATCGACAGCAACCTGCCGCCAAGCCAGGAGCGGGCCTGCCATCCCAAGATAGCCAATGCCGCTGGCGCGGTTAAATAGCCGACCAGTCCCAAAGAGTTATGGATCAGCTGCGAATAGCTGGGTGCGGCAGGCCTACAGCCTGCATCGCACGGAAAAAACACAGCGACCAGGTAACCAAAACCGAATAGCGCAATACCGACCATGCCGATGGTAGTGCCCGCCGAGCGCGGCAATGCTTTCCATGCCAGCACGGCGAACGCACACACAAGAGCGCCCGCAGGAAGGAAACCGCCGAAATTGACGAGCTGTGCATGCGGCGCACCTCGAGCCCCCAATTCGCTGATGAATTGTGATGCATGGCTATACCCGGGAAACATCGCCCCGCCGATTATCGTAAGCAGGATGATGGTAAGCGCGCCGAAGCAAGCTGCCAGCATGACCAGTTTATTCAGTATTGAACTGCCTGTTTGCGACGTCATGCTGTCAGCCCTGGTAAATCGCCACTTCCTGGCACGGAGAAAAAAAAGAAATGAGGAGGGGTATGAGTCGGTACCCAAACTGCTATCCGTCTCAATCGATTTGAATTGGTCATGTCTTCCTTGTGCTCCTTCGGTCGAAGGTCCGCTTTTGGCCGAAACCGGCTGTTCGAACAAGTCTAGCATGTTGCCAATTTGAACTTGTTGCAGTTTGTGCTGACCCGCCGCATTCGACCCATTGCGGACGTTAAGAGCTACCCGGCTCATCGTGCATGCGCCATGTTCTGCTCTGCGGTACGTAAGTCAGAAAGGGCGTGTGCTCCGAGTTTTCGGGCGTTATGTCCGCAGAAAGCTCTAAAGCCTCCGCCAAGTTCTCGACAAATGACAACACTTCGTCATGCTCGATTGCGCCAGTAATTTCCTTGGGAGAGATGTCGAGTTCTAACTGCTCGGCAATGAAAAAGTGACAGCAAACTTCAACCGGGCCGTTCAACAAAATCGACAACACATGCGAGCCTTCACGATTTCTTAGAACGCTTTGCGCTCCTGGGAAGGGTGCCGCCACACCATCAAAAGTGTACGAGCATGTATATTGGCTAAGCAGTTGGTCGAAGCGATTCCAGTGCACAGCTTCGGTGTCCTGGACGTAGATGTCCCGAAGCGACCCATCACGTTCCCATAGTCCTGCTACCTCGTGGAAGTTTGGTCTCATGTAAGTAAATGATCGGCTAGTAAGTAAGGGTGTTAATGGTCCGGCGCCTGGCTGAAAGTCGTCTATCACCGACAGTCCGCTATCGACCCAAAGCGGACACCCATGCAGCGGGGGAAAGACAGGTTAGTCTTCTCCATCCTTTTCGATTGCTTTTACTAAATCAGCATATTGAGCCGCTGGGAACGGATGTGCATCCCACTTTTCGAGATAGCCGCTTTCACCGTGTGCCTCCAGTACCCGCCTCGCGGCATCTGCGACAGCCTTGGCAAAAACGATTGGGCGGCAACGTGATGTGTATAACGAAATGCCCTCCGCGTCGGGCCGTGCGCCCCATAGTTCCGGAAACTGTAAGATGTCTATCTGCACTTCGTTGTGCCTTGGGGCGGTGATCACCCATCGAAATTCGCCCGGTTCTTCGTCAAACCTGAATGTCAGAGCAGAAAATCCCGCCAACACGCCGTTTGCGGCAAGGACAAGGTTCCTGAGCGCGTCGGACTCGTACGACGCCGTCACTAGGCACGTCCGCTCACCTGACGATACAGTGCATTCAGCCCACCCGATGTCAGTAAGACGATAGTCGATTTGAATTTGCATAAGGTTCAATGGCGTACTGATTGAGTTTAATGCGCGTTTCTACGTTACATTGGCCTACACGGTGAACGTTTGCTACTGGCCGATAGCAGACAGTCAGAACGGCTCAGTGTACGCCGGCGTTGCCTTCATGGCAACGCAGGGATTTGTTCGGCGTCTGAGGCTTGTCAACCGACAGGCACAGCGCGAACAACTGGCGCTGGCTGGAAATGCCAAGGCGCTGATACGCGCGCTTCTGGTAAGTGACCACGCTGGCCGTCTGATGCCGAGGATGTCGCCGATTTCTGCAGCCGAATAACCCTCCAGCACGCCGCGCACGACGTCCAGTTCGCGCTTGGCCAGGGTCGGGCAAACGCTGCGCAGGCGCGCCAGCATCAATTGCGGAATGCCCTGCTGGCTCTGGCCGTGCAAGGCGTAGTGATGCCTTGCCGCGTGACCGAGCAGCGGCGCCAGCGTCTCGACCAGCGCAATCTCCTTTGGCTGGAAGTTGGCGTGCTGGCGATCGCGGTACAGGTTGACCGACAACCAGATGTGCTCGGCCGGCTGCAGCATCAGCGACAGGCGGTCGCAGACGTTCGGGTCGCTGTAGCACGCCACCCGTTAGCCTTCGTGGACAATCTCGTCGCTGCCCTGCTGGTGGATCACCATCGACGCCGACGACCGCGCCGGCTGGGCCGAGCTTACGATGCCCTGATTGCCGTCGAGGACGTAGTACAGCTTGGAGTAGACGTCGGCGACGTCGCGCAGGAAGCGCCCTCCCCGGTGGTCGGCCACCGACACGGTGCGCGGGCGGTTGCCGAACTCGTAGGCGAAGATAGTACATTGCGAAATCCGCGCCGCCGCGCCCAATGTATTGAGCACTTCGGTGGCGAAGGAGGACGCGTCGGCCTGGCCAATTGCCGCCACCAGCCCGGTGACCTGCGAGAGGTCGATTGGACCGGAAGGGGCAGCGCGGTCAAGGTGCCAGTAGCGCATGGCAGGTGCCTGAGGTGTTGAAGATGGTTTTTCAGGCTAGCATTCGATGCCGGCAGTGTCAAATGCGCCAGTTGCAGGCATCGGCGGCGCCCGCGCGACGTCGCCGGCACAGGCGCGATCGTATCAGCGGTCGTCGCGGCGCTTGAGGGCGAGCGAACCGGCGATCAGCATCGCCAGCATCAGGGTAATCGTCGACGGTTCCGGCACCGATGCGGTGATGGAGAACTGGTCGCCGGCGCGCAGATTGGCCGTGTTCAGCACCCAGTCACTCTTGCCAACCGTGCCAAACGGATTGCCGAACTGGAATTCAGCAAATTCCGGCGTACGGAAGTCGATCGTCGCCAGGTTGCTGGTGAAGCCGACACCGGCGACGGTGCCGAACGCCGGCGTCACGCTGCCTGCCGCGGCGAAGGTGACTCCCTGCAGCGCGAACGTGAAATGGTCGATGCCCATGCCGCTGAGGTTGCGAACCAGCGCATTCAAACTCAGTGGACCGAGCAGGTCGCCCTCTTCGATGACGAAATTGAGCCGGGTGCTGGAAAAGTTTTCCAGGTCGAGGTCGAACGACACCAGCGATGGCGTGCTGTAGTCGGTAACCACGTTCGCCGGCGAACCGGTGGAGCTGACGAGCACAGCGGCGCTGGCCGAACCCGAAATTACCAGCGCGCCCAAAAATGATATCAACAGTGTGCGGAAATTCATGGCGGTTGCTTTCGTTGTGATTGGATGGCGTGTGTTACAGCGGGCCCTTGGCCCACGGACCCGAGATGGCGAACGTGATGCCAGGCGTCTGGATATTGACGAACAGGTAGCGGCCGGTCGGATCGAAGCAGGCGCCGGCAAACTCATTGGAGCGGTGGTCGCCCTGCAGGCTGGCCAGCTTGCCGGCCGTGTTCAGCTGGGTCGATGTCAGCGTGACGTTGTTCTTGGCGAAGATGTACGCGTCGCCCGCCCCGGTCAGACCCATCAGGCGCTGGCCGAAGCCGAAGCTGTCGGTCGCGGCGGTGGAAGCGTCTTCGCAGATCAGGATGGCGTTGCGCGGGCTGACGGTGAGGTTGTCGCCCATGTTGCCCACCAGCGCGCTCGGGCTCGAGTAGATGCAGGTCAGCACCTGGCTGGCCAGGTCGAGCTCCCAGATCGTGCCGCGCGCGACCGAGCCGCCCGACGTATCCATCACAAACATCTTGCCCTGCGCGTACCAGATGCCTTCGCCGCGGTTCATGCGCAGCGCGCCCTGGGTCCAGCCCTGCACGAACGGACCGGCTGCGGAACTGATCGTGATGCCGGTCGGACCGGTCGCATTGCTGCGGTTCTGATCAGGGTTGGCGATATTGACCCACTCGAGCTCATAGGTGGCGTTGACGGGCGCGGTGCCGAGGTTGGCGTTGACGATGCCCTTCACGCGCGCCATCTGCAGCACGCCGCCCATGGCCAGCGAACCAGGATAGCCTGGCACGATGTCCGGTATATAGCGGTAAAAGCCGGACTTGCCGGAGCTGTCTTCGGTCTCGTAGACGATGCCGGTGGCCGGATCGACGGCGGCAGCTTCGTGGCCGAAGCGTCCCATGCCGACGATCGGCAGGCCGGTGGTCTGGGCCGGATCGGCCGTCACTTCGAAGACGTAGCCATGCTTCTTGCCGCTGGTGCCGGCGGCGTCCGAGCTGACCTCTTCGCACGACAGCCAGGTGCCCCACGGCGTGACCCCGCCGGCGCAGTTGGTTTGAGTGCCGCCCAAGCTAGGCGTCATGCTGACGAAATTACCATCGCGGAACAGCAGGTTCGTGTTGCCGCCGCCAAATTTGGTCGTCGCGGTCGCGCTGGTATTGCCGCTGTCGTAGACGCCCGGCGCATTGAGGAAATTGGCAGCCGACGCGGAGCCGATCTCGTGATTGCGCACCAAAACCAGCTCGGTGCTGCGGCCGACCTTGCGCGAGACGATCACGCCCATGCCGTCGTGACCGCCAGGGCATGCTTTGCCGTCGGTCATCAGGTCGCCGCGCCAGCCGAAGCTCTTGTAGCTGAAGCCAAGCGGCAGTTGCAGCAGCGGCAATCCGGTGGTCATGTCGTTGACCGGCGCGATCGCGCCATACGGACTGGTGACGAGCGTGGTGGCGCCATTGGCGGCCAACGCCTGCTGCGACTGCATGGCAGTAAACGCACCGACGAACGGCAGTGCCGAAGCGCTGGCGATGCCCTTGAGGAGATTGCGACGAGTGGCCGAGATTGCTGTGTTATCCATTGCTAACCCATATTCGTAGTGAGGTAACGCGCCGTTGTTTGGCGGCGGCATCGTCGCGGATTTCGTCCCGCACCGGTGCGTGCCGGATGACGGAGAATCGTGGTGCCGCCGGTTGCGCATGCCGATCGGGCATGCACAGGCGTGGTGCCTGATACGTGCCATCCGCTGCATGAACCGATGCATTAAATCAAACGAAAACTACAAGCTCATGACATCAAAATGGCAACAAGGGCGTGGAGATGCGTGGACCGGCGCGAGGCCGCGCGGTCGGCAGTTGAGGTCAGCTTTTCAGGCGGTTGCGAGCGCGAGGCTCATGACGTGATCATCGTAATCCTTGCCGCCCACATTGAACTTTCGCTCGGCAAGGTTGGCAAAGCCCTGGCGCCGGTAAAAAGCAATGGCAGCGGTGTTGCCGGAATAGACCCCTAGCACAAGGCGCGCTGCCCGTTGGGATTGGGCATGGTCGATGGCCTGCGCCAGCAATTGCTTGCCGGTGCCGCCCCCGTGATAGCGGCTGAGCAGGTAAATCCGTTTGAGCTCGAGATCCTGGCCGATGTCCACCATCGGCAGGTCGGGAGGGGCAATGACCAGATAGCCGACCGGCGCATTACCCGGCGCAATCTCGGCAAGCCAGATAGCGACCTCGGAATCGGCCAGCCAATTGCAGTACTGCGACGCCGAGTGGGCCTTCTGGCAGTGCCCGACGATCGCGGCACCGTCGAGGACGCCCGCGAATGTCTCTAGAAAGGTCGCCTGGCCCACCAGCGCCAGCGCCTCTTCGTCGCCTTCGCGCGCGCGCCGGATGGATATCTCGTTTTTCATTGCTGGGAGGGCCCCCTATGAAGTTTGCCGGATGCTATTGCTGTCGCAACAATAGCAGATCTGCACGGCCGCTAACGCTGCAGGCGCCATGCGGGCCGAATACGTTGCAGCGCGCCGGGCCTGTCCGCGGTCACCCGGGCACCAGCACAGCAGCGCCATCAAAGCTGCCCGCGCGCAGCGCAGCGAGCGCGTCGTTCGCCTGCGGCAGCGGAAACGGCGTGACCTGCGCCGCGAGCTGGTGTCGCGCGGCCAGCGCCAGGAAGCGCTCGCCGTCGGCGCGCGTCAGGTTCGCCACCGAGCGCACGCAGCGCTCGCCCCACAGCAACGCATACGGCAGCGGCGGGATGTCGCTCATGTGGATGCCGGCGCAGACCACGCTGGCGCCTTTGGCGCTGGCCGCCAGCGCCTGGCGCACCAGGGCGCCGTCCGCGGCGAAGATAATCGCCGCATCGAGCAGCGCCGGCGGCGCCTGCTGCGAGTTGCCGGCCCACGCGGCGCCCAGCGAACGGGCGAAGTGCTGCGAACGCAGGTCGCCCGGCCGCGTAAAGGCATACACCGTGCGTCCCGCGTGCACGGCAAGCTGGGTGACCAGGTGCGCCGCGGCGCCGAAGCCGTAGATGCCCAGCGCGCCGTCCGGCGCGGCCATCGCATAGGCGCGGTAGCCGATCAACCCGGCGCACAGCAAGGGCGCCGCGTGCAGGTCGTCGTAGCGCGCCGGCAGCGCAAAGCAGAAGTCCTCATCGGCGGCAGCGTACTCGGCGTAACCGCCGTCGCGGTCGTAGCCGGTAAACACCGGCTGGTCGCACAGGTTTTCGCGATGGCTGAGGCAGTAGCGGCAATGCCGGCAAGTGCTGCCCAGCCACGGCACGCCGACCCGCTGCCCCAGCGCGAAACGCGTCACCGCCCGTCCGGCGTCAACCACGGTGCCGACGATTTCGTGGCCCGGCACCAGCGGGCGCCGATGCGGCGCCAGGTCGCCGTCGACGATGTGCAGGTCGGTGCGGCATACCGCGCAGGCCGATACGCGGATCAGCACGTCGCGCTCGCCGGCAACCGGCAGCGGCAGGCGCGCCGCGCGCAGCGCTTGCCCAGGGCCATCGAAGACCATCGCTGCCATGCTGCCGGGCAACGCTTGCGCTTGCCGATGCCTCCTTCGCCGTCAATGCGCAGCTATCTCAGCGCGTACCACAAACAAAAACGCGGTGCATGATGTGCGTCAAGGAAAGAGCACCGGCAACTACCTACCATCGGAAACTGGGCAAGCCCGCCCATCACTTTCAGGATGTACACAATGGTTGAAACCGGCATGCTTGGCGGCCTCTCCGACGATGAAGCACAACGTATCAGGATGGCGGAGGGTCCGAACAGCCTGCCAGAGAGCGACAAGCGCACCTGGCGCCACATCCTGTTGGACGCCGCCCGCGAACCGATGTTCCTGCTCATCATCGGCGCGGCGGCGCTGTACCTTCTGCTCGGCGAACTGAGCGAAGGCCTGTTCCTGTGCCTGATGGTCGGCGTCACGCTGGGGCTGACGCTGTACCAGGAAGGCAAGAGCGAGCGCGCGCTCGACGCCTTGCGTGACCTGAGCAGCCCGCGCGCGACGGTCATTCGCAACGGCAAGCGGGCCGGCATCGACAGCCGCGAGCTGGTGCGCGGCGACCTGGTCGTGCTGGCGGAGGGCGACCGCGTGCCGGCCGACGCTGTGCTGGTCGAAGGCAACGGCCTGCAGGCCGACGAATCGCTGCTCACCGGCGAATCGGTGCCGGTGATGAAAGCGGCGCTGGCCGGCGCCGGCGCCGCCACCGAATCGGCACGGCTGTTCTCAGGCACGCTGGTGGTACAGGGCCACGGCATCGCCAGGGTCGACGCGACCGGGGCAAACAGCCAGATCGGCCGCATCGGCGCCTCGCTGCGCGACGTCGTGCGCGAACGCTCGCCGCTGACGCGCGAAACGGCCAAGCTGGCGACGCTGTTTGCCATGCTCGGCATCGGCATGAGCCTGGCGCTGGTCCTGGTGTACGGCCTGACCCGGGGCGACTGGCTGCAGGCCCTGCTGGCCGGCATCGCGCTGGCGATGTCGATGTTGCCGGAAGAGTTTCCCGTGGTGCTGACCGTGTTTCCAGCGCTCGGCGCATGGCGCCTGGCGCGCCAGAACGTGTTGACGCGTCGCCTGCCAGCGATCGAAACGCTCGGCGCCGTCTCGGTGCTGTGCGTCGACAAGACCGGCACGCTGACTGAAAACCAGATGACCGTCGCAGCCCTGTATGTCGAGGATCAACACCAGGAGCTGGCGAGCGGGCAACCCGAACTGCCCGCGCCGTTTCGGCGCCTCGCCGAGTTTTCGATCCTTGCCAGCGCGGTGCGTCCCAGCGATCCGATGGAACTGGCATTTCACCGCCTCGGCGACAGCGCGCTGCAAGGTACAGCGCAGTTGCACCCGGACTGGACGCTGGTGCGCGAGTACGGCATCACCCCCGATCGACGCGCCCTGACCCACGTGTGGCAGGCGGGCAAGGCCGGCGCCTGCGTGGTCGCCGCCAAGGGCGCGCCGGAAAGCATCGCCGCCTTTTGCCGTCTCGACGAAGCGCAGCGAAGCAAGGTGCTGGCCGCGGCCGACGCGATGGCGCAGCGCGGCCTGCGCGTGCTGGCGGTGGCAAGCGCGCAGATCGATGCGGACAGCTTGCCGGACGATCCGCACGGCTTCGCATGGGAGCTGATCGGCCTGGCCGGACTGGCCGACCCGTTGCGCGCGGACATCCCGGCGGCGGTGGCCGAGTGCCGCGCCGCCGGCATCCGCGTGGTCATGATCACCGGCGACTATCCCGCCACGGCGCGCTCCATCGCGCTGCAAGCCGGCCTGCCGGATGGCGTGCCGCTCACCGGCGACGAGGTGGCGGCGATGGACGACGCCGCCCTGCTGGCTCGCTTGCCCGGCACCAGCGTGTGCGCGCGCATTTCGCCGGCGCAGAAACTGCGCATCGTGCAGGCGCTCAAACAGGGCGGCGCGGTGGTGGCGATGAACGGCGACGGCGTCAACGACGCGCCGGCGCTGAAGGCGGCCCACGTCGGCATCGCCATGGGCAAGCGCGGCACCGACGTCGCGCGCGAAGCGGCCGCCATCGTGCTGCTCGACGACCGCTTCACGTCGATCGTCCACGCCATCGCCGCGGGACGGCGCATCTACAGCAATCTGCAGAAGGCGATGACCTACATCGTGTCGATGCATGCGCCGATCGCCGGCATGGCGCTGCTGCCCGTGCTGATGGGATGGCCACCGCTGCTGTACCCGATGCACATCGTTTTCCTCGAACTGATCATCGATCCGGCCTGCTCGCTGGTATTCGAAAACGAGGCGGCCGAACCGGACCAGATGCGCCGCCCGCCGCGCGGCCCGGATGCCGCGCTGTTCGGCCGGCGCAGCATTGCAGTGGCGATGGCGCAGGGATCGGTGGTGCTGCTGCTGGTGCTCGCCGCTTATGCCTGGAGCCTGGCCAACTTGCCGGAAGCGCAGGCGCGCGCGTTCGGCTTTGCCAGCCTGGTGCTGTCGAACCTGGCACTCATTTTTGCCAACCGTTCCAGTTCGCTTGGCGTGATTGCTTCGCTGCGCACGCCGAACCGGCTCGTCTGGATCGTCGCCGGCGCCGCGCTCGGCCTGCTGTTGCTGGTGCTCTACGTGCCGTGGCTGGCGGCGATCTTCCGCTTTCAGGCGTTGACGCTGGCCCAGTTCGCAGCAGCGATCGGGGTCAGCACCGTCGGGTTGTTCGCGCTGTCGATGCTGAAACCGGCGTTCCGCGCGCTGCCGTGGCGCCACGCCGGCGCTGGCAAGCTGCGCTGAACTAACGAATGGGCCGCGACGTGGCGGGCGATTGTCGCTGCGCCGGCACTGAACAATCGCGCGCCGCCGCGGTCAAACCATAAGGGCAATCATGCCGGCGGCGCCGGCCGCACAGTCATCGATCGAGGCACCCGGCATGGCCATCCCGGCAAGCGACAGCGCCGCCCACGTAGTGTTCGAGGCGCACGGCCTGACCAAGACGTACCAGATGGGCGAGGTCGTGGTGCAGGCGCTGCGCGGCGTTGACCTGGTGCTGTACGACGGCGAATTCGTCGTGCTGCTGGGCCCGTCCGGCAGCGGCAAGTCGACGCTGCTCAACATTCTCGGCGGGATCGACGCGCCGTCGGCCGGCACGCTGCGCTTCGATGGCCAGGCCATGCAGCTCGACGACGATGCCGCCATGACGCACTACCGGCGCCGGGTGGTCGGCTTCGTGTTCCAGTTCTACAATCTGATCCCGAGCCTGACGGCGCGCGAAAACGTCGCCCTGGTGACCGACATCGCCGACGATCCGCTGGCGCCCGAGACGGCGCTGGCCCTGGTCGGCCTGGCCGGGCGCATGGACCATTTCCCGGCGCAGATGTCGGGCGGCGAACAGCAGCGCGTGTCGATCGCGCGCGCCGTCGCCAAGCGCCCGCGCGTGCTGCTGTGCGACGAGCCGACCGGCGCGCTCGACATCGTCTGGGAAAGCGGCGACGTGCTGCAGATGCCGGCCAGCGCGCTGTTTCGCGACGGCGCCGGCTGGGCAGCGTATGTCGTCGATGCCGGGCGCGCACGCAAGCGCGCAGTGCGCCCGGGTGCCGGCAACGGCCTGCACACGCAGGTGCTGTCCGGCGTGGCTGCCGGCGAGCGCGTCATCATGCATCCGGATGACCGGGTGCGCGATGGCGTGCGCGTCGAGAGCAGCCGCTAGGGCCCGGCGACCGGCGGCGCCGGCTGACGCCACACGACATGCGTCAAGCGCGCGGGCACGCCCGGCGCACGGAATGGAACCAACAGGAGGAGCATGACATGTATACGAAAATCTTGGTGCCGACGGACGGATCCGGCATGTCCGACCAGGCCGTGACAGCCGCCATTGCTTTCGCGCGCGCGTGCGGCGCCAGTATTGTCGCGCTTTCGGTGGTCGAGCCGTATTCGCTGGTGGGCACCGAAGGCCCGATGACGCTCGACCTGAACGCCGAGCTGAACCAGCTGCAACTGGCAGCGCGCCAGAACGTCGACCGCGTCGCGCAGCAAGCGCAGGCAGCCGGCCTTGCTTGCGACACCGTGACGAGCTACTCGGCGATGCCGCATGACGAAATCATTCAGGTGGCACAGCAAAAGCAGTGCGACCTTATCTTCATGGCATCGCACGGCAAGCGCGGCATGGGGCGCCTGGTCACCGGCAGCGTGACGCAAAACGTGCTGGCGCACTCGACGATTCCGGTATTGGTCTTGCGCCCGCAAGTGGTGCACCGCAGTGCGGCGACGCCGGCGCCGGCATCACCCTGAGCTCACCATTGGTGGAATAGCACTGCGACAACGAACACAAGCACTATCGCGCCCGCGATGTACAACATATACCTCGCTGCGGTGGCCAGCAGGATGTAGGCGCGGTCGGACTCCTTGCTGGGGTTGCCGCGGCGGCGCGCGCGTCCCACCACCAGCGCGTACGCAATGAAGGCGAAGCCGAACATGAGCACGAACTTCATCAGCTGCTGCGCGCCAGCCAGGCTGCGGTGGCGATGACGATGGCGATCACGCTGACGGCGCCAGTGGCGATGGCCTGGTACAGCGCGCGCTTGCGCAGCATGTCGATGCGGGCAACGAGCTGCGCGTTCTGCTGTGCCAGTGTCGTGATCACTTCGGAAGCGGCCAGCATTTGCGCATGCAGGTCGGCCAGCGCCGTCTCGGCGTGTTCCAGCCGGGCAACCATCGGGTCGGGCGCGTGCACGGCGCCGTCGACGTCGTTTACCACATCGGGCCCGGGGCTCTTTTTCCCAACCGAATCCCACAGCCTGCGCGCGGTGCTCGCCACTTCCGGCGCGGCCTTGATGACGTCGCCCCACGGGACCATCCTTAACATTCCTACCCAGCCGACTGCCATAATTCCCCCAGATCCCACGCAAAATTTGCAAGGAATGATACACCGGGGAGCGCCGCGAGGCTTGTCCTTGAATCACCGGCGCGACAATCCGTCGAATGACTAGCCTTCCTTGCCGTCGATGCGGGCCTGCCACAGGAAGCGGCCGTACACCATCACAAACAGCGAAAACGCCAGCGACCAGGCCAGCGCCGCGCCAACCAGACTGATCTCGCGCGCCCCGGCCGGGCCCAGCGCGGCGAACAGCCGCGCCACGGCGCCCAGTTGAATCAGCCAGAACATCGACGTTTCGGCGGCGCCGGCCAGCAGCGGCCGCCCGGTGTGGCCAAGCGTGGTGCGCGTCATCATGCCGATGATCAGTCCGGCCATCGATCCGACCGCCAGCGCGTGGAACGCCGCGCTCGGCGTGACCATGTGCAGCTCGGCCAGCGCCAGCAGGAAAAACCCGACCGGTATCCACGCGTACGACAGGTGCAGGATCCACACCAGCGGCACTGCCAGCGTGCGCTGCGGGTGCCAGCCTGCCAGCCGCAGCAAGCTCGCGCAGCCGGCGGCCACCGCAAAGCCGGCAAACGCGGCCGGCGGCAACGGCAGCAGCCAGACGACGATGGCGGCCAGCGTCAGGCCAAGCGCGATCTTGTCGCGTTTCGGGTTGACCAGCGGCGCGCTGCCCGGCACGCCGTTGCGGGTAAACATCGGGATCACGCGCGCGCCGATCACCGATTCGATCAGCACGACGATCAGGATCGCCGCCTGCACCGGTGTGGCCGGCGACAGCACGATCCATCCCAGCATGGCGGCGTGGTACAGCGCATTGGCAATTGTCAGCAGCACCAGCAGCAGCGGCAGGAACTGGTTGCGCTTGTTGCCGGCGCGGCGCAGCACCCGGAACAGCAGCCAGGCGGTCAGCGGCAGGAAGGCGATGTCAATCAGCGCGCCGAGCAGCGGCGGAGCGGCCAGCAGTCCCACCCGTCCGGCCACCCACAGCGCGGCAAGCGCGGCGAGCTGGCCGCCGCGCGCGGTCCACAGGCCCGTCCAGGCCCGCACCGCCGTCAGCAGGAAGCCGGCGATGACGGCCACCGCCATGCCGAACACCATCTCGTGCATGTGCCAGGCCAGCCCCACCCGCTGCCAGCCGATATAGCCAAAGTACTGCGCCACCCAGACCGGCACCGCGACGGCGGCAAACACGGCGGCGAGCAGGTAAAACGGCCGGAAGCCCAGCGCCCAGAAGGGATGGGCAAACGGCGACGCCACCTTGCCGGCGGCCGGGACGGGCTCTTCGATGGTGGACAGGCTCATGGCGCACTCGCATTTATAAGAAGTATTTCATATACTACTTTCAATGCCGGCTTTGCGCAAGGGCGGCGCGGCAATGCGTTTGGCGGGGTTTGCCTAGTTCGGCAGCGGAGCGCGCGGATACATGCGCACCGGACTGGTTTTTGGCTTCGGCGGCGCCAGGCCGACGAGCATGTCGGCCAGGGTCACGCCGTCGAGCACTTTCAGGTAGGCCGCGGTGGCCGCGCCCAGCACGCCCTTCAGCGAGCACGCGGGCGAATAGGCGCAGCCGACGTGGTTGGGGTCGAAGCAGACGGCCATGTAGAAATCGGTCTCGGTACTGCGCACCACTGCGCCGATGTTGATGTCGGCCGGCTCGCGCTTGAGGCGCAGGCCGCCATTGCGCCCGCGCACCGTGTCGACGATGCCGTTGACGCCCAGCTGGTGCACCACCTTCATCAGGTGATTCTTCGAAATGCCGTGCAGGTCGGCGATGTCCTGGATGGTCACCAGGCGATCGCGGTTCACGCCGAGGAAAATCAGCGTGCGCAAGGCGTAATCAGTATAGGAGGTCAGTCTCATGGCAAATCTCGTGCAGGCGTGGCACCGATACGGATGGATCGTTAAACAGTATACATTTTTATCCGGCGGCGATGCGGCGCCGCTCCAAAAACGGCCGGACTCGGCTATATTAAGCCCCCGGCGACTGTTTTGATCAAGAAGGCACCTTTGGACTATTTGACCCTGAAGCATTTCCACATGGGCTGCGCTGCCGTTAGCGGCAGCCTGTTTTTGCTGCGCGGCGTGTGGATGCTGCGCGACCCGGCGCTGCTGCAACAGCGCTGGGTGCGGATCGCGCCGCATGTGGTCGACACGTTGCTGCTGGCCAGCGCCATCACGCTGGCCGTGTGGAGCAGCCAGTACCCGCTTGCGCAAAACTGGCTGAGCGCGAAAGTGATCGCCCTGCTCGTCTACATCGTGCTCGGCACCATCGCCCTTAAGCGCGGGCGCACAAGGACGGTGCGCATGGCGGCCTTCGTCGGCGCGCTCGCCACGTTCGGCTATATCGTCGCGGTTGCCGTCACCAGGCAACCGATGCCGCTGGGCGCCTGACGACACTTCGCGAAGCGTCAATGATCGGACTCGTACGTATTTCGGCAAGCGTAACCGCTCGTTCCGATCCCCGCGACCACGATTGAGGTTCTCTCACGCTGCATCCTTGTACACAGTGGCCCGCGACACCCCGAGATGCTGGGCCACCGTTTCCATGCTGCGCCTCACCTCCAACAAACCGAGCCCCTTCAACTCGCGCATCATCAAACGCCTTTCCTCCGCCTTCAACGCGCGCGGCGTGGTTGCGCAACTGGCGGCGAATTGGTCGATGTGCTGTCGAATCGCCTCCGTTCCTGAAGGAGCCAGCGATTCCTCCACCCCACTCTGGTCATGAATGTGTACAAATTGCTGCATCACCTGCTGCATGCTGCGAAAGGGGGTCAAATCCATATTCAGGCATAAGGCGGCCACGTACTTCCCCCCTGAATCCTTGATTCCGATGGAAGTGCTCTTGACCTGGCGTCCGTCTGCAAACTGGTTGGCGTAGCTGGCCAGGACCTGTGGAAAGCTCGGGTCGGCAATGCGCGCCAGCCCCAGTTCAGTGGCTTCCTGCCCAATCGCGCGACCGGACAAGTTATTCTGTATCGCGACGATTGCGTGCGACGGGTCGAGCAAGTCGTGCACGACCACTTCGCAAAACGGCGCAAACGCTTTACCAAGTCCGATCGCGATCTGTTCCATCTGTTCCAATAGTGCGCGCTGCTCGGGAGTGCGTTTGATCATGAGGGCACCTAAGGTAGCGAGGTTGTCATTTTTGTTCCAACGTCTCCAATCGGTAACTCCAGCAATTCGCGTTCCAGCGCAGCCAGGGCAACCCCGACCTGCGTGCCGGTGTTCACATCGCTTTGGTTCACGACGATCACAATGCCAATACCCCGCGCCGGCAGGATTTTGACGATACTCGACGTCCCGTTTGAGCCACCATCCTTGACATAATTCCAGCCGGCGCTGTTCTTTTCAGTCTCCCAAAAGTACGCCATCTGCCCGTCAGGATCGATCAGGCGCTGCGATTCCAGCACGGCCCGATGACGGCTTGCCAGTTCAAACGTGGCGAAGGAAATCAGATCCCCCATCGTCGATTTCAGGAATTTCGAAGCGCCCCACAGATTGCTGGAGAGCGGGTCCATTCCGCGACCATCGGCGTTGTAACCGGTCGCCAGCCGCTGTCCCGGCGCGAGGCGCAGGCGCGTTGCGGTCATTCCGGCCGGTCCAAGCACGAATTCCTGTAACAGACTGTCGTAACTCTTGCCGTAGACCTTTTCCAATATCGCCGCGCACAGTTCCGGTCCCAACGCGCCATATTTGAAGCGTGTACCCGGCAAGGCCGTCACGCTCGCCGCAGCAAGTTCTTTGAAGAAGTCATTCTTTGTGTAGCGTCCGTCAAGCAAATTCTTTTGCGCGATGAAGTCGTGCGGGGGAAAATTCAGGCGAATGTCCCTCGTATCGGGGAACGGAACATCAATACCCGTCTTGTGCGTCAGCAGGTTCCTGATCCGGATCGGCTGTCCCTTGAACTGCAGATTAGGATAATCGCCTTCCAGATATTTGCGCATATCGTCATCCAATGCAATCTTCCCATCCACTACCGCCAAGGCGACCAGGGAGCCAGCGAACACTTTGCTGATTGAGCCGATTTCGAACAAGGTCGCGTCGTTTGCTTGCACATTGCGCGCATCGTGATTTGCGTAATGGCCAGAGAACGTTTTGCCATCGAACACCACGCCGATGGAGACCGAGCCGGCGCCCGTCGTGCTGCGCAGAGTGTGCGCAACGCGTTCCATCGACTGCAACTGCAGCGAAGGCGCCGTTGTGCCTGCGGTGGACAGTGATGCAGCGCATGACAATAGAGCGGCTGACACCAACAATTCAAGCATGTGCTTCTTAGTCATTGATCATCCAGTTTGCCAAGTAAAAACATAAATCAAGTAGCACAATGGCACTATGCGAGACATAATATCTATAAATAGATATTTTGTCAAATCGACGTTGCTCACCTTGCCGAGATTCATAGACTGCGAGCCATTCGGTTCGAAACACGAGCCGCTAAAGTTGATGGCCAATCATTTCCAGCCTCACTAAACAGCGGGCGCGTTTACAATTGGGAAATTGACCTGGACTAGCGAGAATTGATGAGAATAATATGCGTATTAGTTAGGTGTTTTGCTCGCAGTGCTAGCCCCATTCGGTACTAGCCAAGCGCAGAGTACAGACGGTCCGACGTCACGAAATGTGCCGGTTGACGTTGAAACTGAATGATTCCCCTACCCAACCCTCAGTTGAGCAAATGGAAATGGATACTGTTCAGGTCATCCAGTTCCTCAGGAAGCAGTTGAAGCACGATAAAGTGTATTTGCTCGGCAGTTCCTGGGGCAACGTGCTTGGTTTTCATATCGTTAGAATTCATCCGGAACTTCTGCACGCGTACTTCGCTGCCAATCCCGTCATCAGCCAGTTGGCTAGCGAAAAGGAATTGCTAGGCGCGTTGAAAGCTCACTTTAAAGACAATGCTGTTGCAAGCGACGAGCTTGCCAAGATCAGCATTCCCTTCAAGATCGACGAAGACATGTTTTATCCGAGAAAGTGGCGTTTCCATAAAGATGGCAAAGAATTTGCCCTGAGTAGCGACTTCAAAAACGGATTTCTCGCGTGGTCCAAAACATGGTCGCCCGTGTGGAACGAAGTCATGAGCATCGACCTACCCAAGACATTGAAAAAGGTTTCCGTGCCGGTATTTTTTTTGGTCGGCAAAAATGATATTCAAACGTCCACAGGCATCGCGCAGGCGTACTTCATGGAATTGAAGGCCCCGCGAAAAGCCCTGTTTTTGTTCGAAAAATCTGGACATCAAATACATCAAGACGAGCCAGAGAGGTTTCAGAACGCGATTGTCGAGACACTGGGCGCGCTGCCATCTGACAGCTGAACAGAAGGCGGACAGCGCCAGCGGCGTTAGCCCAACTTGAGACGCCATGATTACCAGGCTGAGGGCGCAGCGCGCCTCTTGACGAAACGATTGCAGCGCGCTTTAAAGTAGTGTCAGCGCCAATCCAAAATACCATACGAGCGGAGCCGCCAGCATAAACCAGACGCTTATCCTGATGATTTTTGAGGCGGTCGCGCGTATTCCAGCGTTTCGTCTGGCCACCACTGCCGACCATATCAAACTTCCACCACCTAGCAGCAACGCGAAGGCATAAGTGACAATGAGCACGCCGATCATCAGAAATGCATCGGATCCGCCCATTTGCCCTTTGTGCTGTTGAGCATAAACGATTCCCGATACTATCCAGCTGATGCCGAGAACCAGCGGTAATATCCCTACCAGCATGAGGATGTTTGCGATGCGAAGTTTGCGCTGAAGTGTCATGACGGAAATTCTACAGTGAACTCAGCAGCGAAAATGCACACATCTCCACACCTGCGCACTATTTGGCCGACCCCATGTCATCAACCTGTCATGCGCAGTCTCCAGAATGGCCAGATCACGCAGCCGGCCCTGAGGAAATCATGTTCCAGAATAAGCGACTCATCATCCTCGATGCGGACGGAACCACCATCGATGCCTACCCGGCGATCGAACAGGCGTTCGCGCTCAACGGCATGACGCTCGGCGCGGAAAAGAGCTTTCAAAAGCGCCACCATCTCTTCAAGTACCTGGGCGGCCTGAAGGAATTCCCGTCGATTATCAAGAAAAACATGCGCCAGCGCGGCCGCAAGAAAATCGTCGCGTCGCTCACCGAAGTGTACCGCTCAGAGGCCAGCCTTTATCCGGGGATCGCCGACCTGATCAAATCGCTGATCGCGGCGCCTGATGTCGTCGTCGGCCTCGTCACCCGCAACGTCACCAACGAGCCGCTCGAAACGCTGCGCCTGCTGTTCGCGCGCCACGACATCGATGTCGGCGAATTCGATTTCTTTGACCACGTCCCGCTCAGCCAGGGCAAGACGGCGCAATTCCGGCTCACGCGCGAGCGCTTCGACGTCAACCCCGCCCGCGCCTACGTGTGCGGCGACGAATTCAAGGATTATCACGCGGCCATCAGCACCGGCATGCACCCGTTCATGGTGTCATACGGCTTCGAGGATCACGACCGGCTGACCGAGAAATTCGCGGTGCCGCGGGAAGTTATTGCGCGCACGTCGACGGAACTGTGCGTGCGCGTAAGCCACGCGCTCGATCTGCCATTCGCCTGAAGCGCCCACCGCTCACTACGAATACGCGAACAGCGCCGCGCTGGCGCTGGAAAAAATCCAGTAGTCGACCGGCGCGCCGCACACCCAGTGCTTATGCCAGGGCACGAACCGGGCGCGAAAGCGGCGCAATCCGAACGCCGGATTGATGATGAACCAGAGGAAGTCCTCGGCAATCCAGAACAGCATGATTGCCGCAAGAATGCGCGCTTCCATTTGCCAGGACCACGCCGCCGTAAAGAAGATCGGGGCGTGAAAGCTGAGCGCGATGAACGGGAATACCCAGGCATGGTAGCCGGTCATCGCGCGCCCGCCCCACAAAATATCGAGCAGCCAGTGCGATTCGATCCGCCATGTCGGCAGATTCGCCGCCCAGCCCGCATCGCCTTCGATATGAATCTCCACCTTGGCGAAAAAATAGGCGAGGACCACGACAAACCCCACCGTCAGCGCCAACTGCAATCCTTGCGGCGTCATGCGTGCAACTTCGCCATGACCGTGTCGAGCACCGCGCGCGCAGCTTCCGGACGGCCCAGCGCCCTCGCCTTGCTGCGCATGTCCTCGAGCTTGGCCGGATGCCCCATCAAATATCGGATCCGATATTCCAGGGTCACCATGTCGAAGGCTTTCAGCGCCACGCCGCGCTCGAGCAGGTAATTGGCGTTGTGCTCTTCCTGGCCGGGAATCGGTGCGATGACGATCATCGGCAAGCCCATCGCCAGCGACTCGGCCGTCGTCAGTCCGCCCGGTTTGGTCACGACCAGGTCGGAGCAGGCCATCAGCCGCTCGATATGGCCGGTGTAGCCATGCGGCGTCAGCCTGCCCGGATGGCGCGCCGCCAGCTCGCGCAGCGCGGCCAGCGTCGATGCGCTTTTTCCGGCCAGCGCAATGATCTGAAAATTGATGTGCAGCGCCAGCAGGCGTTCGGCGATCTGAATCACGCTGCCCAAGCCTGTCCCGCCCCCCATCAGCAGCACCGTCATCATCTGCGGCTGGATCTGCAGCGCGCGCGCGCAGCCGCGGCGGTCGAACTGGTGCGAGAACGCCGGCATGATGGGAATGCCGGTGACGTGGATCGCCGCGGCGGCGATGCCGCGTTCGCGCAGCCGGAAGGCGACTTCATCGTTTGGCGCGAAATAGCCGGCGATATGGTCGTGCACCCACATCTGGTGCAGGTCGAAGTCCGTCACCTGCACCCAGACCGGACAAGCGAGGGCGCCGCTGCCGCACAGCGGCGACAGCATCTCCGCTGGCAGGAAGTGGGTGCAGATGATCAGGTCCGGCCGGCGCTGCGCCACTTCGCGCAGCAAGGCCCGGCTGCTGATGCGCTCGGCCCAGCGCCGGATCTTGTGCGCCCGGCCGCGCGGCCTGGCGCGATCGGTGGCGCGGTACAGGCGGCTCCACAGCCCCGGCGCCCGCCCGACGAGCAGATTGTAGACATCGGTATAGATCGCCCGCAGCAGCGGCGTGACAAACTGCAGGACGTCGAGGTGGACCGCCTCCAGCTCGCCGCCGGCCATCGCCGCATGCACGCGCAGCGCTTCGGCCGCGCGGGTGTGGCCAGTGCCGGCCGAGGCGCTCAGCATCAAGATTGTGGTTGGGGTCATGTCTGCCTGGTGAGGAGAAAGCCGCTCGATTCTAGCTGGCCGCGGTGACAGACCGATGACATCGCCACCGCGCATTCCGTCCATGCAGGCTTACTTCTTGCGCTTCTTCACCGGCGCGTTCTTGCGCCCGGCTCGCATCGATGGCAGCACCGCCGCTTCCAGCGCCGTATCGGGCAGATACTTCAGCAACTGCAGGCCGGCCGTCAACAGCTCGCCCTTCTTGACGTTCATGCCGAACTCAAGGCATCGTTTCTTCAGTTCGACCAGCAGGACGATCTGGCTTTCGGGCAGGGCAAAACTGGTCCGGATCCGCTTTTCGTGGAGCTTGCGTTTGGGGGCGGCCGCGACGGCGGCCGGCGCTGCGGCTGGCGTCGCCGCTGGCTTTGGGGCCAGCTTCACCACCGTTTTAGCGGCGGCGCGGCGCCGTGCCGGTGCTGCAGGTGTGGCGGCCTCTGTCGGTGCTGCCGGCGTCGCCGCCGGCTTGCGTGTTGAAGCTGTCATCTTGTCGTCTCCTGAAGGCATTGCGTTAAAAATTATTCCTGAGTTGCAGCATCAGGCATCCATCGTCTCGACCGGTTGCAGCAGGAAGCGCCGCTCCATCATCACTTGCATGTCGTCGGCCGGCATTGGCCGCGCAATGAAGTAGCCTTGCACCTCGTTGCACTTGAGCGCACGCAGAATATCGAGCTGCTGTTCAGTTTCGACGCCTTCGGCCACGACCGACATTTCCAGCGCATGCGCCATCGACACGATCGCCTGGAAGAACACCCGCCCTTCGCGCGACGTGCCCAGTTCGGCGGTGAACGCGCGGTCGACCTTGAGCACGTCCATGCGCAGGCGCTGCAGCTGCGACAGCGACGAATAGCCGGTACCGAAATCGTCGACGTGCAGCTTGACGCCGAGCGAGCGGATGGCGGCCAGTTCGGCGATGATTTCATCTTGGTCGCCCATCATGGCCGACTCGGTAATTTCCACCTCCAGCAGCGCGGCTGCGACGCCATGGCGGTGCAGCGCGGCCGTCAGCTGATGCTTGACGCCGCCGCGCTTGAACTGCTTGGGCGACACGTTGATCGACACCGGCACGACGCGCGCGCCGGCGCGCTGCCACGCGGCGAGCTGGGCGCACGCCATGTCGATCACCATTTCGCCGATGCGCAGGATCAGGCCGCTCGCTTCGGCCAGCGGAATGAACTCGGCCGGCGAGACCATGCCCAGCGCCGGATGGCGCCAGCGCAGCAGCGCTTCCATGCTGAGCAATTCGCCGGTGTGGGTGTCGACGCGCGGCTGGTAGTACAAGGTGAACTGCTCGCGCTCGATCGCTTCGAGCAGGCCGTGCTTGAGGCGCGCCTTGCTTTTCAGCGTGGCCGACAGCGCCGGATCGAAAAAGCGGAACTGCCCCTTGCCGTCGCTCTTGCCGGCGTACATCGCTATGTCGCTGTGTTTGATGAGCGTCTCGGCATCGGCGCCGTCGCGTGGGAAGACGCTGATGCCGACCGAAGCGCCAACCGCCTGCGCATCGTCGGCAATGGCGAACGGATCGTTGAACGCGGCGACGATGCGCGCGGCAATCGCCGCCACCTGCGGATCGCCATCGTACGGGTCGAGCAACACGATGAATTCGTCGCCGCCGAAGCGCACTACGTGGTCGGTCGGGCGCAGCAAGGCCGACAGGCGCCGCCCGGCTGCCTGCAGCAGCTGGTCGCCGACCGCGTGGCCTTGTGAATCGTTGACCTGCTTGAATTCATCGAGGTCGATGAACAGGATGGCGAACCCGGTGCCGGATGCGCGCGCCTTGTCGATGGCGCGCGGCATGAATTCGAGCATCCAGTGGCGGTTCGGCAGGCCGGTGAGGCTGTCTTCATTGGCCAGTCGTTCGAGCTGCGCTTCGTGCGCCTTGCGCTCGCTGACGTCCTGCAAGGTCACCGCCAGGCCGTTGCCGACCCGCACGATGCGGCGGTGGCCCCAGCGGATGTTGAGCCGATTGTCGCTCGGCATGCGGCGGTCGTCTTCATGGAAGCCGTGCTCCATCGCCTTGCGGTAGGTCGACAGCAGCTGCTCGCCGAACAAGCCGCTGTCGATCAGCGACAGGCGCGTGCCCACCAGTTCGTCGCGCTGCATGCCATAGAAGAACGCGCCGCGCTCGTTGCAGTCGACGATGCGAAAGTCGACGATCCTGCCCTGGCGGTCGCGCATCGCCGCGACCATGTAGAAGCCGTCGTTGGCGCTTTCGGTCGCGGTACGGTAGGCATTGCGCACTTCGTCCTGCTCGCGCAGGCGCGCGGCCGCGCGGGCCGAGAACGCGGCGGCCAGGGAGCCGACCAGCAGCAGGCACACGCTGGCCAGGATCGCCGTGGTGCGCCCCTCCTGCCAGTACAGCTGGGCGCCGGCGACGGCGTCGCGGTGCGACAGGCCGACCAGCGCCACCAGCGGATAGGCGCTCGACTGGCGCCAGCCGAGCACGCGCCCGATGCCGTCGGCAAAGCCGGCGTCGCCTTGCACCAGCTGCACGCCGCTGGCGCCGCGCCAGGTGGCGGCGCTGTGCGGCAGGATCGAGGCGGCGCCGCCGTCGGCCATGGTGCCGTCGCCGCGCTGCTCGATGCGCAGCCGCGTGTCGGCGCCCACCAGCGCGACGATGCCGTGCTCGCCCAGCGCGGCCGGGCCGACAAACGACGTGAAGTAGCGCGCATCGACAACCAGCACCACGACGCCGTCGAAGCCGTCGTCGGCGGTGTCGAGACGGCGCGTAAACAGCACCACTTCCTGGCTGTAGGCCAGTTCGCCCGGCAACACGCCGACTCTGAGCGCGCTTGAAATGTTGTCGCGGTGATGGGCGAACAGGCGCGTGTGCGCCAGGTTCGGCGCGCCGGTGGCAGCCTGCGTCGAGGAGCGCACCACGCCCTGGCGGTCGACGATGCTGACAGCGACGTAGGCGCTGTCGGTAAACATGCCGTCGCGCTTGAGGTCTTCGATCAGGCGCGGGTTGCGCGAGTGCTCCCAGCTGTGCTTGAGCTGCATGGTGACCTGGTCCATCTGGCCGACCGAGCGGGTGACGTATTGTTCGTACGCCTTGGCATAGGCGCCCGCATCTTTGGTGACGGCGGCGTTGGCGCGTTCCCATTCGACGTTGGCGCGGGCGATGGTAAGCGACCAGATGGTGGCGCAGGCGAGCAGCGCGAGCAGCGGCCACAGCAGGCTGCCGAGCAGGCGCGCGGTGCGCTTCGCCATCATCGACACGGAGATCCTGGGAGGTGCCGGTGCGTCGGCGGACAGGATGGTTTTCACGGTATGGTGGGCCCAAGGATTGCAGTTAGCGCACGGTTGATTCCCGTACGCAACTAGCATTTTGCAGGGCAAATGCTTCAGGATAATGACATGGTGATATGACGAAGCGGGGACCCTGCTGAGCATGCACACAGTGCCGACTCAGCATGGGTCCCCGCTTGCAACCATGGCGCGCGGAGTCTCCGCGCGCCAGCCGCTTCGATTAATACACCGCTTTGCCCGACGTGTCCTTCAGTTGCGCTTTCCAGGCGCCTTGCACCTGCGTCACGACCGACGGCGGCATCGGGACGTAGTCCAGTTCAGCGGCTGCAGCGCCGCCGTTCTTGTAGGCCCAGTCGAAGAACTTGAGCACTTCCTTGCCCTTGACGGCGTCGGCCTGGGTCTTGTGCATCAGGATGTACGACGCGCCGGTGATCGGCCAGGCAGCCTTGCCGGACATGTCGGTGAGGACCACGCCGAAGCCAGGCGTCTTGCTCCACTCGGCGTTGGCGGCGGCGGCCTTGAAGTTCTCGTCGTCCGGCTGCAGGAACACGCCGTCCTTGTTTTTCAGCTGGGTGTGCGACATCTTGTTGCGCTTGGCGAACGCCCACTCGACGTAGCC
>NZ_PDOC01000010.1 GCF_002760655.1 Massilia eurypsychrophila | reverse complement strand
TGATGCCGGTTTTTGGTGCTGGATTGAGCAGGCGGCCCTGGCGCAGGCTGGCGGTGGCGTAGGCGCCAATGACCGGCTCGGTGCCGTTGGTCAGGCAGGCGATCGGCACTTCGATGGCGATCGAGCTAACGTTCTTGCCTTCGAGGTCGTTCTTGTTGCCACCCACTTCAGGTCCGAGCGGGTTCAGGTTGAACAGGTCGAAGATCTTGCCGACGGCAATGTAGAACGGCTCCTTGCGCTGGCCGACAAATACGCGGCCGTTGCCGCAGGTGCCCATGTTCAGGTCGTACATGTGCAGGTTGGCGTAGGTTTCGTAGGCGGTGGCGCTGCCGAATGTCTTGTCGCCGATGTTGTCGACCGGCTTGTCGAATTCAGTGGCGCCGCCGGTCACAGCGGCCAGGCGGGTGCGGGTGCCGGAGCGGCGGTCGCCCTTGACCATGTCGATGGTGTAGGTTTCGCGCACGTTCAGCGACGCCGGGTTGACGCCGGAAATGGTGCTCGAATTGATCAGGGGAATGCGGATCGACTTGCCGCCGATTGGCAGCGCGATGCCTTTCGAGGTATTCTTGAAGCGCATCTGGAACGTGATGTCTTCCTTGGCGTCGCCGTTGTTGTCGACGTGGATTTCATACAGCGCGTTTTCGTCGAACTGATAGAAGTTCGGGCCGCCTTGCGGATCCTGGAACGGCTGGAAGTTGGCGATCATCGTCACGAAGCCTTCGCGCCCGGCGGCGTAGCTACGGAACATGTAGAAGTCAGTGCCGTCGACTTTTGGCGCCTTGGTCAGGAACGGCGCTTCGCGGTGGCTCGACGCCTGCGCCGGCGCGAATGCGCCTGCCAGCACGGCGCCAGAAATCATAGTTGCCAGCAATAGGTTGGTTCGTTTCGTCTTGTCCATGATCGTTCCTTTAATTATGTGGGATGCAGCTGCGCCGCGGAGTTATCTGAATCGTTACTTCATGCTCCTACGCTGATATACGTAGCGTTTTTGGAAACGGATTCAACAATTTCAGTTTATTTTCAGGGTCGTCGTAAAACGGCACAGCGCCCCGTGGAAACGGGAATTTCTCGTCTATAATTGTTGTGCTCTGGGCAATAGCTCGGCAAAAACTTCTTGAACGGAAAATCTCGTGGCATCTATCGATCCGCAGCAAAATCAATTGCGGGAATGGCTCGCGGCAGTTGCGCAGCGCGACGCCGTGGCCTTTCGCCGTCTCTACGACGCCACTTCGCCGAAACTGTTTGGCTTCGCCACGCGTATATTGATCAAGGGAGAGTGGGCCGAGGAAGTGCTGCAGGAGAGCTACATCAGCATCTGGAACAATGCCGCCAGCTACCAGCCGGCCCTTGCGGCGCCGATGACGTGGATGACGACGATCGTGCGCAACAAGGCTTTCGATGCGCTGCGGCGCGCGGGTGTGGCGGGCGCCGGCGTCGAGATCGATGCCGACACCTTCGATCCGGCGGTGATGGAAGCGCTCGAAAGCGGCGCGGCGACGCCGTTCGAAGCGCTGCAATTGAGCGGCGACGCGAAATCGCTGGCGCAGTGCCTCACACGCCTGGAAGGAATGCATCGGCAGGCCATCGCGCTGGCGTTCTATCACGACCTGTCGCACAGCGAGGTGGCGGAGCAGTTGAAATTGCCGATAGGTACAATCAAGACGTGGATCCGGCGCGGCCTTGAACGCCTGCGCGGTTGCATGTCGAAACTGGAACGCGCATGAATCACAGCAATTTGCAGCGCAATGAAGTGCTCCGCGAGCAGTTGGCGGCCGAGTACGTGCTCGGCACGCTCAAGGGCGGTGCGCGCCGCCGCTTCGAACAGTGGATCGCCATCGATGCGACCCTGGCACAGGCGGTCACGCGCTGGCAGGGTACGCTGCATCCGTTAGCCGAACTTTCGTCTCCCGTGCAGCCGCCGACGAGCGTGTGGGTCGGCATCGAACGCAGGCTTAACCTTGCGGCGCTGCGCGTGGCTCCGGTGCATGCTGCGATTTCGGGGCGGTTGCGCGACAGCCTCAGGTTCTGGCGCGGCCTTGGGCTGGGCGCGAGCGCGCTGGCAATGCTGCTCGTGTTCGTCCTGGCAACGCGCGCGCCGGTGGTCGAATCGCCGGCTGTTTCCTACGTTGCCGCACTGAGCGGCGAGAACGCGCAGGCGGCAGTTGTCGTCACTGCGGACGCCGTGCGGCGCACGCTGATGGTCAGGGTCATCGGCGATTCGGCCGTCACTGCCGACAAGGTGCTGCAGTTGTGGGCGTTGCCGAAGCAGGGCGCACCGCGCTCGCTGGGTCTGCTCGCGGCCAACGGCGCGGTCACGCTGGCGATGCCGGGCGATGTTACCCCAGGCTCGACGCCGCTGCTGGCGGTCAGCCTGGAGCCGAGGGGCGGCTCGCCAGATCCGAACGGGCCAACCGGACCGATATTGTACAAAGGCGCGCTGGTGCAGATCTGAGTGCGCAAATTTCTGGAAGAAATTTGTGAATCTGGTGTGGTTGTGGCTGCGTATAAATTCATGCACACGCAAACAATCACACCAGGAGTCATCATGAAAAAACTTGCTACCGTACTCGTTCTGACCGCAGCATTCGCAACCGCCGGCACGGCGCTCGCAGCCGATACCGTCATGGTCGGCGGCCAGAGCATGTTGCAGTCGAAGGACATCGTCGACAATGCCGTCAACTCGGCCGACCACACCACGCTGGTCGCCGCCGTCAAAGCCGCCGGACTGGTCGAAACGTTGAAAGGCAAGGGCCCGTTCACCGTGTTCGCTCCGACCAATGCGGCGTTTGCCAAGCTGCCGGCCGGGACCGTCGACACGCTCGTCAAGCCGGAAAGCAAAGCGACGCTGACCAAGATTCTGACTTACCACGTCGTGCCGGGGAAGTATGATTTCAAGGCGCTGCAGGGCGCTATCAAGAAGGGCAATGGCAAGGCCGAACTGGCGACTGCGAGCGGCGGCAAGCTGATGTTCCACATGAACGGCATGCATAACATCGTCGCGAAGGACGAAGCCGGTAACACCGCAAGCATCAGCACCTACGATGTGTACCAGTCGAATGGCGTGATCAACGTGATCGACACGGTGCTGATGCCAAAATAATCGCTCGCGCGTCGCCGGCGAACTCCTGGCCAAAGACGGCAGACCACGGCAGCTGCGATACACTCGGCGTGATGACCAGCAGTCCAACTTGCTGATCACCGCGGCCCGGCGCGGCCGGCTCGCAGCACCACCCGGTCGCCACCGACGGCATCTTCAGCGCTTCGCCCAGCAAGCGCTCGGACAGCGATCACTATCGGCCGCCGGGCGGAGGTTTTCGTCGATATGGCTGCACGCTCGCTTCGCCCGCCTTAAGTTGGGGCATCCGCTCTTTATCTCCATGGCTAGCGGCAAATTGCAAAAGCCGCAGGCTTTGCGCCCGTGCGTGGCTCGGACGAAATCGTGGACGAAATCTTTTCGGCCGGCCGCGGACCAATTGCAACACCAGATTTGATGCACATCATTATTTTTTCGCATCGTGTGTGCGAAGGTGGCCACCATCAGACAAGAGGGAGTCATCATGCGCACGATGAAAGCGGCAGTCTACGTACGCCCCGGCGTTATATCGCTCGAAGAGAAACCGGTGCCGACGGCCGGTCCGGGCTGCGCGGTGGTGAAGATCACGACCACGACGATTTGCGGCACCGATATCCATATTCTCAAGGGAGAGTTTCCGGTGGCGGCGGGCCGCACGATTGGCCATGAACCAGTGGGAATCATTGCCGAGCTCGGTGCCGGCGTCGAAGGCTACAGCGTCGGGCAGCGCGTGGTGGTGGGCGCGATAACGCCCTGCGGCCAGTGCTACACTTGCCTCGACGGCCACCAGGCCCAGTGCGGCGGCAAGCCGGCCGGCGGTTGGCGCTTCGGCAATACGATCGACGGCAGCCAGGCCGAATACCTGCGGGTGCCGAACGCGATGTCCAATCTGGAGCCGATTCCGGACGGCCTGAGCGATGAGCAGGTCCTCATGTGCCCCGACATCATGAGCACCGGTTTCGGCGGCGCGGAAAGCGGCGACATCCGGATCGGCGATACCGTCGTCATCTTCGCCCAGGGCCCGATCGGGCTGTGTGCGACAGCGGGCGCGAAACTGCGCGGCGCGAGCCTGATCATCGCCGTCGACGGCCTTCAGGCGCGGTTGGACGTGGCCAGGGTCATGGGTGCCGACGTGACGATCGACTACACCAAGACCGATCCGCTCACCGAGATCATGCGCCTGACGCACGGGCGCGGCGTCGACGTGGCAATCGAGGCATTGGGAACCCAGGTTACCTTCGAACAATGCCTTCGCGCGCTCAAGCCGGGCGGCACGCTGTCCAGCCTGGGCGTTTATTCGGGCAAGCTATTTATGCCGCTCGACGCGTTTGCCGCGGGACTCGGCGACCACCGTATCGTGACTACGTTGTGCCCTGGCGGAAAGGAACGCATGCGCCGTCTGATGAACGTCGTCGCGTCGGGCAAGGTCAACCTGGAACCGATGGTCACGCACCGCTTCCGGCTCGATGAAATCGAACTTGCCTACGATCTGTTCGCGAATCAGCGCGACGGCGTGCTCAAGGTGGCGATCACGCCGTGATACAGGAACGCTGTGTTAGCCTGCGACATCACCTTGCGACGCCGCGACGGGAACCAATGCCAGTTTCGTACGTGCATCGCACCAATGCGAACCATCTGCTGGGCAGCTTGCCGGCAGTGGCCCTCGAACGCATGCTGCACCACCTGACCCTGGTACCCATCGCCAGCGGAGAAACGCTGTACCAGACAGGCCGCCCGCAGCCCTACGTCTATTTTCCCATCCGCGGTGCTGTATCGCTCAGCTACCTGGGCGGCGCGACCCAGGTCGAGATATCGCTTGTGAGAAATGAAGGCGTGATCGGGATTCCACTCTTCCTCAACGGCGTCGTATCGCCGTGCCGCGCCGTTGTGCGCGACGCCGGCGCGGCCTACCGCATGAGTACGCATCGCCTGACCGAAGAGTTCAACCGGGCCGGGCAGCCGCTAAGGGTGTTTCTTGCGTACGCACGCGCCCTGACAGCGCAAATGGAGCAGACCGCCGCCTGCAACATCCAGGGGACGATCGATCATGATTGGTGCGCTACCTGCACCCATGCCAACACCTGTCCGGCGGCCGATCCGTAACGCGGCGCCGCTCTCACGCGTCCGGGCGCGGGTGTCGTGCAGCTCGCTTTCCCGCGCCCCATGGGTGCCAAAGGCGAGATTGAGGAAGCCGAGGTGGACGACCGCCACCTGCAACAGCACTGACATGCAACCGCGCCCAACAGCCATGGCTTAGCTGTCTAGCTTTGAAACAACTTTGAGACGCCCAACCAAATCATGCAAAGTGCAAATACGATTGGGCTTGATGCAAATCCTAGTTGTGAATATATTTTGTGAACACGTCACTGAAATCCCGTTTCGTGTGCGTGTCGAACATGGATGTGTTGAGGGCCTCCAGCAGTAAGCCGTATTGGACGGCCAGCCCACCTTCACCTGGGGCGATATTGAGCTTGTGCACGGATGCTGTGGCGTCCAGCGTGCGCATCGCGTTGTCCCGCGATGCCGCGTCGCGTTTCTGCTGTTTGCCGATAGTGATCAAAGCCTTGTAAATATCCTTGAGCTGCTCAATGAAGGTCTTCTTGATATCGATTGAGAACACGATGCCCTCCAGGTCGAACTTGAGCTCGATGTCCATATCGAGCGTTCCGGCGGTCTCGATGGTCACCTTGGAGATCTGGTGGGAGGAATAGTCGTAGCGCTTGATGGAGCGCTTCGAGGATATTGCCGAGTCGCCGTCTACATGGATCAGGGCGAGGTTTGTGAAGCAGTACTCATCCTTCTTGCTTTTAATGAGGAAGAAGATTTGCTCGCCATCTTCGTTAAATAGGTAATCGTCCGCATCGACCTTGTTGTAATCCGCCGGATCGACGATGACGCCGATATCGCTAATGCCAAGTGCACCCGCTGCCAGTCTCTTGAACATGATTGCCTTTGCGTTGTAGTTGAAGATGCATTATTTCACGGCTTCAAGTGCCGTTCAAGCAATTAAGCGCCGTCCTGGCGTCAAGCACAGTTACCTGCTGGCCAGGAGGAGGCAGGGATTCCGGCCTGCTGGAAACGACGTTTTTGCGTTTCGTCTTAGGGTAAACTTTGCGGTATTGGGCTGGAGCCGGGGGGCCGGCGTCAACTCATACCGGGGTCAGACCCTTGAAAGAAAAAACGGGCCTGACCCCTCAGGCAGCGGTGTCACCGTCACCTGCACGTCGAGGTCTTGTTTGCCGCCGCCCAGCACGATGCCGCGCATCGGCGTCACGTCGCTGAAGTCGCGGCCCCAGCCGAGCGTGATGTGTTCGTGCTGCACCAGGCGCCGGTTGGTCGGGTCGAAGTCGACCCAGCCGAGCTCGGGGCAATATACCGACACCCACGCGTGCGATGCGTCGGCGCCGATCAGGCGCGGCTTGCCGGCCGGCGGATGCGTCAAAATATAGCCGCTCATGTAGCGCGCCGGCAGCCCGACGCTGCGCAGGCAGCCAATCATCAGGTGGGCAAAGTCCTGGCACACGCCGCGCCGTCCGAGAAGCACTTCTTCGAGCGGCGTCGAAATGTCGGTTGCCTTGCCGTCGAATTCGAAATCGCCAAAGATCCGGTGCGTCAGGTCCAGCGCCGCGTCGAGTTGCGGCCGGCCCGGCGTGTAGCTGATGCGCGCGTACGCTTCCAGCTCGGGGAAACACGTCACGTGCGGCGACGCATATAAATAGCGGCACGCCTCCAAGGTGGCGGCGCTTTTCTCCTTCGTCACCATGTCGCGCACGCTTTCCCACGGCAGCGTGCCGGCGATGTCGGCCAGCCCGGGGCGCGGCGCCAGCATCACGACCGATTCGGCATGCACCAGCAGACTCCTGTGCGGCACGGTGATGGCGACATGGCGCGTGTTGTTGCCGAAGTAGTCGGTGCCGTCGCTGCCGTCGTTGGCCGCCGGGTCGATCCAGATCTGGTGCGACTCGGTCTGCTGGTACGCAAACGGGCGCGGTGTCAGGTGCAGGTATTGCTGCGACAACGTCACCGAGCTTTGATATTTGTAGCGCGTTTCGTGCACCACGCGGTAGCGCATCGACGCGCCGCGGCCGTCCGGCTGCTCGCTCATGATGTCCGGTCCTTGTTCTGTCCACTGTCGGTGTAGCTGAAAAATTGCACGCTCAGGTGCTCGGACAAGGCGCCGCTGGCCAGCTGGATGCGATGCAGCAGGTCGCTCAGCTTGGCGTTGCCGTAGTTTAGGTCGGCGCCCGGATCGAGGGCCAGCAGTTCGGCCTTCAGCGGCGCCAGCAGATGCTCGCCGCAGGCGCCGTAGGTCTGCGCGATCTTGCCGAGGGCGCCGAGGATGCCGTCGAGCTGGAACAGGATCGAGCGCGGATTGGTCTCGTCGCGCAGCAGCAAGTCGAGCACCGGCAGCCACTCGGGCTGGGCGCGATAGCGCGCGCGGTAGGTGACGATGCTGTCGGACAGCTCGAGCAGCCAGTCGAGGTTGCCGTTCTCGTCCATCGCCAGCGCGCGCTGCAGCACCACGCTCTGGAACTGCAGCCGCTCGAGGCGGCGCCCGATCGACATGAAGCGCCAGCCTAGGTCGCGCGTCATGCCGTCGAGCGCAAACCCGGCCAGCGTCATCAAGGCCGCGGCGGCGTCGTCGAGGATCGTCATCGCCTCCGACTGCGACGGCAGCGTGCCCGGGGCGGGCTGCGGCTGCGCCATGCGGTTCAGCGCGCGCCAGTTGTCGACCGAGAAGCGCTCGTGCAGCTGGCCGGCGATGCGGTGCAGCTGCTGCTGTTGCCGCGCCAGCCCAGGCACGTCGGGCGAGACCACCGCCAGCAGCAGGGCCGCTTCGATTTCGGGATCGCTGTAGATGGCGCCGGCCTGGCTTTGCACCATGCCGCCCAGCGCCTGGCTGCGGCGCGGCGCCTTCTTCGCTTCGATCAGATGGAACCAGATGCACAGCGCCTCGACGATCGGCCACTCTTCGCCGCGCTGGTCGAAGCGCACATTGAAAAGGAAATGCAGCGCCACGCGCAGCAGGCGGCCGATGTTGTCGCAGCGCTCCGCATGGCGGCCGAACCACAGCAGGTTTTCGGCCACCCGGCTCGACAGGTTGGTGTCCTCGCGCACCAGGTCCTCGCTGGTGGCGCTGCGCTTGTGCAGGCGGTGCGCGGTCACCTTGCGGCGCGCCTGCACCCACGTGTCCTTGCTGGCGCCGCCCATCTGCATCGTCAGCACGCGCGCGTCGGGACCGGTGGCCACCCGCGTCAGGCCGCCGGGCATGACGACGTAGCCGTTCGGCGTGGCGCAGGCAAATACGCGCAGGCCGATGGCGCGCGCCTGCAGGCCAGGCGCAGCGCCGGCGTTCCATACCGGCGCCTGCGACAGGCGCACCAGTTCCTGGGCGACGAAGTCGTTCGGCGTGGCGCGCAGCCTGGCGATGAAGGCGTCGCGCGCGTCGCCGGCGAGGTCCTGGCCAAAGACGGAAAACTGCGGCAGCTGCGAAAAGCTCGGCTTGATCACCAGCCGGTCCAACTTGCTGATCACCGCGGCCAGCGCGGCCGGCTCGCCGCACCACCAGGTCGCCACCGACGGCATCTTCAGCGGCTCGCCGAGCAAGCGCCGGGACAGCGCCGGCAGGAAGCCGAGCAGGGCGCCCGATTCGAGCAGGCTCGAACCGAGGCTGTTGGCGACTAATACATTTCCGCGGCGGGCGGCCTGGGTCAGCCCGGCCACGCCGAGCATCGAGCTGCGCAGCTCGAGCGGGTCGCACGATTCGTCGTCGACCCGGCGCAGCACCACGTGCACGCGGTGCAGGCCGGACAGCGTCTTGTGATAGACCACGCCATCGCGCACCGTCAGGTCGCCGCCGTCGACCAGCGGCAGGCCGAGGTAGCGCGCCAGGTAGGCCTGCTCGTAATAGCTTTCGGTGCGCCGGCCCGGCGTGAGCAGCACGATCAGCGGCATTTCGCCGCCGCGCAGCGGGGCCGGCGAGTCGCCTTTGGCGGCGCACAGGCGGCCCCAGTGCACCAGGCTGTCGCGCATGGTGCGGAAGAAGCCGGCCAGCGGCTGCACCTTCAGCTCGCGCAGCAGGTCGGGGAAGGTTGGCGCGATGATGGCGCGGTTTTCCAGCGCATAGCCGGCGCCCGATGGCGCCTGGGTGCGGTCGGCCATCACCCACCAGCGTCCGTCGGGCGCGCGCGCCAGGTCGACGGCGTAAAAATGCAGGGCGACCTCGTCGTGATGGCGCATGCCGTGGCAGGGGCGCAAAAAGCCGGCATGGCCGTGAATCAGCGCCGGCGGCAGCAAGCCTTCGCGCAGCATCTCCTGCTTGCCATACACGTCGCCGAGAATCTTGTTGAGCAGGGTGGCGCGCTGGACTACCGCCGCTTCGATGCCGCTCCATTCGTCGGGCGGCAAAATCAGCGGCAGCACGTTCAGGTCCCACGGGCGCTGCTGACCGTTGGCGTCGGCGGTCACGCTGTAGGTGACGCCGTTCTCGCGCACCTGGCGCTGCACCGTCTCGAAGCGCTGGCGCATCATGTCCGGCGCCTCGTTCTCCAGGTTGGCCAGCATCGCGCGCCAGTGCGCGCGCGGCACCTGCGCCGCGTCGAGCATTTCGTCGAAGCCGTCCGGCGCGGCGAGGTAGTTGGCTAGTAGTTGGTTGGGCATGGCGCGCGGCTGCTTAAACTGACGTCGGGGACAGAACGATAGTTCAAACGGCTTGCCAACGCAAATCGAGCGTCATCGGAAAGCTCGGGTTGCGCTCCTCCTTGAGCACCGTCATCGGCCCCGGCGTGTGGCCGTGCGCCCAGAAACGGGCGAAGCGGCGCGCTTCGGCGGCGTTGGCATTGACGGGCGAGCCGGCTTCGCTGCGCCCGCCCGGATGCACCACGTGATAGGTGCAGCCGCCGATCGCGCGACCGCTCCAGGTGTCGACCAGGTCGAACGTCAGCGGCGCCTGCACCTTGATGCTCGGGTGCAGGGCGGACCACGGGCTCCAGGCGCGAAAGCGCACGGCGGCGACGTATTCGCCCGGCACGCCGGTCGGATGCAGCGGCAGCATGCGGCCGTTGCAGGCGACGATGTGGCGACCGTCGGTCAGGCCGCGCACCAGCAGCTGCATGCGCTCGACCGACGAATCGACGTAGCGCGCGGTGCCGCCGGCGCTGACTTCTTCGCCAAGCACGTTCCACGGTTCGATCGCCTGGCGCAGCTCCATCTCGACGCCTTCGTAGACGACGGTGCCGAAACGCGGAAAGCGAAATTCGATGAACGGCTCGAACCAGTGATCTTCAAAGGCGTAGCCGGCGGCGCGCAGGTCGCGCGCGACGTCGCGGATATCCTGGGCGACGAAGTGCGGCATCATCCAGCGGTCGTGCAGCGCGGTGCCCCAGTGGACCAGCTTGCCCTGGTAAGGCTGGCGCCAGAAGTGCGCCACCAGCGCGCGCAGCAGCAGCATCTGCAAAAGGCTCATGCGCTCGTGCGGCGGCATCTCGAAGGCGCGAAACTCCACCAGGCCAAGCCGGCCGGTCGGGCCGTCGGGCGAATACAGCTTGTCGATCGAGAATTCGGAGCGGTGCGTGTTGCCGGTCAGGTCGACCAGCATGTTGCGCAGCAGCCGGTCGACCATCCAGGGTTTATCGCCTTCCTGCATGGTCGGCAGCACCTGGTCCATCTGCTGGAAGGCGATCGCCAGTTCGTACAGGTTGTCGTCGCGCGCTTCGTCGACCCGCGGCGCCTGGCTGGTCGGGCCGATGAAGGTGCCGGAGAACAGGTACGACAGCGCCGGGTGGTTCTGCCAGTAGCCGATCAGGCTTTTGAGCAGGTCGGGGCGGCGCAGCATCGGGCTGTCGGCGGCGGTGGCGCCGCCGAGCGTGGCGTGGTTGCCGCCGCCGGTGCCGGTGTGGCGCCCGTCGTGCATGAATTTCTCGGTGCCCAGGCGCGTCAGGCGCGCTTCCTGGTACAAGGTCGACATGTTGTAGACCAGCTCCTTCCAGCTGGCGGCCGGATGGATGTTGACCTCGATGACGCCCGGGTCCGGCGTGACCGACAGCAGCTTGATGCGCGGGTCGCGCGGCGGCGGGTAGCCTTCGATCCGCAACTTGAGCTTGAGCCGGGCGGCGGCGCCTTCGACCGACGTCACCAGCGCCAGGTAGTCTTCGATGCGCTTGAGCGGCGGCATGAAGACGTGCAGGCGCCCGCCGCGCGCCTCGACGCACAGCGCGGTGTGAATCACCTCGCGCGCGGCCGGGGCGGCCGGCGTGGCTGCCTTGGCCGCGCCGGCGCCGACGCCCAGGATCGGCCGCTTCCTTTCCAGCGGCAGGGCGGCGCGCGGGGCGAACGGATCGACGTCGAATTCGTCGTCGCGTTCGTCCGGCTGCACCCACGGCAGGGTGGCCAGCGGCAGGCGCAATCCGAGCGGCGAGTCGCCGTCGATCAGGTACAGCTGTTCGCGCCGCAGCGGCCAGGCCGACGTGCGCCAGGTGGTGCCGAGCGTGACGGCCGGATCGTGCTCGCGCGCCTTGAGCGGCAGCACGTAGCCGGCCACCTGGCCGAGACCGCGCGCGAGCAGGCGCGCCAGCCGGCGCCGTTCTTCCGGCGCGTGCAGGTCGGCCGCCAGCGGGTTCAGGTTCATCGGCAGGGCGTCTTCGCGCTGCGCGTGCAGCAGCACGTCTTCGTAGGCGGCCATCGCGCTGCCGGCCGGCAGGCCGAGCGACTTGACCAGTTCGGCGGCAAAGCGCGCCGCCTCGTCGCTGCCGTAGCCGTCGTCGACGTGTTCGTCCGAGAACAGGGCGGCGTCGCGCCACATCGGCTGGCCGTCGATGCGCCAGAAAATATTCAGCGCCCAGCGCGGCAGCGGCTCGCCCGGATACCATTTGCCCTGGCCGTAGTGCAGCATGCCGCCTGGCGCGAAGTGGTTCTTCAGCCGGTGCAGCAGGTTGCCGGCCAGCTCGCGCTTGTTGTCGCCGTGGGCCAGCGTGTTCCATTCGGCGCCGTCCATGTCGTCGATCGACACGAAGGTCGGCTCGCCGCCCTGGGTCAGGCGCACGTCCTGGTGCTTCAGGTCGGCGTCGACCTGCTGGCCGAGGCGGTCGATCTTCTGCCAGTCGGCCTCGGAATACGGCTTGGTCACGCGCGGATCTTCGTGGATGCGGGTGACCGTCATCTCGTGCACGAACGTGACTTCGGCCTTGTCGGTGAAGCCGGTTACCGGCGCCGCCGACGACGGCATCGCGGTGCAGGCCAGCGGAATGTGGCCTTCGCTGGCGAGCATGCCGGAGGTGGGGTCGAGGCCGATCCAGCCGGCGCCGGGGATGTACACCTCGGTCCACGCGTGCAGGTCGGTGAAGTCCTCGGGGGCGCCGCTGGGGCCGTCGAGCGCCTGCTGGTCGGCCTTCAGCTGGATCAGGTAGCCGGACACGAAGCGCGCCGCCAGCCCCAGTTCGCGCAGGATCTGCACCAGCAGCCAGCCGGTGTCGCGGCACGAGCCGGAACGTTTTTGCAGCGTGTCCTCGGGCGGCTGCACGCCAGGTTCCATGCGCAGCAGGTAGCCGATGTCGCGCTGCAGGCGCTGGTTGAGCGCGACCAGGAAGTCGTTGGTGCCCATGCCGCCCGTCAGCAGGTCGGCGCGGGCGGCGGCCACCCACGCGAGCAGCAGCGGGCCGGGCGGCTCGGCCTGCGCATACGCGCTCAGTTCGGCGGCCAGCTGCGGCGGGTAGGCGAATGGGAAAGTCTCGGCGTACTTCTCGACGAAAAAGTCGAACGGATTAATCACCGTCATGTCGGCGACCAGGTCGACGGTGAACTCGAGCGTGTCCGATTTTTCCGGGAACACGAAGCGGCCGATGTAGTTGCCGTACGGGTCCTGCTGCCAGTTGATGAAATGCTCCTGCGGTTGCACCGTCAGCGAGTACGACAGGATCGGCGTGCGCGCGTGGGGGGCGGGGCGCAGGCGCACTTCGTGCGGCGACAGGCCGACCGGGCGGTCATAGCGGTAACTGGTCTTGTGATGCAGCGCGATACGGATAGCCATGCGGTGGTGCCTTTCGAAGTTGGCGCGATATCTGTACCCATAAGCATGATTCGTACCTGCGCCCGGGGTCAGACCCCTGGAAGAAGCACCGGGGTCCAACCCCAACGCTGGCACGTTTCTTGTTAGTAGTTGAGATGACCAGGAGGAATCGATGCCCAATTTTTATGACGAAATGTATTCCAAGCCGGCCACCGTACGGTCGCATTACCGCCAGTTCGCCGACTGGCTGTCGATGCAGCCGCCACACCTGATCGCGCAAAAGCGTGCCGAAGCCGAACTGATGTTCCAGCGGGTGGGGATTACCTTCGCCGTCTACGGCGACGACGCCGGCAAGGAGCGCCTGATCCCGTTCGACATCATTCCGCGCGTAATCGACGCGGCCGAATGGACCGTGCTGCAGGCCGGCCTGGTACAGCGCGTCACCGCGCTCAACCGCTTTCTGCACGACGTCTACCACCACCAGGACATCCTCAACGCGGGCATCATTCCGCGCGAGCAGATCGTCAACAACGCGCAGTACCGCCCGGCGATGCTGGGCGTCGACGTGCCGGCCGACATCTACGCGCACATCGCCGGCGTCGATATCGTGCGCGCCGGCGAAGGCGAGTTCTACGTGCTGGAAGACAATCTGCGGGTGCCATCGGGCGTCTCCTACATGCTCGAAGACCGCAAGATGATGATGCGGCTGTTCCCCGAGCTGTTCGCGCGCAACCGGGTGGCGCCGGTGGACCATTATCCCGACCTGTTGCTCGACAACCTGCGCACGGTGGCGCCGCAGGGCGTCAACGATCCGACCGTGGTGGTCATGACGCCCGGCATGCATAACTCGGCCTATTTCGAGCACGCCTTCCTGGCCCAGCAGATGGGCGTGGCGCTGGTCGAAGGGCAGGACATGTACGTGGCCAATAATACGGTCTACATGCGCACCACCCGCGGGCCGAAGCGGGTCGACGTGATCTACCGCCGCATCGACGACGACTATCTCGATCCGCGCGCCTTCCGCGCCGACTCCACGCTGGGCGTGCCGGGCCTGCTCGAGGCGGTGCGCGCCGGGCGCGTGGGGCTGGCCAATGCGATCGGCACCGGCGTTGCCGACGACAAGTCGATCTATCCGTTCGTGCCCGACATGATCGAGTTCTACCTCGGCGAAAAGCCGATCCTCAACAACGTGCCGACCTACCAGTGCCGCAAAAAGGAGGACCTGGCGTACACGCTGGCCAACCTGGCCGAGCTGGTGGTCAAGGAAGTGCACGGCGCCGGCGGCTACGGCATGCTGGTCGGGCCGGCGTCGACCAGGGCGCAGATCGAGGACTTCCGCGCCCGCCTGCTGGCCAATCCGGCCGGCTACATCGCCCAGCCGACCCTGGCGCTGTCGGCCTGCCCGACCTATGTCGACGCCGGCGTGGCGCCGCGCCACATCGACCTGCGCCCGTTTGTCTTGTCGGGCAAGACGGTGTCGATGGTGCCGGGCGGACTGACCCGGGTCGCGCTGCAGGAAGGCTCGCTGGTGGTCAATTCGTCGCAGGGCGGCGGCACTAAAGACACGTGGATACTGGAGAACTAAGCATGCTAAGCCGCACCGCAGATCATTTGTTCTGGATGGCCCGCTACACCGAACGGGCGGAAAACACCGCGCGCATGCTCGACGTGTGCCTGCAGCATTCCCTGATGCCGCAGTCGGCGCTGGCGGCGCAGCAGGGCTGGCGCAGCATGCTCGGCGTGTCCGAACTGGAAGAGGCGTTCGACGCCAGGCATGCCGCGCTGACGCAGAAGGAAGTGATCGATTTCATGGTGCGCGACCGGCAAAATCCGTCGTCGATCGCCAGCTGCCTGACCGGCGCGCGCGAAAGTGCGCGGGCGGTGCGCGGCACCCTCACCACCGAGGTGTGGGAGACCGAAAACACCACCTGGCTCGAGCTGCAGTGGCACCTCAAGAGCGGCATGCTCGAGCACAATCCGGCCCAGTTCCTCGAGTGGGTCAAGCACCGCTCGCACCTGTCGCGCGGCGTCACCATCGGCACCATGCTGCAGGACGAGGCGCTCAGCTTCATCCGCCTGGGCACCTTTCTCGAGCGGGCCGACAATACCGCGCGCATCCTCGACGTCAAGTTCAAGTTCATGGCCGCCGAAACGCTGACGTCTGGGGCCCAGGGCGAGTTCTACAACCTGGCCGCGCTGCTGCGCTCGGTTTCGGCGTTCGAGATCTACCGCAAGGTCTACCGCGACGCGATCACGCCGGCGCGCGTGGCCGCGTTGCTGATCCTGCAAGCGAAGATGCCGCGCTCGCTGGTGGCCTGCATGGCCGCCGTCGTCGCCAACCTGCAGGACATCCGCAACGACCTGTCGCACGACACCGAGCGCCTGGCCGGAAAATTGCACTCGACTTTGCAGTTCGCCCTAATCGACGACATCCTCGAAGAAGGCCTGCACGACTTCCTGACCAGCTTCCTCGCCGCCATCGAAGACCTCGGCAGCCGCATCAGCTGCGACTTCCTGGTGCCGGCGGCGGTGGAGGAGTGCGTCTGACATTGACGCACCAAAACATGACGCGACGCACCAGTAAGTGGTCCGGGCGCGACCGCCGCACCAAATTGTTGCAATTACACCATTAACCAGCGAGGCTTGCATGTGGCTGCACACCAGTTGTAATCTGAATTTCACGATCGTCAGTCCGACGCCGTTCATCCTGATGCTGCGCCCGCGCAGCGGCGCCCAGCAATGGGTGGCGCGCGAAAGCTACACCTTCAGCCCGAGCGTGGCGGCGGTGGAATTTACCGACGCGTATGGCAACCTGTGTCAGCGCCTGATCGCGCCGCCGGGCCAGTTCTCGATCCGCACCTCGGCCGACGTGATGACCGCCGACACGATCGACGTGGCGCCCGGCGCGCCGTTCGACGAAGTGCAGAATCTGCCCGACGCGGTGCTGACGTACCTGTTGCCGAGCCGCTATTGCGAGTCGGAGCTGTTTTTCGACATGGCCAGCGGCATGGTGGCCGGCGTGGCGCCCGGCTACGACCAGGTCGCCTGCATCACCGACTGGATCCGCCGCGAGGTGCGCTTCAATTCGGAGTCGCCGTTCGACCTCATGTCGGCCGCCGACGTCAACCAGCGGCGCGAGGGCGTCTGCCGCGACCTGGCGCACCTGGGCATCGCCCTGTGCCGCGCCTTGTGTATTCCGGCTCGGATGGTCGTCGGCTACCTGCACGGCCTGGCGCCGATGGATCTGCACGCGTGGTTCGAGGCCTATGTGGGCGGGCGCTGGTACACCTTCGATGCCACCCAAGATGCGCCGCGCGGCGGCCGCGTGACGGTCGCCTACGGACACGACGCGGCCAACGTCGCCATCTTCAGCCAGTTCGGGCCGGCCGTGGCGCCGACCGGCATGCAGGTGTCGGTCGAGTTGCTGGAGGCGGCACCGGCCTGAGTTTTTTTGTGCGGCCCGGCTTTCATCCGCAGCGCATCGTGGCTTCACATTTCTCCGCTACAGTGGGCACATTGACCACAAGGAGATTGACCATGAATACCATGACCGGCAGCGATTCAAAAGACAGGCCACCACTTTACAAGAGCATCCTTTTGGTGGTGCTGGGCGCCGCGGCCGTATTATTGGTGCCCTTGATTGCGATGCAGTTTACGCGGGAAGTCGTGTGGACGCCGATGGATTTCGTTGCCGCCGCCGTGTTGCTGATCGGCGCAGGCCTGATGTATTTATTGCCGGCCAGGCTGTTACGCACGACTGGCTCACGCATAGCGCTTGGCGTGGTCGTCGCGATAGCGCTCGTCCTGGTATGGGCAGAGCTCGCAGTTGGCATCTTCGGGACGCCATTCGCCGGCACGTAGCCGGCACGGGCGCCGCCGGTTTCCTCTGTCCTTCCAGGAAGCGCTTGTAAATACAAGGGCTTTATTTATTTCACATTGTCGAAACGTTATGTTAGCCGCCGCACAGATCGGCTGTTTTCGAGTTGCTATCCTTTCGACAAGAAATCCAAAGAGGAAGCAAAATGAATTACACGTACGACATTCGCCCAGACGCCAAGGCTCCCGGACGTGGGTGGAATCTGCATCTGTTTGACGATGGCAAGGAAACGGGAAAGATCGACTTTCCCGCAACCGATTACGAGAACACTCAATTGGATGCGATGAAAGTGGCCTTTCTTCGCGCGGAAGCGGAGGCAAAGGTGTGGATCAAGGGTCGTCGTGTATATAGCAAGCGGCGCATGCGCCTGGTCGTTCATCCGGCACTCGCTGCGATCATGGGTGTGGCCGTGCTGGTCGCCGCCTATAACGTCTTTAAGTACGTCTTCTGATTCCGGCCGGCCGGTCCGGTGGTGGAGATTGTATACGCCTGAAATTGCTCCCGAATGGGAGCTTTTTCTCGTCCGTCACTCCCGCGTAATGGTGTGTTCGATTTCTCGACACAGCGCCAGCGCATCGCCCGGCGCGGAGAACTGCGCCGCAATCCGCTGGCACCGCAGATGAATACGTTCGGATGTCAGCAACGTCTGCAGCGCGCGCGCCAGTCTGCCCGGCCTTAGGCGTTGCGCTTGCATGACCATGCCGACGCCAAGCCCGGCGATGCGCGAGCCATTGTCGAACTGATCCCAGGCAAACGGCGTGACCAGTTGCGGAATGCCCGCGCGAAGCGCCTCCGCCGTTGTACCGATGCCGCCGTGATGCACCATCGCCGCGGCGCGCGGGAGCAGCGCCGATAGCGCCACGTAAGGCTGCCACAGCACCGACGCAGGAAGCTCGGCCGGCACTTGCGCGCGCTCGCGGGTGAGGAAAATTGCGCGACGCCCGAGCTTTTCGACAGCGGTCAGCGCAGTGGCAAAGAATTTTGCGGCGTGGATGTTGGCTGTGCCCGGCGTGAACACGACCGGTTTTTCGCCGCCGCCGAGAAACGCCGACAACTCGCCGGAAAATCCATCGTCGCCGGCGGCGTCGAACAGCGGGAAGTGGCCGGCGATCAGCGGCGTGGGCCAGTCCGGTGCGGCGGCGGCAAACCAGGCGGGAAACAGCGTGACCGATACATCGGGCGCTTGCGCCAGGTGCCCCAGCAGCGAATCGACCTTCGCCAATCCCAGCGGCTGGCGCGCCGCATTGATCTGCGCAACCGCGACGGGATCGATCCAGCCTTTTTCGATGAAGCGCCACAAGGCGCGCCTGACGCTCATCGGCATCCAGGCCGGCACCGTCATGGGACCGAGCGTCAGCGGATCGTGGACCGACTTGATGTTCGACGGCGCCAGGTAAATGGCGGCGATCGACTTGACGACACCGCGCTCGCGCGCGATCGCGGCGGCCGGTATGGCGAATGGGTGGGCGATAGCGATCAAGTGGGGATGCGCGGGAATCGACCGGATCGCGGCGTCGAACTGCTCGATGCCCTCGCGGTACTGCGCCATGATGGCGCCGAATGCCTTGCGCGGATGCCACAAGTCCGGATTGGCCAGCAGGCGCAGGTAGTCGTCGTCCGTTCCCAGGCCAATAAAGGAGATCCCGGCGCTTTCGACCAGCCTGGCGTGATAACTGTGCGAGATGAAGGTGACCTGGCGGCCGAGCGCGCGCATGGCACTGGCGAGCCGCATGAACGGATGAATGTCGCCAGTCGAGCCAACGGTGATCACGACATAATGCGGGATAGTTTCAGCCATGTGCATATTGTATGCCCCGTTGGCGCCGGAGGATATTCGCTGAGCCAGGGCGAATTCATGATAAATTCGGCCGTCAATTCAGCGCCCCGGGTTTTTATCCGCTCCCTACCAACATGAGAGCGAGTTCATGTCGTTTCCGTATTTGAGTGATGTAGTCAAGGCTCTCACTGGCTACGATCTGCCGCTGCCGATCGCGATGTTCGGCTTGTTTGTGGCGTTTGCGATGCTCGCCGCGTCCGCATTCCTCAGCCGGGAATTGGCACGCATGCATGCCGGTGGACAGCTCGGTAATGTCAAGAGGCCGGTAACCGGCAAGGATGGTGCGGCAGCTTGGCTCGAAATGGCGCCGCAGGACATCGTACCGAACTTCACCGTCACCGTCATGATCGCCGGCGTCGTCGGCGCCCGCGTCTTCCATATTCTCGAGCATATGGACAGCTTTGCGGCCGATCCCTGGGCAATGATCTTCAGCCGCTCGGGACTGAGCGTGTTTGGCGGCCTGATATTCGGTGCTGTTGCCGGCATCATCTTCGTGAGGCGATGGCATTTGCCGGTGCGCGCGGTCATGGATGCGATCGCCCCGGCCCTGATGCTCGGTTACGCCATCGGCCGCATTGGCTGCCAGGTGGCGGGCGACGGCGATTGGGGAACGACAGCCAACATGGCCTTGAAGCCGGATTGGCTGCCGACGTGGTTTTGGGCGCAAACCTACACCAATAATATCTTCGGCGAAGTGATCGCCGCGCCGGGCGTGTATCCCACGCCGATCTATGAAACGCTGATGGCGTTGGCCTGTTTCGCGCTGCTGTGGGCAATCCGCAAGCATCCGTTCAAGACAGGCTGGCTGTTTTCGGTGTACCTGGTGCTGACCGGCCTGGAGCGGCTGTTGATCGAACAGATCCGCGTTAATCCGGTGCTCGACTTTGGCGGCGTGCAGGCGACACAGGCCGAATTGGTCGCGGTTGCGCTGATGGTGCTCGGCGCGATCGGCGTCGCTTTACTGAGCCGCAGGACAAGGCCGGCGGCGTCGGCTGCCATGGTCCCGACAATATAGCCGGCGTGGCGGACACCGTATAATCCTGCGGTTTCCACCGCCTTCGCTCTTTTTTGAATACCGCCACCGCCTACGCTCCGTTTGGATTTCGCCGCGACCTGCATCGATGGCAGCAACTCGTCACGCCTGCCTGGGTCGCGGGGCTGGTCGCCGGCGTGCCGCTGGTTGCCGCGCCGGCGAATGAATGGCGCCTGTTCGAAATCGGCTTCAGTGCATCCGATGCGTTCGCGCGCGGGCATATCGCCGGCGCCGGCTATATCGATACCGCGCGCTTCGAGCATGGCCCGCTGTGGAACAAGGTGTCTGACGCGGCGCTCGGGCGCCTGTTGCTGGAACACGGCATTCGCCACGACACCACCGTCGTCCTGTACGGGCGCAATCGGCTGGCGGCTGCACGCGCGGCGCACCTGATGCTGTATGCGGGCGTGGCCGATGTGCGCCTGCTCGACGGCGGCTTCGATGCCTGGACCAATGCCGGCCTGCCGCTCAGGGCGGGGCGCGCGCATCGATACGAGCCGGCGGCCGACTTCGGCGCGATGGTGCCGGTGCATCCCGAATATTTGTTCGATATGCCGCAGGCGCGCAGCCTGCTGCGCCAGGCCGACGGCGCGCTGGTCAGCACGCGCACCTGGAATGAATTTGTCGGCAATACGTCCGGCTACAGCTACATCGACGCGAAGGGCGATATTGCCGGCGCCCGCTGGGGCCGCAGCGGCGATGACGACGATGTCAACAGCATGACCGAATTCCATCACGGCGGCCGGATGAAAGCGGCGGCCGAGATCCGGCGCATGTGGGGCGCAGCCGGCATTCACCCGGAACAGCACACGGTGTTCTATTGCGGCACCGGGTGGCGCGCGTCGCTGGCGTTCTTCTATGCCTGGCTGATGAACTGGGAACGCATCGGCGTTTATGACGGCGGCTGGTGCGAATGGAGTCGCGACCCTGACAATCCCGTCATCTGCCGGGCGCATGGCGCCGATCGCCAGGCGTTCGGCTCATGATCGCCGTGGGCGAATTCCCTTTTTTCGCTCACTCGTCGCCCTTCCACCTTCATCCATCGCATCAAGCCTGCCAACGCAAACTCCGTGCGGCAAAATAAGAAGATCCATCAAATGCGGAGTTCGGAATGAAATTGAGCACGAGTGACACAGTGAAGGCAAACGACCTGATTGTGATGGTGCCGGTCGGTATCGCCACCGGCATCGCGTTCTGCGTGGCGTTCGGCCGGATTCCGACGTGGCAGTGGCTGACGGCGGGCGCAGTCTTTCAGGCGGCCTATCTGTGGTGGGCGTCGAACCGTTTTTCGGCGACGGGATCATGGAAAAACGGCGTGGCCTTTGCATTGCGGGTGCAGGCGCAGGCCGCCATCCAGGTTGCCACCATCCTGGGGTATGTCCTGTTGCTGGCCGCTGTCGTCGATGCGATGTCCGGCGGCTCGATCCGGGCCATGGGAAATGCGCTTGCGGAGGGCGACAATTTCGCCTTGCTCGTATTCGGAATGGCCAAGTCGATTGCGGCGATTTCGATCGGACTGTCCTGGTCGCGTATCTACACCTTCGGGCAAAAGCGCCTGAATCTGAGTGCGGTGGCGGACGGCAGCTATTACCGGAAAGTGGTGCCGCTGCCGGCTTCCCGCGAGGTCGCCACCAAAGCGCTGGTGCGCTATCTCGAGCGCCTGACGCACGAAGCGACGACGCGCTATCGGCGCTCGTTCTACGATGCGCATGCCAGCGTCACGTCGCACGACCTCGATGGCCACCAGTTCTACACGCTGCAATGGACCATGTGCCCGGTGCGGGTTCGGATCGGTGTCGTCGCCCTGGGGCCGGCGGACGTCGAACTGCGCGTGACCTGCGAATTGCGGGGAGGGCACTACCGCACCGACCTGTTTGCCAACCCGCTCGAAGTGCAATCGATTCATACCTATCTGCAGACGCACCTGTTCCAGCCTTTGATCAGCGAGTTCGCGCTGTCGACCGCGGTGACGCGGCAGGACGAACTGCGCCATCAGGCCATCGAATCGCAGCTGCGCATCTTGCAGGCGCAGATCGAGCCGCACTTTCTATTCAATACGCTGGCCAACGTGCGCCACCTGTATCGCTCCAGCGTCGACGCCGGCGAAGAGATGATGGACCACCTGATCGTCTATTTGCGCAGCACGCTGGAAGACCTGCGCTCGGACGCGTCCACGGTCGGCAAGGAGATGGACCTGATCCTGCATTACCTGGCGATCATGAAGATCCGGATGGGCGATCGGCTGTCGTATGGCTTCATTATTCCGGACGCGCTGTCGCAGCACGCTTTTCCGCCGGCGATGCTCATTTCGCTGGTCGAAAATTCGATCATGCACGGCTTGCATGACAGGGCGAACGGCAAGCTGACGATCAGCTGCGAGCGCGAGGGGCAGCATCTGCGCGTGACGGTTGCTGATAATGGCGCCGGGTTTTCCAGTGTCGAAGGCACCGGCGTCGGATTGAGTAACATACGACAGCGGCTCGAAGCGATGTACGGCAGCCGCGCATGGCTGGAGGTCGGGGCGCTGGCCGAAGGCGGCTTCACGTCGAGCGTGATGGTGCCGTTCGAAGGATAGTTCGGCTGTAAGTCGTCATTCGCCTTTTTCGATATCTGCAGCATGTGGCATGGACCTTGCACGGATAGTTCTGGTAAGCAATAATGCCGCATGCACACCACGCGCTCCGATGCGCTCCCGCCAATTCCCCGAATTCCCGACGTTATCCGCGTTCTCCCCGCATTCGTCGCACGCTTGCTGCGGCCGCAGCTGCAGCTGGGCAAACTAGCCGCACGTGAACAACAACGGAGCACGCAATGAAAATCAACACTGGCGCCGGCGATACGTCGGCGGCCGATCTGGCACTGCTGACGCTGATCGCACTGCCGGCCACAATCGGCTTTGCCACCGCTACGCAAGCGCACCTGACCTGGCAGTGGCCGGCGTCGTCGGCGCTGCTGTACGCGATGTACCTGTGCTGGCTCGCGCACGGCCAGGCCGGCGCGGACCGCGGCAAGGTGTTGCTGCTTGGCCTGCGCATGCAGGCGCAGGCGTTGATCCAGTTTTTTGCGTTTGCAGCGATGATTGCTTGTGCAATGGCACTGGCTGGCGTAGTCGGCGCCAAGCTCGATCCAGCCGATCCGCTGTGGCCCCGCATGGCGCTGCCGCACGTGCTGGCGCTGGCCGGCGTGCTGGCAAAAGTCGCGCTGGTGGCGTCGATCTGCCTGGCGTGGGCGCGGTTTCATTTCTTCCGTCGCGCCGGAGCGAAGATTGCAGCGCTGGCGGAGGCGGGCTTCAACCACCGGGTGATCGCTTTCCCGGCCGCGCCGGCCGTGGTGACCGAGTCGCTGCTGCGCCACATCGACCGGCTTGGCCACCAGGGGGCGCCCCGTTTTCACCGGATGCTGGTCGAGGCGAACGTCCGCATGGCCGCGCTGCAAGCGGACGGACGCACCGCATTTACCCTGACGTGGAGTAATTCGTCGGTGCGGATGAAACTGATCCCGCTGCAGGCGCCGAACGGCGGTACCGATTTGCAGATCGATTTCGAATTACGCGGTGGCTCCCATAAGCTCGAATTGTTCGCCAATCCGGTCGATGTGCAGATGCTGATGAATTTCATGCAGACGCAGGTTTTCCAGCGCATGTCGAGCGAATTGATTTTGTCGAACGCGATGACGCGGCAAAACACGCTGCGCGCCCAGGCGGTCGAATCGCAATTGCGGATCCTGCAGGCGCAGATCGAGCCTCACTTCCTGTTCAACACGCTGGCGAACGTGCGCCACCTGTACCGCTCCAGCGTGGAATCGGGCGAAGAAATGATGGATCACCTGATCGTCTATTTGCGCAGCACGCTCGAAGAACTGCGCTCGGACGCGTCGACTGTCGGCAAGGAGATGGACCTGATCCTGCACTACCTGGCGATCATGAAAATCCGCATGGGCGAGCGGCTGTCGTACGGCTTTATCGTGCCCGACGCGCTGACGCACCACCATTTCCCGCCGGCGATGCTGATCTCGCTGGTCGAAAACTCGATCAAGCATGGCCTGCACGATAAAACCCACGGCAAGCTGACCATCAGCTGCGAGCGCGACGGCGAGCATCTGCGCGTATCGGTGGCCGATAACGGCGCCGGTTTCTCCAGCGTTGGCGGCACCGGCGTGGGCCTCAGTAATATCCGCCAGCGACTCGAAGCGATGCACGGCAACCGCGCCTGGCTCGAAGTCGGCGCCCAGGCCGACGGCGGCTTTATCGCCAGTGTGACTGTGCCTTACGAAGGAAAACAATGAACATCATGACGGCCATCCTGGCCGAAGACGAGCCGCTATTGCGCGAGGAATTGCGCGAAGCACTGGCGGCGCTGTGGCCGGAACTGAAGATCCTGGCCGAGACCGGCGACGGCGTCAGCACGCTGCGCGCAATCCAGGCGCAAAAGCCGGATATGGTTTTCCTCGACATTAATATGCCGCAGTTAAATGGCCTGGAAGTGGCCAAGGCGGTGCGCGATACCACCACCGTGGTGTTCCTGACCGCTTACAACGAGCACGCGCTCGAAGCGTTCGAACTGGGCGCGGTCGATTACCTGGTCAAGCCGCTGCAGCGCGGCAGGCTGCTGACGACGATCGGCCGATTGCAGGCGCGCGCCGTCAGCGATCGCAAGGCGGTGCCGGAGGCGGTATTCGAGATGATCGCCGCCAGGCCGGAACGCAAATACCTGCGCTGGATCCAGGCATCGGTCGGCGCCTCGCTGCGCCTGATTACGATTGACGAGGTGCATTACTTCCAGTCGGATGCGAAATACACCCGGGTCGTCACTGGCCACAGCGAAGCGCTGATCCGCCGGCCGATCAAGGAACTGGTCGACGAGCTCAATCCGGACGACTTCCTGCAGGTTAGCCGCGGCGCCATCGTCAATCTGCGCCGGATCGAATCGATCTATCGCGACGACGGCCACATGGAAATCCGCCTGAAGGACAGCGGCATCAAGCTGGCCGTCAGCGTCGGTTTCCAGGCCGCGTTCCGGCAGATGTAAATCCCGAATATCGAATGAACGCCGTCGCCACCCGGTGACGGATTGCACCGTCACGTCCAATCAATCATACAAAAAGGATTATTCATGAAGCGTTTCTACCTGCTGCTCGTCGCTCTGTTGTTTGCCTCCGGCGCCCATGCCGCCACTGCCGTTGCATTCGCCAAAGGCCAGGTGCCGCAAACCATCTACGTCTCGTGGAACCAGCCGAACCAGGCAAGCGCTGATGCTTTGGCGCTAAAAAACTGCCGCGGCCTGGCAAAAAAAGCTGGCACGCGAGCCAAATGCGTCATCGGCGGCCGCTACACCTTGCTTGGCTTTGGCGCGCTGGTCTGCGGCAAAGGTGATTGCGCCTGGGCGAACGGTCGCGCCACTGCGCAAGCGGCGCGGGACGACGCCTATCGCCAGTGCGTCGCCGCCGACATCGCGGACTGCCAAGCAACCGATATCCTGACGTGGACCGATAGCGTCGGCGGCGGCCAGCCGGCGATCAAACGTGCCGCGCCGGCGAAGCAGTGCAGCCCGCCGGCGGGCAGGGCAGTGCGCTCGTCGACGCGCTGCAACAACGGCGCCTGCAGCCGTACGTTCGAAAACGGCTGCACCGTGCAGTTCCAGGCGCCGTACTGCCACAACCCGTTTTCCGGCCAGTGGGAATGGAAGCCGGACGGCTGCTGAACGTCAGGGGCGCTCAGGCGCGAATGCTACGGAAACCGGCATTCATCGCGATAAATACTTGCCTCATCGCAAGGTTGTGGATGGCAAACGGGTAGCTCCCTACACTTGGTCCTGAGTCGCAACGAAGCGATCAACGCCAACTACACGGAGCTGCAAAATGAAAAAGAATATCCTCGTCCTCGTCCCGATGCTGGCCCTGCTGGCCGCTTGCGGCAGCACCAACACCTACCTGGCCAACAAGACTTCCACGGTCGAGATGTATCACATCTTCGATATCCGCACGACCGCCGGCACCGCCACCGTGGCGAAGGCCGCCGCCGATGGACTGGGTCAGAATTCGAATGCCGTCGACACCAAGACGCCGCTGCAGATGGGCGTGGCGGTGCCGGCCACGCCGGGCCGCTTCACGCTGGTCGACATGGGCGCGAAGATGGCCGGCACCGGCATCGGCGCGATGATGCAGATGGCGGCGATGCAAAACGGCGGCGTCGGCATGAAAACGGCCAACTGCGAAGGCGCCGTCTGGACCGCCCGCGCGCAACGCACCATCTCCGGCTCCAGCAACCTGACCTTGTACGGCTGCCTGTACCGCTACCAGAAGGGCTTCCACCTCGACACCTATGCGGTATTCCAGAAGGTGGAGGGCGGACTGCAGCAGGTGACGCGCGATATCGCCTTCAAGATGGTCGGCACGCCGGAAGAATGGGTCAACAAGACCATCCTCGACATGGTGCGCTCGATCGAAAGCGGCGCCAACGCCAAGGTCACCCACCTGGAAGGCCAGCCGGAACTGGGCGCCGAGCCCGGTATCGCCAAGTTCGGCCAGCGCTAGGCGCCACGCGGCGGCGGCGAAGGTGTTGGCGTATTGCGGCTTATTCGTAGAGAATAGCAACAAACTCCCTTCACTCAACCCGCCGCCGGCCAGACGAGCACAATGACAAATCACGCAAGCGCTCCCCGCTTCCTCGACGGCGGCGGCGACATGGGGGCGGCGATGCGCGCCCACGACTGGTCGCGCTCGCCGATCGGCCATCCGGCCCACTGGCCGCCGACCCTCGCGTCGATGGTCGGCATGATCCTCAGTTCGAAGTTCCCGATGTTCGTGCTGTGGGGGGCTGAGCGCGCGCTGCTGTACAACGACAGCTATGTTCCGGTGCTGGGCGCACGCCACGGCGATGCGCTGGGCCGGCCGATTTCCGTCGTGTGGCCCGAAGTGTGGCCGGAAATCGGTCCGATCGTGGCCAGCACGTATGCCGGCGAGGCGAGCTTCTTCGACAACCTGCCGATCACGCTCGAGCGCAATGGCTTTCCGGAGCAGGCCTGGTTCATGTTTTCGTACTCGCCGTTGCGCGATGAGAACGGCGACGTCGGCGGCGCCTTGTGCGTGTGCGCCGAAACGACCCAGCAGGTCATCGAAAAGACCTCGCTGCACCGCAGCGAATCGCGCTGGCGCGGACTGTTCGAAAACATGCAGGAGGCCTTTTTCGTCGGCCAGGCAGTGCGTGACCACGCCGGCAAGATGGTCGATTTCCGCTTCCTGGAGTGCAATCCGGCGTTCGGCCGCCAGACCGGGCTCGACCCCGCGGCCACCATCGGGCGCACTGCGCGCGAAGCCATTCCCGGACTGCAGCAGTCGCTGATCGACACCTACGCGCGGGTGGTGGAAACGGGCGAGCCGAACGATTTCGAAGTCGACATTCCGGCGCTGGGACGCTGCTACGAGGCGCGCGCGCGGCGCCAGAGCCCGCAGCTGTTTTCGGTGCTGTTTCTCGAAATCACGGCGCGCGTTGCCGCCGACAAGGCGCTGCGCGCCAGCGAGCAGCGCTTTCGCACCCTGGCCCAGGCAATGCCGGACCAGATGTGGACGGCCGGCGCCGACGGCAAGCTGAACTGGTTCAACGACCGCGTGTTCGATTACTCAGGCCTGGGATTTGGCCAGCTGGCCGGCGACGGCTGGGGCAGCATCGTGCACCCGGACGACTTGCCGGCGGCGCTGCGCGACTGGTCGGCGGCGCTCGCCGGCGGCGAGCCTTACCGCAGCAACTTCCGGCTGCGCCGCGCCGACGGCGCCTATCGCTGGTTCCATGCGCGCGGCCTGCCGGTGCCGGATGACAGCGGCAGCGACAACGCCGGCGGCAGCCTGTGGGTCGGCATCAACACCGACATCCAGGACCAGTACGATGCCAACGAGGCGTTGCAGCGCATGAACGACACGCTTGAACTGCGCGTGGCCGAGCGCGGCGCCGCGCTCGAAGCGGCCCACAGCGCGCTGCGCCAGTCGCAAAAGCTGGAGGCGGTGGGCAAGCTGACCGGTGGCGTCGCCCACGATTTCAACAACGTACTGCAGGTGATCGGCGGCAACCTGCAACTGCTGCGCCCGTTCGTCGGCGGCGCCGGCGGCCACGCCCGCCTCGACGGTGCCATCGCCGGCGTCGAGCGCGGCGCCAAGCTCGCCTCGCAACTGCTGGCGTTTGCCCGCAAGCAGCCGCTCGAGCCGGTGGTCATCAATCCGGGCGTGCTGATCGCCGAACTGGGCGACATGCTGCTGCGCTCGACGGGCGAACAGGTCGAGCTCGAAACGATCATCGCCGCCGACCTGTGGAATACGCTGATCGACCCGAACCAGCTGGAAAACTCGCTGCTGAACCTGGTCATCAACGGGCGCGACGCGATGGACGGCGCCGGCAAGCTGACCATCGAGGCCGCCAACGCCGAGCTGGCCGAGGATGACGCGCGCCTTCAGCCGGGCGCTGTTGCCGGCCAGTACGTGATGCTGGCGGTGTCCGACCGCGGCAGCGGCATGAGCGAAGAGGTGCTGCAGAACGCCGTCGAGCCGTTCTTCACCACCAAGCCGGAAGGCCACGGCACCGGGCTCGGCCTGTCGATGGTGTACGGCTTCGTCACCCAGAGCGGCGGCCACCTGCAGATCGACAGCGAGGTCGGGGTCGGCACCAGCGTGCGCATTTACCTGCCGCGTTCGCTGGCGGCGCCCTACGTCGAGGCGGTGCCGGCGCCGCGCGACGCGGTCGGCGGCAATGAAACCATCCTCGTGGTCGAGGACGACGCGCAGGTGCGCGCCATCGTCGTGGCCCTGCTGGCCGACCTTGGCTACCGCGTGCTGGAAGCGCCCGACGCCGAGCGCGCGCTGGCCATCATCGACAGCGGCCTGCCGGTCGACCTGTTGTTTACCGATGTCGTCATGCCCGGCGCCTTGCGCGGCCCGGACCTGGCGCGCCGGGCGAAGCTGGCGCAGCCGGCGCTGGAAGTGCTGTTTACATCCGGCTACACGGAAAACGGCATTGTCCATGGCGGCCGGCTCGAAAGTGGCATTGCGCTGCTCAGCAAACCCTACAGCCGCGGCGACCTGGCGCGCAAGATCCGCCACCTGTTCGCCAACCGCGACCACCAGCTGGCGCTGGCGGCGGCGGCGCCGGCCGCAGCGGTGGCCGCAGCGGCGGCGGCGCTGTCGATCCTGATGGTGGAAGACAACACCGACATGCGCGAGTTGACGATCGACGTGCTCGCCGCCCTGGGCTACCAGGTAACGGCGGCCGGCTCGGGCGAGGAGGCGCTGGCGCTGCTGGCGCAACGCAGCTTCGACGTGCTGCTCACCGACATCGGCCTGCCCGGCATGTCCGGCTACGACCTGGCCGAGCGGGCGCGGGCGCACGGTATTGACGCGGTGCTGTTTGCCAGCGGCTACGGCGCCAGCAGCGAATTGCCGCCGGGCACTTTCTGGTTGCAGAAACCTTTTTCACTCGACAACATCGAGGCGGCGCTGGCGCGCATCGACGCATGGCGGCGGCAAACTAGTTGATTGCCGACAATTGATTTAGGCATACAATGCGCCACTCCTCCACGAAAGCGCGCATGACACTGACAGCCTTTATCACCGACCACATGGATACCATCCTGTCGGAATGGGAAGCGTTTGCCGGCACGCTCGAGCCTGCCGCCAGCCAGATGACGGCGCTGGCGCTGCGCGACCACGCGAAGGGGATCCTGCAGGCCATCGCGCTCGACATCGCCACCCGCCAGAATCCGGCCGAGCAGCTCGAAAAGTCGCAGGGGCGGGCGCCGGACGATGACGCCACTATCGAAAGCGCGGCGTCGATCCACGGCGCGCTGCGTCACGACAGCAATTTTTCGCTGATCCAGCTGAGCGCCGAATTTCGCGCCCTGCGCGCCACCGTCTTGCGCCTGTGGCTGCCGCAGGTGAGCGCCATGTCGGCCAGCACCACCAACGACATGGTGCGCTTTAACGAGGCGATCGACCAGGCGCTGGCCGAATCGGTGGTGACGTATTCGGCGCGCGCCGACCATACCCGCGAACTGTTTCTCGCCGTGCTCGGGCACGACCTGCGCGCGCCGCTGTCGACGCTGTCGATGGCCGGCCAGTTGCTCACCAGCGAACAGACACCGGCCTCCCAGGTGGGACCGATCGGGCTGCGGGTCGAGCGCGCGTCGCGCCTGATGACCTTGATGGTCGACGACCTGATCGGCTATACCCGCACCCAGCTCGGCGCCGGCATGCCGACCATTCCAGGCGCGGCCGATGTGCGCGAAATTTTCCACGCCGCCGTCGAAGACGCCAGCGCGACCCATCCCGGCAGCCAGTTCGACGTCGAACTGACGGGCGACCTGACGGGGGTGTTCGACGCCGTGCGCCTGCACCAGCTTTCCACCAACCTGCTGGTCAACGCCGCCCAGTACGGCGGCAAGGACACGCCGGTGACGGTGCGCGCGCGCGCCGACGTCGACACCGTCACCATCGAAGTCAATAACCGCGGCGAAACGATTCCGCCGGCCTCGCTGCAATCGATTTTCCGCCCGCTGATCCAGCTGCCGGCCGAAAGCGGCGACGAGCGTCCGCGCACCAGCCTCGGACTTGGCCTGTTTATTGCCCGCGAAATTGCCATCGCTCACGGCGGCAGCATCGTCGTCAGTTCCAGCGACGCCTCCGGCACCACCTTTACGGTGCGCTTGCCACGTTCACAGCCGGCAATTTAATTTTCCATCGGGTAACGAATAAGTGTAATGTCGGAGCAGACCCACAAAAAGGCGGGAAATGTTGAGCCTGCTATGTGGGATAGCCGACAGATCGGCAGACAATAAAAGCGGATAACGTAGTCATTGTGCAACGTCACCCGCTTTGGAGCCCGCTTATGAAACGAACTGCCTGTGTGCTCGCGCTGCTTGGCGCAAGCGTTGGCAGCGCCCTGGCGCAAGGTGCGAGCACAGTCTACGGCGTCGTCGACGGCGGCCTCGTCAGCGAGCGCGGCTGCCACAACTGCGGCGCCCGCGTCGATGGCGGTGTCGCTGCCGAATCGCGCCTCGGGGTGCGCGGCAGCGAGTCGCTCGGCGGCAGCCTGTCGGCCGTGTACGCGCTCGAAGCAGGCCTGCAGCTCGACACCGGCCGCTCCGGCCAGGACGGCCAGCTGTTCGGCCGCCAGGCGTATGTGGGCGTCAGCGGCAAAGCCGGCACCGTCACCGTCGGGCGTCACCACAATCTCGAATATGAAGCGCTGACCGACGTCGGCGACCCGTTCAAGGGCGGCATGGCCGGCACCGCGAGCAACCTGATCGGCAGTGGCGGGCGCCGGGTCGACAACAGCATCCTGTACAGCGCCGAAGTGAACGGCGTGTCGGCGGCCGCTTCGTTCGGCGCCGGCGAGGTGGTCGGCAACGGCCGCGCCAACCGCGCCTGGGGCGTGTCGGTCGGCTTCGAGAACGGGCCGCTGACGATCCGCGCGGCGCACCAGAACCGCAACGTCGCGCTGGTGGCGCCATCGACGGCGATGGGCAACAACACCGACGCCAAGAATTCGATCCTTGCGGCCAACCTGCGGGTCGGCATCGCCACCGCCTACATCGCCTACAGCGCCAGCCGCGGCTGGGGCAGCTCACCGTTGTTCAACCCCGATAATCCGTACGGCGCCGGCATGGCAAACACGGCGTCGACCGACAGCCGCGACGTGCTCGTCGGCATGGCGCTGCCGTTCGGCGCCACCACCTTGCTCGCTTCCTACATCCGCAAGAACGACCGCGACCTGGCCAACCAGGACGCCAACCAGATGGCCTTCGGCGCGACCTACGCGATGTCGCGCCGCACCGACTTCTACGCTGCTTACTCGCGCATCACCAACCGCAACGGCGCCGGTTACACGGTCGGCAACGCCTCTTCGCTTGGCCGCGGCTCGTCGGCGGTGAACGTCGGCATGCGCCACGCGTTCTAGCAGCCCGAAATGCTGGGGTCAGGTCTGACATTCGGACATTTTGCTGGGGTCAGGTCTGACATTCGGACATTTGTTCCGCAATTTTGCGGACGTGGCTGCCTCATCATTTTCGTATTCCAATAAATACCGCAGTTCAGTTCGCTCGGTGGCGTCGACAATGTCCGATTGTCAGACCTGACCCCAGCGATTTGTCCGATTGTCAGACCTGACCCCAGCAAATAAAAGCTATGTTCGGTACCGAACGGATAGGGGTTCTCAACTGCAATATATTCGGGAGGCATAGCGGCTGCGTGTTACCCTGTAGGCCCGAACCATTTGGCAGTGCCAGCACGCAGGAACACGTAATGTCTAGTAAGCAAGATCCCAACCAGAATCACCTCATGGCAGCATTGCTTGACGCCGACTTCGACCGTCTTTCGCCGCACCTTGAATTGATCCCGATGAAGCTCGGCGACGTCTTGTACGAGTCGGGCGATAAGGTGCAGTATGTGTATTTCCCCACCAGCGCGATCATCTCGCTGCACTACCTGCTCGAGAACGGCGGCTCGTCAGAGATCGCCGGCGTCGGCAATGAAGGCGTGCTCGGCATCTCGACCTTCATGGGCGGCGACAGCACGCCCAGCCGCGCCGTGGTGCAGACCGGCGGCTTCGGCTACCGCCTGCCGGCCAGTATCCTGATGGAAGAGTTCAACCGCGCCGGCGCGGTGATGCGATTGTTGCTGCGCTACACCCAGGCGCTGCTGACGCAGATGTCGCAAACGGCGGTGTGCAACCGCCACCACACGGTCGAGCAGCAACTGTGCCGCTGGCTGCTGCTCACGCTCGATCGCCTGAGCTCGAACGAACTGACGATGACGCAGGAACTGATCGCCAACATGCTCGGCGTACGCCGCGAGGGCGTCACCGAGGCGGCCGGCCGCCTGCAGGGCTACGGCTACATCAGCTACCGGCGCGGCCACATCACCGTGCTCGACCGCAAGGGTCTGGAGCAGGATGTGTGCGAATGCTACGGCGTCGTCAAAAAGGAATTCGCGCGCCTGTTGTCGGACGTGCGCCACCGCCAAGCTGCCTGACGACGCAGATTTCGCCGTCCCCTTGTCGAGCCGAGGCTAGCGCTCCGTGTCAGGTCACTGGAAGTATTGCATGAAGAATTTGATAGTCAGAAACCCGTCGGTCGAGCGCTTGATGGCCATCGGCCTCGGCGCCACCTTCCTGGTGCTGCTGCTAGTCGGCGGCATCGCGCTCAGCTATGCGGTCGAGTCGCCCGGCGCCGTCAACCTGATCCAGGTCAGCATCATCCTGCTGTCGCTGTTTCTGTCGCTGCTGTTCGTCAAGGTGCAACGCGCGATCCGCACCCGCTCGGCCAAGCAGCAGGCAATGATGGAAGTGCCGCTGCGCAAATCGGGCGCGCTGCAGGACGCGATCTACAACAGCGCCAATTTTTCCAGCATCGCCACCGACGCCGACGGCGTCATCCAGATTTTCAACGTCGGCGCCGAGCGCATGCTCGGCTACGGCGCCGACGACGTCATCGACAAGTTCACGCCGGCCGACATTTCCGATCCTGACGAAGTACAGGGCCGCGCCGCGACGCTGTCGGCCGAGTTCGCCACGCCGATCCGCGCCGGCTTCGAAGCGCTCGTCTACAAGGCCTCGCGCGGCATCGAAGACATCTACGAGCTGACCTATATCCGCGCCGACAAGACGCGCTTCCCGGCGCTGGTGTCGGTCACGGCGCTGCGCGACGCGGTCGGCAAGATCATCGGCTACTTGTTGATCGGCACCGACAATTCGGCGCGCAAGCAAGTCGAGGCCGAACAGGCGCTGCTCGACCAGCGGCTGCGCGACCAGCAGTTCTACACCCGCTCGCTGATCGAATCGAACATCGATCCGCTGATCACCACCGACACGCGCGGCATCATCAGCGACGTCAACAGCCAGATGGAACAGCTGACCGGACGCACCCGCGACGAACTGATCGGCGCGCCGTTCAAGAATTATTTTACCGAGCCGACGAAGCCATCACCCGGGTGCTGCGCGAGAGCAAGGTCACCAACTACGAGCTGACCGCGCTGGCGCTGGACGGCAAGGAAACGGTGGTGTCGTACAACGCCACCACCTTCCATGACCGCGACCGCAAGCTGCAGGGCGTGTTCGCCGCCGCGCGCGACGTCACCGAGCGCAAGCAGTTCGAGCATGAGCTGCAGGAAACCAACGCGGCGCTCGAGTCGGCCAAGGCGGGCGCCGAAAAAGCCAACCGCGCCAAGTCGGAATTTTTATCGAGCATGAGCCACGAGCTGCGCACGCCGCTCAACGCGGTGCTCGGCTTTGCCCAGCTGATGGCGTCGGAAGTGCCGGCGCCGCAGCCGCACCAGCAGCGCTCGATCGACCAGATCCTCAAGGGCGGCTGGTACCTGCTGCGCCTGATTAACGAAATCCTCGACCTGTCGATGATCGAATCGGGCAAGGTGACGATGTCGCAGGAGGCGATGTCGCTGACCGACGTGCTGCAGGACTGCAAGGGCATGATCGAACCGCAGGCCAGCAAGCGCGGCATTTCGCTGACGTTCCCGTCGTTCGACGACGTGTTCTACGTGCACGCCGACCGCACCCGCGTCAAGCAGGTGATGATCAACCTGCTGTCGAACGCGATCAAGTACAACACCAATGGCGGCTCGGTGATGGTGCAGTGCGTGAAGCGCGGCAATGACCGGGTGCGCGTCAGCGTCAAGGATACCGGCATCGGCCTCGCGCCCGACCAGCTCGCCCAGCTGTTCCAGCCGTTCAACCGCATCGGCCAGCAGGACAGCGCGGAAGAGGGCACCGGCATCGGCCTGGTGGTGACCAAGCAGCTGGTTGAATTGATGGGCGGGAAGATCGGCGTCGACAGCACGGTCGGCATCGGCACCGTGTTCTGGGTCGAGTTCGACGCCGCCGCGGCGCCGACGCTCGAGCTGGGCAATATCGATGACCAGTTGCTCGAGCGGCGCACGCCGGCCCGGCTCGCCGGCCAGCAGCCGACTTTGCTGTACGTGGAAGACAATCCGGCCAACCTGGCGCTGGTCGAGCAGCTGATTGCGCGCCGCGGCGACCTCCGGCTGCTGACTGCCATCGACGGCCACCTCGGCATCGAACTGGCGCGCGCCTACCAGCCCGACGTGATCCTGATGGACATTAACTTGCCAGGCATCAGCGGCTTCGGCGCGCTGAAGATCCTCAGCGAAGACCCGGCCACGGCGCACATTCCGGTGCTGGCGCTGTCGGCCAACGCGGTGCCGCGCGATATCGAAAAAGGCCTCGAAGCCGGCTTCTTCCGCTACCTGACCAAGCCGATCCGCGTGCGCGAATTCATGGACGCGCTCGACGTCACCTTGCGCCACGCGGCCCAGCACGGCCTGGCCGACCCGGTCGAGCCCGGCAAATGAACATCAAGACAATAGAATATCTGGGACACGATCATGCTTGAAGCTTCCGAAATACTCAACGCCAGCGTCCTCATCGTCGACGACATGGAGGCGAACGTGATGCTGCTCGACCAGGTGTTGCGCAACGTCGGCTACACCAACATCTCGAGCACGCAAAATCCGCGCGAGGTGCTCGAGCTGCACCGCGCCAACCGCTACGACCTGATCCTGCTCGACTTGCAGATGCCGGAGATGGACGGCTTCCAGGTCATCGAGGCGCTGAAGGAAATCGAGACCGGCGGCTACCTGCCGGTGCTGGTCATTACCGCCCAGCCCGGCCACAAGCTGCGGGCGCTGAAGGCCGGCGCCAAGGACTTCGTCAGCAAGCCGTTCGACCTGGTCGAAGTGCAGACGCGCATCCACAACATGCTCGAAGTGCGGCTGCTGTACCGCAAGCTAGACAACTACAACAAGGTCCTCGAGCAGACCGTGCTCGAGCGCACCGCCGAGCTGCGCGAAAGCGAAGCGCGCTTCCAGCGCTTTACCGAGCTGTCGTCCGACTGGTACTGGGAGCAGGATGCCGCCGGCAAGCTGACCCAGTGCTCCGGTCCGGTGCGCGAGATGCTTGGCATCGGCCTTGACGGCGGCGCCGCCGACGCCGGCGCCGGCTGGAACGTCGAAGAGCGCGCCGTCCTCGACGACAACATCGCCAACCGGCGGCCTTTCCTCGACCTGATCTACAGCCGTACCCACACGGACGGCAGCGTCCAGTATTTCCAGGTCAGCGGCGAGCCGATGTTCGACGCCAGCAGCCGCTTCACGGGTTTCCGCGGTGTGGGGATGGACGTGACGGAGCGCATGCGGCGCGCCGCCTAGGAAAGAAATTCGTTATGCTCCCCACATGAACTAACAACCTGTCGGGAGATGACATGAGCGGTAGCAGCACCCTTGATCCGGACAACTTTCCGGAAGCACCAGACCGCAGTCTGGGCAAAGGCCACGGCATCGACGCGCTCGGGCCGAGCGACACGTCCGACACCGGCAGCGATGTGGTCGGCGGACCGGGCCTGCGCCTGGGGGTAGGCGACGACGAGCTGCTCGACCTCGACCGCGGCACCACGTCCGACTTCGATTCGGCACGCGGCGGTCAAGGCGCCGGCCCCGACATCGGCGACGCCAATCTCGACAGCGACAGCGATTCAGGCGGCACCGGCGAACGCGCCAGCGCCGGGCGCGACACGTCGGTGCGCGACGGCGCCGACATCGACACCGACCAGATCGTGTCGATGCCCGATACCCCGCTCGACGACGACGACGTCGACTTCCTGTCGACCTTGCCGCCGCAGAAAGTTACGCGCCGAGGCGGGTCTTAAAGAACTCGATGGTCCGCTGCCAGGCGAGCCTGGCGGCGGCCTCGTCGTAGCGCGGCGTGGTGTCGTTGTTGAAGCCGTGCTCGGTACCAGGGTAGAGGAAATACTGGTACTGCGTACCGGCTGCCTTCAGCGCCGCCTCATAGGCCGGCCAGCCGGCGCGGATCCGCTCGTCCTTTTCGGCGTCGTGAATCTGCATCGGTGTTTTGATCTTCGGCACTTCCGCTGCCGGCGGCTGTGCGCCGTAGAAGGCCACCGCCGCGTTCAAGTCAGGCATGACTGTCGGCAGGTAGTTGGCAATGCCGCCGCCGTAGCAAAATCCCACCACGCCGACTTTCCCCGTTCCCTTTGGATGCGCTTTCAGGTACTGCGCCGCGGCGACGAAATCGGCGCGCGTCTTGGTCTGGTCGAGCTTGGCGAACAGCGCGCGCGCCTTGTCTTCGTCGCCCGGATAGCCACCCAGCGGAAACAGTGCATCGGGGGCGAACGCGACGAAGCCCTCGAGCGCGACACGGCGCGCGACGTCTTCGATGTGCGGATTGAGGCCGCGGTTTTCATGCACCACCAGCACCGTCGGCAGCTTGCCCTTGGCGTTGACCGGCTGCACCAGGTAGCCTCGCAGGGTGCCGTAACCTTGTGGCGACGGCACTTCGACGAAAGTGGCGGTGATGCGAGTATCGGTCGGCGCGACCATCTGCGCGGCAAAACTCGGCGACAACGCGCTCAGCAGGGTTGCCGCGGTGGCGCCGCCGACGGCGTAACGGCCGGCCTGGTTCAGGAAACCACGACGGTCGAGCTGGCCGTGTACATACTGGTCGAACAATTTCATCACTTCCGGATCAAAGTCGTTGGCAGTCAATCGTGTCATTACGTCGGTCTCCTGGGCAGGTAGTTGGCTTGGCAATACGCGCAACGGCGGCGCGGTGTCATGATGATAACCGGATTGGCGACTCGTTGCCCGCCGTTCTGTTCAGGACAAACAAGACGTTGCTGACCAGCGTCAATCGGCAGGCTGGGCTACGAACGTTTCGCTGCCGCGGCAGGTCTAAAAGGGATGGAGGATCGACTCGCTGTCCTTGAAAAGGACGTCATCAGTATCAAATCCGAGCTTGCCGTGCTCAGGCAGGAGCGAGCGAGCGCCGCAGAGCTTAACGCTCGCACCGCGCGCATTGAGATCGAACTGGCGGTGGTAAAGGGCGACATCGCGCAGTTGCGGCACGACATATCGCAGTTGCGTGAAGACCTCTTCGATCTCCAGAAACGCGTGATGCATCTTGAGATAGAGGTAGCGGAATTGCGCAAAGATGTTTCGCAGTTGCGCCAGGACGCCACGAACTTGCGCGAGGACGTAACGAACTTGCGCGCGGACGTAACGAACTTGCGCGCGGACGTAACGCAGTTGCGCGCGGACATATCGCAACTGCAAACAAAAATGTTCGACGAATTCGCCAGCGTGAAAAGTGATTTGGCCAGGCTCGCCAATGCACAGGCTAGCTTCGCAACGATGGCAGACTTGGCAGCGGCAAAGGAAGAAGTGCGGGCTGACATGGCAGAAATGAAGGCCGCGCTTGTCAGCGACATCAGGTCAGTCGAGTCCAACCTGAAGGGCTGGATGCTCGGCATCGCACTGACGCTGATTACTATAAACTTTGGCATGTTCTACTCGGTGCACGCGACCTTGAAGTCACAGGCAACTGCGGCAGTACCGCAGGCACAGCAGCAAGTGGCGCCACCCGGGAAGCCAGCTAGCCCGGGTTGGCGCTAACGCTTACTTTTTGCCCGGCTGGTAGATCTGGTCGAACACGCCGCCGTCGGCAAAGTGCGCCTTCTGCGCCCTGGTCCAGCCGCCGGCCGCTTCATCGATCGTAAACAGCTTCACCTTCGGGAATTGATCGGCATACTTCCTGGCGAACTTGTCGACCACCGGACGGTAATGGTTCTGCGCGGCGATCTGCTGGCCTTCATCGCTGTACAGGTATTGCAGGTAGGCTTCGGCGACCTTGCGGGTGCCGCGCTTGTCGGCCACCTTGTCGACCACCGCCACCGGCGGCTCGGCCAGGATGCTGACCGACGGGGCGACGATCTCGACCTTGCCGGGACCGAGTTCCTTGATCGCCAGCAGCGCTTCGTTCTCCCACGCGATCAGCACGTCGCCGATGCCGCGCTCGACGAAGGTGGTGGTGGCGCCGCGCGCGCCGGAGTCGAGCACCGGCACGTTGCGATACAGCTTGCCGATGAAGTCGCGCGCGCTCGCCTCGCTCGCGCCCGGTTGGCGCAGCGCGTAGCCCCACGCGGCAAGGTGATTCCAGCGGGCGCCGCCGGACGTCTTTGGATTTGGGGTGATGACGGCAATGCCCGGCTTGACCAGGTCGTTCCAGTCCTTGATGCCTTTCGGGTTGCCCTTGCGGACCAGGAAGACGATGGTCGACGTGTACGGCGCGCTATTATGCTTGAGCCGCTTCTGCCAGTCGTGCGCGAGCAGGCCGCGTTCGCTGATAGCATCGATGTCGTAGGCAAGCGCGAGGGTGACGATGTCGGCCTCGAGGCCGTCGATCACCGAGCGCGCCTGTTTGCCCGAGCCGCCGTGCGATTGCCTGACCGTGACGGTGTCGCCGGTCTTCGCTTTCCACTGCTTGGCAAACGCGGCGTTGAAGTCCTGGTACAGCTCGCGCGTCGGATCGTACGACACGTTGAGCAAGGTGATGTCGGCAGCCGATGCAGCATGGGCCGACAGCACGAGAACAAATGCCAGGCTTATTTTTTTGCGCAACATCTGATTTCTTTCGGTGAGGAGGAAGCTCTAGCGTAGAACTGTGCCGTCCGAAAAGGAACGAATGAAATCAGTTGTCGATATCTGTTTTTGTACTGTACCTTGCGCTAATTCAGCAGCGCGGCCTGAGCTAGCGCCTGAAGCAAGGCCGGAGCTAACCCCGGCGGTATGTTAGTGCGCCTTCGACAGGATCAGCAGCCAGCGGCGCAGCAGCAGCACTTCAACGTGGCCGGGCTCGACGCCGGTGTCGCACTCGATGACCGGATTGACAGCGTAGTAGCGCTTGCGGAAATCGCGCGTGACCAGCACTTCGCGGCGGCCGAGGCGCAGCATGAAAGGTGTCGGTGCGTATTCCATTCCGAAGTTGCTGTTCAATGTGGTCATGATGGATTTCCTTGTTGGAGTTGTGTTGGTCCAGAGATTCCAGAATAGCATAACCACTGTATAAATCCACAGCTACTGTACGAATAAACAGTAAATTTTCAAAGTGTGGTTTTTTCGTCAAGGACCCTGATGTTAGCGATATTGTTCCCCCGCCTGCGCCGGTTTGTCGCCGCGCGCCTGTCGCCGGAAGAGGCAACCGGCCTGCACATGACGATCGGCCTGGCCCTGATGGTCGCCGCCGCCTGGGTGTTCGGCGGCATTGCCGAAGAGGTTGTCGATGGCGACGACATCACCGTGCTCGACGCCTGGCTGGCGAACTTTTTGCACCGCCATGCCACCGAACCGGTAACCAGCGTGATGCTGTTCATCACCCACTGGCACAGCATGGTTGGCAGCGCCATCATGGCGCTGCTGCTGGCGGTGTTCTTCTACGTCCGCAAGCTGCATTACTGGCTGTTGGCCGAACTGTTCGTCGTGCCGGGCGGCATGTTGTTAAATGTACTGCTAAAGTACGTTTTTCAGCGCGAGCGGCCCAGCTTCGACGAGCCGCTGCTGACGCTGACGACCTATAGTTTTCCGAGCGGGCATACGGCCAACGCGGCCTTGCTGTACGGGCTGATCGGCTGCTGGCTGTGGATGCGGTTTCGCCGCGCGCGCGCGCGCGCGGCCATCGTCGCCGCCGCGTGCACGATGGTGGCGCTGGTCGCGTTCAGCCGCATGTACCTCGGCGTGCATTACCTGAGCGACGTGCTGGCCGCGTCGGCCGAAGGCGTTGCCTGGCTTGCCGTGTGCGTGACCGGCGTATCGACGCTGCGCCGGCGCCGCGCCATGCAGGCGGCGCGGCCATCGACGATCAAAGGGAGTCCGAACTGAACCGAATTGCAGTGATCATCAACGGCGGCGCCGGCGCCGGCCACGACGAGCAGGCCGCCAGCGACCTGCGCGCCAGGTTCGCCAGCCACGGCGTCGAGGCCGACATCACGCTGGCCAGGAGCGGCGAGGAAATGATCGCAGCGGCGCGCCAGGCGATCGACAGCGGCGTCGACATCGTCGTTGCCGGCGGCGGCGACGGCACCATCAATGCGGTGGCGTCGGTGCTGGCCGGCAGCGGCGCCGCGCTCGGCGTGCTGCCGCTCGGCACGCTGAACCATTTCGCCAAGGACCTCGGCATTCCACAAGTGCTCGACGCGGCGATCCGCAACGTCGCCACCGGCCGGCGCGTGCAGGTCGACGTCGGCGCCGTCAACGACCGCATCTTCCTGAACAACTCGAGCCTCGGCCTGTATCCCGACATCGTGCGCCACCGCGAAAAGCAGCAGCACCGGCTCGGCCGCGGCAAGTGGCCGGCGGCGGCGTGGGCGACCATCGCGGCGCTGCGGCGCTATCCTTTCCTCAACGTCAAGCTCGCCGTCGACGGCGCCGAACATGCCCGCGTCACGCCGTTTGTTTTCATTGGCAACAATGAATACGTCATGGAAGGGCTGTCGATCGGCGCCCGCCTGCGCCTCGACGGCGGCAAGCTGAGCCTGTACGTGGCGCAGCGTCCCGGCCGACTCGGCCTGCTGCGCTTCGCGTTTCGGGCGCTGGTCGGCAAGCTGGCGCAGGAACGCGACTTTGACGTCATGCTGTCCGAACGGCTCGACATCGCCACCCGCCATCGGCACCTGCGCGTGGCCACCGATGGCGAGGTCACCCTGATGAAAACACCGCTGCACTACCGGATCAAGCCGGCCGCGCTGACGGTGATCGTTCCCCACTAAGAAAGAAATTTTATGCGCACCATTGTTCATTTATCGGACCTGCACTTCGGCAAGGTCGACGAAGAATTGCTCGCGCCGCTGCGCGCGCTCGTCATCAACGTCGCGCCGGACGTGGTGGTGGTGTCGGGCGACCTGACCCAGCGCGCCAAGAGCGAGCAGTTCGAAGCGGCGCGCGACTATCTCGACACCTTGCCGGGGCCGCAGATCATCGTGCCGGGCAACCACGACATTTCGCTGTACAACGTGTTTCGCCGCTTCTTCCAGCCGCTCGACCGCTACAAGCGCTACATCACGACCGACCTCGACCCGATCCATGTCGACGACGAGATTGCCGTGCTGGGAGTCAATACCGCGCGCTCGCTGACGTTCAAGGATGGCCGCGTCAACGAAGAACAGGTGGCGAAGATCCGCGAGCAGTTGTCGGGCCTGCCCAAGCACATCACCCGCGTCGTTGTCACCCACCATCCGTTCGATTTGCCGCACACCGAAGACGAAGCCGATCTGGTCGACCGCGCGCCGATGGCGATGAAAGTGTTCGCCGAGTGCGGCGTCGACCTGCTGCTGGCCGGTCACTTGCACCTGAGCCACTCGAACAGCACCGCCGACCGCTATCCGATCAGCGAGTACGCCGCGCTGGTGATCCAGGCCGGCACCGCGACGTCGACGCGCGGGCGCGGCGAGGTCAATTCGTTCAACGTGCTGCGCCTGGAAACCGGCAAGGTGGAAGTGGACCGCTACGGCTGGGACGTGCTGGGCAAGCAGTTTTCGCTGATAAAGACCGAGAAATTCATGCGCAGCGGCGAGGTCTGGGCGGCGCATACCGACGGCATGTTCGCCGCCGGGATCTGAACCTTCACCCTGAAATCAGATCCAGTACTCGGTCAGGCGCGCCGCCCATTCCTTGATGCGGTCGGCCCACGGCCGGCGGCTCCATTCCGAGCGGCTGACCGGCTTCGAATCGCGCAGGTCCTCGTTGAAGGCCGTTTCCATCTCCTGGCCGAACGCCGGATCGAGCACGATGACGTTGAGCTCATAGTTGTGGATGAAACTGCGGCGGTCGATATTGGCCGAACCGATGGTCGACCAGGTGCCGTCGATGACTGCGGTCTTGGCGTGCAGTACGGCCACCTGCAGGTGGAAGATCTTGACGCCGTTGGCCAGCAGCTCGTCGTAGAACGCGCGGCCGGCATGCATGACCAGGCCGTGGTCGGTCACGCCGGGCAGCACCAGGCGCACGTTGACGCCGCGCCTGGCCGCCGCGCTGAGCGCATCGACGATCTGCTTGTCCGGCACGAAATACGCCGACGTGATGTGGACCGATTTTTTCGATTCCTGGATCGCCAGCACCAGCGATTTATAGATCTCGGAGTCCTTTTCCGGGGCCGTCGCCAGTACCCGCACGACCTTGTCGCCGGCTGGCGCCAGTGCCGGGAAGTAGGGCGCTTCGGGCAGTTCGCCCACTTCCTGGCGCACCCACATGTCGACGAACGCATATTGCAGCGCGGCCACGGCCGGTCCCTCGATCTTGATGTGGGTATCGCGCCAGCCGACCTTGCGGCCGTCTTGCTTGTTCGGGTTGCGGCGCGAGCCGAAGAACGAACTGTTGGCGTAGGTATTGCTGATGTTGATGCCGCCGGTGAAAGCGACCTTGCCGTCGACCACCATCAGCTTGCGGTGGTCGCGGTTGTTAATTTCCCAGAACTTCGCCTTGGGCGCGGTCGGGTTGACCGGGTTGAACGCCACCAGCGAGATGCCGGCCGCCCTCATGCGGTCGAAGAAGGCCTGCGGCGTGCCGAAGGTGCCGACGCTGTCGTACAGCACGTTGACGATGACGCCCTGGCGGCGCTTCTCGATCAGCAGGTCGGCGAACTCGATGCCGACCGGATCCTGGTCGAAGATATAGGTTTCGAGGTTGATGCTCGATTTGGCCGCTTGCGCCGCCGCCATCATTTCCCTCATGGTCGCCGGGCCGTCGAACAGCAGGCTCACCTTGTTGCCAGCGATCAGCGGCACGCCGGTCGCCGCTTCTTCCAGCAAGGCCAGCGCCTTCATGTCCGGCGTCGCCCGGGCCCAGCGCTTGGCCAGCAAGGCGGACGCCTGCCTGGTCTGCAGCATGCCGTTGGCGCTGGCAACGGCCGGCGCCGGCTTGGCCGGCGCCTCGACGTTGCTCACGTCCGGCAAGGTGGCGCAGGACGCCACCGCCCACGTCAGCGTGAGCACGAATATCCATTTTCCGCTGCGCGTACTTCTCATGTCGATCCCTTAGGTATGTCAGCGACGGCCTGGCTGGACGGAACGTCCCTGGGCCCGATAAAAAAATCGATCGGCGCGGCAAGGAAACGCCGGCCCAGCGACTTGAACAACAAAATGCCATGCTCGAAACGAATCTTGCGGGCCCGCAGCGCCACCCACAAGGCCAGCGCGAAACTGACCAGCAGGTTGACCGCGCCGATCGACAGGAAACCTGCTACGGATGTGACCGCTAGCTCGAAGCTTACCCGATGATCGAGGGCGACCAGCGCCGTGGAGAAATTCGCCGCCGAAAACGTCACGTGACGGATGTCCAGTGGCAGACCCAGCAGGTAGCCGAGCGTGCCCATCGTGCCGAGCAGGATGCCGAAAAAGAAGTTGCCCATCAGACCGCCGAGGTTGTTTTCCAGGTACACCGACAGGCGCGCCAGGCGCTGCTGGCCGAGCAGGCGGCCCAGTCCGCGCAGCTGGCGCACCCGCTGCGCCATGCGCGTGTACAGCGCCTTGTTGTCATAATAGCCGGAGATCAGGCCGGCAACGAACAGGCACACGCCGGCCACCGCGGCGTACCACAGCGCCGGGCTGTGGATCGGGTCGATGTCGTGCAGCATCTGCATCGCCTTGACGGGCGTGACCAGGTGGGCGCCGAATGCCTGTTGCCACAGCATCGAAATGGCCCACGAGACCGGGAGCACGGTGGCCAGGTTGCCCAGCACGGCGACGCACTGGGTGCGAAACACCTTGTTGACCAGCTCGGCCATGTTGTCGAGGTCGATATGACGGCCGTCCTTGCTCGACAAGGCGGCGGCAATGCGCGCCGCCGTCATCGCCGGCTGCTTGGTGGCAATCGTCAGGTGCATCACATGGATCAGCATGAAGCCGAGCGAGTAGTTCATGCTGAACAGGAACGATTCGACCAGCGGCGCCGCGCGCAGGTAGCTCATCAATGTCTTGAACAGCGCCATGAAGGCCACCACCACGCCGGCGCCGGCCGACGACAGGAACATGTAGCGCAGCCGGGCCCGCGTTTCGGCAATGTAATGTTCGCCGGTGCGGCTGGCGTTCTCGGTGACGTTGCGCGCCAGCAGGTCGACATTCGCGGCACACAGGCCGCGCAGCTCGTACTTGGCGTTGTGCGCTTCGACCAGCTCCCGCGCCAAGGTGATGGCGCCGGCGCGGCGCAGGCTGATCGGCGGCGCGGCGGGCGCCGTGGCGCCGTTGGCGATGGCCACCAGGTCGACCGTCGGCGCGCTCGGCAGGTCGCCGCTGACGTCGACCAGGAACAGCAGCTTGCGCAGGCGGTCGATGCTTTGCGCCAGCGCCACCAGCAAGTACGTCAGCGCCACGCTGGTGCCCTGGCTGGCGGCGTTCTTGCGGATCTTGCCGAGCGCGGTATCGCACTGGTCGAGCATCACCAGCAGGTGACGCGCGTCTTCCGGCACGCCCTGGCCGTCGACCAGCATGCGGGCGTAGCCGTCGAGATACTCGTTGACCTCGATGTTTTGCATCAGGAACGGCGAGTGAAAGGTCTCGATGTCGGGATTGCTGCGAATCAGGCGCGGCTCCAGGCCGAGCGCGCAGACCCGGCACGACAGCGTGCGGATGGCGTCGAGCATGCCAAGCACGATGGTGCGCTGGGCGGCGCCGCGGCGCTCGCGCGGGGTGGCGGCGGCGACGACGTCGAACAGTTCGAGCCAGTCGGCCGCCGGCACCGCATTGACCCAGCGGTAGTCGGTGTCGACATACAGCACCTGGTCGATGGCGTCGCTGAGGTAGGTGTCGTCGAGCGCCGGCGGCAGCAGGCGATAGGCGAGGCGGCGCTTGAGCTCGACGACGAAGCCGTCGTTCGACAGGATGCCGATGTCGGTGTACAGGCTGGCGTGGCGGCGCTCGTCGAGCAGCGTGCACAGCGAGGCGCCAAGGCGCGCGGCCAGGTCGGGATTGCCCTTCAGCAGCAACGTCAAGGTGCGCACGTTGGCCGACGTGACTTCGCCCTGGCTCGGATGGCGCGGGCGCAGTTTGTCGACCAGGTCGACGAGCGGGTCGATCCGGCCCGAGTCGGCGACGATACGCTCGAGTGTCGAAAGCATGGGAAGTTCAATCTTGCAGATACAAAGGCTACAGTGTACGGTGGATGCACCACGGAACTTTGTGCGGTAGCGTACCAAGCCGGCGGATGCTTTTTCGCGCCGGCACGGCTGCCCGGGCCACATCGGTTAAACTTGCGTCGCTCCCATCATCAAGGATAGACCATGCACCTGACCTACTTCAACGGACAATGGACCGAGGGTAATACGCCCTTGTTCGGCGCGATGGACCACAGCGTCTGGCTCGGTTCGTCCGTGTTCGACGGCGCCCGCTCGGTGCGCGGCCACATGCCCGATTTGCGCCTGCACCTCGAGCGCGTGACCCGCTCGGCCGTCTCGCTCGGCCTGCGCTGCCCGCTGTCGGTCGACCAGATGGAAGCGCTGGTGCACGAAGGCGTGGCGAAGTTTCCGGCCGACGCCGAGTTGTACGTGCGGCCCTTGGTGTTCGGCACCGACGGCTTCCTGGTGCCGGTGGCCGAGAAAAGCAGTTTTGCGCTGACCCTGTTCGACGCCCCGATGCCGCCATGGAGCGGCTTCACCGCCTGCCTGTCGGGCTTGCGCCGGCCCGACGCGACCATGGCGCCGACCGACGCCAAGGCGTCGGCGCTGTACGCCAACTCGAGCCGGGCGATGCGCGAGGCCCAGCAGCGCGGCTTCGACAACGCCGTCATGCTCGACAGCGAAGCCAATGTCACCGAATTTGCCACTGCTAACTTGTTCCTGGTGGCGGCCGACGGCGCCGTGGTGACGCCGGTGGCGAACGGCACCTTCCTGGCTGGCATTACGCGCGCGCGCGTCATCGCGCTGCTGGCGGAGGCGGGCGTCACGGTCGAGCAGCGCACGGTGAAGCCGGAAGAACTGTCGACCGCGCTGGAGATTTTCAATACCGGCAACTTCGGCAAGGTCACGCCGTGCGTGCGCTACGAGGAGCGCACGCTGGCGGTCGGAGCGGTCGCCACGCTGGCGCGCGACCGCTACTTCGCCTACATGGAACAGCAGTAATTACCGGACGCTGCCGCACTCGGCGCCGATCCAGCGCGCGGTCGACTCGATGTTGACCGTTTCGGTGGCGCCGGTGGCGTTGGTGGTCACCTTCGTGGTCGAGGTGTACGAGGTCGGGCTGAGGAAGGTGGCGGTGCCTTCGCCGAGGGTTTTCGGGTTGGCGCAGGAGAAGTAGTACGTCATCTTGTTGCCGCTCGGCGGGTCAGGCTGGAAGGTGCAGTTGCCGTTCGTGCGCTGCTGGATCGGCAATTCTCGCTTGGCGGCCATGTCCGGCGTGACGCACACCTTGGCGACGAGGCCGTCGTTATTGATGACCACGCCCTGGCTGGACATCATGCCTTCGATCTTGCTGCGCTGCTCAGGGCTCATGTTCTTCATCTGCTGCTGCACCATGGCGAGCGCACCTTGCATCTTGCCGCCGCCGATGTTGTTATTGGTTTCCCACAGGCCCGGCTTGATGTTCTGGGCGAGCGCCGGCTGGGCGGCGAGGGCAGCGGCGGCGAGGATGGCGGCGAGGCGGATATTCATGGCGGCTCCGATAATTGCAATTAGACTGGAGCCAGAGCATAGCGGAAAACCGCCGTAGCGGCCGTTCGGGTCAGGTGGTGGCGTCGAGCAGCAGCGACAGCAACGCGCTGGTGCTGGCATAGGCGGCGCCGGCCACCACCGCACATATCAGCACGCTGTCCCACGACCTGCGCCGGTAGCTGGCGCCGTAGCGCGCCTTGACCAGCCGCGCCTGCTGGCGCGCGGCACCGAAATACCACACCACCAGAAACAGCAGTCCGACCGGGTGCAGCAGCATCGGCTCGCTGCCGAGCCGCGCGTTGAGCGCGCTGGTAAACAGTTGCAGCATCAGCACGGCCAGGCTGGCATGGAACCAGCGGCGCGCCCGCGCCGCTTCTTGCGGCTGACCCAGCAAATGCCAGTTGTGCATGTGGATGAAGGCCCCGAAGACCGGTGTAAACACCAGGCTCCAGCGCGCAGCGGCGGACGGGTTCCAGATGGCGCAGGCAGGTTCGCTGGCGGCGGGGGCGGTAGCGTCGATGGTCATGGCGGCCTCGGAATTGTCGGCTCGAAATCTTGCCGATGCGCATGTCAATATGCGCCCGCCGCACGGCCTCCACCTTGATCTTCCCCAAACGCAAAAAGCCGCCCAGGAAGGAGCCTGGACGGCGTTGCCCGGCGGCGCCCGGTCAGCCGCGTGGCGCCGGTTCTGCCACGAAGATCTCGACGCGGCGATTGCGCGCGCGGCCGTCCGGATCGGCATTCGAGGCGACCGGTTCGCGTTCGCCGCGTCCGTCGACGTAGATGCGGTTCGGCGCCACGCCGCGCATGGCCAGGTAGTCGCGCGTCCGGGCCGCGCGGTCGATCGACAACGGCCGGTTGATCGCCTCGTCGCCGGTGCTGTCGGTGTGGCCGATGATGGTCACGGTGGTGCCCGGGTTCTCGTTGAGGGTGCCGGCAAAGCGTTCCAGCACTGGACGGAAATTTGGCTTGATGTCGGAGCGCCCGGTGTCGAACGAGACGTCGCTGGGGATTTCCAGTTTGAGCCGGTTGTCGGCCGTCTGGCTCACTTGTACGCCGGTGCCGCGGGTGGCCTGCTCCATTTGCTGCCTTTGCTGCTCCATGCGGTTCGACCAGACGTTGCCGATCAGTGCGCCGGCGGCGCCGCCGATGACGGCGCCCTTGGCCGCGCGGCCGCCGCCGCCGCCGCCGGTGGTGCCGCCGAGCAGCGCGCCAATGCCGGCGCCAATGCCGGCGCCGGTCGCGGTGCCGCGCTGGGTCTGGCTCATGTCGGCGCAGCCGCTGCCGGCCAGCGCCAGGACGGCGGCGCAGATGATTGATTTGGTGAGGGTGGGAAAGTTGTTCATTTCAACTCCTTAAAATGAAAAATCCGTTTCGTAGTTGCGTCCGGTAGGAGCGCGACCGCGAAACGGATCGGGCATCAGCGACGATGTCCGCATGCGGTGCGCTAGATACCCCGACCGCTGATCAGGCGAACCAGAATCATGATGACAGCGACAACCAGCAAGATGTGGACGAAGCCGCCGACGGTGTAGGAAGTGACCAAGCCAAGTACCCACAGGATCAGGAGAATGATTGCGATTGTATAGAGCATGATGATGTCCTTGTTAGTTGTAGTAACGACTTTCTCGTCGTGAAATCAGTATCGCGACTTCTCTGCAGCTTCTCCGTACGCTGGCGTACATTAAAGATAACTTTTTTGCTCAGCTCGCATACCCGGCATCCATCCCATGAGTCCGACCAGGCCGACGGCGCCGATGAGGCACGTCACGACGCCGCCGACGATGAGGAACAAGACATCCTGCGGCTGGACGTTCACCGCGTGTGGCGGCGCGCTGACTCCAGTTAGACCGAATCCGGTGACGAAAAGTCCCCAAACGATGATGCCAATCCAGGTCAATTTGTTCATATGCGTTCCTTGTCGATTCGAAGCGGATTTTGTTCCCCATGAGGGAATGAATCGATTCTGAGGCTTGTCGAATGGCAACTCTGTTCGTTGTCACACATTGCACTGAGGAAAAATCCGATGTAACAACAACAAACTCATGCGGTTCCTTGGCCAAGAAAAAACGCCATGCGCAAATTGCCGCATGGCGTAGTTTTGGAGGCTAAGCGCGGCCAGAGTCGCCGCGTCATTACTTTACCGAGCGCAGCACGCCCTTGACCACGCGCACGCGGTCGCCGTTGCGCCAGCCTGGCGCGCGCTGCTGGTGGAAGGTGCGCGACGAGCCATCGTCGAGGCGCACGCGGATTTCGTAGCTGGTCGTGGCCTTCATGTTGCCTTCGACCTGGTTGCCGACGACGGCGCCGCCGACGGCACCGGCGACGGTTGCCAGCTGACGGCCGTGACCGCCGCCGACCTGGTTGCCGAGCAGGCCGCCAAGGATCGCGCCGCCGGCGGCGCCAACGCCGCTACCCTGGGCACGGGTCTTGATTTCACGCACCGATTCGACGTTGCCGCAGTTCGAGCACCAGTTTTTCGCCGGCTTGTCGGCGGCAGCGAGCCGGACAGGGGCGCGCGGGGCGGCGCGCGGAACATCCGTATCGCCGACGTAGTTCTGTGCCGGTGCATGGTTCTGCGCCGGTGCGCGCTGATATTGCTGCACTGGCGCATCGACCTGCGCCAGCGCCAGCTGTTGCGGCTGGGCGGCCGGCAACGGCGGCAGGGCGGCCAGCTGCTGCGATGGCGACTGCATCTTCGATGCCAGCGCCAGGCGGTCCGCCTCGGTCAGGTCGCCGCGGGCCGGCGTGCCGCCGATCGACGACGGGATCCAGCCCATGATGGCGGCGGTGCCGGCCAGGCAGAACAGGATGATGGCAATGGCCGCGATGATCATCATCGGATGATGTTTCGTCGCGGTGTTGTGGGGCAGTGGTGTGTTCATTGGTGGTTCCTTTTGGTTTGTGTTTCTTCTCGTCGCCAGGTAATTCCGGCGCCAAACGGACCCGGCACTAGGTCCGGTGATGGCGCCATTCTCCCTGTGAACATGGGGGTTATCCGTGCGTCACCGTACATACTTTCACGTTTATTGCCGTTACGCTGATTGAAATTGTTTGTAAATGTAATCGCGTTCCATTTGACAAATGGTTTCTTACACGATCGCCACCCGACGAGAAAAATGTTTCAACACACTCAACCGAGCCGCGCTGGACCTGCAACTTTCGCCGCTGCCCACGAGGATGCCGAGAAGAACGGCAACTGTCTGCTGGGCGCATTGCCCGACCACGACTTTGCCCGCCTGGCGCCGAAGCTGGAGCAGGTGCAGATCGATGTCGGCGATGTGTTGTGCGAGCCGGGCGACACGTTCAAGCACATCTATTTCCCGCACGACAGCCTGGTATCGCTGCTCGGCGTTGCCGAAGGGCGCATGACGCTCGAGGTCGGCCTGGTCGGGCGCGAAGGCATGCTTGGCGCCACAGTCGCGCTCGGCCATGAACTGGCGCAGGTGCGCGCCGTGGTGCAGCGCGCCGGCACTGCCAGCCGCATGGACAGCGCCCAGTTCCGCACCGAATTCGCGCGCAATCCGTCGCTGCAACGGGTACTGTACCGCTACACCGACACCTTGCTGGCACAGGCGATCCAGATTGCCGTGTGCAGCCGCTTCCACGTGCTGGAGGCGCGCCTGGCCCGTTCGCTGCTGATCACGCGCGACCGCCTGGAATCGGACAAATTTCACCTCACTCACGAATTCCTGGCGCACGCGCTGGGCGTGCGGCGGGTCGGCGTGACCAAGGCTGCCAGCGCGCTGCAGCAGCAGGGCCTGATCATCTATAGCCGCGGCAATATCGAGATCCTCGATCTGCCCGGGCTGGCGGCAGCCTCGTGCAAGTGCTACGAGATCGTCAAGGAAGCGGGCGAAGCGGCGCTGGCCACCGCCTTTGTATAAAAGTCGACGATGGTCCCGTGAAGCTGCCATCGCCGCAATTCAGGCCGGATCGTCGCCCACATCGATCAGCTTTGGCGTGCCGGCCAGGATGCCCTGGTATTGCTGCAGGTCTTCGCCGATGCGGATGCCGTCCGGGCCGATGTCGTAAAAGCGGAATTCGTCGCTGTGCGCGCTGCCGCGGATCTTGACCACCGACGTCACGCGCCGCAGCTTGCCATTCAGCTCGACATAGCGCTGCATGACGATGGCGTCGGCCAGGAACGCGTTGCCATACGAACTGAAGCGCAGCTCCTGGTAGCGGTCTTCCACTTCGGCCGTCATCAGCACCGTCACGCCCATCTCGGTCAGCGTTGCAACCAGCCGGTACAGCGATTCGCGGAAGTCTTCGCGGAACATCGACGCCAGCGCCATTTCAAAGCCGGACACCGAATCGATGACGACCCGGCGCGCCTTCATCTTCTCGATCATGGCGACCAGGTCGTGCAGGATCTCGTCGAGCGACAGGTCGAGCGTGCGCGTATTGATCACGCCGACGGCGCCGCTGGCGATCAGGTCGTTGAGCTGCTGGCTCATCAGCTGGTTGGGACTTTTCTCGAACGCGGCAATCACGCCCGGTTCGCCGACGCGCACGCCTTCGGCCAGGAACTGGGTCGCCAGCACGGTCTTGCCGGAACCGGACGGTCCCACCACCAGCAGCGAGTAGGCGGCCGGCAGCCCGCCGCCCATCATCTTGTCGAGCTCGGGCACACCAAGCGATACCCGCTCGTTCGACGCAATGCGCACTTGCCTGGCGGCCGGCTTGACTACCGCGCGCGGGAAGATTTCGAGGCCGTTGTCGCCAATGCGGAAGGTGTGGATGCCCAGGCTCTGCGCCTGGCCGCGCATCTTGACGACCTGGATCTTGCGCACCAGCGCGTCGCGATGAATCAGTTGCGACAGCCACAAGATGCCGTCGGCGACGGTAAACACCGGGCTCGATTCGGCTTCCGGCGCCAGGTATTCGCCGATCAGGAAGGTGGTGGCCAGCCAGCTCGTCATTTGCATGCCGAGCTGCTGGACGAAGTGCTGCAGGCCGCCGGCGCCGGCGTCCATCGCCTTGGCCGACTGCACCACCGAACGGAACGAGTCGACAAACACCAGGCTCGGCTTGAAGGCCTGGACTTCTTCCTCGATGCGCGCCAATACCCGGTCGAAGTCGCCCTCGAGCAAGTCGGCGGCCAGGTTGACGAAGCGGATCGACTCGTTGATCTTGCTGACATCGAAGAAGGGAAACTGCTGCTGGTAGCGCAGCATCTTCAGCGGCGGCTCGCCCAGCACGGTGAAAAACAGCGCCCGCCGATCGGGGTTAGCCAGCGAAAACATGATCTGGTGCGCCATCGTCGTCTTGCCGCTGCCGGGCGTACCGGCCAGCAGGTTGAACGAAAACTCGGGCACGCCGCCGCCGAGCAATTCATCGAGCCCGGGGACGCCCGTGGCCAGCCGTTGGATACTCACTTTGTTCATGTTCGGTGCTCCGTTGCAGCTTGATTCACGACGTCGTCACCCCATGCCTTGCGCAGGATGCTGTAGGTCAAAAGTTCGCCAATTAGTACGATCAGGGTGTCGATGAAAATATTCAGCAGGGCGGCGCTGGCCGCTTGCGCTTCGGCCGCCGGACGCTGTTTCAGGCGCGCGGCCAGCAGCGCGAATGCATCGCCGCTTTGCGCTGTCTCCGACGCCAGCCACGGCGACGCCGCGGCGGCAAGGTGCAGGCTGCGCGCATACATCGACTCGAAGCCGCGCTCGCCGATAATGACGCGCAGCTCGAGCGCCAGGCTCTGCCACAGGCGCAGATCGACGTCGTCGTCAGAGCCGGGCGCGCGCCGCACCGCCTGGCCGATCATGAAATGTCGCTGTTGCTCGCTGGTAGCCATAGTTCAGTATTTTTTTTGCGACGCCGTCGGGTCGTCGCGGCGTTGGGACGGGATGCGCAGCTGGCTGGCATGCGCGGCGATGATGCGGGTCAGCGCCGGCAGGCTCACCGGTTTGACCAGGTAATGGTCGAATCCGGCCTCGCTGGCGCGGTCCGGCTGATCGCTGTCGCTGTAGCCGGTGGTGGCAACGAAACAGGGGCGCGGCTCGTCGAGGGCGGCGCGCAGCGCGCTGACGACCTGGTAGCCGTCCATGCCGGGCAGGCCGATGTCGCACAACACCAAGTCGAACGACTGGCTGAGGCCGGCGCGCAGGCCGCTGGGGCCGTCGAAGCAGCTCGTCACGCTGTGACCGTCGCGCTCGAGCAGCATGGTCAGGATGTCGTTGGCGTCGTGATTGTCTTCGATCAGCAAGATTTTGCACGGCACCGCCGGCACTGCCTGCGCGGCGGCGTTCGCACGCTGGTCCGTGCTGGCCGACAACGGCAAGGTGACGCTGAACATGCTGCCCTGGGCGCTGCCTGCGCTCGTCACGCTGACCGTGCCGCCATGCAATTGGGCGATCGTACGCACCAGCGACAAGCCGATGCCAAGGCCACCCTGGGCACGGTCGAGCGAGCGGAAGCCCTGGGTGAACAAGTCGAAGATGAATGGCTGCAGCTCCGGCTGGATGCCGGCGCCGTCGTCGCTGACTTCGACGGTGACGGTGTTGCCCACGCGCCTGGCATTGATCTCGATGCGGCCATATTCGTGGGTGAACTTGCTCGCGTTGATGAGCAGGTTGGAAAACATCTGCGCCAGCCTGACCTTGTCGCCGTCGAGCACCAGCGCGGCGGCCGGCAGGCGCACCTGCAACTGCTGGTAGCGCCGTTCGATGCCGGGACGGCTGATTTCGACGGCGTCGGCGATGATGTCGCTCAGCACCACCGGGGCCAGCTGCAAGACGACCTTGCCGCTGTTGACGCGCGAAGCATCAAGCAGGTCGTCGACCAGCCGCACCATGTGGGTCATTTGGCGTGCGTACACGCCGTGCACTGTCGCCACGGTCGGATGCAGGTCAGTGATCTTGCCCAGCAATTCGTTGGCCATTGCCATCGGCTGCAGCGGGTTGCGCAGCTCGTGCGCCAACATCGAAAGAAACTCGGTCTGGCGCAGGTTGGCCGCTTCGGCCGCGGCCTGGCGGTCCTGGGCGCCGAAGGTGGCCAGCACCAGGTGTTCGTTCGCTGCCTGCAGCTGGCGCACCAGCTGGGCGAACGCGGCGGACTGGTTGTCGTTGGCGGAATGGCTGGCGATCATGGCCAGCAACTGGTCGATTGTGGCGCGCAGGGCTGCAACTTCCTGCTCGTGCAGTACTTGCACGGCCGGGACGCTGGCAAACTTCCCGGCGCGGGCTTTCCCGTCATTGTTCATGTGATCCTGCCTTGCGGGCTCATCCCAGATGCTACTTTACGCCCACCAGGCGCCGTAAGGCGCTGCCATGGTCGCCAGCTCGATTGCTGCGGACAGGAAATTCTTAACGCATACATAATACTGCGATTCGCACCTCTCGGTCCCTCTATTTAGTTGCCAAAATAGAAGACGCCCCGACGGGCGGGGCGCTTTTAACTACGTATTGCTACCAATTACTTGGTGGTCTTGACCTGGTTACCGATGATGCCGCCGACTGCTGCTCCGCCAACGGTGCCAACTGGGCTGCCGCCGGTCAGTACGCCGCCGACAACTGCACCAGCGCCAGCGCCGATTGCAGTGTTCTTGTCCTGGTTCGACATGCCGGCGCAGCCAGCCAGGCCGAGGGCCACGGTGATCAGCGATGCGCTTACTACGAATTGTTTGATGGTCTTCATGTGGTATCTCCTTGGGTGGGTTGTGGTGTTGCTTATTAATTAATTATTTATTTATTACTTCAGGCGCAGGTCGTTCTTGACCGATTTCACGCCGTTCACGGAACGTGCTACCGACGATGCGGTCGCGATGTTCTCTGCCGAGCTGACAAAGCCGCTCAGTTGCACGACGCCTTTGTAGGTCTCGACGTTGATTTCCGACACTTTCAATGTCGGGGCATTCAGGATGGCTGCCTTGACGCCGGTGGTGATGGCGACGTCATCGATGTATTGGCCTGGGGTGGCGTGCTTGGATTCGGTGGTCGATGCGCAGCCGACGATGGTCGACATCATCAGGGCGGCGATCAGAGTGCTTGCGATTTTCAGGTTTTTCATATGGGGTCCTTAGTGTGGATTGTTGTTCTTGGTTGCGGCAGGGCGTTCTACACCTGAGCCGATAGGTCACAGAGTAGAGCCTGCCAGAGGGCTGGTCTGTTCGGCAACGCACACAGTGTTGCGAACAGGACAGCCCTCGGCGGAGGGCTGTATTGACGTGTCAGCGCGGGGCGCGGGCGGCCGGCGGCGGGGCCACCGGCTTGACGCGGGCGGCGGCGAGCAGCGTGCCGCAGGCGCTGTCCTGGCCAGGACCGGTGTTAATCAAAGGCAGCAGGGCGGCGATTGGCGCGGCCACCGTGGCCAGCGCGATGGCGCCGCCGGCTTTCATGGCCAGCACGCCCTTGTCGACCGACACGTCGGGCTTGCTGAAGGTGCCTTGCAGGTGCAAGGGCGAGCGCAGCGAGAAGATGCGCAGGCTCTTCGTTTGTGGGCGCATCGTCAGGTTCAGCTGCTCGTTAACCAGGTTGATGCTGCCGTCGGCCGTAATGACCGCTTCGTCGGTGTCGATGACGAACACGCGCGTTTGCATCACGCCGTTGGTGACGGCAAAGTTGGTGGCCATGCAATTGAGCTGCACCGGCTTGTCGCCGAACAGCTTGGTCAGCACGATGTTGCCGACGTTTAGCCCCATCGTCTCGAGCAGCAGTTTGCTCACCGAGCCCTGGTTGATGAGCGTCTTGATTTCGCCGTTAGAGCTGGCCAGCAATGTGGCGACCGAGTTGCCGGTTGCCGACAGCTGGGCGTCGCCGTTGATTTCACCGACCGTCGCCTGCATCTTTTCTATGGTCGGGAACAATTCCTTGATCTTCAGGTGGCGCGCGGTGACCTTGGCGGTGGCCTTGATGGCGTCCTTGCCGTCGCGCCCGCTGCCGTCGAGCCTGATGTTCGACACCATGTTGCCGCCGGCGATGGTGAAGTTCAGAGGATTGAGCGTCAGCACGCCCGCCTTCATGACCAGGTGGGTGCTCAGCTTGCTGATCGGCAGCTGCTTGTCGCGCACGATCCGCTGGGCCGAGTACTTGACGTCGGCGTCGACCGTTTTCCAGCGCTCGGTGCGGAATGTTTCGACCGGCAGCACCTTGCCGGCCGGCTGCACCGGCGCCACGCCGCGCGCCGTTTTGCTGGCGTTCGAGTCGGCGCCGATCAGCGGCCCGAGGTCGGCGAAGTTGAGTTGCTGCGACACCACGTTGCCAGTCAACATGCCGCGCGGCTTGCCGGTCTGGTATTCCAGGCGCCCGCCCAGGTCGCTACTGCCGACCTTGCCTTTGAACTTGTCATACGTCCAGCGGCTGCTTTTTGCGTCGAGCGTGCCGATCAGGCGGCCCTCAGTGCTGAAGGCTGGCGTTTCCGGCAGCAGCACGCCGGTGAAATCGTACAGGCGCGCCATGCTGGGGCCGGCCAGCTTGAGCTTGAGGTCGATTGCCGCCAGCTTTGACGGACGGGTGATGGTGCCTTCGGCGCTGACACGGTTGGGGCCGGCGCGAAAGTCCGCCTGTATCGGGTAGGGCACGCTGCTTTCCTTGAGCGAGAGCACCGCGCCGGCCTTGCCGCCGCCGGTCACCGGAGCGCCGTGGTAGGTGCCGCGCAGTTTCCAGCTGATGCCGTAGGTCTTGTCGCTGATGGTGTCGACGTCGGCGGTGACGTCGGCTTTTTCGACCGCGTCGGCCAGGTGCACGACGCCCTTGGTAAAGACCACCCGTTCAAGGTCGAGCTTCCATTCGGACTTTTTCTCGTCGCGCTGGAACGTCCAGTTGTTGGTGCCGTCGGCATTGCGCAGCAGGTCGATTTTTGGCGTTTCGAAGCGCAAGGTCGGAATGGCGATGGTCTTGTGCAGCAGCGAAAACGGATTGAGCGAGAACGACAGCTGGCTGACGCTGGCCGTGTCGCGCGCCGGCAGTCCGGCCGGATTGCTGACGTGGACGTCGTTGGCGATCAGGTGAGGCCAGGGAATATGGTCGCGCCAGCTTGTTTCGTGCCCGGCAATCCTGGCGGCCGGCTTTTCCCACTCCAAGGTCAGGTCGCCGTTGATGGCAAACGGGCGCCCGATCGCGTCGCTCGCCTTGGCGTTGAGCCACGGGCGCGCCTTGTTCCAGTCGTAATTGAGCAGGATGACGAGCGCAATGGCCGGTATGGCCACCAGCAGGCCGAGCACCGTCAGCACGATCTTGGTAGTGCGCGAGGTGGCGCGGGAAGCGGGCGGGACGCTGCTGGGCTCTTGGCGGTCAGGCATGTCGATCCTCTGGTAATTGTTGCAATGGAGGTCTCAGGGTAGCGCAAACGACAATGCCAGGATGTGCGGTGCCGCACCGAGCGCCTGGCGCCGGTGGAAACATTGCTATGTGCGTCAGCGAACTGAGCTTAACAAAGAAACAGCATATAACGTTAATATCACATCAATTAATTGCCACCGGAGAGAACCCATGACCACGCAAGCGAAGACCACTCAGTTGTTCAAAGTATTGTGCGCCGGCGCGCTGCTGTCGCTGGCTGCCTGCGGCACGTCGCAAAAGGCGCCTGCCACCGCCGACGTTGCCGTCTCCCGTAATGCGGTCGAGAACGCAGTGAGCGCCGGCGCCGCCGACCTGGCCCCGGCCGAAATCACCGCGGCGCGCTCGAAGATGATGCGCGCCAACGAGGCCCTCGCGGCCAAGGATTACACCCTGGCCCGCAGCTTGGCGACCGAAGCGCAGGCCGACGCCAAGCTGGCCCAGAGCAAGGCCAATTCGACCAAGGCGAACGCCGCCGCCAACGCCCTCGACGCCGACCTGCGCATCCTGCGCGACGAAGTCGAGCGCGCCAACGGCGTGCGCTAACACGCTGCCGGGCGGGTCGGCCGCCGCCGGCTGCCCCGACAACAACTCGACACGACCCCGCGCACAGCACGCGCTTTCTACAAGGACTTGAACATGAACGCGAAATTTTTTAAAGCCACCATCCTCGCCAGCGCCGTCATGCTGGCCGCCTGCAGCTCCACGCCGACCACCACCAATATGCTCGACCAGGCGCGCAACGAGTTCGTCGCCGCCAACAGCAATCCGGCAGTGTCGAGCTATGCGCCGCTCGAATTCAAGCAGGCCAGCGATGCGCTGGACGCCGCCAACGCCGCCGCGGCGCGCCGCGAAAGCCTGGCCCAGATCGACCAGCTGGCCTACCTGGCCAAGCAGAAGATCGCCACCGCCCAGCAGGTCGCCAGCCAGAAGGCCGCTGAAGCCGACATCGCCAATTCCGGCCGCCAGCGCGACCAGCTGCGCCTGCAAGCGCGCACCGCCGAAGCGGACCGCGCCAAGATGGACGCCGACCGCGCCAAGATGGAAGCCGAGCGCGCCAAGATGGATGCGCAGTCGGCCCAGGCCCAGGCCAATGACGCCACCCGCGCCGCCCAGAATGCCGAAGCGCAAACGCGCGAAGCGCAGGCCCGCGCTGCCCAGCTCGAAGCGCAGATGGCCGATCTGCAGGCGAAGAAAACCGAGCGCGGCATGATCATCACCATCGGCGACGTATTGTTCGCCACCAATCAGGCGACCTTGACCGCCGACGGCGTCAATAACGTGCGCAAGCTTGCCGACGTGCTGAACCAGAACCCGAACCGCACCGTGCTGGTCGAAGGGTTTACGGACAGTACCGGCACTTCGGCGCACAATCAGGAACTGTCCGAGCGGCGCGCCGGGTCGGTGGCCAGCGCGCTGACCGGCATGGGCATCGGCCGTGAGCGCGTCGCCATGCGCGGTTACGGCGAAACCTATCCGGTCGCCGGCAATGTCTCGGCTGGCGACAAGCAGCTGAACCGCCGCGTGGAAATCGTGCTGTCGAATGAAGGCGTTGCAATTCCGCCGCGCCGTTAATTTACGTATCTGAACAAGGAAATCATCATGGAAGAGAACAAAACGCCGCTGGCGCACGGTTTTGACGTCGCCGCCATCCGCGCCGCCGCCGCCAACCTCGACGACGGCGCCGTGACCGACGGCTACCAGGCCGACCGCGAAGCCGTCATTGCCATGCTCAACGATGCGCTCGCTACCGAGCTCGTCTGCGTGCTGCGCTACAAGCGCCACTACTTCACCGTCAGCGGCCCCGGCAACGGCCAGGCGCGCGCCGAGTTCCTCGAGCACGCGACCCAGGAGCAGGAGCACGCCGACTGGCTGGCCGAGCGCATCGTCCAGCTGAACGGTTCGCCGAATTTCAATCCGGCCACCCTGACCGCGCGCAGCCACGCAGAGTATGACGATTCGGACAATGTCGGCGCAATGGTGCGCGCTAACCTGATTGCCGAGCGCGTGGCGATCGAATCGTATCGCCAGATGATCGTCGCCATCGGCGACAAGGATCCGACCACGCGCGACCTGCTCGTCAGAATCATGGCCGTCGAAGAAGAGCACGCCGACGACATGCACGACCTGATGCCAGCCTAAAACCATTTAAAATTTTTTTCACCCACCAACAGGAGTTCATCATGTTAGACAACAATACCCGTTCCGCCAACGCCGCCGCCAACACCGTCAACGGCGCCATGAACAATGCGTCGGCCGACGTCAAGACGCTGGTCAAGGATGCCCAGACCCTGCTGACCGCCGCTGCCGCCCTGACGGGCGAAAAGGCCGAAGAGCTGCGTGGCCGCGGCATGGAGATGCTCGACGTTGCAATGGGCAAGGCGAGCCAGGTGCAAGGTCAAGCTATGGTCAAGGGCAAGGAACTGGCCCAGTCGGCTGATGTCTATGTCAAGGACAACCCATGGCGCACCATCGCCGCCGCTGCCAGCGTCGGCCTGCTGCTCGGCGTGATCCTGGGCCGCAAATAATCTTAGCCGGGGGTAGCGATGGAAAAAGCTGAAACTATCGTTCATGGTCCCGGCCTGATGAGTGGACTGACCGGCCTGGCGAAGAACCTGTTGGGCCTGGTCGTGTCGCGCGTCGAACTGGCAGCCATCGAGCTGACGGAAGTGCGCAACCACGCCATCGAGCTGGTGGCCTTGTTTGCCGGCGCGGTGCTGGCCGTCTGGTTCGCCGTCCTGTACGGCACCGCCATGGTGGTGGCGCTGGCGTGGGATACGATGGGATGGAAAATCCTGCTCGTGATGTTCGCCGTGTTCCTCGTCATTACGGCAATCCTCGTATTCAAGGGCCTGGCCATGCTCAAGCAGGGCAAGCTGGCGTTCCCGGAAACGATGAAAGAACTAAAGAACGACCGCGACATGCTGCTGTAACGCGGCAACGGATATCGGAGGTTGCATGGAAACACAAACTGTAGAAGTCAAAGCGCCCAGGGAAGACATGCAGGAGCGTAAGGCTCAGCTGATCCGCGAGGGCGAGTTTTACCGCGTTGCGCTGGTGCATGCGAAGGCGCAGGTCAAACACGCGGCGCGGCCGGACGTGCTGTTTCACTCGGCGGTAGACCACGCCACGTGGGCGGTGCGCTCGCGCGTCGACAGCCTGCTCAAGCCGACCGGCGCGAGCCTGGCGACGCTGGCGCCGATCGTGGTGACGGCCGTGCGCATCTTCCGCAACCGCCGCATGGGCATCGCCGGCATTGCCTCGGCAGTGGCGGTGGCCGGCTTTGGCTGGTACATGCAGCAGCGCCGCCTGAAACAGGCGACGTTTTAATCGAGCGGCGGCCGCGGTCATGCCACGGCGCCGCAGTCTTCTCCGGGCAATTGACGCCGGAAAGCAAATATGGTGGGGCTTGAACGGCGTCGCAATCGTAGATTCGGCGCCGTTTTTTTTTAATCCATGCCGCACATGCGGCGCGGTGTGTCTGAACGGAACACGATGACGGCCAACAAGAATGCACTCAACCCCGACAATCTGCGCATCGTGCTGGTGCTGCAGGGCGGCGGCGCGCTCGGCGCCTACCAGGCCGGGGTCTACCAGGCATTGCACGAACACGACCTGGTGCCCGACTGGATCGTCGGCACGTCGATCGGCGCCATCAACGCCGCACTGATCGCCGGCAATCACAAGGACGACCGCCTCAAGCGCGTCAAGGCGTTCTGGGACCGGGTTGCCCATCCCGACAGCGTCGACATGGCCAAGGTCAGCGACGACCAGCGCCGGCGCAGCATCATGCTCAACACTGCCGACACGTTTGTGCGCGGCATACCCGGCTTTTTCGCGCCGCGCTATTTCAGCGGCTTCCCGTTCGGCATGACGGTGCCGCCGGAGGACGCGTCGTTCTACGACACCCGGCCGCTGCACGCCACGCTCGAAGAACTGGTCGACTTCGATTACCTCAACGAAGATGGCGGGGTGCGCCTGACGGTCAACGCGATCAGCGTCACCACTGGCCAGCTGCGCGCCTTCGACAGTACCGACGGCGACTTGTGCGCCGCGCACGTGCGCGCCAGTTGCAGCCTGCCGCCGGCGTTTGCGCCGGTGCGCGTCGACGGCGAACTGTACTGGGACGGCGGCCTGTATTCGAACACGCCGCTCGAGTCGGTGCTCAAGGAACTGCCGGAAGGCGACACGCTGTGCTTCATGGTCGACTTGTGGAGCGCCCACGGCGGCGAGCCGGTGACGATGGACCAGGTCAACACGCGGCAAAAGGATGTGACGTACGCGTCGCGTTCGCGGCGCCACATCGACGACTACGTCACCGCCCACCGCATGCAGCACAAGCTGCGCGAGCTGTACGCGCGGGTGCCGGCCAGCGAGCACAGCGAAGCGGACCGCGCCGAACTGGCCGCGCTCGGCGTCGGCTCGACGATGCATATCGTGCGGCTGCCATACGCCGGGCGCGACTGGAACATGGCGGCCAAGGACGTCAATTTTTCGAAAGGATCGATCGAGTGGCGCTGGGACCAGGGCTATCGCGACGCGCTGCGCGCGCTCAAGCATGCCGGCTGGCTTAACGCCTTTACCGACGAAACCGCCGTCGTCGTGCACGAATTACCGAGCCACGACGCCGGCAGCCGCCAGGCCGACTAGCGCTGTTCGGCCGAGATCTGCGCACGGGCGCCGGCCATTTCTTGCTGGTAAGTGGCGCGCGCTTCCTTCATGCAGCCGGCGCGCTCGCTGGCCGCCATCTTGCGGCAGGCGCCCTGGGCTTCCTGCAGGCCGGCGGCAATTTCTTTTTGCAAGGTGCGCAGGCGCTGGGCGGCGGTCGTGTCCTCGCGGAACCAGCGCCCCGGATCGCCCTGGGCGATTTCGCGCGCCTGCTTCTGTGCAGTGGCCGGCGGCACATTGGAGTCGGCCGATTCGGGCGTGGCCTGGGCGTGGGCGGCGCCGGCAAAGGCCAGCGCGGCGCAGGCTGCGGCGACGTTGCGCAAGGTAGTGGCGTGAGGCAGATTCATGGCAGCTCCTATTGTTGTTGTATGTGCTTGCGGTGAAAAAAAGGCGAAAAAAAACCGGCGCGCGGCCGGTCTTGCGAGTGCGCTTACAAGCGCCCGGTCAGGAGCATGATGATCAGCACGATGACGAGGATGCCGGTGATGCCGACAGGACCGTAGCCCCAGCTGCGGCTGTGGCCCCAGGTTGGCAGGACGCCGATCAGGATAAGGATAAGTACGACGAGCAGAATGGTTCCCATGGGGAGCTCCTAAAGTGAATCTGAATTGGTAATCCCGGCGGGAACAGGCGCGCCCGTGGGCGCGCTGGTAGATCAATAACGGTAGACGCGGCCGTCGACCATGCGCACGCGGTTGCCCACGCGCAGGTCATACACGCTGTCCTGGGTGATGCTGCGATACTCGCCGTTATCCATGCGGATGTTCAGCTGGTACATGTCCTGGCCGTTGTTGTTGCGGTTGGCTTCGACACTGTTGCCGACCACGGCGCCGCCGACTGCACCGGCGACGGTCGCTGCCGTACGGCCCGAGCCGCTACCGACCTGGTTGCCGACCAGAGCGCCGACGAGGCCGCCGACGACGGCGCCGCTACCGGACGTGCCGCCCGAGCCGCGCACGACCTGGATCGAATCGATGGTGCCGTAGCCCGACGAGACGTTGGTGTTGTAGCCTGGCTGGCTGTAGCCGCTGTTGTACGGGGTCGAGGTGGTGGTGGCGCAACCGCTCAGCACTGCGGTGCTGGCGACGATCAGTGCGGCGATGGTGTGTGTGGATTTCATCTTGTTCTCCTGGCAAATGTGTAAGGTCAGGATAGTGGGCAACATTTCGACGGTCTGTGCGGTGCCGCACTGATTGGTGTCGATTTGATATTTCACGAAATTCACGTGGTCGGGAACTTTTTTTTTGCAAGACCGCATTTAAGGTAATAATCTATCGGGCAAGCGCCGGAGGACACCTTGTTGCCGCATGAGGCGGGATATTTGTTGTAAAAAAGGCAGCCCGGACGGAATAAATAATGATGTGTTCGCCAGCGAACAGATGGGGTCTGTCATTCCACGTAAAACGGTAATCAATCGAATTGCCTATTGGAGCTTTAACATGAAACAACGCCTGACACCCCGCCACGCCATCGTCCTGCTCGCCGCCGCACTGTGCTGGAGCGGCAGCGCCAGCGCCGCCACGGCGGAAGCGAAGGCAGCTTACGTGCAAGCCAAGGACGGCGCTACCGCAGCTTACAAGGCCAACCGCGCCAAGTGCGACGCCATCACCGGCGCGCCGAAAGATGTCTGCGTCGCCGAGGCGAAGGCGGCGCGCGTGCGTGCCGAGGAAGAAGCCGGCGCCTATTACAAGAACACGCTGAAGGCCTACACGTCGTCGCGCATGAAAATTGCCGACGCCAACTACGACCTCGATAAGGCCAAGTGCGGCGCGCTGGCCGGCAACGACCGCGATGTCTGCGTCAGCCAGGCCAAGGCGACCCTGATCGCGGCCCAGGCCGATGCCAAGGCCGACAAGCGCGCCATCGAAGCACGCACCGACGCCCGTGACGACAAGCGCGCCGCGCAGTACAAGGTCGCGATGGAAAAATGCGACGCCTTTGCCGGCGCGGTCAAGGACAGCTGTGTCGCCACCGCCAAGCTCGATTTCGGCAAGTAATTCACTGATTTGTAGTTCACGCAGTAAGCTCATCCCGAGCATGCAATAATTTTTTGACCAACCACCAAGGAGTCCACCATGAAATTTCCACGCCGCTTCGCCAGCATGCTGTTTGCCGCTTCGCTCGTCGCCACCCTGGCCGGTTGCGCTTCGACCCCAACCAAGGAAGGCACTGGCGAGTTCATCGACGACACCGTCATCACCGCCAAGGTGAAAGCATCGATCTTCAATGAGCCGACCCTGAAGGCAACCGAGATCAACGTTGAAACGTTCAAGGGCGACGTCCAGTTGTCCGGCTTCGTGGCCCAGCCACAAGATGCCCAGAAGGCAGTGGAAATCGCCCGTGGCGTCAAGGGTGTAGTATCGGTAAAGAACGACGTCCGCGTAAAATAACAGACCGTCCTCGCCGGCCCCGCCAGGGGCCGGCGCTATGGCCGGCGCACTTTGTAAAGTCTCCAATGAAGCTTGCAGATCCGAACCTGCCGCCTGCCACTGAAGAATCAGTCATCGTTTCCGCCGGCGTCGCCGCGCACGATGGCGAGATTGCTCCACCTGGTCATTCGTTCAAAATTCCCTTGCATGTCAACGCACGCGGCATGGCGCTCGGCGTCCTCGCCACGATTGCCTTCGTGTGGGCGCTGCAATGGTCTGAAAAATTTCTCGTGCCGCTGCTGCTGGGCGTGTTCATCGCCTATACGCTCAGTCCGGTCGTGCAATGGCTCGAACGCCTGCACATCAAGCGCGTCATCGGCGCCACCCTCGTCACCGTGTTCATCCTGGCCGTGCTGGCCGGCGTGCTGTACCGGGTGCAGGGCGAGATCCTCAACGTCGTCGACGAGCTGCCGACGATCACCCACAAGCTCACCAAGGTGCTGACCGACAATAGCGGCGGCCAGCCGAGCACGATCCAGCAGATGCAGGCCGCGGCCAGCGAGATCGAGCGCGCCACCGCCAACGTCGGCTCGGACGCCTCGCGCGCCGCCGCGCGCCGCGCCATGCCGGCCGCCGCTGCCGGCGGCGGCTTCAAGGTCATGGACTGGGTGCTGGCCGGCTCGATCGGCATGATTACCTTTATCAGCCAGGCCACGATGGTGGTGTTCCTGGTGTTTTTCCTGCTGCTGGCCGGCGACACCTTCAAGCGCAAGCTGGTTAAGCTGACCGGCCCTTCGCTGACGCGCAAGAAAGTCACCGTCCACATCCTCGACGACATCAATACGTCGATCCAGGCCTACATGTTCATGCTGCTCGTCACCAACGTGCTGCTCGCCTTGCTGATGTGGCTGGCGCTGTCGGCGATCGGGCTGGAAAACGCCGGCGCCTGGGCCATCCTGGCCGGCCTGCTGCATATCATGCCGTACTTCGGGCCGCTGCTGATCACCGCCGCCACCGGCATAGTCGCCTTCATGCAGTTCGAACAGCTGAAGATGGTGCTGCTGGTGGCCGGCGCCTCGCTGGCGATCGCCACCCTGGTCGGCACGGTTGTCGCCACCTGGATGACCGGACGCATCGCGCGCATGAATCCCGCGGCCGTGTTCGTCAGCCTGCTGTTCTGGGGCTGGCTGTGGGGCGTCTGGGGCTTGCTGCTCGGCGTGCCGGTGGTGGTGATCCTGAAGGTCATTGCCGAGCGCGTCGAAGGCATGGAAGTGGTCGCCGAGCTGCTGGGCGAGTAAGCTGGAGCGGCGGGCGATCCCGCCTACCGAGGCTGGCGCGGCGCAAGCTGCGGATATGCCGGGCAACCGCGTATCTCCTGCAGAAAGCCTTCAGCCAGGTAACGCGGGATCTTGTCGAATTCGCCCAGCACGCGGGAGCGAAATTCCGCGTGTTCATGCCAGCGCTGGTCAGGTACACTGAAGTAGTTCACCGGACAAACCGACAAGCGCAAGCCAGGCCAGTGACGTTGCATCGTCATCAGGTAGCGCCGGGTCGAGCATATTTTCCCGATCACCACGACACTGCCGATCGCCGCCAGGTCCATCACCTCGGCGACCCTGGCGCGGCCGAAGCGCACGTTCTCGCCGGTGTTGGTCGCTGCCGTCTCCAGGATGAGCGCGGTTTCCGGCATGCCGAGCCCGATCAGCCTGGCGGCGATCATGTCGGCCTCGGCAATAGGGGACGACCCGGTCCGCCCACCGGAAATCAAGAGCCGGCTGAACATGCCGTCCTGCCAGAGCCGGTGCGCCACCGCACAAAATTCCGGTACGCCCTGGCGGGTGCCGAACAGAAAACCAAGATCGGAAACGCATGCCGGCAGCGACGGCATCATGTAGGCGGCAATGCGCTGCAACTCGTCGCTCGTCATATCGGTTGCCATACGGTCGGTGTCCATCCGTTAGCCGGTGCGCACTGCGCCCTTGTTGTCGGCGCCGGTTTCTTCGGCCGGCTTGTGGCGCAGGCTGCCCAGCTGCAGGGCGTACTGGCGCGCGAACTCGGCGCCGAGGAAGAATATCTGCGCCGAGTAATACACCCACAGCAACATCGCGATGGTCGAGCCGGCCGCGCCGAAACTGTTGGCCACGCCGCTGTTGCCGATGTACAGGCCGATCAGGTATTTGCCCAGTTCGAACATCGCCGCCGTGCCGAGCGCGCCGATGGTGACGTCACGCCACGACAGCTTGATGCGCGGCAGCAGCTTGTAGATCACGCCGAACAGCACCGCGATGACGCCAAAGCTGATCAGCCAGGCGATCCACGACAGGATCACGGTGGCGTCCTTGTACAGGCCGCCGACGAAGTTTTCCAGGATTGCCAGCGCCGCGCTGACCACCAGCGACACCATCAGTAAAAAGCCCAACACCAGGATCAGGCCGAACGAGAGCAGGCGCGTGCGAAGGACGTCCCACCAGGTCGGGCCGGTCGGTTTCGGCACGCCCCAGATCTCGTCGAGGCTGTCCTTCAGTTCGGCGAACACGCTGGTGGCGCCGAACAGCAGCAGGGCGGTGGCAATGATGGTGGCCTTCAGGCCGCTTTCCTCGTTGCGCGCGCCGGCCAGCACCAGCTGGATCGCTTCGGCGCCTTTTTCACCCATCAGCCCGCGCAGCTGCCCGAGCAGCTGGCCCTGGGCCGCTTCGGCGCCGTAGAAAAAGCCGGCCACGGCGATCACCAATACCAGGATAGGCGCCATCGAAAACAGCGTGTAGAACGCCAGCGCGGCGCCTCGGCTGGCGTCGCGGTGGTCGAACCATTCACTGACCGCACAGCGCAGCACATGCAGCACGCGTCCCGAAAAAGGGATCCATTGTTTCACTTCGATCATGCCTGTCTCCAAAAAAAAATGGGCCCCAGCAGGGCCCATCGAGAGGTCTATTGCAACGTTGTACTTATTGTACGCGTTTCTCGATTGTGATCTGTTCCACTTCAACGCGGCGGTTCGGCTCGAGACACTTGATCAGCTCGGCGCGTTTCTTCTGGTCGCATTGCACCACCGGATTTTCTTCGCCACGGCCAATCGCCTTCAGGCGGCCGCCCTCGATGCCTTTCGCCACCAGGTAGCTGCGCACGGCATTCGCACGCTTCTCCGACAGCGCCTTGTTGTACTTGGCTGAGCCGAGGCGGTCGGCGTAACCGACGATGTCGACGTCGGTGATGCTCGGATCGGCCTGCAGCGCCGCGGCGATCTCGTCAAGCCGAGGCTGCGGCATCGTCAGGTTGGCGCTGTTGAAGGCGAACAGCTCGGTTGCCGACAGCGTGACCTTTTCAAACCGTGGCGGTGGTGGCGGCGGCGGTGGTGGCGGCGGCGGCGGCGGCTGGACGGCCGGCTCCGGCGGTGGCGGCGGCGCCGGTGGCGGTGGTGGCGGCGCCGGTTTGTTGAAGGCGTAGTTGAAGCCGACGGTCAGGTATTTGTTATTGCTGCGGCGGAAGCCAAAATCCTCGCGGTCGAGGAAGCCACGCACCGAGCGCAGGTCGGCCTGCATCGACCACTGGTCCGACAGGCCCAGCTGGAAGCCGAGGCCGGCGGTCAGGAAGGGCGAGGTGGCGCTGCGGCGCAGCAGCGGGCTTTCCAGCTTGTCGCGCTGGGCGCCGATGCCGAACAAGATGAACGGACGGAAGTTTTTGCGTGACAGCATCATCAGGGCGTCGGCGCCGAGCAGGGTCTGCTTGTAGTCGGTGCCGCCGCCTTCGGCGCGGATGTGGCTGGCGCCGATCTGGATGTCCCAGCGCTGAGAAATTGGTTTGCCGAACTTGACGGCGCCACCATAGTCGCGCTCGTCCAGGCCGAATTCGCGGTCGACCTTCACGCCGACCACGCTCGGCTGGATGTACCAGGACGGATTGATTTCTTGTGCCAGGCTGATCCCGGCGGAGCATAGCAACGCAGCTGCCAAGGCAACTTTTTTTGAATTATTCACAGAAAACTCCCGTAACGTTAAAAAAATAAATTGTTCTTCAGCCATCGGAGATGTTGGACGAAGATTTAACTTGGGAGTTCCGTATCTTGGCGATTGTCTCGCCGTCATTTGCGCTGGCGCGCCGCGTTGCATGCCGTGGTTACATCTTCGCCTCGATGTAGCCGTACAAGTAGTTCGAGCCGCCATTGATATTGCCGAGGATTTGCGAGGCGCCGAAGATGCCGGAGCGGTGCGAAATGCCGATCCCCAGGGTTTCCTTGAGCCGCTTCGAGCCGACCAGGTCGCCCAGGCTGACGTCGAGCGAAGGATCGAGATAGTTCAGAAAGCGCGAGGTGTCGCGCCCGCGCCGGGCCTGGTCCTGCAGCTCGACCAGCGGCACCCGTTGCGCCATCGAAAAGCCGGCGCCGAAGCCGACCCGGGTGCGCACCGCACCGCTCCACGGAAAGCCATAGTAGTACGCCTTGATCTGGGCGTTCAGCTGCAGGCTGTCGGCGGCGCGGCCGCGTTCGTCGTGCAGCTGCACGCCGATGTAGCCGACGAAGTCGAACGGCCAGCCGTTGACCCGCTCGACCAGCGGGCGGCCGACGTCGAAGCCCCAGATGCGGGTGTCGTCCGGGGTGCGGGTCGAGCCGCAGCGGAACGTCGCGGCGGGCAGGAAGTTGCACTCGGTGGCGCGCCCGCCGTACAGCTTCAGGTGCAGCGGCAGGCCCGGCTCGGAATACGGCTTGTGGCTGCCGAAGTCGTAGGCCGCGCCGACCATCGCGTTCGGCTGCAGCTTGTCTTCGACGATCGGGCTGTGCCGCACGCCGTCGGCCAGGCCGGTGACGCCGATGCCGCCGAGCAGCCGCCAGCGCTGGCTCAGCTCGTAGTAGCCGAACAGGCTGGCGGTCCAGTCGACGCCGCTGCCGGGGAGATAGGCGGGACGGTCGGCGCGCGCCTCGCTGGCGCGCACGCCGTAGTAATAATTGTTCAGATTGGCGCTGCGGCGCGCAATCGCCACGCTCGGGCGCAGGTGCAGGCGGCCGTTTTGCAGGTCGAGGCTGTAGCCGAGCCGTGTTTCGCTGCCGTGGCTGGCGTTGTTGGCGTCGTGCAGCACTTCGACGTCGAGGTTGCCCCAGCTTTTGCGCTTGCGGTAGGCGATGCCGACGTCGACGCCGGGATTGCGGCGCGCCATGCCCTGCAGCAGCGGCGGCGTCTGGTCGGCCGGAAAACCTTCGAAGCGGTAGTCGACAAACACTTCGAGGTCGTGTTCGGAACGCTCGCTGAGCTTCCAGCCGGCGCGGGTGGCGTGCAGGTAGACCTGCTTGCCTTCATACATGTACAGCGGCACCAGGTCCTGGCTGACGGCTGCGCCGCGGTAGGGCGAGTACGCGCGCCGCTGGATCGCGCCCAGGCCGGCGCTGCCGGGGATCGAGAGAAAGTCGACCAGCACGTCCGAGCCGGCCGGGCCGGCGCTGGCGGTCAGCGGCATCAGCAGGGGAAGCAGGGGGCAAAACAGCAGCAGGCGGGTTCGCATAAGTAGCGCTTTAATGGTTCAGGTCCGCAAGTTTAGCTCCTTTACAACGCGGACGAAAAAAAGCGCCGCGACGGACCAGGGTCCGCGGCGGCGCTTTTCGCACTTCACAAGCCCGCGAGGGGGCTGGAGTCACTTAGTTGGTTTTTTCTGGAACGACGATGACGGTGTCGCCAGTTTTGCCAGGCTCGCCAGCTTTGCCTTCGGCGCCAGTGGCACCAGTAGCGCCGGGAGCGCCGGCAGCGCCAGAAGCGCCAGGCTCGCCTGCAGGGCCTGGAACGGCAACTGGCGTTTCAACCGTTGGGGTCACGACGGTGGTCGTGGCCGGTGGGTTGACGGTGGTTTTTTCGCATGCGGTCAGGCCGATAACGGCGAACATTGCTACGAGCAGGGTAGTTTTCATGGTGGGTCCTCTATATAAGTTATGACATCTGTATCGATGCGCACGCAATTTCACGCGAACAAGCCCATCTTAATCAAGTAAGTACTGTCGATCTGTACGCCAACGCACAGTGCAATTGCTCACACGCTCGTTTTTTATGTTTGAAAACATGAATCATATGAAATGTTCGATGGCGCACAGACCAGTGTCCATGACACAGGCAATCTGGGTACAACGTAAGGGGAACCGCGATGTTGTTGTGCTGGTCAAACACCACAACCGACGCGATCCCGGATCAATGAACCATCTCTTTCATGGAGCACTCAACATGCATGCACCGACAAACCATAACGCAACGCAAGGCGACCTGGGCGCAATGCACAATTCCGGCAATTCGGCCCTGATCGAGCGCATTGCGCCGCAGCCGACTGAACGGGCGCCCATCTCGATGGCACCGATCGAGCGTGTGCGCTCGACCTCGGCAACCCAGCGCCGCATCGAAAACATGCAGAAACTGATCGGCGAATTGTCGACTCACGAAATGCTGGCCGACGAAATCGCCTGGTTCCTGAAGTTTTCGCCATCCGGCGCGCGCAAATACATCCGCGACCTGCGCGAAGCCGGCGTGATCGAACTGGCACGCTACATCGAGGGTACCGCCACCTACCTCGGCAAGGCGGTGTACCAGATTTCGCCCGATCCTGACCGGGTCAAGGCGTTCCTGGCCGCCATCGTGCAGCCGAAACGCGAAGGCGCCGCCCCGCGCAAGGAGCGTCCGGGCCTGCGCGAGCAGAGCATGGCAGGCACCGGCCGCCACTTCCACATCCTGGCCGACGACACCCATTATGCGATCCGGGTCAACCGCAGCCCGGTTGCACGCGATCCGCTGGTAGCCGCGCTGTTCGGCGCCGCGCCGTCGGCCAACAAGGACCACGCGTAACGATTTACCGGTAGTTCCCCGGGTCGGCACTGTCCGACCCGGCCTTCCACACCCGCTTGCGCGTCGCTGCGCCGCCTCTGCCTTACCCTCCTGATTGAATTTACAATAACGATCCCCACTTGCTGCGAGTGTGGCAGGCCGTGCCTGTCTTTTCCCGAGCTCACAGAAAGGCAATCCATGTCATCGACTTCGCTTTCATGCAGCCGCCAATGCAAGCGCTGATCGTCACCGTCGCCATTGTGCTGGCGCTGGCGGCCGCAATGCTGGCGCCCGGCTGGCGCCTGAGGCGCGCCCTGCGCCGGCCGATGCCGCAGCAGCACGTCGACATCCTGCGCCGCAACATCCCGGTCTACGCGCGCTTGCAGGCGCCGCTGCAGGAACAGTTGCGCCAGCGGGTGCAGCAATTTTTGTTTCAAAAGAAATTCGTCGGCTGCGATGGCCTGGTCGTCGACGACGAAATGCGCCTGACCATCGCCGGCCAGGCCTGCCTGCTGCTGCTGAACCGGCCGAGCCGCGTGTATCCGGGGCTCGACACGGTGCTGGTGTATCCGAGCGCATTCCTGGTGCCGCGCAACCAGGTCGACGAAGCCGGCGTGGTCACCGAAACGCGCCAGGACCTGCTGGGCGAATCGTGGGGCGACGGCCGCGTGGTGCTGTCGTGGGACCACGTGCGGCGCGGCGCCTCCGACTGGACCGATGGCCAGAATGTTGTGCTGCACGAGTTCGCCCACCAGCTCGACAGCGAGTCGGGCAGCAACAACGGCGCCCCTTATCTCGGCAGTCCGGCGCGCTACCGCGAGTGGGCGCAGGTGCTGTCGCAAGATTTCGCCAGCCTGCGCAGCGACGCCTACTACCAGCAGCACAGCGTACTCGACCACTACGGCGCGACCAGCCCGGCCGAGTTTTTCGCCGTCGCCACCGAAACGTTCTACGAAAAACCGTGGCAGCTGGCGGAGCGCCACCCGGCCCTGTTTGCCGAATTCGAGAAGTATTACCGGGTCGATCCGCGCGAATGGCAGGATGCGCCGCCCGCTGTCCCGGAGCAGGAGGCAGGCTATGGCCAATGGCGCTAAGCTATCGGCGCGCTAAGTACGCTGGCGTACAGAGTTAGTTCGCAGGGTGGCGCATGCTTGCCACATCATTAATGCAGGAGGAATACAGCATGTCGACAATCATTGCAGGTCATTTTCAAACGCAGGAAGAAATCGACCGCGCCCGCAGCGAACTGGTCGGCGCCGGCTTTCGCGAAGACCACATCAGCGGCTTCTTCGTCAACCAGCCAGGTCAGCACGACATGACGCCGATCGGCGGCGACAACCTGCAGTCGCCCGGCGCCAAGGAAACACCGGAAGGCGTGCTGGAAGGCGCCGCCGCGGGCGGTGCGGTCGGCCTGGCGATCGGCGCGGCCACCTCGGTCATCACCGGTCCGGTCGGCCCGATCGTGGGCGGCCTGGTCGGCGCGCACGTCGGCTCGCTGTACAGTTTCAGCAAAATGAAGGAAAAAGGCGAAGCGGAAGAGGGCGGCGAGAATCGCGCCGAGCCGCGCAAGCCGGGCATGCTGCTGGCGGTCGCGCTTGCCGATGGCGGCCAGGAACAGCGCGTGCTGGAAGTGATGCGCGACCTTGGCGCCCATCACATCGAACGCGCCGAAGGCAGCATCGTCGATGGCGACTGGGTCGATTTCGATCCGCTGAGCACGCCGCGCATCATTACCTGACCTGCAATCGCTGGCTCTCAAGCCGACAGCATGAAAACCGTCCTTCCCGTTTTGCGGGAGCGGCGGTTTTTTTCATGCTGGCAGCCCAGGCAAAGCGCAAGGCCCGGCGGTTTTCTTTCATCTGCGCCATATTGACCGCGTAGCACCGGCCTTGATATATCTCAATATTGTCGCGGATGAGTCTCCTAGACTTGATCCTTCGCACCGCATCCGTGGTGTGCAAAGAACAATTGGGGGTGGCCGAAGCATGGAAAAGCTCAAGGTAGCGCTGGTGACAGGTGGAATGGGCGGGCTCGGAACGGCGCTGTGCAGGCGGCTCGACGCCGCCGGGTTCCAGGTCGCAACGACGTACTCGCCGAACAATCCGAGTCCGGAAGGCTGGCTGGCAGCGCAGCGCGACGAAGGTTGCCGTGTGCGCGCCTACAAGGTCGACGTGTCCGACTTCGCCGAGACCGAATGGATGATGCAAAAGCTGCTGGCGGAAATGGGCCGGCTCGACCTGCTGGTCAACAATGCCGGCATCACGCGCGACTGCACCTTGCGCAAGATGGCGCATGCCGACTGGGACCAGGTATTGCGTACCGACCTCGACAGCGTCTTCAACGTCACACGCCAGGCGCTCGAACCGATGACGGAGCAGCGCTGGGGACGCGTCATCAACATTTCATCGGTCAACGCCCAGCAGGGTGCGTTCGGCCAGGCCAACTACGCGGCGGCGAAAGCCGGCATGCACGGCTTCACCAAGGCGCTGGCGCTGGAAGTGGCGCGCCACGGCATTACCGTCAACTCGGTGTCGCCCGGCTACTTGCGCACGCGGATGGTGGAGATGGTGCCGCCCGACGTCCTCGAGAAAAAGATCCTGCCGCAGATTCCGGTCGGACGGCTCGGCGAGCCGGCCGAGGTGGCCGGGCTGGTCGCTTACCTGGCCTCCGACGCGGCCGCGTTCATCACCGGCGCCAACATTGCCATCAACGGCGGCCAGCACATGTGCTGAGATTTGTACTGAGATTCACTAGCCGGCGCGGCGCTTCTCGGCGCGCGTCTGGCAAGTGATGCACAGGCGCGCTTCCGGCCGCGCCTGCAGGCGGAAAAAGCCGATCGGATTGCCGCATTCCTCGCATTCGCCGTAGCTGCCGTCGTCGAACCTGACCAGCGCGCGCTTGAGGATGAGCATCTGGGCGGCATTGTGGCCGGCGGCCTCGAGCGCCAGATCGTTGAGCAGGCGCACCGTCGCCTTGTCGGCCGGCGACGTTTCCACTTCCTGCACCGGCAAGTCGCGCGCGCCGGCGTCGGCGCCAACGGCTTGCAGCGACAGCGCGGCGAGGCGCTGCTCGATCATCGATTTCAGCAGCGCGAGCTGTCCCGGTTCCAGGCCGTTCATCGTTTGCCTTTCAGGATCGATTGATGGAGCCCGGGGCGGTGACTGGGCTGTCACAAGTGTAGCGCGATCGGGACGCCATGAACATGGCCGCACGCTACGGGGCAGGGGTCGGGATGTGCCGCTCAGGCCGGCTTGACGGGCGGCCTTTTCGGCGCGCTGGCGTTGACTGCAGCGACCTGCTTGTCGATCTTGGCCAGCGCGACCAGGATCGGCGCGGCCTGGCCGGTGGCGGCGGCGCCGGCCAGCGACAGCAGGGCGCCGACCAGGCCGACGACGTCGCCGATCCGGGTGATCTTGCGGATTTTTTCGGCCGCCTGCGCCGTCAGTTCGATTACGTGCTGCTGCGGTTTGCCGAGCGTCTTGACGACAAACGTGACCGCGTCGGCGTACAGGCTGTTGGCGCGCTGGCGCAGCAGCAGTTCGTCGTCGAGCAGCGCGCGCGCGGTGGCCTGCTCGGCGTCGGTGAACGGGCCGCTGTGGCCCTTGATGTCCTTCATCACGCGCGCGTGGATCTGGTCGGCGCAGGCCGACAGCTGGTCGGCCAGTGCCTCGACCTGCTCTATGCTGCCCAGCCCGCCTTGCCCGGTGTCCTTGTTCATCGCCACTCCCTGGATCGTTTAATTGCCGGACAGGCCGGAGCGGATCATGTCGAGGTCGCGCACATAGCTCGACAGGATGTTGCGCACTTCGACACCGTGCAGCGCGCCGAGGTTCTCGCGTATCTTCTGGTGCCCGAGCGATACCTTGGTCAGGCCCTGCACCGCCAGCTCATAGCGCTTGTCGAGGATCTTGTATTCGGACGACTTGTTCAGGTAGTGCACCTTGGCCAGCGTCACCAGCATGCGGTCCTTCGGCTGGTTGGCGAACGGGATTTCGATGTCGAATATGCCGAGGATGGTTTTCTTCTCGTTTTCGTGCGTCTTGGCGTAAAAGCGGGTCAGGGTCAGCATGCCGTCGAGCAGGATCTGCAGGTCGCGGTCGCCGTCGCGCACCATCGTCTCGACGCTGCGGTTCTGGTAGCCCGAGGCGATCGCGCGCGTGAGCAGGCGCGTCAGGCCAGTGTAGGCGGTGACGTGACGCTGGTCGAGCGGGCTGTCGAGGTTGGCCTTGATGCCATTGCCGAGGTCGTCGAGCTTGTCGCCGAGGTCGTAGCGGGCGTCGCCTGCCAACAGGCTCAGCGTTTGCATGTAGAGCACCACCGCCTTCTGGGCGCTGACGAAGTCGTCGTACACGGCGCGCCGTTTGGCGTCGGTCTCGCGGCCGATCTTTTCGGCCGCCGGCGGCAGGTACAGCTGTTCGCGCGCGTAGGTGTCGCGAAAGCGCGTCGACAGTTCGGCGTAGCCGCCCAGCTTGGCCGACTGGTCGGCAAAGGCACGCACTTCCTGCAGGCTGACGTTGTTGGTGGCGCAGCCGCCCAGCAGCAGGCAGAAGCACAGGGCAATCCAGGAAAAGAGGCGAGGAAGGAAGGGCATGGGTCCTTTCTGGCCGCGCGGGAAGGCGAGCCGGAAGGAGACATTCTTGCCCTTCTATCCTTGGGGCATCTTGCTCAAAGTCAAGTTAGCCAACCTTGGCCAGGTCGAAGTGGGGATTCTGGACCACGCCGAACTGGTTGCCGTACGGGTCGAGCAGGACGGCGACGAGGATGCCGCCGCCGACGTCGGCGACCGGGCTGTCGATGCTGGCGCCGAGCGCGGCGATGCGCGCCACTTCGGCGACGATGTCCTGCGTGCCCCAGTAGGCGGTGGCGCCGGTGGCGCCGGCCACGCCGTCGGGAATCAGGCCGAGTTCGAAGCCGCCGACCTCGAAGCCGACATAGAACGGCTCGTTGAAGTACGGCTCGCGCTCGAGCACGCGCTTGTACCACGCGGTGGCGTCGGCGATGTCGGTGACGGGGTAGACGACGGTACGCAGGCCTTCAATCATGGTTGTTCCTTTTATGGGGATGGTGGCAGCCATGGCGCGCGCCAGGCCAGGCTGTCGGCGCTGTCGCCGCTGGGAATGTATTCGCAGCCGATCCAGCCATCGTAACCGATCTCGTCGAGCAGGCCGAACAGGAAGGGATAGTTGATTTCGCCGGTGCCCGGCTGGTGCCGGCCGGGCGTGTCGGCAATCTGGATGTGGCCGATGCGCGCCAGGTGGGCGCGCAAGGTGTTGGCCAGCTCGCCTTCCATGCGTTGCATGTGATAAATGTCGTACTGCAGGAACAGGTTGTCGGCGCCGACCTCGTCGATGATGCCAAGCGCTTGGCGCGTGCCGCTGAGGAAGTAGCCGGGCATGTCGAAGGTATTGATCGGCTCGATCAGCAGGCGCACGCCGCGCGCGCGGCAGGCGGCAGCGGCGAGCTTCAGGTTGGCCACATACACTTCGTGCGCCCGTTCGTGCGGCACGTTCGGTGGAATCTTTCCGGCCAGGCAGTGCAGCTGACGCACGCCGAGCTCGTCTGCATAATCGAGCGCCAGGGCCACGCTGTCTTCGAACTCGGCGGCGCGGCGCGGATCGCAGGCCAGGCCGCGCTCGCCGGCGGGCCAGTCGCCGGCCGGCAGATTGAACAGTACCAGCTGCAGCTGGTGGCGGGTCAGCCGCTTGGCGATCTGTTCCGGCTCGAAGGCATACGGGAACAGGAACTCGACGGCGTCGAAGCGGGCGGCGCGGGCGGCGGCGAAACGGTCGAGAAAACTCATTTCCCCGAACATCATGCTCAGGTTGGCTGCAAATTTCGGCATGCTTTAACAGGTCAAGGCGGAGAACCCGGTATCGTAGCCGATTTCGCATCGTTCATCACGCGCATCGGTGTCAGCGCGAACGCGCAGACCGCGCCGACGAGCAAGAAGGCGCCGGCGCCGATGAACAGTTGCGCCAGGCTCAGGTACTGCATCAGCCAGCCGGTGACGGACGCGGCCAGCGGCGCCAGTCCCAGCAGGATGAACATGAAGATGCTCATCGTACGGCCCAGCATGTCGCGCGGCACGCGCCGCTGGATCCACGTAAACACCGCCACCTGCATGAAGCCGCTCAGGGCGCCGAGCAGCAGCATCAGCGCCGCCGCTTGCCAGGCCGTGTCGACGCCACCCATCAGCATCAGCACCAGGCCGCCGGCCGCGTCCGCTGCCAGCAAGGTCGTGCCGAGCGTGCCGATGCGCAGGTCGCTCTTGAGCGACGACAAGGTCATGCCCAGCAGGTTGCCGGCCGCGTGGCCGCCCATGACCAGGCCGAGCGCGGCCGCGCCGCCGAGCCGGCTGCTGGCCAGCACCGGCATCGCCACCTGCATGGCGCCGCCGACCACCAGCGAGATCGCGCCCCAATACAGGAAGGCGGCGCGCATTTCCTGGTCGCGCCAGACCATGGCGATGCCGCTGGCGACGGCACGCAGCACGCGCTCGGGCGCGGCGCGCACGGCGCCGGCGTGCATCCTGACTTTGTGCAGCGTCCAGATGGTGGCGGCAAAGGTCAGCGCATCGAGCGCGAAGGCAATGCCGAGGCCGCGGCTGTCGGCGATGGCGCTGGCATCGTGGCCGGAAAAGGCGATCAGCACGCCGGCCAGCAAGGGGCCGGCCAGCGAGGTCAGCACCCGTGTGCTCATCATGATGCCGTTCGCCAGGTGCAACTGTTCGGGGGCGACCACGCTTGGCAGCATCGCCGTGCCGGCCGGGATGCTGAAGGCCGACGCCAGGCCGATGCCAAGCGCCAGCGCGTAGACGATCGGCATGCTGACCTGGTCGCTCAGCACCAGCAGCGACAGCAGGCCGAGCAGGAATGCGTTGGCGTACTTGGTCAGCATCATCACGCGCTTGGGCGAATGGCGGTCCACCAGGGCGCCGCCGACGAGGATGAAGATGGCGCGCGGCACGCCCATCACGGCCAGCACCAGGCCGAGCGCGAGCGGATCGCCGGTCATCTGCAATACCAGCCATGGCAGCGCGATCAAGGTGAACTGGTCGCCCAGCATCGAGATCGTGCCGCCGGCCATCAGCCAGCGGAAGTTCGTGTCGCGCAGCAGGGCGGCGCGGGCGGGGTCGGCGGGGCGCATGGTTGATCCGGTCAGGCGTTCGAGGCGTTGATGCCGGCCAGCTGGCCGAGCAGCGCGGACATCGCGTCGAGCTCGGTTGCCGCGACACCTTGCAGCAAGTCGCCGCTGATCAGGTTGGTGGTGGCGGTGGCGTTGACCACCAGTTCCTTGCCGACCGCCGTGATGGCTGCATAGCCGACGCGGGCGTCGCGCGGATCGGTCTCGCGCACGACCAGGCCGATCTTCTCGAGCGGAAGCAGCGCGCGCGTGACGCCCGAGGCCGTCAAGCCGAGACGCTCGGCCAGGTCGACGCGGCGCAGACGGCCGCCGGCGGCGCGGCTGAGGTGGTCGAGCAGCTGGAAGTCGCCGAAGCTGATGCCGTGCACGCTGCCGAGCGAGCTATCGAAGCGGCGAATCATTGCCGCGTGGGCCCGGGCCATGCGCAGGCAGAAATCGGTGGTGGTCGAGCGGGTCATCCGGATATCCTTTATCGATACTGCATATATGCTTGAGTCAGCAACTATATCCCAATTGCTTGCGTAGTCAACCATTACTTTTAAAGCTGGGGTCAGGTCTGACATTCGGACAAAAAGCTGGGGTCAGGTCTGACATTCGGACATTTCATCGAGTCCAGGCCTGGCAATCGTACTAAGCGGTGAAGTGAATGTTGCTCGCTGGCTGGAACCGCACTTCTTGTTTGTTAGGCGAGCAATAAAACGTCACGAAAATGTCCGAATGTCAGACCTGACCCCACGGATTTGTCCGAATGTCAGACCTGACCCCAGCATTGCAGCGAATTTCCGGGCGTAAAAAAACCGGGCGAACCCGGTTTCTTGTGTGACTTAACGACCGCGGCCGCCCGAACGGTGCGGCGCCGCAGGACGCGGACCGCGTCCGCCGCCGCCGCCTGGGGCCGCAGGGCCGCCGGCACTGCGCGGCTTGGCCGTGCTGCGGCCGCCGCCGCCGCCGACTTTGACGACCTGGCCGCCGGAGCGACCGCCGCGTCCGCCGTGCCCTGGCGCGCCGCTGCGCAGCTGGATCGCCTGCGCGCGCGCAGTCGGATCCGGCTCGAAGCCGGCGATGACCTCGCGCGGCAGGGTCTGTTTGATGAGCTTTTCGATGTCTTTCAACATTTCATGCTCGTCCACGCAGACCAGCGACACCGCTTCACCGGTCGCGCCGGCACGGCCGGTACGGCCGATCCGGTGCACATAGTCTTCCGGAATGTTCGGCAGGTCGTAGTTCACAACGTGCGGCAACTGGTCGATGTCGATGCCGCGCGCGGCGATGTCGGTGGCCACCAGCACTTGCAGCGCGCCATCCTTGAACTCCGACAGCGCCTTGGTGCGCGCCGACTGGCTCTTGTTGCCGTGGATCGCCATCGCGCCAATGCCGTCGCCATTCAGTTGCTCGACGAGCTTGTTGGCGCCGTGCTTGGTGCGCATGAACACCAGTACTTGCGTCCAGTTGTTGGTCTTGATCAGGTGCGCCAGCATCTGGTGCTTCTTGTCGCGGTCGACCGGGTGGATCTTCTGCTGGATCACTTCGACGGTCGAATTGCGGCGCGCCACTTCGATCATCGCCGGCTTGTTCAGCAAGCCGTCGGCCAGCGCCTTGATCTCTTCCGAGAACGTGGCCGAGAACAGCAGGTTCTGGCGCTTCGGCGGCAGCACTGCCAGCACTTTCTTGATGTCGCGGATGAAACCCATGTCGAGCATGCGGTCGGCTTCGTCGAGAATCAGGATTTCGACTTTCGACAGGTCGACGGTGCGCTGTTCCATGTGGTCGAGCAATCGGCCAGGCGTTGCCACCAGGATGTCGACGCCATGCTTGAGCTGCTTGATCTGTGGGTTGATGCCGACGCCGCCGAAAATGACGGTCGAATTGAGGTGGGTGTACTTGCCGTAGGTGCGCACGCTTTCCTCGACCTGCGCGGCAAGTTCGCGCGTCGGGGTCAGGATCAGGGCGCGCACGGCGCGGGTCGACGTCTTGCTCGTCAGCGCGGCGCCGATCTTGTCGGTTGACAGGCGGTTCAGGATCGGCAAGGTGAAGCCGGCGGTCTTGCCGGTGCCGGTCTGCGCGCCAGCCAGCAGGTCGCCGCCGGCCAGCACTGCAGGGATCGCCTGGGTCTGGATCGGGGTCGGGACGGTATAGCCGTGCTCGGTAACAGCGCGAACAATGGCATCGGACAGGCCGAGTTGGGAAAAGGACATGGGTAACTTTATGGTGAGATCGGCCCGTCGCCACAACTTGGAGGCGCCAGTGGCAGGCAATCAGATTAGGAAATCAAGGCGGCAGACACACTGGATACGTTGCCGCTGATATTGCATTATAGTAATCATCGCCCGGCTTGTCGAGCCAGCGATGCGGGCAGCCGGGGCGGGCAGTTGACTGCGCTAGCCCCGTAGCGATGCTTGCCCGTATTTTACGCCATTACGCGAAAGGCGACAGCAGGGTGATCATCTGACCGAATACCTTCGGGCTGGCGGCGATGATGTCGCCCTTGTTCAGGTATTTCGATTCGCCGCTAAATTCGCCGCAAATGCCGCCCGCTTCGGTCACCAAGAGCGAGCCGGCCGCCATGTCCCATGGCTTGAGGCCCTTTTCGAAGAAGCCGTCGCTGCGCCCGGCCGCCACGTTCGCCAGTTCCAGCGCGGCCGAACCGGCGCTGCGGATGCCCTGGCAGCGCTCGGCCATGACCTGGTACATGCGCAGGTATTCGTCGAGCGCGCGCGGGCCGGCGCCGTGGCCGGCGGCCAGCAAGGTATTGGTCAGCCGGTCGTGCTTGGTGACGCGGATGCGTTTTTCGTTGAGGAAAGCGCCGGCGCCTTTCGACGCGGTGTACAGGTCGTTACGGACCGGGTCGTAGATGACGGCCTGCGTGATGATGCCGCGCTGCTGCAGCGCGATCGATACGCAATAGTTGGGATAGCCGTGCATGAAGTTGGTGGTGCCATCGATCGGGTCGATGATCCACGCGAATTCACTCTCGTCGTTCATGTTGGCGGAAGCGCCCGATTCCTCGGCCAGGATCGCATGGTCGGGATACGCCTTGAGCAGCGTCTCGACGATGGCCTGCTCGGCCGCCTGGTCGACATCGGTGACGAAATCGTTGTGTTGTTTTTCGGTGATCGCGATGCGGTCGACGTCGAAAGCGGCGCGGTTGATCACGGTGGCGGCGCGGCGGGCGGCCTTGATCGCCGTGTTGAGCATTGGATGCATGATGGTCTTTTCCGTTGTAAGAACGCTAACGCCACCGCGCTGGCAAGCGCCGGGAACGATAATGAGCAAGAGTGAATTAAAGAGCGGGGCAGCGCCGAAATGGTTAGAATTCGCGGGCCAGTGTGGCCAGCTTGTTAACGTAATCGAACTGCGCGATAGCGCTATTTTAAATGAACCAGCCCGAAACCAACATCTCTGTTTTCAATCGCCTGCGTTTCGTGCTGGTCGAAACTAGCCGCGCCGGCAATATCGGCGCCGTCGCGCGCGCCATCAAGACGATGGGTTTTTCCGACCTGGTGCTGGTCAATCCGCGCTTTCCGGACGCCTTGCAGGACCCCGAGGCGATCGCCTTTGCCAGCGGCGCCCAGGATGTGCTGGAAGGGGCGCGCATCGTCGCCGACATCGCCGAGGCGCTCGAAGGCTGCAATTTCGCCGCTGCGGTGTCGGCGCGGCTGCGCGAATTTTCGCCGCCGGTGTGGACGCCGCGCTCGTTCGCCGGCCACATCGCCGGCCACACCGACGGCGAGGGCGCCCTCACCACCGCCCTCATTTTCGGCAACGAGCGTTTCGGCCTGCCGAACCAGATCGTCGAACAGTGCAATGTGCTGATCAACATCCCGGCCAACCCGGCCTACTCGTCGCTGAACCTGGCGCAGGCCGCGCAGGTGCTCGCCTACGAGTGCCGCGTCGCCGCCGACAGCGACGCGGCGCCCGCCAGCGTGGTGGGCTTTCACGGCGACGCCGCCAGCCGCGCCCAGGTCGACGGCATGTATGCGCACCTCGAGCAGGCGCTGGTGGCGATCGACTTCCTCGACGCCGACAATCCGAAAAAGCTGATGCCGCGCCTGAAGCGCCTGTTCGCCCGCACCGAGCTCGAAACCGAGGAAGTCAATATCCTGCGCGGCATCGCCAGCCATATCTTGAAGGTCGCCAAACGGTAGATGCCTGCGGCCTTTCGCGTACACTGGCAGGAACGACATCATGAGAAGATCGACATGGCGCTATCGCGCAGGCGTTTCCTGACAATCGGTGCGGTGGCGGCGCTGGCGCTGGCCGCCGGCGGCGGCATCTCCCGGCTGGCGACCAGGCAGCCGCACCGCTTCGTGCTCGACGGCGAAGCGCGCGCTGCCATCGACGCCATCGTGCCGGCGATGCTGGCCGGCGCGCTGCCGCCGGGCGACGCCGAGCGCCGAGCCGCCATCCCGCTTGCCACTGAAAGCGTACACCAGGCCATTCTCGGCCTGCCGCTCGCCACCCAACAAGAGATCCAGGATCTGTTTGGCCTTCTGGCGCTGGGGCCGGCGCGCCGCTTGCTGGCCGGCGTGCCGGTCAGCTGGTCCGACGCCAGCGCGGCGCAGGTCGACGCCTTCCTGCAGGACTGGCGCGCGCACCGCTTCGCCACGCTGCAGGTGGCCTACCACGCGCTGCACGACCTGGTGCTCGGCGCCTGGTACGCCGACCCGTCGGCGTGGCCCGCGATCGGCTACCCCGGCCCGCTGAAGGAATTGAGCGCATGAGCAGCCCGATTGCCGATCCGATCCAGGCCGGCCTGGCGCGCGGCTGGGACGTCATCGACGGCGCGCGGCTCGCGGCCGGCCGCACCATCGAGGCCGACGTCGTCATCGTCGGCAGCGGCGCCGGCGGTGGCGTCAGCGCCGAGATCCTCGCGCAGGCGGGCCTCAAAGTGGTCATCGTCGAGGAGGGCGCGCTGAAGTCCTCCAGCGACTTCAAGATGCGCGAAGCGGACGCCTATCCGGCGCTGTACCAGGAGTCGGCCGCGCGCAAGACGCGCGACAAGGCGATCAACATCCTGCAGGGGCGCACCGTCGGCGGCTCGACTACCGTCAACTGGACGTCGAGCTTTCGCACGCCCGACGCCACGCTGGCCCACTGGCAGCAGCATTTCGGCCTGGCCGATTACTCCAGCGCCGTGCTGGCGCCGTGGTTTGCCCGCATGGAAGAGCGCCTCGGTGTCGCGCCGTCGCTGACGCCACCCAACGAAAACAACGACCTGCTGCGGCGCGGCGCCGCAAAGCTGGGCATCGCCACCGGCGCGATCCGGCGCAACGTCAAGGGCTGCTGGAACCTCGGTTACTGCGGCATGGGCTGCCCGACCAACGCCAAGCAGTCGATGCTGGTGACCACCATCCCGTCGGCGCTGGACCACAAGGCCACCCTGATCACCCGCATGCGCGCCGAACGGCTGGTGTTTCGCGGCGACGCCGTCGATCACCTGGTGTGCAGCGCGCTCGGCGCCGACGGCCTGGCGCCGACCGGCCACACCGTCGTGCTGCGCGCGCGCCACTTCGTCGTCGCCGGCGGCGCCATCAATTCGCCCGGCTTGCTGCTGCGTTCCAGGGCGCCCGATCCGCACGGCCTGCTCGGCCGGCGCACCTTCCTGCACCCGACGGCGGTGTCGGGCGCCGTCTTCAAGCAGCGCGTCGACGGCTACGCCGGCGCGCCGCAGACGATCTATTCGGACCATTTTCTCGACAGCGTGCCGCTCGGCGGCGCCATCGGCTACAAGCTCGAAGCGCCGCCGCTGCACCCGCTGCTGCTGGCCACCACCCTGGCCGGCTTCGGCCAGGCGCACGCGCAGATGATGCAGCAGTTCCCGCACGTGCATGCCTTGCTGGCGCTGCTGCGCGACGGCTTTCACGCAGAATCGGCCGGCGGCAGCGTCGCCTTGCAGGCCGACGGCGCGCCGGTGCTCGACTATCCGGTCACGCCCTACGTGTGGGACGGCGTTCGCCGGGCGATGTTGTCGATGGCCGAAGTCCAGTTCGCCGCCGGCGCCACATCGGTGCAGCCGATGCACGAGATGGCCGCCAACTACACCAGCTGGACCGCGGCGAAACAGGGCATCGCCGGTCTGCCGTACCGCAGCCACGTCACGCGCCTGGTGTCGGCCCACGTGATGGGCGGCTGCGGCATGTCGCCCGACCCGCGCCTGGGCGTCACCGGCCCCGACGGATCCTACCACGGCGTGCGCAACCTGTCGGTGCACGACGGCTCGCTGTTTCCGACGTCGATCGGCGCCAATCCGCAGCTGACCATCTATGCCGTCACGGCGCGGTTGGCCGACGCGCTGGCGCGGGTCCTCGCCAAGGCCTAGGCCATGCGCGCCCGTTCGCTGCTGCGGTTGCTGCTGCTGGTGCAGGTCGTGGCCGCACTCGGCATCGGCGCGGCCGCGGTCAGCTGGCTTGGCTGGAACCGCTGGGCGGGCCTGGCCGCCGGCCTTGCCGCCGTCCTGCTGGTGCGCTTGCTGATCAACGCCAACAACTTCCGCCTCGCCAGCCGCTCGGCCAGCGCCACGCCACAGCGCTTCCGGCTCGGCGGCCGCGGGTGGCTGCGGCTGTTCGGCGAAGAATTCACCGCGTCGATGCTGCAGTCGTCGTGGACCATGCCGCGCGCGCTGGCGCGCGAAGTGGTGTTCGCCGAATCGACCGCGCCGCCGGTGCTGATGCTGCACGGTTACGGCTGCAACAGCGGCTACTGGAGCGCGCTGGCGCCGCGCCTCGACGCCGCCCGCATCAGCTACGCCACGCTCGACCTCGAGCCGATCGCCGGCGCCATCGACGACTACGCGCCGCTGGTGCAGCGCGCCGTCGAACAGCTGTGCGAGCGCACCGGCGCGCCGCAGCTGGTGATCGTCGCCCACAGCATGGGCGGCCTGGTCGCGCGCGCGTGGATGCGCCGCCACGGCGCCGCGCGGGTGGCGCGCGTCATCACGCTCGGCACGCCGCACCACGGCACCTGCCTGGCCAGTTTCGGGCTTGGCCAGAACGCCGCGCAGATGCGCCGCGCCAGCGCTGCCGAAGGCACCGAAAACGACTGGCTGTGCCAGCTCGCCGCCAGCGAAAGCGATGCCACCCGCGCGCTGATCACGTCGATCTACACCCACCACGACAACATCATCTCGCCGCAGACGTCGAGCCGGCTGGAAGGGGCGCGCAATGTCGAATTGGGCGGCGTCGGCCACGTCGCGCTGGGACGCAACCGCCGCGTGCTGGCGATGGTGATGCGCGAGATCGTCACGGCGGCGTAGACAAGACCGCAGCTGCGCAGGTAAGCTGAAGGTCCGTTCCCAGTTCCAGGATCCCCGTGGCGCGCATTCTTATCATCGAAGACAACCCCACCAACATGGAGTTGATGTCCTATCTGCTGAGCGCCTTCGGCCACACGCCGCTGATGGCCTTCGATGGCGAGTCGGGGGTGCGGCTGGCGCAAGCCGAATTGCCCGACCTGATTTTATGCGACGTCCACCTGCCCAAGCTCGATGGCTACGGCGTGGTCGCGCAGCTCAAGGCCGACCCGCAACTGCGCCGCACGCCGGTGCTGGCGGTGACGGCGCTGGCCATGCTGGGCGACCGCGAGCGCCTGCTCGCCGCCGGCTTCGACGGCTACATCGGCAAGCCGATCGAGCCGGAGCAGTTTGTCGGCGAGCTGGGGCCGTTTCTCGTGCCGTTGGTAGCGCCGTTTCCCCTTGACGCGCCGGCCGCCGGCACCTTGCTGATCGTCGACGACGACCCCTTCATGGTCGAGATCCTGCGCGACTTCCTGGCGCAGGACGGCTACACGATCGTGTCGGCCTCGAACGCGGCCGACGCCATCGCCCTGGTCGCCGGCGGCTCGGTGCAGGTGGTCGCCTGCGACCAGTGCATGCCGCTGATGAGCGGCACCGCGTTCTTCGAGCGCGCGCGCCAGCTGCGTCCTCACTGCTACCGCATCATGCTCACCGCGCTGGCCGATTCGGCCGCGGTGACGTTGGCGATCGAGCGCGGCGACATCGACCGCTGCTTTCCAAAGCCGTGGGATGGCGCCGAACTGCGCGCCGCGGTGCGTGAAGGTTTCGCGGTGCAGGCGCGCCGCGCCGCTTAGTTTGGCGCCCATTCGGTGTTATGCTTTGGGGAGTAAAAACCCACGTCGCCCGCCATGCTCCAGAAAGCTCCACGCCGCACCCGCGAACGCATCCTCGAATTGTCGTTGCGGCTGTTTAACGAGTTTGGCGAGCCGAACATCACGACCACGGTCATTGCCGAAGAGATGAATATCTCGCCGGGCAACCTGTACTATCACTTCCGCAACAAGGACGACATCGTCAACTCGATCTTCGTCAAGTTCGAAGCCGAGATCGAACGCATCCTGACGGTGCCGGAAGGGCGCCGCTCGAACATCGAGGACGTCTGGCTGTACCTGCACCTGATGTTCGAGCTGATCTGGCGCTACCGCTTTTTCTACCGCGACCTGAACGACCTGTTGTCGCGCAACCGCAAGCTCGAACTGCACTTCAAGCTGATTTTGGCGCACAAGATCAAGGTCGCCAAGCAGCTGTGCCTCGACCTGCGCACCGAGCAGTCGCTGGAAGCGTCCGACGCCCAGATCGACGCGATGGCCACCAACATGGTGGTGGTGGCGACCTACTGGCTGTCGTACGAATACGTGCGCAACCCGCGCAACTACACCGAGCAGCAGGCGATGGCCGATGCGCTCGCGCGCGGCTGCTTCCAGGTGCTCTCGCTGGTCGGCCCGTACCTGCGCGGCGACACCCACACGCTGTTCGAGAAGCTGTCGCAGGAATACCTGAAAAAACTGAAGTGACCCAAGGAGACCGCCATGGCATGGACCGCATTTCCGCACCCTGATGACGCCTACGTCCACGACGCCGTGTCGTTGAAGGCGGCATGGAGCCGCCTGCATGTCGGCGACGCCGAGCCGTTTCCCGTCAAGGCGGTGCTGGTGGACGCCTGGATCGCCTTCCACGGCGGCCAGTTCGAACAGGCGATGCGCCTTGGCCTGTCGGCCGGCATCGACGGCTACTCGGTCGCCCACAAGGCCACCTGCACCCACGCCAACTACCTCGAGCCGAGCGAAAAGAAGCAGCTGGCGCTGTTCGAGGAAGTGGCCGAGCGCTGCGAGCGCCACCAGGCCGAGCAGCCCGACAAACCGGCCGGCTACTACTGGCAGGCGTATGCGATGGGGCGCTACTTCCAGCGCATCTCGATCGTCAAGGCGCTCACCCACGGCATCGGCACCAAGGTGCGCAACTGCCTGGACCGCACCATCGCGCTCGCGCCCGGCCACGCCGATGCGCATACCGCGCTGGGCGCCTATCACGCCGAGATCATCGGCAGCGTCGGCGCCATGATCGGCGGCCTGACCTACGGCGCCCGCAAGGACGAATGCTACCGCGCATTCCAGCAGGCGCTGGCGCTCAATCCGGCGTCGGCCGCGGCCCGCATCGAATACGCCAACGCGCTGATGCTGCTGGAAGGGCGCAAGAAAATGGATCAAGCGGCCAGGCTGCTCAAGGACGCGGCGGCGCTGGCGCCGCAAGACGCCAAGGAGCGCCTCGAAGTCGAGGCGGCCAGGGCGCAGCTGGACAACGGATAGGGAAACGATGAAGTCGATCTGTGTATATTGCGGCGCCTCGCCTGGCGCCGACCCGCTGTACGCCGACACCGCCCGCGCGCTGGCGCAGGTGCTGGTGTCGCATAACATCGGCCTGGTCTACGGCGGCGGCAACGTCGGCCTGATGGGGGTGCTGGCCGACGAAGTGCTGCGCCTCGGCGGCGAAGCGACCGGAGTGATTCCGCGCGCGCTGGTCGAACGCGAGGTCGGCCACACCGGCCTGACGCGTCTGTTCGTCGTCAAGGACATGCACGAGCGCAAAGCGATGATGTCGGAGCTGTCGGACGGCTTCATCGCCATGCCGGGCGGGATGGGCACGCTGGAAGAACTGTTCGAGATGCTGACCTGGTCCCAGCTCGGCATCCACGCCAAGCCGGTCGGCGTGCTCAACGTGAACGGCTTCTACGATGGGCTGGTCGGCTTCATCGGCCACCTGCGGGCCGAAGGCTTCGTGCGCGCCGAGCATGCCGCCCTGATGCTGGTCGAGTCCACGCCGGAAGCGATCGTGCGGCGCCTGCAAGCGAGCTAACAGCAGGTGTCAGGTCTGACATTCGGACATTTCAGCTGGAAAATGTCCGAATGTCAGACCTGACACCGGTTTTTCAGGCGGCCGGGGTCTCGATCGGGATCACCTGGTTGCGCCCCGACGCCTTGGCGATGTACAGCGCGCGGTCGGCGCGCGAGATGGTGTCGGCGAACGGTTCGTCGCCGTGGCGCTCGGCCAGGCCGGCCGAAAACGTCACCGTCAGTTCGCGATCGAGTTCGCCGATGCGCATCGCGCGCACGCGCTCGGCCATCCGGTCCAGCACCGGCGTGGCCTCGGCCAGCGCGGTATTTGGCAGCAGCAGCAAGAACTCTTCGCCGCCCCAGCGCGCCAGCACGTCGCCGCCGCGCAGCGCTTCGCGCGCGGTAGCGGCGAAGGTGCGCAGCACCGCGTCGCCGCCGGCGTGGCCGTAACGGTCGTTGACGCTCTTGAAAAAATCGATGTCGAGCAGGGCGATGCAGACCGGCTCTCCGCCGCCGCGTTCGCGCCGCTCTTCGGCGCCGAGCACCTCGTTCATGTGGCGCCGGTTCGCCAGCGACGTCAGTTCGTCGACCGTGGCGAGGGTGCGGATCGTCGCCACCGCAACGAGCAGTTCTTCCTTTTGCCGCTTCAGGCCCGACCTGAGCTTGCTCATTTCGCCGGTCAGCAGCGCCACCGCCAGCAGCGACGACGCGGCCAGCCCGAAGTGAATCACTTCGATGCTGGCCGGATAGCGCAGCGGGTCGTGGATCACCATCCAGGCAATCGTGATGCCGAGTGCGCAGATGGTGCTGGCGCACAGCGCCAGCGTCTGGCGCGGGCGCAGCGAAAACGTGCAGAACACGAGCACTACCAACAGCACCATCAGCGAGGCGCCGCGGATCGGGCCCGATATGGCGTACGCGGCGACGTTGCAGCCGAGCGCGACGAACGCCTGCAGCACCGCGAGTCGCGCCGGCGGGACGCGCAACGCCTTGCTGGCGCGGATGAGCAGATAACATGCCACTACGCTGGTGGAGCCGAACCAGATCAGCGCCGTGGCCGCCGCGCGGTCAGCGGTGCCGTTCTGGATCTGCAACAGCATCAAGACCATGCATACCGCGTAGAAGGCGCAGGTTGCTGCCCAGTAGGCGAGCAAACGCTGCAACTGGCGGTCTTCGCCGATGAACAGGCGCGTCAGATCAGTGCGCAGCGACATCGCAAGCATCCAGTGTAACCGGCGTATTGATGGCTGGCCAACCCTGCGCCTGCAGCAACGTCGCTACTTCGTCTGGAGGCAGTGGGCGGCTGAACAGGTAGCCCTGCATCTCGTCGCAGTCGTTGCTGCGCAAGAAGTCGCGCTGCTGCTCGGTCTCGACGCCTTCGGCGATGACGCGCAGGTTCAGCTTGTGGCCGAGCGATATAACCGCCATCGCGATGGCCTGGTCGTCTAGATTGTCGGCCAATTCACTGACGAACGATTTGTCGATCTTCAGGCTGCTGATCGGGAACGACTTGAGCGCCGACAGGCTCGAATAACCTGTGCCAAAATCGTCGATCGACAGCGAAATGCCCATCGCCTTCAGTTCGCCCATCTTGCCGACCGACTGCGCCAGGTCGCGCATAATCAGACTTTCGGTCACTTCCAGTTCGAGCGCATCGGCTGGCAGCTTGCTGTCCTCTAAGGCAAGGGCGACCCGCTCGACCAGGCGCAGCTCCTCGAATTGGCGCGGCGAGACGTTGACCGACATGCTGATCGGTGCCAGCCCGGCTGCGCGCCACGCCATGTTCTGGCGGCAGGCGGTGCGCAGCACCCAGTCGCCGATGGCGACGATCAGGCCGCTTTCCTCGGCCAGGCCGATGAAGCGCAACGGCGAGATCATTCCGTGTTCCGGGTGATGCCAGCGGATCAGCGCCTCGACGCCGAAAATGCGGCCGCTGCGCAGATCAACCTTCGGCTGGTACAGCAGACTAAATTGCTGTTGCTCGACAGCGTTGCGCAGTCCTTCGAGCAGCAGCAGCTTATCTTCCACGCTGGCGTTCATTTCTCGCGTGTAGAACAGGAAGCGGTTATTGCCCGTTTCCTTGGCGCGGTACATGGCGGCGTCGGCGTTCATCATCAGCGTGTTCGGGTCCTGGCCGTCGCGCGGATACATCACCACGCCCATGCTGCACGATACTTGCACTTCCTGACCGCCGAGCTGCAGCGGGCGCGTCACCGCCTGTCGGATCTTCTCAAGCACCGGCACGATCGCCAGCGCGTCTTCGCCGAGGTCAGCGAGAATGATAACGAACTCGTCGCCGCCGAACCGGCCGACCGTGTCGTCGGCGCTTAGGCAGCCTTGCATGCGGGCGCCGACAACTTGCAGCAGTTCGTCTCCCGCAGTGTGGCCGAGGCCATCGTTGACCAGCTTGAAGCTGTCGAGGTCAATGAAGGCGACCACCACGCAACGGCTCGTGCGATTGGCGTGCAGGATAGCCTGGTCGAGGCGGTCGCGGATCAGGCTGCGGTTGGGCAAACCCGTCAGCTCGTCGTGGTGGGCCATATGGTAAATGCGCTGCTCGGCCAGCTTGCGTTCAGTAATGTCGCGCACGATCGCCACTACGCCGTTTTCCACCGCGACCACCTGGCGGTGCATCCACAGTTTGTCGGTGCGCGCCGTCTCGCCGCGCCACTCGGCTTCGCGCATGCCGCCTGAGCGAACGACATCGACCATCTCGTCGAAAATGCCATTGTGGCGGTAGCTAGGCATCAGCGCGAGGATGGTGGTGCCGATCAGCGATTTGCGGCTGCGGCCGGTCAGGAGCTCGGCGCGGCCGTTGATCGCCTCGATGGTGAAGTCGACGATCGCGCCGCCGCCGTCGCACACGCTGCGCATGACGAAGAACGCATCCAGGCTCGCCTCGGACGCGGCGGCAAAGGTCTCCTGGGCGCGTCTGCTGTGGCGCTGGGTGCGCGTCAGTTGCCATGACCACACGCACACCAGCGTAACGATCAGCACAAGCAGGACGCTGGCGACGGCCGCTCCCCACAAATAGGTGCGCCCGCGCGTGTCGAACGGGGCGGCCTGTTCGTCACGGTCAAGCGCGACCATTGCGCTCAATGGAAAGCCGTGCAACGGTCGCACGCTGGTGTGGCGCAACACGCCGTCCCAGGGGCTGGCCACTGGCGCGGCAGCGCCTTCGACCGGACTCAGTCTGATCATCTGGCCCCAACTGACCGTGTCGCCGCTGCGCATCGCGCGTACCACGCCATCGGCGCCGATCATGCCAAGCGCGCCGCGCTCGCCTTGCCGCGACCGCTCGTAACCGCTGGTGAAGTAGGCCGGGTCGGCTTGAACGATGACGACGCCGGCGAAGCGTCCGTCGGCGTCGTTGAGGCGGCGCGTGAAATGCATGTGCGCCTCGTTCTTGCCGGCGTCGCGCAGCGTCTCGCTGACAAATACGGTGTCGCTGTCGCTGTTGCGGTGGGGCCTGAAAAAGCTGTGGCCGGAAATGTTGGCCAGCGGCGCTGGCGGATTGCTGGCCACCACCATGCCGTCGCGGTCGACGATGGCGACGACAAACACCAGGCCGGACGGCAGCAAGCCTTTTTCGTTCAGAGTGGGCAGGGCCGCGCTGGCCCCTTTCAGTTCGACAACGTACTTGAGTAACTTCAGCGTCTGGTCGATGCCGCCCAGATTGCGAGCCAGCTGGGCTTCATAGGTATCGATCTGTTCGCGCACCGAATCGCGCGCCGCGCTCTGGGCGGCACCGTGCTCGATGCGAACGAAATGGATGGTAACCATCCAGATCGCTGCCAACAATAGCAATGCGAACAGCGGCAGCGAGATGTGAGTCTCCAGGCCGCGGCCGAGCCAGCGTCGCAGCAGGGTCGAGGCAAGCGCTGGGGCGGTGGTGGTGACGGCGCTCATCGATTTGGCCGTTTGCATGCGTCGACTAGTGCAGCATCAGCACCGGTTTAACCGACGCGTCCAGTGCGGAGCGTTCGATGTAACCGATTAGCGACGGATTCTCGGCCACCAGCTTGCGAATTGCCGCGGTGTTCGGCGCTTCGCGCGGCGGTTGGCCGCGGCCGGTGAAGATCATCTTGCTCCAGTATGCCTTCACCAGCGCCGGCGTCTTCGCTGCCACCTTGACGTAGAATTCGTCGCGCTGGGCCGAGCCGATGCCCTGGTCGAGTGCGACGGCCTCGCCGCCCTCGGGGAAGCGGCCGACCTGGCCGAGAAAGATATCGGCGACCTGGTCGGCGCGCAGCGCGGCCACCGGACTCTTGGCCGAGACGATCACGACCAGTTCGCCGGCGTTGGCACCAGGGGCGAGCACGGCCAGCATGACAGGAAACAGCAGGTGACGCAGGGAAGAAAATTTCATCGGCGCCCTCTTAGAAAACAAAGTCGAGCACCGCGCTCGCGACGTTCACGGCGCTGCCGGAGCGAAAGCTCGGCTGGATATTGGTGAAGGTGCCGCGCGAGCCGTCTTGTGGGGTCGCGCGATCGAGCTGAAGCTTGAGGGCGACGTCGGTGGCACAGTCCCAGCGCGCGCCGATGCTGATCGTGCGCTGCGCTGGAACCGTCGTTAGCAGCGCGTTCAGGCTGCCGTTGAGGATGGCGCCGGCGCGCGCCGCGGCCGGCGGCAAGCGCGACAAATCGAGGCCACGCTCGGTGGTGGCGCTGTCGGCCTTCACGCGCGCGTAGGCGACGTAGGGCGTGAATTCGCCCAAGCGGTAGCCGGCGGTAGCGTACAGCCCGGTCGTGTCGCCGAGCAGCGAGCGTGTGCGCATGCGCCCCAGTTCGCTCATGACGAACCAGCGGCCCGGATCGTAGTTAACGCCGATGCTCAGCGCGGTCACCTGCTTGTTGTCGAGCGCGTAACGCTCGGCCAGGGCGACGCCTTGCGGTCCGAACTGGCGCAGGCCGTCGAACAGATCGCGCAGGATGTCGATCGACAGATCGGTGCGCAGCATGCTCAGGCGCACGCTGGCGGCGCCGTACTCGGTGGTGTTGGCAAACCCGGCCAGCCGCTTCGCCTCGATGGCGCCGCCGGCCGGCAGCGCCAGACGGGTCCGGCCGAAAAACGCCTGGGTGACGTTTTTGACCGCGCCCTGGTTGAAGCGGTAAGTCGCGTCGATGCCGTCGCTGCTGGTGAGCGGAATGACACCATACACTTCCACCGGCGTGCGCGCCCAAGGCAAGGCGTAGCCGACCTTGCGGTAGTCGGCCGCCAGGAACATCGGCAGCGCGATGCGCCCGACCCGCAGCGCCAGGTCGGGAGTGGCCTGGTACTTGACGTTGGCCCATTCGATGACCGGCCGGTAGCTGTTGTCGAGGCGTTGTTCGGTAACGGCCTGCACCACGGCCGACCACTTGTCGTTTGCCGTGTATTTGAGTTGCGCGCCGAGCCGGCTGTCGAGACTGGTGCTCCAGCTCCCGCTCGCGCCGACGCCGTCGGGTTTCAGTGCTGAGGTGATGTAGTCACCGTGGGCATGGTTCGAGTAGGCCACGCCGGCGCTGCCAAAGCCGCTGAACGACCAGGCCGGCCTCGCCAGGTCGTCGGCGTGGGCGTACGCCGCGCAGGCCAGGCCGATCAGGGCCGCGCCGAAACGCAGAACTGGCCGCTGACGCCCGGCGCTGGCAGTCATGGGGAGGTATGCCGGTTGCTTCACGTGCATTGAAATGTTCTCATCAGGCCAGGTGGGGGGACAACATGCGCCCGCGCGCAGCGGTCATGCAAGCGGCGCGGAGGTGTTGTTTTAGAATTTTGACGGGATGGTCGTGCACATTGCGTGGGGACACGAAAATAATACCGCCGGACTAGCCATTGTATACACGACGGACCGCCGGGATTGTCAAATTTCAATCAATGTTGCAAACAGGATACAAATGCTGTCAGCTCCACAGGCGTTCGCCCGACGTGTCAAGCACGGTGAGGGCCAGGCGCAGGTCGAATTCGTACTGGTGATATTGCGGTTCCATATGGCAGCACAGCTTGTAGAACGCCCTGTCATGCTGCTTTTCCTTCACGTGCGCCAGTTCATGCACGGCGATCATGCGCAGCATTTCGAGCGGCACGGTTTTGAAGACGGTGGCGATGCGGATCTCGTGCTTGGCTTTGAGCTTGCTACCCTGCACCCGCGAGATTGACGTGTGCAGTCCGAGCGCATGCTGGATTACCTGTATCTTGTTGTCGAACGCGACCTTGCTGATCGGCTCGGCGTGGCGCAGGAATTCCGACTTCAGGTCCTGCACGTAGTCGAACAGCGCCTTGTCGGTGCGGATCGCGTGCGCGTGCGGATAGCGCTGGCGCAGCACGGCGGCCAGCTTGCCGTCGGCGATCAGCTGCGCGACCTGGGCGCGCGTCTGCTCGGAATAGGCGCTGAGGTATTTCAGTGGAGTCATAGGCGGGCGAATGTACCACATACCCGCTGCGGCGGTGGCGGGCGGAAAAAAGCCGGGCGGGGAAGAGTTTTTCCGGGCCCGGCGCAAATAGCGGATACGACTAGCTGATCGCAGGAGAAGCCATGCAACGTGAAGCGTTGTTCAAAGCGCTTGTTCAAATCGCTCATTGAAAGCCATGCCGGTCCGGCATGCAGGCCACCGCGCACGGCGCCTGCAGCATGGGCCTATTCCTCCTTGTTGCCCTGGCGGTTGCCTTTCGGTGCGTTGGCGGCGGCGGCAGCGGCGGCGGCGCGGTTGGCCGACTGCCGGCTTTCGCCCCCTTTGCGGCCGATGTCGGCCATGTGTTCACGGTCGCGGCTGACCGCCTCGCCGCCTTTTTGTCCGGCCCGGCGCGCTTCCTCCGAGTCGAATTCGTGCGCCGTTCCTTTCTGGTGTGCGGCTTGGCCACCCTTGCTGGCGATCTCCCGCTGCTGGTTCTGGTCCATTGCGGCAAAGCCGCGCTTGGCCGGTCCGCTCTTCTGGGCGTTGCCGCCCGAGGTGGCGCCTTTGCCACCGCTACTTTCTTTGCTTGTCGCCATGTCGATCTCCTTGTGTGCACACTGTGCTGAAAACCGGGGGGATGGTCCCGCGCCGGGCGCGCGCATTGATGCGCTCGTGGATTTAGAGGTAGGGGCAGCCCTTTAGTTCCGCCCTAGTTCGGGGCGCGCGGCTGGCGGCGCGCCCCTTCGTGCGGCGCCATCGCGTCGATCGTCGACGGCGGCGACGACAGGTCTTCCTCGAGTTCTTCCTTGCGCGCCGCGAGCTGCTCGCCAAGGTCGTCGAGGTCGATGCCGGCGTTGCGCGCCGCATCGAACAATTCGCTTTCTTCCTTGTCGATGTGGTGTCCGACTTCCTCGCCGAGCACCGTGACGGTGGCGTCGAAGTGGTCGTCGCCGGGCATCATCACTTCGAGCTGGCCGATCAGCTCGCGCGCGCCGGCGTGCTCGATGTCGGCCTCGTCGAGCAGTTCGTCGTCATCGATCGCGCTGCGCAGCACCGGGTAGAAGATCTCTTCTTCGAGCATCGCGTGCAAGGTCAGCTCGTAGCAGATTTCGTCGACCAGTTCGGTCTTGCGGCGGTCCTCGTCGTCCTTGCCCTTGAGCGTGTCGAACTCGCGGAACATCGTCTTGACCTTCTCGTGGTCGGCCCTGAGCAGCTCGAGTGCATCGGCTGCGCCGTCTTTCTGTTTGCGTTTCATGGTGAGCTCCTGATGTGCGTGGTAGTGGCGGTCAGTGCGTGGCGCCGCTGGCGTTGTCGTGGTCGGGCCAGTCGCCGCCGGGCTGCGCCGACCCGCTGGCCGACCCGCTGACCGCCACGTTGCCGGCCGCGGCCTGGCGCGCCACGTCGCCGGCGGCGTCGGCGGCCGCGCGGGCGTAGAGGCTCGCGTCGGGAATGCGCGCTTCGGCCGCGCGCGTGAAGTCCTGCTGGGCGCCGGTGATGATGCCGAGCAACTGCTGCTGATAGACGCGCATGCGCTCGTTGGCCGGCGGCACCTGCTTCATCGCCGTCTCGATAAACCTGGCCGGGTCGCTGCATGAGAGCAGTTCGCGGCCGGCGTACAGCGCGCTCTCGGTGGACTGGCGTGCCAGTTTCAGGTTGATGTCGCTTAGCTGGCGAATGGCGTCGTACGCCCGCTGGGTAAATTCGGTCATGAAGTCGACCTGCGATTCGAGCTGCGCGCGCAGGGCGGGGTTGTCGTTGAATGATTGCATGTTGTCCTCAGCTTGAGTCGGTCGGAAAATAGCGCCGCATGGCAGCGATGCACGTGGCCATGAATGGAACTTCAGGTAGACGACGTTTGACACGCCAAGTTCAGGCAATTTGAGCTGCAGGTGGGATTGGTCAAGCGAAGGAGGCGAAGCGGGAACAATGCAGGTGCTGCGGTGGTCTGACCTTTAGGTCAGACCTTTTCAATCGGGTGAAGTCGGATCGGTTGAGTGTCTCGTGAAGGGACCGGTCAAGCGTCGGCGACCTTGAGTACCAGCTTGCCGAAGTTTTTGCCCGTAAACAGCATCAGCAGCGCGTCGGGGAATTTCTCCAGGCCGTCAACAACGTCTTCGCGGCTCTTGAAGTTACCTTCCTTGAGCCACTTGCCGATTGCCGCCACGCCCAGGTGGTAACGGTCGGCGTAATCGAACACGACGATGCCTTCCATGCGCGCGCGGTTCACCAGCAGCGACAGGTAGTTCGACGGTCCCTTGACCGGCGCGGTGTTGTTGTACTGGGAGATGGCGCCGCAGATGACGATGCGGGCGCGCATGTTGATGCGGGTGAGGACGGTGTCGAGGATGTCGCCGCCAACATTGTCGAAGTACACGTCGACGCCGTTCGGGCAATATTCTTTCAGGCCGGCACGCACGTCGCCGGCCTTGTAGTCGATGCAGGCGTCGAAGCCGAGTTCCTTGACGACGAAGTCGCACTTGTCCTTGCCGCCGGCAATGCCGACCACGCGGCAGCCGAGTTGCTTGGCGACCTGGCCGACGGTCTGGCCGACCGCGCCGGCCGCGCCCGACACCACCACCGTTTCGCCCGCTTTCGGCTGGCCCACTTCGAGCAGGCCGAAGTAGCCGGTCATGCCGGGCATGCCGAGCGTGTTGAGCCAGGTCGCCAGCGGCGCCATGGTTGGATCGATCTTGAAGAAGGCGCCGTACTTGTCGTCGGCCGCGCCGACCCAGAAGCGCTGCACGCCGATCGAACCGGAGACGTGATCGCCGACGACGAATTTGGGCGACTTCGACGCCAGCACCACGCCGACGCCGCCGGCGCGCATGACGTCGCCGATGCCGACCGGCTTGATGTACGACTTGCCCTCGTTCATCCAGCCGCGCATGGCCGGGTCGAGCGACAGGTACAGCGCCTTGACGACGATTTCGCCGTCGCCGATGTCGCGCACCGCTTCGCTCGTCATCTGCCAATCGGTCGGCTTGGGCAGCCCGACCGGGCGCGCGGCGAGGCGAAATTGCTGGTTCAGCAGGGTGGTGTCGGACATGGCGCTTCCTTGGTTGGGGATGGAGCGAGCAACTATACCGTAAATTGCACGGTCGTGCTATTTTTGCCATGATTGAAAATCTGCCGTCGCGTGCGACAATGGCGGGCTTGCCCGACCCACTTTTCGCACCGTTGATGCCCATGACGCAGCCCGAATACATCCTGACCCTTTCCTGTCTTGACCAGCGCGGCATCGTCCATCGCGTGTCCGGTTTCCTGGCCGAGCACGGCTGCAACATCATTGACTCGGCCCAGTTTGGCGATAGCGAGTCGAACCTGTTTTTCATGCGCGTGCACTTCGCGCTGGAGGATGCGGCGGTGAGCGACGCCGGCCTGCGCGACGGCTTTGCCGCGCTGTGCGCGCCGATGCAGATGACGTGGCAGCTGCACGACGCGCGTGCCAAGCCGCGCGTGATGCTGATGGTGTCGAAGATCGGGCACTGCCTGAACGACCTGCTGTTTCGCTACAAGAGCGGCCTGCTGCCGGTCGAAATTCCGGCGATCGTGTCGAACCACATGGACTTTTACCAGCTGGCGGCGAGCTACAACATCCCGTTCCACCATCTGCCGCTGGCGACCGGCGCCGACGAGGGAGCCAAGCTGGCGCAGGAAGCGAAGGTGCTCGAGCTGATGGCCAACCACCGCATCGACCTGGTGGTGCTGGCGCGTTACATGCAGATTTTGTCGCCGGGCCTGTGCCAAGCGATGGCCGGCAAGGCGATCAACATCCACCACTCGTTCCTGCCAAGCTTCAAGGGCGCCAAGCCGTACGCGCAGGCGCACCGGCGCGGCGTCAAGCTGATTGGCGCGACGGCGCACTTCGTCACCGGCGACCTCGACGAAGGCCCGATCATCGAGCAGGATGTCGAGCGCGTCGACCATGCGATGACGGCCGAGGCGCTGACGGCGATCGGGCGCGACGTCGAGTGCGTGGTGCTGGCGCGCGCGGTCAAGTGGTTCGTCGAGCACCGCATTTTGCAAAACGGCGACAAGACTGTCGTCTTCAAATAACTTTACCTTCATCGAGCATCAATGGCACTTAAAGCGACAATCTACAAAGCCGAACTGCAGATCGCGGACATGGACCGCAACTACTATCAGCAGCACTTGCTGACGTTGGCGCGCCATCCTTCGGAGACCGACGAACGGATGATGATCCGGCTGCTGGCGTTCGCCATCAATGCGAGCGAATCGCTGACGTTTACCAAGGGCTTGTTCGACACGGACGAACCGGACCTGTGGCAGAAGGACCTGACCGGCGCGATCGAGTTGTGGGTGGAAGTGGGCCAGCCGGACGACAAGCGCCTGATGAAGGCGTGCGGGCGCGCCGAAAAGGTGGTGGTGTACAGCTACGGCGCGACCAGTCATATCTGGTTCAAGCAGATCGCCAACAAGCTCGAACGGGCGAAGAATCTGTCGGTGATCAACATTCCGAGCGACGCGGCGGTGCAGCTGCAGAAAATGGCGAACCGGAACATGCAGCTGCAGTGCACCATCCAGGACGGCCAGATCTGGCTGACCGACAGTGTCGACACGGTGCTGGTGGAGCGCGAGCCGTACAAGGAAGAGCGCTGATTCGGAGCACGCGTAGACTTCCCGAATCTGCACCTGCATCGTCGTGCTCGCCATTGGCGAAGCCGACGGTCTTTGAGCTGATGGTATCGGCCCCTGCGCTATAATCGCTTCGCCCTCAGCATACTTATTTTTCCAGGAACTTCAATGAAAAAGCCATTTTTCGCGCTGATCGCTTCGATCGCATTTGCCGCCACCGCGTTTGCCCAGACCACCGTCAGCGAGCCTTGGGTGCGCGCCACCGTGCCGCAGCAAAAGGCCAGCGGCGCGTTCATGCAGTTGCGCTCGGCCGACGCCGCGCGGCTGGTGTCGGCCAGTTCGCCGGTGGCCAAGTCGGTCGAAATTCACAAGATGGAAATGGTCGGCCAGATGATGAAAATGCGCGAAGTCGATGGCATCGACCTGCCGGCCGGCGAAACCGTCAACCTGGCCTCCGGCGGCTACCACATCATGCTGGTGGGCCTGAACAAGCAGCTCAAGGAGGGCGAAAACGTGCCGCTGTCGCTGCTGGTCGAACGCAAGCAGGGCAAGCGTGAGACCGTCGTCGTCAACGCGCCGGTCAAGGCGCTGACGTATGCGGCGCCGAAGGCGGCTGGCGTCGGGCACGCGCACCACTAAGGGTTTCGCCGGGCCCTGCAGCCTGAACTTAACGCGGCGCGCCGGCCAGTTTGATAGCGCTGCCCGAGCCACCGACCGTTGTGCTCACGCGCGGGTCGCCGTAGTAGTTGACGTCGCCCGAGCCGGCGATGATCACTTTCAGCTGGTCGCGCACGGCGATCGTGGCGTCGCCCGAGCCGGCGATGTTGACGCTGGCGTCGGTGCTTTGCAGCCGGCCCATGTCGACGTCGCCGGAGCCGGCAATCGCCACGCTGAGCCTTTTGGCCGCGCCACCATGCACCTTCAGGTCGCCGCTGCCGCCGATGTTGACCGACAGCGACTCGCTGTCGATGCTCTTGACGTTGATCGAACCGGAGCCGCCGATGGCGACCGTCACCTTCGAGCCGCGCAGTGCGTCGGCGTTGATCGAGCCGGAGCCGTCCACCGCCAGCGTCTCGACGCCCTTGGCCTGCACCACGAACTTCATGCGCCGCGTGTCGAAGTTGACGTTGCGCCTGGCGGCGCGAATCTTGAGGGTGCCGTTTTCGACTACCGTATCGATCAGCGGCAGCAGGTTGTCGTCGGTCTCGACGGTGATGCTTTCGGTATTGCCGATTCGCAGTTCGACGCTGCCCGGCAGCGCCAGCGCGACGCCGTTGAAGTGGCCGAGGGCGCGCGCTTCGGTCTTGACCTGGCCGCTGCCCCTGACGCGCTCGGAGTTCCAGCTGCCCGCCAGCGCGGGCGCGGCGGGTACGACGATGGCAGCGCTGCACAGGGCAAGCATCAGGGCGTTCAGGGGACGGGTCAGGCGAGTGTTCATGGTGGTTTTCCTTGTTTGTAGTAATGGACCCCATAGTAGAAAAGCGCGGCGCCGGGCGCTGGCCGTTTGCGACAGACTGCAGGCAGCGCCGCACAGAATGCAATTTCCCGCCTCCGAGGCGGTATCATGGCGGGGTCGGGCAGGCGCCCGGCATCAATTCACTGGAAACTCATGCTTATCATTACCATCATACAGGGCAAGGAAAAGAGCCTGCTGGCCGGCGAACCCTGGATTTACGCGTCCGCCATCGACAAGGTCGACGGCAAGCCGAACGAAAAGATGAAGCCCGGCTCGACCGCCGTGGTGCAGTCGTCGGCGAAGAAATTTCTGGCGCGCGCCGCGTACAACTCGAAGTCGCAGATCCGCGCGCGCGTGTGGACGTTCGACGAGGCGCAGCCGGTCGACCATGCGCTGATCAAGGGCCGCGTGCAGGCGGCGCTGGCCAAGAGCGCGCCGGCGGCGAAGAAGGCCAGGCCGGACCAGGTCGTCAAGCTGGTCAACGCCGAGGCGGACGGCTTGCCGGGCCTGTTGGTCGAATCGTTCGGCGGCAAGGACGGCTACCTGATCTGCGAATTCCAGGCCGGCGGCGTCGAGGCGTGGAAGGTGCCGATCGTGCAGGCGCTGCTGGCAGGCACCGGCTGCAAGAACGTCTACGAGCGCTGCGACGACCTGGTGCGCAAGGGCGAAGGGCTGCCGCTGGTGGCCGGCGCGCTGGCCGGCGACGAGCCGCCCGACGAAGTGATCGTCACCGATGGCGGCGTCAAGTTTTCGCTCGATTTGAAGACCGGGCACCGCAACCGCTTCCGCTGATCGGGCCGGCGCCGGCAGGCGATTGTGGCGACAAAAATTATATTTCGATAATGCAATCTTTTTGTCGATGATGGTCTTATAATTGGCGCCATTCACACTCTCACCTGCCGAGTCCGCCCGATGGAAAATCACCAGTCCTCCCAGATTCGCACCCTGTCGTACGTCGAAAATGAAGACCATCCGGTGTTCGGCACGCTCGTCGAGCAGATCCTGCACCTGCTCAACTCGCGGCTGATTTTTTCCGACATCATCATCCACCAGAACAGCCCCCTGATGCTGCGCCAGCCGAAGGGTCTGGTGGCGGTGACCGATTCGCCGATCACCAAGGAGGAGCTGGAAGAGTTCTTCGAAGTCATCGAGCCGAACTGGTCCGAGCGGATCGCCGATCGCGCGTTCGACCGCTCGATCGACCTGCACACGGCGCGCATCCGCGCCAACTGTTTTACTTTCCAGGGCAAGAAGCGGCTTGGCTGCGTCATCCGGCGCTTTCCGAAGGAGCCGGTGGCGCTGGCCGAGCTGGGGCTGCATCGCGACGAGCAGGAATTCGCTAAGCTCACCAGCGGCCTGGTGCTGATCATCGGCGACACCTGCCAGGGCAAGTCGACGACGATCGCCTCGATGCTTGACGAGATCAACAAGCAGCGCTCGGGCCACATCATCACCATCGAAGACCCGGTCGAGACCTTGATCCCGCAGCGCAAGTGCATCGTCACGCAGCGCGAAGTGGGCGTCGACGGCGACGTCGAGAGCTACTACCTGGGCGCGCTGGACGCGCTGCGCGAGCGCCCGGACGTGATCGTCATCGGCGAAATCCGCGATGCGCAGACGGCGCAGGAAGCGCTGGCGCTGGCCGAATCGGGCCCGCTGGTGCTCGCCTCGCTGCACGCGCGCTCGACCGAGCTGGGCTTGCAGAAGATGATTCGCCTGCTGGGCAACTCGGAAGCGCAGTCGCAGGCGCTGGCGTATGCCCTGCGCGGCGTGCTGTGCCAGGCGCTGCTGCCGTCGAGCGAGGGCAACCGCTACTACCTGGCCACCGAATGCCTGACGCCGGGGCCGGCGCTGACGCGCATGCTCGAGACGGGCAACATTTCCGGCATCCGCGCGCACATGAACAGCACCACCGATGCCGGCTGCCACACGATGAACGCGTCGCTCGAAGCGCTGCTGTCGGGCCACAAGATCAGCGTCGACGACGCGCGCAACGCCACCACCGACCGGCTCGGCTTTGCCGACATGGTGTAGCGCCGCAACGCTGGTGTCAGGTCTGACATTCGGACATTCCAACATCGAAATGTCCGAATGTCAGACCTGACACCAGCTTCTATCATCGAAATGTCCGAATGTCAGACCTGACACCAGCTTTTAGTCGAGTGGCGTGCTGCGGTAGCGATTCACTTCGGCGGTGCTGACCGGCGGCGCCGTGTTGCCCCAGCTGGCGCGGATGTAGCTCGCCACCGCGGCGACCTCTGCGTCGTCGAGGAGATGGCTGAACGGCGGCATGCCGTACGGGCGCGGATTGCCGGCGGTGCCGGGCGCGAAGCCGCCATTGAGCACGATGCGCACCGCATTGACCGAGTGATCCATCGTGATGGCGCGGTTGCCTGCCAGCGGCGGGTAGGCCGGCGGCAAGCCCTTGCCGTCGGCGCCGTGGCAATCGATGCAGTGCGTCTCGTAGAGGTTCTTGCCTTGCGCGATAAGCTGGTCGACCTGCGGCCCCTTGATCGGCTCGCGCGTCGGCGCTGGTGCGGCCGGCAGCGATTTGAGGTAAATCGCCATCGCCGCCACGTCCGGTTCCCTGACGTGCTGCAGGCTCTTGAAGACCACTTCGGCCATCGGCCCGAACACGGTGGAGCGCGGCGACTGCCCGGTTTTGAGCAGCTGGACGATTTCCGGCACCGCCCAGCTGCCCAGGCCCGCTTCCGCATCCGACGTCAGCGACGGCGCGTACCAGCCGATGGTCGGAATCAGGCCGCCGCCAAGGCCGCCTTCGATGGCGCCGGCGGCGTTGCGCGGGCTGTGGCAAGCGCTGCAGTGGCCAAGTCCTTCGACCAGGTAAGCGCCGCGATTCCACGCCGGCGACTGCGCCGGCACCGGCTCGAACACGCCAGGCGTGAAGTACATCAGGCGCCAGCCGGCCAGCGCGATCTGCTGGTTGTAGGGAAAGTTGAGCCGGTGCGGGGTGTTCCTCCGCTTGACGGCAGGCACGCTTTGGAAAAAGGCATACATCGCATCGGCGTCGGCGCGGGTGACCTTGGTGTAGTTGGTGTACGGGAAGGCCGGGTAGAGCAGGCGGCCATCGCGCGACTTGCCGTTGTGCAGCGCGCGCCAGAAGTCGTCCGCGCTCCAGGCGCCAATGCCGGTGTCGCGGTCGGACGTGATGTTCGGCACGTGCAGCTCGCCGAACGGCGTTTCCATCGCCCGGCCACCGGCGTACTTCTCGCCGCCGCGCACCGTGTGGCAGGCCATGCAGTCGCCGGCGGCCGCCAGGTAGGCGCCGCGCGCAATGTTTTCCGGCGTGGATGCGACTGCGGCCGGCGACGCCGCCGGCACGAATTGCTCGCGCGGCCAGGCGACGATCACGGCCAGCAGGACGGCGGCCGCCAGGGCGGCGAGAACGATCAGGATTTTACGGGTCATGGCGGTCTCAGTCCGGCGTGCTGCCGCAGGGTATCGGCAGCGGGCGGGCGATGGCGACGGCCGGCGCCGGATCGGCCGGCAATGGGCGCGCACCGAGCCAGCTGGAGATGGCGGCGACGTCGGCCAGGCTCAGGCGATTGGCGATGTCGGCCATGCAATCGGGCGCATGGGCGCGGCGCGCCTTGTTGCGCCACGCGCCGAACTGGGCGTTGACGTAATCGCGCGGCAAGCCGGCCAGGCCGGGAATGGCGGGCGCCACGCCGGTCAGTTTCTCGCCGTGGCAGGCGATGCAGGCGGGTACCTTGATGGCGGAGTCGCCCTGCAGCACCAGCTGCCTGCCGCGCTCGAGCACGGCCTGCGATACGGCAGTCGGCTGGATCGGCGGCGCCGGCAGGTGCTGCGCCGCAAAGTGCTCGGCGATCTCGCGCAGGTAGGCGTCGGGCAGGTAGTCGACCATGTAGGTCATCAAAGGATACTGGCGGCGGCCTTCGCGAAAGTTGATCAGCTGGTTGTACAGGTAGCCGGCCGGCTTGCCGGAGATGCGCGGGAAAAACGCATCGGTCCCCTGGTCCTTGGCGTGGCACGACGTGCAGGCGATGACGCGCTGCGCCATGGTGTCGGGCAGCACCGCGGGCCGGTCGGCGGCGATGGCGGGCAGGGCGCCGATGAACAACAGGACGGCGATGCGGGCCGTGCTAGCGGTGGAGGGCATGGGAAACTTTGCTGTAGAAATCGCGCTGGGGCGCCAAGCCTCAAGGATAGCGTGTTTGGCAAGATCAGGACGGTTCACGCTTCACGCGGACTTCACGATGCCCGCACAATGCTGCGCGATGATGGCGCCAAACCCACACACCGGAGCGAACGATGCGCACCTCGACAACAAAGCTGCACAAGACGCTTTCCATGATCATCCTGGCGATCGGCGCCGTCCTCATGGCGGCAAAGATCTACGCCGACAGCGAGCCTGGCCTGATTCCGATCGTGCTGGTCTTGATCGGCCTGGTCGGGTACGGCGCTGCCTGCGTGCGCAAGCCCGATCCTAGACCTTGAGCCGGCCGCGAAAACCGCGCGCGGCGTAGTACGATTCAGCGCCGTTGTGATACAGGAAGACCTGGTCGTAGCGCCGGTCGCAAAACAGGGCGCCGCCAAGCTTTCGGATCGCCGGCGGCGTTAGCACCCAGCTCGACGTCTTGCGGTCGAATTCTCCGAGCGCCTGCAGCTGCCGGTACTGGTCTTCGGTCAGCACCTCGATCCCCATCGTCGAAGCCATCTCGAGGGCGCCGCCGCGCGGCTTGTTTTCCTTGCGCGCGTCGAGCGCGGCGCGGTCATAGCACAGGCAGCGCCGGCCGCTTGGCGTTGCCGGCGAACAGTCGCAGAAGATGAACTCGCCGGTCGCTTCATCGACACCCACGACGTCCGGTTCGCCGCCGCTGATCTCCATCTCGTGCAGCGCCTTCAGCTTGCCGGGACTGGCCTCGAGTTTGGCCTGCACCTGCGCCCAGGCTAGCCCCTCGTGGCGGCGAACGTTTTTCGCGAAGCGCTCCCGTAAAGTCGCTATCAGTTCGGCAAGAATTGTTGGCTCCATCGCTACACTCCTCTATACAATACCCACACCATACTTCACACGTGCCCCACGGAGAATCCGATGCCGCAAATATTGAACGCTGTTCGCGCCGCCACGTCGATCGTCGTGCTGGCCAGTGTCTGTGCGCCGGCAAGCGCGCAGAAGGTAGCCGGGCTGGCGTGGCTGGCCGGCTGCTGGACCAGCGAAGGGAAGCAGGCCGGCTCGGGCGAGCAATGGATGCAGCCGGTCGGCGCGACGATGCTCGGCATGGCGCGCACGGTGAAGGCTGGCAGGACGGTCGACTTCGAATTCATGCGCATTCACGAATCGCCCGACGGCCGGCTGCTGTTTACGGCGATTCCCGCCGGCCAGGCGGAAGCCACGTTCACGCAAATACGCATGAGCGACTCGGAAATCGTGTTCGAAAACACGGCGCACGATTTTCCGCAGCGCGTGACCTACCTGCGCCAGGACGATGCGCGCGTGATGGCTACCATTGAAGGAGTTCGCAAAGGTGTGAAGCGCGTGGTCGAGTTCCCGCTGCTGCGGGCGAAATGCGAACCGTAGCCTAAGGCGTTACTGCGCAGCCTGGTCGATGCGCCAGCGGCGATAGATCTTCAGCGCCACGTGGGCGTCGTCGGCGGCGTACAGGATCTGCTTTTCGGTCAGCCGCGGCAGCGCCCAGTTGGTGGTGGTGATCTTCTTTGATTTTTGCAGTCGCTGGCCGAAAAAGCGCGCCACCGCCGTCTTGGCGCCGAGCGTGTTGCGCTCATTCTTGCGCAGCGCCGTCGACAGATCAAGCACATTGCTGGTCTCGATGCCGAGCTTGGCTTTCAGGCGCTTGACGTCGTCCGATAAGCCGAACCCGACCTTGAGGATCGTGGTCGATTCGAGCACCGCCTTGAGCACCGCGACGGCCGGCATGGCGCCGATCTGGAACAGGTAGGCCGCCTCGTCCGTGGCGAGCTGCACCAGGTGCGGCCCGGTCGACGCTTCGCCTTTCAGGAACGTCGGCTTCGATTCGGTATCGAAGCCGAGCACGTCCATCGCCAGCAGCGCCTTGAGGGCGTCGGCGGCGTCGCGGTCGGACTTGACCATGCGCACGTCGGCCAGCTTGATGCCGTCGTAAGGCGGCAGCAATTCTTCCTGGTCGGTCAGCATGAGCCCGTTAGTTGCGCGAGAACTTCGACGCCAGCTGCAGCAGCTTTTCCTGGCGCATCCGGTTCGCTTCCTCGGCCTGGGCGGCGTCGCGTTCGGCCTTTTTGCGCTCGGCTTCTTTCTTGAAGCGCTGCTGCAAGACTTCCTTGGCGTGCAGGCGGTGGGTGTCGGTCACTTCCGCGCCGGCTGTGCCGTCGAGGTCGTAGCGCAGCGTCGCTTTTTCCATCGCGCGCAGGTAGCGCAGCGAGCCGGTGTGGATGCCGAGCGCGGCGCGCATGGTCTTGCGGTCGAGGTCGGGCAGGCGCGCCAGCAACTGCTTGTCGATGCCGATGGCAAGCGGCAGGCAATTGCGGAAAGCGGGAAACTGTTGCTGCAGTTGTTTGAGCAGGGTACGCGCACTCATTGCCGCTGGTGCGGCCGGTGCGGGGGCCGGGGTGTCGACGACTTCCTCGACAGGGCTAGTTGTATTCATTGACTTCATTGTAAGAGCTGGAACCGGAAGGATAGCATGGGTACTTTCGTAAGTGCGGCCGCAATTGGGTGACGTGTTGTTTTGCCACTGCCGGGGTCGGGGCTGAAGTCGTCGCCGGCGAGCGGCGTCAGGCGAAATCGTGTATGATCCGCCCCTTGCTCTGCGCACGACTTGAGGCAGCGCAGACGTACCGGAGAGCATGGAAGAAACGAGTGTTGCCCCGTAGTATAAGTTTTCGTTATAACGGTTATGGGTTCTTTTCATTATCGTGATGCGTTTGCTTCGGGCATAATTGCACCTGTCTCCTCTATTCTCTTAGGAAAATAGATTCAAGCCCGGTCCCGTATCGGGCTTTTTTTTTTCTGCCATGCATAGCGCCACTTTGATCACAGCACGTCCGATTTCGCCAGGCCCCACTCGGCACCGCCGCGTTCCGCCCAGCTTGATTTTGGGCCGCCTCGCCCTCAGGTAGGGGGTATTCCCGAACACCTTCCATCGGGCCCGGCACTTCGGGCCCCGCTGGATTTTTGACTTCGCTGGCGCGCACCGCCGCGACTGGAGAGTTATTAATGACCAAGAACACCGCCAAGACCCTGACACTGACCGCCAAGAAGGCGCCGCGCAAAGTGGCCGCGCCGTTGGCCGTCCCGAAAACGGCGACCTCGTACTTTCTCGAGACCGAGGACGCCGCCCCGGTGACCGTCGTCAAGACCCGTTCGCGCCTGGCGGTGGCCCCTGCAGCAGCCGAAGCCCATTCGGCGCCGATCGATGACGTGCCTGCGGCTGACGCTGCGCCGGCGCCGACGCCGACGGTGGTGCGCAAGCGCGTCTCGAAGCTGGCTGCCGTCAAGCAAGCCGACGTCGTCGCTGAAGAAGTTGCCGCGCCGGTCGCGGTCAAGGTGGCCAAGCTGCGCATCCGCAAGACCGACGTCGAGCCGACCGTGATCATCACCGGCGGGCAGTCGGTCAGCCAGACCACCGACGCGGCCACCCTGGCGGCGATCGACACGTCCGGCTACCTGCTGCCGTCGGTCAAGGTGCCTGGCCGCCGCGGCCGCAAACCGAGCGAGTTCACGCCTGAAAATGACGAAGTGGCCGGGATCAACGCGGTCGAGCGCGCCGAACTGAAGGCCGTCTCGAAGCTGAAAGAGCGCAAGGCCAAGGGCGGCCTGGCCGGCGCGCTGGCGGCCGATCCGAAAACGTCGGAAGCGGACCTCGAGCGTCGCCGTAACCAGATCAAGAACCTGATCAACATGGGCAAGGACCGCGGCTTCCTGACCCACGCCGAGATCAACGACCAGTTGCCTGAAAATATCGTCGATCCGGAAGCGATCGAAGGCATCATCGCCACCTTCAACGACATGGGCATCGCCGTCTACGAGCGCGCCCCTGACGCCGACACGATGATGTTGAGCGACAACGTGCCGACCGCCACCAGCGACGACGAAGTCGAAGCTGCCGCCGCCACCGCGCTGTCGACGGTCGACTCCGACTTTGGCCGCACCACCGACCCGGTCCGCATGTACATGCGCGAAATGGGCGCCGTCGCGCTGCTTACGCGCGAAGGCGAGATCGAAATCGCCAAGCGCATCGAGGGCGGCCTGAAGGACATGGTCCAGGCCATTTCGGCGTGCCCGACGACGATCGCCGAAATCATCGCGCTGTCGCATAAAATCGAGCGCGACGAGATCAAGGTCGATGAAGTGGTCGACGGTTTCGTCGACCTGAACGAGCCGTCGACGCCGCAAACGCCGGCGCCGCACGTGGCCGCATCCGACGACGATGAGGAAGACGACGAGGAAGTCGAAGAAGAAGACGGCGACGCCAATGGCGGCGCAGCTGGCTTCTCGGCCGAGCAGCTCAATCAGCTCAAGCGCGGCGCGCTGGAGAAGTTCCACCTGATCGAAGCGCAGTTCGAGAAAATGGCGAAGGCGTTCGAGAAGGAAGGCTACGGCTCGAAGCCTTACGTCAAGGCGCAGGAAGTGATCTCGAACGAACTGCTGGGCATTCGCTTTACCGCCAAGGTGGTCGAGAAGCTGTGCGACACCTTGCGCCACCAGATGGACGAAGTGCGCCACATCGAAAAAGCGGTGCTGGCAATCTGCGTCGACCGCTGCGGCATGCCGCGCGCCCACTTCATCAAGGTCTTCCCGGGCAATGAAACGGATCTGGACTGGGTCGACGGCGAAGTCAACGCCAACTATCCGTACAGCGCAGTGCTGGGCCGTAACGTTCCGGCCATCAAGGAACACCAGAAGCGCATGATCGCCCTGCAGGCGCGCGTGGCGCTGCCGCTGGCCGACCTGCGCAAGATTAACAAGCAGATGGCCGCCGGCGAAAAGCGTGCGCGTCACGCCAAGCGCGAGATGACGGTTGCCAACTTGCGCCTGGTAATTTCGATCGCCAAGAAGTACATCAACCGCGGCTTGCAGTTCCTCGATCTGATCCAGGAAGGCAACATTGGCCTGCTGAAGGCGGTCGACAAGTTTGAATACCGCCGCGGCTACAAGTTCTCGACCTACGCGACCTGGTGGATTCGCCAGGCCATCACGCGTTCGATCGCCGACATGGCGCGCACGATCCGGGTGCCGGTGCACATGATCGAAACGATCAACAAGATGAACCGCATCTCGCGCCAGATCATGCAGGAAACCGGCAGCGAGCCGGACCTGGCGACCTTGGCGCTGAAGATGGAAATGCCGGAAAACAAAGTGCGCGAAATCATGAAGATCGCCAAAGAGCCGATCTCGATGGAAACGCCGATGGGCGAGGACGGCGATTCGCAGCTGGGCGACTTCATCGAGGACAACGCGACCCTGGCGCCGCTCGACGCCGCGCTGCACGCGTCGATGCGCAACGTCATCAAGGAAGTGCTCGACTCGCTGACGCCGCGCGAGGCGAAGGTGCTGCGCATGCGTTACGGCGTCGAAATGTCGAACGACCACACGCTGGAAGAAGTGGGCAAGCAGTTCGACGTCACGCGCGAGCGGATTCGCCAGATCGAAGCGAAGGCGATGAGCAAGCTGCGCCAGCCATCGCGTTCGGACAAGCTGAAGAGCTTCCTGCACAACCACTGATCGGTTGCTCGCATCAAAAAAACCGCCAGTCCGATTCTTTCGGCTGGCGGTTTTTTCATGGCTGTGACCGAGGGCACCACGACCGAGGGGTCTGACCCGGTTTTTCCGTTGGGGTCAAGCCCCGGTGTCGTTGACGCCAACGACAGCGGGGTCAGCCTCCAAAGGAACAATCGGGTCCGACCCCTCGGCCCGCGCGCGCTTCTTGTTGCCATACATCGCCTCGTCGGCGTGCTTGAGCAACTGCTGCGCGTTGCCGCCGTGGCGGGGATACGCGGCGATGCCAATACTGACGCGTGCGTCCAGGCACAGGTTGCCGAAGCGGAACGGCTCGTCCATCGCCAGCGCGATCTTGGCGGCGACCCTGGCCGCGTCGTCCGTCTGCGCGACGCTTTCGAGCAGCACGACGAATTCGTCGCCGCCGATGCGCGCCACCGTGTCTTCCTCGCGCACGCATTGCGTGATGCGCTGGGCCATCTGGTGCAGCAGCAGGTCGCCGGCGGCGTGGCCGTGCACGTCGTTGACCAGCTTGAACTTGTCGAGGTCGAGGTACAGCAGCGAAAAACCGGTGCCGTTGCGGGCCGCGCGCGCCAGCGCCGAATCGAGCCGGTCATGGAACAGCTGGCGGTTCGGCAGCCGGGTCAGGGCATCGTACTGCGCCAGGTAGTGCAATTGTTCGTGCAGCCTCAGGCGCTCGATGGCTGTGGCGACCTGGCCGGAAACGAACTGCAGCAGCTCCTTGTCCTCGTCGGTGAAGTACGCCGATTCAGGCGAGCCGCTTACGACCAGCGCGCCGATGGCGCCGCCCGACGCTGGCAGCGGCACGCCCAGCCAGTACGGCGCCGCGCTCCTAGCCGCTTCGCGCAGCTCGGCCGGCAGCAGCGGCAGCGTTTCCGGCGTCAGCAGCAACGGGCGGGCGACCTGCGCCACGTGCGCGCACAGTGCGCCGGCGCCCGGCAACGGCGCTGCGGCCGGTCGGCCGTGCTCGTCGACGTTGTACGGAAAGCTCAACTGATCGAGCTCGTCGCGCAGGGCAATCGCAAAGCCGGGCGCCGGCAGCAGTTCGTTGACGATCCGGTGGATCAGCGGACACAGCGATACCAGATCCTTGGCCGCGTGGGCCGCCTCCGAGATGGCGTACATCGCCGCCCGCATCGACTCGCCACGCTTGCGCGCGGTGACGTCGCGCGCCACGGCAACGCGCAGCTGGTCGGTTTCGGACCAGCGCACCGACCACATGATGTCGACCCGGCGGCCATCCTTGCGCATGTAGCAATTCTCGAAATTGTGCTGGGCCGCGCCGGCCATCACATCCGCCGCGGCAGCCAAGGTGCGCGCCCGGTGCTCCGGCGCCACCAGCTCGATCATCGCCGTGCCGACCAGTTCCTCCGGCGTGTAGCCGAAAATGCGCTCGCACGCCGCGCTCAGGTAGACGAAACGGCCGTCCACATCGACCGCGCAGACGGCGTCGTTGAGCAAATCGATGAAGCCGGCCGGCGGCGTAAATGAAGTAATTCCCATGTTGCAAGAAGTGTAGCTGGATTTCATTTAGCTTGCTTACATTACCGCCGGCTCTTTTTTGGTGGCATGCCAGTATGCTAATGTGGTCGTTCGGCTAACTTTACCGGCAGGAAAGCTTCATCGCAAGCGGCATTGGTCGCTGCGCGCAGCACAATGCCGCCGCCGAGCCGCGCAGCGCCCGCGCCGTGAACAGTTTGCGCTCGAACGAACCGTAACCGACCTATTCGACGACCGCCAGTTCGACCGCCCCCGCCGCGGCCGGCATGACGATCACCACGCTGGTGCCGGCGCCGCCGCCGCGCCGCGCGACCAGCATCTGGCCGCCGAACATATTTACCCGTTCGCGGATGCCGCGCAGGCCCACGCCGCCCGCGTCGCTTGCTGCGCGTTCCGTTGAGGCGATGCCGTCGTCGACGATCGTGATCGACAGTTGCTCGACGCCAAACGCGACGGTGATCTCCACTTGCATCGCCTGCGCATGCTGCAAGATATCGAGCAGCGTCTCCTGCACGATGCGAAACAGGCCAGCGGCGCGGCGCGGGTCGTGGCCGCCCGCGTCGGCGCCGCTGACGCTCAGCGTCGTGGCGATGCCACTGCGCGCCTCGAACTGGCCAACCAGCCACTCCATCGCCGCGGTCAGGCCAAGCGCCAGCGTGTTCGGGTGCAGCTCGTTGATGATTGCGCGCACCGAGCCGATGCTGGCATTGACTGTGTCGAGCGCGTGCCCGACCTTGCCGCGCAGTCGGGGATGGCGTTCGCCGGCGCGGTTGTGCAGCATCTCGATATCGATTTTCAGCGCCATCAGGTTCTGACCCAGTTCGTCGTGGATCGCCGCCGCCAGGCGCCGGTGCGTTTCGTCCTTGGCCTCGTCCAAGTGCGCCATCAACTGGCGCAGTTGCAGGTAGGATGCCTGCAGCGCCTGCTCGGCGCGCTTGCGGTCCGTCGTGTCGACGCTCATGCAGATCAGAAAATCCGGTTCGCCGGTGACGGCGTCGAAGATCGGTTTCTTGAACGTCTGCAAGACGCGGTCTTCATTGTGCGAGTGGCTAAACGTCAAGTCTTCCTGGATCACCAGCTCACCCTTGGCGAACGCGGCCCGGTCGTTGGCGAGGAACACCGCCATCTGCTCGGGCGGAAACATCGTGTGCGCGTTGTTGCCGGACACGACCGAAAAATCGAAGCCGAACTGCTGCTCGGCGGCCTTGTTCATCATCAGCATGCGCGATTCGGGGTCCTTGATGAACAGCGTCATCGGCATGATCGAAATGACTTCGCGCAGCTTCAGCTCGCTCATCGCCAGCGCCCGCTGCGCTTCCTGGTGCTGGCCCGCCTCGTCGGCGTGCAACTTGCGAAACTCGTTGGCGATGGCATCGCGCGTGGCGAGCAGGCGGCGGATGCACAGCAGCGACAGCGCGCAGGCCGCGGCCAATGTCAGCAACAGCGACAGCAGCGCGGTCGGCAGCGGGAAAATTTGCACAACGTGTGCGACGCCGGCCGCGCTGACCAGCGCAAGCAGGACGGCGGCAACGGCAAGGCTGGTCGACTTGAGGCGCCGCCGGTTCATCAGCGCGTCCAGGTAGGAGGGGGACCGGTAATTCTAAGCCGACTTTTAACAAATGTCTTAGGGAATAAGAATTGTTGCAACTGCGCCACTAGGTAGGTCGCTGAGGCCGTGTGCGTTTGCCGGCACTGACCCCAGCGGGGTGAACGCTAGCCGGTGTTGCGCAAGCCGGCGGCGACGCCGTTGATCGACAGGTGGATGCCGCGGTGCACCCGGTTGTCGGCCGACACCGGGGCGCCGGCGTTGGCGCGGTGCCGCTGGATCAGCTCGACCTGCAGGTGGTTCAGCGGATCGAGGTAGGCGAAACGGTTCTGGATCGAGCGCGCCAGCAAGGGGTTGCCGGCCAGCCGCTCGTGCGCGCCGGTGATCGTCTCGAGGCAGCGCAGCGTGTTGCCGTGCTCGCCCGAGATGCGCTTGAAGATACGCTCGCGCAGCGCGGCGTCCGGCACCAGGTCGGCATAGCGCGAGGCAATCGCCAGGTCGGTCTTGGCCAGCACCATGTCCATGTTCGACAGCAAGGTGGCAAAGAACGGCCATTCCTGGAGCATCGCCTGCAAGGTGGCAATGCGCTCGTCGCGCGCGCCGTCGGCGATCCAGCCGCCGATGGCCGAACCGAAGCCGTACCAGCCGGGCAGCAACAGCCGGCACTGGCCCCACGAAAAACCCCACGGAATGGCGCGCAGGTCTTCGATGCGGCGCGTCGACTTGCGCGAGGCAGGGCGCGAACCGAGATTCAGCTCCGCAATCTCGGCGATCGGCGTGGCGGCAAAGAAGTAGTCGGTGAAGCCCGGCGTCTCGTAGACCAGGTTGCGATAGGCCTGGTAGGCGCGCTGCGACAGGTCGGCCATCACCGCTTCGAAACCGGCCAGCCGCTGGCTGTGCACGCCGCCTTCGACGTGCGGCATCAGGCTCGCCTCCAGCGTGGCGGCCACCAGCAGCTCGAGGTTGCGGCGGCCGATTTCGGCGTTCGAAAACTTCGAGGCGATGATTTCGCCCTGTTCGGTCAGGCGGATCTGGCCGTTGACCGTGCCCGGCGGCTGCGCCAGGATCGCCTCGTAGCTCGGCCCGCCGCCGCGCCCGACGGTGCCGCCGCGGCCGTGGAACAGGCGCAGCTTGACGCGCGCGTCGGCAAATACCTTCACCAGGTCGATCTCGGCCTTGTACAGCTCCCAGTTGGAGGTGAGGAAGCCGCCGTCCTTGTTCGAGTCGGAGTAGCCGAGCATGACTTCCTGCAGCTGGCCATGGCTGCGAATGAGCTGCGCCACCAGCGGCAGCGCCATCCACTCGGCCATGATGCCGGCGGCGCGCTGCAGGTCGGGGATGGTCTCGAACAGCGGCACCACCATCGCATCGAGTTCGCCGGCGCCGGAGCGCAACAAGCCCGTTTCCTTTTGCAGCAGCAGCACTTCGAGCAGGTCCGACACGGTCTCGGTGTGCGAGATGATGTAGTTGCGGATGGCGCGCACGCCATAGCGCTCGCGGATTTCCTTCGCCGCGCGCAAAATCGCCAGCTCGCCGTTGGTTTCGTCGGTGTAGTCGGTGTACGGGGAAAACAGCAGGCGGGGATGGGCCAGTTCGGCAAGCAGCAATTCGACCTTCTGCGCTTCACTTATCGAACCATATGATGGTTCGACTCCTGCGCGGGCGAATAGTTCGGTCAAAACACGCTCGTGCACGTCGGAGCTTTGGCGCATGTCAAGCGAGGCGAGATGGAAGCCGAAAATGGTGGCCGCGCGCTGCAGCCGCGCCAGGCGCGGGTGCGCCAGGATGGCGCCGTGGTTCGCTTGCAGCGACTCGATGAGCACCTGCAGGTCGGCTGAAAACTCGCTGGCGTCGGCGTAGGCGGCGGCATGGCCGACTTCCTTGCGCAAGATGTTGGTGGCGCCGAGGGCGCGGGCGGTGGCGGCCAGGCGCGCGTACATGCCGATCAGCGCGCGCCGGTACGGCTCGTCGCTGCGGTGCGGCGACGTGTCGGTCGAGCCGTCGGCCAGCGCCTGCAGTTGCGGGCTGACGCTGACCATCAGGGTCGATATCGACAATTCGGCGCCGAGCGTGTGCACTTCGTCGAGATAGAAATCGAGGATCGTGGTGGCGTGGCGCACCAGCGCCTGCTGCATGGTGCCGGCGTTGACGTTCGGATTGCCGTCGCGGTCGCCCCCGATCCAGCTGCCCATCTGCACGAATGGCGCGCCTTGCAGCGCGGCCGGTTCGGTCTGGTAATGCGCCGCCAGCTCTTCCTCGATGTCGTCGTACAGGCCGGGCAGTTCGCGCAGGAAGGTGATGCGGTAGTAGGACAGGGCGTTGTCGATTTCGTCGGCCACCGTCAGCTTCGAGTAGCGCAGCATGCGCGTTTGCCACAAGGTGGCGATGCGCGACTGCAGCAGCTGCAGGTTGGCGCGCCGTTCCTTGGGCGTCAGCTGCAGGTCGCGCTCGGCGAGCAGGCGGGCGATGTCGTGTTCGGCGTCGAGGATGCTCTTGCGCTGCACTTCGGTCGGGTGGGCGGTCAGCACCGGCACGATCAGGGCGTCGCGGAAAAACGTCTGCACCGTGTCGCGGGCGACGCCGGCGGCTTTGAGCTTGCCGAGCGCGAAGCCGACGCTGCCTTGCTGGGGTTTCGAGCCGGCCAGCAGGTGGGCGCGGCGGCGGCGGATGTGGTGCTGGTCTTCGGCGATGTTGGCCAGGTGCGAAAAGTACGAGAACGCGCGCACCACCGAGATGGTCTGTTCCTGCGTCAGCTTGGCCAGCAGGTCGGTCAGTTCCTTGCCCGCTTCGGCGTCGTCTTCGCGGCGAAAGCGCACCGCCGTCTGGCGGATCGTTTCGACGACGTCGAACACGGCTTCGCCTTCCTGGTCGCGCAGCACGTCGCCGAGCAGGCGCCCGAGCAGGCGGATGTCTTCTTTCAGGGGAGCGTCCTTGTCGGAGGCCTGGTTTGCAGCAGCCGGGTTTTCCACTAATTTGTCCATATTCACCACAAAGAGAATGTTGATGCAAAGGCTGATAGCCGGGGTCTGCAAGGGGGCCGCATGATAAAATTTGTGATTCTATGCATGGGCCGGTAACTGGCATGCGCCGTTTTAAGGCTTAACGACAGTGAAAGAATCCGTTTTGATAGCAACTGAATTGACGCCAGCGACCTTGATTATCGCCTCGCGCGAGAGCCGGCTGGCGATGTGGCAAGCCGAGCATGTCCGCGCCCAATTGTCTTTATTATATCCAACCTGCGACATTCGGATTCTCGGCATGACCACCCGCGGCGACCAGATCCTCGACCGCGCCTTGTCCAAGGTAGGCGGCAAGGGCCTGTTCGTCAAGGAACTGGAAGTGGCGATGGCCGAAGGGCGCGCCGACCTGGCGGTCCATTCGCTCAAGGACGTGCCGATGGATTTGCCGGAAGGGTTCGAGCTGGCCGCCGTGCTCGAGCGCGAAGATCCGCGCGACGCGTTCGTCTCGAACGACTACGCCAGCCTGGCCGATTTGCCGGCCGGCGCGGTGGTCGGCACCAGCAGCCTGCGTCGCCAGGCGCTGATCGCGGCGCGCTATCCGCAGCTGGTCATCAAGCCGCTGCGCGGCAACCTCGACACGCGCCTGGGCAAGCTCGATCGGGGCGACTACGCCGCCATCATTCTCGCCGCCGCCGGCCTGAAGCGCCTCGGCCTGCCCGAGCGCATCCGCGCCGTGCTCGATCCGGCCGACAGCCTGCCGGCCGCGGGGCAGGGCGCGATGGCGATCGAGATCCTGTCCGGGCGCAGTGACGTCGACATGCGCGCCGTGCTGGCGCCGCTGAACCACGAAGCGACCGCGCGCGCCGTTACGGCCGAACGCAAGGTGTCGAAGGTGTTTGGCGGCAGTTGCCAGATCCCGCTGGCCGCGTTCGCCACGTTGACGGGCGATCAGATGACCTTGCGCGCGATGGTCGGCACGCCGGACGGCAAGCGCTTCGCCACCGCGGCAGCGAGCGGCCCGGCCGACGCCCCCGAGCGGCTCGGCCAGCAGGTGGCCGACTTGCTGCAGGGACAGGATGCGCACGATATCCTGGCCGAATGCAAGGCGCAGGCGGACGCTGCCGATGCCTGATCCGGTGGTGATCACCCGCCCGTTGGCCCAGTGCCAGGCGCTGGCGGACAGCGTGGCTGCGCTCGGACGCGAAGCGGTGGTGTTGCCGCTGCTCGAGATCTTGCCGCTGGCGGACGTGTCGGCGCTGCGCGCCGCGCTGGCCGACCTGAGCGGCTACGCGCTGGTCGCGTTCGTTTCGCCCAACGCGATCGACGCCGCCTTTGCCCATATCGACCGCTGGCCGGACGGCGTGGCGCTGGCGGTGCTGGGCGAGGCGAGCCGCGCCTGCCTGGCCAGCCACGGCCTGCATGACGGCAACGCCACCATCTTCAGCCCGCATGATGTGACGCGCAGCGATTCGGAGCATCTGCTGGCCTCGCTCGAGCTGGCGGCGCTGGCCGGGCGCCGCGTGCTGCTGGTGCGCGGCGAAACCGGCCGAGAGCTGATCGGCGACGGCCTGCGCGCCGCCGGCGCCGACGTCACCACGGTGGCGGCCTACCGGCGCCGCGTGCCGGCGCTGACGCCGCAGCTGGCGGCCACGTTGAACCACTTGCTGGCACGGCAGAACGACTGGATCATCACCAGTTCGGAAGCATTGCGCGGCCTGCTCGGCCTGATCGGCCAGCTGGGCGACGGCGCCGCTGTAGTTAAAATGCAACAGCAGCATCTGATCGTGCCGCACGCGCGCATCGCCGAAACGGCAAGCACCCTTGGCCTTACCCGGCTCACCCTCGCGGGATCAGGCGACGCCTCGTTGCTTGCCGCGTTACAATCACACGCATGAACGAATTGCCTACCCAACCAGAACACACCATGGCGCCGGCGCCTGCCGCGCCCGTCCAGTCGGAAGAAAGTTTCGCCGATTTGCTGCAGCGGCCGCTCTCGAAAGTGGTGATCGTGTTCCTGCTGCTGCTCGCCGCGCTGGCCTGGTCGACCCATAGCCGGCTGAACAACCTGCGCCAGGACGTGGCGCGCAGCCTGCAAAAGAGCAACGCCACCAGCAACGAGACGTTCGCGCTGGCGCGCCAGGTGCAGGAGCAGACCAAGGAGTTGCAGGCCAAGGTAGGCGTGCTGGAAAGCCGCCAGAGCGAGGCGCAGAGCCAGCAACTGGCGCTCGAGCAGCTGTACCAGGACCTGTCGAAGAACCGCGACGAATGGGCGCTGGCCGAAATCGAGCAGGTGCTGTCGACCGCCAGCCAGCAGCTGCAGCTGGCCGGCAACGTGCAGGGCGCCCTGATCGCGCTGGCCAATGCCGACAAATCGCTGTCGCGCGCCGACAAGCCGCAGTTCATCACCATCCGCCGCGCCATCGCCAAGGACATCGAAAAGCTGAAGGCCTTGCCGGGCATCGACCTGGCGGGCGTGGCGCTGCGCATCGACAACGTCATCGCCGAAGTCGACAAGCTGCCGATGCTGTCGGACCACACGCCGGTGGCGCCGTCCGAGCTGGCCAGGAAAACCCGCGTCGTCGCCGGCAAGCCGGCGCCGGAGCCGAATGCGTTTACCGCGCGCGTGCAGCAGGTGTGGACCGGCTGGACCGGCGAAATGTGGAACGAGATCCGCCAGCTGATCCGCGTGCGCAGCGTCGACACGCCCGAGGCGCTGATGCTGTCGCCGAGCGAAGCGTATTTCCTGCGCGAGAACCTGAAGCTGCGCCTGCTCAACGCGCGCCTGGCGCTGCTGTCGCGCAACGAGGCCGCCTTCCGCAGCGACCTGATCACGGCGCAGGACATGCTGGTCAAGTATTTCGACACGCGCGCGCGCACCACCCAGTCCGCCCAGGCCACGTTGCGCCAGGTGCAGGCGAACAACTTGGCGATCGACATGCCGACGCTGGCCGACAGCCTGAACGCGGTGCGCACCTACAAGGCGAAGCCATAACATGCGCCTCCTTCTCTGGCTAGTTGCGCTGATGGCGGCGGCCATCGGCATCGCCGTCACGGCGCGTTTCAACCCGGGCAACGTGGTGATCTTTTATCCGCCGCACCGGATCGACATGTCGCTCAATTTCTTCGTCGTCCTCGAAGTGCTGCTGTTCATCCTGCTGTATGCGCTGGTGCGCGCGTTTTTTGCCACCACCAGCATGCCGGCGCGGGTGGCCGCCTACCGTCGCCGCAAGCGCGAACGCGACGGCAACAAGGGCTTGCGCGACGCGCTCAAGGCCCTGTTCGAGGGCCGCTTCGGCCACGCCGAAAAAGCTGCCGCCAAAGCGGCCGACCTGCCCGAGAATGCCGGTCTTGCCGCGCTGATCGGCGCGCGCGCGGCGCACCGCATGCGCGAGCCGGCGCGGCGCGATACCTGGCTGGCTGGCACGGTGCACGACAGCAGCCTGAAGACGGCGCGCCTGATGACCGTGACCGAGCTGCTGGTCGACGACCACCAGCCGGAAGCGGCGCTCGAAGCGGTGGCCGAACTGAACGCCAGCGGCACGCGCCACATCCACGCGCTGCAATGGTCGATGAAGGCGCACCAGCAGGCCAAGAACTGGCCCGAGGTGCTGCGCCTGGTGCGCTCGCTCGACAAGCACAAGGCGCTGCATCCGGCCTTGTCGGCGCGCCTGCGCGAGCTGGCGTACGACGCGCTGCTGTCGGATAGCTCGCATGACGCCGAATCGATCCAGCGGGTGTGGGCGACGGTGCCGCAGGCCGACCGTATCAAGCCGTATATCGCCGCCCACGCCGCCACCGCGCTCAATTCGCGCGGACTGCACGAGGAAGCGCGCGCCACCGCCGAAGAAGCGCTGGCGGCCGAGTGGGACGACCGCGTCGTGCGCGCCTACCGCGACGCCGCGGCGTCATCGGGCACGCCGGCGTTGCTGGCGCAGATCGAACACTGCGAGCAGTGGATCAAGCAGCGCCCGAACGACGCCGAGCTGGCGCTCACGCTCGGCTCGCTGTGCCTGAAACAGAAGCTGTGGGGCAAGGCCCAGCGCTACCTGGAGCAGGCGCTGTCGGACGCCACCGAGTCGCGCATGGTGCGCGAGTCGCACCTGAAGCTGGCGCAGATGCACGAAGCGCTGGGCCAGACCGAGCAGGCGGCGGCGCACTTCCGCCAGTGTGCGCTGGCCAGCATCCTCTGATGTTTCACGCAGCAGGCGGGCCGCGCGCCGGCCTGCTGCGCTGCACAAGAAACAACTATCTTCCGCTATAATTCCGTCATCAGATAACCAGCACAACGAGGAAAACCCATGAGTTTGAATAAAGTCTCTTCCGGCCGCGACGTGCCGAACGATTTCAACGTCATCATCGAGATCCCGATGAATGCCGATCCGATCAAGTACGAAGTGGACAAGGAATCGGGCGCGATCTTCGTCGACCGCTTCATGGGCACCGCGATGCACTATCCGTGCAACTACGGCTACGTGCCGAACACGATCGCCGACGACGGCGACCCGTGCGACGTGCTGGTGATCACGCCGTTCGCGCTGATCCCTGGCGTGGTGGTGCGCTGCCGCGCCATTGGCGTGCTGAAGATGACCGACGAAGCCGGCGGCGACGCCAAGATCCTCGCCGTCCCGGTCGACAAGATCCTGCCGATCTACAGCCACTGGCAAAAGCCGGAAGACCTGCAGGACCTGCGCCTGCAGCAGATCCAGCACTTTTTCGAGCATTACAAGGATCTCGAGCCGGGCAAGTGGGTCAAGGTCGAAGGCTGGTTCGGTCCGGAAGATGCGAAAGCCGAAATCATGAACGGTATCGCCGCGTACAAGGCGCTGCCGGCGCAGTAACAGCCGCGCGCTGACGCCAGGAAAAAAGGGCCGGACGCTGACGCTTCCGGCCCTTTTCCGTATACGTGCGTCGCTTACCAGCCAATATCCCGCAACAGCGGATACGTCAGGTCGCGCGGCGGCGTCACCTCATGCGACAGGTCGCCGTTGATCGACGGCTCCATCAACTGATTCGGCTTGGCGTCGGTGGTGTAATGCGACACGGTCGATCCCGGCGAATATTCGGTCGGCGTATACATGCGGATGCGGCCCTGCTGGTCGGTGCCGGCCAGCCGCGCCGTATTGATGCCAAGGCTGGCGATCACGCCCGACTTGGTGCGCGAGCGGCGCGTCAGCACCTGCTTCAACGTGATGCCGGCCTGCTGCGTGATGCGCACCGACGGGATCACCACGGTCGGGTCGTCGCCGCCCATGCCGGTCACGTCGCCCGGCGCATTGTCGGCCACCACCATCCCGATCGCGCCGGCGTCCTGCACGTTTTTCGCCTTGATCGAGAAGGTGCAGGTGCCGCGGTCGACCAGCGCGATGTTGTTCTTGACGGCCAGCGCGTTGTTGGCGCTGAGCGGGGTGCACGCCTGGCCCGTCGTGTTACCCGGATCGATGACCTGCATCAGCTGCCCGACCACCGGCGTGCTGCCGAGCGGCGGGCCGAAGGAGGCGTCGCCGACGTCGTAATTGCCGGCGGCGTTGCGCGCGGCCGGGCCGCTGATCCTCAGCACCGACACAGGCGCCAGCACGGTCGGTACCGCCGCCATGACGTTCGGGCCGTTCCACGACAGCGCGTTGCCGCTGACGGACGACGCCGCGCGCTCAGCGTTGGTCATCTGCACCCAGCTGCGGTTGTTCTGGTTGTCGACCAGGAAGTAGTCCCAGATCGACGGGATGTCGAGCGTCTGCTCGCCGCTCTCGCTGTCGGTGAACGTCTGGAAGCCCAGGCCGTGCGCCAGTTCGTGCAGCAGCACCGCGATCAGGTCGATCTGCGGGCCGGCCTGGTTGTCCAGGCCCAGGTAGAAGCCGGCGCCGGGCAGGCAGTCGGGGAACAGGCCGATGCGCGAGTTAAAGCGCGCCACGATGTGCGGGTCGGTGGGCGCCGACTGGTCGGTGCCGGCCAACTTGCTCGCCAGTGCGCTTGGATACCAGGTGCCGGTGCGTGGCGCGTTGGGGAAGTCGGAGAAGATATCATTGGCGCCGGCCGAGCCGAGCACCGCGCTGTCGGCGGTGCACGACAGCGGCATGAAACTGGCGCCGACGCGGATCGTGACTGTACTGGTGAGCGTGGCGCCCCAGATATTGGCTGCGTGCTGGAACGCGATCAGGCGCTGCTGGCCCAAGGTGGCGCCGTTGTTGCCGCCCACCGGTTGCGCCGGCGTCGGATCGTTGAAGCCTTCTCCCGGCGCGTTGAGGTTGACGATGACGATGGTGGCGGCGGCCTGCGCGTCGGCCAGCATGCCGCAGGCGAGTGTCAGGATGGCCGCCATGCGGGCCAGGCTGCAACGCGCGGAACGCTTAGTGGGAGTCATGGTCGTGCTCCTTTGCCGTGGCGGGGGCCTGGCGCTGCAGCGCGGCGTTGGCGGCCTCTTCGCCGTGCACGCATTCGGCGGCCAGCTTGCCGTCGGCGTCGCGCTTGACGACCGAATACACCAGGCCGCGTTCGCCCAGGTGTTTTTGCAGCGTGCCGTCCTTGCGCATGGTGACGTCCGGCTTGGCCGGATCGCGCGGGGCGATGCCGGGCGCCGTCGGCTGCGCGTGCAGCTGCTTCGTTTCGGCCGGCGTCGCGTTGCGGAACTTGCCGGTTTGCGGGTCGCGCACGACGACCACCCCTTCCTGTTCGCTGGCGGCGGCCGGCGCGCCGAGCGCCGTGGCCATCAGCGCCGCGAGCGCCATCGCTGTTTTCGTCGTCATGGTTCGATCCCTTTCAGTGGTTGGGTTCAGGAGCGGGTGGTGCGGCGCAGCGGCACCAGAACGGCCAGCCCCAGGCCGAGCATGATCCAGGCTGCCGGTTCGGGCACCGCCGTGACTGTGACGCTATCGATGCCGATATAGTTCGCCATCGCCGCATCGCCGACGTAGCGGAAGGCGAAGCGGCCGCTGTCGCCCGGCGAAGTCAGGCTCGCGGTGATCAGCTGCCACGTGTCGGGATAGGCGGACGGCCCGCCGATGGTGGTCAGCAGCGTCGTGAAGCCGGCGGTGTCGGTGCCGGCGCCGCTGCTAAAGCGCACCTCGAGCATGTCGTTCAGGCCTGGCACGGCGTCGCTGCGGGTGTAGAACGACAGGTAGGTGGCGCCGCCGAGCGTCAGTTCCGGCGTGATCAGCCAGTTGTCGATGCTGCCCGGCTCCTGCGCGGCGCTGAGGTAGTTGGCGGCGATGTACGAACCGGGCATGCCGGCTTGCGCGGGGAAGACGCCGTCGTTGCCCTGAAACCAGCTCAGCCCTTGCGGCGAGCTGTTGTTGCTCATCAGCCAATTCGGCAGGTTGGCGACATTGTTGAAGTTCTCGTCGAGCACGATGGTGCCGGCCGCGTGGCCGAGCGGCGCGGCGAAGACGGCAAGCGCAAGCGCGGCCGCGGCGATACAGGTCTTGGATGTTTTCATGGTTGTGCTTTCGTGCGGTTGCCGGAGAAATAGGGAGCGTCTCGCGCTGTCGCGTCGAGGCGGCTTCCATTTCATAATATGATTTGAAAGATAACGAACATTGATATTCGTTTAATGAAAAAGCGAAAAGCTGAGGTGCTTTTGCTGGGCTCGCTAGAGGGTTAGTTTGATGTGGAACAAGCAGCGCGATTGATCGCGGCTTAGTATTTTCCGACGGGCATTTCTTAGCCATCCTCTTTACGAAAGCGCCGATCGCTCATGAGTTCCACGCTCGCAGCCCAGGTTTTGTCCGCGCTGGCGGAGTTTTCCAGTCAGTCGCGGCTGTATGAACTGTCGTTCAAGGACGAGCCGGTCAAGGCGCGTCTGTTGGTTGAAGCGTTTGCCGCCGACGAACAGCTGCTGGGCGTCGGCGGCATCGACGTCATCGCGCTGTCGACCCGATCAAAGATGGCGCACGCTTCGCTGCTGGGGCAGGAAGCGTGCCTCGAGATCAGCTTGGCCAACGGCACGCGCGCCAGCTTTAGCGGCTTCGTTAGCAAGATTGCTTCGCTCGGCAGCGACGGCGGTCTGGCGCGCTACCGGCTGCGCCTGTCGCCGTGGATCTGGTTGCTGAGCCAGGCGCGCAACAGCCGCGCCTGGCAAGACAAGACCGTCATCGAGATCATCGATTCGGTGTTCGAACAGTACCAGCCATATGCACAGTGGGTGTGGAGCGGCGATGTAAGCCTCTTCGTGAGCGACGCTGTCGCCCGCAGCTATTGCTGCCAGTATCGCGAATCCGACCTCGACTTCGTCACACGTCTGCTGACTGAGGAGGGACTCGGCTGGCGCTTCGAAGAGCACGAGATCGGCAGCCGGATGGTGCTGTTTGCCGACAGCAGCCAGCTGAGTGCGGCGCCGGACGACGCCAGCAGTGAAGCGGGCGGCGGCATCCGCTACCACGCCGCCAGCGCGGTCGAAAAAAGCGACAGCATTCAGTACCTGCAGGCGTTTCGCAAACTCGGCGTTGCTATGGTGACGGTGCTCAGCTACGACTACAAGACCAAACAGACTGTGTCGGTCAGCGTGCCGACCAAGTATCCGATCGGCGGGAAAAATGCTCAAGCGGTCGAAAGTTTTGATTCGCCCGGACAGTACGCCTACGCCGACGCGCGCCAGGCGCGCCGCTATGCCGGGCTGAAAATGGAAGCGTATGAGGCGCGTGGCTTCATTTGGCAGGGAAGGTCGACCGTGCGTACCTTGCGGCCAGGCACGCGCATATGCATCACGGACATCCCGATGAAAAAATATCGCTATGACGCGCCTGAGTTTGTGCTGACGCGGGTAGCAAGCGTTGGTGTGAACAATCTGCCGGTCACTGCCAAAAATGGATTGACCGAATTGTTTGGGGCGCTGCCGGAGCTGCTTGAAGAGTCTACCAAGGGAATTCCCCTCGCGGAATTTGACCGGGAAGTAGAGCAGGCGCAGAAGAGCGGTTATGCCAACTGCTTCGAGGCGATTCCCCTCGAAAGGCCATGGCGCCCGAAAATGGAGCTGAAGATAGCTCCGACTGCAAACGGCAGCCAGACCGCGATCGTCATTGGCCCGGATGGGTCGGACGAGCCGAATGGCGCCGATGAAATCTACTGCGACTGGCTCGGCCGCGTGCGGATCCGTTTCCACTGGCAGGAAAGCGATGCGGCCTGCTGGGTGCGCGTCGGCCAACGTTCCGCCGGCGCCGGCATGGGCAGCCAATTTCTGCCTCGGATCGGCCAGGAAGTGCTAGTCAAGTTCATCGAAGGCGACATCGACCGTCCAGTGATCGTCGGCGCACTGTACAACGGGCGAGGCGAGGGTGGCGTGATGCCGACCCCCGGCGGCGTATCGGACCGTGAAAGCAGCAGCGCCGCCTTCGAGCGTGCACACGATCGCATGCCCTCGGGACAGGTCAACCTCGCTGGCGGCAATAGTCCGGTGTGGCATGGCGCATCGGCGAGCAGCGCAGGGCATCGCAATAACTCGGCGCAGTGGGGCGTGCGCAGCAAGGAGTTTGGCGGTCGTGGCTACAACCAGTTGCTGTTTGATGATACTGACGGCCAAGGCCGCGTCCAGCTCAAGACCACGCATGCCGCGACCGAGCTTAATTTAGGCCACCTGATCCACACAGCCGACAATTATCGCGGCAGCTTCCGCGGCAGCGGCGCGGAACTGCGGACGGATGCATATGGCGCCGTACGTGCTGGCGCCGGCTTGCTGATATCGAGCTACAAGATCAGTCATTCTTCCGCGGTTCGCGAAGCTGCCGGCGAGAATGCAGCGGGCAACGCGCTGCTGAAGCAGGCGATGAAACTTGCCGAATGTTTTAGCGACGCCGCCAAAACCCACGAGACGGTCGGCCTCGCAGGCCACCTCGGCGCGACCAAGGCCGCAACCAGCGCGATCGACGACGAAGCAGCGCCGCTGAAGGCGTTGTGGACAGCATCCTCCGGCATGCTCAGCAAAAATAGCATTGACGAGGCGCGCTCCGACGCAGCATCGAGAAGTGTCGACGCCGGTGCGGGCAAGTTGCCGCACGCCGGTGCGCCGATGATCGGCATTGCCGCTCAGGCGGGTCTCGGCGTGGTGGCCGGCCAGGATGTCCAGCTATCCACCGGCGAAACCGTGACGGTTGGGAGCGGCGCCGACACTCAGTTCACCGCCGGCGGCCAGATGCGCGTCCACAGCGGCCAAGCCATCGGCGTGCTTGCCGGAGCGGTAGAAGCTGGCGAAGGCAACGTCGGTCTGCAACTCATCGCCGGCAAAGGCGCGATTGACTACCAGGCGCAGGCGGACGAACTCAAGGTGCAAGCTCGCGACGAGATCAACGTCATCAGCGCCAATGCGCACATCGACTGGGCAGCCGCAAAAAGCATCAGCCTATCCACCGTCGGCGGCGCCAACATCACGATCGATGGTGGCAACATTACCGTTCAATGTCCCGGGAGAATCACGGTTCGGGCTGGGGTGAAGAAATTCAATGAACCAGCCGATCTGGATTACCCCAGGCCGTTGATGCCTAAGTCTGTTTGTGTGGAGTGTCTGCTTAAGGCACGTTCCTCCGGTTCACCTTTCGCTATCAAATAATATGCTGACGAGCCAATCTCTTCGCGATGTCCATGCCACGCATGCAAATAAGCATCCCAACGACTTTTTTTATCTATTAGTCGATCACGCAGGAATGCCTGGATTACATCGCGAGCTCCAGAGGAGCAAGATCGAATGGGTGAGCTTGTTTGAAGGCACGACGCAAGTGAATGCGCTATCCGTTGCCCCGTTATTGGTATGCATTCAGACCAGGTCGCCAACGCTACGGGACGACTGGTTATTGCGTTGGATCTGCGAGACCGGCGCCTATAGCTCGAGCTTGATGTTGATCGCCTCCCGGCTGTCGATGCGCGTACTTGCTGAACGACTTACCGCGCGTCTAGATGCAAAAATCTCCGAAGATATGGACGTCCTTCTGCGCTATTTCGATCCCCGCGTCTTTGAACAGATGGTGCGTGTTCTCTCGGTTGAACAGCTTGCCAGTTTCTTTAGTGTTGCAAGTGCCTGGTGGTACGTGAACAGGATCGGCGAACTACAAGCTGTTGAAGCGCAATTTTCCGAGATAGACGCTTTCGGTTCGCCTCTCATGCTTAGTGCGCGGCAGGAGCACGAACTTGTCGAGGCCAGTGAAATTGACCAGATTGAGGAACAATTACGCCGATCGGTGCCGGACGAGTTTGCACGGCTGGTAGGAGCGGAACGTCATCGCTTTTTGGTTCGTCACATTGACGCTGCACGCGAATTTCGCATCACATCAACCCGCGAGTTGATTTTGTATTGTGCTCTAGCGTTAGTGTACGGCCCGGATTTTTCGACTCGCCCGGAGTGGGCGCCAAAGCTCGACCTGATTCGCGAGGGCAAAAATGAATTAAGTGATGTGGTTGCCTCACTAAACGAGTCGTCAATTTATAAAGGAAATCAATGAAACCTCATCAACATCCATCCATCCGTTTACGGCGACCATTCTCGCAACTCGTGATAGCGCTGGTCATCGTCTTGGGTTCGTCGATTCCATTGGCTTCTACAGCGCTTGAGGCGAAACGCACAGTTCCAGCAGGAACACGATTAAGCCTTGCACTTGTCGGATACAACTACACGTCTCGTTACATTGACACGTTTAGCGTTAATGGCCAAGGCGGTGGCAATCTGTATGTGAGCAGCCCGACTAGTGGCGGGGGCGGAGCCGTCTGCTGCGTAAGCTACGTGCAGGGCAGGCCGATGGGCGAGGTAACCATCCGTTGGCAGTCGGGAGGATGCACGTTTCGTGCGCCTGGACCTATGGCCGATGGACGCACGCACCTAGCACACAGCTTCTTTCGCGAAATTCGTGTGAAAGTAGATCCGCGCTTACCTGATGACCCGCAAGAATTTGAAGTCCACTTCTACCCGGACGGCCACGTTGAAGCGGCTATCACAGACGGATCCTCATCGCCGCGTCTGGTCTACAGCAAAGGCCGCGAAGACAGGTCCGAATTTCCAAGGTGCCCAAATGAAAAAGAACCAAAAAAATGATCAAGTTGGCGACAGGCTGTCGCCTGCATTAAAGCCGCACGCGAAAGCGTTGGGCGCGGACGACGTGGACACTGTCTTACGTGCAACGTCGGCGCCCAGTTCGTCGAAGAGTGTTCATCTAGCTGACCTTGCAATTGCGTGCAAACTGGAACAACCCGATACCGCCCAAGCCCTGACCTGCAAGCAAACATTGTGGTTTAGCTTTTTTTTCGACGGCACGGGGAACAATCTCGATGCGGATGAAGAAACCCACAAACACAGCAACGTTGCGAAACTTTACCGCGCTCACGTCGAGAACGATAAGACGAGGGGCATATATCGTCTATATATCCCGGGAGTCGGCACGTACTTCAAGGAAGTCGGCGATCCCGGGGGGACGGATCTGGGGCTAGGGACGGGGGCGTTTGGCGAAGAAAGACTGGAGTGGGCGCTCAAACGATTCGATAAATTGCTAACTCCTCACGTTCGCCGAGCAGCGAACCCGACCAATGATATCGTAGAGGTGAACATTTCAGCGTTTGGATTTAGTCGTGGCGCTGCGCTTGCGCGAGCCTTCATCGCCATGTTTCTCGAGCAACGTTGTTCTGATCCGCACGGGAAAAGTGTCTTGCGCCTAAAAACCGGCAGTTATCCGGTTCGAATAAGATTCATGGGTCTATTTGACACAGTAGCGTCCGTTGGAACTCCAATGAGCATGAATAATACGAGTGTCGCAGGAGCTGCTGTGGGCAGTGTCGCCTTGTGCATCAATCATCGGTTAAATGATATAGGTCTTGCTGATGTCACTCCCGACCGACTCGCGTTTGCGAAAGATGCTCGTCCGGGTGCAGACCCTGCGATTGGTAGCGCCGACGGTCATAATAGTTGGGGCGGCCGGATGCGCATTTCGCCAGCTGTCGAAGAAGTAAGGCACTTCATCGCGGCTCATGAAATGCGAAATTCATTTCCGGTTGATAGCATCGCCGTCCTCGAACGGGGGAAGATTATCTGTCCGAAACATTTCATCGAAACGGTATACCCAGGTGCTCATTCCGATGTTGGCGGGAGTTATCGGCCAGGAGAAGGCGGGCGCGCATTCGCTCCTTCGGAAAAGCTCGGATTGATTCCGTTAGCGCACATGTTCCAGCATGCGCTGGAGAAAGGGGTTCCTCTTTTGCCGAGATGTGCGTGGCCCGGTGGTCAGACGAAAGATTTTGAAATCCAATCGTCGGTCCGAGAATCCTACAACCATTACATAAAAGTGATTGGCACAAAGTCGTCGCTGGGCGCGGTGCTTATTGCAAGCATGGGACTGTACTTTGCATGGCGCTTCCGCGCTATCCGTCGTAAGGCGGAAGGCGACAATTCAGAAACTATTCGTGTTTATCGAAGTCATATTACGTTCGATAATGATAAACGGCTCCAGACATTGGAAGTGGCAAAATTGGAGACGAAAAGTGCCGAAGCTACGAAAAAATGTAACGAACTGCGCGCCCGGAGGAGCAGGCTCGTTACCATGGCTAATCGAAGCGTGACGAATGCGGAAGCGATCAAGGAGCTAGATTATTCGCTGGTCGATGCAGAACTCTTGCAAACGCAAGCTCAGGATGCATACTTGAAGGCTAAGGCGAAGCTCGATACCATACCCGGCATGAGCAATTTCAATGCCATGCTAACGATGTACGACAAGCAGTTACTGTCAGACGTGGCGGCAATTCTGAAATCCATATCTGAGAACTCAAGCCCGATATTTGGTCCAGAAAGAACGCGCGCAACGTTAAGACCGCACTATCGTGCCCTTGTCGCTGCGTATGAAAATGAATACGTTCACAAAAAGGGATTGACCGACCCGAAGCTGATCGCTTTTTTCGATAACTACGTGCACGACTCGCTGTCGGGATTCGCCAAGGACGCGACACTTCCTTCCGATCCACGCGTCGTATATGTTGGCGGTGACTCAAAGTTGCAATATGCGTCGCTTACCCAACCTGAAAGGGATTCCGCGACCGCGTGACCGGCACATAGTGCACCCGCGTCAATGCTGCGCCGTCTGCCCGCGCAGCTTACCCACGATCCCGGCCGGGAAGAAATAAATCGACAGCACAAACAGCACACCCAGCCACAGCATCCAGCGGTCCGGATGCAGCGCCTCGGCCAGCAGCGGGATGCCAGCCAGCGATGAGGCGCCGTCGGCCATCAGCGTCTTCAGGTAGTTCTGCGCGATGATGAACAGCGTGGCGCCAACCACCGCGCCGTACATCGTGCCCATGCCGCCGATGACGACGATCAGCAAAATGTCGGTCATCACCTCGAACCCGAGCATGGTCTTGGGGCCGACATAGCGCAGCCACAGCGCCATCAACGCGCCGGCCATTGCCGCCACCAGCGCCGCCAGCACGTTGGCCCAGATCCGGTACAGCACCGTGCGATAGCCCAGCGCCTCGGCGCGGAATTCGTTTTCGCGAATCGCCTGCAGCACGCGGCCAAACGGCGAATTCACCAGCCGCAGCATGAACAGGAACAGCAGCAGGCAACCGATGAAGACGATGTAATAGGTGATCACTTTGCCGTCGATCGCGCGACCGAAGATCTCGTTTTCGATCAGCTTGAAGCCGGGCGAGAGCAGCTCCGGCGCGCTGAAGGTCTTGCCGTCTTCGCCGCCGGTAAAGTCCGACAGTTGCGACGCCAGCACGGCAAACGACGACGCCACGGCCAAGGTGATCATGGCGTAGAAGATAGCCCGCACGCGCAGCGCAAACAGGCCCACCACCAGCGCGAGCGCGATCGTCAGCAGCAGCGCCAGCACAAGGCCCACCAACGCGCCGGTCCACGTCGGGCCGGCGCTGGCCAGCCCAATGCCGACGCCGTAGGCGCCGATCCCGAAGAACATCGTGTGCGCGAACGAGACGATGCCAGTGTACCCGAGCAGCAGATCGTACGAAGCGACCAGCACGATGTAGATGCAGATCGTGGCGGCAGTGTTGAGCGGACGGGCGCCGGAGGTCAGGAACGGGGCCAGCGCCAGGCCGAGGAACACGGCCAGCAGCAGCGCGCCGAGCACGCGGCTGCGCGGCAGGTCGCCGGAGAAAATACGAGTCAGTAAAGTCATTGTGGATCCTAGCGCCTTGCGTTGGAAAACAGGCCGGCCGGGCGCCACATCAGCACGGCGATCATCAGCACGATGTTCGATACCAGCGCCACCTTCGGCGCCAGGAAGCCGGCGTAGTTGGCGGCCAGCGCCATCAAGAGCGCGCCGATGAAGCAGCCGCCCACCGATCCGAGCCCGCCGATGATGATGACGATGAAAACGGACACCATGATCTCGCTGCCCATCGACGCCGTCAGCGTCTCCTTGTACAGCCCCCACATCACGCCGCCGAGGCCCGCCAGCGCGGAGCCGGCGGCGAACACCATCACGAACAGGCGCCGCACGCGGTAGCCGAGCGCCTCGACCATCTCGCGGTTCTCGACGCCGGCGCGAATCAGCAGGCCGATCTTGGTGCGGTTCAGTACCAGGAACATGGCGGCAAATACGATCAGGCCGACCACCACCGCCACCAGCCGGTATTTTTCGACCGCGGCGTCGCCCAGCACGATCGCGCCGCGCAGGCTTTCCGGCAGCGGCAGCGGAATCTGCTCGGCGCCCCAGATCACGTTGATCAGCTGTTCGGCGACGATCATGCCGCCCATCGTGATCAGGATCTGCTTGAGGTGCTGGCCGTACACCGGCTTGATGATGATGCGCTCGAACGCCCAACCCAGCACGCCGGTGACCAGCATCGCCACCAGGATCGCCAGTCCAAGCACGCCAAGGTTGAGCGGCAGCGAATCGACTTCGAGCATGCCCCGCATCGGCAGCAGCACCATCGTGGCGGCGTAGGCGCCGACGGCGACGAAAGCGCCGTGGCCGAAATTGAGCACGTCCATCAGGCCGAACACCAGGGTCAAGCCGCTGGCCATGATAAAGATCATCATGCCCATCGCGAGACCGGCGACGGTGAGCGTGATCCAGGTCGGGAAGCTGCCGACCAGCGGCAGCATGGCCAGCATCAGCGCCGGCACCAGCAGCAGCGGCGCGATGTCGCGCTTGGCCGCCGGCAGCACGGCGTCAGGTGCGGCGGGCAGCCGCACTTCGGTCACGGCGGGAGGAACGAGGGTGGTCATGTTGACGGTCCTATTGGTGGGAGTCGAGCGAGAGCCCGAGCAGGCGCTGTTGCAGGTCCAGGTCGTCGACCAGGTCGCGCATGGCGCCGGCGTGCACGACACGGCCGTCGTCCATCACGGCGACCGAATCGCCCAGCGACTTGACGAAGCTGAAGTTCTGTTCGACCAGCAGGATGGTGGTGTCGGTGTCCTTCAGTTCGCGGAAGGCGGCGATCAGGCTCTGGATGATGGCCGGCGCCAGGCCCTTGGTCGGCTCGTCGACCAGCAGCAGCTTGCGCGGCTCGACGATGGCGCGCGCGATCGCCACCATCTGCTTCTGGCCGCCCGACAGGTTACCGGCCGGGTAATTCCAGAATTTCTTCAGCGCCGGAAAAAAGCCGAAGATCCATTCGACCCGGGCGTCGTCGAGCGGGCCATTGCGCGCGGCCAGCAGCATGTTCTCGCGCACCGTCAATTCGGAAAACACCGCCATCGATTCGGGCACGTAGGCGATGCCCAGTTGCGCGATGTCGGGCGTGGCCATCTTGCCGATCTCGCGGCCGTCAAAACGCACGCTGCCGGCGCTGGCCTGCCACAGCCCCATGATGGTGCGCAGCGTCGTCGTCTTGCCGGCGCCGTTACGGCCCAGCAGCACCGACAGGCCGCCGCGCGGCACCACCAGGTCGACGCCTTGCAGGATGTGGTACTGGCCGATGTGCGTGTGCACGCCGGACAGCGTCAGGAGAGGTTCATGCATGTTCGGGTGTTCCAAGATAGGCTTCCTGTACGATCTGCGAGGCCATGACTTCGACCGGATTGCCGTCGGCGACCAGGGTGCCGTTGTGCAGCACGATGATGCGGTCGGCCAGCTTGCGCACGACGTCCATCTTGTGCTCGACGAGCAGGATGGTCTTGTTGCGCTCGGCCTTGACCTGGTGGATCAGGTCGAGCACCACCGGCACCTCGTCGACGCTCATGCCGGCGGTCGGCTCGTCGAACATCATCACGTCCGGTTCGAGCGCCAGCAAAATCGCCACCTCCAGCTTGCGCTTGTCGCCATGCGACAGCGCCGCCACCTTGGTGTCGCGCCGAGCGCCGAGCGCCACGCGCTCGAGGTAATGGCCGGCGCGCTCGATCAGTTCCTTGTGGCCGAACCACATCGAGAACATGTTCATGCCGATGCCGGCATGGCTCTGCACGGCCAGCCGCACGTTTTCCAGTACCGACAGGTTGGGGAACAGGTTGGTCAGCTGGAAGGCGCGGCCGATGCCGAGCCGGGTGCGATGCGCCGCGCCCGAGCCGGTGATGTCCTTGCCGTGCAGGTGCACGCTGCCCGACGTCGCCGGCAGTTGCCCCGACATCAGGTTGAAGTAGGTGGTCTTGCCGGCGCCGTTCGGGCCGACGATCACCGTCAGCGTGCCGGGGTAGAAATCGGCCGTAACCTGGTTGACCGCGACGTGGCCGCCGAAGCGGATGGTCAGGTCGCGCGTCGACAAGGATGGCACGAGCGTGCTGCTGGCGCCCATGTCAGCGCTTGTTCCGCACCGGCACCGGCATTTCGCTGGCCGGGATCTCGCGCACCAGTTCGAGCAGGTCCCACTCGCTCTTTTGCTGCTTCTTGATGCGGAAGTGGTACATCGACTGGATCGCCTGGTGGTCTTCCTTGCGGAAGCTCATCTTGCCTTTTGGCGTCTCGAACTCCATGCCTTCCATTGCCGCCACCAGCTTTTCGCTGTCGCCGGAACCGGCACGGGTCAACGCGGTGACGACCGCGCTGGCCGCGGCGAAGCCGCCGGCGGTGAACATGTCTGGCGGCGCCTTGTAGCGCTTGGTGTGCTCGGCCACCAGCCAGTCGTTCATCTTGTTCTTCGGGAAGGCGTAGTAGTAATAGATCGTCCCTTCGGTGCCGCCGAAGTTTTTCCACGTCTTCAGCACCGGCAGGATGTTCCCGTTCGGCGCCAGCGTGATGCCGTAGCGCTCGGGCTTCATGTCGGCGATCTTGTTCATCGGGTGCGGGCCGGCCCAGACGATCGACAGCACGCGCGGCTGCGGCTTGTCCTTGAGCGCGTCGAACAATCGCTGCGCCGACGCGGTGAAGTCGGTCGCGGTCTGCGGCGCGTATTCTTCATGGACCACGTTGGTCTTGCGGCCGGCCGCCGCCAGCGCTACCTTCGCCGCCTTCACGCCGTCGCGGCCAAATGCGTAGTCCTGCGCCAGGAATGCGTAGCTGCCGGCCGGCGAGACAGCGGCTGCGGCGGCTGCATCCTGCGTCGAATTGCGCGCGGTGCGGAAAATGTAGCGGTTCCATTTGTCGCCGGTGATGGCATCGGCCACCGCCGGCTCGACGATCAGCACCTTCTTGTATTCGAGCGCCACCGGCAGCATCGCGATGGCCGAGCCGGACGAGCTGGTGCCGACCGCGATGTCGACCTTGTCGTCGCCGTACGCTTCGGCCAGCAGGGTGCGGCCCAGGTCAGGCTTGCTCTGGTCGTCCTTGACGATGACCTTCAGCTTGCGGCCATTGATCTCCATCTTCCCGCCGGTCAGGTACTCAAGGCCCATCATGAAGCCGGTCTCGGTCTCCTTGGCGTAAGCTTCCAGCACGCCGGTCTTGCCGGCGATGAGGGCGACCTTCAGGTCCTGGGCGGATGCGGCGGCCGGCGCGAAGGCGGCGGCAACGAGCACGGGAAGCAGCAGGGGAATCAGTTTTTTCATAGCGTTTGTCTCCGTCAAAGTGTCAGCCCGCCCGTAACTTCGAGCGTGGCACCATTAATGTAGCTTGCTTCGGCCGACAGCAGGAAAACGGCTGCCGCCGCGATCTCGCGCGGTTGTCCCATCCGCTTTTGCGGGATCTGCGCCACCATCTCCTCGATGACCCGCGCCGGCATCTTCGCCAGTATCGGCGTTTCGATGAAGCCGGGGCAGATCGCATTGCTGCGCACGCCCTTGCGACCGAGCTCGCGCGCCCACGTCTTGCTCATGCCCAGCACGCCGGCCTTGGCGGCGGCGTAATTGGTCTGGCCATAGTTGCCCGACATGCCGACGATCGACGAGATGTTGACGATCGAGCCGGCACTGGCGAGCAGCGCCTCGACGCTGGCGCGGGTGCAGTTAAACACACCTTTGAGGTTGATGTCGATGACGCGGTCCCACTGCGCTTCGCTCATCTTCGATATCTGCGCATCGGCGACGACGCCGGCGTTGTTGACCAGCCCATCGATGCGGCCAAAGCGCGCCAGCGTCGCCTTCACCGCGTCGTGCACCGCCGCCAGGTCGGCGACGTCGACGATGAAGCCGGCGATCTGCGCGCGCGGATTACGGTCGCCAATCCGTTCGAGCGCGCCGGCAATCGCGTCGGCCTGGTTGTCCCACACCGCCACGGCGGCGCCGGCGTCGGCGCAGCGCTCGGCGATCGCCAGGCCAATGCCTTGCGCGGCGCCGGTGACGATGATCACCTTGCCGCACAGGTTCATGGCGCCGGCGTTGTTCAATCTACGCTCCCGAGAAACTCGCGCAGCGCCGCCAGCGCCTGCGGCTCGTTGAGCATCGGCGCGTGGCCGACGTCGGCCACTTCGGCGTACGCCATCATCGGCGCCGCCGCCCGCATCATCGACACCTGTTCCTGCTCGACCAGGTCGGACAGGGCGCCGCGAATGAGCAGGGTAGGGCGCTTGTGCGCCAGCCGGCGAAAGGCGAAGCGCGCCGTCATCGACGACGGTTTGAGTTTGCCGGTGCGGATGCCGATGGCGATGCCCGGGTCGTAGCGCATGCCGAGCTGGCCGGACGCGGTCTCGGCGAACGCGCGGCGCGCCCACTTGTCCCAGTCGTGCTCCGTGTTGGCGGGGAAGGCCACTTCGTTTATGCCGCGCATGTAGGCGGCGGCGTCGTCCCAGCTGGCGACCGGTTCGGCATTGCCGGCGTAGCCGGCGATGCGCTGCAGGCCACGGCCCGACAGCGCGGGACCGACGTCGTTGAGCACCGCGGCGGCGATCAGGCGCAGACGGCGCAGCGCCAGCGTCATCGTGATCAGGCCGCCCATCGAGGTGCCGATGAAGACCGCGCGCTCGATGCCCAGGTCGTGCGCCAGCTTGATGATGTCGCCGGCGTAGACCGCCAGGTTGTAGTTGGCCGGATTCGGATCGTAGGCCGAGTTGCCGCGGCCGCGCACGTCGACGGCCAGCACGCGCCGACCCTGCGCGGCGATCCATGGCGCCAGCTCGTCGAAGTCGGCCGAATTACGCGTCAGCCCGTGGATGCAGATGACCGGCAGGCGTGCCGGCCCGCTGGCCGGCGCGTAGTCGCGTGCGTACAGGCGCAGGCCGTCGTCGCTGGTAAAGCTGGTTTCGCTGAAAGTGGCCACGTCCGTCCCGTATATTTTTTTGGAATCCTGATTGCCGTGCAGTGTGCGCCAAAAGCCTCTTGTTCGTAAGATAAGACGGTGAACACCCTTTGTGCATTTATGCACAACGCCGGCCTGGCAGCGCCAAAGCGGCCCGTCTTGCGGTGCATTTGCGCGCGGTTTGATGAATGAATTGCCATTTCAATGCGCACTGATGCACAATGTCTCGCATGAAAACCTTGCCTGAGTGGACAGATCTGCGTTTCTTTCTCGAGCTGGCGCGCGCCGGCACCTTGTCCGGCGCCTCGCGCGGGCTCGAGGTCGAGCACACCACCGTGGCGCGCCGCATCGACCGCCTCGAGACGCAGCTCGGCACGACGCTGTTCGATCGCTCGCGCGAAGGCTACGAGCTGACCGAAATGGGCCAGGCGCTGCTGCCGCACGCCGAAGTGATGGAGAGCGCGGCGCTGGCCGCGCAAGACCAGCTAAGCGGCAACCAGGTCGAAGTGCGCGGCGTGGTGCGCCTCGGCGTGCCGGAGGTGCTTGGCGTACGCGTCATCACGCCGCTGCTGGCGCGCTTCCTGACCGAGCATCCGGACCTGTCGATCGACCTGCTGGTGCAGCCGCGCTTCGCCAACCTGGCCAACCGCGAGGCCGACCTCGGCGTCACGCTCGATGCGCCCAACACGGGCCGCTACATGGTCACGCGCCTGGCGTCGTTCCGGCTGTATTTATACGGCTCGCCCGATTACCTGGCGCGCCATCGGCCGATCGAGCGGCAGTCGGACCTGGCCGAACACGATTTCGTCGACTACGTGCAGGACCGGCTGGCCAGCAACGAACTCAATTTCCTCGACGCGCTCGGCTTCACGCCGCGCCGCCGCCTGTGCTGCACCGGCATGATGGCGCAGGCCGAAGCCGCCGCCGCCGGGCTCGGGCTGATGATGGCGCCGCCGTACGTGGTTCCGGATGACGGCCGGCTGGTGCCGATCCTGCAGGACGTGGTGTTCGCCGAGCGCGCCTACTGGATGGTGGCGCCGGTCGACCTGTATCGCCTGCCGCGCGTGCGCGCCGTGTGGAACCTGCTGCGCGAATATGCCGACGCGCAGCCGGAGCTGTTCGTCCATGCCGGCGGCACGGCGCTGACGTCGCCGCGACTGCGCAAAGCCTGAACTTCGGCCGATATCTGCGGTCTGACCATAGGTCAGACCAGTAATCGAAAAAGGGCGCCGCATTCACATGCGGCGCCCTTTGGTTTGATGCGGCTAGCTTAGAACTTGTAGCCGAGCGTCAGGCGCACGGTGCGCGGGTCGCCGTAGAACGTGGTGACGGTGTTGAAGAAGCCGGAGAAGTTGTAGCCGGCGACCTTGTAGCGCTTGTCGAGCAGGTTGCGGCCATGCAGGCCCACTTGCAGCTTGCGGTCGCTGCTGGTCCACACCAGGCCCGCATCCCACAGCGAGTAGCCGGCCTGCGCCAGCATCAGGTTCGACGGCACGGTGGCGTCGAGCGCCGGGGTGGAGCCGGTGCGCGCGAACTCGGTCTGGTAGACCATGCTCTTGTACGAGACGCTGTTGATCAACGACAGGGTGCCGGAGCGGCCCATCAGAGGCATGCCCCAGTCGTACGTGGCGGTGATGTTGGCGGCGTGCTTCGGCGTGTTCTGGAACTCGGCCTGCGCGGCGACGTTGATCAGCGCGGTGCCGGCGGCGTTCGGGACGATCCACTCGCTGTACTTGGCATCGATGTAGCTGTACATGCCGCTGATATTGAGCTGGCTGGTCACATGCGACACTGCCTCGAGCTCGAAGCCCTTGATCTTGGCCTTGCCGGCATTGCTCAGCGAACCGGCGAAGCCGTTGACGTTGCCGGCCGCGTCGTACGTCGGCACCGAGCCCGGGATCTGCACGTTCTTGTAGTCCGTGTAGAACACCGCGGCGTTGGTCTGCAGGCGGCCACCATTCATGCTCGACTTGATGCCCAGCTCGAACGCGGTGACTTCTTCCGGATTGACGCCTTTGCGCTTGGCCAGCGAGCCGGGCGTGTTCGGGTTGCCGGCCAGGTCCATGCGCGGGTCGAACATGCCGCCCTTGAAGCCTTGCGAGGCGGTGCCGTAGAGGTTGTGCTCCGGCGCGAATTTCCAGCCGAAGCCCAGCTTTGGCGTGAACTTGGTGTCGGTGCGGTGCAGATCACTCTTGCCCATGTCGGTGTTGGCGACGCCGCCGACGGCTGCCGGGTTGCCCAGCGTTGGCGAGCCGGTCAGGCCGACGTAGTTCTTCTTGAAGATGCGCGCGTTGCGCTCGTCGTCGGTGTAGCGGCCGCCGATGTTGACGTTGAAGGTGTCGGTGACGTTGTAGCTGACGTCGGCGAATGCGGCCCAGGTCTTCGAGTCGATGTCGTCGAGGGTGTACAGCGACAGGCCGCCGGCGGCGTTGTACAGCACGTCGAATTCGTTAAAGGCGTTCGACTTCATCCAGAACACGCCGGCCACGCCCTGGAACTTCGAGCCGGTGTAGGTGAACTGGAATTCCTGGCTGGTCTGGTCGTCCGAGTAGATGGTCGGCGCTTCAAACAGCGGCGTTGGCAGCGAATCGAAATCGATCGGCGCGTAGGTCTTCGACTTGCGGTAGGCGGTGACGGACTTGAACGACAAGGTCGGGTTGATCTGGTACTCGCCCATCAGCGACGTGCCCTGGACGATGACTTGCTGCGCGTGGCCGTTGACAGCGTTCAGGTTCGAACGGGTGTCATAGTCGCCGGCGAGCGGCGGCAGGTTGGTCGGTGCGGGGCCGGCGGTGAGGCGGTAGCCTTGTTTTGGATTCGAGTCGTCGACCGTGCGGTCGGTCGCCAGGCGGATGAACAGGTCGCTGTTGGGCGTCAGTTCCACGCTCAGGCGGCCGGCGACGACTTCCTTGTTGTAGTTCTCGGCGCCGGTGATGACGTTCTTGCCGAAGCCGTCGCGGTTGAAGGTGGCGATGGTGCCGCCGACGCGCAGCATCTCGCTGACCGGGGTGCTCGCCTTCAGGACCAGGTCCTTCTGGCCGTAGCTGCCGATGGTAGCCTTGGCGTCGAGCGTGGTCTTCGGCGCCAGTTTGCGGGTGACGTACTTGATGGCGCCGCCGATGGTGTTGCGGCCGTACAGCGTGCCTTGCGGGCCGCGCAGCACTTCGATGCGTTCGAGGTCGTAGATGTCGGTCAGCGCGCCTTGCGGGCGGACCAGGTAGATGTCGTCGAGGTAGATGCCGACGCCTTGCTCGTAGCCGGCGACCGGGTCCTGCTGGCCGACGCCGCGGATAAACGCCGTCAGCGTGGTGTTGGTGCCGCGCGAGCTTTTCAGCGTGGTGCCGGGAACCATGTCGGCCAGCGCGGCGATGTCGGGGATGGCCTGCTTTTCGAGCTGGGCGCCGGAGATGGCGGTGACCGCGCCAGGCACGTCCTGAATCAGCTCGGCGCGGCGGCGCGCGGTGACGACGACTTTTTCGATCTCGCCGCTGGCGCTCTGGCCGCCGGTAGTCTGCGCGTATGCCGTGCTCCATGACACGGCCGGGATCGCCATGATCAGCGCGACCGAGCGACGCAGCACCGTCTTCTGTTTATTCGTCATACGCATTACAGTCTCCTTCAGGGTTATTTTATGTTTTGTTATTGCGGCTTATTCACAATGCAACAGAGTGTGCCCGGTTTGGCAGTTCATTAATAGCCAGCGGCTTGCAAGGCCTGTGTGCAAAATTGCACAACATGGGGCCGGAAAGGGCTTTTTCGCAGGGAAGCAGTGGGGAAGCGGAGGGTGTTCGTAGTTCTGACAGGGTGGGCGCGAGCGTAGCGAAGCCGCAACGGTTTGCTCGATTGCTCGCTAAAACCGTCGTCGCGTGGCCATTGGCGAAACCGACTTCCGACGGATGTCGGCACGACGGTTTAATTCAACCACGGAAGGGGTTGCGGTCGGTCAGTTCGTCGATGTAGTCGTCGATGCCGCCGGCTTCCTGCTCGAGGAAGCGCTCGATGGCGTCGGCAAAGGCGGGATGGGCCAGCCAGTGCGCCGACCAGGTCTTGGTCGGCAGGAAGCCGCGCGCCATCTTGTGTTCGCCCTGGGCGCCACCTTCGAAGACGGCGATGCCTTGCTCGATGCAAAATTCCAGCGGCTGATAATAGGCCGTCTCGAAATGCAGGCAGGGCACGCGTTCGAGCTCGCCCCAGTAGCGGCCAAACAATGTGTCGGCCGAGTGGATCACCAGCGAGGCGGCGATCGGCTCGCCCGCGCGCTCGGCGATCACCAGCAGGATGTTGTCGGGCATGTCGCGGCCGATGCGGCGGAAAAAATCCAGGTTCAGGTAGGGCGTCGAGCGGTGCGCCGCGTAGGTGTGCTGGTAGCAGCGATTGAACAATCGCCAGTCGGCATCGAGGGCGTCGCGCCCGCGCACCCGCCGCAGGGTGACGCCGGCCTCGCGCACCTTGCGTCGTTCGGCGCGGATGTTCTTGCGCTTTTTCTGTTCCAGCGTGGCGAGGAAGGCGTCGAAATCGGCGTAGCCGGCGTTAAGCCAGTGGAACTGCACGCCGCTGCGCAGCATGAAGCCGGCGTCGGCCAGCTGCTGGGTCTGGTCCTCGGGCGGATACAGGATGTGGGTGGACGACACGCCGGATGCTTTCTGGGTGGCGCGCAGCACCTTCAGCAAGGCGGCGCGCGCGGTGGCGTCGACCGCCATCAGGCGCGGGCCGGTCACCGGGGTGAAGGGGATGGCCGACAGCAGCTTCGGGTAGTAGTCGAGGCCGTTGCGGTGATAGGCGTCGGCCCAGGCCCAGTCGAACACGTACTCGCCGTACGAGTGCGCCTTGACGTACAGCGGCATGGCGGCGGCCAGCGTGTCGCCGTCGTACAGCGCGATGAACTGCGGCTGCCAGCCCGACTCGGCGCTGGCGCTGCCGGACTCGTGCAGCGCGTGCAGGAAGGCGTACGACAGGAAAGGGTTGCCGCGCGGCTGCGCCATGGCCAGCTGATCCCATGCGCCCTGGCCGATGTCGGATAGGGAAGAAACGATATGCGTGCGATAATTCATTATCCAAATTCGGTGTGATCAGGTTTTACCGTTATGACAGTCAAAGTAGCTATCGTTCAGATGAACAGCACCGTCGGCGACCTCGCCGGCAACCGCGAGCGCATCCTCGACCATGCACGCCGCGCGGCCGCCGGCGGCGCCGACATCGTGCTCACGCCCGAGATGTCGCTGGTCGGTTACCCGCCTGAAGATCTGCTGCTGCGCAATGCATTCTACGCAAAAACCCAGGAAACGTTGGTGGGGCTGGCCGCCGACCTGGCCGCCTTCCCCGGACTGCACGTCATCGTCGGCCATCCGACTACCGACGGCAAGGCGCGCTACAACGCCGCGTCGGTACTGCTCAACGGCGCCGTGTTCGCCACCTACCGCAAGCACGACCTGCCGAATACCACCGTGTTCGACGAGAAACGCTACTTCACCTCGCGCGACGAGCCGCTGGTGTTTGCCGTCAAGGGCGTGCGCTTTGGCCTGAACATCTGCGAAGACACCTGGTTCCCGCACGCGCCGCAGCGCGCCAAGGCGGCCGGCGCCGAAGTGCTGCTGGTGCCGAACGGCTCGCCGTACCACATGAACAAGCAGGACCTGCGCTACGAGACGATGCGCCAGAACGTCAGCGTGCTGGGCATGTCGCTGGTGTACGCCAACCTGGTCGGCGGCCAGGACGAGCTGATCTTCGACGGCCACTCGTTCGTGATGGACCAGGAAGGCGAGCTGCGCGTGCAGCTCAAGCATTTCGAGGAAGACCTGTGCATCGTCGAATTCGACGGCGCGCGGCCGGTGCCGCAGCCGCTGCCGGCGGTGTTGCCGCTCGAAGGGCAGGTCTACAAGGCGCTGGTGCTGGGCGTGCACGACTACATCGGCAAGAACGGCTTTCCGGGCGTGCTGATCGGCATGTCGGGCGGCGTCGATTCGGCGCTGACGCTGGCGATCGCCGTCGACGCGCTGGGCGCCGACAAGGTGCGCGCCATCATGATGCCGTCGCAATACACCGCCGACATCTCGTGGATCGATTCGCGCGAGATGGTCGGGCGCCTCGGCGTGCGCTACGACGAGATCCCGATCCAGGCCACGTTCGACGCTTTCCGCGCCACGCTGGCGAGCGAATTTGCCGGCCTGAAGGAAGACGCGACGGAAGAAAACATCCAGGCGCGCATCCGCGGCACCTTGCTGATGGCGCTGTCGAACAAGCACGGCAGCATCGTCCTCACGACCGGCAACAAGAGCGAGATGGCGGTCGGCTACTGCACGCTGTATGGCGACATGGCCGGCGGCTTCGCCGTCATCAAGGATATCGCCAAGACGCTGGTGTACCGGCTGTGCGACTGGCGCAATGCGCAGTCGGACGTCATTCCGCAGCGCATCCTCACGCGCGGGCCGTCGGCCGAGCTGCGCGAGAACCAGCTCGACCAGGATTCGCTGCCGCCGTACGAGATCCTCGACGGCATCATGCGGATGTACATGGAAGAGAACCATTCGATCGCCGAGATCGTCGCGGCCGGCTATCCGGCGGCCGACGTGGCGCGCGTGACGCGGCTCATCAAGATCAACGAATACAAGCGGCGCCAGTCGCCGGTCGGCATCCGCGTCACGCACCGCGGCTTTGGGCGCGACTGGCGCTACCCGATCACGTCCAAGTTTTATGAGTAATTAAAGGGGAGTTAGCGATGAAACAGATTACCTGTGTGATCAAGCCGTTCAAGCTGGACGAGGTGCGCGAGGCGCTGGCCGACGTCAACGTGACGGGCCTGACGGTGACGGAAGTGAAAGGGTTTGGCCGCCAGAAGGGCCACACCGAGCTGTACCGCGGCGCCGAGTACGTCGTCGATTTCCTGCCGAAGGTGAAGATCGAAGTGGTGGTCGACGACAGTATGACCGACCAGGTGGTGGACGCCATCATCAAGGCAGCGCGCACCGGCAAGATCGGTGACGGCAAGATTTTCGTGCAGGACGTGCAGCAGGTGATCCGGATCCGCACCGGCGAGACCGGCCCGGAAGCGGTGTAAGTCACGTCAAACGCTGGTGTCAGGTCTGACATTCGAACACGGGCTCGACTGTCTCAATATCGGTAGCGCTGGGGCCGTGTCCGAATGTCAGACCTGACACCGGTACTTCAGCGGCCCAGGCGCATGTCGAATTTCCAGCTGACCAGGCGCAGCACGACGATGAACGTCGCGCTCGACCAGAGCGCGAAGTCGTGCGGCAGTTCGGACATGCGCATCAGCAGGAACATCCAGCTGCCGAGGAAGGCGCAGATCGCGTAGGGTTTGCCGTCCCGGAACACCATCGGCACTTCGTTGCAGACGATGTCGCGCAGCACGCCCCCAAAAATTCCCGTGATTACTCCCATCATCGAGGCGATGAAGATCGGCATCTGCGCGTCCAGCGCGGCGGCCACGCCGGCGATCGAGAACAGGCCAAGGCCGATGGCGTCGGCGATGACGATCAGGCGCTCGGAGACGATCTGGCGCAAGGTGCGGATCAGCGGCGAGGCGACCAGGGCCAGCACGAAGATCAGGATCGCGTATTCCTGGTGGATGACCCAGAACAGCGGCCGGCGATCGAGCAGGATGTCGCGCAGCGTACCGCCGCCGAACGCGGTGATGAAGGCAACCGTGAACACGCCCACCAGGTCCATCCGCTTGCGCCGCGCTTCGATGAAGCCGGAGAACGCGCCGACCAGGATCGCCATGATTTCGATGAACTTAATGAGGGTCATGCGGTGCGTGCTTGTGGAGAATGTTGACAGCCTATCATGCAGGCACGTAAACATGCAAAACGGATGAGGTGGTCACCGTGAGAGTCGTGGCGGCTATACCGGGGCCCGACCCCGTGAGGTCAGGCCTCAGACCTGGCTGACGCGGCGCTCAGCGGTCCAGCGCGGGCTTGAGCAGCACGATCAGGGCGCCGTGGCCGCCGTCCTTTTTGTTGGCCACGCAGAAGGCGACGACGACGTCCTTTTGCACCAGCCAGCTGTGCACCATTGAACGCAGCACCGGCTCGCCGCCGGCCGAGCCGTAGCCCTTGCCGTGGATGACGCGCACGCAGCGCAGCCCACGCTTCATCGCGCGCCCCAGGAAGTCGCCCACCTGGTCGCGCGCAATCTCGCGGTTCATGCCGTGCAAATCGAGTTCGTCCTGCACCGGCCAATGCCGCTTGCGCAACTTGCGCACCACGTCGGCCCCCACGCCAGGCGCCGAATAGCTCAAGGTCGGATCGTCGTCGAGCAAGCCGTCGACATCGAACTGGTCCGACAGCGATTCGCGCATCACGGCGGCGTTGTCTTCTTCCGCCGTGCGCGGCTTGCCGGCGGCGCCGCGCACCGGAATGGCCGCCATCGGCGCCACATAACGGTCCGACTTGGGAATCGGCTTGACGTCCTTGATGGCGCCATGGAACACGTTAGCCTCTTCCTTGGCCTGGCGTTCGCGTTTCGCGCGCTCGGCCTTTTCAAGCGCGCGCGCGTGTTCCTGCTCCTTGAGCGTCTCGCGCAAGGCTTTCAGGTCGGCGAAGTCTTTCAGTCCAGCCATGGCAACGATCAGTCTTCCAGTGCTTCCAGGTAGCGCTGGGCGTCGAGCGCGGCCATGCAGCCGGTGCCGGCGCTGGTGATCGCCTGGCGATAGATGTGATCTTGCACGTCGCCGGCGGCAAACACGCCCGGGATGTTGGTCGCCGTGGCCATGCCTTCGAGACCGGTGCGGGTCTTGATGTAGCCGTTGTGCATGTCGAGCTGGCCTTCGAAAATGCCGGTGTTGGGCTTGTGGCCGATCGCCACGAACACGCCGTGCACCGCCATTGGCGTGACTTCGCCGGTCTCGGTCGACTTGATGTTGATGCCGGTAACGCCGCTGGCGTCGCCGGTCACTTCGTCCAGCGTGTGGTTGTACTTGATGACGATCTTGCCTTCGGCTGCCTTGGCGTTGAGGCGGTCGATCAGGATTGCCTCGGCGCGGAACTTGTCGCGGCGGTGGATGATCGTGACCTTGGTGGCGATGTTCGACAGATACAGCGCTTCCTCGACAGCGGTGTTACCGCCGCCGATGACCGCCACTTCCTGGCCGCGATAGAAAAAGCCGTCGCAGGTGGCGCAGGCGGACACGCCCTTGCCCATGAACGCTTCTTCCGACGGCAGGCCGAGGTACTGGGCCGAGGCGCCGGTCGAGATGATCAGCGAATCGCAGGTGAACTCGTGCATGTCGCCCAGCAGGCGAATCGGCGTTTCGTTCAGGAACGCGGTGTGGATGTGGTCGAACACGATGTCGGTCTTGAAGCGCTCGGCATGCTGCAGCAAGCGCTGCATCAGGTCCGGACCCTGCACGCCCATCGGGTCGCCTGGCCAGTTTTCGACGTCGGTGGTGGTCATCAGCTGGCCGCCTTGCTCGACGCCGGTCACCATCATCGGGTTCAGGTTGGCGCGCGCGGCGTAGACGGCGGCGCTGTAGCCGGCAGGCCCGGAACCGAGAATCAGGACTTTGGCGTGTTTGGTAGTGGTCATGGAGAGCTTCTGGTCGTGTGTGTATGTAGGGAAATTGGGGCCGTTCTCTGGAACATCAAGGCCGGCGCCGACTCCGCGATTATAGACGAAGCCGGCAACGATGATGCGGGCAGGCATGAATGATGGGCCTGCCGAACAATATATGGCTTAGAATGAGCGCATCGTATTTTCAGCAGCGAAAACGCCCGTATCAAGTATGACAAAGACCAGCCAACAACCGACAAATTCCAGCTACACCCGCAATCCCACGGTTCGGCAGCCGCTGCCGAACCGCCTCGTGCGCCTGTTGTCCGAGGCGCGCTGGATCGCGCTGGCGGTGCTGTGCCTGTACCTGGTCATCATCTTGCTGTCCTATAACAAGGGCGATCCAGGCTGGTCGCACGACGTCGTCGTCAATAAGGTGTCGAACCTGGGCGGGCGGGCCGGCGCCTGGCTGGCCGACCTGATGCTGTTCATTTTCGGCTTCTCGGCCTGGTGGTGGGTGGTGTGCGTCCTGCGCCTGGTGTGGAAGGATTACCGCGCGCTGACCCAGAAGTTCGTCATGGAAGCGCAGTTCGATCCCGAGCACCAGCACGAGGCGGTGATCCGCTGGACCGGCTTTGTGCTGCTGGTCATCGGCAGCCTGGGCCTGGAATACCTGCGCATGTACTCGCTGCAGGTGCAATTGCCGCGCGCGCCGGGCGGCGTGCTCGGCCAGCTGATCGGCCAGGGGGCGCTATCGTTCGGCTTCACCGGCGCCACCTTGCTGCTGTTGCTGCTGTTCGGCATCGGCCTGTCGCTGTTCTTCCATATTTCGTGGCTGGCCGTGGCCGAGCGCATCGGCGAATATATCGAGATGACGATCGACTGGTTCCGGCTGCGCTACCAGGACCGCGAAGACCGCAAGCAGGGTGAAGTGGCCGCCGTCAAGCGCGACGAGGTAGTCGTCATCGAACGCGCCAAGCATGTCGAGAAGCATATCGATTCGCCGCCGGTGAAGATCGAGCCGCACGCGGCGCCCGTCATCGTCAAGTCCGAACGCGTCGAGAAAGAAAAGCAGGCGCCGCTGTTCCGCGACCTGCCGGGCGACTCGCCGCTGCCGCCGCTGTCGTTACTCGATGAGGCCGCCGAATACCAGGAAACGGTGTCGGTCGAGACGCTCGAATTTACCAGCCGCCTGATCGAGAAGAAGCTGTCGGACTTCGGCGTCGATGCCAAGGTCGTGGCCGCCTTCCCGGGTCCGGTCGTGACCCGCTACGAGATCGAGCCGGCCACCGGCGTCAAGGGCAGCCAGATCGTCGGCCTCGCGCGCGACCTGGCCCGTTCGCTGTCACTCACGTCCTTGCGGGTAGTCGAGACCATCCCCGGCAAGAATTACATGGCGCTCGAGCTGCCGAACCCGAAGCGCCAGATCGTGCGCCTGACCGAAATCGTCGGCTCGAAGATCTACAACGACAGCCCGTCGAGCCTGACAATCGCGCTCGGCAAGGACATCGCCGGCAAGCCGGTCATCGCCGACCTGGCCAAGATGCCGCACCTGCTGGTGGCCGGCACGACCGGTTCGGGCAAGTCGGTCGGCATCAACGCGACCATCTTGTCGCTGCTGTACAAGTCGGACCCGGCCGATGTGCGGCTGATCCTGATCGACCCGAAGATGCTGGAAATGTCGGTCTACGAAGGCATTCCGCACCTGCTGGCGCCGGTGGTGACCGACATGCGCCAGGCCGGCCACGCGCTGAACTGGGCGGTCAACGAGATGGAGCGCCGCTACAAGCTGATGAGCAAGCTCGGCGTGCGTAACCTGGCCGGCTACAACGCCAAGATCGCCGACGCCGCCAAGCGCGAGGAGCACATCCCGAATCCGTTCTCCTTGACGCCGGATTCGCCGGAGCCGCTCGAGAAGCTGCCGACCATCGTCATCATCATCGACGAGCTGGCCGACCTGATGATGGTCGTCGGCAAAAAGGTCGAGGAGCTGATCGCCCGCATCGCGCAAAAGGCGCGCGCCGCCGGCCTGCACCTGATCCTGGCGACGCAGCGGCCGTCGGTCGACGTCATCACCGGCCTGATCAAGGCGAACATTCCGACCCGCATCGCGTTCCAGGTGTCCTCGAAGATCGACTCGCGCACCATTCTCGACCAGATGGGCGCCGAAGCGCTGCTCGGCATGGGCGACATGCTGTACATGCCGCCGGGCACAGGATTGCCGGTGCGGGTGCACGGCGCCTTCGTTTCCGACGAAGAAGTGCATCGAGTTGTAAAACATTTACTGCAAACGGGCGAACCGAACTACATTGATGGCATTCTCGAAGGCGGTACGCTCGAGGGTGAAGGCGGCGCCGATGGCGCGCCGGCAGGCGAGGGCGGCGGCGAGGCCGATGCGCTGTACGACCAGGCGGTCCAGGTGGTGCTGAAGAACCGGCGCGCCTCGATCTCGCTGGTGCAGCGACACTTGCGGATTGGCTACAACCGCGCCGCACGCCTGCTTGAGCAAATGGAAAACAGCGGCGTGGTGTCGTCCATGCAGTCGAACGGCAACCGGGAAATCCTGGTGCCGGCCGCCAGCGCCGAGTAACGATACAAGGAAATCAATGAGCTTCAAGAAAATCAATCTGGTCGCGGCGCTGTTTGCCGGCGTGCTGGCCGTCAGTGGCGCCGCGCAGGCGAGCGCGCTCGACCAGTTCAAGACGTTTGTGGCCGGCACCAAGGCCGCGCGCGGCGAATTTACCCAGCAGCAAATGAAGAAGGCCGAGAACAGCAAGACGTCGCCGCTGTCGTCGGGCACCTTCGTATTCGCCCGTCCCGGCAAGTTCATCTGGACTTACACGAAGCCCTACGAGCAGCTGCTGCAGGCCGATGGCGACAACCTGTACATCTATGACAAGGACCTGAACCAGGTCACGGTGAAGAAGCTGGGCAACGCGCTCGGTTCGTCGCCGGCCGCCATCCTGTTCGGCAGCAACGACCTGGAAAAGAACTTCACCTTGTCGGAAGCTGGCACGCGCAATGGCCTGGAGTGGCTTAATGCCGTACCGAAGGCGAAGGACAGCACGTTCGAGAAAATCAGCATTGGCCTGCGCAACGGCACGCCGGAAGCGATGGAATTGCACGACGCATTCGGCCAGACGTCGGTATTGTTGTTTAAAAAATTCGAAAAGAATCCGCCGCTGACGGCGCAGCAGTTCAAGTTCGTGACGCCGAAAGGCGCCGACATATTCAACAACTGATCGGACGATATGAACACCAAGAGCGTGTTTTTAGCGATGAATCTGGTGATGATGGTGCTGTCGGCCGGCGCCTTGCATGCGGCCGACGCCAGCCACGCGGCCAAGCCCTACGATTGCCCGGCGCCGGTGCTGCCGATCGCGGCGGTGAAGGGTAACCTGTCCGGCGACGTCACGCTGCAATATGTCGGCAACGCCAACGGGCGCTTCGCCGACATCCGCGTCCTCAAGAGCAGCGGCGCGAGCGCGCTCGACAAGGCCGCAATCATGGCACTGTCGCGCTGCAAGCTGCCGGTTCCCGCAGCCGGCGCCACGCCGCAACCGGGCACGATGGAGTTCAAGTTCGGACCGCAGGTGCAGGTCGGCGCCACATTGCCGCCGGCATAATCGCTCGTACCCATCTGTCCGGGGAACGCCGCGCCCGATTGCCGGTCTTACCTCCACGGGGCCGGCGCTCATCCGTTAAACTATCAGCACTTGTTTAACCGCCACCTCCAATGATGCCACTACGTTTGTCCAGCCCTGCGCCAGTGCGCCCCTGTTCGCCGCGGAGAAGCTCGCATGGATGATCTGTTCAAGAACGAGCCGTCGCCGCCGCTGGCCGAAGCGCTGCGCCCGCGCACCATCGAGGAAGTCATCGGCCAGAGCCACCTGCTCGGCCCCGGCAAGCCGCTGAACCTGGTGTTCAAGTCGGGCCGGCCCCATTCGATGATTCTGTGGGGCCCGCCAGGCGTGGGCAAGACGACGCTGGCGCGCCTGACCGCGTATGCGTTCGACTGCGAGTTCATCGCGCTGTCGGCGGTGCTGTCGGGCGTCAAGGACATCCGCGCCTCGATCGAGCAGGCCGAGCACTACCTGGCCGGCGGCAAGCACACCATCCTGTTCATCGACGAGATCCACCGCTTCAACAAGTCGCAGCAGGACGCGCTGCTGCCGTTCGTCGAATCGGGCCTGGTGACGCTGATTGGCGCGACCACCGAGAATCCATCGTTCGAGGTGAACTCGGCGCTGCTGTCGCGCTCGCAGGTGTACGTGCTGAAGGCGCTCACCGATGCCGAGCTGCTGCAACTGCTGGCGCGGGCGCAGGAACGCGTGCTCCAGCACCTGACGTTCGACGACGTCGCCATCGCCACCCTGATCGGTTATGCCGACGGCGACGCGCGCCGCTTCCTCAATCTGCTCGAGCAGACCAAGACGTCGGCCGAGACGTCCGGCATCACCCACATCACCGGCGAATTCGTCGACAACGCGCTGACGCTCAATTCGCGCCGGTTCGACAAGGGCGGCGACAATTTCTACGACCAGATATCGGCGCTGCACAAGTCGGTGCGCGGCTCGCACCCGGACGCGGCGCTGTACTGGCTGTGCCGCATGTTGGATGGCGGCGCCGACCCGCAATACCTGCTGCGCCGCATCGTGCGCATGGCGTGGGAAGACATCGGCATCGCCGATCCACGCGCGATCCAGATTGCCAACGATGCCGCCGCCACGTACGAGCGGCTCGGTTCGCCCGAAGGCGAGCTGGCGCTGGGGCAGGCGGTGATCTACCTGGCGATCGCGGCCAAGAGCAACGCCGGTTACAACGCCTACAACCGCGCCGTGGCATTCGTCAAGAAGGACAAGTCCCGCGAAGTGCCGGTGCACCTGCGCAATGCGCCGACCAAGTTGATGAAGGAACTCGGCTACGGCCACGAGTACCGCTACGCGCACGACGAGCCGAATGCATACGCGGCCGGCGAGACTTACCTGCCCGAGGGCATGGCCGAACCGAGCTGGTACGAGCCGGTGCCGCGCGGGATCGAAGCGAAGATTGCCGAAAAGCTGGCATGGCTGCGCAGCCTTGACCGCTCCGCCGCCGGTTGATTCCGCCTCGACCTTAAGCCTAAGATGTAACGTATGAACGTCGGGCTCGCCATTGGCGAGCCCGACTTCCCGGCGCAGGAGCCCCTATAACTTCTAAGCCGAGATGGCAGCAAACCTGCCTGCGCGGGCGGCATCTAGCGCTGACGGTGGGCTCTGCCCCGGGGCTTCTGCGCGTAACGCCCCGCGAACATCCCCCAAAACGCTTCCATGCCGCATTTTCAGCGGACTGTCCCGCGTTTTGTACGCTTCGTCGCAAGTCGCTGGAGAAGAGGAGGGCGAGTGGTTAAAGTTCAACCATACCAAACCACTTCACCACCAGGAGCACACCATGAAGATCATGAAAAATTTCGAAGCAGCCTTCGTCGCAGCAGCAGTTCTCGCCACGTTCGCCAGCTACGCCACCGCCAACGAATCGGCCCGCATCGCCAGCGCGCCAGTTGCCGCCTACACCGTCGCCGCCGACGCGCCGATGCAAGTGGTTGTCATCAAAGGCAAGCGCCTGACAGCAGCACAGAAAGCCCAGCTCGGCGCATAACGAAAGATTGATCGAGTAGTCGCGCAAAGATTCGCGCAAGCGCAACACCGCGATCGCGGCTGGGGAGCTCCCCGCCAAAGTTCGCTGGGAATGGCTGTCAACTTGGTACAATTGCGGTCTCGACAAACCGGCAATCCATAATGATAGACATTCAACTTCTCCGCAAAGACATTGACAATGTCGCCGCTCGCCTGGCAAGCCGCAAATTCGTCCTCGACGTGGCAGCATTCAACGCCCTCGAAGCCGAACGCAAGGCGATCCAGACCCGCACCGAAGACTTGCAGGCCAAGCGCAATGCGCTGTCCAAGCAGATCGGCATGCTCAAGGGCAAAGGCGAAGACACCGCCGGCGTGATGGCCGACGTCGCCGGACTCGGCGACGAGCTCAAGGCAAATGAAGCGTCGCTGTCGGAAGTGCAGGCCAGGCTGGCCGCCTTCATGGAATCGGTGCCGAACCTGCCGCACGAATCAGTGCCGGCCGGAGTCGATGAGACCGGTAACGTCGAGGTACGCAAGGTCGGCACGCCGCCGGTATTCGATTTCGAGGTCAAGGACCACGTCGACGTCGGCGCCCGACTGGGACTCGATTTTGAAGTTGCCACCAAGCTGACCGGTTCGCGCTTCTCGGTGATGAAGGGCGGCATCGCCCGCATGCACCGTGCTCTGGCCCAGTACATGCTCAACACCCACACCGGCGAGCACGGCTACACCGAATGCTATACGCCCTACATGGTCAACGCCGATTCGCTGCGCGGCACCGGCCAGCTGCCAAAATTTGAAGCCGACCTGTTCTCGGTGAAAAAAGGCGGCGCCGAGGGCGAGGGCGAAACGTTCTACTTGATCCCGACGTCGGAGGTAACGCTGACGAACATGGTGCGCGACGAAATCATCGCGCAGGGCGCCTTGCCGATCAAGCTGACCGCGCACACGCCGTGCTTCCGTTCGGAAGCGGGCAGCTACGGCCGCGACACCCGCGGCATGATCCGCCAGCACCAGTTCGACAAAGTGGAAATGGTGCAGGTCGTGCATCCCGACACCTCGTACGACGTGCTGGAAGAAATGGTCGGTCACGCCGAAACGATCCTCAAGGGTCTCGGCCTGCCGTACCGCGTGATGTCGCTGTGCACTGGCGACATGGGCTTTGGCGCCGCCAAGACGTACGACCTGGAAGTGTGGCTGCCGGCGCAGAACACCTACCGCGAAATTTCGTCGCTGTCGAACTGCGAAGCTTTCCAGTCACGTCGCATGCAGGCGCGCTTCCGCAACGTGCTGGGCAAGCCGGAACTGCTGCATACGCTCAACGGCTCCGGCTTGGCGGTGGGGCGCACGCTGGTGGCGGTGCTGGAGAACTACCAGCAGGCCGATGGCAGCGTGCTGATCCCGGCAGTGCTGCAGCCGTACATGGGCGGGCTGGAACGGCTGACGCCGGCTGGCTGAACACGGAAGAACGGCTGGGCCAGGGGCGTGTAAAGTTGCCCAAAAAAAGCTCTTCCGTTTTTCGACAGGTTTGCTATAATTCTGTCCTCGCAGCAGCAAGCGAGAACAGCAGGGCCCGGATCAGGAAAGGTGGCAGAGTGGCCGAATGCACCAGACTCGAAATCTGGCGTACGTTTAGGCGTACCGTGAGTTCGAATCTCACCCTTTCCGCCAGTAAGACGAAAAAGCCCCTATAGACGGGGCTTTTTCCATTTTCGTACCCACATTTCTACCCACGCCGCTATTTCTCACGTTCCGGCCGGCACCGCGCCCTCCAGCGCATCGGCACGCGAAGAACGCTGGACGTTACAATTCGATAGTCTTTTGCCATCTGATCCAACGTATCATCGCTACGCATGCGGCACTTTGCCGACACTAGGGGCGGGACATGAAAGCATTTGGATCAATTATTCTGGCGATCGGCTTGGCGTTAGGTGCCTACTCCATGACGATGAGCGTGGCTGTCGACGTGCCAGCGCAAGACTTCGGCTACGGCGTCAAAACGCCAGCCATGCAGGTCGCCAATATCGACCGAATAACGCAGCGCCAGAACGCGATGATCTTCTCCGGCATTCTGTCGGTCGTCGGCGCGATCCTGCTGGGGTTCGGGGCGATGGCGCCAAAGGTCTCGCCGCCGGTACTGCAGGCAGATACGCCACTGCCGACACTTGGACGCCGAGTGCCGGCCATTCCAACCCATGTATCGATTTGCCCGAAATGCCGGCATATGGGCGATGGCAACGCCACAGTCTGTGCGCGCTGCGAGTCGCAACTCAAAAAGTAAGGCGCAACGGCACGCCCGGAGCCCGGAAGGAGATGCAATGTCAAATGAAATCCCCCAAATCACCGGCCCAGGCAACTTCGATATCGAGGTTGTCGGCGAGGCCTTCTACCAAGATCAATTCCTAAAGGTCTGCGGCCCGAAGACGGTAGCCGGCTTCGATCTGGAAGTGCGCGCACACCTGCAACTGGAAAGCGACAACAAGTTCGACAGGCAGGCGGTTGCGGTGCTCCTCGGCGGCGGCAAGGTTGGGCACCTACCCAAGGACCTTGCGCGGGAGTTTCGCCGCGCAGTCAAGGCCGGCGGACTTTCAGCTTTTACCATGTTCGAGTGCGCAGGCCATGTGCGCGGCGGATGGGATAAGGGCGACGGGAATGCGGGGTACTTTGGAATCTGGTTGGATCTACCTGACGACGAGGACGACGAGTGAAGGTCCGTTGCGATGCGGCGCTGACCTCCACTTAGGCGCAGCGGCACGCCTGGATGCCGACTACGGCTTGCGGTCCGTCATGGTGCCGGCCTGCCGCAATGGTAGTGTAGGCGGGTCATGAGGCGTGGCACAGTGGAGTCCATCCACGTTCAGCAACATGCAAATTAGTCAAATTTGAGGTAGACTAGTGCTTACAGAGGTGTATGCTAGACAGATTAGAATTAACTTGGAATGGGGGGGCGTATGAGTGCCGCAAAGAAAAAGCTCGGAGCGAAGCCTACCTTGCACAAAAATAAACTTGTTAAACGATCCACGCCGACCTTCTCGTCAGTATTCGCGTCGGCTGTCGGCGGGGGCACTATTGGAAGTGTATTTGGCGTGCCGGGATTGCTTGTTGGAGCCGCAATTGGAGGGGGAATAGGAGCAATGATGCGCGACAAGCATGCTTGAGTTTGCTACTAGCCTACAAAAAGAGTTTGGAACGGCGGCCACTTATTTCGCGGTCGCCATTTTTTTGTCAACGACCCCGTTTTGTTTATACAAACGGCGCTGGCTAGATGTTGGTCCCGTTGTGATGTTATTGCTAACGTCCGCAGGTGTCGCGTCCGGCTTCAAGATAACGATGCTAACCATGTTCCTGCCCCTAGATCAACTAGGGGCGTTGGCTGACGATAAGCCGGCATTGATAGTCGGGGGACTTGCAACGCTCGTTTTATCCCTCAGGGAGGTCGTCAATAACTGGAGAAAAGTTACCGGCGTCTAAGTTGGTCGAAATTTCAGCCCGCCCCGAGCAGGTTTTTTACGCGCTTGACCGGCCGCCTTTCTCCGCATACTATCCACATCTACCCTGCGCTGCAAAAGCATCAGGCTGAAGTCCTCGCAAGAGGCCTTTGCACCCGGAGATTGCAATCCTGTGCAACGACAAATGGGGCCTACTTCGGTAGGCCCTTTGCTTTTGGAGAAGCCCCCCCCCCGGCCAGTGGGGCTTTTTCGCCCGAAATGGGCCTCGCGCATTCCACGGCAGGCCGACAGCGCCTAGCCCTCCAAACACTCCCTAGCCGCAGCCAGCAATCCGCGCCGGGCATTCATTGCGGACGGCCTACTGGCAAAATGTTATGCGGCCGCATGCGGGCACATCAGTCGGCATCCCCGTCGAAATACTCACTCAATCTCCCACGTATTCCGCGTTCGGCGCGACCCACCAGATCCTGGCAATCTTGCGCGCACGCGGCTGAATTTGCCCATCCTGGACCCACCGCAGCAGTGTGTTGGAGTGCGGCGCGTGCTCACCGAACATCAGTTCTGCCCAAACAGCAATCGGCACCAGGCGAGGCTGAGTGGTTTTATTTAAAGTTGGCTTAGGTTCGGGTAGCCTCGCGGCGCTTGGGCGCTCCGCTGGACCGACACGGACTTCGTGAGGGCCGTCATGCGGGAGCAGCGGCGTCACGAGAGTGGCCTTCCCGGCCCTTTGCGCGGTCCAATACCCCAACGGCGGCAATGGAATCGCGAGCGTCTTGCATGCACTCCTTAGCCGCGCTGAACTCATTCCAAGCCGCAAAGCGAGTTGACCAATGGGCGTTAGCCAAACTTCGCCATACAGCTTCTCGCGTTTCAGTATCATTGCCACAGTGCTCGGCGCGGTGAATAACTTGGACACTCTATCCGATTTCGCTCGCGCAGTGAGCACGCTAAGAGGACGGCAATTGAACGATCCGATTTGATCGTTGAAGCTCAAACGCTAAGCGAAAATTCATGTCAACCAAGTCGATCTGCATGTCGTTACACAGCAGAGCATTCGCTCAAAAACTTAAAATCACTGGAGACTAGAATGAAATCGATTTTCCAATATGCAAGTATTGTTTTGTTTGCGGTATCTGGCGCGGCGTTCGCTGCTCAAAGTTCGTCAACGGCACCTGCAAAGACGACAGCCACCCCTAGCAATACTATGGCTACTCCCGCGGCAACCACCATGCCGGCGGCAACAACCGCTGCGCCGATGAAAATGACGTCTGCCGAGATGAAGGCTGCAAAGAAGCAAATCGAGGCCGACGAGAAGATGGCCAAGGCCGCTTGCGGCAAAATGAAAGGCGCTGAGAAGTCGTCATGCAAAAAAGATGCTGAGGCGAAAGAGAAGTCAGCAATGGCCGACCTGAAAGCAAGGAAATAATTTTTCTTGATGTTAGAACCTACCACCGCCACGTCGAAGGGCTATCTTTCGCCTGTGGCGGCTTCGGCGCGCAGCCATGGACAGCGTCATTCTACGCACTTGCTCACTTCTTCTGCGCTTTAGATGCACGCGAGGGTGCAACCCCATCCCATTCTTCCACCCAGCGCTGCGCCGCTCGCAAATCAATCCACAACCGCCCATCCACAATCTTGCATTGCTGACCGTCGAGCCATTTCCCAATCTTGCGCCGCGCCTGCACTGAGTCGGCGGAATCGCCGGAGAGTTCCACGTATTTTTCTAGCTTGACCCAGGAGACTGGGTACTCGGTCGGTGCGCCGAGCCTGGCGAGAATTTTGTCCAGGCGCGCGATGATTTCGGGATTGTTTGCAGTCTGCGCGTGCCCAGCGCCCCGCTGGTTTGCCATCAGTTCGCCAACGATTTTAAGGTGTTGTGCGATAGCGGTGGCCACCGGATCAGGTGCAGGTCGGTTGCTCATTGAGTCGCTTTCGGTATGGATGGCGCTGTCGGAAGTGAACATGCGGGACGGTTCTCATCTGGAGCGGTCCCTCCGACCATGGCCGAATGGATTACTCCGCTTGCTGCCTTGGCATGCCCGGCTACTGCCCTGTTTTCCCCTGGTAGCTCTCCGCCCACCGTATGACCTCGCGCGCCTTATAAAGGGCCTGGGCTTTGCCATGAACCGGAAGCCGAATAGGCGCGGGGAAGCCGGGGAGGGTCACAATCTCCTTGCGGACGTTGTCGATCGATCGCTTGAGGTAGGCGGCAACGTGCCTTGTATCCCATAGGTCGACTGACGCCGGCAAAGCAGGGAGCCGCGGCGTCCGTAGGTCACCCAACGCCGTAACCGCGCTTTCGAGGCTCGCGAGCTTTGTGATGATTAGTTCGAGCCGCGCAAGTATTTCGGAGTTTGCTACTAATGGCGCTGTGCTGCTTCCCGCTTTCTCGACCATAAGTGTTACGGCTGTCTGGATGTGCTGCGCGATTGCCCCGGTGTTGTTCTCGACATCGCTCCCCATTGCTTACCCGCCTTTCTTTCCCCTCTTGGCCGGCTCGACGCCGACGTGCGTTGAAGTGTCCTGGACCACTATCTGCAGCTTTGCGTCAAGGCGGTTGACGAGTTCATCTAACAGGGTCTCCACGGGGACCGTCGCCAGGTCTGATCCTCGTTCCAACATCGCCGTCAGCATCCACACAATTTCTGAGTTTGCGCTTCTACCAGTCGTGGCGGCACGACCCTCTATGCGGGCACGTAGTTCCTCTGGCATCCGGAGAGGGAAGCTGTTCTGTTGTTTTGTGGCGCTCATAACACGGGAGTATCTGATTCTTTCTGATATCGCGCAAAGAATCAATTTGACATCTACCCAAGGTAGATGTCAAAATGAATCTTGAACATTGATGAGCGGAGTGGCATATGCCAAGCAAGAGCCAGCAGTGCACAACGCCGCTACGTCTGCCGACCGAATTAAAGGAGTGGGCTAAGCAGCAGGCGAGGGCTCAAGGGCTGAGCTTGAACGGGCTGGTGATTGCAATGCTGCAGCGGCAGCGAGCCACTGACGAGACAAGCGCGAAGTAATCAAAAACTGGATTTTTAACTGATTGGCCGACAAACTGGCCAGGGAGACGTGCACCTGAAATTTCAAACTAAAGACCAGACGTGATGAGGGGCAGCCTGCCAGCTGCCCCTCTCGTCTTACCAGCCGGACCGGCGGAACCGGAGCAGCTGTGACCAGGGATATTACGAGTATCCGGGGTCGCATGGATCAGTGCATCTTGGAGAAACACATGAACAAAATTGAGATTATCAAAGATATCAAAAAGAATCAAGCAGACATTAACGATGGTACCAAATCAGCAACAAGCGAGAGGGCGCCAGCTTTGGAAAAGCCCGACACCGGGAAACGCATTCAGGCTGAGATCGCGAGTGTCCGCCGTTCCAGTTTGGAAGAGAAGTATGGCCAGTTCCACGAAGCTACGATAGCCGCTAGCGGCTCGGCAGCCCCTCTCATTGAGCAGATGAATCGAATCTATACCATGTGCTCCGGACTTGGGGTGGTACTACGAATTGTAGCTGGCAACCCGGTATTGGAGGACGCGTTCGATCCGGAAGATTCGTCTTCGGAGCCACCACTGAGCAACACGGCGATCAGCAGGCTAGTGAACATGTCCGCCGCGATGTGTGAATTTATTAGCGACGAAATCGACAGCTCAGCAGCTACCTTTAACGATAGGGGGCAAGCATGAGCGCCCGCACAACGGCACCGGCCGGAAACGAGAAGGGCTCCGCGCTGGACATCGCTCTTGATGCCATGAATGCCTCCGATCTTGGCATGAGCATTCTCGACGAGCTGCACACGATCTTCAAGACCATCGAAGCCTCGGCACAAGTGGGCGACGTCAGTCGGGATGAGATGCTTGCGCGGCTTCGCACAGTCGAACGATTCGCACGACTCGCGGTGCACTTCGCTGACGAACGGATGGAGACTTTTAGCTTCTATCGCGACCAGGCGCATGAGGTCGTCGCTGCGCTGAGGGCTGCATCATGAGCGCCGCCGTACTCACCAGGTTGGACGGCTACATGGCCGCTTCCGGATTTGGCACGGACCACCCATGGCGTTCGGAGATTACTAGTGCGCTTGCCGCTCCAGGTGCAACGCTCGTCAGCCGAGGCCGGGATATCGATGCGGCCGACGACATCGACACTTATACCCGCGTCACGCGCAGCAGTATGCGCACCGTTGGTGAACAGGCCGGGAGAGACTCCCTCGCCAACTTGGAGGGCTGCGTCGACCCCGCGACAGCATTTGAGGGATGGCGCGCGCATTGTCTCGCCGAACTGGTCGACGAGCACAAGGAACACCCGGACTTCGCTGGTCTCGTCACCGCTTGGGAATTGGGCTTCGATTCGGTTCAGCCGCTGGGGTTGACGACGAAAGAAATGAAATTGCTGAAGGCGTATCGACTGTCGGACGGCAGGGGCCGCGAATCGATCCGGAGCGACGCGCAAAGCCAGGCCGAAGATTGGCCGCGCTATACGTTCGAGGTGCCGCTTCCGAAAGTAGGAGGTGGCGAATGACCCCTACGAAACCCTGCGGTGGCGCGTCACAAGCAAGCACACTCGCAGCGGTGAGCATTGCCTTGTCTGAATTGACGCCGGCAGAAATTCGATGGGTCAGGGCGTACCAAAAAATGGACCATCGCCGCCGTGAAGAAAATTTAGACTTGGCAGAGGCAGATGCGCAGTGTCACCCAATGAGCGGCAAGCCGGATACTCCATTTCTGGTGCATGACATCCGCCTTGCCGCAGAGTTCGGAAAGGTGGTGACGCGATGATTCGCCCAAAGAAGCCAGCGCTGCGGCCAGCGCGCGTGAAGTCTGTCGTCTTGGATGCGTCACCGCCAGTCTTGACACCGTCAGAAATGGAATTGCTCGCAGCATTCCGCGCCATGAACGGTCGCAGCCAGGCCTTCATCGTGCGGTTGGCGGATGCCCAGGCTGTCCGGTGCCCGCATCGCGTGGCGCCGTTGCTGCGCCTGGTGGAAAGCGGCCATGCCAAGGGCTAGCAATTTATCGTAGACTATCGGCAACATGTAGCGAAGTTTTACGCCAGCCCTAGGCACTGATCCCCGAAGACTCGCTTCCCTGGCGGGCTGGGCTGGCACCTTTTAGATCAGGGGCATCAAGGGGATGCGATATGCTTAAATTCGAATGTATGACAGGCGAAAGCGGCGAGTTGGAATTTAGCGTGGACGCTGGCGCTGATGTTCGCCGCCTAGCGAGGCAGGCTTTGCTTCGGTGCGATTCCGGTGAGTGCGTTTTAACTTGGGGCCAGATCAAAGAGTTGGCGCAGTTTTCGGTCGATGAACTTTCGAAAGGCGCGAGGCATGCGATCGATTGCACCGATGTGCTGATAGCGGCGGATCGCCTCGAGGGGTCACCTCCGAGAAAGAAGTACGAGAACGAATCCGATTACATAAATGATAATGGTGCGGATACTGTCCTCGACGACTGGCTGGCTCAGAAAGATGGTCCCGACTGGCATCGCCTTACTCAGATTTCCCCGTCCCTTTCAAACATTCAGGCTATGGCTGCGTTCGCCCTGTGGAATGTCGATCAGGCTCTGCTGGCACAAAAAGCGAAGGAATACCATCGAGCTATGGAGCTGCTCTGTATCGTTTCGGGCGCACTTTCAACAGCATTTTTCTTTACCGGCTGGCTGGAGGGAATGCGGATTTCCGATGAAAAGCGTAGGGAGGATGGTCAGCGAGGCGCTACAAAAACAAATGCCCCTAAATCAAAGTTGAGGAAGTGGGTGGTAGACGCATTCCAGGCTGGTTCGTGGCCGTCACCATATCGGGCGTCGTTTGTTCTAGCTCCACTCGCCATTGCCAAAGCGCCTGAGTTTCAGACGGTTCTGAGTTCCCAGCGAGCGCAGACAACAATCTACGAATGGCTTCGTGCAGCTGGCCGCGAAGGTGAGACTAGCGTTCGGTAGCGCCCGCATATCGAGGGCTACCGCACAGTAATCGTGTGGGCGCGTGCGTTGTAGATTTCATACCGGTTGTCCGGCAAGATACAACCATCGTCCAATACCAGCCAGTAGCAAGCCAAATATACCAACATGGCCAGCGGCTGTATTTATCCAGCTTCACCGGGACGATGTGGTTGAAGGAAGCGCTGAAGGACCTGCTGTTGGTGCAGAACCGCCAGATCGAGGTGGAGAACATCGAGAAGACTGTGGCGGCCGTTTTCAACATCAAGGTCGCCAACATGTACTCGAAGCGCCGGCCGGCGAACATTGCGCGGCCGCGCCAGATTGCGATGTACCTGGCCAAGGAATTGACGCGAGACCTCCGATGATATCGACCAACAGATTACTGTATAGATGCACAGTTTACAATAAATATCAGATCGTTTTGTTATGAATATGGAATTCTATATATCAAAAATCCAGGCAAAGAATTGAGATAGTCTGCAATAGACCGTGTTGGAGGAATGAGCAGACGACCAACAAAAAATCACATCTGCGTTACACGTTACGACTGCGATACAATTGACACATCCTGTAGCGACTAACGAAATGTTGTGAGCGTCTAGGAGGAATATAAGATTAAGGCAATTTGAAGTGTAGTCGCGACACCCCCAGGAAGGTGTAGGAGCCGACCTAGGGGGTCGCTTTATCGTAGCAATAAAGCAAGAGCAGCAACGATGTCGCTTGGAAGAGACGTCGCGATTATCACACATGTCATACGTCCACGTATAGCGGAATATTAGTGAGCCTCATTTTATCGAGGCTAGATTTGATCCCTAGTGTGCCGTATCGTGAGTATTTTTGGCTCTTGCTACTTTTTATTAAGGGTAGCAAATGTACAACACACAGCAATTTCTACGACTCCCTGAAGTCATCTCTCTGACCGGCCGATCGCGCAGCTCGATCTACGCAGATGTGCGGGCAAAGCGATTCCCCGCACCAATATCGATTGGCCGCCGATCGGTGGCCTGGAACGCGAACGCTATCGCTGACTGGCAGCAGTCCTGCATCAGCGCCTCGAAGTCCTAAGAGGCTCCCATGACCAAACCGAAAAACGCCGCCGGGCAGCCGGCCGGTGATGGGACCCCTTACGTCTCTGCTTCGCAAATAGCACTGCTGATTGAGGTGGCCGCGCTTGCATTGCATGACCATCGGCAACAGCTCGCCGTCAACGAGGCGCATCGGAAGTACATCGAGGCGCTGAACTCCTACGAGGGGAAGCACGGTCCGGTCGAAGGCAGGCTCGATCCACGCAATCCGGATCACGCCCCAATCATCGCCGCTACGAAGGGCAAGTACGAAAAGCATCAGGCTGAGAAGCGCAAAGCCTACAACATCCGAAGGCGGCTGCAAACGGCTTGCAGGAAGGCGAGGCACTTGAATGCTGATCGTGCAGCGGGGTCGGTGCAATGAGCGGCCTGGAAAGGAATGTTCCTCTGACAGAGATTGTCAGATCCGCCACCGCGGCAGCTGAATCCGGCGCCCTGGCCATCTGCCCATACGCACGTGGGTCGGCGGCGGCCTGGTGCTGGATGCACATGTTTTCGGCTGCCCTGGCTGCAGCGACTATCGAGATCATGGAGGCCGCATGAAGACCGCAATCAAGCGCGTGATCATGTGGCTGGTTATGCGGGAAGCGATTCCGCTCAGCGCCGCTACCTGGATTTTCCAAACTTTGAATTTGAGGTCTGTATGAGCTACGGGTTTGTCTATTTCCTCTCCAATCCTTCGATGCCCGGCATCGTCAAGATCGGCTATACGCTCAAGCATCCTCGTGACCGAATGGCAGAACTGTCAGCGTCAACCTCGTGCCCTACTCCATTCGAAATGCTCGGATTTTTCGACACGGAAGATCCGCAGGGTGTTGAGCAAGCGATTCATCGGTCGCTTGACTGGTGCCGTGTCAACGGTCGGCGGGAGTTCTTCCGCGCCCCCTTACGCACGTTGGAATCGCAGTTGAACTCCTGGGGCAACCCAGAGAGTGGGTGCTTTCAGATTGCCAAACTAAAACGCAACATTGCGAATGAAGTCGCTCCCGGCTTAGGCCGTGCGGCTATCAATGTAGCGCTAGAGGCAGCGCGAGCGAATCAACGCGCCGAACTGGAGCGCGCTCATGCTTGAACTTCAAATCGACAAAGAGCTGCAAGCGTGGATTGACCCGCTATCGACCGAGGAATACGCATTGCTCGAAGCGAGCATTCTCCAGGACGGCTGCCGAGATCCGTTAGTGGTCTGGGGCGGCTATCTGTTGGATGGTCACAATCGTTACGAGATCTGCCAGAAGCATGGCCTCTCGTTTTCTACTTTTGAAAAGGTCGGGCTTGTCACGAAGGTTGACGTCAAGATCTGGATGATCCAAAACCAGATGGGCAAGCGGAACACTACTGATTTCGCACGCACAGCGCTGGCTTTGAAACTTAAGCCATTGCTGGAGTTGCGCGCGCGTGAACGGCAAGCGCACGGCCAAACGGCACCTGGTCGAACGCTTAGTCTGAATTCGGACGAAGCGTTGATCCGAACCGACGACAGTATCGCGAAGTTGGCCGGCGTCGGCCGGGACACCGTGCGCAAGGTCGAAAAAATCATCGGCAAGGCCACGCCCGAAGTCATAGCACAAGTACGGGCAGGCGAAATTTCAATCAATGCAGCAGCCAAGACGGTCACGCCGCCGAGAGCAGTTGCTGCGCCTGCTGCCGAACAGACGCCAGCTCCATCATCAAGCAACGAGATCACAGTGGTGCCCGATGCCGCCCCGGAAAACTTCGGTCCATCGCCGGAAGAAATCGCAGCCGCCGTTCGCGCCGAGGCCGAACAACTTGAGTACATCAGGAACCTGCTCGCGTCCGACGATGATCCACTCGCGCTGGCGCTGGCCGACTTGAAACAGAAGGGCTTGGAGATATCGGCACTGAGGTCGCAAAACGCCGGCCACCAAAATACGATCAACGACCAGATCCGCATGATCAAGTCGCTGCGCTCGAGACTGGCGAAGCTGGAGGGTACCGTATGAGCGCGACCCTATTCGAGCAAGACGCTCCCTGCTACGCCAGCACTTCATTTCCGGTGCCGCGCCCGTTCCAGTCGACGGCACACGACGCGCTGCGTCAGGGCCTCAAGGCGGGACACAAGAACCAATTGATCATGGCGCCAACCGGTGCGGGCAAGTCGTACCTGGGGCTGCGTATCGCGCACGAGGCGCTGCTAAAAGGTCGTCGCGTGATCTTCATGTGCGACCGGACCACGCTGATCAACCAGACCAGTGAGGCCGCCGATAAGTATGGGCTGTCCGCGCACGGCATCATCCAGGCGAGTCACTGGCGCTTCAATCCCGAGGTGCCGTTCCAGATTGCCAGCGCGCAGACGTTGAAGAACCGCGGGTGGCCAGATGCCGACGTCATCATCATCGACGAGGCACATACTCAGCTGAGCGTGTGGACTGACCATATCAAGACGTGCCGCGCGGCAGTGGTGGGGCTATCTGCAACGCCGTTCTCGGATGGGTTGGGCAAGCTGTTCAGCAACCTGATCAACGCGACCACGATGCACGATTTAACGCAATCCGGCGTGCTGGTGCCGATGAAGGTTTTCAGCTGCACCAAGGCGAACATGGACGGCGCAGCAACGGCCGGCGGCGAATGGACCGACATTGCAGCCGAGCAGCGCGGCATGGACATCGTCGGCGACGTCGTCGTCGAGTGGGCCAAGTATGCAGAAGACCGCAAGACCATCGTATTCGGCTCGACGATCGCGCACTGTGAAGAGATCTGCCGCCAGTTCAACGAAGCGGGGATCATGGCCGCAGTGTTCACGTCGAAGACAGACGCGATCGAGCGCGAGCAGCTACTCGCGGAATACCGAAAAGACGATTCAGCACTTAAGGTCCTGATCAGCGTGGAAGCTCTGGCCAAAGGCTTCGACGTGCCGACGGTTGGCTGCGTAGTCGACTGCCGCCCGCTGCGCAAGTCCCTGTCTACCGCAATTCAGATGTGGGGTAGAGGCTTGCGCAGCTCTCCGGAGACCGGCAAGACAGACTGTATTTTGCTGGACCATTCCGGGAACATCCTGCGGTTCATGGAGGACTACAGCGACATCTACTACAACGGTCTGGAGGCGCTCGATGCCGGCGACAAGTTGGATAAGGCGATCCGGCGCGACGACAAGGAAAAGGAAGCCACCGGTTGCCCGTCGTGCGGCTTCTTCCCGTTCGCGAAACGCTGCATCGCGTGTGGGCTCGAGTCGAAATCTGCATCGATGGTGCAGGTCGAATCGGGCGAAATGCGCGAGGTCATGTTGGGCAAGAAGAAGTTGGCCGACGACACCCGCCATCTGTGGGACCAGCTTTGCACGTACGCCGTCGGCAACAGTTCGCCCGGCAAGCAGCGAGGCCGCGCCTGGCACCTCTACAAGGACATGACCGGTACCGAGCCGCCCGCAAATTACACATTCGATGCGAACGCGAACACGCCGATCACCAAAAATGTCATGAACAAGATCCGGTCGAAGAACATCGCGTTCTCGCGGGGAAGGGCGGCGCCATGAGTCTCGATAGAGCGACGTCGGCACTCTCCTTCGTTCCACCGCACGACCGCGATTTATGGATACGGATGGGCATGGCCATCAAATCGGAATTTGCGGAAGATGGATTCGACGCTTGGGACGTATGGAGCCAGGGCGCTGAATCGTATGACGCAAGGTCAGCGAAGTCGGTGTGGCGCAGCATCAGCGCGGCGGGAAAGGTCGGACTAGGGACGCTGTTTCACGAGGCCGCTGCAAACGGCTGGCGCGACAACGGTGAGCACCGCGGGCCGCTGACGGATCAGGAGCAGGCTGAGAAGCGCCGGGCGCGCGCTGCGCGTGATGCCGCGACGATTGCCGAGGAGGCACGCAAGCAGCGCGCCTATCGGGCCGCCGCCGACGCATCGCAAAAGGTGATCGAGCAGTGCGAACTGAAAACGCACTTCTACCTGAACTCGAAGGGCTTGCCCAGTGTCGTCGCGTTGGTCAACGAGTCGACGCTTATCGTCCCAATGCGTAACCTCGAAACCAACCAGGTGCAGGGAATGCAAACCATCGATTGGATTCCCGGCGAGCGGCGATGGGAAAAGAAGATGGCATCCGGCATGCGGGCCAAGGGCGCAGTGCTCAGGCTGGGCAATCAGAGGGCGCAGGAGACGTTCTTGGTCGAAGGGTATGCCACCGGCCTATCCATTGAGCTTGCGCTGCGCCGGCTGCGTTTAAACGCGTCTGTTTTGGTCTGCTTCAGTGACTCGAACCTCGTTCACGTGGCCACCATGGTCAAGGGCCGCGCGTTCGTCTTCGCAGATAACGACCTGTCCCTCGCCGGCGAGAAGGCGGCAAAGAAAACCGGCCTGCCTTACTGCATGAGCGACGTAGTGGGCGAGGACGCCAACGACCTCCATCAGCGCGCCGGCATGGTGGCGCTGTGCAAACTGACTATTGATGTTCGCAGGAAGGGATCGCAATGACGACTCATTTTTTGGCCGTAAAGAACTGGGCGGAATTTCAACACTATGGAAAGCGAAATCCGCCTTGGATAAAGCTGCATCGAGCTTTGCTTGATGATTATGCGTTCTGCTCTCTGGCAGATGCGTCAAAGGCGCACCTGATGCTGTTGTGGGTGTACGCCAGCCAGAATGATGGGCAGGTGCCCGACGACACGCCGTTCTTGGAGCGAAAGCTTTCCTGTCAAGGACTGGACTTGCAAATTTTTGTCGAGGCGGGCTTCCTGATCAAGTCGCCACGTCCCGGCCTGGCGCTAGCAGCACGCTAGCAAGGCGCTAGCAGCTTACTTGCACGTCAGAAGATAACGCTAGCAGCTTACTTGCAGCTTAGAAGAGAAGAGATAAGGAAAATCCACCCCAGTTCCATAAAGCAAATTCAGGAACAAGATCCAAGGCCAATACAAGGGCCAGGTCAAGAGCCAGCCAAAAAAGGAAAACATGATCGAGTACATCAACAAGCGTCTGAACGAGTGGGCCATCTGGTGCAAGCGCCGGGATGACGGCGGCATGGGCTATCCGTCGAAGTCGAATTACTGCAACTTGGTGCAGATCCATGGCGCTGGAGGGGCAGGCCCGGTCACCGAAGCTGCCGCGGCGTTGGAAATCGAGGGCGTCATCATCGCGATCCGGAAGCGCAGCCCCGCGCAATACGACGTCGCGTTCTGGTTCTACCTGGCCGGGTCGATGACGGTGAAACGCATCGCCCAAGAATTGTCATGTAGCGAGGTCACCGTCTACAACCGCCTGCATGCGCTGCACCTCGCAGTTATGGACGGATTGCACGATCTTGAGATAGACGCGCAGGACCGCGCGGATGCGGAGCGCAATAGGCCAAAAATAGTTGCTTGACGACCTTTAGGGTTCGGGTTATATTGTGCTATGCTTCCTGATTGTTGCGAAAAACTTTAAAGCCTGCCACCTTCCGGTCGCGGGCTTTTTCATTTCGCGTAGCCCAAAGCATCGACGTTGAATGAATTAGGCCGGGGGTGGCAAGATAACTGCCCGTTGAGCATCTGGAATTCGACTGTGCGCCTGCTGAGCGGCTGACTTTGTAGCGTGGTACGCGGCCATATCTGCACCAATCTGCTGTGCCGTGGGCCATTGCGCAGCGTCGATGGTCGGTGTTCGTCCAGATAACGCCAGTTCGGCTGGAAAGCCGGCATCAGTATTCGATACCATTGCTGTTCTCCAGTTGTCTAGGATTTTGCTGGCGTGATGAATAAAGTCGGCATGCTTGGCGCATTTCTGTATCGAGGCTTGGTGAAGTTCAAGTGCCTCTTGGTACTCTTCAATTTCAGTTGGCATTTTTTCTCTTTCATTGGTTGATGGTGAGCCCGCGGTCTAAGAGATCAAACGAGCTTGCTGATTTTACGCAGGTTGTCTGCATGAAATCTCTCCAATAGTTGCACCAGCCCGCCCCGAAAGGATCGCGGGCTTTTCCATTTGGGTCGCCATATGCGCTACCAGCCCCGCAGCAGCACCGAGCCTGAGCCATGCCGCCTTGCGCGCTGGCTTGCGTTTGCCGTCGTCGCCCTGGTGGTGTGCGAGCTGGCGTATTTCACCGGGCGCACGTTCGGTTGTGCCTAAGAATTCCCCGTTGGGGATGTAGCGGCGGTCGGGCGATCTCGGCTGCAAGTGCCTGCTGGCGTTCCGGCGGGCCAGCGAAAGTCCTCGTGAGAGGCCTCCGGGGAGCGTTCCAAGGTTAGCCCTTGACCTTCCTGGCGACAGCAGTACGGGAACCTGAGGCCGATAGATGCGACCCGTCATCGAATAGGCCGACCTCTGACGCTGCACAAATTTACGCACTAAACAGACGAGCGCCGCCAAAAGCCGCGCTGCTACGTCGCCGGACGCTGTGACCGGCATGATCAATACTCGATAGCTCAATTGGCGGAGCGCTTTGGTTTCGCAAGAGACCCTAGAGGCTGCAGGTTCGATCCCTGCTCGGGTGCCAGATTCCCCAAGGAGTCCCAATGTTCGCCAAGCTCGCCCTAATCGCGCTGCTGATCGCCACGCCAGCCCTTGCACAAGACGCCATCCCCGGCACGCTCGCACTCAGCGACGAGGATGCGCAAACGTGCAAGGTCAAAGGTTGCCGAACGATCACCGATGCGGCCTACCAGGCGATTGCCGAACGATTGCAGCGCGCCGAGCACGTCGAGGCAATGGCGCAGCGGATGGCGCGCGAGTTGGCGAAGAAGCCGAACCCGAAGTTCTGTTTGTAATGGCCTAGCAAGGCCGCACAAGAATGCCGATTGCTGGGCACTGGCGCGATAGCGGCGCGAGCGTCAGTAGTGCAGTCGGCATCCTTGTGGTGAATGCGCAGTGCTGATGGCGCACGTATGTATTCGAAGGTGAGCGGGCTGTCGGGCGAAAGCCCTGATTGCGTAAGTCTCGCCAAGCCGGGGTTCAGCGCCGGCCACCACAACCCAATCTCCGCTCGGCTTTCCCCTGAGCTTCGCGCCGACCGCAGCAATGCGACGGCGCTTTTTTACACCTGAGGTTCCCATGTTGCTGAAACGCCGGCCGTACCTGGTTCGCGTGTGGCGCAGCTATTGCGGCTGGCGCGCGTGCCTTGGGCCTGCTGCCTCGCTGCGCGCTGCATTGCAGATTGCCAGGCTGAAGCCATGAACGCACACGCATGGCAGCTCGAAATCATCCGCGCTGCAGCCGATCCTAACGGCGACAAGATGGCAGCCATGGCCGCGCAACTAGCTGCCTGCGAGTCGGCCAAGACCATGCTGCGCTCCGGCGGGTATGGCGAGCTTGGCGACGGCGTTGACGCCATGGTGCGGAACCTCCTCGAAGGTAAGTAAGGGGAGAACATGGCAATCATTAGTCATCAGATCGGCAAGGCGCTGTGTGACGCGCTCCAGTTGCCGAAGCAAACGCGCTCGTTCGTATTGCGCGTAGAGGCTGGCAACGTCGTCACCGTCGAGTGCGAATACTACCCGGAAGGCGAATTCGTGACCGCGCTCGCCGAGTATGAGTTGGTGCGAAGGCCCGAAGTCAAGGTTGCGCCGCCTGCCATACACTTCGATGCATGGATGCGTGAGCGCACCGATGCGGCGCATGCGGCTTACATGGCGCGGCACAAGAGGGGCGGGCAGGCATACCCGCAGAACTCGATAGTTGAATTGGCACGCTACTTCAGCGTGCCGCTCGAAGGCATCCGATGACCTGTGTAGTGGCAATCAAGCATAACGGCTCCGTCTACATGGGTGCCGATAGCGCAGGCAGCGACCTGTACACAATCCGCACGCGCATCGATCCGAA